>NZ_JABFDI010000040.1 GCF_013403915.1 Winogradskyella pacifica
CCGGAGACCTGGTGGCGGTCGCGGTATCGCGACGCTGCGAGTGGGTTGATCGCGTAGATCTGGTAGCCGGCCGCGATCAGCGCGTCGACCCACAGGCCGCGGTCGGTTTCGATGCCGATCACCACCTCCTCAGGGGCGTGGGCGTGCGCGGCCACGATGTCGTGGAACCCGCGAACACCCGCCAAACCTTCGGGGAGCCGGCGCGCGGCCAGCCTGGTGCCGTGCTCGTCCATCACGTGAATGTCGTGATGATCCTCGGCCCAATCGTCGCCTACAAAGATCATCGGATCACCTCCTGTATCGAATGTGCGAAACCTGTTCGAGCCGAGGGCCGCCCGGCGGCAACCTAATGGATCAGTGCTCGTGGCACGACACCCCATCAGCGCTACAGGAAGCCCCACCGACCGGTCGGGGCACGATCTAGCTTCAGGAATCGAACACAATTCCAGGGCCCAGCAGTACTCACCGACCGGCGGCTCCACGACCAGCGTCCCCCGCCCGAACCATCATCCGAACGAGGCTCGCCGATCGACCCCCATTAGTGGCCTACGGGGGCCAATGACCCGGTAAGCCTGAATACACCGATGAAGTGACAACTGAGCGCGAGTCATAAACGCGAAATGCCCTGTCGTGGTGAAAGAATTGAACTTCTCAGAGAAACAATTCAGCAACCAGGAAGGGCATCTCGCAGATGCAACTATCTCACACCCGCCCTGTCACCGCGGCACACTTCGACGACCCCAACCTCGTGTCCTGCGCCGGACTGGTCCCGATCATGGCGTTGGCCGAACAGTCCGGGCTCCTCGCCCTCGCCGACACTCACCTGAGTGTGCCGACCGACAAGGGATCCAACGCCGGCCGCAAGATCGGATCGGTGGTCGGGGGCATGATCGGCGGCGCCGACTCGATCACCGATCTCGGGCGGATCCGCCACGGAGCGATGGGCGTGTTGTTCGATCGTCCCTACGCACCGTCGACCATCGGATCGTTTCTCCGGGCGTTCACCTTCGGTCACGTCCGACAACTCGACGCCGTCGCCTCCCGGTTGTTGTGCGCACTCGCCGAGCGGACCCCGGTGGTCACCGGAATCGGCACCGAACGGGTGCTCGTCGACATCGACGACACCATCGTCGAAGTACACGGGCACAGCAAACAAGGATCCGGATACGGCTACTCCGGGGTCCGCGGCTTGAACTCACTGATCACCACCGTCAGCACCAGTGCTGCCGCCCCGGTGATCACCGGGCAGCGCCTGCGGAAAGGCTCGTGTGGATCCTCCCGCGGCGCGAGGCGAATGATCGCCGACACCCTCGCCGTCGTCGAACGACTCCGCACCGCCGCGGCCTCACAGGCGAACACAGCATCGGGAACCACACCAGCGCAGACGATCACCGCGACGAGGCACACGCCGTTGGTGCGGGCCGATTCCGCCTATTTCGGGTACCCCGCCATCGGAGCTGCGCTGGCCGGCGGCGCGGACGTCTCCATCACCACCGGCCTCAACTCCGTCACCCGAGCCGCCATCGCCACCATCACCGACGATGCGTGGACCCCGATCGAATACACCAACGCACTCTTCGACGAAGACACCCAACGGTGGTTCAGCGCCGCCGAAGTCGCGGAAATACCGTTCACCGCGTTCGCTACCCAGAAGAAAGCGCACCGCATCCCAGGACGACTGATCGTGCGGCGGATCCCGGATCTGCGACCGAAGAAGAACCAAGGCCAACGTGAACTCTTCGACGTCTGGCGCTTTCATGCCTTCTTCACCACCACCGACCCTGCCGATCTCGGCACCGTCGCCGCCGACAAACTCCACCGCCACCACGCGATCATCGAGCAAGTACACGCGGACCTGAACAACAGTGCACTTGCTCATCTGCCGTCGAGTCGGCACGCCGCGAACGCTGCATGGTTGGTGTGCGCAGTGATGGCATTCAACCTCACCCGCGCCGCCGCGACCCTGACCGGTGACCCGAAATTGACGAAAGCAACCACCGCCACCATCCGCGACACAATTGTCACCGTACCCGCGCGGGTCGCATCCTCTGCCCGGAAACGGACCTTGCATCTCCCAACGAACTGGCAGTGGGAAATACCGTGGACAACCCTGTTCGACAGCGTGATCGGACAGAATCCACCGCTCACCGCCTAACAGAAACCTTCCTGCCCGACCACGAGATGAAAAACCCAGTGGAACAACCCGACACCGAGGTCGGACGATCACCCACGCCCATACCCGCATCGCAGCGTCACAACGAAACTCGCAGCCGGCACATCAGCTCATCGGTGCATTCAGGCTTATTGACCGTCAGTGGTCACTTTCGTGTCCGCCTGTGGTCAGTTTTTCATGTCCGCCGACACACATCTGCAACGGCTGTGTTCTCGACCTCATAAACCAGTGGATCGCACTGTGTTACACACTGATCGGGCTTTGCTTCGCCGATACCGTCGATCACTT
>NZ_JABFDI010000041.1 GCF_013403915.1 Winogradskyella pacifica
TCAAAACACCAAATATGGTCTATAAATTAACCGCATAAAATCAATTTTAACCTGTAGCCATATTTCAGGGCAAGACATTTGACCAAACCCAGAAACATTGAGAAATATCATAGCATTATTACATCCAATTGAAAAAAAAGAAACTATCAGAATAGATTTTCAATCGGAATTATTAGAAACTGATATTTACGAAAAATTAAAACTTCCTGAATACGGAATTTTCCAATTTATAGAAAACGATTTTCTGTATAATATGGAACAAGCGGAATTGGATGCTGAACAAATTAAATATTATGAATTAAAGCGTGAAAAAAGAACTTGGTTCGGACTTTCAAAAAAAACTGTAACTGATTTATTAATTAAACCGAAAAACGGATTTTATTATCCATACCAATATGGACATTACTTTTATTTATTTACTAAACATAAAGTAAATCCTGCCGAATTTGAAAAGTGGGTTAACAAGATGTTTCCGAGTAGATTTGCTGATTTTGATGAGGGATTTATTATGGGAACTGATAAAAATTTTAAGCTCATAAATAAAGATGACTATATTTTGATAACACACCACGATTTCCAACGACAATTCGGAATAACTGCAAATGAAGTTATAACTGATAAACTTCTGGAGATTTTAAAAAAAGAAGAAGTTCAAAAAGAATTTAGAATTGAAAGAAAATAAAAACGTGTTACAACAACGTGTATAATTAATTGCTTTTTATGTGCTTACTTGCGAAAATTCCTGCGGAATTTTCTCGGGTTCGTAAAAGTTTGCTAAATTAGTTGCTAAACCACGCCACTAATCATACACAAAACCGTTGTGCTTAATGTTGATAAAACTTACCTGAGAGAAATTTACTTATGACAGAATCTGATATTCAAATATTACAAAAAGAAATTGATGCTGTCATAGAAAAGTATAATCGCGAAGATTTTATAAATCAAGACTTTGAAGTTTATTCCAAGTCCTTCAAAGAGACTTACTTTCAAAATCAAAATTTACATACAAACAAAAGGGTTTGTGAAGTAATTGGTTGTAAAAACATAACAATAAAAAAATCTCATACTATACCTAAGTCATCAATTCTTAAAAATATTGTTTTTGAAGGTCATTTGTTAACACCAAAATTCGATAGTTCTGACAATCACCCAAAAAACATTATGAGTAAGATAGGAATTAATAATGCCTCTGTTTTTCCAGGGTTTTGTACAAAACACGAAGACATTTTTAAATCATTTGAAATTGATGGAAAAATTGACAATGTAAATAAAGCCTTACTTCAAACTTTTAGAACATTATGCAGAGAACGTGTTTATAGAGAGAATGAGTTGGAAATAAATAAAATTATTAGGGAAAAATATAAGAAGAAAATAAATTCAGAGGCACAAGAATCTATTACTAAAGCATTATCAAAATATCCACAATTTGAAAACGTTAAAGACATTGAACTAAAAGGAATTGATTCTATAATAGATTCATTAAGCAAATTGGATAGTTTCTTAATCAGTCCTTTAGAACAAATTAAGATATTTGAAACAAGTATTTATAGTGCTTTACTAAAACTTCCAACAAAAGATAAATTAATCATCCGAGTTGCAAATTTCGACACTCATTTACCTGTCTCAATTTGTGGTATTGGAAATCAGGTTTATTTAAAAGATAAAGTAGAAACAGATTCATATTTACTCTTAAATGTAATGCCTAGAAAAGATTCTACAAGTGTAATTTGTGTTGGTTTAGAAAGAGACAAATTATTAATTCAAAACTATATTGATTCTTCATTTTCTAATCCGTTATTTTTACTAAATATGATAGAAAGCTTTATGGTCAATGGTTCTGACCATTGGTTTGTTAATCCAAAGTTCTGGGAGACACTATCCGAAGTTAAACAGAAGAAAATCTTATATGACATTCTATTTACTGAAGATTCACACTTAGACGAATATCCAATATCAATTTTTGATGATGTTAGAATGTATATAATTTCCACGTTAAAGAAAAATATAAACACGAGAACAGAAAAAATAACTGAATTTGAAAAAGAAATAATTGATAAGGAAATTAAAAAAATTAAATCCGCAGATTATGAAATTATAACTGACACCAATATTTTAGCCGAGAAATTATGGAATCGTCTGCAAAAACACTAAGCACAACACCGTATATAATTTATTGCTGGTTCTAGCCTACTTACGAAAATCCTCGCGGATTTTCTATTCGGTTTTTATTTGTTAACTTAGTTGCTTAACCACGCAACTAACCATACACCGAACCGTTGTAAACAAGCTTGACTTGTACTGAAAAAAGGCTACATAATTTCAAACAATTATGTATAAAAATGACAAAGTAATTAGACGTTACAGT
>NZ_JABFDI010000042.1 GCF_013403915.1 Winogradskyella pacifica
TCGACCAGATCTTCTGCCAGTGCGCCTTCGGGAACGACCGGAATGCGAGCACGTCCTCTTTCGCGTCCCGCATCATCGCCGCCACTTTCGGAAACGACGCGGCGAGTGTCTCCGCGACCTGATCCCACTGCGCTGCAACATCATCGGGTTCGGTGTGCGCGAAGATCGTCTTGATCGCCGCCATCACCGGTGGCACCTGCTTCGCCGACACCGCCGAGGTGACGTTCCGCATGAAATGCACCCGGCAGCGTTGCCACGACGCGCCCGTGAACTGCTGCCGCACAGCCGCTGTCAACCCAGCATGCGCATCAGAAATCACCAGATGCACACCCGACAAACCACGGGCCTTGAGCCCGATCAGGAACTCCCGCCAGAAGTCGAACGACTCACTGTCCCCGACTGCGGTGCCCAACACTTCACGGGTCCCGTCGATCGATACACCGGTGGCGACGACGAGGGCGTGCGAGACCACATGCGCCCCGATCCGGACCTTGCAGTACGTGGCGTCGAGAAAAATGTACGGAAAGCTGGTGTGAGTCAGGGTGCGCTCGCGGAAGCGGGCGATCTCGACGTCGAGCCCCTGGCAGATCCGAGAGACAGTCGACTTCGAGATTCCCGACTCGACACCCAACGCGGCGACGAGGTCGTCGACGTTGCGAGTGGACACCCCGTGGACATAGGCCTCCATGATCACCGCATAGAGGGCTTGGTCGATGCGCCGGCGGCGTTCGAGCAGGCTCGGGAAGAACGATCCGGTGCGCAGCTTCGGGATCTGCACTTCGATGTCGCCGCTGGTCGTCGACACCGTCTTGGGTCTGGTCCCGTTTCGGTAGGTGGTGCGCCCGCTGCTGCGTTCGTAGCGGCCGGCACCGAGGACTTCGGTGGCCTCGGCGTCGATCAACGCTTGTAGGCCGGCGCGAATCAGTTCGGCGAACACGGACGCCGGATCGGCACCCTCGAGTGCATCGAGCTGGGCGATCAGGGCAGAATGGGCGTGGGTCATCGCGATAGTCCTTTGTCGAGTCACTGTGGGTAACTCGTCAATCACTACGCGATGGCCCACCCACAACACGGGTACGACACGCCCGAGCTGCGGCTACGCCGCCCCACCGAATGTCCACCACGTCGTGGGACTTACCCTTGGCTACTGGTCTAGGAACGTGCATCACACCAAAGGTGGGTCAATATTGGTGTGGCACATAGAACTAACGTAGGTCCGTCACCGCACACACGGGTGGCCCGTCAACATGATTCAATTATGCGGCAACCACAGTCTGCGGCGAGCTACTCATGGCTCGAGGGTGGCCAGCGACCAGCACCAGCCGGCCAACTCGCGGGCGACAGCGATGTTGGCCACGCAGGTATTCTTTCCGCGGGCGTTGAAGTTGTCCCACCGGTGATGCAGACGCCGGTTCCCGGCATGGCCACGAGCTGTGGGGACCGGACCGGCATCCTTCCATCGGGCGCGCATGACGCGTCCTGGATTGGTGTAGGGCCGTCGGTGATGCCACGCAGCCTCGACCAGCAACCTGCGCACATGAGTGTTCCCGGTCTTGGTGATCGTGCCTTGGCTACGCGACTGGCCCGAGGAGTACTCACTCGGTACGAGCCCGGCGTAGGCGCCGATCGTCGACCCGGTCAACCGCCCCCAGTCGCCGACTTCCACGGCCAACCCGAACGCTGTCAAGGTCGAGATACCGCGTAAACACATCAGACGGGTCACCACCGGAGCCCACGGCTCAGTCCGGGCCATCGCGGCGATCTTCTCATCGAGACTGTCGCGGCGAGCGTTGACAGTCAGCACAGCATCGAAATCGTTGTCGAAGGTTGCTTGCAGCGCGGCGGCACCGAACTTCTGGTTGCGCAGCCATAATTCATGTTTCCCGGTCCACGCCGTCCCGTCACAGTAGACGATGCCCTGTCGGAGAAGAAGTTTCGATAGCCGGTGCCTGGCGCGCATCAGATCACCGCGCGCATCATCACGCGCGCGGACCAGATCGCGGGCTGCTTCGGTCTCGGGGTCGGGGATGGCGACTGCAACCAGCTCACCCAAACGCAACAGCTTCGCCAGATGCGCTGCGTCTTTAGCGTCTGTCTTCACTCGATCACCGACCGGCCGTTGCAATCTCGACGGCGCCACCACTGATCGGCCCAGGGATTTCGGACAGTGGAGA
>NZ_JABFDI010000043.1 GCF_013403915.1 Winogradskyella pacifica
TAAAATGGGCTTTAAATTCTTTACGTACTCCGTCGCTTGGTTCGTCGTACTCTACTGTAAACCAGTAGTCACTTGTTGGCATAGCTTCATTATTAAACGTTCCATCCCAACCATTGCCATCAGGACTTAATTGTTTCAGTAACTTTCCGTATCTGTCGAATATATAAATTATTGCATTACTTCCAACACCTTCAATGTTCCAAGTTTCATTATTTCCATCTCCATTAGGTGTGAAAAACAATGGATAGTCGATAATAAATCTTGAGGTTCTTATTAATCCACAACCATTTTTGTCTCTTGCCGTGATCTCATGGTCTCCTGCTGATAAGCCTGTAAAGATCGTTTCATCTTGCCATGGTCCTCCGTCTAAACTGTATTCATAAACACCTATTCCTATGGCTATAGCTTCTAAACTGTGATTATCTGCAAAAGCCGGTGTTAAGAGTTCTACGGTTAAACTTGGCGGTTCACTTTCTATAACGTCTGTAGTATCAAAATTAGTACAGTTGGTTATCGTTGATGTGCTCATGTCTGTTACTAAGACACTATAGCTTCCTCCTTCTGTTGGTATAATACTTGGACCTGTTGCTCCTGGTATAACAATATTGTTATAGCTCCACTCAAAACTATAATTCGTTGCTGACAAACCTGTATCTATCACTAATGGATCTAATGTTTCAGTACCATTAGTATTTAAACATAGGATATACGTCTCTTCTAAATCAAATTCTGGTAACGGATTAACTTGTAAAGTAACTTCTGCTACGGCATAACATATAGAGGTATCATTACCTGTGGTACCATCTGGTGTATCATTATCTACTCGTGCATAAATAACTTGTGGGTTAACTGTATTTTCATACAGTGTTGGTAATGGATTTACCTTTAAGTCCGCATCGTCTTGGGTTTCATAATAGGTTACGATGTAGTTTAATGGATCTTGACCATCCAAGACTTCTGGGTCTCTTGTGGTTAAATCAAACTGTGCACTATCATTGGTTGGATCTCCATCGATTTCCATCTCATCATCACAGGTTTCATAAAGAATTGGTGCCATATTTGGATTGGCTTGTGCTGCTTCTTGCACTTCGATATTAAAACTTTGTGTGCTAATTGAACATCCTGTTACATTGTTTGTAATGGTCACAAATATCTGCTGTGGGTTGCTTGTGTTTGTGTACAAACTTACTAAACCATTCATACCAGCTTCGGCATCAGCTAAATTATCGTGATAGCTCACTATAAACTGTGTTGGATCTTGACCGTTTAAGACCTCTGCGTCTTTTGTGGTTAAATCAAAACTATCGACACCATCAGTGAATAATTCACATTGAATAAAATCCGTTACGGCCACAACTGCTGGCAATGGATGCACTATGATTGTAAAATCAACTAATGCATAACAGCCAGTAGCATCATTAGTCACCCTTACATAAATCTCTTGCTCTGGTGTTTCTGTATTGCTATACTGTGTTGGATCTGGTATCACATTGCTTGCTGAGTTAGCATCGTCTAAACTCTCATAGTAGCTTGCTGTAACTCCGGCTTCTCCATTTAGAATTAGAATTTCATTTTCTGTAAGATCAAAAACCTCTACTCCATCTCCTGTATTAACGTCATCACACAACTCTAAGTTTGGTAATTGATCGCTTGGTGTTGGTGTTGGGTTTGGTAATACTCTTATGGTTAATGTTGCAAAATCTACACAACCTGTATTGGTATCGGTAACCACCACATATAGTGTTTGTGGGTTAGCTCCTAATCCGTTTATAGATGTATTGGTATACTGTGTGGGATCTGGAATTACATTCGTCTGAGATTGTGCATCGGCATTGGTCTCATAATACGCTACAGACCAACTTGCATTGCCTCCTGTGATTTCATTATCCTTCACTGTTAAATCAAAAGACGTGAACTCATCTCCTGGTGTTTCACCTAAGTCATCACAAACACTCAATTGTGTTGGTTGTACGGCTACTGGTGGTAAGTTGACTTCTAACTCAAACATTCCGGTATCCTGACAGCCTGTTGTTGGATTAAACAAACGCACATAAATGATTTGTGGGTTTGCATTATTAGTATAATTACCAACATTGATGATTGGATTGTTTCCA
>NZ_JABFDI010000044.1 GCF_013403915.1 Winogradskyella pacifica
ATAAAGCAAACAACTCCTTAAAGTTCTCCATACAACCCAGAAAAAAGTGTCCGATCCGTATCGGTAATTGCAGACAACGGTTTTGTGTATGATTAGTTGCGTGGTTAAGCAACTAATTTAGTAAACTTTGACGTACCTGAGAATATTCCGAAGGAATATTCCAGATGAGCACTTACAAAGCAATTAATTATACACGGTGTTGGCAACTGTATTTTTTTTATTCAATATATTTCAGCGTCTTAGATTTTTAGTCTGGGTTTTGCCGCAAACATTTCGGTTTAAATTTCCGCTCAGTTTTTAAATTTCCAGATTGCGAACAATTCGGACGTTTGTATGATTTTTTGCTTTTACACTTAAAAAACAAAAAAAAATCTCCGAAAACTATTCTAGCGTTTTTTTATTCAGTCAATTTTTTTGCGAACTGCTCGGTTTTAATTATTCGCACAGTTTATAATTCCTGCGTTGTAATTTTCAGATTTGGATTTGTCAGAAAACAGCATGTTTAAATTATTCACTCAGCTTATAATTCCAACGTTTTTATTTTATTTTTTACGTTCTGCATTTTATTTTGATGTTATTAAATTCAGCTGTATATTTTAGAATTTTACTTAAATATCTGAAGGCAAAATTTCAAAAGTTAGAACAGGTTTTCGTCTTTTTTATATAGTTGCCAACGTGATTGTGTATGATTAGTGGCGTGTTTCAAGCACTAAAGTTAGCAAATAAAAACCGAATAGAAAATCCGCGAGGATTTTCGTAAGTAGGCGAGAACTAGCCATTAATTATACACGGTGTTGCCATTTCGTTGTTTTTTCTCAGAGTTCAAATTGTCCAGTTAAATTCCGTTTTCAGATTTTTAGCGTTTGAATAAATTCCGTCAGCGTTATATTCCGCTTTATTTTTCAATTCCGTTTGAGTGAGCAATTCCGAAACTTGCTTTATTCCACACACACAATTCGGTTTTGATTAATAATTCAAATAATATTTGTAACAAATTCAATACTTTTTCGTCATACAATTACACTTAAATACTTTACAATATGCGCAATTTTCTAAAATCATTCAAACAAAAATTTATTCAATTTTATAAGTGCGAATTAAAAACCTTTAATAGAATACTTGGAATTAAATAAATAATTCCGATGTGATTCTTATTTCACGTCTGAGTGAGCAATTCCGCATTCAGTACAGTTTTTCAATTCCTATTCCACAATCTTGCTAAAAAATCCGCTGTAATTTTTTATTCCTAATTTGAGTAAAGTTTCAGTGTTTTCTTGTCAAAAAGCGATTTTTATAAACTCTAATTTTTGGATTCAGAGTGCGTTCCGTCAATGAATGGCAACGTTTATGTATATGGAAAGTTGCGTGCTTGAGTGCGAGGATTTTCCGAAGGAAAATCAGAAGCTAGCAAACAAAGCAACTAACATTGTTTAAGCACAAAACAGCAATTTTTTATATACTTTGTTGGGCACAGTTTTTATTTTTTAAGTCGTTTAGTCCAATCAGAGCCAATAATTTTCTCTAAACTTTCTTTCATCTGTTTATTATGTTCAATAAAAACAAGGTCAGATAATTTTTGTAATAATTCAGAATCTTTTTCCGCTCTTTTCACTAACATTTCAGCCGTTTGTTCGTCATTTGCTAACCACTTGATTATTTCGTCAGTTATATTTTCGTAATCAGATTCCGTATTGTCATATAAATTCCGATTGGTATTATCAGTATCAGTTGTTATAACTCCATTTGTGTCAGGTTCATCATAATCTCCTGCAACAACAATTTTATCTCCAGCCCAAACTCCCATAAAAATTTTGTCAGAATTTGGGTTTCCGAAAACTTCGTAAAAGTCGTTTTCCCAATCTTTTCCACTCGAAGTCAATAAGCGTCCTAATACAATTCCATTCAGTCCTTGTCCGATGAAACCAAGTTTGTTATTTTCTCCCAAATCATCAATATCAATAAATTGCTTTTTTGATACATTAACTATTTTAAAATATTGTCCCATTCAGTTTCTCAAATTGTGCCCAACGGAATTGTGTATGGTTAGTTGCGTGGTTGAGCAACTAATTTAGCAAATAAATCACAGATAGAATATTCCGCA
>NZ_JABFDI010000045.1 GCF_013403915.1 Winogradskyella pacifica
CACTGTAACGTCTAATTACTTTGTCATTTTTATACATAATTGTTTGAAATTATGTAGCCTTTTTTCAGTACAAGTCAAAATGACGCACAACGTGTTTGTATATGGTTTGTTGCGTGTTTCAAGCAACTAATTTAGTAAATATTAACTGACCAAGAAAGTCCGCGAGGATTTTCGTAAGTAGGCGAGAACCAAGCAATAAATTATATACGGTGTTGTAAACTGGCTTTTTACTTAGTTTTTGCTTCTATTATTTTTAATTTCAGTTCGTAACTAAAATCTTCATCATAAATAATTGAGGCAATAATCTCTTTGAGTAATTCTCTATCTATTAGATTGTCAGCAACATCTACAGCAATATTTTCCATTAAAGATATAAATTTTGAAACAATGTGGTCTAGACCATTAATTTCAAGAAAATAAGCACTTAAAACGATAGATGACCTTTTGTTTCCGTCATTAAATGCATGATTTTTATTTATAGAGTAAAATAAGTAAGCAACTTTATCTTCTAATTCAGGATAGTAATTATTATCTTGAACAAAATCTAATGTTGCGTGAAGTTGTCCCAAATCTTTTGCTCCTGATAAACCTCCAGAGTGCTCTATAATATAATCGTGTTCCTTTACTGCATAATTAAAATCGAAATATATAAAAGTCATATTATCGGTTTTTTAATCGTTTAAAAACATCTATATTTTCATCAATTCTATCTTCGAGTGACTTACTTTTTTCTCCTAAAAATCTATCGAAATCAGATTTAGAAACTGTACTTATATAATTTTTTAAGCTTTCGTGAAATACTTTTCTAAAGCCATAATCTCTACTTGCCATTTTAATCCTAGCATCTTCGACTAGTGGTTTGAAAAGAGGATGATTAGCAAAATTATCAAGAAGCAAATCCATTTCTGTTTGAGTTATTTTTCTGCCTAATTCTTCTGATTTTTTCTTCATTTCGTGTGATAGACCATTTTCAAAAGAAGCAATAAGTTTTAAAACTTCTGCATACATTGTATCTCTTAAATTCTCAGTGTTTTCGAGTTTTAGTATTTTGCGATATTCGACAGCATCTTCTTTAAAAATACATTGATATACTTTACTTGTATATATAGCATATTTAATATTTCCTAAGTCTAAATATAGGTTTAAGGCGTTTGCAAATTCTTTTCTATAGTGTGGTTCTTTTATAATTGTATTTAAAAAGTCCTCATCTCTTTGATTTATATATTTTGTTGAACCACCTGCTTTTTCATTTAAACTATCTATAACGATATCTAGTATTTTACTGCGTAAAGCTTTAGCTATTTCACTTTCAACTAATAACATTCCGAGATTTAAAAATGACCTAAAGTTAAAAACACCTAAATGAGCAGTTTTACTAGATAGGTTTAAAATATGCCCAAATTGGTTTTTAAATTCTTTTAAAGTTTTACCTTTTAGAACTACATAACCATTATGCTTTATTTCTTTTTCATTATTATCAAGATATCTTTCTGTAGTTGCTATGTCTATTTGATAAAATTCAGAAATTTGTTGCTTTGTATATCTATATTCTTCCTGGAAAAACATTCCTGGAACACCTAAGTAAGTTCTTAGATTATCGAGTACTAAACTATTGTTTAATACGTTTTGTCTATCTATGTCTGACTGTGTTAAATCTTTCATTTTTCCAAATATTGTTAATAACTTTTCAATAACCAACCCGCATCAATGCGGGTTGGTTGTTAATAACTCTGATTTATTGTTAATAAAACTGATTCGCAATTTACTGAAATTCAGTTAAATTACACCTTGTATTTTAATCTTTCCGTAATGTTTGTTAAGCTGTCTTGCCCTGAAATATGGCTACAGGTTAAAATTGATTTTATGCGGTTAATTTATAGACCATATTTGGTGTTTTGA
>NZ_JABFDI010000046.1 GCF_013403915.1 Winogradskyella pacifica
ATAAAGCAAACAACTCCTTAAAGTTCTCCATACAACCCAGAAAAAAGTGTCCGATCCGTATCGGTAATTGCAGACAACGTGTTTGTGTATGATTTCGTTGCGTGTTTAAGCATTAAAGTTAGCAAATAAATCACAGATAGAAAGTCCGCGAGGACTTTCGTAAGTAGGCTATAACTAGCAATGAATTATACACGGTGTTATATGCTGGCCTTTATCAGTTCAATAAGTTCTCTTTCACTTGGTCTCGGTGCATTTTCATCTATTATTTTGCCATTCTTTCCAAAAAGTAAATATCTAGGAATAGTTTTAATGTTATAATTTTTATAAAGATTAGATTTTTCCCAATTTGATATTATATAATTATCTATTTCATTTGACAGATTTTCTAATTTTGATGCTCTTACCCAAGCTGAATAGTCCTTGTCAATTGAAATTTCAATAATTTTAAGTTCTGTTTCATTGAACTTTAATTTCAAATCTTTTAAAAATGGCATTTCTTTTCGGCAAGGCGCACACCAACTTGCCCAAAAATCAACTAGAACTACTTTTCCTTTATGCTTTAAAAGCACTTCTTCAAAAGTCAATTCGTTATCATCGATAAGGTTAGTTAAAGTTCCAACATTTCTATTAGTAGCGTTTAGTTTCTTTGAATTTATGTTTTGTTTATCAATGACTAATTGCCATTTATTTTTAAACTCTTCATTTTTGTTAACAGTGTTGAACTTTGTTAGATATTTGTCAAATTTTGACTTTTCTATAAAATATATGCTTTTGAGGTATGAGTCCAGTAAAGTTAGTTTTGTGTTCTTATTAAGAAATGTTTCATTGTCATTGATGAAATCGAATTGTACAGAATTCAAAACTCTTTTGTCTTTATTGAAATATTTGTAAAGAATCAATGTTCTTAAAAAACTTATGTACTCATTATTAGCTATTAATTTTTCATCATTTAGGTCAATTTCTAAATTTTCAATGTCTATTTCTGTTTTTTGATTCTTAGCTTCTTTTATTTTGGAAGAAGCAAACTTTAATTTTTGATTTATTCTATTTGCTGAGTAGAATTTATTTGAAATACTGTTATTTGCTTTTAAACTATCTAGTAGTTTAATTGAGTTTAGATATACTTTTTCTGAATCGTATTTGTTATTTTGAAATTTATTTTCATCGATTACTATTGCTTTTGTATTGATATTGTACTTGTATAAAAGATAATCGAAGTTGTTTTCGCTCCAGGTTTTAGTACTATTCAATATTGTAAAAGTTGGGTATTCAATTTGTTTTGATTTGTTAAGATTAACTTTTCTCACATCGATTAAAAGACTATCTCCTTTTTCAAGCTCTAGTTCATAGAAAAATGAAAACCAAGGCGCTCCACCTAGTATTTTGATAGTATTTTGCGTTGGTATAGTTACTGATGTTTTGTTTTTTTTCTGTCCGAGATATAGTATATCAGGCTTGTCCTGCATTTCATCAACAAAAAGGTTAGTTTCAAACGATTTTATTGTGTCATTTATACTAATAAAGACTTCATTTCTTTTTTCAATTTTCTTTTCCTTAATGATTGAAATTTCAGGACCAATTTCTTCCTTTTTTTCTTTACAGCTAAAAATTGAGATAAGTAAAAATGTTAGTAGTATGTTTTTCATCGGCTTGCATATAATGGTAGGTGGTATGAATAGTGGCCTTCTCCATAAACTTGCTTTTTAGGCCATTATTTATACCACGTGTTGTCTGC
>NZ_JABFDI010000047.1 GCF_013403915.1 Winogradskyella pacifica
TATGGGTTGGTTAGCGACTAAGTTATCACCACTGTCTCTTACAACAGCTTGGTAACTCATTTTTTCTGGCGTTTGGGAAAAACTGGTTGCCGTTAGTAATATGGCTACTAAAAATATGTATAATTTTTTTTTCATATTTAATATTTTAATTTCAAAATTATCTAAAAACGCATTTATAAACGCTGTTTTTTCTTGTGCTCTGTTGGCTCTTTAAATACAACGCATTAGCACCAATACAACGCACTCCATAGCTCTACCCAAACTATACTTATTATTCTTCGGGGAAATATTTGGTGCTTATAAAAACTTCTAATACCAGTTTACAAGTATTTCTGTAAACCAGTAATTCCGTATGTAGTGCCATTTTTAAAAAATAAAAACCGACCGCTTATACGGCACTATTTAAATTGATAAATAACTAAATGGTTAAAAAGCCCGAACTGCACGCACATAGTAGCTGATGTACTTAAAGAAGCCGAGCTTATTGCCATCGGCGAAACTCTGGTACCATGCGTAAGGATTATTGACCTCCGAAGAACTCCAGTAGTAATCGTTATAAAAAACAGCACCTGAATTTGCGGTTGCTGTAGCTTCTATAGCTGCTTTATTTAGGTACATTTCATTTAACTCATCTTGACTCGGTAAAAACCAATCGTTAAAACCACCTCCTGTATAGGCTCTTGCTAAACCTGCTGCATAATCGGTTTCTGTTGGACCTTGCGCTGCTATAATAGCATCTGTATTTGCAGCGCCAGTGCCAACTGCGGTACCTGTAGCTCCGGTAACTATGTAAGAACCATTATTCCATGGTATTACTGAACTTTGGTCTTCTATAGCGCAAACTAGCCCATGGGTATTATCTGTAGGATCCACCCAGAATACCACGCCTCCATTTCTAAAGTCGCCTACTGTTGCTGGCTCTAAAGCTGTAATTCGAGCATCTAAAGCTGCTATTTGCGCCTCTAATGCATCTACATAAGCCTTTGTTGCAGCATCTTGGGCATCTGTTGGGTCGGTTACGTTTTTTATTTGAGCATCTGCTGTATTACCTTCAGTAAGTACTTCTGATAAATTTTGAATTTCGTTACTAATATCACTATCAGCATCATTAATAAGTGATGTTAAATCTACTGTTCCGCCACTATCAGATAGTGTTAAGTTAGGTGATGTAAAACTTAATGTTTGTGCAATACCTACTCCATCGGCTCCATCATTACCTGCAGGACCTTGTAGTCCTTGTAACCCTGTAGCTCCTGTAGCTCCATCCGTACCGTCAGTACCTGCAGCTCCATCTGCTCCGTCAGCACCATCATTACCTGTTGGACCTTGTGCGCCTTGTGGCCCAGTAGGTCCTGTTGCTCCTGTTGCCCCATCCAAACCGTTAGTGCCATCAGCTCCATCTGCTCCATCAGCACCATCATTTCCTGTTGGACCTTGTGCGCCTTGTGGCCCAGTAGACCCTGTTGCTCCTGTTGCCCCATCCAAACCGTTAGTGCCATCAGCACCATCGGATCCGTCGGCACCATCATTACCTGAGGGACCTTGTGGGCCTGT
>NZ_JABFDI010000048.1 GCF_013403915.1 Winogradskyella pacifica
AAAAAAAAGACTGTGGACCATTATCTAGAACTACTTAAACTTATTCTTCCAGAATTTCTAATCAACCATTTTGATCTTGTAAAGCATACTAAAAATGGAGAAGTCATGCATCTTTACTTTGAAGAACAGAATGCAACACCTAAAGAAGACTCTAAACGTACATTAATTGCGCATGGTTTTCACAAAGAAGTAACCATTCAAGATTTTCCTTTACGTGGAAACACTGTATACTTGCATGTTAAGCGTCGCAGATGGCTAGATAAGACCACCAAACAAGTTGTGCAGAGAGATTGGAACTTAGTAGCACAGGGAACTCGAATGACCACAGAGTTCGCTGCTTTTTTAAAAGAAATTAATCAATACTAGAGCCTCAGATTGTCGTACCATAGGACATTTTTATGGCGTTGATGGCAAAAAACTACAACGTCAGTATAAAGATTATTTAAGTGATTTTAAAGACTGGAATCAGAAGAAACATGCAAAACAATATCTTATATTTCCTGAGAATATAGGAAGCCATTTATCTATTGATGAGACAGCTTTGTCAAAGGGAGAACTCTATACCATCATTACCAACAAAAAAGCCAAAGGTAAAAAAGGAAGTATCGTTGCCATTTTTTCTGGCACTAAAGTGCAGCCTATCATAGAGCAGCTTCTCAAGTTATCAGCAAAGAAAAGAGCTAAGGTTAAGGAGATTACACTAGACATGGCCAACTCAATGAAAACCATAGCTAAGAAATGTTTCCCAAAAGCCATACAGGTTACAGACCGGTTTCATGTACAGAAATTAGCATTGGAGGCACTACAAGATATAAGAATCAAACATAGGTGGGATGCTATAGATCTAGAAAACGAAAATATAAAACTGGCTAGAGCAAATAATAAAGCTTACAAGTCAAAGCTCTTTGATAATGGCGACACCAGAAAACAACTCTTGGCAAGAAGCAGGTATCTACTCTATAAAGCACCCTCTAATTGGACAGAAAATCAATATCAGAGAAGTAAAATACTCTTCGATCAATATCCTGATATCCAACGAGCATTTAACCTAGTTCAAGGCCTTAGAGACATTTTTAATACAGCAAAATCAATAGAAACAGCATACACAAAGCTAGCCCATTGGTATAAAGAGGTTGAACAATCTGGATTTAGGGCATTTAACACAATAGCAAATACAATAACAATAAACTATAGATCTATACTTAACTATTTTGTCAATCGAAGTACAAATGCCGCTGCTGAATCTTTTAACGCAAAGATAAAAGCCTTTAGAGCACAGTTTAGAGGTGTTAAAAATATAGAATTTTTCCTTTTTAGATTAACAACCATTTTTGCTTAAACACAACTTTT
>NZ_JABFDI010000049.1 GCF_013403915.1 Winogradskyella pacifica
TGACTTGTACTGAAAAAAGGCTACATAATTTCAAACAATTATGTATAAAAATGACAAAGTAATTAGACGTTACAGTGAACCTTTCAAATTAAAAATTTTAGCCGAACTTAGTACAGGCAAATACACCAAGAGTGAACTCGGAAAACTCTACAGTATTGCGCCTACAACCATCAATGAATGGATTAGGAAGTATGAACGTAAAGATTTAATGAACACCAGAGTAAAAGTGGAAACTAAAGACGAAATTACACGCATCAAGGCGCTTCAAAAAGAAAATGAACAGCTAAAAAAACTACTGCTTAAAAAGGATCTGGACCAAATGGTTGAGGAATCCTATCTAGAAGTGGCAGCTCAAAAATTAGGATACAAAAGTGTCCTTGATCTTAAAAAAAAACTAAATATCAAACCTTAATTATAGCTAAAGAAAAAGCTAAGGGATTTGCATCCTTATCTAAAGTATGTCAGTGTTTTGGGCTAAAACGTGATGCCTATTATAAGTATAAAAATAGAGCAGACAAGCGTAAAGAAATAGAACAGCAAATTATAAACATAGTAAAGAAAAGACGTAAATCCCTTCCAAGAGAAGGTGTACTTAAGCTAACAAAATCCTTAAAACAAGACTTTGAAAAACAACAAATAAAAGTAGGACGAGACTCATTAAATAAGATTCTTAGAGAACATAAAATGCTAACACTTAGAAAAAAATATAGTATGAAGACTACAAACTCACACCATCGTTTTTATAAGTACAATAACAGTATTAAAGCTTTAGAAATCACAAGACCGAACCAAGTTTGGGCGTCAGACATAACCTATATAAGAACAGTAAAAGGGTTTTGCTATTTGGCTTTAATAACAGACATGTATTCTCGTAAAATTGTAGGATATGATCTTAGTGATAGTCTGGAACTAAAAGGATGCGTGAGAGCCCTTAATAAGGCTATTTATCAAGCTAAAAGTATTGAAGGACTCATACATCATTCGGATAGAGGAATACAGTATTGCAGCAATGTTTACACCAATATACTCAAAAGAAAAAAGATAGATATTAGTATGACAGAAGAAAATCATTGTTACGAAAACGCAATGGCAGAACGGGTAAACGGGATCTTAAAAGATGAATTTTTTCTTGACCAGACCTTTGCTAACGTAGAACACGCGAAAGCAGTAGCAAAAAATGCAATTAATTTATACAATGAAATAAGATTACATTTATCTTTAGACTTCAAAACACCAAATATGGTCTATAAATTAACCGCATAAAATCAATTTTAACCTGTAGCCATATTTCAGGGCAAGACA
>NZ_JABFDI010000004.1 GCF_013403915.1 Winogradskyella pacifica
ACCTTTAAGATACGAAAATCAATGCTTCTTTGAAAATATAAAATATAAAAAAAGAGACTGCCTTTTTAGACAGCCTCCTTTCTTGTTTTTACTATTTGTTTAGTCTTTTATAATTCCTCTCGAAATTACAATCTTCTGAATTTCAGAAGTACCTTCATAAATCTGTGTAATCTTAGCATCACGCATCAAACGTTCTACATGGTATTCTTTTACAAATCCATTTCCACCGTGAATTTGAACAGCTTCAACCGTATGCTCCATGGCAACTTTACTTGCATAAAGCTTGGCCATTGCGCTAGACATATCATAATTATTACCTTGATCTTTATCCCAAGCAGCACGCATTACTAACATTCTAGCAGCTTCAATTTCGGTATGCATATCGGCTAATTTAAACGCGATAGCTTGATGGTTGCAAATTTCTGTACCAAAAGCTTTACGTTCTTTAGAATATTTTAAAGCTAATTCATAAGCTCCAGCTGCAATTCCTAAAGCCTGTGCTGCAATACCAATTCGTCCACCAGATAATGTTTTCATAGCAAATCTAAATCCGAATCCATCATCACCAATTCTGTTTTCTAAAGGTACTTTTACATCATTAAACTGTAACGTATGTGTATCACTTCCTCTAATTCCTAATTTATCTTCTTTCGGTCCGATATCAAAACCAGGCATGCCTTTTTCTAAAATAAAAGCATTAATACCATGAGACCCTTTGTGCTTATCTGTTTGGGCAATTACGATATACACTTCTGCGCGTCCACCATTTGTGATCCAATTTTTCGTACCATTTAATAAGTAATGGTCGCCCTTGTCAATAGCTGTTGTTTTCTGAGATGTAGCATCACTACCAGCTTCAGGTTCACTTAAACAAAACGCACCAATACATTCGCCAGTGGCTAATTTTGTTAGATATTTTTCTTTTTGAGCTTCATTTCCATAAGATTCTAATCCATAACAAACCAAAGAATTGTTTACAGAAACCATTACAGAAGCCGATGCATCAACTTTAGATAATTCCTCCATAATAAGGACATAAGAAATTGCATCCATGCCACTTCCTCCATATTTAGGATCGACCATAATGCCTAAAAACCCTAATTCGCCCATCTTGCGTACTAAGCTTTCAGGAAAAGTTTGTGCATTATCGCGTTCTATAACACCAGGAAGTAATTCTGTTTGTGCAAAATCTCGTGCTGCATCACGAATCATTAAATGTTCTTCTGTTAAGCTAAAGTCCATAAACTATAATATTATTGATTTCTTAAAAATTTGATGCAAAGATAATTTATTATTGCGGTATTTTCAATAAGGAATATTATTTTTACTCATATGGCAAAATATAATTACAACATTATTGCAGTAATGTCCGGAACATCATTGGATGGCATAGATCTTATTTATGCGACTTATAATGTAGATAACAAATGGGATTTTAAAGTTCATTATGCTGAAACGATTAAGTATTCACCACAGTGGAAAACCGTATTGGGAGGATTGGTAAATCAGTCAATGGATCATTTACAGGCTATTGACGCGGAGTATTCTGAGTATTTAGCGACGGTGATTTCTAGTTTTATTAAGAAGCACTCCATTGAAGCTATAGATTTTATTTCTTCGCATGGACACACCGCGTTACACCAACCAGAGCAAGGATTAACATATCAAATTGGTAATCAGCAAATTTTAGCTGATATGTTAAATAGAAATGTAATTTGTGATTTTAGGGTTGAAGATGTAGAACTAGGAGGGCAAGGCGCACCATTAGTTCCCATTGGTGATCGTTTGTTATTTAATGATTTTGAATATTGCCTTAACTTAGGTGGATTTGCTAATATTTCTTTTGAATCTAAAAATGAAAGAATTGCTTATGATATTTGTCCAGTAAATATTGTGTTGAATCATTATGTCTCTAAATTAAACCTAGAGTTTGATGATAAAGGTCAATTAGCTTCCGCAGGAAACGTGAATAAAAGTTTATTATTACAACTTAATGCGCTGCATTATTATAAAGAGGAGCCACCAAAATCTTTAGGTTTAGAGTGGGTAGATTTAAATATATTCCCATTAATTGAATCCTTTCAGCTTGAAACGGAAGATATACTAAGAACCTTTGTTGAACATGTTGCCCTTCAAATTTCAAAAGTTTTAATGGAAAAAAACACAAAAGTCTTGGTTACCGGCGGCGGTGTCTATAATAATTTTTTAATTGATAGGTTACGGCAGTTATCAATAGTTGAAATTGTAATTCCACAGAATGAGATCATCGAATTTAAAGAAGCGTTAATTTTTGGATTATTAGGTGTACTCAAAAAAAGGAATGAAATTAATTGCTTAAAAAGCGTGACAGGGGCAAAACGAAATCATTCTTCAGGAAAAATATTAATTCCGAAAAACAGAATTTAATTAAGCTTTCACTTGGATTGTTTTTTATATTTGTTATTGAATAATAAATGTATCAAAATTGATAAAAGATTTACTTCACACATACGAAAATAAGGAACCTGAAATTGTGTTCCATTGGAATGACGCAGAAACAGAAGCCGAAGGTTGGACTGTAATTAACTCGTTAAGAGGTGGTGCAGCTGGTGGTGGAACACGAATGCGCAAAGGATTGGATAAAAATGAAGTGCTTTCCTTGGCAAAAACCATGGAGGTGAAATTCACTGTCTCTGGTCCAGCAATTGGTGGAGCAAAATCTGGAATTAACTTCGATCCTCAAGATCCAAGAAAAAAAGGAGTTTTACAGCGTTGGTATGCAGCCGTTTCACCATTACTTAAAAGTTATTACGGTACAGGTGGTGATTTAAATGTAGATGAAATTCATGAGGTAATTCCAATTACCGAACAAAGTGGTGTTTGGCATCCTCAAGAAGGTGTTTTTGAAGGTCATTTTAAACCAACAATAGCTGATAAGATTAATAGAATTGGTCAGTTAAGACATGGAGTAATAAAAGTGATTGAAAACCCGAGCTATTCTCCTAGTGTTAATAGGAAATATACTGTAGCAGATATGATTACTGGCTATGGAGTAGCTACAGCAGCAGAGCATTTTTATGATATTAATGGAGATTCTATTAAAGGAAAACGTGTTATTGTACAAGGTTTTGGTAATGTAGGAGCTGCAGCAGCGTTTTATTTTGCTCAAATGGGAGCAAAAATCGTAGGTATTATAGATAGAGATGGTGGGTTAATTAATAAAGACGGATTTTCATTTAACGACATAACCGATTTATACTTAGCTAAAAACAGCAATACACTTATCGCGGATAATCTAATTCCGTTTGCTGATATCAATGAACAAATTTGGTCGTTACAAGCAGAAGTTTTCGCGCCTTGCGCAGCTTCACGTTTAGTGACTCAAGATCAAATAGATCAAATGATAAATACAGGTTTAGAAGTTATTACCTGTGGTGCAAACGTTCCTTTTGCTGATAAAGAAATTTTCTTTGGCTCAATAATGGAATATACAGATCAAAAAATTAGTTTAATACCAGACTTTATTTCAAACTGTGGTATGGCTAGAGTTTTTGCTTATTTTATGGAGCGTAAAGTACAAATGACCGATGAGGATATTTTTAAAGACACCTCTAACGTTATAAGAAAAGCATTAAAAGAAGTACATAAAAATAATCCGACAAAAACAGGTATTAGCGAAACTGCTTTTGAGATTGCTCTCAAACAATTAATATAATTAATTACTTTTATAATTAACACTATGGAAACCGTAATAATACTTGTATTCGTTCTTGGCTATTTAGCCATAACCCTAGAACACAATATAAAAATAGATAAATTAATTCCCGCTTTAGTAATGATGGCTATAAGTTGGGCGTTAATATCCCTAGGTATTGACAATTTTACGCAATGGTTTGATTCGGCTACGCATAACTTAATGGATAATTTTGGTTTGCTTCCGCACGAAGAGAAAATGCATATGATGGAAGAAACCTTACTCCATCATTTAGGTAAAACTTCTGAAATACTTGTCTTCTTATTAGGTGCTATGACCATAGTTGAAATCATCGATTATTTTGACGGCTTTTCAACAATTAAAGGTTTTATAAAGACAAAGAGCAAACGGAAAATTCTTTGGATTTTTGGGTTCTTAGCATTCTTTCTTTCGGCTATCATAGATAACCTTACTGCAACTATTGTATTAATCTCAATTTTACAAAAATTAATACATGATAGGGATGTTCGTATTTGGTATGCAGGTTTAATTATCATTGCTGCCAATGCTGGTGGAGCTTGGTCACCTATTGGAGACGTTACAACGACAATGCTTTGGATTGGTAAAAAAGTAACTACGGGTCATTTATTTGTGTATCTATTCTTACCATCATTAGTTTGTATGTTGGTTCCTACATTTATAGCTTCTTTATTACCGGCCTTTAAAGGTAAAATTGAATCAAAAGAAGAGGATAGTGATAAACCGAAAAGTAAATACAGCGCTATAATGTTGTATTTGGGGCTTGGTGGTATTGTATCTGTTCCAATTTTTAAGACAGTGACACATTTACCTCCTTATGTTGGTATGATGTTGGCATTAGGTGTTGTCGCTATTTTTGCGGAAATATATAGTAATACTAAATTTAGTATGTCTAACCATGACTCAGTAGAAAGTGATGCACACGCACACCACAGTCCTGTTCACTACTCATTATCTAAAATTGAATTACCAAGTATATTATTTTTCTTAGGAATCTTAATGGCAGTGGCAGCTTTAGAGTCTTTAGGTATTTTATTTGGTTTTGCAGGTACGCTTCAAGACACAATGCCGATGCTAGGAACTGAATTACATCATGGTGGTGTTTCGGACTTAGTTGTTCTTTTATTAGGAGTAGGATCAGCAGTCATTGATAATGTGCCACTTGTTGCGGCAAGTTTAGGAATGTTTACAGAGCCAATTGATAATGAGCTATGGCATTTTATAGCGTATTCAGCAGGAACAGGTGGAAGCATGTTAATTATCGGTTCTGCAGCAGGAGTAGTTGCTATGGGAATGGAAAAAATAGATTTCTTTTGGTATATTAAAAAAATATCATGGTTAGCATTATTAGGGTTTTTGGCAGGAGCTGTGGTCTTTATGTTTACAAGAACTATCTTTTAATACACATACTTTTGTTTCAAAACAGACGTTATACAAATAGTTAAAAATAATTTCAATTTTTAGAATATGATAGCATTCAGTACTATTCAAGATGAAGTAGCCGTTTTAACTGATGGAGAATCAGTAGAAAAGACTTTATCCATAATAGAATTAATTACAAGTGGTGGAACATCAGGAATGGTGATTATTTTCATTTTATTCCTACTTTTAATTGTATCCGTATATATTTACTTTGAACGCATTTTCGCCATAAAAGCAGCATCTAAAGTCGATTCAAACTTTATGAATCAAATTAAAGATCATGTGAGTAATGGTAAAATTGATTCCGCTCAAATGTTATGTGCACAGCAGAATTCACCAGTATCTCGCCTAATCGCAAAAGGGTTGACAAGAATTGGGAAACCTTTAGAAGATATTAATACGGCTATTGAAAATGCAGGTCGATTAGAAATATACAATTTAGAAAAGAACGTTAGTGTTTTAGCAACCATTTCTGGTGTTGGACCAATGATTGGTTTCTTAGGAACCGTAATTGGTATGATTATTTCAATTTTTGAATTGGCAAATGCAGGAGGTACTATTCAAATGGATGTTTTAGCAAGTGGATTGTATACCGCTATGACGACAACCGTTGGTGGACTTATAGTAGGTATTGTTGCTTATGTGGCATTTAATCATGTTGTGGGGCGAACCAATAAAGTCGTTTACCAAATGGAGGCGAATTCGATAGAATTTTTAGATCACTTAAACGAACCAATCTAATTATGAATATTAGAGGACGAAATAAAGTTACACCAGAATTCAATTTTGCGTCTATGACCGATATTGTATTTCTGTTATTAATCTTTTTTATGATAGCGTCAACATTGGTAAGTACTAATGCTATTGATATTGTGTTACCTAAAGCAAGTGGTAAGACTGAGAATAAAAAATCAACAGCAGTAAGTATCAAAAAAGATTTGACCTATTATATCGATCAGAAACGTGTAGGCGAAAGTGTTTTAGAAACACAATTAATATCCATATTAGGATCACAAGACGCGCCAACAATTGTCTTAAGAGCAGAAAAATCTGTTCCGGTAGAAAATGTAGTGAAGGTTATGGATATCGCAAACCGAAACAAATTTAAAGTGATATTAGCTGTTCAACCTAATTAAGCGACATCATTTTTGAAAACAACTTATTCTTTTCTGTAAGATTTCAAAGATCTGACAGGTTTATATAAAACAAATGAAATATTTAGAGACCAAACACGAACGTAATTCTGCAAGAATCACAGCACTTATTGCTTTGATACTACTTTTGCTATTGTTTGTTGTGGGCCCTCAATATATGGATCCACCAGAAGAATATGGTGTAGCCGTAAACTTTGGAACTACAGATTTTGGTAGTGGAAATAAACCATTAAGTGAACCAAAGAAGGCTGTTGAAGATAAAGTTGTAGAAGAAGAGGTTGTTGAGGAAGTTCAGCCAGAGGAAGCACAAGTTGCTCCTGCAGAAGCGGCATCAAAAGCAGAAGAGGTAATGACCCAAGATAATGCCGAAGCACTTGCTATTAAAAAGCAAAAAGAAGCTGAAGCAAAGGTAAAGGCTGCAGAAGCGAAAGCGAAAGCGGAGGCCAAAGCTGCTGCAGAAAAAGTAGAACGCGAGAAGCGTGAAGCTGAAGAAAAGAAACGTGCAGAAGAAGCAGAGAAAAAGAAACAGCTAGACAATCTTATTGGTGGAGTTAAAAACGCTTCAGGTACTACTGATGGAGGTGAAGGACCAGATAAACAAGGTGGAAATAAAGGACAACTAGATGGAGATCCTTATGCGGCAAGTTATTTTGGTGGTTCAGGACCAGGAAAAGGTGGAATTGGCTATGGTTTAGGTGGTAGAGGAAGACCATCAAAACAGATTTTTAAACAAGATTGTAATGAATATGGTCTGGTGGTGGTTAGAATTGAAGTTAACCAACAAGGAAAAGTGATTAAAGCGGAACCTGGTATTAGAGGAACAACCAATACGCATCCTTGTTTATTAGAGCCAGCTAAAAAAATAGCGATGTCTCATAAATGGCCAGCAGATGCTGATGCACCAACAACTCAAGTTGGTTTTGTAAGTATTAACTTTGATGTAGGTCAATAGAATGAATTATCAAGATACTGTGAATTGGATGTTTCAACAACTTCCAATGTATCAAAATAAAGGCAACTCAGCTTTTAAAAAGGATTTAACGAACACCATTAATTTAGCGAAGCATTTAAACCATCCTGAAGATCGTTTTAGGTCTATTCATGTTGGTGGTACAAATGGTAAAGGGTCTACAACGCATATGCTCGCTTCAATTTTACAAGAAGCAGGTTATAAAGTGGGTTTATATACCTCGCCGCACTTAAAGGACTTTAGAGAACGTATCCGCATTAATGGTAAGGTTATTACCGAGCAATCTGTTATCGGTTTTATTAAACGAAATAAAGCATTTCTAGAGGCGAATCAACTGTCTTTCTTTGAAATGACTGTTGGTATGGCATTCGAGTATTTTGCAGACCAGGAAGTGGATATTGCAATTATAGAAGTTGGATTAGGTGGACGCTTAGATTCAACAAATATTATTACACCAGAATTATCTGTAATTACAAATATCGGTTACGATCATACGCAAATGTTAGGGCATACTCTTAAAGAAATTGCGGGTGAAAAAGCAGGTATTATCAAACACAACATCCCGGTGGTTATCGGGGAAACACATTCTGAAACGGAACATGTTTTTAGGATCAAAGCAGAAGAAAAGGAATCTACTATTTATTTTTCGGATCAATTAATTGATACAATTTTAGAGAGTGATTTAAAAGGAGCTTATCAAATTCATAATATAAAAACGGTTTTACAGTCGGTAACGATTTTAAAAAGTATAGGGTTTACTATTTCTGAAAAGAACTTAGAAAAAGGACTTTTAAACGTCGCTACAAATACGGGTTTACAAGGGCGTTGGCAGATTTTAGGGGCTGAACCAAAGATTATTTGTGATACAGCTCATAATAAAGAAGGCTTAACTTCTGTGATGAAACAATTACATGAAGAGTCATTTGATCACCTTCATATTGTCTTTGGGGTGGTTAATGATAAAGATTTAGAGCCTATAATTCCTCTATTACCTAAGCAGGCTACCTATTATTTTTGCAAACCAAATGTGCAAAGAGGGCTAGATGCTAAAGTTTTGAAAAAAACTTTCGGGGATAATGGTTTAAAAGGGAAGGTTTACGAGAGTGTAGAATTTGCTTTAAGTGTCGCAAAATCAAACGCTAAAGTAACAGATTTGATTTATGTAGGAGGCAGTACTTTTGTTGTGGCAGAAATTATTTGAATTTTTTTAAAAAAATGTTTTGAGATATTAAAAACTAGACTATATTTGCAGTCCTAATAAATAGGGCGACTAGCTCAGTTGGTTCAGAGCACTTGGTTTACACCCAAGGGGTCAGGGGTTCGAATCCCTTGTCGCCCACAAAGTTCACAGAAATGTGAACTTTTTTTATACGTTACTTCATTTATTAGGGCGACTAGCTCAGTTGGTTCAGAGCACTTGGTTTACACCCAAGGGGTCAGGGGTTCGAATCCCTTGTCGCCCACATCAAAAAGAATCCCGATTTACTTTAGTAAATCGGGATTTTAGCTCCAAAAAAGTACCAAGGCAACGGTTTGAGTTGCTTTTTTTGAGTTAAAATTCCTAGAATCGCTCAAGCGATTCGGAATTGTATTTGAAGGAGTGGTTTCGTAAAGGGATATATAATCCTATTTTAATTTACAAAAGGCTCGAAATGGTTTTGAAAACAAAAATATGGGTCATTAACTCAGTTGGTTCAGAGTGTCACGTCGACAACGTGGAAGTCACTGGTTCGAATCCAGTATGACCCACTTAAATAATAAAAGCCTTTCAAGAAATTGAAAGGCTTTGTTTGTTATAATTAATATAGTAAAGAGCTCTATATTGCCCTTATCTATTGCGATTAATGCTAGGTTATTACTTTACAATTAAATGTTTTGGTAGATCCGCTACATTTTCACAACATAGCTGTTCCATGACTTGTTGAAATTCGCGTTTCATTAAAGAAATGGTATGGTTTCCTCCTTCTTTTCCTAATGCTCCAACACCATACATAAAACTACGTCCCATGAATGTAAATTCTGCTCCATTTGCCATTGCTCTTGCAATATCTGGACCACCACGTAAACCAGAATCTACCATGATTTTGATCTCATTCTTATACTTTTTTGCCAAATGCGTCATGGGTACAATTGAAGATTGACCAGCATCTAACTGTCTCCCACCATGATTAGATACAATTAATCCATCAACACCTAAATTAATCGCTTTTTGAGCATCTATTTCATTTACAACACCTTTTATAACTAATTTCCCTTTCCATTGATCTCTTATAGAAGCTATTCTGTCTTCATTTAAACGACCAGAAAAAGTAACATCCATAAATTCACCTAATTTTTTCAAATTTAGTCCTTTAGGCATATATTTTTCCATGGTTTTAAAAGCAGGTTGTCCGTGTATTAAAGTTTGAATAGCCCAATCTGGTTTTCTAAAAACTTCAATAATATTTTTTAGACTCATAGATGGTGGCATTGCTAAGCCATTTCTAACATCTCTAGGTCTGTAACCAAATGTTGGTACATCTGCTAGAATGACTAAAACATCAGTTCCTGCATGTGCAGCTCTATCTAATAAATCTCTTTTTACTTTTTCTTCAGCAGGATGATATAGTTGAAACCAAGATTTTCCTTCTGTTAATTCTGCAACACGTTCAATACTAGATGTGGTTACTGTACTTAATATAAAAGGGATGTTATGATTAAAAGCTGATTTCGCCAAAATCTCTGGTGAATTTGGCCACATTAACCCTTGTAAACCAACTGGCGCAATTCCAAAAGGAGCATCGTAAGTATGACCAAACAATTCTGCTTTTAAATTAGATTTGTCAAATTTTGATAAATATTGTGGCATCAATTCAATTTTCTGAAGATCAGTACGATTTTTATCTAAATTGATATCTTCATTACATCCACCATCTAAGTATTCAAAAGCGAATTTTGGCATTTTAACCATTGCTCTTTTTCTTAAATCTGTTACTGAAGGATATTTGGGATTTATTTTTATTTCCATATTAAAATTTCTAAAGTTTTAATTACGCTTTCTTATTTATAAATCTTTAAAGTTCGATAACCATAAATTGCGATAAAGCAAAAACATATAAAAGGCAAAATAAATGAGAAATTCACACCAGAAAATGGTCCTATTTTTTCAGTATCTATCATTAATCCTTGTAAAATTGGCATTAAAGCACCTCCAACAATCGCCATTACTAAACCAGCTGCACCAATAGCAGTATCGTCTGCTCTTAAACCGTCTAATGCAATACCGTAAATGGTTGGGAACATTAAAGACATAAATGCTGAAGTAGCCACTAGTAAATAAAGTCCTACAATACCTTCAATGAGTATAACACCAGATGTTGTTGCCATAGCACAAAGTGCAAAAATCATAAGTAGTTTTCTTGAGTTAACATACTTCATTAAAAATGTACTTATAAATCGACTACATAAAAATATGGCCATGGCTACAATATTGTAGTTTTGAGCTTCTGCTTTTGGTATGCCTAAGTTTCCTGCGTATTGGATAATGAATGTCCAACACATAATTTGAGCGGCAACATAGAATAATTGAGCTAAAACACCTTCTTTATATTTTCCGTTTTTGAATAATCTTTTAAATGACGATGCAGCACTAGTTGGATTATCGCTAACCGTTCTTTTAGGCATTTTGGTTAATGATATAACCACCAACATTGCTATAACTACAAAGCCAAGAATGACATAAGGATTTCTAATGATTTCTAAATCGTGCGTTCTAATAATTGCTTTTTGCGCTTCATCAAGTGTACTAAAAATGAGCTCACCAGCGGCATTTCGTTTGTCAGAATCTAAGGCCACAAGGATAAATTTTGAGGCTACAAACATGCCAAATAACGATCCAATAGGATTAAAAGCTTGTGCTAAGTTTAAACGTTGGGTTGCTGTACGCTCGTCGCCCATTGATAGAATAAAAGGGTTGGCTGTAGTTTCTAAAAAAGCCAATCCAAAAGTTAAAATGTATAAAGATCCTAGAAAGAATCCGAAGACTTCAAATTTCGCAGCAGGATAAAATAAAAGCGCTCCAATAGCATAAAGTGTTAAACCTAATAGGATACCTTTTTTATAACTGTATTTTCTAACAAAAAGTGCAGCAGGAATAGCCATCGTAGCGTAACCACCATAAAAAGCTAATTGTACTAAAGCTGCTTTTGCGGTTGAAATCTCCATTACGGTTCCAAATGCTGCTACCATAGGGTTTGTAATATCATTAGCAAATCCCCAAAGCGCAAACAAAGATGTGATGAGTACAAATGGTACTATGACCTCTTTAGATACTACTGGTATTTTTGTTGAATTCGTCATTTAGTCTTAGTATTTTAGTTACAATGAAAAAAAAGCACCATTCAAATTAATATCTAAAAATGAATAGTGCTTTGATAATCTAATCTTAATTTCTATCTATATTGTGCATAGATCACCTTCGTTTGAAGGTATTCTTCCATACCATGCTTTCCATCAGCTCCACCGATTCCAGATTTTTTCCATCCTGCATGGAACCCTTGAATCGCTTCAAAATGCTCTCTGTTGATGTACGTTTCTCCGTATTCTAATTCTTCTGCAGCGTGCATTACTTTATTAAAGTTTTCTGAGAAAATTGATGATGTTAAACCATATTCAGAATCATTTGCCATTGCAATTGCCTCATCCAAAGTGCTAAATTTCATTACTGGTAATACAGGTCCAAAAACTTCTTCTTGGATAATCTGCATATCTTGTCTTACATTAGTTAACAATGTAGGTTGGTAGAAATAGCCTTTATCAAACTGGCTAGATTTTTGTCCTCCAACTAAAACTTCTGCACCTTCTTTCTTAGCAAATTCAACCATTTCGGCTACTTTATCTAATTGCGCTTTAGAAACCAATGCACTCATATCGGGATTGTTATCAGAAAAAGCATCTTCTACTTTTAAAGCGTTCATTTTAGCAGTAACCATGTCTAAAAATTGATCGTGAATAGATTCTTCAACATAAACACGTTCTGCACAATTACATACTTGTCCACTATAAATAATTCTAGAACCAACAACGGCATTAACCGCTAATTCTAAATTTGCATCAGCACAAACAATTGCAGGGGCTTTACCTCCTAATTCTAAAGATACTTTTGTAATGTTTTCAGAAGCCGCTTCCATAACTTTCTGACCTGCAAATACACTACCAGTTAAACTGATAATTCCTGTAATTGGACTTTTAGATAAAGCGTTTCCAACTACTGGGCCAGAACCACACACAAAGTTTAATACACCAGCTGGTAATTCGATTTTTTGTATTAAATCTACCCACTCCATAATAGTATTTGGAGCAATACAACTAGGTTTAATTACACACGTATTTCCTGTTATTAATGATCCTGCAACTTTTCTTGCCATTACAAAAAATGGGAAGTTCCAAGGTAAAATCCCTACAGCAACACCAATAGGTGCTTTATGTAAGAAGATATGTTCTTTTTTACGATCACTTTGTATAATTTCACCTTCTATTCGTCTTGCAAATCCTGCATAATAATCAAAATAATCGGCTGTAACATCAATTTCTACTTGCGCTAATCCAATTACTTTAGCTTGTTCTGCGGCTAAAGTTTTAGCTAAAAACACACGATTTTCACGAATGACATTAGCCATTTTATTTAAATAGCCAGCACGTTCAATTGCTGTTAGAGATTTCCAAGCGTATTGTGATGCTTTTGCAGCATCTAATGCTTTATTCGCATCTTCAACAGAACCATGTGGTATCTCTGACAATACTTCTTCTGTACAAGGGTTAAGTACTTTTGTTACTTCTGAAGAAGTAGATTTTACAAACTTTCCGTTTATAAATTGATTAAATTCTTTCATGAGTGTTTACGTTTAGTTTATGTTGTGATATGTTTAATAAATTCGAAGTTTTTCTTATAAATAAACAAAAGCTCGAATTCTTAATTGCCAATGTGGTTAACAAACTTATCTAACAATGTGTTTTTAGTATTTATCCATATTAATCAATAATATGTATAATTTAAACATTGAAGGGTTTTAGTGTTTGAATTTTCAACCGTATTTGGTGTCAAGAACCCATTAATTATCATTGAAATTTGCTGACCTATAACCGAATGGTATTGGACTCTACAAAGAATGATAGAATTAGATAAAGTCGGTTTCTCAAATCCGTCAATTGCTTGCTCAAAATCCTCATAAGCCTAAAAACACACATTATTAGCCTGAAGTATTAAGTATTTAGAAAGCGTAGTCTAGGTATATTTTCCAGATTTGTAGGATGCCGGAGTTAATCCTGTAACCGATTTAAACACGCGTGAAAAATGATAGCGATCAGAAAACCCTAAATTAAAAGCGACATCTTCAATAGACTTGTTAGTGTGTTCAAATAACTCGCAAGATTTTGCGATTTTTCTATTTTGAACAAATTGATGTAATGTAACGTTCATTTCATCTTTAAATAATCGTGCAAATGAATTTGGTGCCATATTAACCAGCGATGACATTTCAGTGTTGCTTAGTTTTTTGTCAATATTGACTTCAATATAGCGGATGACTTTTAAAACACGTTCGTCTATATTAATGGTTTTCCATAATTCGGGACCAATATTAGTAAGTGCTTCTTTAATGAAGGCTTGTAGCTTTAAATTAAAGGTGAGTTTGAAATTTTTATTTTCAACTTTTAAACGATTGGTTAAATAGTTTAATCGGTCCTTTAGGTAATCGGTTAATTCAATTTTTAGAATACCAGGATAAACACTATCAAAAGGCACTCCTAAATTAAAGTGAACGAAAAAATGGATTAAGAACATGTTTTCTAATTCCGCCTCATCGTGATTGCTATTCAACTGCTTTCCTGAGACATGAATGCCTTCCGTATAAATGTGGTTTTTTGTATATAGTGATGAAAATGAAGTAAACGGAGGAATAATATAGATATGATCCGGATCCATTTCAAAAACAGTATCCTGATGAATTAATTGACCACCTGTGTTTTTATTCCAATATAGTCTCCAAAACGGAAATACCATTTCATGACAGTCCCATAGATCTAATAACCAATATCGGCAACATAACATCTTTAATTTCAGGTCAATAAAATTTTGATGATTTGCGGAAGGATCGCCTAATTCTATTTCTTTTACAAACTTCATGAAGCACTAATGTTTGAATTAGATACAAAAATACAGATTTTGAATATTTAATAAGGTGTATTCTGTCTCTATTTTTGTTACAATAATTTTATTTAAAAAAAGATGAACCATCCATAACTAAAAAAGCAATACTTAATGTTGTGATTAATATGGATGCACCACTTGACAAATAAAAATAATAAACATAAACAAATGAAAACGATAAAACTCCCAGTACAGGTAGAAGCAGAATTAAAAAAAGTATCCGAAGTCGCGGGTTATTTATGGCAACGTGAATGGGCAGAGCGAAACGCAGGAAATATTTCAATGAACTTAACATCTTACTTTTCAAAAGAAGAAGTGCAAGGTATTGGGACAGAAATTCCATTTGAATTTCCAAAAGGAGCTGCAGGATTTGTAATCTACATTACAGGTACTGGTTGTTATTTAAGAGATTTAGTAGACAAGCTTGAAGAAGCGTCTTGTATCTTATATATCAATGAAGATGCGACAGCGTATTCAGTTATTTGGGGAGGTAAGCGTGAAAACTTTGGACCAACGTGTGAGTTAATTTCTCATGCAAGTATCCATTTATTCAATTCTATTCATCATCCAGAGAATTTAGCGGTTGTGCATACACATCCATTAGAATTAATCTGTATGAGTCATCATGAGTTATTTGATAATGAAGAAGAATTAAACAGACAAATCTGGATGATGTGTCCTGAGGTAAAAGTATTTGTTCCTAAAGGAATTCACTGTACACCTTATGCTTTATCTAGCACCGCAGCTTTAGCAGAAGTAACTATGGAAGCGTTTAAAACAAGAAACGTATCCTTATGGGAAAAGCATGGAGCAACAGCAACAGCGCCAGATGTAATGAAAGCTTGGGACTTTTTAGATGTAGCAAATAAAGGAGCTAAAATGTTAATGATGTGTTGGGCAGCAGGTTTTCAACCCGCAGGACTTTCTAACGATCAATTAACAGAATTAGAGCAATTCACATAATAAAAAAATATAATCATGAGTAGATTAATAGGTAGACTACCAAAAGTAGGAATTCGTCCGGTGATTGATGGACGTGAATTAGGTGTAAGAGAGTCTTTAGAAGTTCAAACTATGGACATGGCTAGAGCAGCAGCTAAATTAATAGAAGATACGTTACGTTTTCCAAGTGGAGAAAAAGTAGAGGTTGTTATTGCAGATACTACTATTGGTGGTGTTGCAGATGCAGCAGCTTGTGCCGATAAGTTTAAAAGAGAAGGAGTTGAAGTGTCATTAACAGTAACGCCTTGTTGGTGTTATGGAACAGAAGTTATGGACACTGACCCTTTAACACCTAAAGCAGTTTGGGGTTTCAACGGAACTGAAAGACCAGGTGCTGTGTATTTAGCAGCAGCATTGGCAGGTTATTCTCAAAAGGGATTACCAGCGTTTGGAATTTATGGTAAAGAAGTGCAAGATGGTGGTGACCAAACGATTCCTCAAGATGTATCTGAAAAAATATTACGTTTTACAAAAGGGGCTTTAGCAGTGGCTCAAATGAAAGGTAAATCTTATTTATCTATAGGATACAGTTCAATGGGTATTGCAGGTTCTATGGTAGATGTCAATTTTTTACAAGATTACTTAGGTGTAAGAGCTGAGTTTGTAGAGTCTGTAGAGCTTTTAAGACGTATTGATGAAGGTATTTATGACCATGACGAATTCGAAAAAGCATTAGCTTGGACGAAAGAAAACTGTAAAGAAGGAAAAGATTATAATACACCTGAAACACAGAAATCAGCAGAAGTAAAAGATGCTGAATGGGAAAAAGTTGTGAAAATGACTTTAATCTGTAAAGATTTAATGAACGGAAACCCTAAGTTGAAAGACATGGGATTCGGTGAAGAATCTAAAGGTAGAAATGCTATTATGGGAGGTTTCCAAGGACAACGTCAGTGGACAGATTACCAACCAAACGCGGATTATACGGAATCTATTTTAAATTCATCTTTTGACTGGAATGGTGTTCGTCAAGCGTACACATTCGCAACAGAAAATGATTGTTTAAACGCTATTTCTATGTTGTTTGGCCACCTGTTAACGAATAAGGCGCAATTGTTCTCTGATGTCCGTACGTACTGGAGTCCTGAGTCTGTAGAGCGTGTGACTGGTAAAAAATTAACTGGTATTGCAGAGAATGGAATTATTCACTTAATCAATTCTGGTTCTACAACTTTAGATGCAACAGCACAACAAACAGATGCTGATGGTAATCCTACAATGAAACCATTTTGGGATATTACAGAAGAAGAAGTACAAAAATGTTTAGATAACACAAAATGGCCAGCAGCAATCGCTGAATATTTTAGAGGTGGAGGATTCTCTTCTCAATTTAAAACAAAAGGGACTATTCCATTAACAATGTGTAGAATTAATCTTGTAAAAGGGATTGGACCCGTTTTACAAATTGTAGAAGGATGGAGTGTTGAATTGCCAGAGGATGTTCACGAAACTTTAAATGAAAGAACAAACCCAACTTGGCCAACAACATGGTTTGTACCAAGAACAACAGGAACAGGTTTCTTTAAAGATGTCTATACTGTAATGGCAAAATGGGGAGCCAACCACGGTGCGATTTCTCATGGACATATTGGTGCCGATTTAATTTCTTTAGCTTCAATGTTACGTATTCCTGTTAACATGCATAATGTTAGTGAAGACGACGTATTTAGACCAAGTGCATGGTCTGCTTTTGGAGAAGGCTTAGAAGGAGCTGATTATAGAGCTTGTGAAAATTATGGTCCGTTATACGGATTTAAAGATTAATTAGAATAATTCAAAAGGGTGTTTGGCTTTAAAAATCAAACACCCTTTTTTTAATTTTGAACTGTGATGGTGAATGTAATTGCTGTAATTGATATAGGGAAAACAAATAAAAAAATACTCTTGTTTAATGAAGAGTTTGACGTCGTATACAGAAATGCAACACGCTTTGATGAAGTTGCTGATGAAGACGGTTATCCTTGTGATGATATCGAATCTATAGAAAACTGGATTCAAAATGAGATAAAAAGAATACAAGCTGAAGGTGACTATGCTATAAAGGCTATTAATTTTTCTACCCATGGTGCTAGTCTTATTTATTTAGATGATCACGGCAATAGAATTACACCTTTATATAATTATTTAAAGCCGTTAAGTTTAGACACGTATCATGAGTTTTATGATGCTAATGGAGGGCAGGAAGAGTTTTCTAGAAAAACAGCATCTCCCGCTTATGGCATGTTAAATACAGGACTTCAAATTTTAAAACTACAAAAAGAGAAACCAGAATTTTGGAATAAGGTAGATACGATTTTACATTACCCTCAATACCTAAGTTATCTTTTTACCAAAAAAGTAACTGCAGATTTTACGTCTGTAGGCGCACATACAGCGACCTGGGATTTTGATACGATGCAGTATCATAAATGGGTTTCTGATTATAAATTAAATTTACCGACACCACAAAATGGTAAAGAGGCCATAGTAAGCACTTTTAATGGTGAAGAAATTGCTATTGGAACAGGATTACATGATAGTTCGGCGTCTATTATTCCGTTATTAGAAACAGAAAAAGACAACGAATTTATTTTACTATCTACAGGAACTTGGATTATAGCCATGAATCCTTTTAGCAAGGAAACCTTAACACAACACCAATTAAAAAATAACTGTTTGTGTTTTATGACTCCACAGAAACAGCAGATAAAATCGTCTATGCAGTTTCTTGGAAAAATACATGAAGTTTATATCGCTGCTTTAAGTACGTATTTTAAAGTAGACATCGATACACATTTACAATTAGAGTTAAATGAAGCGTTGTGTAATGAACTCATTAATGCGAATGCACGCGTATTTTTAGCGGAAGGGATTGATAGTGATTTTGAAGCACATCCGTATTTATTAACCAATTATAACAATTACGAAGCAGCTTATTACCAATTGGTTTTTGAAATTAGTAAAAAAGTAATTCAAGGTATTAATTTAATTTCTGATGAAAATTCTGTGATTAAAGACATTTATATTTCTGGTGGGTTTAATAAAAACCTAATATTTATTGCGTTCTTAAAGCTGTTAAAAAATGATATCGAAATAAAAATTTCTGATTGTAAAAATGAAAGTGCTTTAGGTGCTGCATTGATGATGAAATCATATATCTAAAAAAATAAAGCAACTATTATGAGTCATCAAAAAACTACTTTAGGAGAATTTATTATAAAAAATCAAGCTTCGTTTCCCTTTTCTAGTGGAGAACTATCTAGTCTTTTAAACGCATTGCGTTTGGCTGCAAAAGTGGTGAATCATGAGGTGAATAAAGCGGGTTTAGTAGATCTTTTTGGCGATTCTGGTGATGTTAATGTTCAAGGAGAACATCAACAAAAATTAGATGTATTTGCGAATAAAACATTTATACAATCTTTAAAGAATAGAAATATTGTTTGTGGTATTGTTTCAGAAGAGAACGATGAATTTATAACCATTGAAGGGCGCGATAAAGAATCAAATGGGAAGTATGTCGTATTGATGGATCCTTTGGATGGTTCTTCTAATATTGATGTGAATGTGTCTGTTGGGACTATTTTTTCAATTTATAGGAGATTAACTCCGACAGGTACTCCTGTAGAAGAAAAAGACTTTTTACAACCAGGCAGAAACCAAGTTGCAGCAGGCTATATTGTGTATGGTACGTCTACCATGTTGGTGTATACCACAGGAGATGGTGTTAATGGCTTTACGCTTAATCCGGCCATTGGATCTTTTTACCTTTCGCATCCAGATATGAAATTTCCAGAAAATGGTGCTATATATTCCGTCAATCAGGGAAATTATAGTCATTTTCCAGAAACAGTAAAGAAATACATAAAATACTGTCAGGAAGTTGACGGAGATAGACCGTATTCACAACGCTATATTGGTTCTTTAGTTTCCGATTTTCATAGAAACATGATAAAAGGAGGAATCTATTTATACCCAAATAGTACTGTTAATACCGATGGAAAACTCAGATTACTTTACGAATGTAATCCCATGGCATTTTTAACAGAGCAAGCGAGCGGTATAGCTACCGATGGAGAGCAAAGTACATTAGATATAGTACCCACTCATATTCATGAGCGGGCACCATTTTATTGTGGAAGTCCTTCTATGATAAAAAAATTACTTGAATTTATTAGGCAATAGATTAAAATCCGTATATTCTTGTGTCAAACTAAATATATAACATGCTTAGAATTATATGCTTTCTTTGTGTTGTAATTACACTCTCTACTGAACAAGCTTATTCTCAAAACTTTGAAAGAATTTCTAATAAAGAGGGATTCAATCAAAATACTGTTAATGCCATAGAACAAGATAAATATGGATTTTTATGGTATGCCACTCCAAATGGCTTAATCCGTTATGATGGCTATGAATTTAAAACATTTAGTACCCAATCTAAGGGGGAACAAGCCATTTCTAGTAATAATATTACCTATTTATTCAACGATAAGGATGGTATTCTTTGGATAGGCACTAACGTTGGTGTTAATATCTACGTGCCTTGGTTAGAACGTTTTTTTACAGTTCCGATAAACTACAATATAGATGTTAATAAGATTGATACTAAAAATGACGGTTATGTATGGATAACGTCTTCAAAGCAATTAATACGATGCAAGTTAACAGACGTTAATAATGGTGTTTTTGAAGTGTCTGAAAATGTTTTGGATTTTAAGGATGAAACTCTAGAAATTAACACGTTTACATTTGGCCTTAAATCTTCAATTATTTTAGGAACAACAGATGGTTTAAAAATAGTAAAATACCAATCTGAAAGTCCAATATTAAAATCTGAACTTCCAGCTGTAGATGATTTTGATTTTTTTAAGGATAAAGAAATCACTGAAATCATAAAAGTGGATAACATTTTTTGGATTGGTACAACAAAGGGTTTATATAGTTCTAATTTAGACGCTAATGCCAATTATTTAGTTAAGAAAATAAAGGTTCCAAATGAAGACTCTGCGTTTTATGTGAATAGTCTTTTCAATGATAATGATAATGCCATTTGGATTGGAACAACAGGCGATGGGCTCTATAAATTTAATCCAATTCTAAATTCTTTTAAACATTTTAATTATGATTCAAAGAATAAAAACACCATTAGTAGTCATCAAATTAATGCCGTCTATCAAGATACTTTTGATGTGCTTTGGGTTGGTACGGCACAAGGTGGTATTAATAAATTAGACCTTTTTCAAAAACCCTTTTATGCATACACTAACAATCCTTACGATGCGTTTTCAATCGGAGATAATTTAATCACTTCAATTTTAGAAGACAATACAGGTAAGATTTGGATTTCTGGTTACAATAAAAAACTATTTAGAAGTATAGATGCCGTCACAGAAGACAATATAGATAAGATTCAATACGAAGATTTACAAAGTAAATTACCTATTGAAAACACGGATGTTATACGATGTATTTATCAAGATGAGAAAAATTATATTTGGTTTGGTACAGATAAGAAGGTCATTGTTTACAGTCCGGTAAGAAAGGATTTTAAGGAAATTCAACTTTTATCTAGAAATGGGAAAGCGTCCTTATTCTTAACCCGAAAAATCGCGCAAATTAATGATACAGATATTGTTTTAGCAGGGAATAGAATTGTGGTTTTAGAAAATCCTTGGAATGACATCGATAATACTAGGCAACCTAAACTGACTATTAAATTCAGCTTAAAAATCGCTGCCAATAGAGTGCAGTCCTTCTTGCAAGATAGTAACAATCAATTGTGGTTTGGCACCGATGATGGTTTACTACAATGCCGATATAGAGATGGTAAAATTGAAATTGTAAGAGAGTATAACGATACTAAAACAGGTGGTAGTAAACTAAGTTACAATAGTATTTTTTCGCTTCATGAAGATGATAATAAGATTATGTGGATTGGTACGTTTGGTGGTGGTTTAAATAAGTTAACATTAGACAGTGATAGCAATCCTTTAAATATTGAGTACTTCCGTAAAAATGATATTTTACCCGATGATGTAATCTATGGAATTTTACCACAAAAGAACAGTGCTAATTTATGGATTAGCACAGATATGGGGTTGGTGCGATTTAATAAAGAAACGAGCAAAGTCAATGTTTTTGATGTAAGTGACGGCTTAATTCAAAATAATTTTAGACAATCAGCTTATGCTTTAGGAGCGTCAGGTTATATGTATTTTGGAGGTTTAAATGGTTTAACCGTTTTCGATCCACAGAAAATATCTTTAAATAGACAACCTCCAAGAGTTTTAATTACATCGCTTTTAATTAATAATAAACCTGTGAATATAGGTGAAAAATTAAATGACATCATAATTCTTAAAAAAGCGATTTCAGAAACAGATACGATAACCGTTTCTAAAAGTCAACGTATTATTTCCTTTAACTTAGTTGCGGAACACACGTCTGCGCCAGCAAAAAATAAAATAGCATATAAATTAGATGGTTTTAACAAGGATTGGGTAGAAACAGATGAAGGTAAATCGGGAATTACATACACTAATTTATCCGCAGGGACTTACACCTTAAAAGTAAAATCAGCCAATGGTGATGGTGTTTGGAGTACTTCAAACAAAACGTTGACCTTAATTGTTTTGCCACTTTGGTACCAAACGTGGTGGAGTTACACCTTACTAGTTATTATATTTTTAGGCATTGGTGTTGGGATTGTTTTCTATTTTGTTCAGCACGAAAAATTAAAACAAAAATTAATTTATGAGCAATTAGACAAAGACAGGATGGAAGTCATTAACCAAGGTAAATTTAAATATTTTACCAATTTGTCTCATGAGTTTAGAACACCTTTAACCTTAATTTCTGGTCCGTTAGATAGAGTTATTGATAATAATACCAACCCAGAAAGTGAAAAATTCTTGGCTATCATTAAAAGAAATACGCATCGTCTTTTGAGTTTAATAGATCAGTTAATCACCTTTAGACAAGCAGAACAAGGGTATTTAAATTTAAACTTTGCAAAATCTACTTTGGGGGATTTCTTATATCCAACAACAGAGGCTTTTGAAAATTATGCCTTAGAAAAGAACATTAATTTTTATTATAAAATAAATTCTCCAAATGAAGAGATTGTTATTGATGTAGAAAAATTAGAACGAATACTTTTTAACTTACTTTCTAACGCGTTTAAAAACACACCAGTGCAAGGTACTATTAGCATTGATGCGTCTATTGTTTTTGAAGACGATGTAAAAAACATAAAAATTGATGTTATCGATACCGGTAAAGGGATTCCGAAAGAAAGTTTAAATAATATTTTTGAACGATTTTATCAATTAGGGAATCAAGATGGTAATGTTAGTGGAGGAGGTATTGGATTATCCTTTTGTAAATCGTTAGTAGAATTATTTGATGGTCGTATTTCTGTAAAAAGTAAGCCAAATAAAGAAACCCGTTTTACAGTTGTGATCCCTTCTTCAACGATTGAAGAAGTTAACATTGAAGGTAATGATGCAAAGAAATCATTTATAAAAAATTGGGTGCCCCTGCAGGGCAACGCTATAGAAGAGACCAATAATAGCAAAAAGAGCGAGAAACAACATAATGTTTTAGTTGTAGAAAACGAATTAGATATCCAGGATTTTCTTAATAATGCATTATCTGATAAATACAATATCACCATCGCAAATAATGGAGTAGAAGCATTAGAAGAAATTAAGAAAACAGAATTCAGTACTATTATAAGTGATGTAATGATGCCAGAAATGGATGGCTTTGAATTGTGTAAACGCATCAAAGCTAATCCGGAAACTTGTCAGCTACCCGTATTGTTATTAACGGCTTTGGGAGATAACGTGGATTTAATTAAAGGTTTAGAATTTGGAGCTGATGAATATATAAGTAAGCCATTTTCTTTAAAACACTTAGAGCTTCGACTGAAAAAACTCATTGAAAATAACGAGAAGATAAAAGATTATTTCTCTAAAAATAGTTTGCCTCCTAAAGACAAAAAGGAGTTAGGGTTTTCTAAAAGGGATTTAGAGTTTTTAGAAAATATCACAGAAATAATAGAGAAAAACTTATCGAATTCAAATTTTGGAGTAGAAGAATTGTCTACAGAAGCAGGTTTAAGTTCTTCTCATTTCTATAGAAAATTAAAGCAATTGACGGGGCAGGTTCCAAATGCTTATTTACGTAATTTTAGATTGCAAAGGGCAGCAGAGTTATTAGATAGTAATAGTGGTTTTAATGTTGCTGAGGTAATGTACCAAATAGGTATAGAGTCTAACTCTTATTTTTCTACCTCATTTAAAAAACTCCATGGAGTATCGCCTTCCGAGTACTCTAAACGATAAAATGATTGTTTTCAGCAACTAAATGATATAAAAAAGAATGCCATTATAATAGATATAAATTAAGTTTGTTACTCAAACAATTAATTAATTATTAAATCATTTTAAAATTATGAAAAAAACAATATTACTATTGGTATTTACAATCGCATTAACAAGTTCATTATTTGCACAAAAGAACACAGACAAAAAAGTAAATGCATACATAGAGACTGTTGAAAGTAAAATAACACTTACAGACGAAGAAAAGGCAACTTTAATTACGTTAAAGACAGCTCATGCTAATGCTATATCTGAAATTAATGGAAAATATGAAAAAGGTTCAGAAGAGTTAAAGGCTAAAAGAAAAGAAAACAATAAGGAGTTTTCTAAAGGTCTTAATAGTGCCTTTGGTAAAGAGCGTGCTAAAGAAATAAAAGCTGCTTCTAAAAAGAATAAAGCTAAAAAGAAGAAAAAGAGGAATTAAATTCTTTCGTGTTTAGGGACTATACCATAGATCGTTTTTATATAGATTAAATGTACTCTATCTAAAATAAGCCTAAATTAAATTCTAATGCCCTTTAAAAGTATTCAGTACTTTTAAAGGGCATTTGTTTTTTGCACGGTAAAGATTAAAAAAGTGACTATAATGAATCATATCTTCTATGAGTTATTTTAAGCCGTTTCCTGTTATGTAGCAATTAAAATGAATATACTGTGGCCTTATACTTTTATTGCGTTCTACGGTACAGTTAAACTACATAAAACTCAATGTTGGTCGTTGTAAATATGGATTTACATTCTATAATAGTCAATAAATTCAGTATGTAATTAGAAAAGTAATTCTCTGTACATATCTATAAAAAAAAATAGCTTCTTGAAGACCAAGAAGCTATTTTAGAAAGCATTTTTATTACGTTTTATCTAATACGTTCAATTGTAAAATATGTTTTGCCAGTAAACTTGTTAATTACTGCGCCGGTAGCAGAACTCTGAGCCTGGATTTCTATAGTGTCTCCAATCGTTAATTCTACTACTGACGATATTTGTCTAGCAACTTGGCTTGGATTTGTTACATTGTTATAGTGATTTGCAGAAAACTCTTGAACAAAATCAGTACCATTTTTAACAACTGCAATTCCAAAGTAATCTGTATTAGCTTGTGAATTATCTGTATGATAGCTCGCGTTTATTCTATAGAATCCAGCAGTACTGGCAATAAATTGACTGCCAGAACTAAGCTCGGTAGAACCTGTTGCGTTTAGAGTGACATTATTAAAATTGATTTTTACCCATGGTGTTCCTCCTGCTATCGTTTGAGCTGCACCAGCCGGGTCGAATGTTGTCGTAATTAAAGAAAACGTAGAAACATCTGCCACAACAGGTATGGTTTGTTGATCCTCAAAAGTTAATTGACCAGTACCATCAGTAACTAAAATTTGATTTGCAGTACCATCTACTTTTGGAAATGCATAACCAGTATCACTAGGGTCTGCTACTTGTACCTCTCCGTTTACTCTAAATATATTGTTATTAAACTCCCCGTAAATTAGTGGTGTATCACTGCTTGAATTTTGAATGACTAACGTATTCTCAGCTGAGCCAAAACTACTATCTAAGCCCGCATTATTACCAATAAAAACGTTAGAGCTACCTGTAGTATTTCGACCTGTATTTTTACCGATAAACACATTCTCGTCGCCAGTAGCACTTCGACCAGAATTATGACCAACAAATACATTGGAGCCACCAGTAATAAGTTGACTTCCTGAGAAGGTACCCACAGCGACATTATTAACTCCAGATGTAACAAGACCTAAAGCATTAGATCCAAATGCGGAATTATTACCGCTTGTGTTAGATTTAAGCGCCCCATAACCAAATGCAGAATTATTGCTACCATTAACATTTTCATTTAGTGCTTCGTAACCTACACCTGTATTATTCGTTCCGTCTAGGTTTTTATACAAAGCATGATAACCTACCGCAGTAGTTTGATCCGCTGTATTACTATTTAAAGCTGCCGTACCAACTGCTGTATTGCCGTTTCCAGTTTTATTAGAGGTCAAAGCCAAATTACCTACTGCTACGTTGTCTGAACCTAAGGTATTTTCAAACATTGCACCGTTTCCAATCGCTGTATTAGTACTACCTGTGTTTTTTCTTAAGGCATCCGCACCCATTGCTGTGTTTTGATTTGCAATAGTGTTTGCTTCTAAAGCTCTTTTTCCGAAAGCGGAATTTCCTACTCCTAAGGTATTATTTTCTAATGCTGAAAATCCAAAAGCCGAGTTATTACTCACAGTACTTTTTGATAAAGTGGCATAACCGAAAGCAGAATTATGATTTCCATCGACATTCAATTCTAATGATTTATAACCTACGCCAACATTATTATTGTCAGTGGCATCATCATTTACACCAGCATCTATACCAATAAAAATAGAAGAACCATCTTCAGAACCATCGACATCTGATTTTGCATCAGAAAGGTCGTTCAGTTTTTCAATACTTGAAAATCTAATCCAACTTGTTGTTGCTTGATCCCAATGATAAAATCCTTTAGAATTTAAACCAACCGTTGTGGTAAGGTAAACAAGCATTCCATCTTGTGCAGCAGTAGGACTTGTTACGGGGAAAGCGTTAATTCTTGGTATTAAGATACCATCTGTATTAGAAGGTGTCGCTTGGTTAGATGCGGTAATATCTAGAGAGGCTTTTGGATCTGTGTTGCCAACACCAACTTGTGCGTAAGAAAAAGAGACCATAATTAACAACGCATAAAAAACAATATTTCTATGATGCACTTCTCTTACTTTAACTAATTTGTTTTTCATATTATGAGGGAGGTTTATGTATGTTATTTTTATTAATATGGACTACATCTTTATTGCTTTATAAATTTGAAAACTTGAATTTCACTATGTTCTGAATACGCTTTTAGAAAATAAACTCCTTTATTTAGTAGTGAAACATCAAAAGACGCTTGATGGCTTTTAAATTCTAAAACTTTCTGTCCTGTAGTGTTATAAATAATTGCAGAAGCGATTTCTTTTGATAATTTAAAATTTTGCTTTACTGGATTTGGAAATAAAGTAAGCTTATTAAAATCTTCATTAGAGTCAATACTTAATGTTTCTCCTACTAAGAAAGCTCCTTCTGGTCTCACATAGGGTTCGTAATCTGGTTTTGGTAATTGTACCATTCTATCATTTATGTCTTGCATTATAACCATTTCATCTGCCGTAATTAAACCATCGGTAATGGTTGTACTCAACGTTATAGCTGCCCCTGCATCTGTAAAAGTTCTTACAAAACGGTAAGCTTGTTCCGTTTCAAAAATTAAATTGGCACTAGCAACGCTCCATTGCTGTCTAATAGGTGCAAAGTAATGTTTTAATGCTAGTTTACTGCCATCGTAAGAAGACCACGAGTTTTCAGTAATTAAAGGAAAAGAAAATTCTTCGTATGCCCAAGAGTTTGGTGGTGCTCCTTGTCCTAATGGTGTCGGGTGCCCGGCTGTAAAATCCATATAAGGATCATTTGCTTCTAAAAAGAACACTTTATAATCTGTAGGGTTTTCATCATTTATGCCATCAGAATCTACTAATATATTGTCTCCATCTTCATTCTTTACATACGATTTGGTAATGTTGGTAGCAATAGCCGCATCTGGATCAACTTCTCTAATCATAGCGATAAAAGCATTTAAATCGCCTGGTAAATTAGAAACATTATCTATCCAATACCCATCAACCAATCCGTTAAATCGTTCAAAAAAGCCTCTAGCTAAAGTTTGCCATGCTAGACCTTCATCTCCAGCAAAATTAGTAGTGTAATAATTTTCCCATCCAACGACAATTCCTGCTTCGGTGGCATCAACATTACCTTGAATTCTTGATGGTCCTGCTCCATTTACATAGAGAATTACTTTTTTTCCTGCATTCTTAAAAACATCAATAACATCGAGTATGATTTGCTCATTTTCTAACGAAGGCACCATGCCAGGGTGAATTTCATTAGCAATATCTACATAAGGATTATCTCTTAAAGTATAAAAGTAACCATGTGCTGGATGTGTAAAATTGGTAATAATATGCCCTACATCTGGTAAATTATTTACAATCTCCTGCGCACCACCAATCCAGTCATAATCGCTGTCATTATCTAATCTAATACCACCATGTAAATTAAATCTTACACCCCAAGATCCGGATAGAATTGCGGCTAGTGGTACGGTTTGTTCAGAATATCCTGAAATAGTATCAATGTAATAGGTTGAGGTTAATGCTGTTTCATCTTCAGAAGCTAATTCTATAACTATTTGGTCATAACCTCCTGCTAAAATAACCGCAGTCGAAATGGTTATTCCGTCAAAATTGAAAGTAAAAGATTCCCATGTGTCTCCTTCTGTAAATAATGATTGATCAAAAGTAACAACCGAAGCTCCAAGGCTAGAGTTTCTTAAAGACAATCGAATGCTATTATTTGTGGAGTTAAAAGCTGAGGTTGCTAAAGTTGTATATGCTTTTAAAGAAATAGTATAGGAAGATAAATCTGTAATAGGATTCGTTAAGTCAAAACTGATGGTAGGATTGGCCTCCCCATTTCTTATAAATTTAGAAACTGTAGTGTTTGAGTTTAATCCGTTTATTTCCAGGTTTGCTTCATTTGTTATAAATGTACCGCCTGTAGCAGTATTAAAATTAATGTTTTGGATACTACTTGAATTCTCATACCAAGTTTGTTGCGCCGTAATAGAGCTCAAGCAGAGAAATGAAAATAGAACTATTAAATTAATTTTATTAATCATGCGTTTTTATTTTTTATAAAGGTAATTAGTAGTCTATTATTATAGTTTCTCTAATCCGTCAGCTTCTTACTGTAATCCATCTAAACTATTATATCCTAATATTGAGACCGATAAGATTGTAAAAGCACCATTATTTCATTTTTAGTTAATTCAAAAAGGTATTGTTTGTGTTCGGTGCTTCAAATTTTGGTAAAATGATGAATTGATGGATTAAAGCAACATTTAAGGCAATATCAGATATAGTATAGTTTTATAATTTTGTTATTTAGCGGAAGCATTAAAACGTTTTAAAGTGGATTCTTAAAAGCGTAATAATTTAGAAATGTATAAGTCAGAAGGCTTTTAAGAATAAAGCCAGAATTTAATAAAATTGAAATGAAGTATAAAGATCTTATCACCTATGTGGTTGCTGGTGTTTTATGTTTTAACTGTACGGCACAAAATTCAAAAGTAGTCAACCAAAAAATACAGGCTACCTCTAGACCAGAACCTAATGTTATTTTATTACTTACAGATGATTTAGGATGGCAAGATGTAAAGGTTTATGATATTGACGAACCATCTCCATATGAAACCCCAAACCTAGACGCTTTAGCAAAAAAAGGAGTTCAGTTTTGGCAAGCGTACTCTCCGGCTCCGACGTGTGCGCCCAGTCGGTGTGCAATTATGAGCGGAACGCATCCGGCCAGAGCCCAAAAGACACACGTGGTAGGTGGTGCGCCTCCTACGGTTTATGGTAATAAAAATTCGCAACGTATTATAGATCCTTGGTATAGCGGTCGTATGCCCGAAAACGAAATGACTCTAGCGAGAGTATTACAGCAAAAAGGTTACACTACAGGACATACCGGAAAATGGCATATGGCTATTAATCACTTTGCTTTTCCACAACCAACAGATCAAGGGTTTGATGTGTCTACTGCAGATCGTGGCGCAACAAGTCCACAAAAACCGCATCGTTTAACCGATTTTGCAACGACTAAAGCAGATGATCCGTTCCGATTAGATGAGAATGGGTTTCCTTTTCATCAAAATAGTCAGGATGCTTTAACTTTTTTAAAGGAGAATAAACAAGATCCGTTTTTCTTGTACTACGCAACATTTTTAGTCCACGCACCAATTCACACAAGAAGTAAAGCGCTTTTAGAAAAATATTGTGAAAAATTGGGCGTGCCTTTTCCAACAGATCCTAACCATTGGGATGTAAAAGGACAAAATAACCCTTACTATGCTGCCATGGTAGAAATGTTAGATTATTACGTCGGACAAGTTTTTAATTATTTAGAAACCACTGATGATCCCCGTTGGCCTGGACATAAATTAAGTGAAAACACCTATATTATTTTTACTTCGGATAACGGAGGTATGGAAAACGCGCATGGTGATGTGGTAACCGATAATTATCCTTTAGATAAAGGAAAGATAAATGCTAAAGAAGGAGGAACGAGAGTACCTTTATTAATATCAGGACCTGGGATAAAGAAAGGAGTGGAGTCTGATGTTGTGGTTAATGGACTCGATTTTTACCCAACCATTTTATCTTTATTAGATATAGAAAAACCTAAGGATAAGCATTTAGATGGTGCAGATTTAGCGACATTGTTGCTAGAAGATCCTACCGATTCTAAATTGGTTTTAGATAAAAATGGTAACGAAAGAACGACGATGATGTGGCATTTTCCGCATGCGTCATACCAAAGTACGTTGCGTGTAGGTGATTATAAATTTATTAGAAATTATGATTATAAAAATAATTCTAAAATACCAGAATTTGAGTTATACAAATTATATACCACCAATAATGGAGTCGCAGAACGTGTAGATATTGAAGAGGCTAATAATTTAGCAACATCAAATCCTGAAAAAATTAAGGAAATGAACGCGCAGTTGACTTCTATTTTAACCGAAATGAAGGCCAGTTATCCATCGTATAATCCGTATTATAAAAGTGAGATGGAGCATAAAGAAACGGTTCCGACTGTGATATCTGCATCAAAAGATAATAACCAAGTGACTTTTAAATTTAAAGAAAATGGAGCTAAGGTGGTAACCGCTAATTTAATTTATACAACCAATGGAGGACATCGTTATGAAGAATGGTTTAAAGCTGATGCTAAAATAAACGCTGACGCAACCATCACAGCTAATTTACCAAAGGGAACAACACATTACATTATTAATGTTATTGATACGCATAATTTCTTAGTTAGTTACCCTGAAATGCCGACTGTAAAATCACTTAAAAACGACAAAAAGAACTACTCTAACTATGCTTTAAAGAACAATTAATTATTTGCACGAGATTAAAGAATTAAAAAAATATAATGAGTGTAACTGTCTGTATTTCTGAATGAAAGACTTTGTTTTACAGGGAATGAGTCTGTTTTTGGTTGATTTAAGCAACTGAATATCAATTAAAGTGGCTAAATTTGACTAACTAAAATTTTAAACTATATATTATGAAAAAACAATTACTTTTTACTTTAGCTTTTCTAGGAGCTATAACGTTTGCGTCAGCACAAACAGAAATAGCATTTGATGCAGCAGGAGATGATCTTCAGACTTTTACTGTTGGACAACAAGCTTCAGATGATCTTGATGAAGGTATTATTACGGTAGGTGGTACAGGTGTATTAGTATCTAATAATAATTTTATGGGTGTTAGGTCTGATACTCCTACAGATAATGGAGCAACTGGTGTATGGAGTTTTACCATAGCTACGACTTCAACTACTGCAATAAACGCAACACTTAATTTAGATATGGCAAAAAGACCAGGATGTAGTGTAAGTGGAACAGTTGCTGTATCAGGATACACAAATATGTCTTATTCTTTTGGGTCTGATGGAACTGATATTTCTGCAGTAATAGACGCACCTATTGAATTTGGATCAATTATTTCTCTTGTTAGTGGATCTCCCTTAACCGTTACTATAACATTAGACGAAATGTTAAATGTAGATAATACGGCTACATCTATTTTTAGATTAGAAAATGTTATATTAGAAAGAAATGGTTCTTTAAGTTTTGAAGAAATTTCAGCTAATAGCATTGTTGCTAGTGTTTCTCCAAATCCTACAGCAAACAGCTTTCAAATAAATTCTAATAAGAGTATTGAAAGTGTAAAATTATATAATATCACAGGTCGTTTAGTAAAAACATTTGGTGAAGAAGCTAATTATGATATCAGTGATTTAACAACTGGAATTTATATTGCAAACATTAAGACGCAATTAGGGTCTAAAACGATCAAAGTTGTAAAAGAGTAAGCTATTCTATTTACGTTAAATTGATTTTAATAAAAGAGTCCCTTAGTAAAGTTTACTAAGGGATTTTTTTTGCTTTTCTTTAATATGATAAAGTACGTTTTTAAGGATTACTGAATGACTAATTACTACATTAAGGTAATTACTCTTCGCTAGGTCTATAAAAGTTTTGAGCGATAGTAAATGGTTAGTGTAATATCTAACTGGTTGTTTATCAATAGGATTTGTTTGTTTTTACAAGAAATGAGAATGCTTTTGGGTGAATTCAGCAAGGGAGAGTTGTTTGATATAATTAACTTTGACTAACTAATTTTTAAACTAATATATTATGAAAAAACAATTACTTTTTACTGCAACATTACTTTTTGCTACATTTACTACCTTTGGGCAAGCAACAGTACTCGATCCAATGGAATCTACTCCACAACAAGTTAGAGTGGCGGATACAGATTATACTCAAAATTTTACAAGTGGAACTTTTGGAGTGGCGGGATCTGGAGCTAATGTAGCAATAACTGATGCAGCACTTGTTAATGGAACTATCAGTTTTGATGTGGTTTCATCTTCAACAGACTTCGAAGCATCAATTAAATTCCACATAAGAAAATTATATGGTAACTCTGGAAGTGTAGATTTTACTGTAAATGGTACAACTGATTCATTTAGTTTACCAAGTGATCCTGCTGCAGCCAATCTTGATGGTTATGAGGTATTTAATCCTTTAACATTTTCTCAAAATGTAACTGTTTCATCGGTTCCTACAACGATAACATTAGATGTTAATGATATTATCACAGATGCAGCTACTGACGCTAAATTTAGGTTCTATAATGTTACATTTACAAATGTAGCTTTAAGTGTAGATGATTTTGAAACACAAGAAACAAGTGTTAAAATTTATCCTAACCCAGCAAAGAATGGCTTCCAAATAGATTCTAATAACAGTATCGATAGTGTACAGTTATATAGTATTACGGGGCAATTATTAAAAACGTTTAAGCAAGAAGCTAATTATGATATTAGTGATTTAGCAACAGGAGTTTATATTGCAAATATCAAAACACAATTAGGTTCTAAAACGTTAAGAATTGTGAAAGAATAAAGGCATATAGCTTTATTCTAAGTCCAAAATCTTAACCTGCTCAATGATATTAAAAATGAAAGGTAGTAATTCACATTGCTACCTTTTTTTTGATTTATTAAATGAAAATTAAGTGATTTAACTAGTATATGGATTTATCTAAAATTTTAATATCAGCCTTTTTGGTTCTGTCTAATATTCTATTTAGTCAATCTGTACCACCAATAAAAGGAATAGTGATAGATGAAAACAAAGCACCGATAGAATTTGTTTCCGTAGCACTCTTAAAACAGAAAGATTCAACATTTATTAACTATACCCTTACTGATGTTAAGGGCGAATTTGTAATACTAGATACGCCAAAAGATTCGCTTTTATTACAGTTTTCGTATTTGGGTTATGTTACCCATTTTAAGCCTATTCACTATACCAACAAACCTATAGATTTAGGTGAAATCATTCTTAAAGAAGAGGCTTTTGAGTTAGATGCCGTGACGTTATCTGCTGTAATACCCATTCAAATAAAAGAAGATACGATTGCTTTTAATGCTAATTCTTTTAAAGTGAATCCTAGTGATAATCTCGAAACACTTTTAAAAAAGTTACCTGGTTTAGAAATTGAATCTAATGGAAAAGTTGTCGCTCAGGGCAACCAAGTTACAAAGATATTTGTAGATGGTAAAGAATTTTTTGGTGGAGACCCGGCCATTGTATTAAAAAACTTATCGGCAGATGCCATTGCAAAAGTTGAAATAATAGATAAAAAAAGTGATGAGGCAGAATTAACCGGAGTAGATGATGGCAACAAACAGATTGTAATCAATTTCACCTTGAAAAAATCGAGAAAGAATCAAGGTTTCGGAAAAGCGTCTGCAGGTATAGGATTAGACAGTCGTTATTTTGGGAATCTCAACTACAATAAATTTTCACCCAAAACGCAATTGGCTGTTATTGGCAAATTCAATAATATCAACATTACAGGGTCTAACATTCAAGGATTTTTAGAAAACGCAGATGGTATTGCAGATGACTCTGATGACGACACTTCTAATGCTTCTAAAACAAAAAGTTTAAGCGGTTATTTAGAAACAGGTGTTGGTGGGGTCAATGTTAGTCATGAGTTTAAAGATAAAGAATCTTTTAATGCCGACTATTTTTACAATCTATCAGATAATAGCGGAACATCATTTTCTAAACGGATTTCTTTTTCAAATACAAATAATTTTGATTTTGAAGCCGATAATGGTTTCGATAAAATTTCAAAAAACCACAACTTTAACTTCAATTATAAAAACAAATCTAGAAGTACAAACAGCCTCACCATTAAAGGACGTTTAATATCGGATGCGGTTGTTCAAAATTCAACCAGAGACGGTTTATACTTTACTGAAGATGGAGACTTAGTGACGTCCAATCGTCAGAGTTATAGTAATAATAACATTAAAAAAACATTTAACGTTAACATCAATTTCTATCAGAAATTAGCTAAGGTTGGTCGTAGTTTTAGTGTAGGATTTAATACTAATATCAACGGACAAACCAAGGATAATAAACAGACTACTTTTGTCACTAACAATATAAATACGGATACCCCTTCAGTTAGAGAGATTTTTGCTTTACGAGACGAAACCTTTAATAATGGATTGTACAATTTCAATATTAAATACACAGAACCTTTAGGTAATAATCATTATTTTAAACTTCATTCTTCTGTAAGGATCTTAAATCAAGATGAAGACATTTATCAACTTAAAACAACTGTAGCTAACGATAATGCGGAGGAGCTGATAACATTTAAGTACAATAATAGGGAAAGCAGTTACCAAAACCGATTGGGGTACAATTACAGTGTTAAAAAGCTAAATGTTTATACAGGTATTGAGCTTCAAGAGCTCGATAGATCGTTCGGTGTGGTTACTGAAGACGGTTTTAATAGTCGTCAGTTTTACGTCAACCCATTTTCAACGGTGCAATACAAGCCTCGGAACGGTGTAAAATACCGATTAGTCTATAACAAAAAAATACGTAGCCCTCGTACAGCGGAAAGCTCTACAGTTATTAATGATTTGAATCCGTTTTATATAAGGAAGGGAAATCCGAATCTTAAACCAGAAAAGACTGATGATCTCAATATCATAGCCAATATATATAATTACAAATCATCATTAAATTTTACAAGTAGAATTAGATATCAGTTTTCTACAGACGCCATTATACCAAATATTACTATTGATGACGACTTTGTAAAAACAAGAAGCTATATCAATAGTGGAGAGCGAAAACGATTTACCTCATTTTTTAATTTTAGTAAAAAAATAAAAGGATTAGGAATTCGCTATGCTATAAAGAATAGTAATTTTTATAATGTTTCAACCTCATTAATTAACCTTCAACTTAACGATGTGGAATCTAAAGATGTCTCAGTAGGATTGTCTTTAGAGAATGCTAATAAGAATGTTGTGGACTTAAAGATTGGGACTAATTACAGCGTTAATAATACGTCATTTTCTATAGAACAAGATCTTAATCGTATTTATAAAAAGCAGCATTATTTTGCGGCTGTAGATTATGATTTTATAGAGAATCTAAATTTTAATACACAATTTGATTATTTCTCTTATGCTGATAATCAATTTGCGACTAATCTGGAACTTCCTATATGGAATATGGCTATTTCCTACACATTTGGAAATAGCCATAATAGTCTTAAACTGGTCTTAATAGACTTACTTGATGAAAATGTGGATTTCGAAAGACGAAGCACCACTAATTATTTTGAAGAAACTACTTCAGAAAGTTTAGGACGCTACATTATTTTAAGTTATACCCATAGACTCGGTAGCCGAAAGCAACAGAAAGGTTAAGGGCCTTAAATAGTGTAGCGTTTAAATGTTACTGCTTTATTAACTTTAAAGTGCTACTATCACCATCCTTATTGGTTACTTGTAAAAAGTATAAACCTGAATTAATTCTAGAGATATCAATATTCTGATATTGATCCTTGAACTCTAAAGTCTTTGCACCATGTATATTATACAATACACCAGATGTTACAGGTTTATTTAGACTAAAAACACCTTTCGCTGGATTAGGAAACACTAATAGGTCTTGAAGGTTGTCTTCCACATCATCTACACCTAAACTCTCTAAATCTAAATGAAAAGTAATATCATAAACCCTAAACCTTGGAGGAAGTGCATTATCTGCATTGATGAGATCTGTAACTAAAACTTCCATAGTCTGAGCAGATTCAGTAAATGTAGTAGGAACGTTATATTCGTAATACAAGTCATCGGCATCTCTAGTACTTGTATATTCAAAACTTTGGGTTTCATCGCCAATAGTAACATCAAAATTTGCGGTATCTCCTTCACGCGATCTTATATGAAATACAATTTTTTCGCAAACTACCGATTGTTCAGCTTTTACGTTAATATTAAATCCATCACCACCACCTACAGTTCTCATTTGAATAAATGACGAATTTGCTGTGGCACCACCAATTAATTCACCATAGACATCTGATTCTTCAGGTTCAAACAACTGTACTTCGTCTACAGTATTAAGTGTAATTTTAGTGATATTAACAATCTCAAGTTCTTCAGATAATACTAAGAAATTATTTTCATCTCTTAAGTTGAACACAATTCCAGAAGCATCATCAGGTACGTTTGCCGTTATTATATTATCGTTTATAGTGACAGCTTCAGCTTCAAACCATTCTTCATTTTGTTCGTTTTTTCTATACAATAAATGACCATAACTAATTACTGCTTCACCTGAACTATTGGCTATGATTGCAGTTGCTACACCTGAATTTTCATCATAAGTTACTGCGTTAATTGCAGGTACTAGAAGTTGATTTTCTAAAGGACCATCAGGTTCTGCATAATCAGGGTTCCATGCTGGAAATCTAGCATCATTATCTGCTAAATATCCTTCCAATGTATCGATCATATCTTGTTTTAAGGTCTGATCCATCGTAGTTATAACATTTATAGTTTCCTCTACATCTACAAGATTATCTCCTCCATTATACAGTTGATATGCTTCGTAAGTATTGTCAATATAATTTTTATATAATTTGTAATTACCTCTTCGAATAGATGATTTTGATCGTTCATCAGAAGCATTAGGATAGTGCCAAAAAAGATCTGTTCTTTCGGTGGTTGCACCATTTCTTGTTTGTTCTACTATGCTATTAGTTCCTTTTAGTAAATCACTTAAATCTGCACCATCAAAATCATCAGAAAGATTGCTAGCTATAGTTGTTCCTGTTAAAGATAAAATTGTTGGAAAAAAATCTAAACCATTAACAACATTGCTATATTCAGCTACTGGAATCTCTGGCCCAGTTACTATCATCGGCACACGAATACCACCTTCTCTAGAACTTGTTTTTCCTAAATCTAAAGGGAAATTATCTGCTACAACTTCAAATCCATTAGCCGCATTATTTTGTTCTGAAGCTCCATTATCTGAAGAAAATATAATATATGTTGTTTCGAATAACGTTTTACCTGGATGTCTAGGATCGTTAGTTGCTTGTAAATAATCAACTAGCTTACCTAAACTCCAATCTACTGTTTGCACCATAGCGCCATAAAATGGATTATATTCTCCAGCAGCAGTTAAAGGTGTCGTTTCCGTTGGTATACCATTTGGACCAACATCAGCAGGATCTATTTGACCAGAATTAACTAATGTTTGCGTTATAGCCTGTAACATTGGTAGATCTCTAGTTTGAATAGGAGTATGCACCAACCAAGTAGCCATATATAAGAAAAATGGTTCACCAGATCCTCCATTAGCAGCTACTCTATTCTCCATATACGCTACAGCTTCATCTGTAACAGAATCATATGGTATTCCATCAGCATCTAAAGGGTAATTTGGATCATTCCCACCAAAATTTGAAATATCATATCTATCACCCATATTTTGGTTTACACCTCTACTTGTAAATTCAGTATCAAAGCCTTGGTCTACAGCTACAGGAAAACCATTGGCTCCATCAACATGCCATTTACCAACATGGCCTGTATGGTATCCATTTGTACTTAAAGCTTCTGCTATAGTGTACTCATTAACATCTAATCTTTTTGGAAAATAAGGGCCTATCATTTTACGATCAGCTTGTGAATTCCTTAATATAGGTAAACCACCACCAGATACTTGAGTTACTTTAGTTTTAATAGGGTGTCTGCCACTTAACATTGCTGCTCTAGATGGAGCACAGGTTGGTGCAGGAGAATAGGCTTGCGAAAACTTAACTCCAGCAGCAGCTAAAGCTTCCATCTTAGGGGTTTCCCAAGGAACAGGGTCGCCTAGGTTATTAAGATTCGTATCTTGCCAACCTAAATCATCTACGTAAAAAATAACAATATTAGGCTTGTCTATAACTTGACCATGTACTTGTGGGAATAAAAGTAAGCTGAACAAAAAAAGCAATGTAGTGTTTTTCATAATAAATTTATTTTAGGTAAAGGTAAAATTTATGAAGAAATCACTTCTGCTATAATTCACCAAAAATTTACTTAAATCGACCATTTCTTTTTATAGACCAAGTTGCTGTTGTCGTCCTATGTCATCTAACTTCTCGTATGAGTCCATTGGTTTTAGGGGATGTGGTTATAACAAAGAAGCTGCCCTTTAACATCAAAGAAATCATATCTATGATGTTATAGAGCAGCTTGTAAGTTGTTAAAAAAAGATTTATTCTTTTAATAGTTTTAGCGTTGATTTGCGACCATCGTTATGAATCACTTGTAAAAAGTATAAACCTGTTTTTAGATTTGAAATGTCTATATCTTGATACTGATTATTAAATTCGTATGCTTTTGCTCCATATAAATTATATAACACACCAGATTCAACTTCCTTTGAAAGACTGAAAGTGCCTGTTACAGGGTTAGGGAATACCTTTAGATTTTGGCTATTCGCTTCTACCTCATCAACTCCTAAGAATTCGTCGATATGAAATGTAAGATCATAAACTCTAAATCGGGGTGTTAAGCCATCGGAATTTGTAAGTGCTGTAGTTGCAATTTCTAGTTCTTGAGGTGTATTTGTAAAGGTCACCGGAATATCAAAGTCAAATTCAACGTCATCAGTATTTGATAAGCTGGTGTAATTAAAACTTTGCGTTTCACCTGCAATAGTAACATCAAAACTTACCTCATCATTTATTTGAGATCTTATGCCAAATGTAATTCTACTGCATATCACTGAAGTACCAGTTGTAGCTTTTACAAGAAATTTTGCGCCATCTCCTCCTCCTTCTGTTCGCGTTTGAAGATAACTAGCATTACCATTTATAGTCGTAGCTCCTATGAGTTCAGAATGATCTGTTCCAGGATTAAAAAGTTGAAGTACATCAGAACTATTAAGCGTAATCTGCGTTAAAGGAATGGTTGCTAATTCTTCTGATATAATTAAAAAATTATTGTCATCTATTAGCGTGAATACAATTCCAATCGCTGAATCTGGAACATCAGCAGTAATCACATTTCCATTTACGGTAGCGTCTAGTTCAAACCATTCTTCATCATTCTCTTTGTAAAGTACATAGGCTGTGCTAATGGCAGCCTGACTTGGTTCTGTTGTAACAATCGTTGTTCCAACACGCGAAGCTTGATCAAAAGTTGTTGAAACTATTGATGGTACATTATTTTGATTTTCTAATGGAGCATCAGAACCAGTGTAATCTGCATTCCGTTGTGGATATCGCGCGTTGTTAGCTAGTAAAAATGTTTCTAATTTAGTAATCAATCCATTCACAGTAGTGGCATCAACGGTGTTAATGACATTTGTTGTTTCTTCTAAATCGTGATTACTTCCATCTGTATTATACAATTGATAAAGCTCGTAAGATCCATCTAAATGATTTTTGTATAGTTTATATTCATTACTTCGAATAGCCGATTGCATTTGGTCATCTTGATTGTGTGGAAAATGCCAATACAGATCAGTTCGTTCGCTTCCACTAGCATCTTCTACGACAGTAGATTCATTTTTTAACAATGGAGATAAATCAAGACCATCTAATTTATCGGTAATACTTGCATCTGCTGTTGTATTAGTTAATGATAAAATGGTAGGGAAAAAATCTAAATGCGATACCACATTGTTGTAATTTCCAACAGCTACCTCAGGACCTGTTATAACCAGTGGAGTACGAATACCTCCTTCTTGAATATATTTTTTACCTTTATCTAACGGAAAATTATCGGTAACCATTTCTGGACCAACATTTTCCACGCCACCATTATCAGATGCGAAAATGATATACGTGGTTTCATATAATTTTTTACCTGGATGTCTTGGATCATCTGTTACCTTTAAATAATCTACAATTTTACCTAAACTCCAATCTAAAGACGCAACCATAGCTCCATAATAAGGATTGGTTTGTCCAGGTGTCGTAATATTTGCTTCAGAAGTAGGTACCGGAATGCCTAATTTTTCGCAATAGTAAGTTAATAAGGCTAAATCTCTGGTTTGTATAGGTGCGTGTACTAACCATGTCGCCATATATAAGAAAAATGGTTCAGAATTATTAAGCTCTAAGAATGCCAATGCCTCTTCTGTAACGTCATCATAAGGTCTGCCATCTTCATCAATCATAAACGGATCATCTACAGCTGCTGTTGCGTAATTAACAGTTCTATCATCCATACCATTAGCAATACCTCTTCCTGTAAAATGAGAATCAAATCCCTGATCTATTGCTTCAGGAAATCTATTGTGTTTCACTGCCATGTGCCACTTACCAACTTGGCCAGAGACATAACCTTGAGGTTTTAAAGCTTCTGCAATAGTTGTTTCTTCTAGGTGTAACCTCCCTCTATAATAAGGGTGAATCATCTTATTGCTATTATTGTTAACGTTGACTTCTGGAATCTGTCCTCCAGACACATGAGTCATTCGCGTTTGCGTGGTGTGACGACCACTCATCATTGCGCTTCGTGATGGAGCACAAGTAGGAGCAGGAGCGTAGGCTTGAGAAAAATTAGCACCTTCTGCTGCTAAACTTAACATGTTCGGAGTTTCCCATGGTACAACAGCGCCTTCGTCATTTAGTTGAGTGTCTTGCCAACCTAGATCATCTGCGTAGAAAATTATGACATTTGGTCTATCAATAATTTGAGCATATAATTGTGGTATTAAAAAGAGACTAAATAAATAAAGTAGTGTTGTGTTTTTCATCATTAAATTGTTTTTGATAAAGATAAATTTCATAGCGCGTTCATTTCTGCTATAATTACCCAAAAGGTTTCTCATATAGACCATTTGTGTGTTTAACGACTTCTTTTTGTGTTGTTTATAAATTGTCTGTGTTGTGAATTATCATTTCAATGGTTTATTTATCTAACAAAAAAAGCACCATAGTTTAACGCTATGGTGCTTTTTTTTAATTTGAAATCGTTTAATTATTTAACAGCAATTGCTTTAGTTGCAAATACTTTAGTAGTTTTTTGGTAACCACCATCCGGATAACCGATTAAGTAGTTGTTTTCGTCAATTAAGTTGAATACGTAGTGCGTTGTACCTTTAGGTAAGGTTACAGAAACATTATCATTTCTAAGATTCATAGTAATAGGAAACCAGATTTCACCAGGAATACCACCATTAGTCGTGTATATTAATTCCGCCTTTACCACCTTAGCTCCATTGTTTTTATATTTTAACCAAACATTATTTCCATCTATGCCATGTTCAACAACTGTAGGTACTTTAGATTTGTTAGGTAAAGATGCTTTACTGGTAGGGTTTAAATAAGGATATCTCGCATTTAACTTTTCTAAGCGCTCTGTTAAAAGACGGTTCATCTCTTTTGTTTTCTCCGGCATTTTTTCTGCTAGATTTTGAGATTCTTCAATATCCACACGTTTTGAATCCTTTTCATACAATTGATATAAAGCTAAATCTGTCTTTTCCTCAGTTACCGTATATTCACGTACCAGTTTAAAGCCTCCAATTCGTAAAGTCGATTGCATAGCGCTGTTTGGAAAGTGCCACATCATCGTATTTCTTGGTTCTCCGGTTTCAGGATCTAAAACGAGTTGAGCATCTGTTGGGTCTTTATCTAATAATGTAGATAAATCAGCACCGTCAAATATTTGATTCGCATCTTTTGGAGTGTCTGTCCAGCTTAATATAGTAGGGTAGAAGTCTACACCATTTACCATTACATTAGATTCTGCGTTTGGTTTAATAGTTGGGCCTGTTATAATTAATGGTACTCTTACACCACCTTCTTTAGCATTTATCTTTCCTTTATCTAAAGGATAGTTGTCTGTGATAATTTCTCCCGTATGTCTTTCCATACCACCATTATCAGAGGTGAAAATGACATAAGTGTTTTCAATTAACATATGTCCTGGCCATCTTGGATCTTCTGTTTCTTCAAGGTATGTAATAAGTTGACCTGTATAATGATCTATCATTTCTACCATAGCGGCGTAATAGGCATTTTTCTGACCGTTTTCGTCCCACATGTCATTCTTTTTAGGATACTCTAATCCTAATTTTTCATAGTATTTACGTAATAACGCTTCACTACGTGTTTGAATAGGAGTGTGTACTAAACGAGAGGCATAAAATAGAAAAAACGGGTCTTTTTTGTTCGCATCCATAAAATCAATACCATCTTGGGTAATGTCATCAAAAGGGAAACCATCTTCGTCTAAGGTAAATGGATCTGAAGCATCCGTTGTAGCAAATCCTTTTGTTCTATCGGCCATTCTTTTGTGAGCACCAAACCCATGTTTGGTAAAATCAAAACCTTGTTCTTCTGGTAAAGGTTCGTCTGTTCTTGCGATACCAACATGCCATTTTCCTGAGTGTCCTGTTTTGTAGCCATTAGATTTAAGCGATTCTGCAATGGTTACTTTTGAAGCATCTAATGCACCTCGCATCCAAGGGCTAATTAAGGTAGAGCCATGGTTAAAAGGTAATGGTGGATGACCTCCTCTTACGCTAGTTCTTTCTAAACGAACAGGATGTTGTCCTGATAGTATAGCACCTCTAGATGGAGAACACGTAGTTGCAGGCGAATAGGCTTGCCAAAATAAAACACCTTCTTTGGCTAATCTGTCAATGTTTGGCGTTTCAAAAGGCGAAGGCTCGTCAATATCGTAACATTTTACGTCTTGCCATCCCAAATCGTCTGTTAAGATTAATACGATATTTGGTTTTTTTGGACGTTCTTTATCTAACTCAACTGGTCCATTGTTGCTACATGTAGCGGATAAATTAAGTGAAAATAGAAGTGAAAATAGAATTAGTTTAGACATTGTATTTATGTAAATAATTATTAGATATAGTTTTATGTTGAACATATAAGTGGTTTAAGACTTATATTGATGAACGAAGTTAGTTTTTCTTGTTCTTTTTCTTTTTATTTTTTTTGTTCGATTTTTGTTTTTTTGCTGATTTAGAAGGCTTTCCAATTAAAAAAGGCTTTTTTTCTTCAGCTGTTGCATTTCTATCAAATAACACGGCATATTTCTGATATAAGTTATCCTCTACCGCTTCTTTCTTTAATTTGGCAAGGTGCTCATCGTAAATCTTACGCATTTTTTCAAGCTGTTTTTGGGAAGAAGGATCGGTAGCTTTGTTGGTCATTTCTAGTCGATCTTTCCCTATATGGTAAAGCTCTTCGGTTGTACTCATCTCATCATCTTCATAATTCCAAAAAATGTATTTCCAATCTTTAGACACCACTCCCATGGCTTGTATTTCGTCATTGCCCCACATATTAGTAAGTGCAACAGTTTCACGTTTAAATTTCTTTGGCTTTTCTATCAATAAACGTAAATCTTCACCATCCATATTAGCAGGAGGTTCAATGCCTGCATATCTTAAAATGGTTGGAGCCATATCGATGTTTGCTGTAATTTCTTCACGTCTCACACCTCTTTCATTGATAGGCGTTCTAGGATCGTAAATAATTAAAGGCGATTTTGAAGCTTCTTCATAAGGTAATACTTTTCCGCCCATATTATGTGCTCCACAGCTATACCCATTATCACTCGTAAATATGATAATGGTATTGTCGGCAATACCTTGCTCTTCTAACGTTTTTCTAATCATTCCCAATGCGTAATCGACACCGTGGATTAACTGATTGTAATTTTTAATGGTTTTTTGGTAACTTTCTTCAGAATCGCGCCAAAACGTATAGTCGTTATATTGTCTTCCTGTCTTGGCTTGTGGCGCTAAATGAGTTGCATTTTCGGCACCATAGTTATCTGGTTTTTTATAGGTTTTTCCTTCGTAGACATAATCAAAATATTGGTCTGGTGAAAATGGCATATGTGGTGCTTTAAAACTGATAGACATTGAAAAAGGTTTGCCTGATTCTTTTGCTTCAATAATAAAATCCTCAGCCCAAGCGGCATAAGCTCTTGTGCTATGTGGATATTTTTCAGCATATTTAGCCATATACTTGTTGTTGGCCGTTTTGTAACTTGTTTGGCCTAAACCACCTGCCCAATTATCAAAATCATCTACCGGAAGTGCATCCCAACTATTGTGTCTTGTACTGTTGCCTTCATCAGAAACAGCTAATCCAAATTTACCAGCAAACCCTGTATAGTAGCCTTGTTCTCTTAAAAGAACTGGGTAAGATTTAGCAAACTTATCCTTTCTTAAAGGGCCGTGATCAAAATTACAGCCCGCTTTATATTCGTACATACCTGTTAAAATAATGGCTCTACTCGCCATGCAAATCGCAGTGGTGTTGTAATGATTTTCAAATAAAACGCCTTCTTCTGCTAAGGCGTCCATATTTGGTGTGACTACTTGGTCGTTACCATAACAACCTGTTGCAATATTGGTTTGGTCATCTGACAAAAGGAAGATAATGTTTGGTTTGTCTTGTGCAAAACTACTTGCTGTAATTGTGCAGATGATTAATGATAGAAAAATTTTTTTCATAAACTTTTACGATTGTTTTATATGAGTAGATTGATTCTTTTGTTATTGGGATACTATTATTTTTCGAGTGATGCTATAATGATTACTATTGGATAGTTTTACAAAATAAATACCCGAATCTAAGGTGGATACATTTAATTGTATACTTGTAGTTCCATCATCCCATTTCTTTGTTATTACTTTTGTTCCTAAAGCATTTACAACGGTTATATCGTTTACATCGGTAGCTATTCTAGTTATTGTTAATTGGTCCGACGTAGGATTAGGATAAAATTTAAAATCAGATTTATTAGAGAAATTATAAGAACTGGTACTTAATGTTTCTCCGACTAAGAAAGCTCCTTCTGGTCTTACATAAGGTTCAAAATCGGGTACAGGACTAGATAGCAATCTGTCGTTAATGGCTTTCATAATTACCATTTCATCTGCCATAACATAACCTTTGCTAACAACATTATCTATGGTGGTTGCAAAAGTAACGCCAGCTTCGGCATCTACAATTTGCTTGGCAAACCTGTAAGCATCTTCTGTACCAAATATTAAGGGCTGTGAAGATACATGCCACCTTGCTCTAACTGGAAACCAAGCGTGTTTTAAAACGGTATTCCCTTCAAACATTGTCCAGGGATTTTCAAGCATGGCAGGTATGGTAAATTCTTCATAACCCCATGAATTTGGTGGTGCTCCTTGTCCTAATGGTGTAATATGTCCGCTTGTATAATCTTGATAAGTGTTAACTCCTTCAAAACTTACTATTCTGTAATCTCTATCATCGTCATCATTAAGACCATCAGAATCTACTAAAATATTCTGACCGTCTTCTTGGAAATAGGCACCGTTTGGAGAGGCAGAAATAGCAGCTCCTGGATCAGTTGCTCTAATCATGGCTACAAAATCTTCTAAATTGTCATCAGCGTTAAGTGCTGCAGTGGTATCTAGCCAATAGCCATCGGCATAATCTTTAACTTCGAGTATAAAGCCTTCAATTAAATCCTTGTATGCTGCATATTCGTCGCCGGCAAAATTGTTAGTGTAGTAATTGATCCAAGCGGCTTCAAGGTCTGCACCATCATCAATGGCTCTATCTAAGTAATTGGTAGAGATGTACAAAATTACCTTTTTACCATCATCTTTAAACTTTTGCATGACCTCAAAAATAATGTTTTGATTGGCTACACTAGGCACTAATGCTTCATGGATTTCAGTAGCGACATCCACATTACTATTCTGTCTAAGTGCGAAATAATGCGAATGAGCAAAATAAGACAAGTTTGTAATCACATGGCCTACAGCAGGCAATTCATCTAATACTTCTTGTGCACCAGCAGGATGATCATAACCATTTGCCACTACCGTATTTAAACGCTCCCCTCCAAAAACAGGAAACGTAATTCCCCATGAGCCAGACAACCATGAGGCTGGGAGAGAAGGGACGTCTACTACTTGATCTGTTGTGCCACTAATAGAGTCTATATAATACGTAGTTGCAGGAACTGATGCCGTGCCATTGGCAAAACCTAATGCAATATGTTGATAACCATTAGCATTGATAATGGCGTTAGGTATTGAAGTCCCATTAAAATTAAAGGTAAATGTTTCCCATTGTTTCCCAACGGTAAAGTTGAGCTCTATTTCACTTTCTGAACTTACCGTAGGATGAGATAAATGCACACTTATTTTTGAATTATTTGCAGTTAATGCAGCTGTTGGTATATCGATATAGGCTTTGAATGTTACAGCATATCCTGAAAAATCTGTTACAGCCTTGTATAAATCGAATTGTAAAAAAGCACTTGTGCCTTCCTCCCTATTAAATTTAGAAACGGTTGTATTTGTATTTATTCCGGTAGTATTTGGATTTGGAACATCTCTAAGAAATGTGCCTGAGCTTGTACTTTCTTGTTCAATTTTATAGGTGTTTGATTCATTTTCATACCACAGAAATTGTGCATTAGAAACCTGAACAAATGCTAGGAAAAACAAAAAAGATGTTAAAAACTTATACATGATTATAGTTGTATACTTGATTAAATAGCCATTAAATGAAACATGGTTTTCACATTTTGAAGGCTAAGTAAAAATAGCACTAGCAACTCAACTTTATTTACTCTCATTCACTAAATCATTGCTCAAAACTGCCATCAAATCGCAATATTAGGAATTATATCTATTTTAAATATTGTTTTTAATGTATAACACCAATCGATTTGTGTAAACCTACAAGGCTTATTTTTAAAATGTTAATCTTACTTTTTAGTTTTTTTCTTTTTTTTACAATCTGTATATCCTAAAGGTGTCGTACTAAATTTTGATTCCAATTCTTCTATTTTTTCATTTTAATTTGTTGCTAATCATAATATTTTGTATTTGAGTATTACTCTCGATTAATCATTGGGGTTAACCATATTCTTCCAAGATGGATATACAGGTCTTTCTTTTGATTCTCTATACTCATCAACTGATGGAGCAGGAGGAGCTTGTTCGAGCATCTTTTGAAGATTTGTTTTTGTGAATATAAGCGAAGTATCAAGTTCTTCTAATAGTAAATTCTTCGTTTCATGAATATCACTAGGTATATGATACATACCTCCATTACGATACAATTTATACTCTTGATTTCTTACGAATTGAGCGCCTTTATATTTACCTACTTTTCCCCAGTAAGGTTGATAGTGCCAAAATACCCATTCTCTTGGTTTCCCTGTTTCTCCTTGTAGTTGTGGTAAAAAACTACGTCCGTCAATAGGGTCTTTATCTGTCAAATTTAAGGAAGCAATATCCGCAAAGGTGGTATAGAAATCTGTAAAGTCTATTAAGTCTTCACTTTCCATGCCCTTTGGCGTATGTCCTTTCCAATAGGCTATAAATGGAACATGTGTGCCCATGTCTACTGTTTCTCCTTTGGCTCCTTTAATATTTTGCCCATTCCAACGAGAAGTTATAGACTCTGTCCCATTGTCTGATGTAAATAAAATAATGGTATTTTCAAGCAGCCCTTCATCTTCTACTTTCTTTACAATTTTGCCAACAATTTTATCCAAATAATTAACCATAGCCACATAATTGTCTTTTTTCAATTTTCTGTCTCTGGGTGCTCTATTTGCGCTTTGACCTTTTGGTTGGTCGCCGATTGTTTCTGGCGTTGGTACAAAAGGACTATGAACCAAAACAGTTGGATAATACACAAAGAAGGGTTCGTCTTTATTCTCTTCAATAAAATCACAAACAAAGTCAGACATAATATCAGGACCGTATTTTCCCATATTCTCTTCTGTGCTTATCAATTTTCCATTACGTTCTAAGGGTGGACTCCAAAAACGTTCACCTCCGTTTAGGGCTTTTTTTTGTGTTGTTACTTGCCATAAATAAGACTCATCAAAACCAGCTTTTTGTGGTCTATTTGCGTCTAAACTACCTTCTGCATTATGGTACAATCCGTTTAATTGCCATTTACCAGCAATAGCCGTTTTATAGCCAGCATCTTTCATTAAGTGCCCAAATGTTTTGTCTTTAGGATTAAGGTACCCAAAATGGGTGTAATTCCTGAAATTATATTGACCCGTCATAATTTTCACTCTAGAAGGCGTGCAAATTGGTGTAGAATAACAGTGATTAAACTTTATGCCTTTGGAAGCTAAGGCATCAATGTTAGGTGTTTCATAATCTTCGGCACCGTAAGTCCCAAAACAATTCCAGCTTACATCATCAGCCATAATTAATATAATATTTGGCTTTTTAACTTCCTGTGAAATCATAGAAACACTAAAAAAAAGGAATGTAATTCCTATTACAATTTTAATATTTTTCATAACTGTTATATTAATTATTTGTTTGGGCAAATCAGTTCCAATAATAGCCATTTCTAATACAAGTGCGATTCCTAAATATTTCTCTAAACGTCCTGCTAAATTTTAAATACTCTGAAGTATAGTCAGAGTCTATGTGAAAGTTTATTTATTTTTTGAGTTCACCTACTTCTCTGTTTTCACTTCCTTTTGCGATTCCCACATTTAAATCTCCTAATTCTTTTCGGTATTTTTCGACAACTACCATAAGTTCTTTTACTTTTTCTGGGTGAGAAGCGATTACATTGTATTGCTCTCCTGGATCTCTAGATAGATTATAAAGTTCAGGTTGCTCAATAGCCATTTTTTTCGTTTTTCCATGAACACCATCATTTCCTGCTTTTGTATCGTAAGAATTGTATTTATGTGGTAAAACTAACTTCCAGTTTCCTTTTCTAACAGCGTTTAAATTATTTTTTCTATAATAATAAAGAATCGTTTCACGAGGTGTTGCTTCAAAATCTCCTTTCCAAAGTGATGAAATATCTACGCCATCAATTTTATTTTCAGATAGTTTTCCATCTGTAATAGCCGCAAGGGTAGGAAGTAAATCTATAGCACAGGCTAATTTATTACAAACCGTTCCTTCAGGTACATTACCAGGCCAACGAATAATAAACGGAACACGTTGACCACCTTCCCAACTAGATAATTTACCTTCTCTTAATCCTCCAGATGATCCAGCATGATTCCCATAGTTTAACCAAGGTCCATTGTCTGTGGTAAAAATAAATATAGTGTTATCTGCAATTTTATTCTTTTCTAATGCTTTACTTATCTCTCCAACAGACCAATCAATTTCCATCATAACATCTCCATATAATCCTTGCTCGCTTTTACCTCTAAACTTATCAGATACACCAAGTGGCACATGACCCATAGTGTGAGGAACATATAAAAAGAAGGGATCTTTTGCGTTTTTATTGATAAAATCAACAGCTTTCTCTGTGTAAAGTGTTGTTAACTCGTCTTGGTCTTCTAACGATGTTATATATTTTTTAATTTCATTGCCTTCCATCAATGGAAGTTCTGGATATCTTGATCGTTTATGTGTTGTGGGTACTTTTTCTCCAGTTATGTTGTTACGTGGCCACATATCATTTGAATATGGTAAACCTACATACTCATCAAAACCATGTTGTAATGGTAAAAATTCTTTTTGCCATCCTAAATGCCATTTACCAAAACAAGCCGTTTTATATCCTTGTTCCTTAAACATTTCGGCAATTGTTAATTCATCGGAATTAAGTCCTTTTTTATGGAGTGGAGTTAAAGCCGCTGAAATTCCTATTCTATTGGGATAAGAACCTGTTAAAATGCCAGCACGTGAAGCACTACAAACAGGTTGAGCTGCATAATAATTTGTAAACCTCATTCCTTTACTCGCCATATGATCCAAATTAGGTGTTTGGAAACCAGTTGCGCCATAACTTCCTACATCACCATAACCTTCATCGTCTATAAAAATGATTACTACATTGGGTTTTTGGCTATTTTGATTTTGTTTAGATTGACTATAGCTATTAAGAAATAGCACTGTAGTAAATAGTAATAAAAAGTTGTACTTTCTCATTATTGAAATTCTTAATTTAAACTGATTATAAAACAATTGTCTTACCTGGAATTGGAACCGGATAATCTCCAAATTCATTTGGCAAAACAGGTGGAGTTGAACTCATATTAATGTCATCTGTGTAATTGAATAAAGGAACCTTAGACTGTATAGCTTCGTCCCATTGTAGTTCTTTACCAGACCAACCAGCCATTCTACCAAAAACCCCTGTCATAGATGATTTTGCGGCATAAAAAGCGTCATTAAAATAAGGTTTATTATGGTAAATACTTTCAATTAAATTTTTCTGAACTAAGTCGAATGAGCCATGCAGGCGACCGTATTCTTTACTACTTGCTCTAAAAACTTCTTTTCCTTTATTATTATAAATTACAGCGTCTTCAGTAATAATACACTTACCTTTTGTTCCATAAAAATACTCTCCATTTTTATTTTTACAATTTGGTATATTTCTACTATAACTATGCAAAGACACATCATTTTTATATTTGAAGTTAGAGGTTAAGCTATCAAAACCGCCCAAAGAACCTGAGAAATTCTTATCAGGAGATTTCCCTCCTAAAGCGATTACAGATTGTGGATTAGTTTCATTTAAAACCCAGTTTACAATGTCTAAATTATGCACATGAAACTCTTCAATATTTCCTCCACTTACCCAAGCAAACGATCTCCAATGTCTATTTTGAAATTCCATTTCTGTCCACTGTTCTTCTCTCTTACGTTCTAAATCTCCTATAGGTTTTCCTAGCCAATAACATTCTGCGGTATGAATGTCACCAATTGCTCCATCATGTATTTCGTTAACTACAGCTTGGTATCCTGGAGAATATCTTCTTTGTAATCCAGCTGCTACGTACAATTTATTTTGTTTCGCTAATGAAGCTGCAGCTATAACTTGCTGAAAACCGATAGAATCTACACAAACAGGTTTTTCTATAAATACGTGTTTTCCTTGTTTTATAGCTTCTTGAAAAATAGCAGGTTTAAATGCGGCAGGAGTTGTAATGAATACAATATCTGCTAAAGCAATTGCATCTTTATAGCCTTGGAAACCAGTAAATTTAGTGTCTTCAGTTACTTTTATTCTGCTTTTGTTTTTCACTGCCTTTAATAATACTTTTTCTCTGTGATCAATTTTGTCTTTAAACAAATCACACATGGCAACAAGCTCTGTGGGAATTTCTAAATCTAAAGCTGCTTTAACTGCTCTTGCACCTCTTCCTCCACATCCAATGTAGGCTATTTTTAATGCATCTGATGAACTATTATGAAAGCCTAAGACGTTATCTAAAACTTTTGATGAGGTTAAAAGTCCGGCTCCAGCTAAAACTGAATTTTTAATAAAATTTCTTCTTTCCATTATTTTATATTTTTGATTAACTGAATAGGTTTATTCTAACATTGAAGAAAAGAATAGTTCTACATCTTCCTTACTTGGCTGCTCTAAAGGTCTTACCAATCTAAAACCAACAAACTCAGAATCTGTGTTCCACCAAAAACTTTTAGGTAATTGTGGGTCTCTTGCTTTCCAATCGTCTGTTGAAGTTATTCTATTTGTACTTCTGCATTCCGTTTCATCATCTAAAAATGAACCTCCTCGGGCTGATCTTGGGTACAATGCATCTGGCATTCCTCTAGGATCTTTTTCTCCATCTTTTATTGTAGTGTAATAATCGGCATAATACTGATCTAAACACCACTCGGACACATTTCCATAAATATCATATAAGCCGTTAGGGTTTGGTTTTTTTAAACCAACTTGGTGTAATTGTCCTTCTGAATTTTCGGCATACCAAGCATATTCTGATAAATCATTTTTCTTTTTTCCGAAGAAATACGGAGTTTCTGTGCCTGCTTTTGCAGCCAATTCCCATTCTGCTTCGGTTGGAATTCTATAAAAAATCCCCGTTCTTTTATAGAGCCAACGGCAATAAGATAATGCTCCATATTGTGTTAAACCAACAGTTGGTTTCATATCATCATCTCCTAATCCTTTTGAAGGATCTTCATACGGACTTGAGGGTCTAGAAATAACTTCAGTGTTTAAAGTGCCATCAGCTAATATATCACTTGTAGCATCTGTAAATAGTAAAAATTCTTTCTGAGTCACCTCAAAAGCACCCATCCAAAAAGAACTAACTTCCACTTGTTTTTGTGGCAACTCATCAGCTTCTTTTTGTTTATCTTTTTTTGATGCTCCTAGCATAAAAGTAGCACCTTTAATCGGCACCATCTTAAAGGATACATCAGTACCTTTAATCTGTTGTGAATACGGTTTAAATTCAGCTTGAGCAAATCCATTTGTAGCTAAAAAAACAAATGGTATAATTAATAATTTAAGTAATTTCATATAATAGTAATTAAGGTGATTTATAGTTTTATAAAGCTTAAATTAAACTTTACATTTAATTCGTCTTTTGTTTTTAGTTGACCAAAGAAAGCAGTTGGCTTTACAATATTAAACATAGCCATTGTCAGATCTTTAGAGCCTTCGAAAGACATAGTTTTCATTTCCGGATTAAAAAATCCATTTAATGCAACTGTAAGCGGTTTGCTAACACCTGCCGCTGTAATTGTCCCTACAGACTCTAACACAAATTTATCACCATCTAAAGCTGTAATCTTATTTTCAATAGACTTATAAGTTACCAATGGATTTACATCACTAATTAAAGCTTTTTTAATTTTTGAATCCATAATTGGCCCTCTACCACTTTCCATTTTATCAACTGGAAAACTAAATTCTAAATTTGAATAAAGAATTTCACCAACTTCAATTTTAATATCTTCTGATGTAGTAAAGTTTCCTGTAGCCTCCATAACTTCAACAGACCAATCACTAACCGTTGAAGATCCATCAATTTTCATTGTAGATTCTTTAGAAAGCGTGAATGTTGTTTGCGCCTCAACCCCTAAACTAACCAATAAAAAAGCTAGTAATAGTATGCTTATTTTAGTATTCATTCTTTAATTTTTATCTGTTTTAAGAAATTTCTTCGTCTCAAAAATTATATCGTGCTTGTTAAAAATTAACAATTCAATATTCTTATGATTATCGATTATTTTTTCTATTTCATCTTTGTTCACTACAATATTGAATGTTGATGCCAAATAATCAGCTTCAACGGCACTATTTGCAATTACTGATGATGTGAAATTATGAGAAACCGGTGTTAATGTTTTTGGATTTACAATGTGAGAATACTTTTTACCTTCAATTATTCTAAATCGGTATGTTTTACCCGAAGTTGCTATTGCTTGACCAGATTTTAATGCTACGATATAACTATTACTATTTGTTGCTGACACACCAACATTCCAAAAATCAGTATTCTCAGGTCTGCCAAACACTCTTATGTCGCCTGCAGCTTCAATTAAAAAGGAAGTGATGTTTTTTTTCTTTAGAAATGCATAAACTTCGTCAATGATATACCCTTTGGCAATGCCTCCTAAGTCTAATTCACTCTTTCTTGCCAGAAAAATATCGTTGGAATCTGTAATCGTTAAAACGGACTTTAATCCAACAAATTTCTGTTGTTTTAATATCGAATTCTTTGAAGGAAACCTCTTGTTTTTTTCTGCTTTATCCCAAAAGTCAATTAACGGTTTTATTGAAATATCAAAATAACCATTGGTGTTTTTATGGGCTTGTTGTGATAGTTTTAAAAGTGCTATTAATTGGGATGAAGCATTTTTAAGTTTCCTTTTTCTATTCAATAAACTTATGTCGCTCTTTTTTAAGTAATTGCTAAAAATTAGGTTTAAAGAATCAACGAACAAATAAGTCTGATTAGCAATTAAATCTGCATTGTTTTTTTCTGAAGTGTAAAAAATCAGTTTAAAATCTCCACCGAGCTTTTTCTCATTATATGTAAACTTATCTGCATATAAATTTACTGTTGTAAAAACAGCAATTAACAGCATAACGTTTTTATATAAATTCCTTCTAACTTTCACTTTACAAATTTTAACCTTTTTAATAAATCGATGCTTTACTTTAGTTAGCTGTCTTTTTTAAGGTAAAAAACAACAAAAACCGAATTCCTAAATCTTCTATTTTTTGTGTAATTTGTATTTGATGTTTTTAAACGCAACAGGACCATGATCTCCTTGTATCATAATAGGAGCCATAGAAGTTTCTGTCTTAAAAGCAGCTGCTCTAGTTGGGCCAGTAACTTCAATGTTTTTATGTATTAGTACGCCGTTTAACCAAACTTCATCAAATTTTGCGTTTTTAGTTTTATTTCCTTTTTCATCAAAAGTAGGTGCGTTAAATTTTATTTTTATGTGTTGCCATAAACCAGCAGCTTTAGCAGCGTTTATAGTAGGAGGATGCCCTTCGTAACCTTGTTTTCCTTTTTCTGCTGTTTTGTCCCAGCGTTGGTAAATAGCTCCCATATCTGAATATGTAGGTTCTTTGACGTTCCAGCTGTCAAAAAGTTGGATTTCATATCTTCCCTGTAGGTAAATGCCCGAATTAGATCCTATGGGCATCATAACATCTAACTCTAGCTCAATATCTCCATGCTCAAAATTTGTGAAAATATTTTTTCTTGAAGTTCTATCTGAATTGTTTAATAATACACCAATGCCATCAACCCCTGAAATGCTTCTTTTTTTGGACGTATTTACGACTGCGTCACTTACAATTTGCCAGTTTTTTGAAGTTGGTTTAAAATCTGAAAGATCTTCCAATGCCATATGCGTGTATGGTAACGTCTTAAGGTGTTGCGACGTTTGGCCTGTTTTGTCAACGTCTTTTTGTAACCCACATGAACTGATGAGTATTAAAAGCAAAAGATAATTAATAGGTTTTTTCATGCTAGGTTTTTAAATTTACACTAATAGGATAGATTTCTATTCACCATCCCTTTTACCAACAGGTTTTAAGTATCTTTCATCGAATCCTTCAGAATAAAACGGATAATTGTCCCAAGGTGATAAGCCTTCCATTCTAGGATCGTTTGTCTCTTTCAAATACGTGAACAATTCGTCTTTTACATTTTCTAAAGAAATGTGTTTGTAAGATTGGTCGTCTGAAATACAAAACAGAATATTTGGTCTCTTCTTGTTTGGGTTTTTATCACTAGTTTTCTTTTGTGCATTCGCAACAATAGAAATGGCACAAATAAGTAGAAGAGTTAAATAGTTTTTGAATATCATGTTTAATATGTTCGCCAGTACAATACCAAAATTAGCGATAAGTCTGTTTTTAATATTTCTCTAATCTATCTTTTCCTTGCTCTATCATATTAAAAGGCGAGATTTAGGTCTACTGTTGAAGTCTTTAATATTCTGGGAGCAAATGTCACCTCTTTTAAGGATCAGGCAAAACCAATAAAAAAGTCCTTAGTTAAAAATTTAACCAAGGACTTTTTATTGTCATGTCATCTAATTGTTCTAATGATTCTTAAATTATATCATAAGTAATCGTATCGATATAAAATTCAAGACCATTATCTAAATTTGTAAAGTTATTACCTATTAATCTAATTTCTCCGTTAATTATATCAGATGTTAGGTCAGCACCTGTTGGTGTTCCTGAAAAATCAAATACCATCGTATGCCATCCAGCCTCGTCCGATTCAACAAAATTATGTTGTACATATTGTACAGCAGTACCATCACTTAAATAGAATCTAATACGCTCATTAGCATCAAAATTACTAATGTCATTGTAACTAGGCCAGTACATACGTACGGTTACTATTAAATTACTATAATCAGCAAGTGTAACACCCTCTCCTTCATTGAAATCAAAACTAAGGCTTTTATTTCCACTACCAGAAGTAGAACCTATAGTCCATTTTGTTACAGTCGTAGCTTCTACATCTGCAGCATCAGGATTTGCTACTGTTGTTACAGAACAGTCCGTACAAGTCGTTGCCAATGTTAAATTTGTAATTGAATTGTCTACATCGAGCCAAGTATTTTGTGTAGGTGCACTAACATCTTTCTCTAGAGTTACTTTTGCTAACCTAAAAATTGGGTTTGTTGTATTACCTTCAGTTAACATCTCATCTAGAGTAATAGTAACCGTAAGCGGTGTACCTGAAACCAATGAAATCGTTGATGGGAATTCAAAATCGATAGCTGGAGCACTACCACCATTCTCGGTAGAAGTAGCCGCATAAGAAAAAGGTGTCTCTGGATAACCTGTCACAGAAACTGTTCCGCTAACGCTACCTTTTGCTCTTTTTGCTAACTCTAAGTTTAATGTTGCATTAATTGCAGTAGCTGAATTTGTAGTTAAGTCAAAAGTAAAAACTGCAGTGGCACCATCATCACTAGCATCTTCAGTACCAACACCTATAAAGTTATTGTTTTCTACAAGTACGCCTGTACCTCCCACGGTAATAATATCCTGGTTAAGATCATCTTCATCTTCATTTCCTACATTAAATGTTTGACTATTATCTCCCGCGTCATCAAATAATAGTGCTGGGTTACCATCATCATTACCGCCACCGTCATCATTACCACCACCATCACCATAATCACCATCAGATTCTAAGATGATTTGTACTACAAATCCTTCCATGTTATCTATACTGTCAGAAATAAAGATAAACCTTCCGATGTTTTCAAAATTAAAAGAATACACACCGTTTTCTTCACCATTAGTTGCTTCTATAAGCGTCTCCGCTGTGTAAGGCCAGTCATTTCCCTCTGCATCATCAATTCTAAGGGTAGGGTGTTTCGCTTTTAATACTCCAAATGCAAATTGTAAATTTTCCTCAAGGGCACGTGGATAACTCGTTGTATAATTTTCGTATGCGTCAGAATATAAATATATTTTATCTATAATGTCTGTTGTTGTGTTTACGCCAAACCCTATGCCTTCGGATAAATATTGCCATCTTACGATACCATCGGCTGCTGAAGTTATCTCTTCTGGTTCTCCGTGTAATGCTTCTAATTCTACTGAAGTATCTACTCCTATTTCTATACCTTCTACGGTTTTGAAATCTACTGTACCATATTCGTTCATACCAAATGAACCTTGTTCTGGTATCACTACTGGGTCATAGTCTGGATCAGATGAACAGGATATGCTAAACAATAATAGAATAGCTGAAATATACTTGATAGTTTTCATAAAGATTGAATTAGTATTAATATGTCATCAAATATCTCATACTTATGCGAAAAAACGATTCTTTATTCTATCAAATGCTTGCTCTTTTTATGCATAAGTAAGATTTAGTCGTTAATTAGCACGTTAAATCATAGTTTATGGTCTTTAGTTGATACAATATTTAAAAGGTTTGAATTTGGACTTCTCGGGTTTTTAACACAACCCAAATACTTAAACTTAGTCTGCTAACTTAACAACTATTTTATCAATAATAGGTTTTGATTCATTTTCTGAAGAATCCTTAATTTTAAATTCAACTTCAAACCCTATTATTCAGAAAAAGGAACATCATTGAACATCTTTAATCTAAAGGTGCCATCCTCTTGTTGTTCTACCATCCAAACTCCTGTATTTGTTATTTGAGGAAAACCATTTAATGGATCATTGGTAAGCATTCTTAGAACGGCTTTTCCACTGCTTCCATGACCTGAAAGAAGTATGGTATTATGTGATGCACTGCGATCCTCAATTAATTCTAAAACGCGATCTATAATTACCTTTGCCATTGCATTTTCTTTTGCACTTTCAGAATGGTCTCTAGGAAAACGTAGTTTCTTAAATTCATGTGTGCCATCATTGCGTAACGTGAAGTAAGGTTCTTCTTCTGGAAGTAGTGTTATTTCATCTCCTGCTCCAAGTATTTTTTCAGTTGAAGTATGTTGTGGTAAATCTGGCGAAACAATGAGGTTGGTGGCATAGATTTCTGCAAGTTCTGGCCAAATCTCTGCCTTTATTTTTGAATCTTCTAAATAGGGTAATACGGTATTTTTACAACGCCAAGCAGGACTTACGGCTACAAAATCGAAATTAAACCGATTTAATTTTTTAGAGACTCTAGATTGTTGCATAATTCCTTTAGGTGTAAAAGCACTATGGTTACCAACATAAGCGGGCCATTCGCTCTCAGGATATATTCCCCATTCTTTTTTAACATTGTGTCCACCTTCAGCATGTCTTATATAGTAAATTCTAAGCTTTGATTTGGTAGAATCTTTCTTTTGAAAAACTTCAGTATTGCTAGAACTATGGTCCATGGAACTCACATTGCTATCTGAACGTAGAATTCCAAAAAACAAGATTCCCATGACGATAGGAAATGATAGTAATAGCTTTTTCATGGGGTGTATTTTTATTGAATATTAAATTAGTTGAGTTCCGATACCAAAGTTTTACAGCGTTCTCTGTATGCATTTAAAACATCGAGGTAATCTTTATTCCCAACTAAGTTGTTCTGTTCTTTTGGGTCGTTTATAATATCGAATAATTCTTCGTAAATGGGTTGTTCATTTGTTTCAATGGTGTGTTCCGGAATGTATTTATTTCGGTCGTTTTCCTTACTAAACGAACGAATGTATTTAAACTGTTTACTACGTACCCCTTCTTGTCTTGGGTAGCCTTGATCTGTAAATAAGTTTTCTAAAAAGATGTCTTCTCTCCAGTTTTCATTTTTACCATCAATTAATGGTAGCATACTTTTTCCTTGATAAGATTCAGGTACTTTTACTCCGCACATTTCTAAAATAGTTGCAGGAATATCTTGTCCAACCACCAATTCCTCAACAACTTTACCTTTGGTTTTATCGTTGAAAAATGGCGAATACACAATCATTGGTACATGTACAGATTCATCGTATAAAATAGTTTTACCTCCTAAGCCGTGTTCGCCTAAAAACAAACCGTTGTCAGAACAAAAGACGATAATGGTATTGTCTGCTTCGCCTATTTCTTTTAAATAGGCACGTAAATTCCCAACCATTAAATCAATGGCATAATTAGCACGATCCATTCTTAACTTTTCACTTAATAATTTTCCTTTATTAGAGGTGACATAATATTTCATTAAATCTGATGTCGCATATACCTCTTCAGGCAGACTAATAGCTTGTGGGTAGTTGTCTGGTAGTTCTATTTTGTGTTTTACATCGTCATATTTTGTTTTGTAATAGTCTGGATCTTCTGGCTTTGAACCCATACCTCCAATACTAGAGGCATGTGGAAGATTTAAATTAATCCATGCCGAAAAAGGCTTGTTAGGATCTCTTTTTTTAAGTTGATTTTTAATGGAAGGATCCGCATTCTCATAGAAGTAATCGTAATCATCTCCTTGTGATAAATAGGCTTTTGTCGCTTCTAATAAACCTTCAACCTGAGTTTTGTTTTTTAGATTGTCAAACTGTGGGTGTTTTTTGGCAGGATAAAAGCCTAAATGCCCATTGCCATAATAACTGAAATCGGTGTTTTCGACTAAAGGTGTATCCTTTTTATCTCCAATTTTGGTGTGGTGTTTTCCTATAAAAGCCGTAGAATATCCCGCTTTTCTTAATTGTGCTTGCCAGCTGTTTTGGAAGGTTTCTTCGGAAATTACATGCTTAGAAACATTGGTGAAGCCAATTTTATTTCTGCGTTCCCATTGTGCTGTAAAGATGTTCGCTCTACTTGGTCCACAAATAGGACTGGTAATATATGCGTTGTTAAAAAAGACACCTTCTTTTGCCAACTGATCGATGTTTGGTGTTTCTGCTATAGGATCACCTGTCATACTCAACGAATTGAACCTTTGGTCATCCGAAAACACGAAAATGATATTCGGTTTCTTTTGTTGCTTTTGTGCAGTGCATGATGCAAAAGAAGCAAGTATAAATAGGCAGTATAATAGTGTTTTCATGTGTTTTTTAATAAGAACTGTAATAGTCATGACCTGGTAGTCGTTTTGTTTTCTCTCCATAACCGAATAAATTTTGCTCTGCTTCCGATTTTGGTAATTCTTTTATGCTTAAATCTGTTGTCTTTAAAGACTTTGACGTAATAATAACCGATTCATCTTTCTTTAAATTGATGCTATAAGAACCATCTGCTGATTTATTTACAGAAATAGATTTTCCATCGATATAAAATTGTGGATTTTCAAAATCAACTTGAACAATACATGCATTGCCTTTTAAACTTTTTACAGATACAAATTCGGTGTTACCGTCTATCTTTTTAGCACTCACTAAAAAAGCACCTTGTGTTCTAAAATCGTGAAACGCAACGTCTTTCCATTTTTTCGGACTTGCAGGAAATACACGTATTTTTCCACCCCAACTTTGCAACATCATATCGTGTAAGCTTGTGGCAAAAGATAGGGGACTTTCAATCACAGGATTGATTTTTCCTTCGGAATACATAGTCGTTGATGAAATGTTTTTATGCTTGATTAGAAAATCTAGATAATAATAGGCTTTTTCGGCATCGCCTAAATTGGCATACATGGAAGATGCTCCTGTTGCTGTATAACCCGTTACTGGCATCGCCTTGATTTTTTTGCCACTATTAAATGTAACATCTAACCAATGGTCTAAAGACGTGCGTAATAATTTTTTGTCTTCTTCTTTTTCTGGTGTGATTACCATTAAAGGATAAAAAGCGAGTAGATGTGAATAATGTCTATGTGGATTAGCAAAAGGTCTGTCTTTTCCGACCATAAGACCATTTTTATCAATTTGAAAATCCACTAAATTATCTAATACATGTTGCCATTCTTTTTTAAGCGGATCGTTTATGTGATGCTGATTGTCAATATCAATAAGTGTTTGGAAACTCCAGCGAATTAGAGCTAATGTAAAATTAATATCTTGACCACGACCAGGTTTGTATTCTGGCGACCAACTGTATTTAATATGAATTTTACCGTCTTCGGCATCTACTGGATTTTCTTTAATATAATTCAGGTAACTATTCACCGTCTTTTTTAAGATAGGAAATAGTTTGTCTCGCATACGACTATCATCACCTGAAAATTGAAGATGCAACCAATAATCATTTAAAATCCACGCTAACATATCTGGCACTTTTGAACCGTTGTAAGCAATAAGGTCTTGTGGCATTAAAGCAGCAACGGCAGCACTATTTTTCCAATGCTTAGGCACATTGTCTTCAAGGTTTTTCGCATATTTATCAATGTTGTTGGGTAAGGATTCTCCAATAGACATTCTATTTGCGGTTAAATGCGTCCAATAGATGAGTTGCACATTTAAATCTCCCCAAACCATTGGCCAAAAGGTTCTATTGTACCAAGGTCCCATTAAATCTAAAATCGGTCCGTTGCCTCTAGACGCAGAACCTAGTTTATACATTTGTATCCAATAGAATGATTCTTTTTCAGCATCATTGATGGTTACAAAACTTAAAGGGTAATACTCGTGCCACCATTTTTGATGGGTAGATATAAAGTTGTTGTCTTTAATAAGAACTTCAGCTGCTTCTAAATTGTTAGTCACAATTTCTATTGAATTGTGCTCAGGGAAACTATGATGTACACTGGTAATTAATTGTTGATTTCCGGAAGCATCGCCTGTTATTTTCCAACCTGTTGTGGTTTCACCTCTATTATCATACAAAGCTTGGTAACAGAAATTGTATCCATTTTTCTCACTAAATGTAGGTTTAGGTGCCATTTCTAAAGTTACAGCTCTCATTTTATCCCAAGTGCCACCTTTTGGACCGCCTCCTTTTTGCAACACTTCATAAACTGGTGGAATAGGATCTTCGGCATGCCAAGTAATTTCTATAGTTTCATCTTTTGTATCGGTTTCAAAATAGATGATATCATTGGCGCTATGGGTAAGACCTTTTATTTTATAACTTCCTTTGGTCGTTTTTATAGTGCCTATTAATTCGGCATTCCATAAATCTAAACGCATGTCAACACCTGTAATCTTTCCTTTAGATTTCAACTTAAAATGACCTAGTGGTAATCTGCTTCGTTTTATCCAAAGCATTTCTTCTGCTTTAGTTTCTGCTTCTCTATGGTCGTAATAATCATGTCTTCCTATATGAAGCGAGATCACATTATCTTTTTCTTCTGGGCTTTGATACAATAAAAAGCCAACATTTCCATTTCCTGAATAAGGTGCGGTTTGCCATTTGTCTGGAACCATGTCCCAAAGCATATCGTGTTTGGATAGAAAGGATTCGTAATCCACTTTAAAATCGACCTGATTATTCTGAGAAAATAAGGTGCTCGAAACAAGAATAAAAAGATAAAGAATACGTATTTCTAATTTTAATCGAAACATTGATTATTTAGTATTGGATTGTGAGTGATCTAAAATGAATAACAAATATATTTTATAAACTAAAGAAAGTCGTTCTCTAATCTTGCAATTACTTTCTTTATTTCAGCATTCGATAAATATATAGTGCATATATCTAATTATACATATGAAATAAGGCACTCTTCTGGCCATTTGTCTGTATAGGAAAAAGAACGAATTGTCCGTAAGAAAATAGATAATAGATCTCAATAATTTATTCAAGTTCAATTAGAGTAATAAAATGGTCGATAACAGAAAACACATTGTAGCACTAATCCATAGTTTTACAATATTCATACCAATGTCCAATCCAGATCAAAATGTATAAATCTATAATTGCAATTTTTGTTTTATGTTTTAGCCCAAATATAAGAGCACAAAAACAAGCAGATACCAGTCGTCCAAATATCATATTTATTTTTGCCGATGATATGGGAATAGGTGATGTCTCTCATACCACGGGAAAAGCGGCGACACCACATCTAGATCGTTTGGCGGAAGAAGGTATTCGTTTTACGGACGCACATACGTCATCTTCCGTTTGCACACCGTCTCGCTATTCGCTTTTAACGGGTCGTTATAATTGGAGAACAAGTTTATCTAAAGGGGTCATCCATAAACCGACTGCGAAACCGCTGCTTAAAAAAGGTGAAACAACTGTAGCAAGCTTGTTAAAGCAAGCAGACTATCATACAGCAATGATTGGTAAATGGCATTTAGGTATCGGTTGGGAACTGTTACCTAATTATAAGAAGGAAAAATGGCAAATAGGTGGCGGATGGAATATCGATTATACTAAACCTGCTATAACGCCAACAAGTAATGGTTTTGATTACTTTTATGGCATAGCAGCTTCTTTAGATATGCCTCCGTATGTATATATTGAAAATGAAAAAGTGACAGAACTTCCTTCTGTTATGAATGACCCAAAGATACGTTCTAGAAAAGGGCCTTCTGCTCCAAGTTTTAAATCAGGTGAATGTTTACAAGTTTTTGCAGAAAAATCAGTGGATTATATAAATGAGAGAGCTGAAGAAAAAGAACCTTTCTTTTTATACTTGCCATTAACCTCACCACATACGCCTATTGTTCCTAGTGAAAAATGGAGAGGAAAGTCTGAATTAGGACCTTATGGAGACTTTTTAATGGAAACAGATTGGGTTGTAGGAGAAGTTTTAAAAGCTTTGGATAAACATAATTTATCCGAAAACACCATTGTTATATTTTCTACGGACAATGGGTGTTCGCCTGCTGCAAAAATTCCTGCTTTAAAAAAGAAAGGACACTCACCTAGTGGAAATCTAAGAGGAAATAAAGCCGATATTTACGAAGGTGGACATCGCGTACCTTTTATTGTTCGTTGGCCAGAAGTTATAACAGCAGGAACACAAACAGATAGATTAACATGTATGACTGACTTTATTGCTACTTGTTCTGATATTACAGGTATAAAATTAGATGATACATCTGGTGTCGATGCCATTTCTTTTTTACCAACGTTAAAAGATCCAAAGAAAACAAATAGAGAAGACATTATTAGCCATAGTATTAATGGTTCTTTTTCTATCAGAAAAGGAGATTGGAAACTAGCACTTTGTCCAGGGTCTGGTGGTTGGAGTACGCCAAGAGCAGGGCAAACTCCAGAAGGATCACCTAGTGTGCAGTTATTCAACCTATCAGACGATATTGCTGAAACAACGAATCTGCAGGATAAATACCCAGAAAAAGTAGAAGAGTTAACCCAACTACTTCAATCTTATGTTGACAAAGGAAGAAGTACACCTGGGGAAATTCAAAAAAATGATAGAGACGTCAACATATATGCAGAAGATAAAGCAAAATAAATTACAGATTAAATAGGAATAAAAAAATATCTAAAAGAATGAAAAACGTAATTACCTTATTATTAATCTTATCTATTATGCCAATGTATGCACTAGATATCCATGTTGCTACAACTGGTTCAGATTCTAATGAAGGAACGGCATCTAAGCCTTTGTTAACTATTGAAGCTGCTCAGAAAAAATTAAGAGCTAGTGGACGTTTAGGAAAAGAACCTTGTCAAATCATCATGCATCAAGGCACTTATAGATTAAACACGCCTCTAAGGATTACAACAGAAGATAGTGGTACTGAACAATTTCCTGTTATGTATGCTGCAGCTAAAAATGAAGAGGTCGTAATTACTGGAGCGCAATTAATTTCCTCTAAATGGGAATTATTTAAGGATGGCATCTATAGAACTAACGTTGGTGATTTAAATGCTATCGATCAACTTTTTGTAGATCATACCAGACAACATATGGCTAGGTATCCTAATTTTAACGCTGGATTTATACCTACAGATGGTGATGATTCTGTACGTGGAAAAAAAGCAGGAACAGTTCCTTTTTCAGGAGCGACGCCAGACGCTTGGGATGCTAAAAAAGCGGCAGAATGGGAAAATCCTGAAGGCGCCATCTTAAATGGAATGCACAGAGGGCTTTGGGGAAGTCAGCATTATTTTGTGACGGGCAAAAACGATAAAGGAGAATTGGTTTACGAAGGAGGTTGGCAAAACAACCGATCTGCTCCACCTCACAAAGGCTACCGCATGATTGAAAACGTTTTTGAAGAATTAGATGTTCCGGGAGAATGGTATCACAATACCAAGGACGGTTGGTTATATTATATGCCAGAAGCCCATGTAAATCTTAACGACACAAAGATTGAAGCCGTTCTTCAAATTAAACACCTTATTGAAATTTACGGAGAGCATAAACTACCTGTTGCGGAAATGGTTATTCACAAAAGTGGTAATGCACAAAAAGAAACCGTTGTTAAAAACTACGAAACGACTAAGCCGGTAAAACATATTCAGATTTCTGGTATTCACTTTACGGGAACAAAAAGAACCTTAAAAGAAACCATTGAGCCTTTACTCAGAAGCGATTGGTGTGTATATCGTGGAGGTGCTATTCATATACGTGGTACGGAGAATATTATTGTTGAAAATTGTTCTTTCGAAGAATTAGGAGGAAACGCTGTATTTATTGATAGTTATAATCGTCATATAGAAATTAAAAGCAACTTTTTTCAGAATAATGGTTCTACGGATGTGAACTTGGTTGGTTCCTTTGCTGCGGTTCGTGATCCTTCATTTAGTTTTCAACATCTTCCACCACCAATAGATGAAATAGACACTACAATTGGTCCAAAATCTGAAGAATATCCAGCAGATTGTATAGTTGAAAATAATCTGATGATGCGTTGTGGTCGTTTTGAAAAACAAGCCTCAGGAATTAATATTTCTATGTCATCAAGAATTACAATTGCTCACAATACTATTAGTCATACACCAAGAGCCGCCATTAACATTTGTGATGGAACTTGGGGAGGTCATATTATAGAATGGAATGATTGTTTTGAAACTGTACTAGAAACGCACGATCATGGCGCTTTTAATTCTTGGGGAAGAGATCGTTTTTGGTTTAGAGCTGGCCCATCGGGACCAGATTTAATGGATGAAAATGGAAAGCCTATGATTAGTAATTATATAGAAAAGTATCCAAATATACCTTTATGGGATGCGTATCAAACAACTACAATTAGAAATAACAGAATGCAATGCGATCATGGTTGGGATATCGATTTAGATGATGGCTCAACCAATTATGAAATCTATAATAATATCAGTCTTTCAGGTGGTATTAAAACACGTGAAGGCTATCATCGTAATGTTACTAATAATGTAATCTTAGGCAGAGGATACACTTGTAATGTACCATACCCTAAACCAACGCACGATATTTTTGAAAGTAACATTTTATGGGGAGGAACAGTGTATAAATCTAGTAACCCAACGCTTTGGGGAGGTATACGCAATAAGAATTTCATTCACAATCCAGATGCTAAAGACGTTGTACCTGCTTATGGAGTACAGCAACAAACACTAGATGATGCAGAAAGTCTCTATGGAAATGTTCTTTTTGAAGCGCCTCAACATGGCGATTTTACAGTTTCAAACAAATCATCAGCATTACAACTTGGATTTAAAAACTTTCCGATGACGGGTTTTGGTGTTACTTCAGATAAATTGAAGCGTTTAGCAATGAAACCACAAATACATGCACCAAAAGAGGTAGCATCCAATGTGTATGTGGAGCAAAAGATGAAAGGATTATTTGGAGCTAAGTTTAAAACGCTAGAAACAGAAGCCGAACTTACAGCAACGGGAATGTTTGACACCTATGGCGTTTTATTGGTTTCTGTTCCTAAGGATAGTAAATTGGCTAAAATGGGATTTAAAGTGGATGATGTCATATTTGAATTAAATTCGGAAAAAATAGCAAATGAACAAGATTTTATTAAAAAAATGAAGCAATTAGCGAACCATGAGCATACCGTAAAAGTGTGGAGACATCAAGAATCAAAAACATTTTCTTTTGAAAAATAAATCATATAATTCATCTAAAAAAATCATGAAAACAAACCATAGAACACAAGTAAATAAAGGCTTATTTCTGTCACTTACATTTTTATTATTTACAGCAAGCGGAATGCTACACGCACAAAATACTTGGACTATTGAATCTCAAGAAGACTGGCAAGCGAATATAGCTACAAAATCAAATTTGGAAATCACCAATGGAAAAGTAATTCCTACTGAAAAGGAAGCTGTTTTTCAAAGCGCCATGAAAAAGTTTACAAAAAAAAGAGCTGCAAAATCCATTACGTTTTCTCAATCACCAGAATGGTTAAATTGGGAACAAATCCCTACTGCAGCACCAGCAAATTTAGGTGATGCTCCTGTCGCATTGCAGTTAGGAGATGGAAATTACTGGATGTTTGGTAAATACGATACTAGAAAGAAGAATAAACGACCGAATGATTTTAAAAGTAAGGATACCATCTTAAAAGGTTATGATGTGGTATTAAAAACCACACATCTTAAAAACCAATTTGATGCTCCATCAGGATTAAAAAAATCGCTAAAGGGATATCATGCTTGGCATAGTATCGATATGAAAAACTGGGTGCATTATGGACCTATATCAGACATGTCTTCACGTTGGGTAACTTCTGCAGAATATATTGATGGAAAATTTTATTTTTATTACGATTTTCCAAACGATCAAGATCCGCATTTACTTATTGATGACAACTTAACTGATGGTCTTGTTGGGAAAAAGATGGGCATGGCTTTTAAAGATCCCTCAGATGGTTCTGATTGTGCAGTCATTAGAGATTTAGATGGTAATTTTCATATTATAGCTGAAGATTGGTCGCCTATTGATGCTTCTACGCATGCTTGGGATTCGCCCTTAGCAACGCATGCTGTAAGTAAAGATGGTTTTAATGATTTTAAAATTTTAAATCCTCCTGTAGATGAACGCACCAAACCAACTGGTAAATTTGCGGAATATGCACATCCACATTGGTTTAAGGAAGACCCTGATAATTATCCTGGAAAACCGTCACCAATTGATATACCGAGACAAAAAATCAAAAAAGGAGACGTCGTTGCTTTTGGTAAATACGAAATCCATGAGCCAGAACAAAATTCTTTTGGAGATTGGGCTTCTATTTCTATTGGTGGTCAATATTATTTATTCGCAGATTATGATCCCGCAGGTAAGACTGGAGGAAAGCATATGAGTGTTGCTTGGTTTACGTCTGATGATATTAATAAACAATTTGAATTTTGTGGAAATATAGGTCAAGGACATCCAGATCCAGATATCATGTTTGCAGAAGGTAAATATTACTTGCTTACGCAAACTAGAAACGATTATGTAAGTACTGGTCCTTGGGTAGAAACCGTAGAAGTGCGCATGGGAGTGGATACTACCAATGACGGACAAATTAATGAGTGGAGTAACTGGCAAGTTGTAAAGGAAGAGTATGATTATATAAAAGGGTTTTCTAAGCAGGTTGAAAAAACACCAGCACAGCTGAATTTTTCTGACTTACCTAAAGGATATGGGTTTCAATTTGAGGTTAAAATGACGGATACAACGGAAAATGAATCTAAACCAATTTTAGATAAGGTAGTTGTGTCGTTTAAGAAATAAAAATTAAAACCGAATTTAAGTTTCATAAAATGATGAAAAATATATTAATAGTTCTTTCCGTATTGTTAATAACTGGAAGCGCTTTTGCAAAAGATATTTATGTATCATCTAAAGGAGACGATGCTAATTCTGGTACAAAAAACAGTCCCTATTTAAGTTTTGAAAAAGCCTTACAAGAGGTAAAAAAATATGCAGGTAACGAAGCCGTTACGGTCTGGTTTACTTCTGGAGTATATTATCTTAATAAAACCATTGAGATAGGTAGTGATTATTCTGGAACGGAAAAATATCCCGTTGTATTTTCAGCTATACCTGGAGCAAAAGTAATTATCAAAGGCTCTCAGCGCTTAGCGCATCTAGAATGGAAAGCCTATAAAAATGGTATTTATCAAGCGCAAGTTCCTGAAGGCTTGTCTATGGATCAATTATTTGTTAATGGAGAACGCCAAGTGAGAGCAAGATTCCCTAATTATGATTATGAGAATCCTCTTCGTGACGGGAAAGGATACCTTCAAGTCACAGGTGGTACAGATAAGCGTTATGATAAATGGTTTTCCTATGATCCTGAAACTTTTTCAGATAAAACATGGGAGCATCCAGAAACAGGAATTGTGCATGGTTTCCAAAGTCATAACTGGGGAAATATGCAGTACAGACTTAAATCAATTAATAGAGAACAAAATAAGATTTTTCTAAACGAAGGTGGTTGGCAACTTCAAAGAACACATGGTATTGGAGGAAAAAAAAGTCATGCGTCTTACTATTTTGTTGAAAATATTTTTGAAGAACTAGATGTTCCTGGGGAATGGTTTTTAAACAGAGAAACCAATACGCTTTACTATTATCCGATGCAAGGCGTAAAATTAAGTGACGTTAAAATTGAAGTTCCAGTTATAAAAGATATGATTCAGTTGAAGGGCACTAAAGAAGCTCCTGTAAAACATATTCAGTTTAAAGGATTCAATTTTACACAAACCAACTACACGTTTATGGAGTCTTATGAGCCGGTTGCTCGTGGTGATTGGGCTATTCATAGAGGTGGTGCCATTTTTATGGAAGGTACAGAAAACTTGTTGATTACAGATTGTAATTTTGAATATGTAGGTGGAAATGGTGTATTTATGAGTGCCTACAATCGTAATAATAAAGTAACCGGTTGCCGATTTGTACACACCGGAGAAAGTGCGGTTTGTTTTGTTGGTTCGCCGGAAGCTGTTCGGTTTTATCAAACTTGGGATGACAGATTAATGGATGGCAAGAATTGGAATGAAATGCGTGAAAATATGGACTTAGAAGCTGGTCCTAAAACCCCAGATTATCCAAAGAATTGCGTGGTTGAAAATAGCATTATGCACGATTTTGGAGATGTTGGTAAACAAGTGGCAGGTGTTTATATTTCTATGAGTCATAAAATAACAGCCTCACATAATACCATTTATAACTGTCCGCGTGCAGGCATATGTATTAATGATGGTACTTGGGGCGGACACCTAATCGAATTTAATGATATCTGGGAAACCGTAAGAGAGACAGGCGAGCATGGCCCTTTTAATTCATGGGGACGTGAGCGACAATGGAAAGGAGGTAGAGGAACCGATGAGCATTTTATTAAGGAATTGACACGACTAGATGCTATTGACAATGTGGTTATTCGAAATAACCGAATTGCCAATTACCGTAAATCTATTAGTGCTGGAAATTGGACGATTGATTTGGATGATGGCTCTAGTTATTACGAAATCTATAATAATTTAAATTTAGGGTCTACCATTAAACTAAGAGATGGCATGGGACGCAAGGTTTTTAACAACATAACTGTAAGTGCGGTTCCTTTAGGTTGGCATGTATGGCCAAAAAATTCCGAAGATGAAATTTATAACAATATTTTTGTGATTGCTGGAACTTTACCTGGAAAAACGACGCCTACAAATAACTTTATACGTGAAGTTGCTTTACCAAGCGATGTTAAATGGAGTACCAATTACGATAAAAACTTGTATTGGAATGTTAATAATCCTGAAGGTTTTACTATGACGCAAGATATGAATATGGAGGAATGGAATAGGAGAGGGTATGACCTAAGTTCTATTGTGGCCAATCCTAATTTTGTGGATCCAATAAACGGTAATTATCAAGTGCAAGATAACTCTCCAGCTTTAAAATTAGGTTTTAAAAATTTCCCAATGGATGAATTTGGTCATCAGATGACACGTATTTTGCCTTTTGGAGGAGATTTTGAAAATGAGCTTGAAGTTAGTTTAGAAGCAGATATTAGAGCAGAAAAGGGTTCTAAGGTCTATTTCACCACAGATGGTTCAGAACCCAATAGGAATTCAACAGTATATTCATCACCATTTAAAATAAAGAACACTACCGTAATAAAGGCAAGAACTTTTAATGCTAACGGCATTGCAATAGGATTTACTGCAGAAGCTGTCTTTAATAAAGTAAGCACTGTTACATATCCAAGCTGGTTACGTACCTTAATTGCTGGTGAATATAAGTCAGAACATAGTAATCAGGAGAAAATTACAAAAACCAGAAAAGCACTTGAAAAAGAAGTACATGGCGCTTTGTTAATCAATATTGCAGACGATCCAGATTTAATAGATGCCACAGGTGGCTATAATTTTGGCTGTTATATTAAGTCTTTGGATGGTGAAAAAGGACAAATGTGGTTAGATGGTGGACTCGATAAGGATTGGGTGATTCAAAAATTAAACAAGCATAAGATTTCAAATATTGCACATTTACAAAAGTATCTTAAAACATATTCGGGCCAAACAGTAACGATTACTGCGGTGAGAGATTATGGGACTAAAATATTTGAAGTAAGAATTCCTTAAATCATTCCTTCATTGTTGTATGTATAATACAACTAAATAAGTATTAGAATTAGTCCTAATAATTGAATAAAAAATAAAAAACCCATAGCTTAATCGACTATGGGTTTCGCTTTTATTAAACTCTTGTTTTAATTTTTAGACGTCTTCTTTTTATTTTTTGCTTTCTTACTTCCATTAACAGCTCTTTTTTTCCATAAAATAATATCATCCATATCATTTTCAGAAAACTCCCCTTTGGTACTTCTTCCTGTTTTGATGTCTAATTCCAATTGCTTTAAAAGTTGTTCCGCAATTTCAGGATGTGTTGTATATAAGTTTGTGGTTTCGGCAGGATCATTTTCCATATCATATAATTGCGCAACAGGCATAGTATCTAATGTAGGATCATCTTCTTTTGGAAAACTCCAACCTCCTGACCCTTTAGATAATAACAATTTCCATTTTCCTAATCTATACCCAAAATGGCCACTTATGGAATGATGAATAACGCCAGCTCTAGTACTATTGATAGCTTCCCCATGTAATGCTGGTAAAAAACTCACACTATCTTCTCCACTTTTGCTTGGCATAGCAACATCTGTTATTTCGGAAAACGTAGCGAAAATATCGGTTAAGCAAATTAAATCATTGTTTGTGGTGTTAGGTTCTATGTTATTCGGCCATTTTACAATAAATGGTATGCGATGGCCGCCATCCCATAAATCGGATTTTGAACCACGATAACCTGCACTTACAAGATGTCCTTTTTTTGCAAGCCCTTTGATATTTGCAGCTTTAGAGGCACCATTGTCACTAGTGAAAATTACCAATGTGTTTTCTGACAATCCGTTAGCTTTAAGCGCATCAGTTATAGCGCCCACAGTGGCGTCTGTTTGCATTACAAAATCGGCATAATCTCCAAGTCCACTTTTACCTTGCCATTCTTTAGAAGGTACTATTGGTGTATGTGGAGATCCTAAAGGCACATATAAGAAAAAAGGTTTTTCGTCTTTGTTTTTTGCTTGTTGGTTAATATACTCTACCGATTTGGTTGTTAAACGCGGTAACATATTAATTACTTCGTCATGAATAATTACTTTGTCGTTTTCTATAACTGCTTTCATACTACCTGCGTGGTGAAAACCATGATAATATTCAAATCCTCTATGAATTGGTCCATCTGGAATCGTTGCACCTACAGGTGGTAAGTTTCTCCCTTTTTTGCGAATGATTGTTTGTGAAATAGGATCTACATATTGAAAGTTTAAATGCCATTTTCCAATGATAGCTGTATGATAACCTTGGTCTTTAAGAAAATTTCCAATTGTTGGTCGGTCTTCTTTAATTAAATTGGGTTTGAAACCAGATACGACGCCACTTTGTAATGTTGTACGCCAACTATAACGTCCGGTCATAATACCATATCGTGTAGGTGTACAAACAGATGATCCAGAATGCGCATCCGTAAATGTCATCCCTTCTTGGTTCAACTGATCTATGTGAGGGGTTTTAATTTTACTAGTTTCTGGTGCTAAACTTTGTACATCACCATAGCCTAAATCATCACAGACTATTAGAACAATATTAGGTTTCTTTGCATTTTTTTGGGCATTAGAAGACCAAGTAAAGATGCATAATAGTAAAACAATTAAGCTTAGGCTATTAATTTTTTGTTTTTTCATGGTTATATTAATTTAGTATTATTGTGATATAAAATTTTTTAACGGAATCTTTATAGTATTATATTCCGTTTATTTTAAATAAGAAATAAAATAATCTATTGTTGTTTTGATTATCGATTCTCGTGTTGGATTGATGTCAGCTCCAACTTTTCGCCAATTATGTCCTGCGTTTTTTACAATTAATGTGGTTACAGGTGCGCCAACTTTATTCGCTTTTTCTGCCATATAATAAGCGTGTTTTACTGGGATGGTTGTGTCCTTGTCTCCTTGGATCATTAATAACGGAGCGCTGTGTTTATCTAAATAATTAATCGGACTCATTTCCTTATACAGCGCTAATTTATCTTTAGGTTTGGTATCTGGTTTTGTTATTCTAGCACCAAATCGATCTTTAAAATTGGGGCTATCATCATAATTAAATAAACTGATATCTTCAAAATCGCAAGGACCGTACCAAGATACTCCAGCGACCATGTTATAAGTATAAGAAGATAATTCAGGATCGCCAATTAGCGTTTCTGGTGCACTTAATAATAGCATTTGGGAAATATGACCACCAGCAGAGTCTCCAAAAGAGAAAAACCGATTGGCATCAATGCCTAATGTTTCACTGTGTTTAGACAAATAACGCATAGCATCTTTACTGTCTATTACGCAATCTCGCATGGTCGTAGTTCCGTCTTTTTTCCAAAGTCTATAACTCACGGATACCACACAAAATCCTTTTTCTAAAAGTGCTGTATGCACCGTTTTAAAAGAAGCATTAGCTGCTCCGTGTCGGCTACCTGCTGCCCAGCCACCTCCATGTGTGTATATCACTACGGGTAATTTTTTACCGTCCTTTAACGTTTTAGGATAATAAATATCTAAGTATAAATCCTCTTCTTCAGTAACTTTATAAAGCACATTTAACTTTCTTTTTCCTTCTGTCTTTAGATACGGAATTTGCTTTTTAGCCGAAAATTCTTCAAAGCTAACTAGGGCATCTCCGTTACTGTCCAATAAATTATTTAAATTTTTCCATAGGCGTTTGTTGTCCTCCTCTGTAAATTGACCATCTTTGTTTACATCTAATCTTTCCCAAGTTTTGTTAATGTAAACATCACGATACGCTCCGTTGGATTGATCCTCTGATTGCGCAAATCCTTGTAAAAAAGGAAATGTGATACCTAGAATTACTAATGAAACATTAAAATTAAATTTTCTAAATCTTGTCATAACTCTGCTGTATTCCTATTTATTACTATACCCTTGACTTTTATAGGTCTCTAAAAGTTGTTCTAATTCTGCTACAACTTCAGGATGTTCGTTATAGAGATTATTCTTTTCTCCAGGATCATTAATCATATCATATAACGTCCCAGGAGCTTCGTTAGGTTTGGGTTCTATAGACCTTGGCTTTGTAAAACCACCGGAACCTAATTCGGGAGTGTATTTCCATTTACCTTTTCTAATGGAGAACACACCAAACATTGAATGATGCACCACGGCTTCTCTAATTGGTGTCTCTATATTAGAGGTATAAGCAGGCCAAAGATTATAACTATCTTCAGCACCTTTTTCTACGTTAGGTTGATTTAATACACCAGATAAGGTAGCAAACAAATCTGTTGTACACATGAGTTGATTTGATTCCAATCCTGCAGGAATGACACCTGGCCACTGCGCAATGTATGGCACGCGATGGCCTCCTTCGTAAATATCTGCTTTTTGACCTTGGTATATATAATTGGCACGATGCGCAAATTTTTCCTTATCTCTTTCTGTCCAATTAGAGCCGTTATCAGAAGTCACAATAATTAAGGTGTTATCTAGTTGTCCAGATTTTTCTAAGGCAGTAACCACGGCGCCTACAGCATCATCTACCATAGTAACATAATCACCATAATCGCCTGCTTCAGATTTACCAACAGCATCACCAATTGGTAACCAAGGTGTATGAGGTGCTGTTAACGCAAAATAAAGGAAGAAAGGTTGGTCTGTGTTTTTTTGCTCATCAATAAAAGAAACCGATTTTTTTGTAAAATTGTCTAAGACTTGATCAAATACAAAATTAGGTGCTTTTTCCCCTGGCCTCCAACTAAGACCGCGACCCTTTCTTTTTACGTTTGTATATGCTGTAGGTAATTCTACAGCTTTTCCATTTTCGATATATAAATATGGAGGGATGTCTAATGATGCAGGAATGATATATGAATAGTCAAAGCCTAAATAACTAGGGTCTTTTATGGGTTTACTAAAATCTACATTACTAACTCCGTCTTTTGCTTTTATAGTCTTATCTCCATCTTTTGGTTGCATATCTAAGCCTATGTGCCATTTTCCAATACATGCTGTGGTATAGCCATTATTTTTAAGATAAGAAGCTACTGTTGGCCTGCTTTCTTCTATTAAAGCAGGTTTGTAACCGTTTAAAACCCCTTTTTTTAAGGAACTTCTCCAGGCATAACGTCCTGTAATGATACCATATCTAGTAGGTGTACACACTGAAGAATTGGTGTGTGCATCTGTAAAATGAACTCCTTCTGATAGCATTTTATCCATGTGTGGAGTTTGAATTCCGGATTTTGGATTTAAAGCCGACAAGTCTCCATATCCCATATCATCGGCCAAAATATATACAATATTTGGCGCTGTATTTTTAGTCGTAACATCTTGTTTTTCGATAGTGGTTTGAGCCTTACAAGAGGTTATAAAAGCTAAGATGAAAAGGAATCGTAATATGTTCATTCGTTCTTTTAATATAATTATTGTGGCTTAAATTATTTTTTTAAAGCAAACTTTGCTTGAGGCCATTCTCCTGAAATAGCATCGTTTTCTTGAACTTTTCCAGGAGTACTTCTGCCATCCTTTATTTGTTGAATTAGAATCTCTTTTAATTCTTTAACCTTTTCCGGGAATTGATCGGCAACGTTATTCTTCTCTTTAACGTCCTTTTTTAAATTGTATAGAATTTCTTCCGCAGTAACATCTTTATATATTTTTGTTTCTCCAGAGGCCATAATACCTGAGTTTGGAGATACAATTAATTTCCAATCTCCTTTCCTAATCGCAAAAACACCATACTTGTCATGATGAATAGTGGCATCTCTTAAATAATCTCCTTCATTGGTTAATAAAGGCATCATGCTAAAACTATCTTCTGCCTCATTATCCTTAAAATCATAACCAATAATATCTGCACATGTTGCCATAAAATCCGTAGTACATATGGTGGCCTCTGAAACCGAATTTGGTTTTATTTTTCCTGGCCATTTCACTAAAAATGGGACTCTGTGACCTCCTTCTAAATAACTTCCTTTATAACCACTATAAATATAACTTGGACTGTGTTTTTCCTTTCTTAAAGTTTTTAAATCGTTAGTAGTAGCAAAACCGTTATCACTTGTAAAGATGACTAATGTATTTTCGTCAATGCCTTGTGCTTTTAGTGTTTCAAAAATACGACCCATTAAATCATCTATCATGATTACAAAATCGGCATAAGGACTTTTAATGTCGCTTTGCCCTTTCCATGGTGCAATTGGTAACACGGGATTATGTGGAGCAGGTAAGGGGATGTACATAAAAAACGGTTGATCTTTATTGGCATTTTCCTTAATGAAAGTAATAGATTTATCTACAACGTTTGGTAGTACGTCTTCATGTTTAAAATCATCCGCAATGTCTCCTCTAATCCAAGTGGCATATGGTGATTGTTTTTTGGTTTGAGCCGAAATTCCTGTTGGTACCATTGTGGCCTTATTATTTTCTATATACACAAAAGGTGGCATGTTTAGGGATGCTGAAATCATATATGAATAATCGAAGCCCATATCATTAGGTCCAAACTTTAAAGGTTGACTATAATCAATAGCCTTAAAATTCAAGCGATCTGATGTATCTGAAAAATGATCAAACTCTTTGCTGTTATTTTTCATCGTCCAGTTTAAACCCAAATGCCATTTTCCAATACTTGCTGTTTTATAGCCCTTATTTTTTAGCATCTGTGCCACTGTTAATCTGTTTTTCTGAATTAAACTAGGTGAATTTCCCCAAGTCACAAATTCTTTTAAAGGGGTTCGCCAATTATATCTTCCAGTTAAGATGCCATATCGTGTTGGTGTACACACAGAAGAAGAGGTATGTGCATCTGTAAACTGCATGCCTTCTTTACCCATTTGATCTAAATGAGGTGTTTGTATTTTACTGTTTTCGTTATAAATACTTAAATCACCAATACCCAAATCATCGGCCAAAATGTATATAATGTTTGGCTTTTGGGGTTTTGGTTCTTCTATAGTTTCATTATTATCAAAACTGGTAAGCATAAAAAGTGATGCCAATAATAAGCTACTAATTATAAGTATTTGAGTTGTTTTAGTTTTCATAATTTTATTTAATTATTTTTTAAAGTCACTTCTATAACGTAACCAAGTGCGTCTTTAGGCACTCCTGTTATTGTGGTTTGTAATCCGTTTTTATTCTGATTCCAACTAAGGATCTTATCGCTTCCTAATACTTTTACCTGTTCAATATCTCCTTCTCCCTTTTTTAGTGATTTTATTAAGATATCTCCTTCTGTTTGGGTGAGTGAAATAGCATAAACTTTATGCTCTTTAGCAGTAAACCAAAAATCTTTAGATGTAAAATCTCTTTTGAAACCTTTGGCAGCTCTATGACCTGTGCCATCTAATAATGTTTCTTCTTGGCCTTCGTTTGGTGTTTTCCAACGAGTTGTTCCGTAAACAGCATCTGCATTTTGATGAATCCATTTGCCCATGTCGCGCAAGTTTTCTGCACTAGTTTCGGGCACATGTCCTTTTCCGTCAGGACCTATATTTAATAGGTAGTTTCCACCTTTAGATAGAATATCGACAAAGTAGTAGAGTAGTTCTTTTGGACTTTTCCAATCGTCATCATAAGATTTATAACCCCAAGAATTATTCGTAGTGCCACAGGTTTCCCAATATTTTTCTAGGGTTTCTGAAGCCGAAGGAATCTTATTATCTCCTGCATCTAAATAATCTCCAAAAGCATATCCCACTCTTCGGTTAACTAAAACGTTTGGGTTCCTTTCATAAACGAGTTTATAAAACTGAAAGGCTTGTGCTTCTGTAGTAAAACCTGTGCCATCAAACCAAATTAAACGCAGTTCAGGTAACATGGTTAGTAATTCTTTTATTTGTGGATAGGCTTTGTTTTCCAGATATGATTCATGTGTGTTTTCACTTGGATCCCATAAATTTTTACCATTTGGGTGTGTATAAATCCCTAAAGAATCGTTTACTTTTTTGATGTTCTTGTAATTCCCATCGGAGCCATCCATCCAATCATTACCATGAGAATAGTACACACCAAAATCTATACCTTCTTCTAAACAGGCATTGTAAAGTTCTTTTATGATGTCTGCTTTGTAAGGCGTGGCGTCAACCATATCAAATTCAGAATGTTTAGAATTAAATAAGGCAAAGCCATCATGATGTTTTGAAGTAATGACGATGTATTTCATACCAACATCCTTAGCTAATTTTACTACATTTTCAGCAAAGGATTTATCGGGGTTAAAGGTTTTTGCTAATGCTCTGTAGTCTTCTCTAGGAATTTGAAACGCATACATCAACCATTCAGCAACTTTTGGTCCTGGATGCGGTGCGTTGTTAATTTTAGTGCCTTTCCATAGTCCACCAGCTTGTGAATATAATCCCCAATGAATAAACATGCCGAGTTTGGCTTCTTTAAACCGTTGTAGGGCATCCTGTTTTTCCTTGGATTGGTGCATGGCTAACCATTCTTGATGATACTTACCAGAACCAATAGGTTTTTTATAATGTGGAATTATTCTTAAGCTTTTAAAATCGGCTTCAGTCGTTATAGAAAGTGTCTGTTTTTCTGTGTTTTTTATTGAGAATATGTTTTTGAATTCTGAAACGATTTCATTTCCGTTTATTAGGTGGTTTTTCAATAAGGATGCTTCAAATTCTTGTGCACCTATTTTTATTTTTACAGATTCATTATTTTTAAAGTATGCTTCAGTTGAAACCAATTGAAGTACATAATCTGAAGGGGTTTTTACCTCAAAAGTCCAAGAAAATGTATGTCCTTCTTTAGTTGCATCTGTTTTGTCTAATACGATCCAATTATCAGTTTGATTGAAATGCTTGTTTTCAGATACATTAGCTTTTTCTTTTGTTGTACAGCTATATAGCACTATTGAGGCTGTAAATAGTGAACAAATAATTGCGGTATGGGTTTTTAATCGCTTCATAATTATAACGATTTTATAATAACATCTAAGCTTACACCTAAAGTCGCTTTTGCAATGGTATTTAATTCGTGTTCATCTCCTTTTAAATGCATAGTAGTTTGAATATGCATCATGGTTTCATTTGGTTTTAAGGCTGCTGCTGGTGATGAGGTTTCTAACTCATAAAATGGTCCCATTGGCGGAACGCCTGGTTCTGGTGATCCGTCATTGTAGGCATTTATAAGATCGCCTGCATAAGGTTCTTCTTGGTATTCCCATGCCGAATTTACATAACCATGAGGGGCTTCTTGTGCATTATAAGTTACCAAAGTTAAAACTTTACCTAAAGCATCATAACTTCCTGCAATTCCTTTTGCGCGTTTTGAGTTGACTCCAATTTTACTGCGTTTTGTACCATCACCTTTAAAGAATAAAACATCGTTTTTAACTTCTAAATAGTCTTTAGGTACCTTACCAAAATAGGTGTCATTTACTTTTTGTCCTAAAGCAGTTTCTTCACCAGCTTTAAAAGGAATAACCATAGTGGTTTCTGGTGAGGGGTTATACATTCCTAAAATCCATATAGAGGGTAATCCCGTTTCTGGTAGCCATGGTTGATCACCAATATTTGTAATTTGATTATTGGTTTGATAGCCTACAAATTCAATGTTTTCGGAAAACTGTATTCTAAGGCTATTTTCAATGGATGCTTTATTTAAAATAGAAATGGAACGCCCAATACCTATTTTAAAAATGGTTCCACTTTTATTTATAAGTTCGCAATGGTGTTCAAACGTCGCCGAATGATTTGTATGAGAAACCAAGGTAAAAGCCTCTGTATCTATAACAGCAGGTGTTTTCCAATTTGAGAATTCAAAATCGTCTTCCGGCTTAAAAAAGATAGAAAACTGACCGCCTTCAGGACCTAACCAAAAACGTTCTTCGCCTCCAAACACATAAATCTGATTTTCTAAGCGCCCCTCACGTTCTTCTTCTGAAAGAAAACCAGCTTCAATGACTTTTTTGTTAATCCACCCAAAACCTTCGCCTTCAGTTACATTTGTTGTGCTGGTCATAACACGTCCTTGAAATTGAGGAGCAATGGCTAAAGCGCTCTGTCCTTCTTGCAAAACAATAATATCGGTATGTTTTTTTAGAAAGGTGAGGTCTTTTGAAAAACGGTCTTCTTTTTTTGTGTTATCAGGCATAGTTGTGGGATGGTCGTGTAATTGATAAATGCTTTATAAATCCAAATCGTTTTGCTACGAGATAAAAGTTTTCAAGGTTACTAATTTGCAGTTTCTTTTATGATAATGTCATATCTAATTCAACCTAAAATATGTCTTATTTAAATAATTTGAACTGCTTTAGATGTCTTCGAAATCATTGCATATTGCTTTTTAGTTTTTTTCTGTAATCATATCGTTTGGATTCCAATAGGGAATTCCTTCGGCTTCTAGTTGTTTATAATACTTAATATGTAACGGTTGCTCTTTGGTGCGCTTTTTGTTTTCGTTTATCATAAGTGGAATAGAGGCAGACCACCATTGGTTATACGGTTCTTGAAATTTTGCAATCACATCGGGATGTTCTGCAGCTACATTATAACGTTCGCCAGGATCATTAATAATATCATATAATTCGGTATTATTTACAAAACGCCATTGTTGACTTCTTACAGCCATTTTAGTGTATTTGGCTTCGTTGACCATTCCGGTTTTCCAACGGCCGCAATGCACAAATAGCAAACGGTCTTCCCAATTTGTCGCTGTATTTTCTAATAAAGGAATTAATGACAAGCCTTCTAAAGGTTGTATGTTTTCTGGTAATTTAACGCCTGCTAATTCTGAAAAAGTTGGGTATAAATCGATATGTGCGGTAAGTTGGTTAATGTCTTTTCCTTCGGTTAAAACACCTTTCCAATACAAGAAAAGCGGCACGTGATCGCCACCTTCGTTTGGTGAGTTTTTTCCACCTTTAAGATTGGCATTAAAATGTTTTACTTTTTCTCCATTTAAAGTACCTCTTAAATGTGTAGCTCCATTATCTGTGGTAAAAATAACTAGGGTGTTTTCTAGAGCATTCCATTCGTCAAGTTTGCTCATCAATCTTCCGAAGTTATCATCGATGTTTTCAATCATGCCATATCTACTGGCAGTGCCTTCATCATAGCCTAATTCTAAAAAACGTTTTTTATAGTTTTCAGGAGCTACCAAAGGAGCATGTGGCGCATTCAAAGAGAGATACGTAAAGAAAGGTGTTTCTGTAATAATCTGTTCTTTTGTCCAAGCCATAGCAGCATCGAAAAACACATCCGTACAAAAGCCTTTGGTTTTTACAATGGTTTTATTGTGAAGTAAAACATTGTCAAAATACACATTCTCTTTATTCGGTAGGAAATCGCCTAAACTCACTTGACCAATTCCACCAGCACCATGCATCAACACTTCATTAAAACCTCTGTTTTGTGGTAGATAGTCTTCAGCATCTCCCAAATGCCATTTGCCAAACAATCCAGTTTGGTAACCTGCAGATTGCAAGGCTTGAGGCAGCGTGTACACATCCAAAGCCATGCGTTCGCGTTCTAAAATAGTATGGGTAACCCCAACTCTAAATTCGTGTTGTCCACTCATTAGAGCAGCTCGAGAAGGAGCACAAGTAGGACTTACATGGTATTCTGTAAAACGTGTTGATTTTTCATAGAAAGCATCAATATTTGGGGTTTTTACAACCTCATTTCCCATGCACGATAAATCGCCCATGCCTTGATCATCCGTCATTACAAAGATGATGTTGGGCTTGCTGTTTTTTAACGTATTAGTACTTTCTTGGGCATGGCCCATTTGAATAAAAAATAGGAAGCACAAGCAACAGTTAATAACTATAGTTTTCATGATTCCTATTTTTATTATTTAACGTTTAATTATTTTACTTTATGAAACTCACCTTTTATCATGAAACGATTTTCATCAATTAGGATGATACCATATTCTATGGCTTCTTTAGGAACCGTAAACGTGTATTCCAAATTATTTTTTCCAGCGTCTACAGGTATTCTGATATATGTGGATTTCACTTTTCTTTTCTTACCCTTTTTCTTAGCCTTAGCCTTGTCTGATATTTTTACAAGTGCATAACTTTCAACGACATTAGAGTTTCCTTTTTCTAAAGTAATGGCAACTTTACGAGATGCAGCATCAAAAACATCTTTAGTGATAACAGGAATAGCAGCTACATCTTCTTCATTTTTAAATTTTGAAGGGTCTTTATAGGGCAATTTAGCATCATAATCTTTCAGATAGTTTTCTAATTTTGAAGCTAAGGCTTTTGTGATTTCTGGCTCTTCTTTAGCAATATCATTCTGTTCTTCTAAATCATAGCGCTTTCCATCTTTATACAAACGATGCAATACGTAATTACCCGTGATAAAGTTTTTATATAACTTATAGTCGCCAGATCGTATAGCAGATTGATTTTTAGTCTCGTCGCCGTAAGGGTAATGCCACCATAAATCTTCTCGAGGTTTTCCATCTTTATTTAAGACTTCCTTTTCATTTTTCAATAAGACATTGGAAATATCTAACCCATCTAAATCAGAACTATATTTAGTAGGTATTTTACTATTGGTAAGGCTTAAAATAGTTGGATAGAAATCTAACTGATTAATCAAAACATCCTTTGTTTTTTCTTTAGGAATGTTTGGTCCCGATATAAGCATTGGGACTCTAATGCCGCCTTCTTCCGAATATTTTTTACCTTTATCTAAAGGAGCATTATCAGACATTACTTCTGCTCTACGAGTTTCCGCTCCGCCATTATCAGATGAAAAGATGATGTAAGTTGTTTCGTATAATTTTTTACCTGGATTTCTTGGGTCATCTGTTTTCTTTAACAAATCGATTACACGACCTAAACTCCAATCTAAGGTGGTTACCATAGCTCCGAAATAAGGATTATTCTGACCTTCTTTAGTCCATTCAGTATCTACCTCAGGAAGCTCTACTCCTAATTTATCACAATAATAGTCTAATAATTCGCGGTTTTTAGAGTGAATAGGATAGTGCACCATCCAATGTGCTAAATATAAAAAGAACGGTTCCTCCTTATTTTCGGTAATAAATTTAAGTGCATTTTCGGTGACTGCATCAGTTGGATAAGAGATTCCTTCAGGCGATTCCTTTGTGAAAGGAAAGTATTTTTCTTCACTTAAACGATACGCATCATTTTTATCATGTGTTGCAAAAGCATTTAAGCGATTTTTAGCTCCTTTAGGTCCTTGATGTGCTCCACGAGATTCGTGTGCAAAATCAAAACCTTGATTTGTTGATTTTTGAATTTGAAGACTTCCAGCATGCCATTTTCCAACATGTCCCGTTCTATAACCATTCATTTTTAAAGCTTCAGCAATCGTGAAGTGATCAGGCATTAATCCTTCTGGAAAATAAGGACTCATATATTTTTCAGATCTCTGAGCCTTAGGGATTCCTCCGCCACTAACATTGGTTATTCCTGTTTTAGCAGGATGTAATCCACTTAAAAGTGCAGCTCTTGAAGGTGCACAAGTAGGAGCAGGAGAATAGCCATTTGTAAAGTTAATGGCATCTTTTGCTAATGCTTTAATATTTGGGGTATCCCAAGCACAAGGTTCGTCTAAATCGTTTAATTCTACGTCTTGCCAGCCTAAATCATCAGCGTAAAATATAATGACATTAGGTTTTATTACATCAGATTTTTTCTGACTATTACCAGAGTTAGAGAAAGAAAATGCCAATAATACAATGGCTAATAATGTTCTGTTATGTTTCATGATATAGGTTTAAAGCACATGTGATACTGTAATTTTAATCCAAACAGTATCACATTCAATGCTTCTATTTTTAGTTGATTTTATGAAAGTCACTTTTTACCATAAAACGATTTTCATCGATTAAGATAATACCGTATTCTATGATGTCTTCAGGAATAGTAAACGTGTACTCTAAATTATTTTTGCTAGACTCTACTGGTATTTTTATTAAGGTTGAATCGTGTTTTCCTAGCTTTCCTTTCTTGCCTTTCTTCTTTTTTAAATTTGCGTTTACAATTCTTACAAGCGCATAAGCTTCTATGACCTTAGATTTTCCTTTTTCTAAAGAAATAGTTACGCTTTGAGATTTTACATCAAACGCGTCATTCGTAATAACAGGAATAGATGTTACAGCGTCATCTTTGAATTTTGAAGGATCTTTATAAGGCATTTGTGCATTATAATCTTCTAAATATGTTTCTAATCTTGCAGATAAGTCCTTAACGATTTCTGGATTTTGTGCTGCAATATTATGCTTTTCTTCTAAATCTTCACGTTTTCCATTTTTATACAAACGGTATAATTCATAAGTATCAGGAATTAAATTTTTGTATAATTTGTACTCGCCATGTCTAAGCGCAGATTGCATCTGAGAATCTGTATTGTGAGGAAAATGCCACCATAAATCTTCTCTTTCATGTCCTGACGCATCTTTAACGGTCTTATCATTATTCAATAACACCCCAGAAATATCTAAGCCATCAAAATCTGAACTATACTTTTCAGGTACAGTACTGTTTGTAAGGTTTAATAGTGTTGGAAAAAAGTCTAATTGATTGATCAATACATCTTGTGTTTTGTCTTTAGGAATATGAGGCCCACTAATTACCATAGGCACTCTAATACCACCTTCTTGTGCATATTTTTTACCTTGGTCTAAAGGGAAATTATCTGTAACGATATCTCCATTGGCTTTTTCTACACCTCCGTTATCCGAAGAAAAAATAATATAAGTGGTTTCAATTAGCTTTTTGCCTGGATTTCTTGGATCGTCCGTTGTCTTTAATAAATCTACCACACGTCCTAAACTCCAATCTAAAGTCGTTACCATAGCTCCGTAAAACGGGTTGGTTTGTCCACCTGTTTTAATCGGAATATCTTTGGTTGGCATTTCTACCCCTAATTTATCACTGTAGTATTGTAATAACTCCTTATTCTTAGTATGAATCGGTGCATGTACCAACCAATGTGCTAAGTATAAAAAGAACGGCTCGTCTTTACTAGATTTAATAAACTCAAGTGCCTTTTCTGTTACCATATCCTTTGGATATGAAATGCCGTTTGGAGATGATTTTGTAAACGGAGGATATTTTTCATCACTTAAACGGTAAGCATCTCCTTTATCATGGGTTGCAAAATTGTTGATACGGTTTTTTTCTCGTTTAGGCCCTTGGTGTGCACCTCTAGATTCGTAAGCAAAATCGAAACCTTGATTCGTTGATTTTTGAATGTCAAGAGCTCCTACATGCCATTTTCCAACATGTCCGGTTGTATAGCCATTCATTTTTAATGCTTCTGCAATGGTGAAATTTTCAGGCATTAATCCTATAGGGTAATACGGCGTCACATAATTAGAACGTCTAGTGGTTTTAGGTTCAGTACCTCCACTTACATGTGTTACACCTGTTTTAGTTGGATGCAAACCAGAAAGCAGTGCAGCTCTCGATGGTGCGCAAGTTGGAGCAGGCGAGTAGCCATTTGTAAAATTGATACCTTCTTTTGCCAGTGCAACTATATTTGGTGTTTCCCAAGGTGTTGGCTCATCTAAATCATTGAGTTCTGTGTCTTGCCAACCTAAATCATCAACATAAAAGATAACAATATTAGGTTTTACTAAATCTTTCTTTTCTTGACTAATGGCATAGTTAGAAAAGCACAATAAAATTGTAAGTGATGTTAAAAGTGATTTCATTTTTTTATGTATAAATATTAAGGGTTCGTTTATTTCCAATCTAATTGGGCTGTTTTATTTTGTATATCTAAAGTAACGTCTAAATGTTCAAAAGATCTTGTGTAAATGTAGCCTTCACGTTTCGCATAGCCTTTTGGTGCGCCGAGTTTTTTCTCATACTGCGGAAAGGTTTTAAGCCAAACTGCAGAACTCCCAACACCATAGCCATCATGTGGATAGACGTAGCTGTATTTTTCGGCACAAACCAGAAAAATAGCCAATAGATAATCTAAGCGTTTTGTGAAATTTTCATTTATAGATACTTTTTGTCTGGCATCATCAATACCAGCTACTGCATTTTTTAATCCTTTACCAATCCCGAGAGACATAGCAATTACATTGCCTTCTCTTGCCGATTTTTGAACAGCATCAATGCCTTTTGCAAGGTAATCTTCATAAGTCATGCCAGAATTTCCACGCTCAAAACCTTCTAAGTACGATCCATCAAAGAATTTTAAGTATGCTCTACCCGAATCTTCAAATTCAGAACGCACACGAATGATATTGGCAATAAGTAAATTATCTTTTCCTATTTGAGTATCTAAATCTGCCATCATAGACAAATAGCCTGTTTTTATGGCTTCTCGTTTTTCTTCTCCAACACGACTATTAAAAAAGAAAGGCACTAAAACTTTAATGTTAGCATCTAAAAACACACCATCAATAAATGGACTTTCGGTCACCTTACTTACATGGTTTAACCAATACTCACGAACATAGTCTTTTGAAATATCGAAGAATCCAGTTTTACCATTAGGCATTAAGGCTTTTTCGCCTTTGGCGTTAACTAATAAGGCCTCAGGATGTTGGTATAAAAAATCTTCATCTTCTTTATAACCTCCCCAGTTGATAACCACATTTTTATAGTAAAGTATTTTGGCATCAGGATTTATTTTTTTTACAGCTTTAGCCGCTTTAATAGTGCCTTTTTCTGTGGATCCTGATGATTTACTTCCGGTTGTTTTTTCAAACGTTATTAAAGGAAATTTTGAAAGATAGGTAATCTCTTTTTTTGTAAAAGCCGTGGATTTACGCATGTGCATATATAAGGGCATTTTATCCCAAGAAAACTCAGGTAATTTTTGTTTTACCACGGGCACCTCTTGTTTTTGCGCGGAACACGCACTTAAAGAAATGGCGAATAAAACCAATAAAAATGTCGTTTTAAAATGCATTCTGACTTTTAGTTAATTATTTATTTAAGTTGTTATTCTGTGATTATTTTAAAACAAATAGCCGATTGATTTGGGATGTTTTTAAAATCATATGTGATAGCTAATCCATCTTTATTTCGGTTCCAGTGAATGGTTTCATCGCTGCCTAACAACTGTATATCTTTTATGTTTTTTTGTAAAAGTCCTTTTGTTTTTAGAACTTCAATTAAAATATCTTCTGTTGGTGACGCTAAAACAAAAGCGTAAATATTTCCATCCTTTGTTGTAAAACGAATGTCTTTCTCAGAGAAATTCTTCAAGTTTTCACCTGCGCGTTTGGTAACGATTTCTAAAGGTCCTTCACCAAAGGTTTTCCATGGTCTGGTGTTGTAAATACCTTCTTGGTTAATCTTTACAAAGTCTCCAAAATTAGTCAGCATTTGCTTTTGATTTTCAGGAATTGTACCATCTCCTTTTAAAGCAATATTAATCATCACTACACCATTTTTACTAATGGCATCTATCGCATTTCCTATTAAAACATCTAAAGACATTTTAGTAAATGAATCTTTTCTGTAAAACCAACTACCCGATAAATCGGTTGCCCAAATCCATGGGTGTTTCTGTTGTTCCCCAAACATCCCACGTTCTAAATTATAGGTAAATGCCGCTTTATTTTCTTTGGTGTTTTTAAAAGATAATACAGTGGTTTGCTTGCCATTATTTTCTTTTAAATCTCTATTTAAATAATCAGAAAATAGTTTCACGCCTAAACCTTTTCCTGTTTTTATAGACGGATAAGGCGAATCGTTATTAAACATGTCTGGATCGTATTTTTCTATTAAATCCCAAGAGCGTTTGTACCAATGCTCATTCCAACTGTCTTGACTAGCAAATTTAAAGGTATCATAATCCATATTAAAGAACTCCCATTCTGGTGTGCCTTCTTTTTGAAATTTCCGAGCCGTTCTAAAAAAGCGTGGAGACCAATATAAATGTGTAGATACTCCAAATTTTAAATCGTGCTTATAAGCTGCATCCTTCCATTCTCTCAGGATATCTTTCTTTGGTCCCATTTTAACTGAATTCCAAGGAAAGAAGGAATCATACATATCAAAATTATCATGGTGTGTGGCTACAGGCATAATAAAACGCGCTCCATTGTCTTTAACAAACGCTACAATGGCATCAGCATTAAAGTTTTCCGCTTTAAAATCTGCTATAAATTTTTCGTAACCAAATTCTGAAGGTGGTCCATAGCGTTCGGTGTGCCATTTCGTTAACCTTACCGTTCGCATTCTGTCCGGTTCATTTCTAGCATCATAATCTTCATCACCGTACATGCGTCTTCCGTAGTGAGAACCATCGTCTGCTCTGTTTTCGTCTATTGAAGACGGAATACCCCAATGCATCCAAACGCCAATTTTACCATCTTGAAACCATTCTGGTACTTTATAGTTCTCAGCCATGGATTCCCAATTAGGAGCAATTGTTTTTGTTACCTGTTTCGTTTGACCAAACATAATACAGGCATTAAGCATTAAAAAAGGGATGATTGTAATTGTTTTTATAGACATCTGTATCTATTTATGGTGCACTTACAAAGTAACTATTTACTAATTTAGTAACGCTTCTCTATTCCGTCATTTTGTTGCTGTAAAAATTCAAATACACTTAGACTACCTAGCACTTAGGGGCTTTGGTTGATTTGAGAAAATTTAAAAACGAACAGAGCAAGTTGATTTGTCTTATTTGATACATATTTGTAGTCATACGAACTAACTCATCATGTCATGAAAAAAATTAATTCTAAAAGTTTACTGTTCTTAATGCTGCTGCAATGCTTTTTTAGTTTAGTACAGGCGCAAGTCATAACAGGTAAAATTACAGATGTCGATAATATGCCATTGCCGGGTGCAAGTATTATAGAAAAAGGCACAAAGAATGGTGCAATGTCTACAATGGATGGTGACTATACTATAAAATTAAAGAATCCTGATGCAATCCTCGTATTTCATTATATAGGTTTTAAGACTGTAGAGTATTCTACAGCAGGAAAGACTGTATTGAACGTTCAGATGAAAGCGGATTCTGAAGCTTTAGATGAGGTTGTTCTTACTGTAGGGATTAGAAGTTCTCAATTGAATGCTGTTAGAGAGAAGCGAGAAGCCACTACCGTAATTGAAGCAATTACGCCAGAGGATATTGGAAGTTTTTCTGATGGTAACGTAACTGATGCTTTACAAAGAGTTGCAGGTGTGCAAATTGAGCGGAATGATGATGGTGTTTCTGGAGATAGAGTATCTATTAGAGGTATAGGGCCTCAGTTTGTGAAAATTACGATGAATGGTCGAACACCTATTTCTGCAGGAAATGAGGGGAAATCGGATTTTAGAAAATTTAACTTAAATGTTATTCCTACAGAAATTATTAATGGAGCTAGAATCCATAAAACAACACAGGCTAAAGAAATTGCTACAGATATTGGTGGAACAGTAGATTTTCAAACCTTAAGACCTTTAGATGCCAGGTATAAAAGAGGGAAGAATTATTTTGCTAGTGTTAATTTAAGAGGAGATAGCGATTCAGAGTTCGAAGATATCGATTTTGATACCAGAATATCTGGTGTGTTTGGAGGTAAAATAAATGATAAATTAGGAGCCGCTGTTTCAATAGTTCACACTGATGATAATAGATACCGCGATGAATCGGGAATGCGAGGTTACAGAAATGTAGATTTTTATGAAGATACTAATAGTAATGGTGTTTTTGAAGATGGAGAGAATGTTTATGAAGGGATCTTAATACCAGCAACTATTAATAATGCCGTACGAAAAGACAACAGAAAACAATTGGCTTTATCAGCGGCAATTCAATACAAGCCAACAGCTAAACTAGAGTTTTTGTTAGATTATACCTTAACTAAATTAGAAGCTTTTTCAGATAGACAACAATTTCAAACATCATTGTCTACAGGTGGTGATAATGGTTTGCTGGGTGTTAATAATTTCTTTACTCCAGAAAGCCTGGTTTTTAATGGGAATAATTTAGCCTACATCGATGCAGCTGGTGCAGATGTGTCTCGAGTGAATATTCAAAATAAAAATCAGTTCTATACAAATAATACCACAAATAACATACTAGGATTGAATACCTTATACAAGGAGTCAGATAAATTGACTTTTAGTTTTGATTTATCGTATTCGGATTTAGATTTTTTCCAAGATTTAACGCAAATAACTGCAAGATTGGATGGAAGAGATTATGACAATAGTGCTATTAGTTTAGATTTGAGAGGTGAACTTCCTCAGTTTGGACTTCCAGATGAAATTTTAGATCCTACAGCGTTTGGTCTTAGATCTGCAGCAAAAAGACATATTAGAACTAATGGCTACAATTATGCTTCAAGATTAGATGTAGAGTATGAGCTTAATAAAAAGGTGAAATTCTCATTGGGTGCAAGATCAGCAATTACAGATTTCGAAGCTAGAGAAGCGCAAGCAAATGCTGACGATATCTATGGTGATTATACAGATGAGCAATTACAGCAATTTGTAGATCTTATTTCTTATGATAACTATTATATTCCAGGTGATTTTTTAGGCGGTGGAACAGGTTTAGATCAATGGATTAATATTCCCGGAAATGCCGTGTTAGATTTAACACCAGGATTTAATAGTTTAAATGGTGGAAGTATTTTTGATTTTGATAAACCTATAGATCAATTGGTTTCTCAGGAAGGTGATTTACAATTTAATCCTGCAAAATCTTATGGGGCTATAGAAAAAACTTTTTCTACCTATGCACAAGTTGATGCAAGAACAACAGTATTTAATATACCAGTGGTTTTAAACTTTGGGGTAAGAGCCATTAATACCATAAATGAATCAAGGGGGTTTACCGGAGTAGAAATAGTTGATCCTATAGCAGAGACTAGTGGTGTAGTAAGTGATGCTATATATCATGAGGTAGAAAATTCTAGATGGGATGTGTTACCTAGTTTTAATGCCAATTTTAAAATAAAAAGAAATTTCAACTTGAGATTTAGCGCTGCAAAAGGAGCATCTAGACCAAAATATAGAGATATGATGCCGAGTAATGAGGTGGAGTATTTAGATCCTACTTCAGAAATATTCAACCCGAGTTCACCAGACTATGAGCCAAACTTAGGTACAAGTTTATATAGAGGGACTATTAAATCTGGTAATCCAAAGTTAGAGCCTTACAGTGCATGGATGTATGATACAACATTTGAGTTGTATAGCAGAAATGGTGGTGCAATTATCGGTAGTATCTTTTATAAAGACATTAGAAATTATATCGGACGTCAAACATTAAATGATCAAGCATATCCTGGTATAGAAGCGCTGGGTATAGCAATACCTGCAGGTCAAGAAGATTTATTGTTCGATATTTCTACTCCTATAAACATTACAAATGCACAACTTTATGGATTTGAAATAGGCTTTAATCATCACTTTACGTTTTTACCTGGTTTTGCGAGTGGGTTTGGTTTACGAGCTAACTATTCTTTTGTTGAAAGTAATTTTGATGGTGCTGTTGGAGATGCTACTAATGGTTTTCCAGGGACTTCAAAACACAATTTCAATACAGTGATGTACTATGAAAAGTACGGATTCTCTTTTAGGTTTACTGCAGCCTACAGAAGTAATTACTTAAGTAATTTAGGTGGTATTGGCTCTACACGTGCAGATGAAGCACATTATACAGAAGGAACGACACTTTTAGGAATCAACTTAAAATATAAGATTACAAGAAAGATACAAGCAAGTGCAGGTGTAAGTAATCTTACAGGAGAAGATACACGTCGTTATATTGGAGATGATACTCAAAATTTCACATCTTATTTCGGTAGAACTCCAACATGGAAAGTAGGATTGAGATACAGATTATAATCTAGAATAAATATGTTTTTGGGAGCGTCGCTAATTGATGAAAACTAGTGATGGCTCAAGAATGTTATATACAGTAAAATAGGTAGATTTCTATCTGCAAATCAAAAAAATAATAAATTAATAATAGTACGCATATGTTTAAGAATAGATGTATAATGTTTTCCGTTTTAGTAATGCTTATTAGCGTTATGAATAGCCATTCTCAAGAGAAAGACAAAAAAGGAATGGAAGAAATGTGGGGAGAAACTACAGTTTCTGGTGATGCTTTAAAAAGTGGAAAAGCGAAGTTATTTGATGAAGGCAACTACGGTATGTTTATTCATTGGGGATTGTTTTCAAATCTAGGTGGAGTATGGGAAGATAAGACCTACTACGGTATTGGAGAATGGCTAATGAGCAAACGTGTGGCAAACATTTTGCCTGAAGATTATATGGAAACGGCAAAAACGTTTAATCCAACAGAATTCGATGCTAAGCAAATTGCGCAATTAGCAAAAGATGCTGGTATGAAATATATTATCATTACCAGTAAACATCACGAAGGTTTTGCGATGTTCGATTCTGAAGCTAGTGATTTTAATATTGTAGATGCCACTCCATTTGGTAGAGATCCAATGCACGAGTTATCTGCTGCGTGTAAAGAATTAGGACTTGGATTTGGATTTTATTATTCTCATAATCAAGATTGGACGGCTCCAGGCGGAACTAGAGGTCCTGAAGTTGATGAGAACGGAAAGAAAATGGATTTTAAAGATTATTTCTATAATAAATGTAAGCCACAAGTTAGAGAAATCTGTACCAACTATGGTGACATCGATTTTGTTTGGTTTGACACTCCTGGTGATATGCCAGAGGAATATGTAGTAGAATTAGCGGATATGGTAAGAGAGTTACAACCAAATGCTATGATGTGTAGTCGCGTAGGATATGGTATGGGTGATTATGCTAGTATTGGAGATATGGAAGTGCCAACCCGAAATGTAGAAGGGCTTTGGGAAACTTGTGATACTAACAACGATTCTTGGTCTTATGCATGGTATGATAATAACTTTAAAAGTCCTAAAAAGATTTTAGGTCGTGTTATTGAAACTGTAGCTAGAGGCGGTACGTATTTATTTAATGTAGGTCCAGATAGTAACGGAGCTATTCCAAGTATTGGTATAGAATTTTTACAAGAGTCTGGTCGTTGGATTCAGAAATACCCACAAGTTGTTTACGCCGCAGGTAGTTCACCTTGGGGTTATGCATTGCCTTGGGGTGATGTTACTACCAATGATAAATCGCTTTATTTATCTGTTAGTGAATGGCCAACTAATGGTAAATTATACTTACCTGGATTAAAATCTAAAGTGAAAAGAATATCAGTTTTAGATGGCGACAAAAAGAGTTCACTTAAATACTCTAAAGACAACGATTGGTTAGTTATCGATGTGCCATATAAAGCACCTGAAGAATTGATTTCTGTAATTGAAGTGGAACTTGAAGATGCAGAAGCTGTAGTAGAATCACACTTAGGTATCTATCCAAATGTACCTACAAGATTATTAACTGAATTTGGTGAGGTTGAAGGTGCAGAACAAAAAAACGTACGCTGGATGGAGAAATTTGGTGAATGGAAACATGCCAACCAAGTGAGCAATTGGGAAGAAGATGGTACGGTTTGCTGGGAAGTAAACGTTCAAGAACCGGGTTATTATTATTTAGATTTAGAATATAAAGGTGAAGGGCGCTTAGTTTGGAAAACCACAACAGATGAAGGTATTAAAGTTCAAAATCAACAAGCAGCAACTGATAAATATGCGTATCGCAGAATGGGAATTTTAGAATTTAAAACGGCAGGTAATCATATTATTAAGACGTCATTAGTTGAAGGTGATGTTCAAACCTCAAGTTTGAAATCGATTAAGATTTTACCAATAAAATAAAATTGTAAGCATAATGAAGTTAGCGTTTTTACATAAAAGTCTGTTTTTAATTGGTTTGGTAATGTCTCAAGTGGCCTTTTCACAAAACGATAAGCACTATCCAGAATTTAGTTGGGATAAGGTTCCTGTTGCGTTTCATTTTGGAAAAAAAGGGGATTTGTTAACTAAGTCTGAAGCTAAATTTATAGCGGAACATTCTAACTTTACGGTATTAGAAAAGGCGCATGGTTTTCCGAAATATAAACATTCAGAAGAGTCTATTGCTGCTGATGCAAAAGTGCTAAAAGATTTAAATCCAGATATGAAAGTGGTATTCTATTGGAATGCATTTTTAGATTATAGTATGTATAAAGCGCATGAAGACTATCAAACAAAATCAGAGTGGTGGCTAAAAACAAAAACAGGCGAATTAGATTTAAAAGATGGTAAATTAAAGCGCTATGATTTATCTAATCCAGAGCTTAGAGATTGGTGGTCTGATATTGCCAAAGACAATTTGGATAATGAAAACGTGGATGGTGTTTTCTTTGATGCCTTAGTTCAGGTTACTAATCCAGGTAATAAAAAATTATGGGGAGCTGAAAAGTATGATGCCATTCAGCAAGGCTTAAAAGATCTAATTAAAGAAACGAGAGCTAAAATTGGTGATGACAAATTAATCGTTTATAACGGTATTCGTTCTACACCAGTTAGAAATAGCGAAAATGATTTTCCAGATTTTACTGATGCCATAATGATTGAACATTTCGGATATTTTAATAGCAAAACGAAAGAAAGTATGCTTAAGGATATTCAAGAAATGGAAAAAGCAGGTAAAAGCGGTAAAATAGTGGTGTTTAAGACATGGCCAGAGAATGCTTGGGTAAACAAAAAGTTTATGGCTAAATCTGAAAAAGAAAAAGAGAAAATTTCTAAAGAGCATTTAACATTTGCCTTAGCCTCTTTTTTAGCTGGAGCACAAAAACATTCTTATATTAGTTATAATTGGGGGTATCGCTTAAGTATGGGATCACTTCTATGGTATCCTGAATTTGATAAACCCTTAGGCAAACCTCTAAATGAGATGCAAGTTAACGGTTGGATTTTAACCCGAAATTATGAACATGCCAGTATTTGGGTCGATTTAGAAAACAAGAAAGCCACCATTGACTGGAAAAAAGAAAGTTAAAACCATGAAAATAAGCGCCTACTTTTATATGATACTGTTGGTGTGCTTAACAGCTTGTCAAGAACAAACAAAACCAACACCAAAAGTTAATAAACCCAACATCATCATATTTTATGCTGATGATATGGGTTTTGGTGATTTAGCAATTCAAAATCCACAATCTAAAATCCCAACACCCAATTTAGATCAATTAGCAAAAGAAGGGCTTTTAATGACAGAAGCTCATAGTTCTTCAGGTGTTTGTACACCAAGTCGGTATGCCTTATTATCGGGCCGCTATCATTGGAGAGACTTCAACGATATCGTACATGCCATGGGCGAATCTGTTTTTAAAGAAAACCAGGTGACTCTGCCTAATATTCTTAACACTAACGGTTACCATACAGCAGCTATTGGTAAATGGCATTTAGGATGGAACTGGGAAGCCATTAGAAAAAAAGATGTTACTCAAAAAGTAAAAGCTAAGCACGGAAAAAAGGAAATCGAAATTTGGCCAGCACAGGCTTATGATTGGGATAAATCTATTCCTAATGGGCCGTTGTCTATAGGTTTCGATTCTTATTTTGGTGATGGTACTATTAATTTTCCTCCATATACGTGGATTGAAAATGATAAGGTTACAGAAGCACCAACACTAACGTTACAACATCCTAAAGAAGATTTTGCATTAGAAGGCAATTGGGAATTACGACCAGGACCAGCAGTAAAAGATTGGGATTTTTATAAGATTTTACCAACGGTGACGCGCAAAGCTGTGACTTTTATAAAAAATCAAGAACAAGCTAAAGAACCTTTTTTCTTATATATGGCATTTCCTTCGCCGCACGCACCAATAATTCCGAATGAAGCGTTTAGAGGAAAAAGCAATGCAGGACCTTATGGCGATTTTGTGTTTCAGACTGACGATGCTGTCGGACAAATTTTAGACGCATTAAAAGCTATTAATGCAGATGACAATACCATTGTTATTTTTACTTCAGATAATGGGTCAGAACACTATGCTTACAACCGTATTAAAAATTATGATCACGATAGTTCTCATCCGTTTAGAGGTGTAAAAAGAGATGTTTATGAAGGCGGACATCATGTCCCTTTTATCGTAAAATGGCCAAACCATATTAAACCAGGAACAAAGAGCAATCAATTATTTAGCCAAATAGATATACTGAATACTTTAGCGTCTATTACAAATAGCGATTTACCAAAAGGATTTCAGCATGACAGCTTTAATTTTTCTAACGTATGGTTAACTAATACAGATGAACCTGTAAGAGAGACTATTGTTCACAATACCTGGACGTCTAAATATGCGATTAGAAAAGGCGATTGGTTATACATTAATAATAAAGATGGTTACCACACCAGAATACCAAAATGGTTTGAAGAAGGGCAACGTTTTAAAACCGCTAAGGATACTGTGCAACTCTTCAATCTAAAAGACGATATTGGGCAAAACACGAATTTAGCAAGTCAATTCCCTGAAAAAGTTAAGGAGTTAGCGGTAGCATTACGTAACGAACAGGAAAAAGAAACGTTTGAAAATTAATACGGAAATGAGAATGCGTTATTTAAAACATATCACACTTTTATGGGTTGCTATTGCAATGTATTCTTGTAATAATACTAAGACGAAAACCATAGCTGATAATGGAGCTGTTGCTGAAACAGAAGATTCAAGACCAAACATCATTTTTATTTTCGCAGATGATTGGGGTTATGGTGACTTAGGCGTGTATGGAAATACAGAAGTAGTGACACCAAACATAGATAAAATGGCTGCTGAAGGCACACGATTTACACAGTTTCATGTAACAAGTGGAGTTTGTTCACCAAGCAGGTCTTCGGTTTTAACAGGTCATTTTCCAGCAAAACATAGCGTTCATGGGCATTTCGCAGGAAATGAAGAGAATGCCAAACGTAATATGCCTAATTATTTAAATGATTCCTTGCCGGTTTATCTTCCTCAGACCCTACAAAAAGCAGGTTACAAAACAGCGCATTTTGGGAAATGGCATTTAGGAGGCGGAGGCAAACCTCATGGCGATCCTTCAGCTCCAGAGCCTAAAGTTTACGGCTACGATGAAGCTAGAGTTTGGAACGGCAATGGACCAACTTGGAAAGCAGATCAAAAATGGCCAACTACACGATTTATGGATTCTGATACCTTATGGGTACAAAGTTCGAGTAGAATTGCTGTAGATGAAACGATTAATTTTATAAAGGAAAATAAAGGCAAACAACCAATGTTTGTCAACCTTTGGTTAAAAGATCCGCATACACCGTTATGGCCTTCAGAAGCGCAACGCGAACCGTTTAAAGGCTTATCACCAAGTAAAGAAACCTATTATGCGGTTTTAAAGGATGCCGATTTTCATGTTGGACGTTTATTAGAATCCATATCAGAAATGGGATTAGATGACAACACCTTAATTGTGTTTTCTAGTGATAATGGTCCTGCAGGATGGGGACCTTCCAAAGAAGCGGGTTCAACCGCAGGCTTAAAAGGACGAAAAGTGGATATCCTTCAAGGAGGAGTCGTGGTGCCTTTTATTGTAAAATGGAAAAATCATGTTAAAGAAAATAAGGTAGATTCAACTAGTGTATTATCTACAGTAGATTTATTACCAACCTTTGCCAATTTAGCAGAAATAGAATTGCCAAATGATTATGCTATTGATGGAGAAAATATCAGTTCAATTTTAGAAAATAATAGCTTTAAAAGAACAAAACCCTTATTTTGGGAATGGCGTTTTCCTAGAGAAAACACGAATCACTGGGCGCAAGGCGCCGTTAGAAAAGGAGATTGGAAACTATTATTTAATGAAAAAATGAAGAGAGACGAACTCTATAATATTTCTAAAGATCCTTTTGAAAAAATCAACCTAGCAGCGCATAATGAGGAAGTTGTAAGTGAGCTTAAAAGGCTTTGGTACGATTGGAAAAAAGAACTTCCGGAATAACTAAATATCGCTTAAAAATAATTTAATAACACCCTATACTTTCAAAAAACAGTATTGAAATGAATAAAAAAGTAATAGCATTAATAGCCCTTATGGGACTTACGTTTTCATGTACGTCTCAATCCACAAAAACAGTAACCACTAAAAAATCAAAACAGCCCAATGTCATTGTAATTATTACAGACGATCAAGGTTATGGAGATCTTGGTGCTCATGGGAATACCTTGGTTAAAACGCCAGCTTTAGATAAATTTCATGATGAATCGGTGCGTTTAACAGATTTTCATGTGGGACCAACCTGTGCACCTTCAAGATCGGGTTTAATGACCGGAAGATACGCTAACAGAGTTGGGGTTTGGCATACGATTGGTGGTGTTTCAATTTTAAGAGCAGATGAAGTTACTATGGCAGATGTGTTTCAAGAAAATGGGTATGAAACCGCAATGTTTGGTAAATGGCATTTGGGAGATACCTATCCTTCTAGACCACAAGATAAAGGTTTTAAATATACCATTACACATGGTGGAGGTGGAGTTGGTCAGACACCAGATTATTGGGATAATGATTATTTTGATGATACCTATTTTAAAAATGGAGTACCAACAAAATTTGAAGGTTATTGTACCGATGTTTGGTTTGATGAGGCGATAAAATATATTGAAGACAAGAAAGATGAACCGTTCTTCGCTTATATTTCTGCGAATGCGCCACACCTTCCATTTAATGTGCCAGAAGCTTATTATAATAAATACAAAGACTTAGATATTCCAGAATTTCAAAAGATATTTTACGGAATGATTACCAATGTTGATGACAACTTTGCGAAGCTTCAAAAGAAATTGGAAGATTTAAATATAGCCGATAATACCATCGTTATTTTTATGACAGATAACGGAACGGCTTCAGGTTATAAAACAGTTGGTGGTCAATTATACGGTTTTAATGCAGGAATGAAAGGCACAAAAAACAGTGAATATGAAGGTGGACACCGTGTGCCATTTTTTATATCGTATCCAGCAAAGAATATTGAAGGCGGAAGAGATATAACGGATTTAACAGCGCATTTAGATATTTTACCAACTTTAGCAACTTTGTGTAATTTAGAATTACCTGAAGGACAAAAGGAAATGGATGGTTCAGATATTTCTTCATTAATTTTAGGTACCGAAACTACGATTGGTAGAGATTATTTAATTACAGATTCGCAACGTGTACAAAGCCCAATAAAATGGAGAAAAAGTGCCGTGATGTCAGACAAAATGCGATTGGTTAACGGTAAAGAATTATATGATATTTCTAAAGATCCAGGTCAAGAGAATGACTTAGCAGCTCAGTTTCCTGAAAAAGTAGAACAAATGCGAGGCTATTATAACGAATGGTGGAGTTCTGTTTCTACAGAATTTAACCAGTTTCCAATTATTGTTTTAGGATCAGATCAGCAAAACCCAATTGAATTAACTTGTCATGATACCCATGTGCACGATTCTAAAATTCCATGGAATCAGAATTATATTAGAGAAGCACAAAAGAATCCTGTTGGAGGTGAATTTACCGTAGCATTTGAACAGTCTGGGACCTATACTATTGAATTAAGCAGATGGCCTTTTGAATCTAATTTAGCTATTAATGCCGCTGTAGCAGGAAAAGAAGGCACCATTTCTACAGAAGCTATTGCAGAAGGTAGAACGATGAACTTTAAATCTGGTGGTGTAAAAATTGGAGCTTGGGAACAAACTAAGGCTGTAGAAAAAGAGGCTAAAGTGATAAGCTTTACAGGTAATTTTACGGAAGGAGAAACCGATATGAGTGCTTGGTTTACAACAGACAAAGGTGAAGACTGGGGCGCATTTTATATTAAAGTAACTAGAGTATCAAAAGAATTCTCTATGATAGATTAATCTTTCAATAGATTGCGCTTCACAGAATAAGCGTTGGAATTCATTTTATAGAATAAAAAAAGGGAAAGCTAACTTTCCCTTTTTTTAGTGCTATATGTGAACGGTATGTATTATTCTTTAGAAGTTAACATATCTGGTGTTGCTACTGTTCTAAAGCCCATATGATCGGACCCAGAATCTACAGAAACACCCATTTTAGCCGATATTCTAAAACTAGCACAGTAAGAGGCATGGCACAAAAAAGACCCACCTTTCATCACGTGTTCTACTTGGTACGGATTATTAGGATTAAAATGTGTAGCTGCTCCTTTAGGATTTACAATCGGCTTAGACGTGTCTAATTCACTGTAATATTTTACACTAAAGAAATCACTAGTAATTTCCCATACATTTCCAGCCATGTCGAATAACCCAATACTATTTGAAGGATATGATTTTACAGGAGAAATAAATTCAAACCCGTCTTCAGAATCATTACTCGTAGGAAATACACCTTGCCAAGTATTAGCATTCGCATCTAATTTTGCAGCATCATTTCCCCAAGTAAATATCGTGTTTGTGTTTTTTCCTTGCGCAGCAGATTCCCATTCTGCTTCGGTTGGTAGACGTCTATTTGCCCATTCGCAATAGGCTAAAGCATCTTGGTAAGCCACATGTACTACCGGGTAATCATCTTTACCTTCAATAGTAGTTTCCGGACCATCAGGATGTTTCCAATCAGCTCCAGTTTTCCAAGTCCACCATTGACCGTAGTTCTCCATATTTACAACAGCATTCACATCTTTGTTAAAAATTAAACTTCCGGGCTGTAAAATAGAATCATGAGGTTTTGGTGTGTTTGGAGGTAATTCTTTTTTCATCTCATCCCAGTCAATCTCGCGTTCTGCTATAGTTATATAGTTTGTAGCTTCCACAAAGGCCTTAAACTGCTTATTAGTAACTTCTGTGATATCCATAAAAAAACCATCAACAGTAACCCAATGTGCAGGCTTTTCTCTTGGCATGGCATAATTGTCGGTGTCTTTAGCCCCTTGTAGAAAGGTTTTCTTCTCTACCCAAACCATACCTTCAGGTGTGCCGACTTTTGAAGTTGGTTCCGCTTTAGTTTCAGCTTTGGGTTCTGGTGATTTTTTGTCTTCTACGTTTTTACAGCTATAAACTGTTGAGCCAAGTAATAAAATAAGTGAAAAATAAGTGAACTGTTTTGCTATGTTTTGATAATACATATGTTTTTTGTTTTAAAGATAATTATTCAGAATGGTGTTTTTATGGTATTAACGTAATAATTGAGTCGTTGTTGAATAAATCAATTAATATTTCATTTGTAAATAAACTAATTTTGAGTCATACTATTGCAAGTGTTTTTTGTTAATTTTTACGATTAAAAAAACCGCAATATTTAAAAAAAATATCACGGTTTTTCTGCTATTAATCAATTTAGGGTAATGTCTATATTTAAAAAATTAAGACATCAATTATACATTTTATTTTATGATAATCTTTTGAGTTCTATTTTGTGTATTACTTTTTAATTCAACAATATAAATTCCTGCTTTTAAAGCATTCACATTTATAGTATTTGTTGTGTTAGACGTATTTAATGCGTTTTGTACTATCAATCGTCCTTGTACATCGTAAATAGCAGCTGTCGTATCTGAGTTTAATTGCCCTTTAACTACGACTGTTTTTGTGGCTTGTTCTGAATAGATATTTAAACCATTTAACAAGTTGTCTTCTGTAGATAATGTTGAAGAAGAAAAATGCACATAGAAACGACCTGTTCCATTTAATGTACTAGCTGGTGTAAATACATAATCACCAGTATTTAGTATAGTCCATGTATTGGTAACATTATCTTCAAGATATACATTAATATTAGAAGGTAAAGAAACCGTTTCCGTATCTAAGCCAATAGTTAATTGTATACCTGCTTCTCCTTTAATACCAAGTGGAACAACTACATCGTTAAAATCGTTGTATGGTAAAGCTTGAATAGCCATATCAATTCCTGTATTGTTTTCTACAAGATTTGTGAAGATGCCATTAGATGCACCAAGATAAGCACCTGCATCGTAACCTGGGTCTAAACCACGAGTTTGGTTGTCTACAAAATAGATGTCGGTAGAATAGGTGTCAGAAGAATTACTTAAATGCAATTTTGCTAAAGCGATGTTTAGATTATTAGCTGAGCGTCCTACTATAAAATCATCAGAAGAACCAATAGTTCTCATAGCCGGTGTGAACGTTACAGTACCTGTTGTTGATGCTATAGTTTTCACAAAGAAACCTTGACCAGGTGTAATTTTACCATCAGGAGGAAGGTTAAGTAGATTGTATGCTTCCCATTTATCTCCACTAGCTGCACCATTATAACCATATAGGGCTTGAAAAGCACCAGTGTCAAATTGCATTTTATTAAGATTAAAAAATGTAGTGAAATCTAAATATGAAGGATAAGGATTTCCTATTAAGTTCCATGCACCATACGTAGGGTCAGCACCATGTGTTATATCAATAGTAATATCTGCTATTGGAGAGGCTGGTTCTCCTTTAAATTCAATAGTACTTCCAGAAGTCGTTGCTGCCCTATAACCTTTTCCAAGAACTATATTGTCACTACCATTACTTACAGTATCCCAGTTTTCATATAAACCACTTTCATTATTAAATGGACCAAACGCTCTTTGTGTTGGAACAGCAGGATTTGCAAGAAGGCCTGCTTCAATATCTGAAAAAACTTCAGGTGTAGGAGAAGCTATTAAGTCGTTTCCTGGAGTTGCGTTAATAAACCTACTATAACCAATGTTCTGACTTACATTTCCATTTAGAATTAAACTACCAAAACTAGTGGATGTAGACTCTGCGTAGAGATTATGTCTTGTAATAGCATCTCCGTTTATAGTAATAGAGTGACCTGGTTTAACTGTTACGGATTCTGCTACATTATCTTCGTTAATAATTGTAAAATTGTTTACGGTAACATCTGAATTTATATTTAATTTACCATAAATCACGACACTATCAGTAGGTCCAGGAACATTTCCTTCTATCCAAGAACTGCCGTCTTCCCAATTAATATCCTGACCTGTCGTTGAAATGTAAATTAGTTTATTTATATAACCAGATGCATCTTGATAGATACTGCCATCTGCAGGTTCTACCCCATCAATAAGCCAAGTGTTTAATAGGGTTTGAGAAATACTTGATGGAGTATTTGTATCACCTATTCTAAGAACACCAGATGTGTAATTTTGTAAGTCTACTACGCCCTCCGGAGACGAAGTAGTATATGAAGAAAATTGCACAAGCGTCACACCATCAGCAAAGACTAAGTCTAAAGCATCATCATTTACTTGTAAGGTTCCCATGTTGCTTTGACTTTGGTTAAATGTAATGGTAACAGTACCATTCGCTTGAGAATCTCTATTAATACTACCTTCAAATTTATCTGCTACGTTAAAGGTAACAGAAGCAGTACCTTCTAATTCTATTTCGTTTGTGCTACTAATTAGACTAGTACTATTAAAAACAATTGCATTATTTCTAGTTTTAAATCCTGCTGTAAGGTTTGATAAATCTGAAGTAGCACCAAAAGTTACTCCTCCATTATCAATACCATTTGTATTTACAATATTAATAAGTTGTTCTGCCTCTAACAATCCATTAATTTCGAAAGCATTTGAAGAGTCATTTAGAAAAACTAGAGGAGCACTTGTTGAGCTAATCGTATTGTTAACTGCAAAAACAGTTTTAGAGCCAGGAGCATTATGAAGTCTTCCAGAACTCATAGCTATATCACAATCAATAGTAACAGTGCCACTGCCACTTGTATTATATAATACATCATTAGCATTTGGTGTAGTAAGGGTTAAAGTAGAATTTGAAGCACTACTAATTGTTATAGCAGTATTTATTATCAAATTTCCAACAGTTGTATCGGTATCAACATCTACACTAGCTTCTAGGGTTGCAGTACCAGTTGCATCAGCTATTATACCACCTGTCCAGTTAGCTGCTGTAGACCATAAGCTATCTCCAGCTCCAGCATTATTGGTAAAAGTTCCATCAACTTGTGCGTTTAGTTGAAAGTTGCTTAAGCTGATTACAGCTAAAAGCATAATAAATTGTAGTTGTTTGTTCATAGGTTTAGGGGCTTTATAATTATTTGTCAAAAATAAGTGAATATCCCGACTTAGCTTTGCTTAATTCACCCAAATTTATACTCATTTCTTGTTGCTATCGTGTAATAGAGAGGTAGATATGCCTTGTGTGCTGTAGGAATTTTAATAGCTGCTGTTTCTATAGTGTTGTTTTGTAGGACGGTATAATTTTTAAAATAGAAGCTAATTTTAATAGTTATGAAGTCAGTACCACATTAATTATTTGTCTTTGGAGTTGTAGGAGTATTTAAATTAATTGTATTGATGGTATAAGTCTTAAATAATATGTGTTAGTAACGAAGCTTTTAATTCTTTTTTTTTTTAAAGGGATTGAGCAATAAAAACTATGAAATCAGCTAAGGGGTTATGATGAATTTAGATAAATTGAAATTCACATTTTTGTTAAATTTAAAAATCTAAAAACATGAAAGTACAAGCATATTTATCGTTTAAAGGAAATTGCCAAGAAGCATTAAAATTTTATAGTGAATTATTTGATGCTGATATTATTAACCGTCAAACTTATGAAGACAAAAAAATAGATGTTCCATCTTCTTACAGAGATAAACTACAGCATGCTGAGTTAAAAGGGAAGAATGTTTATTTTATGGCTTATGATGCCTCTCCCGACACACCGCTCAATAGCGGAAATCAATGCCAAATGAGTATTGAAGCATCTGATAATGCTGAAGGAAAACGGCTTTTTGACGCCTTATCCAAAGGAGGACAAGTACATCATAATTACCGCGAAAGGGAATGGGGTTATTTTGGCCGCTGTACAGATAAATTCGGAATTGGTTGGATGGTAAATCATAATCAATAAGAATTTTTGATGAAGCAGAATTAACAAATAACCCTTTTGAAATCGTTTTCAAAAGGGTTATTTAGTGAGGTATGGTTTTGTATTCAACACCTAACGTTATAAGTATTCTAAAATCCGTTCTAAAGCCATCCCACGAGAGCCTTTAATTAATACCGTAGTGTTATTAAGGTTAAGGTCTTTTAAAGTCGGTTTTAAGTCTTCAAAGCTAGGAAACCTAACTGTTGCGCCTTTAGTTTTAGTTTTGTAAAAGTTTTTGCCTATTAGGACGGTATTAGTTTTAAAATTATCCTCTATAAAATTGACTATAGACTGATGTTCTTTATCAGCGTCTGCACCTAATTCAAACATATCTCCAAGAAAGAGATACTTCTTGTCTGCATCTAATTGCTTTAGGTTTTTAAGAGCAGCTAACATACTTGTAGGGTTAGCGTTGTACGCATCTAAAATGATTTTGGTAGTTCCTTTTTTAATAATTTCAGAGCGGTTATTGTCGGGTTGATAACCTTCAATAGCTTTTTTTATGTTTTCTGTAGTAACATTAAAATGCTTACCAATGGTAACAGCTACTGCTATATTTCCGTAATTGTAATCGCCTATAAGTTGACTTTCAATTTTAGAGCCATCATGTAATAAGGTTACGTTGGGGTTGGCACTTTCAAAAGTAAGTGTACAGTCATTTTCTAAGCTATTACCAAAAGTGATAATCTTAGAGTAATCTCCGATTTGTTTTACCTGTTTCTCATCGTCCTCATTAATAAATGCTGTTTTCTGATTCAGTTTTATATAATCATACAATTCTGATTTTGCTTTAATAACTCCTTCAATACTGCCAAATCCTTCAAGATGCGCTTTACCGAAGTTAGTAATTAAACCGTAATCGGGTAGGGCTATCCCACATAAAAAAGCGATTTCTTTTTGATGATTGGCTCCCATTTCAACAATTCCGAAATCCATGTCTTCAGAAAAACGTAATAAGGTTAGTGGTACACCGATATGGTTATTTAAGTTTCCAATGGTAGCTTTTACATTGTATGTTGTGTTGAGTACGGTATAAATAAGCTCTTTAGTGGTTGTTTTACCATTACTGCCTGTTAATGCTATGATAGGAATATTAATGACTTCTCTATGATGTCTAGCAAGCTCTTGTAGGGTAGTCAATACGTCGTCTACCAATATACAGTTGTCACTTTTTAAGGCATCAACATCATCTACAATACAGTACTTGGCACCACCAGCAAATGCTTGGTCGACAAATTTATTACCATCAAAATTATCACCTTTCAAAGCAAAATATAGGCAGTCTTGTTGAAGTTTTCTGGTATCTGTTGAGATGGTAGAGCAGGTCTTAAACTTTTGATATATAATATCGATTTCCATAAGTTATTATTCTTAAGCTTTTACGTGTGTTTATAGCGATTACGTATAAGAATGCTTGTTATTTAAACACGTTTCTTTAATAGGTTTAAAAATAAAAAGTCCTGATATATTTATCAGGACTTTTTAAAAAAATATTTAAAGCTTCTTAATTTCGTCTTTTTCCTCCGTCTTCACTTTTAGATCCAACTCTAGAAACAGCACATCTAAAACCAATATAGTCTGTTGCCATATCTTGTGGGAAATAGCGACGTTGAGCTGGGTCAATCCAGTACGCTCTATCTCTCCAAGAACCACCTTTATAAACTCTCACTTCATCGTTAATTAATGATGTTCTGCTATTAGACTGGTCATATTCTCTAACCATAGTCCCTTCTAAAGTATCAATTTGAACTGAATGTTTAGGAGAATTGTACATCTTACTAGTTGCACTCTTGTCGCCTTCAGTTTCGTCAAAACTTTCTCTGTAATAACGTGAAGAACGCTTATCACCATCTCTAAAGTTTCTGTTATCACTTTGACTAAAGTTAGTTCTTAAATACGTTTCGTCCTCATCAATTGGCACTCTAGCAATTTCACCAGGTAAATCTCTAGCGATAATTTTACCGTTGCTTAATGTATCATATACAATTTCATCAACAGTTACAATTTTTACTGTACCATCTTCGTTAATTGCATTTTTAGAATAAACGTTTCCTCTATAGTAGTTAAAATCATTAAATTCATCATCTACAATAGGTCTGTAAACATCAGCTACCCACTCAGCAACATTACCAGCCATATCATATAAACCGTAATCATTTGGTTCGTATGTTTTAACTTCTGCAGTAATATCAGCACCATCGTCAGACCAACCTGCGATTCCACCATAATCACCTTTACCTTGCTTAAAGTTAGCCAATTGATCTCCACGATTTACACGTTTTCCAGATCTAGTATACTGACCATCCCATGGGTATTTTTTACGACCTCTATATACGTTATATTGACGTAATTCACTCATGCCTAAAGCAGCATATTCCCATTCAGCTTCGGTAGGAAGTCTGTATTTTACAGGAATTAATCCAGATTCTCTATTAGCATAAATATTGATAGGGTTACCATCGGCATCTGTTTGCTGTCTACGTTGTCCGCCTTCTAATACTTCAGCATTACCACCATATGTTTGTGATGGTGCATTGATATATGTATCTGTACTAAATGTGCTTTCTGCGCTTACGTCTGTGTATTGTGCATCTCTTTTGATGTATCCTGCTTCTTGTAAAGACAATTCTGCAACACGGTCAGTTCTCCAATTAGCATATTCTACAGCTTGGATCCAACTCACACCAACTACAGGGTAGTTTGCATAACCTGGGTGACGCAAATAGTTTTCGGTCATCATTTCGTTATATCCTAAACGATTTCTCCATACTAATGTATCAGGAAGTGCTCCTTTATATATTAAAGCATAGTTAGGGTCGTCTGGTGGGTATACATTTTTTAAATAATCTAAATAAAACAAGTAGTTTACATTCGTAACTTCTGTTTCATCCATATAAAATGACTGTATATGCTGTTGTGTTGGAGTGTTATTCCAATCGTGCATTGGGTCATCTGCTACTTTACCCATTGTAAAGGTTCCACCTTCAACAAAAGCAGTTCCTGGAGGAGTTTCCTGCTCTTTGAATTGTGTGTTGTACTGAAAACCACCTTGTTTATCGTTGATTTTCCAGCCTGTGGCACTATCTACGTTGCCAGAATTAGAAGAACGATTACAACTCACAATTGTGGCGCAAAGCGTTGCTGCTATTAAAAATTTTAGGTTTGAGACATGTTTCATATCCATACGTTTAAGTAAGCTCGTTTAATTTTAGAGTCGCAATATAACAATTAAAGGTAAACCGACAACTTTTTTTTGTGTCTAAATTTAAAAAATGATGCATTTCATCCTTTTTTTTGAACATAACAACGGATTTTTTTCAATTTATCGATGTATTTTGCCCTTTAATAACGAGCCTAGAAATGATTTATTGTTGTATTTTTGAAATAAAAATGCTGTAGTCATAATAACGTCTCGTATAAGTCGTTATTTTATTGTGAAATATAGGATGTGTTATATCAGACTTATCTTAATAATTCTATTTGAGACGAAAAACGAAAATGAATAAATGAAAAACTGCTATTTAATCTCTCTTCTCTTATTTACTGTGCTTTGTTTTGGGCAGCAAAAGCAATTTAATATAAACTGGGATGGCTATAAAGTTTTAGAAACTAGTTATAGTAAAATTGAAGTCCCTGCTTTTGATGAGAATCATTTTAATTATAATGACGATACTGGTTTAATCTTTTTTGACCAATGGGAAAGTAACGGGGGTCAAATTGACCAAAATTCAGTTGCTGTTACCAATATTGTATATGAGACAATGTCGTTTAACGAATTGAAAGATTTAAATCCAAAGCTTATTCCTGTGTCTCCGAGGTATAAGATGCATACGACTAATGCTAGAGGAAAGTATAGTGATTATTTTGAACTAACTCCTATTATTAACGATAAAGGGATCTATAAGAAAATAACAGCATTTACGGTAAATTATAATGTGCTTTCTAGTCGTTCTGCGACGGGTACAATGGGGGTAAATGCCATTACAAATTCAGTTTTAAGTTCCGGACAATGGTTTCGATTTTATATAGAAGACTCAGGTGTCTTTAAATTATCTAAGAGTTTTTTGGGCGGTTTAGGGGTGAATACAAATTCTGTTGACCCAAGAACCATAAAGATTTATGGTAATGGAGGACGAATGCTGCCATTAGAAAATTCTGAAAATTATCCTTTTGATGTTGTAGAGAATGCCGTGAAGTTTGTAGGTGAGGAAGACGGTCGTTTTGATAATGCCGATTATATACTTTTTTATGGAGAAGGTCCTAAAACCTATAGCGAAGAAAGTGAAACAAATTTAAACTTATACACAGATAAGACCTATTACTATGTTAATGTTAGTTCTGGTAATGGTAAGCGTATTCAAAGTATGCCTACGATTAATGCTGCCGCTAATATTGAAATTGATACGTTTCAAGATTACCAGTTTTATGAAGTTGATGAGTATAACCTTGCAAAGTTAGGTAGACGTTGGTTTGGTGATGATTTTGATATTGAAAATCAGCGTTCTTACGAGTTTGAATTCCCAAATTTACTAACAACTGTTCCTGTAGACTTTCGTATTGCTGTCGGATCTGTTTCCGAAGTGCCTACAACTATGAAAGTTACAATCAATGGTAATGAGGTTACAACTTTAGGACTTTCAGCTATAACGCCAGGCTCAGTTTTAGGAACTGCTGCGGCCTACAATCAATCCCAAAATATTGCTTCGGATGTTATTACGGTAACTTTTGACTATAATAATAGTGGTAACCCATCTGCAAATGCATTTCTAGATTATATTAATATAGAAGCCACGCGTAGTTTGAGATATGAAGGTGATCAGTTCGTTTTTAAAAATAAAGATGTTATCACTACACCAGGAATTGCACAATATAATATTGCAAACACAAACAATATTAGAGAAATCTGGGATATAACAGACCGTTTTAATGTGAGTACTACAGTGAATTCAGATAATGCCAGTACGATGTCTTTTAAAGCACAGTCAGGAGAAGAAAGAACATATTTAGCTTTTTCTAACTCTGATGTGTTTTCGCCTAAAGTAGATTCTAGGACCGTAGTTTCAAATCAAAACTTAAAAGGCACAATTTTTACCAATAATCAGGGTGAGTTTGAAGATATCGATTATATCATTTTGGCGCCATCTCAATTTTTAACTCAAGCAGAACGCTTAGCTGAGATTAATAGAAACCAATACAGTCTGAAGGTAAAGGTGGTTGATTTACAAACGATATATAATGAGTTTAGCACCGGAAGCCAAGATATTGCGGCATTGCGTAATTTTATTAAATATGTTTATGACAATGCGAGCACACCAAGTAAACGGTTAAAATATCTGTGTTTGTTTGGTGACGGTTCTTATGATTATAAAAATAGAATAAACAATAATACAAACTTGGTACCATCATGGTATACTACAAGTAGTTTTAGTTTAACAAGTTCATTCGTTTCAGATGATTTTTATGCCATGTTAGATGACAATGAAGGCGGCATGATTAATTCCATTGACCGAATGGATATTGCGGTGGGTAGAATTTTAGCAGAAGATGTGCAACGTGCTAAAGAGATGGTAGATAAAATTAATACCTATTACCAACCAGAAGCTTATGGCAGTTGGAGAAATAATGTCCTTCTTATTTCTGATGATGTTGATGAGGCTTGGGAGCAAAGATTGCAAAAAACGACCGATGATTTAGGGACGACGCTAGATGAAGAAAAACCATTTTTAAATGTTGTAAAAATTCATTCGGATGCCTTTGAACAAGAATCTTCTGCGGCAGGAAATAGATATCCTAAAGTAAATGATGCTATAAAAGATGCTATTGAAGTTGGCGCTTTAGTAGTTAATTATTTTGGTCATGGAGGTGAAGATGGTATTGCTAAAGAACGAATTTTTGATAAAATAGATTCGCAAGAGATAAACAACATTTGTAAATATAATTTGTTTATCACCGTAACTTGCGAATACACCAAATTCGATGATCCAAACAGAGAAACCGCAGGTGAATATACCTTTTGGAATACAAATGGAGGTGCTGTGGCTTTAGTGACTACAACACGACAAATTATTGTGACGGTTGGTGAATCTTTAAATAATGTATTAGATGACTATTTATTTGCGTTTGGTTCTAGAGATTACGTCTCAATGGCAGAAGCATTACGTTTAACAAAAATTGATAATAATATCGCTGGTTCTAGTCAAAAACGATTAGTGTTCTTTATTGGAGATCCTGCTATGAAATTAGCTTTTGCGCAACCAGATATTAAATTAACCAAAGTAAATGATGTAGAAATTACACAGCCTATCGATGTTCTAAAAGCGTTAAGCTATACAAAACTAGCAGGTGAAGTGGTAGATACAAACGGCAATGTATTATCTAATTATAACGGAACACTAACAGCAACGGTTTTTGATAAAAATATTGAGCGTCAAACCTTAGGTAATGATGGGGTTACAGATACTAGCGGGGATCTTATTATAATGGATTTTAATACGTTAGGCGAAGTCATATTCAAAGGTCAAGCAAGTGTTGTAAATGGACTGTTTGAATTTGATTTTATTGTGCCAAAAGATATCGGAATTCCGGTTGGTAATGGTAAAGTGAGTTTTTATGCGCAAACCGCTAACCCCATTTCGGATCAAGCAGGTGCAAATTTTGATATTCAAATTGGTGGTATTAATGAAAATGCTCCCGAGGATAATATCGGACCAGTCATTAATTTGTATATGAATGATGAAAATTTTGTATCAGGTGGTATTACGAATGAATCTCCAGTGTTATTAGCAAAGCTTCAAGATGATAATGGTATTAATACAGCAAGTGGTATTGGTCATGATATTACAGCTATAATTGACGGAGATGAAACCAACCCAATCGTTTTAAATAATTATTACCAAGCAAATGTAGATGATTATACTAATGGTGCAGTTTCCTATCCATTTAGAGATTTAGAACCTGGTTTACATACCTTAACTTTAAAAGCATGGGATGTTTACAATAACTCTTCAACCGTCGAAATTCAATTTATTGTTTTCGATAAAGATGAAGAATTAGTCATTAATAATGTTTTAAACTACCCAAACCCATTTGTGAGTTATACGGAGTTTTGGTTCAATCATAATAGTGTAGAGCCTTTAGACATATCTGTACAAATATTTACGGTTTCGGGTAAATTAGTAAGAACTTTAAACGGACAAACCTCAGGTGGAAGCAAAGCGGTAAGTTCTTTATCTAAAGATATTATATGGGACGGAAGAGACGATTTTGGTGATAAAATCGGAAAAGGAGTCTATGTCTATAAACTAAAAGTGAAATCTAACCGTTTAAATAAACAGGTTGAAAAAATTCAAAAACTTGTCATACTATAATAATAATTTATATTTGCTAACGAATTAATACTATCTAATAGGTGTTAATATTTCAAAAATTGAACATGAAGAAACATTTTATAATCCTTATCGCACTCGTAACAATTGGTTCTACCTATGGTCAGACAGTAATTCTACCAAATAATTTTGATAGTAGAGTCATCACTACAGGTTTACCATTTATGTTAATTGCACCAGATGCTAGATCTGCGTCATTGGGAGATATGGGAGTTGCAACATCAGTCGATGGGTTTTCACAACAATACAATCCGGCTAAATATGTGTTTTCTGAAACAAAACAAGGAGTTAGTTTAAGTTATACTCCTTATTTAACACGATTGGTAAATGATATATCTTTAAGTTACGTAACGTATTTTAATAGAATTAATGATGTTAGTGCATTTTCTGTAGGTCTAAAGTATTTTTCTTTAGGTGAAATTGTATTAACTCAAGACGCAACATCTGAAGGTATTGCAGTAAAACCAAATGAGTATGCTATAGATGGAGCTTATACGCTTAGATTAAGCGATCAGTTCTCAATGGCAGTAGCATTGCGTTATATGAGATCTGCTTTGAAACTTCGTGAAGTTGATACAGGAGCTAATCCAGGTAGTACCTTTGGTGCTGATATTACAGGGTATTATCAAAGTGAAGAAGAAGCTTATAACGATTATAATGGCCGTTGGAGAGCAGGTTTTGCAATTCAGAATTTAGGACCAAAATTTAAGTATGATGACGGTGGTAATGATGTGTTTCAGCCAACGAACTTAAGATTAGGGGCAGGATTCGATTTTATATTTGATCAATATAATAAACTAGCGATAACTGGTGAGATTTCTAAATATTTAGTACCAACACCTCCTATTTATGGTGATGAATTCAATTATGAGGATGAGAATGGCAATGGAGAATATGATGAAGGTGAAGAGTTTGGTAACCCAATTAGAAATAATATAATTATTGAAGGTCAAGATCCTGATGTTAGTTTTTTAAATGGAGTGTTTCAATCGTTTGGTGATGCACCAGGTGGTTTTAGTGAAGAGCTTAGAGAGTTTACTTGGGCCTTAAGTGCAGAGTACACGTATCAAGATAATTTTTCATTGAGAACTGGTTATTTTAATGAGTCTGATGATAAAGGGGCACGTAAGTTTTTTGCACTTGGAGCAGGTTTCAAATACACTACCATAAATGTTGATTTATCATATTTATTTTCAGCATCTAAAATTCAGAGTCCATTAGAAAATACATTACGTTTTTCACTGACCTTTAATTTTGGTGATGGTGAATACACTGAATATTAAAATTTATAACTAAATTTAGATATTAAAAACTATTGTTTATTAAAGCAATAGTTTTTTTGTCTAAAATAAATTGCAAACTATGAAGGAAGTCAAAATAGAAACCACATTACAAGTCTATGATGATATAAATGAGCTTCCTAAAGCCATTCAAAATTTAATGACTACGGCCATAGAAGCTAGAGAGAATGCCTATGCACCATATTCAAAATTTAATGTAGGTGCTGCTATTTTGTTAGATAATAGTATTGTTGTTATTGGTAGTAACCAAGAAAATGCATGTTTCCCTTCGGGACTGTGCGCAGAACGTACAGCAATATTTTATGCAGGAGCAAAATATCCTAAAGCTAAAATTCTGAAGATGGCAATAACAGCTTCCTCACAAAATCAAATTACGGATAAGCCTATTCCTCCATGTGGAGCATGCAGACAATCCATCGCAGAATACGAAATAAAACAAGATCAACCCATCGAAATTTACTTCATGGGAGCAGAAGGTAAGGTTGTAAAATCACATTCTTTAGCTAATTTATTGCCGCTTCTTTTTGAAAGTTCAGTTTTATAAGGCTTTCATTGCAATAAATTCAGTAATAACTTATTTTTTTTATGATATACTGTTTCTTCATTATTGACTAATGTGTTATTTTTGTTATTCTATTTTATTTAAAAAGAACTCATCAAGAAATGCAAAAAATAACTAAAGAAGTTTACCTAAAGTGGTACGAGGACATGTTGTTCTGGAGAAAGTTTGAAGACAAACTAGCCGCAGTTTACATTCAGCAAAAAGTTAGAGGATTCCTTCACCTGTATAATGGTCAAGAGGCTGTATTAGCAGGAGCTTTACATGCTATGGATTTAACTAAAGACAAAATGATTACAGCATACCGTAATCACGTTCAGCCAATAGGTATGGGTGTAGATCCAAAACGTGTTATGGCAGAGTTGTTTGGGAAAGCAACAGGTACATCGATGGGTCTTGGTGGATCTATGCATATTTTCTCTAAAGAATTTCGTTTTTACGGAGGTCACGGTATTGTTGGTGGTCAGATTCCTTTAGGAGCTGGTATTGCATTTGGTGATAAATATCACGATAAAGACGCTGTAACTATTTGTTGTTTTGGTGATGGTGCTGCAAGACAAGGTTCGTTACACGAAACGTTTAACTTAGCTATGCTTTGGAATTTACCAGTTGTATTCGTTTGTGAAAACAACGGTTATGCCATGGGAACTTCAGTAGCACGTACAGCAAATCATACCGATATCTGGAAACTAGGTCTTGGGTACGATATGCCTTCTGGACCAGTAGATGGGATGAATCCTATTAAAGTTGCAGAGGCTTTTGATGAAGCTATTCAACGTGCAAGAAAAGGTGGTGGACCTTCATTTTTAGAAGTGAAAACATACCGTTATAGAGGGCATTCAATGTCTGATGCACAGCACTACAGAACTAAAGATGAGGTTGCTGAGTACAAAAAAATTGACCCAATTACACAAGTAAAAGATATCATTCTTGAAAATGAATATGCGTCAGAAGCGGATTTAAAAGCGATTGACAAAGATGTTAAGAAGCGCGTTGCAGAGTGTGAGAAATTCGCAGATGAATCTCCATATCCTGAAAAGAATGTGATGTACGATGTTGTATATGAACAAGAAGATTACCCATTTATAGACCACAAAATTAAGTAAACTATGGCTGAAGTAATAAATATGCCGCGTTTGAGCGACACCATGGAAGAAGGAACTGTTGCCTCTTGGTTAAAAAAGGTAGGTGACAAAGTTGAGGAAGGCGATATTTTGGCTGAAATCGAAACTGATAAAGCAACTATGGAGTTCGAGTCTTTTAACGAAGGAACGTTATTGCATATTGGTATTCAAGAAGGTGAAACTGCTAAAGTTGATACCCTTTTAGCTATTATCGGTGAAGAAGGTGAAGATATTTCTGGTTATTTAAACGGAGATGCAACATCAAACGATTCTGAAGAAAAGGAAAGTTCTGAATCGGAGGAAAAAGAAACTGAAACTGAAAGTTCTGATTCTAGTGAAGAACAAGAATTACCAGAAGGAGTTATTGTTGTTACCATGCCGCGTTTAAGTGATACCATGGAAGAAGGGACTGTGGCGACTTGGTTAAAGAAAGTTGGCGATGAGGTAGAAGAAGGTGACATTCTTGCTGAAATTGAAACAGATAAGGCCACAATGGAATTTGAATCGTTCCAATCTGGGAATTTATTACATATTGGTTTAGAAGAAGGTGAGTCTGCTAAAGTAGATTCATTATTAGCTATAATAGGCCCTAAAGGAACTGATGTTTCTGGGATTGCTAAAAACTTTAAAACTGAAGGCGCAGATGCTAAGAAAGAAGCACCTAAGGCTGAAGTTAAAAAAGAAGCACCAAAAGCTGAAACTAAAAAAGTTGAAGAAAAGAAAGAAGCTCCAAAAGCTTCAACTTCGACGTCAACTTCAGGACGTATTTTTGTATCTCCATTAGCCAAAAAAATGGCTGAGGAAAAAGGTGTTGATTTAAACCAAGTTAAAGGTTCTGGTGAAAACGGTAGAATTGTAAAGAAAGATATTGAAAACTTTACACCTGCTGCACAAGGAGCTTCTGTTGGTAAATTTGTTGCCACTGGTCAAGAAGATTTCGATGAAATACCAAATTCAAACATGCGTAAAGCGATTGCTAAAAATTTAGCAAAATCTAAATTTACGGCACCACATTATTATTTAAATGTGGAGTATGATATGGAAAACGCCATTGCATTTAGAAAGCAATATAATTCTATCCCAGATACTAAGATTTCTTACAACGATATGATTGTAAAGGCATGTGCTTTAGCTTTAAAGCAGCATCCTCAAGTAAATTCACAGTGGTTTGATGATAGAATGCAATTAAATAACCATGTTCATATTGGTGTCGCAGTTGCAGTGCCAGACGGTTTATTAGTACCAGTTGTTAAATTTGCAAACGAGCAAAGTTTAACTCAAATTGGTGGAGCTGTTAAAGAATTAGCAGGTAAAGCTAGAAATAAAAAGTTAGGACTAGATGAAATGGAAGGTAGTACGTTTACAATTTCTAACTTAGGAATGTTTGGTATCGATAGTTTTACATCAATTATCAATCAGCCTAATTCAGCAATCTTATCTGTTGGAAATATTGTTGAAAAACCAGTAGTTAAAAACGGACAAATTGTAGTTGGTAATACCATGCAACTTTGTTTAGCTTGTGACCATAGAACGGTTGATGGAGCTACAGGTGCGCAATTCCTTCAAACTTTGAAAGGCTATATTGAAAACCCATTAACAATGGTTGTATAATTTTATTACAGCACTCTGAATTCAATTTAGAGTATCTATATAATATAATCCTGATTTGATAAATTTCGAATCAGGATTTTTTTATCTTTAAACACAAATAAAAATCTAATGATGAAAAAAATACTTTCAGTAATCTCAATCGCTTTACTTTGCTCATGTGCTTTTAATGTAAAGGCACCAGATGGCAGACCAGGAAAAGATGGTGAAAATGCTAAACCTATTATCTCACAAGAAGCGATTAAAGCCAGTATGGAATATTTAACTTCTGACGAGTTAGGAGGAAGGGAAACAGGAAGTGAAGGCCTTGAAAAAGCAGCTGTGTTTATTGAAGAGTATCTAAAATCTAATGGTATTAAACCTTATTTTAAAACCTATCGTGATTCATTTAAAGTAAAAGATCTAGATGGTTATAATATTGTGGGTGTAGTGGAAGGCAATGATCCTAAACTTAAAAATGAATATGTAATTCTAGGTGGCCATTACGATCATATAGGAATAGGGAAAGTTGTAGAAGGAGATTCAATTGCTAATGGTGCCAATGACGATGCTTCTGGTACTATTGCAGCGATGGAATTTGGTGCCTATTTTGCCAAAACAAAAACCAATAAACGTAGTATTTTAATAACCTTATATGATGCAGAGGAAAAAGGTTTAAAAGGTTCTGCGCATTTAGCAAAACGTTTAAAAAATGAAGGCATAAATGCTTACACAATGATTAATTTTGAAATGATTGGGGTGCCGAGAGCTTCAACCGAAGCATTGGCTTATATGAGCGGTTACGAGCGCTCTAATTTTGCTGAAACTTTAAATGGATATGCAGGGGAGGAAGTTGTTGGATTTTTTGAAGGAGCAAAAAAGATGAGTTTATTTATGAGATCAGATAACTTTCCGTTCTTTAAAGAATTAAATATGCCTGCGCATGCCATTTCAACGTTCGACTTTACAAATTTTGACTATTATCATCATGTGTATGACGAAGCCGATAAAATGGATTATGTACACATGGCGAATTTTATGAATAAAATGATTCCTGCTTTAGAAGGCATGATGAATGCACCAACAAAAGAAGTGGTTTTAAACGATGAGTAAAAATATAATAATTACAGGAACAAGCAGAGGAATAGGTTTTGAATTGGTTCATTTATTAGCGGAGCAAGGTCATAATGTTTTAGCTTTATCTCGAAATGCAAAACCAATCTCTAATCTTCATTTTGATAATATTTCATCATTTGCATTTGATTTATGTAATGAAGATGATTACCAAAAAGTCGTAGATTTCGTTAAAAGTGAATGGAAACACGTGGATGTTCTAATCAATAATGCTGGTGCGATATTGAATAAACCTTTTGCAGAAACAACATTTAAGGACTTTGAAAAAGTATACCAAACCAACGTATTTGGTGTTTCAGAATTAACGAGAACAGTTCTTCCTTTTATGAAAAGTGGAGGACATGTGGTTACGATTAGTTCTATGGGAGGGATTCAAGGGAGTATGAAATTTCCAGGCTTATCAGCCTATAGTTCTAGTAAAGCGGCTGTTATTACTATGACCGAATTATTAGCGGAAGAATATAAAGAAACAGGCCCACAATTTAACGTGTTGGCATTGGGCGCCGTACAAACCGAAATGTTGGAAGAAGCATTTCCAGGATACAAAGCACCAACGACAGCTATAGAAATGGCAAGATATATTCAAGATTTTGCTTTAACCGGAAATAAATATTATAACGGAAAAGTATTGCAGGTTTCTAATTCTACACCTTAATAAAGTTTAACCGTCTTCAAACCGTTTAAGTTTATTCTGAGCCGTAATTAATTCAGATTTTAAATAATCAATTTTTTCTAAAAGATTAAATACAGCATCAATACCTTCATAGTTAAGTTGAAGGTCTTGGTGTAATCGAATCATTTTTTCTACATCTGCAATCTTATCTTGATGGATGCAATAGGTCTTTTCTACCGAAATAAACTCAATCAGGCCATACGCATTCAATCCCGTAAAAAAGGACATTTCAATTTGGTAATGCGTACATAGACTTGGTATGGGTATTAAATGTGTGTTTTGCATAACTATTGTAATTTTGCCAATTCTTCAAAAAGTTCTTTTTCCTTGTCAGATAGTTTTTTTGGTAATTCGATATTATACGTAATGACCAAGTCACCAAATTGTCCTTCTTTTTTATAAATGGGAAAGCCTTTACCCTTCAATTTTACTTGAGTCCCATTTTGGGTTAGCGGTTTTATAGTCAACTTTACCTTACTATCAAATGTTTCGATGATAACATCTCCTCCCAAAACGGATTTATATACATCAAGATTTACGGTTTTATAAAGGTTTGAGCCATCGCGTTTAAAATCAGTAGTGTTACTGATATTAAATTCAATAAGTAAATCACCATTAGGCCCACCATTTCTGCCTTCACCACCTTTACCTTTAATTTTTATAATTTGACCATTAGTAATTCCGGCAGGTATAGTTAAACGTATATTTTTTCCATTAACGGTCAACACACGTTTCTCTGAAGTATAAACGTCTTTAAGGTCTAATTGCAATTGGGCATTAAAATCTTGTCCTCTAAATTTAGTGTTACCAGGCCGGTTTCCAAATCCTCCTCCAAACATGGATTCGAAAAAATCAGAGTACTCGCCATCTCCGAAATCCTGTGAGCCAGATGAACGTTGGTAATGTTGTTGGGACTGGTGTTGCTGTTCTTGTTGTTTTTGGGCCTGGTCGTAAGCTTCTCCATGTTGCCAATTTTCACCGTATTTATCGTATTTTTTTCGATTTTCGTCGTTGCTTAATACTTCGTTAGCTTCATTAACTTTCTTAAATTGTAATTCAGCCTCTTTGTCATTAGGGTTTAAATCGGGATGATGTTTTCTCGCCAATTTTCGGTAGGCTTTTTTGATGTCACTCTTGGTTGCACTTTTATCTACCCCAAGTATTTTATAATAGTCAATAAATGCCATGATTTTAAATTCTGAATATAATTTTGGGTCTTAAATAACCTCTAACTAAGTTACTGAATTTTTAGGCTAATGTCAAGATATTTACTGCTAATCTCAATGTAATAAATGTGTTGGGAATTCATTGGTAATATCGCTGTAAAGCTTTCTGTCAGATGTTATTGTTTTAAAAGTTAACAGAATGTTAATGCTTATTTTTATATTTAGGAAAAATATACAGCATGATTAAAAAACTACGCAACCAAAATCTATCGTTTTTCATAGTTTTATTAATAACTTTTATTGTCCAAAATGGGAATGCTCAAGTATTTAATCGTGTTGAGAACACTGTGGGTTTGGGTACGCTTCGAGAAAATAATGGAGTAGCAGTTGCCGATTACGATGGCGATGGTGATTTAGATGTGTTTGTTGTTGCTAAGGCAAAGGATGATCCAGATAGCCTAAAAACATTAAGTCGCTTATTTCAAAATAATAATGACGGCACATTTACAGATGTTACAGACATAGCAGGCTTTATTAATTTAGTGACGCAAGATGAAGGAGGTAGTGAGTATTTTGGTTTAGATGGCATTAAAAATGGGGCGTTTTGGGGAGATATAAATAATGATGGTTATCCTGATTTATTTTTAACGAATTCTCTAAAAGTACAATTATGGAAAAATTTAGGTGACGGTACTTTTTCAAATATTACTGACAGTGCGGGCTTTCAGCCGACGAACCTTTGCCGTTATACCGGAGCAACTTGGTTTGATTATAATAACGATGGTTTTTTAGATATCTATATAAATGATTGGAATGGCTGTGGAAGTAATCAGCTTTATAAAAATAATGGTGATGATACCTTTACTGATGTCACCGTTTTAACAGGAGTTTTTACGAGTCTTGGGAGAGAGAGTTATATGGCATTACCTTTTGATTTTAATAATGATGGTTTTATGGATTTATTGGTTTCAAATGACCTTACAGAACCTAATTATGTATATATCAATAATGGTGGAGTTTCCTTTGAGGATCAAGCTGAGGAATTTGGATTGAATACGGTAGGAAATGATATGGGCATTACCATAGGTGACTATAATAATGACGGTAGCTTTGATTTTTTTATAACCAGTATAAATCAAAATTTCTTACTTCAAAATAATGGTGGTAATTCATTTACAGACGTCGCAAGTGATTTTCACGTTGATAATACTGGCTGGTCTTGGGGTGTTAAATTTTCAGATTTTGATTTAGATGGTGATGTAGATTTATATATAGCTAATGGTTACAATTTTGGCAATAGAACAGCAGAACCGAATTTTTATTATAAAAGTAGTTTTGCTGAAGGTTTAAATAAATTTGAGGATGTATCAGCTCAATTAGGCTTAAATGAAATAACCACTAGTGTTGAAGCTATTGAATGGGATTACGATAATGATGGTGATATTGATTTATTTGTTACTAATAGCGATAGGTCTTCATTTTTATACGAAAACAAAACATTAAATTTTGATACCACTGATTCTGATTTGCATTTTTTTAAAATTCAATTAGAAGGTACAATATCAAACCGTGATGCTATAGGTACCGAACTCACATTAACAACTGCAAATGGAACTTTAAAACGGTACTACGCTGGGGTTGGTTTTTTAAGTCAAAGTTTACAAGCTGTGCATTTTGGTCTAGGTGATGCTACCGCTATTACCGCTTTAGAAATTAAATGGCCGTCTGGTTCAATTGAGACTTTTAATAATTTAGATGTAGATATTACCATAAAAGCAACAGAAGGGCAAGGTTATGAGGAGTTAACGGTTGTACCGAGTATAAAAGTTTATGGGTGTACTGATCCTTTATCTTGTAGCTACGATACTAATGCAACATTAGATGATGGCTCTTGTAGTTATATTACTCCAAATACCATTGTAGGTAATTTGGCATCATCGTTTTTAAAAACAGAGATTTACAGTTATAGTATTGGGGCGGAATCTATAGCCAACTGGCAAGTTGTTGGAGGTGAAATTTTAAGTGGTCAGAGTACTGACACCATATCCGTAAAATGGCATATAGTAGAATCGGGGTCCATTTCAGTAACAGAATCTAACGAGAATTGTTCTAGTTTGGGGACGTCTGTTGAAGTGAGCTTAAATGCTGATAATCTTCCTGAAGACGTATCTATTGCAAGACTATGGAATGAGGCTTTACTCGAGGCGATAAGAAGAGATTATGCTAGGCCTACCATACACGCCCGAAATTTATTTCATTCGAGTGTGGCAATGTATGATGTTTGGGCAATTTATGATGATATCGCTGATCCTTATTTAATAGGAAATACAGTACATGGATTTAGTAGTACCTTGGAAGAATTTACTCCATCCGAAAACAGAGAAGAGTCCGAGCGGAAAGCAATTAGTTTTGCTATGTATCGTTTATTAACGCATCGTTTTCAAAATTCTCCCAATGTGGATATTACTCAAGCCAGATTTGATTTGTTAATGGATAACTTAGGTTATAATACACTATTTACATCGTTATTATATGAAGATGGCAATGCAGCAGCTTTAGGAAATTTTGTTGGTCAGACTTTAATAGATTATGGTTTACAAGACGGATCCAGAGAAGCCACAGGTTATGATAATGCCTATTATCAACCCGTAAATGCCCCTTATGCCTTAGATGTCTCTTTCCATCCATTAATAAACGACCCTAACAGATGGGAGCCACTAAGTTTAGAAACATTTATTGATCAAAGTGGAAATCTAGTAGAGGGTGATGTACCTCCTTTTTTAAGTCCAGAATGGGGAAATGTATCCGCATTTGCATTAACAGATGAGGGGATGACAAGTTACCAAAGGGATGGGAATACGTATAATGTGTACCACGACCCATCGCATCCGCCATATATCAGTACAACAGAAAACACATCAGAAAGTGATGCTTATAAATGGGGCTTTTCAATGGTCTCAGTTTGGCAATCACATTTAGATCCTAGCGATAATGTTATGTGGGATATTTCACCAAGTTCTATTGGTAATGTGGATATTAGTACATTTCCTATGGCCTATGAGGACTATCCAAGTTTTTATGATTTTACAGAAGGAGGATCAAATAGTAACGGACATGCTATTAATCCGTTTACAGGTAACCCATATGAACCAAATATTGTACCTCGTGGTGATTATACCAGGGTGTTAGCTGAATTTTGGGCAGATGGTCCAGATTCCGAAACACCACCGGGTCATTGGTTTTCTCTCTTAAATTATGTTAGTGATCATCACGATTTTGAAAAACGATTCCAAGGTGAAGGAGAAATTCTAGAACCGTTAGAATGGGATGTTAAATCATATTTTATACTCGGTGGAGGTATGCATGATGCAGCAATTTCTGCATGGAGTATTAAAGGGTGGTACGATTATATAAGGCCAATATCTGCGATACGTTACATGGCTGGACAAGGGCAAAGTACCAACCCTTCGTTATCTAATTATAGTGTTACTGGTATAGAACTCATCGATGGATATATTGAAGTAGTTGAATTAGGGGATCCATTAGCTGGGCTTTTTGAGGAGCATATTGGTAAAATAAAATTGTATACATGGAAAGGACACGACGCCATAAATAATGCAGAAACAGACCAAGCAGGAGTCGGATGGATATTAGCTGAAGATTGGTACCCATACCAAAGACCAACTTTTGTAACGCCACCATTTGCCGGTTTTGTATCTGGCCATTCTACTTATTCTAGAGCCGCTGCAGAATTAATGACTATGATGACAGGTGATCCGTTTTTTCCTGGAGGAATGGCGGAATTTGTAGCAAAAAAGAACAAGTTTTTAGTTTTTGAAGAGGGACCATCACAAGATATAGTGCTGCAGTGGGCAACCTATAGAGATGCTTCAGATCAAACCAGTTTAAGTCGTATGTGGGGAGGTATACATCCACCTGCCGACGATATTCCTGGCAGATTTGTTGGTCAGGTTGTAGCGGAAGACACTTTTAGTTTTGCAGTACCATATTTTGAAGGTGAAGAATTACACGTTGAAGAGTCGGCTTTGATATTCGGAGTGTACCCTAATCCAACAACAAACCGAGAAGTAAATATCTCAAATACGACAGCTAACGCAGTTATTGAGGTGTTTGATATGAGAGGACGAAAAATTGAAATACAAAATAGAAGTTATGATGCGCTTACCAACACAACAACTATAAGGTTAGTGTCTGCAGAAACAGGGTTGTATTTGTTGAAGATTAATGCAGATTCTAAAATGATTGTCGTTCGTAATTAAGCTATGCGATGTTGTAGTTTCATTGTTATTGCCAGTCGTGTTTCGTAATTTGTAATTACAGTTCTATGGTATTCATTTTGATTGGAAAACACCTAAAAAGTAATAATTTAACGCTTATTTTTGCAGCAATGCAGACACAGCTTTTAAATTTTGTTCCTACTGCGGCGCAACCGATGATTACAGAGCTTTTAGCTATTGATTCCTTAATCGTAAAAGTGAAAAATGAACGTAAAACGCGGCACGGAGATTATAGAGAACTACCCAATGGGAAACATCAGATTACAGTAAATTCAAATCTGAATAGCTATCGGTTCTTAATAACGCTTGTTCATGAGGTTGCCCATTTTGAAGCGTATACTAAGTATGGTAGATCGATTAAACCACATGGGAAAGAGTGGAAGCAAACGTTTCAACATTTAATGTTACCATTTTTAAGGCCAGAAATTTTTCCTTTAGAGATATTGCCGTTATTGGCTAAGCACTTTAAAAACCCAAAAGCGTCTAGCGATACAGATACGCAGCTCGCCTATGCCCTAAAACAATATGACGAAAATAGCGATAAGACCTATGTGTTTGAAGTGCCATTAGGAAAGGAGTTTAAGTTGTATAATGGAAGAATTTTTAAACAAGGAAAACAACGAAGAAAACGGTTTGAATGTCTAGAAGTTAAAACAGGTAAGTTATATTTGTTTAACCCTAATGCAGAAGTTGAATTATTAGAAGAATGAAGAATAAAAATTATTACGCCATTTTAATGGCAGGTGGAGTTGGATCAAGATTTTGGCCTGTAAGTACACAAGATTTTCCTAAGCAGTTTCACGATATGCTTGGTACAGGTGATACCTTAATACAAAAAACATTTCACCGCTTAGCACAGTTAATTCCAGAAGAAAACATTTTCATATTAACTAACGAACGCTATAACGATCTCGTTTTTGAACAATTACCAAACGTTACAAAACGACAAGTGGTTTTAGAGCCAGCCATGCGTAATACGGCTCCTTGTATATTATATGCAGCCTTAAAAATTCAGAAAGAAAATGAGGATGCTGTAATGATTGTGGCTCCAAGTGATCATTGGATTGAAGATGAGCAAGCGTTTTCTAATAACGTAAAAACAGCTTTTGAGTATTGCGAATCTAACGATGCACTAATGACTTTAGGGATTACTCCTACATTTCCTAATACCGGTTATGGTTATATTGAATATGATAAATCGGCAACAACTGAAATTAAACAAGTGAGCCAATTTAGAGAAAAGCCAGATTATGAAACGGCAAAGTCTTTTATAAGTCAAGGAAACTTCTTATGGAATGCTGGGATTTTTATGTGGAGTGCAAAATCGGTTATTTCGGCTTTTAAAAACAATCAACCAGAGTTGTTTCAATTGTTTGAAAGTGGTTATAGCGTATATAACACTGAGCACGAAGATGACTTTATTAAAGAAAATTATCAAAAAGCAGAAAATATTTCTGTCGATTACGCATTAATGGAAAAGAGTAGCAATGTCTATGTGATTCCTGCAACTTTCGATTGGAATGATCTGGGAACCTGGGGTAGTTTATATGATAAATTAGATAAAGATGACAATGATAATGCAGTGGTTAATGCCAAAACGTTATTAGAAGATGCTAGTGGGAATATGATTCGTTCTAAGGCGAATAAAATTGTTGTTGTCGATGGACTAAAAGATTACATAATTGTAGATAAAGACGAAGTTTTACTTATCTTTCCTAAGGCAAAAGAACAAGATATTAAAAAAGTACTTCAGAATGTGAAAGCCAATTTTGGAGAAGAATACGGGTAAACTATGAGTGACGAAAATAAATTCAATTTTTCTGAGGATGAGAATTCTCAGGTGACCAATGAGATGAACAAGGAAGCTGCAGTTGAAGAAAAAAAAGCTGCTGTAAAAAAAGACGCTCAAGGTTTATTTGCTAGTATAAAAACATTTTTAAGCGAACTGCTCGATTTTAGAGATGATACGGATAGAGATGCTACGATTACAGCCATAAAAGCAGATATTCCATTTAAAGGAGCTACAGCTTGGATTTTGGTCTGTTCAATTTTTGTGGCATCTATTGGTCTTAATGCAAACTCTACAGCTGTGGTGATTGGTGCCATGTTAATTTCACCATTAATGGGGCCGATTTTGGGGGTTGGACTTTCAATCGCTATCAACGATATTGATACTTTAAGAAAATCGCTTATCAATTTAGCCATTATGATTGTGCTAAGTTTATTAACCGCATTTTTATTCTTTTGGTTGTTTCCATTAAGTGCAGATACATCAGAACTCTTAGGTAGAACACGTCCTGATATACGAGATGTACTTATTGCCTTTTTTGGAGGTTTAGCGTTAATAATTGCACGAACTAAAAAAGGAACTATCGCTTCGGTTATTTTTGGTGTTGCTATTGCAACAGCCTTAATGCCACCTTTATGTACGGCTGGTTATGGCTTAGCAATAGGGAACTGGGAGTATTTTGGAGGAGCCATGTATTTATTTACGATAAATACCATTTTTATCGCCTTAGCAACATTTTTAGTATTAAAGTTGTTGCGTTTTCCAATGTTAAAGTATGCCAATTCCGCAAAGCGAAAACGAACTTCTCGATTTGCAATGCTAGTTGCTGTGGTCGTTATGCTTCCTGCAATTTGGACGTTTTTAACTGTATTACAAGAAAGTAAATACAAAAGAGATTTTGATAATTTTGTTAAAAGCGATATTGAAAACAATGACAACCTTTGGCTACAGCGAAAGGATGATGATTTAGATTCTGATAATAAAATAATCCGCTTGCATTTTAATGGTGATGTAAGTGATGAAATGGTCTCAGCTTTACAAAACGATATACATAAATACGAGAGCATTAAAGATTTTGAATTAATCATAAATGCCAATAAAACCAGAAGTGCAGACCGTTTAATGGAATCATTAGATAGAGCTTATGCAGAATCAGATCGAAAAGATAATGTCATTGATGGGCTGCAAAATCAAATTGAAGAATTACAAGCTAATATCTCTAAATTGAATAAGGTTATAGAGTCTAAAAGCACTACTCAAAACGGAGTATCGTTTAGTTCGCTCTCTCGCGATGCTAAAATTAAGTTTAGTGATTTAGAGTATTTTGGTTACGCTAAGATGTTGGAGTCAAAAGACTTTATTAATATAGATACTATTACAGTAGTTAATGTAAGATGGAAGGTTCAACTTTCAGATAGCTTGGTTTACACAAAGGAACGCGATTTGCAAAAGTGGTTAAAAAATGAATTAAAAGTAGATACCGTATTTATTAAGCGTAACTAAAAGTTATTCGCTTTCTTCAAGGTACATTTTACGTACTTTTCTAAATAGTTCAGACGAATAAACGAAGTTGGTTACAGCTTCGTTGTCGGTTCTAAATATTGTTTCACTAGAGCCTTCCCATTCTAATAAACCATTTTTTAGAAAAACGATTTTTTCTCCTATTTCCATAACGGAGTTCATATCATGTGTGTTAACCACGGTTGTGATATTAAACTCATCTGTGATTTCCTGAATTAAGTTATCAATAACTATGGCTGTTTTAGGATCTAAACCAGAGTTAGGTTCATCACAAAACAGATATTTTGGTCGGTTAACTATCGCTCGGGCAATGGCAACACGTTTTTGCATACCACCAGAAGCTTCACTTGGCATTTTTTTGTGAGCGTCATCTAGATTCACGCGTTTTAAAACCTCATTGACTCTATCTTCCATTTCACTTTTGCTCTGTTTTGTAAACATACGCAAAGGAAACATTACATTTTCAGCAATAGTCATGGAATCAAAAAGCGCACTCCCTTGAAAAACCATGCCCATTTCTGAACGTAAATTGGTTTTTTCATCTCTTGATAATTTACTGAAGTTTTTTCCTTCATAAGAAATGGATCCACTTTCGTATTCAAATAATCCAAGCAAGCATTTTAAAAATACGGTTTTACCAGAACCACTTTGGCCAATAACTAAGTTGGTCTTTCCTTTTTCAAAAGAAGTTGTTATTCCTTTTAAAATTTGGGTATCACCAAAGGATTTTTTTAAGTCTTTAACTTCTATCATAATTAGCCGAGTAATAAACTGGTTAGTAAAAAGTTGACAAGTATAATCATAACACTAGTCCAAACAAAAGAGGTTGTACTAGCCTTACCAACTTCTAAAGCTCCACCTTTCATAAAATACCCATAATACGATGGTATAGTTGCTAGTAAAAAAGCAAACACAAAAGTTTTAATAAAGGCATAAAAGAAATGGAATGGAATAAAATCCATCTGAACACCTTCTACATAGTCTTCCATAGTGCCGTAACCTCCATATACACAGGCCATAAGTCCACCTAGAATTCCTAAAAACATCGCAATAGAAATTACAAATGGATAAAGTGTTAAAGCTATAAATTTTGGAAAGACGAGATAGTTAATGGCATTTATTCCCATAACTTCTAAAGCATCAATTTGCTCTGTAACACGCATTGTTCCTATACTCGAGGTAATAAAAGAACCCACTTTACCAGCCATAATAATGGAGATAAAAGTTGGTGCAAATTCGAGAATGATGGATTGTCGTGTAGCAAAACCTACTAGAGATTTTGGCATTAATGGACTCGTCATATTCAACGAAGTTTGGATAGCCACAACGCCTCCAACAAAAAATGAAATAAAGGCAACAATGCCTAAAGAACCAATTATAAGATCATCAATATCTTTTAGAATTAAAGGTTTCATCACTGACCACTTAGTAGGTCTGCGAAAAATATCTTTAATCATTATAAAATAGGTGCCTATGTTATGTAGGTAAGTCATGTTATATTTTATTAATGCTAAAGTATAAAAAAGGATTAGTTATTAATGTTAATTTAAACTAAGATAATTTAAAAATTGTATTTTTGAAACTCACAATAATGTCATATTCAAATGAAAAATATCGTCTCTTTAATTGTTGTTTTATTTATGTTTTCCTCTTGTGGTGCGCAAAATACAACTACTGATACAAAAATAGAAACTTCAGTTTTAGAATCTAACGATAGGCCAAAGTTAGTCGTTGGTATTGTTGTAGATCAAATGCGTTATGATTACTTAACACGTTTTGAATCTAAATTTGGAGATGGTGGTTTTAATCGTATGATAAATGAAGGGTTTAACTGTAAAAACAATCATTTCAACTATGTGCCAACGTATACTGGTCCTGGTCATGCTTCTGTTTATACAGGGACCACACCGAAAATTCATGGTATAATTGGTAACAATTGGTACGATAAAGAAACAAAGGGAATGGTGTATTGCGCAGGTGATGACGATGCACAATCTGTAGGAACCGAAGATAAGGCAGGCAAAATGTCACCACACAGAATGCAAACTACAACTTTTGCAGATGAGAATAGGTTATTTACACAAGGCCAAGGTAAAACAATTGGGATTTCTTTAAAAGATAGAGGAGCAATTTTGCCTGCAGGTCATACGGCAAATGCAGCGTATTGGTTTCATGGAAGGGATGAAGGGCGTTGGATTTCAAGTTCTCATTACATGACTGAGTTACCAGAATGGGTATTGAACTTTAATGCTTCAACACATGCAGAATCTTATTTGAAAGAATGGAATACATTATATGATATTTCAACATATACAGAAAGTGGAGTTGATGAGAATACGTTTGAAGGTGGTTTTAAAGGTAAAGAAAAAGCAACATTTCCTTATGATTTAAAAGCATTAAGTAAAGACAATAGAGGTTACGATATTTTAAAAGCCACACCTTATGGTAATAGCTTAACAGCAGATTTTGCAATGGCTGCAATTGAAGCGGAAGGTTTAGGTCAAGACCAAATTACGGATGTTTTAGCGGTAAGCTTTTCAGCGACCGATTACGTGGGGCATAACTTCGGAGTGAACTCAAAGGAAGTTCAAGACACCTATTTGCGTTTAGATAAAGATTTGGAGCGTTTATTTGAGTATTTAGATACCACAGTTGGAAAAGGAGAATACACTGTTTTTTTAACAGCAGATCATGGGGCAATAGACGTGCCTTCTTATTTAAGTTCATTAAAAGTGCCTGCAGGTTATGTAAATAATAAGGATAGAAAGGCAATATTTAATGCCTTTTTAGAAGCGACTTATGGGACTGATTCTATTGTAGAGAATATCAGTAACGACCAAATATTTTTAGATAGAAATAAGGTTAAGGAGTTAGGATTAAAACTTAGCGATGTACAAGATGCTATTGCTATGGAACAATTAAGTTACCTTAATGTTTCTAAAGTTTATACAGGAACAACAATGGGCTCAACAGGTTTTTACGGTGGAATAGAAGATTTGTTGCAAAACGGCTTTAATCAAAAACGTTCAGGTGATGTAATATTGGTAAATGATACCTCTTTTATTTCTTATGGTAAAACAGGATCTACGCACGGTAGTGGTTTAAATTATGACACACATGTGCCATTGTTATTTTTCGGAAAAGGCATTAAGCATGGTGAAACGTTTAATAAAACCGTAATTCCGGATATTGCACCTACAATTTCTGCATTATTAGGGATTAGTTTTCCTAATGGCGCTACAGGGCAGCCTTTAGGATTTGTGATAGATTAATACCATATTTTGAAAAGAAAACCCATTTTTACAATCATTGCAGTAATTATAGTGATTGGCATATACAGCTATGATTATTTTTTAGAGTCTAACGCGAAAACCGAGATTGTAAATGAAGGTGCGACTTTAAAAGAAAGCACTAACGTGTATTATTTGCCAACAAGTACCACCAATCAAATTATACATCATAAAAACTATTCCTTATCATATAGTGAGCCTCACGAACAAGCAGAATGGGTGGCTTATGAGTTGAAAGCATCGCATATAAGTTCAACAAACCATAAAAGACCTTATTTTGAAATTGATAATACCGTAAGAACTGGTGCAGCGCATTGGCGTAATTATAAAAAATCGGGTTACGACAAAGGGCATTTATGTCCTGCTGGAGATAGACGATTTACCCAAGAGGCACATGATGAAACTTTTTTAACGAGTAATATTAGTCCACAAGAACATAAATTTAATGCTGGAGTGTGGAATCGCTTAGAACAAAAAGTACGTTATTGGGCAAAAAAGAATGATGGTGTTTTTGTAGTCACTGGAGGTATTCTTGAAAATGGACTAAAAGTGATTGGTGATGAAGATGTAGCAGTACCAAATCAATTTTATAAAGTCATTTTAGACAATACCAATGGAAAAATAAAAGTACTTGCGTTTTTAATGAATCATGAAGATTCAGATTTACCATTGTATAAATTTGTGGTTTCAGTTGATAAAGTTGAAGCCTTAACAGGAATTGATTTCTTCCCACAATTAGATGATGCGATTGAAAATAAATTAGAAGCATCAAGCAGTTATAAAAGCTGGAGTTTTTAGCCAATTCCTGCGAAGGCAGGAATCTCTAATTCAAAAAGCAATAACTTATTGGTAAAATTGAGATCTTTATTTTAGAAATTTCTCCTTTATGCCATCCCAGCGTAAATTTCGAATAAATTGACCTTCTTCATTAGAAACTAAAAATTCTAATTTATTAGTTTTAGCTCTAAAATAACCGGACATATAATCTTTAAAAAGTTTGAAGCTTCCTTTTTTTGAAGCCAATTTTAATGCAGAAATTAAGGTGATCCATAAGCCATAACGCATTTTGTACATGGCTTCACCCTGTAAATATTTGGAGGCTTTATTGTACGATTGTCCTGTGGGTTTTAAATGTTTTACATGGAGTGTTTCGTCAGTAAGAATTTCCCAGCCATTGTATTTAGCTAATAATTCATCTACCGTATCCCATCCCATAGAAGGTTTAAGTTGTCCTATTTGTTTAAAGCAATCTTTTTTATACGCTTTTAAAGCACCTCTAATATGATCTTTATTCGTTAGGTTTTCGAGAATCCATTTGTTTTGCTTTTCAATATAACAGAACCCCGAAGCCATTCCTAAATTTTTATTCGAATTGAAATGATTGGCTAACTGTTCTAAATAATTTTCAGGGAAAATTAAATCCGCATCAAACTTACAGATAATGTCGTAATCATCGTTAAGTGAGGCTAAGCCCTTATTAAAAGCACTAATAATTTTAGAACCAGGTAAATGTTTGTCCGACGATTTTGAATTTAATAAAGAGATCCAAGGATGTTTTGAAGAATAATCTTCTACAATACTTTGAGTGTTATCTGAAGAATGATCATTCACAACAACAACTTTCTTCGGCAACAACGTTTGCTTAACTAAAGAGTCTAAAGTTTTACCAATGTAATCTTCTTCGTTGTGAGCCGGAATGATAATATAAAAGTTCAAAATTGAAAGCTGTTTTTTCAAAGTTAAACTCTTTCTGCATATACAATGTAGTAACGCGGCGTAAACCGTCTTAAAATAGGTCTAATGCCTATTTTATTTACCGGATTGGTCCATTGTTGTCTGTCTTTAATGGTCCATCCTGTTTTTTCTAATAGCCAATCGAGTTGCCAATCTTCAAATTCATGGTAATGTCTATCTCGCATATCAGTTTTACTTCTGTAAGCAGGAGCAAACCATAATTTTAAAGGCACACTAATAACTAATTTATTGGCTTTAATAGATTTTAAAATCTCATAAGGTGATAATAAATGTTCAAAAATCTCAAACGCCGTTATAACGTCAGCAGAAGACGTTTCTATTGCCGATTGATTTTCATCCAAATCTTCTCCGGTTGTATTTTCAACAGAAAACCCTTCAGAAATCATAATTTCAGAAAAGGGATTCTTAACCCCTAAATCTAAAATAGATTCTGATGTGTTAATGTGTTTTTGTAAAAACTGAAGGGTAAGTTTAAAGCGTTTATTTGGATATGTTTTTTCGTACATAAATGGATTTTAAAGCAATCTTTTAGATCAATATTTATATACAATAGCATTTATGTTCATACCAGCACCAACACTAGCAAACATAATAATATCCCCTTTGTTAATCTCTTGATTTTTTACTTGGCCTTTTAGAATCATATCGAATAAAGTCGGTACAGTTGCCACACTAGAATTTCCTAATCTGTTAATCGTCATCGGCATAATACCTTCGGGCATTTCCATTTGGTGTAATTTGTAAAAACGCTTAACGATAGCTTCATCCATTTTTTCATTCGCCTGATGAATCAATATTTTTTTGACATCAGTAATTGAAACTCCACTATTGTCAAGACATGTTTTTAACGCTTTAGGAACGTTAGACAATGCAAATTCATAAATCTTACGACCATACATTTTAATGTAACGTCGCTTGGCTGTAACTTCAGGGTTATTGGTTTCTCCGAAGTAAATAAAATGGGCTTCGTCTAAAGCGTAAGTAGCAGATTCGTGCGCCAAAATACCTCCTTCTTCATCTGTTTCTTCTATGATGACAGCGCCTGCACCATCGCTATAAATCATAGAGTCTCTATCATGTTGATCTATAACTCTAGACAAGGTTTCTGAGCCAATTACTAAACAACGTTTGGCAATACCAGCAGCGATAAACGCTTTAGCTTGTATAACGCCTTCTATCCAACCAGGACAACCAAAAAGTAAATCGTACCCAACACATTTAGGGTTTTTAATTTGTAATAAATGCTTCACTCTAGATGCCATACTAGGTACGGTATCACTTTGTTCTGCATTATGTTTAACATCACCGTAATTATGTGCTACAATGATATAATCGATACTTTCTTTATCTATTTTTGCATCATCTATAGCCTTTTGAGCAGCAAAAAAAGCAATATCAGAATTTAAGAGATCATCCTCAATATAACGGCGTTCTTGTATACCTGTAATAGCCTTAAATTTTTCTACAATAATTTCATTTGGGCTATTGATAGAAGAACCATCAGCATTTAAAAACTGATGATTATAAAAATCCTCGTTTTTTTCAATAGTATTAGGAATATAACTCCCTGTACCTGTTATTTTAATTGCCATTGTTAATTGTTTTCATAGTTACGAAACTAACTAATAATATATACATTTTGTTATTTACAGTTCTAAAGCAAGAATTTTTAAAGAATTCATAATTATAGTCGTCTATAATTTATAAAAAGCAAAAAAAAGTATTCAATTTGAATACTTTTTTTTTAATATTTATCGATTAAAACTAAGCATCCATATAAGCTTCAATTGGAGCACAACTACATATTAAGTTACGATCTCCATAGGCATCATCGACACGCCTCACACTTGGCCAAAATTTATTATCTCTAACAAAATCTAATGGAAATGCTGCAGCTTCTCTGCTATATGGTAATGACCATTCATCAGCGGTAAGCATACCTAAGGTGTGTGGTGCATTTTTTAGCATATTATTAGATTCGTCCTTAGATGATGCATCAATTTCTTTTCGAATTGAAATCATAGCATCACAAAAACGATCCATTTCAGCTTTACTTTCGCTTTCAGTAGGTTCAATCATCATGGTTCCTGCAACGGGGAATGACACTGTTGGTGCATGAAAACCATAATCCATTAAACGTTTTGCAATGTCTGTAACTTCAATACCGTTGGCTTTAAAATCACGACAATCAATAATCATTTCGTGAGCAGCTCTTCCCTTTTCTCCAGAGTATAAAGTTGGGTAAGATCCGTTTAAACGTTCTTTAATATAGTTGGCATTTAAAATGGCAACTTCGGTTGCTTTTTTCAAACCTCTATAGCCTAACATTTTTATATAACCATAAGAAATAAGACATACTAAAGCAGATCCAAAAGGTGCTCCTGAAATTGCTGTAATAGCTTGATGGCCTCCCGTTTTTATGATTGGGTTTCCTGGTAAAAAGGGTACTAATTGTTTGGCTACACAAATTGGTCCAACTCCTGGTCCACCACCTCCATGAGGAATCGCAAAGGTTTTATGTAAATTTAAGTGACAAACATCGGCTCCGATATTTCCTGGATTGGTTAATCCAACTTGCGCATTCATGTTGGCACCATCCATATAAACTTGGCCTCCGTTATCGTGAATAATCTGTGTAATTTCTTTTATGGAAGCTTCATAAACACCATGTGTAGATGGATATGTGACCATAATTGCCGAAAGATTATCTTTATGTAATTCTGCTTTTTCTCTTAAGTCTTCAACATCGATGTTTCCGTTTTCTGATGCTTTAGTGACAACCACTTTCATGCCAGCCATAACAGCACTCGCAGGATTTGTACCGTGTGCAGACGAAGGTATTAAACAAATGTTTCTATGATGATCTCCACGAGATTCGTGATACGCTTTAATAACCATCAATCCGGCAAACTCACCTTGTGCACCAGAATTTGGCTGAAGCGATGTCGCTGCAAAACCAGTAATTTCTGATAACTGATTTTCTAATTCTTTAAGCATTAATTTGTAACCCGTAGCTTGTTCCGTTGGTACAAATGGATGCATGCTACCCCAACTTGGCCAGCTTAATGGTAACATTTCTGAAGCCGCATTTAATTTCATGGTACAAGACCCTAATGAAATCATAGAGTGGTTTAATGCTAAATCTTTACGTTCTAAACGTTTGATGTAGCGCATTAATTCCGTTTCAGAATGATACGTGTTAAAAACATCAAAAGTTAAAAAATCGGATTGACGTTTTAGATGTGCAGGAATCGTTTCGTTAGTTGAAATAGATTCTATTTTGTCTGTAGTATTTCCTGTTACGTTTTCAAAAATTGTAATAATATCATTTAAGTCTGAAACATTAGTGGTTTCGTTTAAAGCGATATTAATGGTATTGGTATCTGGATAATGAAAATTCACTTCATTTTTCTCAGCTTCGTATTTTACTTTAACAGCATCTGCTTTTATCTGAATCGTATCAAAGTAATGTGAGTTGACTTGTTCTAATCCTAAACGCTCTAAAGCATTTGCTAAAGTTGAAGCTGAATCTTTAACTTTATCAGCAATAAAAGTTAAGCCTTTTGGGCCATGGTAAACAGCATACATACCTGCCATCACCGCTAAAAGTACTTGAGCCGTACAGATATTTGATGTTGCCTTGTCGCGTTTAATATGTTGTTCTCTAGTTTGTAGTGCCATTCGCAAAGCTCTATTACCAGTAATGTCTTTTGTGACTCCAATAATACGACCTGGAACATCACGTTTGTAAGCGTCTTTTGTCGCAAAATAAGCGGCATGTGGACCTCCGTAACCCATTGGTATTCCGAAACGTTGCGTCGTACCAATAACAACATCTGCACCAAATTTACCTGGCGCTTCAAGCTTCACTAAGCTTAAAAGATCAGCTGCCACAGCAACTTTAATATTTTTAGCGTTTGCTTGTTCTATAAATGATTTAATATCTGTAATCTGACCGTTTTTGGCTGGATACTGAACTAAGGCTCCAAAATACTCGTCTGAAAGATTATATTCAGTTTCGTTACCAATGACTAATTCAATGCCTATAGGATTGGCTCTAGTTTCAAGTAAATCGATAGTTTGTGGTAAAACTAAATCTGAAACAAAGAATTTATTGACATTGGCTTTCTTTTGACCACGATCTCTAATCGCAAATAATAATGCCATAGCTTCCGCTGCAGCCGTACTTTCATCCAAAAGAGAGGCGTTCGCAATTTCCATTCCTGTTAAATCAATAATCATGGTTTGGAAATTCAATAAGGCTTCTAATCGACCTTGAGCAATTTCAGCTTGATACGGTGTATAAGCGGTATACCAACCTGGGTTTTCTAATACATTACGCTGTATTACTGCAGGTAAATTAGTTGGGTAATACCCTAAACCAATGTATGTTTTGTAAATTTTATTACGTTGTGATAGTTCATTGATATGGCTAAGATACTCTTGCTCACTCAACGCAGCATCTAGATTTAGATCGTTTTCTAAGCGAATGTTATCCGGAATAGTTTCCGTTATTAATTGTTCAATATTTTTAACACCTATAGTGTCTAACATGGCTTGTTGGTCATCTGAATTTGGGCCAATATGTCTGAGTGCAAAAGAAGTTGTATCCATTAATAAAAATAATTTATTTAGTTCTGCAAAAGTACGGATTTAGCCTAATTTTATAGTTAAGGAATACTAAAGTTTTTAACCGATGTTAGAGGTTATTAACACAATCCTTACTTTTGCGTTATGCAAGTTTTAAAACGCATCTTTAACTTTTATTTGAATAGTAGTATTCATGTTGCATTAGCCGCTTGTTCTTTAGCTTGGGTAACATTAATTGAGCTGGACTTAGGTTATGATAAATACCTGCTATCTTTTGTGTTTTTTGCAACAATAACGGGGTATAATTTTGTAAAATACTTTGGAGTGGTAAAGTTTCACCATCGCAGTTTGGCAAGTTGGTTAAAGGCCATACAAGTATTTTCTTTTATAGCTTTTTTGGCTATGTGCTATTATGTTTTGAAGCTTGAAACAGAAACCTTAATGGTCATTATAATTCTTGGGGTGATTACATTTTTTTATGCCATTCCTATTATGGTTCCAAAGCGCTATTTATTTGATGATCATAAGAATTTACGGCAAGTCAGTGGCTTAAAAGTATACCTCATTGCACTGATTTGGATGTTTACAACAGTGATTTTACCAATAGTGAATCATGACGTTTCAATTAATACGGATGTGATTATTACAAGTGTTCAACGATTTAGTTATGTTCTTGTATTAATGTTGCCATTTGAGATTAGAGATCTAAATTATGACAATTTGAAATTGGCTACAATCCCTCAAAAAATAGGCGTCAAAAAAACTAAAATTATAGGTGTTGTACTTTTAGGTGCTTTTTTAATATTAGAGTTTTTTAAAGATCAATTATTGGAGAAATCAATAATTGCAATCGTAGTTATTACGGTGATTACACTATTGCTTCTGCTTTTTTCAAACAAAAATCAATCAAACTATTTTAGTGCGTTTTGGGTAGAAGGTTTACCTATTATTTGGCTATTAATCTTGTTGTTGCTTCGCTAATTCTTTATCAAATTGTGATTGAAGCTTATTGAGTTCGTCAGTTTTGAGACACTGAACTTTTGATTTTTCTATGGTTTGGGATAGTTTAGTGTTATTGCTAGAATACTTCTTTGAAATATTACAATACATAAGACGTAGTCTTAGTTTGAATTGTTCCCAAGTAGAAGCCTCATCATATTGTGCTTTATCACAAATATGTTTTGCTTCATCACAGCTTATAAATAAAAAACTTTTTTTCATCTTTAATGTCCTTGTAAACGGAATATTATTTATACCAATTATCTTGCATGCATTCTGCTAATGCAGTTCGGGCTCTGTGTATAATTACCCATAGGTTAGACGCAGTAATATCTAAATCATTACAAATGGTTTCTGTATCATAACCTAAAATGGTTTTCATCTTAAAAACGTCAGCTTGTTTTTCTGGCAATTTTCCTAAACAATTGTAGATAGCATCGCCTAATTCTGAATTTACCAAAGTGTCTTCAGCAGTTTTAACAGTAGAATCTGCCACGCGTTCTTCTAGCCAATCACCTTCAGTATCAGTATCACTGTTATAAGTCATTCTAACTTCGGCTTTACCTTTGTTAGAGTTTATTTTACGATAATGATCTATGATTTTTCGCTTTAAGATTGAAATGAGCCACGTTCGTTCGCTAGCTTCGCCCTTAAAGTTTTTCATGGATTTAAGACCGGCTAAAAAAGTTTCAGATATTAAATCTTGAGCGATTTCTCTATCATTTACACGAGTAATCGTATAATTGAAGAGGTAATCTGAATATAATTTCACCCAATTATTTGGGTCTATTGTATGCTTAGGCATCGTTCAGTTTCATTGCTGGTTCAAAAATAGGTTAAAAATTCGAGAAATAATTTAGTAATAAACGTTAAACCTTATTAGCGTAAGATTTATATTAGCCATCATGTTTTGTTGCACTAATTATATAATATCCAAAACTTTTGATGTGTAGTCCTGTTAATAATGCGAAGAATGAACCCTTCAAATTATGCAGACTTTCTCTTTTAATAGGTTTAAAACTCAGTAGTTTTTTTAGAATAAATCCTGTAATCGCAAATGGGACATGTAATACAGAAGGGGCGACTCTATGTGAGGTGTCTTCAATTTTAATGTTGTTGAAACCTAAGTCTTGTAACTTTTGTTTTATAAAAGTATGAGTTTCTAGTTTTTCGAGGCTCCAATGGTTACACAAACGATTGTATGCGTAATCGGCTCCTTTGCAAAGTTCTGATTGTTCTTTTTTTAAGAAGGCATCAGCGATGACTAATTTCCCACCAGGTTTTAAAATTCGATAAGCTTCTTTTAATGAGTTTTCTCCATGTCCGGAATGGCAAAAGCTTTCTATCGCTACAGCCGAATCAAAGGAATTAGATTGAAATGAGGTGTTGTTGTAATTTTCTTTTAGAATAATACCATTTTTTCCTTGTAATAAATCATTGCCATGTTTCACCTGAAAATCAGAAAGTGTGACTCCATAAGTGATTAAATTTTGATGTTGTTTTAAGGCATAGCGCATTGTGCCGCCCATACCACAACCTAAATCGATGAGTCTATGTTTTTTATTGTTAATTTGAAGTCGTTTTATAACCTGAGCGTTCATTTGGTTAAGCATGCTGTCGCGTTTAAAAGGATTAGTTTTAAAGGGGGCGTAATATCCGAAATGCATGTTAAAATCTTGACTCCAAAATTCGTAATCTTCTGAGGCTTCATTATAGAAATCTATCATTTCTATTTTGTTTTTTTCAGAATAGCTGTCAATAGGTAGTGCTTGTGTGTTCATGATAGTTGAGATTATGAAATTAAATTCTAGGTAGTTTCCAGTTTAAGGTTTTGTGAAGTATGGCAGTTGACTTCAGATTCCCTCTTTGACTTTTTACATCTGTTATTATTTTGGCTTTAGATAATAGCCATATAATTGACCAGCCAAAATCTATTTCATACCATTTCATCGAGAATTTCGCAGAAGTGGGATGAGAGTGATGATTATTGTGAAACCCTTCTCCAAAAGAAATTAATCCTAAGATCACATCATTAAACCCGCTTTCGTCGGCATTTTGAATTGTATATCTTGAATAGCCGTATTTGTGCGAAGCATAACCAATATACCAATGCCCTAAAATAATTATTGATGTTCTTAAACATGTTGCTATTAGCATACTATTTATTCCAATAAAAATGGAAAGTATTAGCATGAAGATTATGTAGTGCAAATACCATGTTTTATTTAACCACCTCATCATCGGATCATTTAAATCTTCTTTAGGAATATGATATCTGTTGATGTTGTTTGGTTCAAATGATAAATGAAGATTCCACCAGTAATCTGTAGATAATGAATGGTTGTACTGAAAGTATTTTGGACAATCTTTTCTGTTTTGCCAGTAGTCCCTGTAATAGTGTTGCTTTAGCCAACTTATGGGACTGCCGAGACCAGTTAGAACAAATAGGTAAAGACTTAAGTTTTTGAAAAATTTAGAAGTCTTATAAGATTTATGAATAATACCTCTGTGCAAGCCAACAGAATGACCTATTCCAACCGTTAGAAATAATAATATAATGTTAAGTCCAATATCTTCGATAGTTATTTTAGAGAAGTCTATAAAAAATGTTGGTAGTATCATTAAATATAACCAAATGCATTTTTTCCATGAAAAAGTAATCTTTCCGACGTTTGTTTTGAGTTTATGATTCATGATAATTTAATTTTATAAGTGATACAAAAATGTAATAGGGGAAATGGCATTGTAATGATTAGCGATTTGTTAATATCATAAAAATATTTCATGTTTCTTTTGTTTTTAAACTTTCAGAAAAAATTGAAAGTTTATATTAAAAAAATATACGTCCTACTTCATCAGTTTTAAAACCGACTTCGTTAACCAATTTTGCTTTTGATTCACCATCTTATTCATTAAGATATCTAAATCTTGCGTTAATTGATTTAAAGCCTTGGTTTGTTTAATGAGTTCTTTTGTTTTTTCGGTGCCGTCATCTTTTATTGTAGATACGTCTTCAAGAACTTTAATCACAGGTCTAATTTCTCTTCGGCTACGCTCTTTTGCTACGATGCGTGCTAATTCTTGTACATCTTTTTCCGTCGTAAAAAACTCTTTGCGTTCACCAGAAACTAATACTTTGGTTACAATGCCCCAATCCATTAGTTGTCTTAAATTCATGCTCGTATTACCGCGCGAAATTTTAAGATCCTCCATAATGTCTTCCATAGACAGGGGGTGAGTTGAAATAAAAAGCAATGCTTGTATTTGAGCCATCGCTTTATTGATGCCCCAAAGCGAACCTAAACTTCCCCAAGTACTTATGAATTTTTCTTTTGCCTCTTGATATTCCATAATACAAATATATGATAATTTTTAAACTTTCAATAATTATTGAAAGTTTATTTGATTTGATAATGAATATGGTCATCGTGTCTAACGGCTTGGCATCCGGTAAATCGAATTTTTGACTGATGACTTAGGTCTAATGATTGTTTCAGATGTGGTTCAATAAATATCTTATGGGTTGAAGGTATAGAAAGCAATTGTTTAATTATAAGTGTAGTCTTAGCCTTGTCTAGTTTTAAGTCATGAATCGTTCCAAGTGTGAGATACTTCGTGAAATCATATTGCCAATAACCTTTTTCTAAACAAGATTTAGAGGTGTAATTTTTATCGGTATTTGCGTAAACACCATAACCAGAGATTGAAGGTTTTTTAGATGTTGAAATGCCATTGTGATTTAAATACATTAATGATAAATCTATCTTTTTACCATCATTATGACTTAAATGCGGCAATAAAGGAAAGCCATCAATAAATGGGAAATTACCATCTAGATAGGTGATTGTAATTCCTGAAGAAGATAAATCATGAGCAGAACTTTCCAACACATCTTTTAATTCTGAATTCACATAATTCCTAAAAGCTAAAGGATAAAACCAATTTCGAGGTTTTAAATTGTTGTCAAACCACGGTAATTTTTCTCTTCCAAAGTGAGCAGCAATTGGTGGAATTATAACAAGGTTGAATAGCAGGTAAAGTAAAGGGAAAACAATACGTTTTCCCTTTTTGATTTTATAAGAAATAATAACAGCAAGAAGCCAGATGAGACCTCCAATTTGCGTGATTGCTGTTAAAACTACAATGATTGCGATATGTCCTATAAGTTTTAATAAGCTCATAAACAGTGAACGCATAACCTTTACGTTTTATTTTAATAATCCTGCGCGTCTTAATAAGGCGTCAGGTTTTGGTTCTTGTCCTCTAAACTTTTTATATAAAGTCATAGGGTTGTCTGTGCCACCTTGTGATAATACAAAGGTTTTAAATTTATCTGCTACTATTTTATTAAAGATGCCTTCTTCTTTAAAATATTCAAAGGCATCTGCATCTAAAACTTCGGCCCATTTGTAACTGTAATAGCCAGAAGAATAGCCTCCTTGAAAAATATGCGAAAACGACGTGCTCATACAATTCTCTGCGACATCAGGATATAAACTTGTATCTCTAAAAGCTTCAACTTCATGAGACTTCACATTTGCAATATTTGAAGGATCAATACCATGCCACGACATATCTAACAACCCAAAACTTAATTGACGTAAGGTTTGCATGCCTTCGTGAAACGTTGCTGAAGCTTTTATTTTTTCAACCAGTTCCATTGGGATGACTTCGCCTGTTTCGTAATGTGTTGCAAATAACTCTAAAGCTTCTTTTTCGTAACACCAGTTTTCTAATACCTGACTTGGTAATTCAACAAAATCCCAATACACACTGGTTCCAGATATGCTAGGATACGTGGTGTTGGCTAACATACCGTGTAAGGCGTGACCAAATTCATGAAACAACGTTGTCACTTCATTAAACGTTAATAATGATGGTTTGCTTTTTGTTGGTTTAGTGAAATTACAAACGTTAGAAATGTGTGGTCTTTCGTTTTTACCATCTTTAATCATTTGAGGTTTGTAAGACGTCATCCATGCACCGTTACGTTTTCCTGCTCTTGGGAAAAAGTCAGCATAGAAGATGGATACTAATTCACCGTCTGCATCAGTAACTTTGTAAGTTAAAACGTCGTCGTGATATTTATCGATAGTATTAATTTCTTCAAATTGTAGTCCGAATAATTTTTCGGCAACCGTAAAAGCGCCATTGATCACATTTTCTAATTTGAAATACGGTTTTAATTGCTCGTCGTCTAAGTCGAATAGTTTTTGTTTCAACTTTTCAGCATAATAACCAGAATCCCATTTTTGAAGTTGGTCAATACCATCTAATTCTTTTGCGAAATCTTCCAATTCTTTAAATTCGTCCTTAGCAGCTGGTTTCGCTTTTTCTAATAATTCATTTAAAAACGAGGTTACTTTTTCTGGTGTTTCTGCCATGCGCTCCTCCAACACAAAGTGTGCATGTGTTTTATAGCCTAAAAGTTGAGCACGCTCAAAACGCAATTGTGCTATTTTGAGAACAATATTTTGATTGTCTAGCTCATCATTTTGAAATCCTTTTCTACCAAAAGCTTTAGACAATTCTTCTCTTAATGTTCTGTTATCGGCATAAGTCATAAACGGAATATAACTTGGGTAATCTAAAGTGATTAACCAACCGTCTTTGTCTTTGCTTTCTGCTAATTGTTTAGCGGCTTCTTTGGCTCCTTCTGGTAAGCCTGAAAGATCAGACTCATCCGTAAGATGCATTTCAAATTTATTTGTTTCTGCTAAAATATACTCTCCGAATTTTAATTTTAATTGACTCAATTCTTTGTCAATTGCACGAAGTTTTTCTTTTTTGTCTTCTGGTAAATTAGCACCATTTCGAGAAAACCCTTTATATTTTTTATCGAGAAGCGTGTTTTGTTCTGTAGTTAAATCTAAACTAGATTTTGAATCGTAAACTGCTTTTACACGTTTAAACAGGTCTTCATTCAACGTAATGTCATTACTGAAATCTGAAAGTAAAGGTGAAACCTCTTGTGCAATTTTCTGAATTTCGTCATTAGTTTCAGCAGAATTCAAATTGAAGAAAATACTAGACAAGCGATCTAATTCTTCTCCTGAATAATCTAAGGCTTCAATCGTGTTTTCAAAAGTTGGGGCTTCAGTGTTTGCTGTTATGGCATCAATTTCAGCTTTAGATTTTTTAATGCCTTCTTTAAAAGCAGGTAAATAATCTTCTGTTTTTATTTTTGAAAAAGGTGCTGTGTTATATGGTGTGTTGAATGTTTTATTAAGAACTGTCATTTGTTTTTAATTTTAGTATTAAATAATTGACTGTTTGAGTTTTAACGTATTTTGTGATACGTAAATACGAGATGTTTTGTATCTTAACTATAGTGCTTTTACAGATTTAAAATGTAAAAGTTAAGTTGATTAATAGCTAGAAGCCTTAACGAGAGTTGAGGCTTTTTTATAGGTCTTTTGCAGAGTCAATAACCTTTGCTTTCAAGCCTTCCTTATAGATTATTATCTTATCTAAAACACATTGGTCTGAACAACCTAAAATCTGAGCTGCTAAAATTCCAGCATTTTTTGCTCCATTAAGAGCAACTGTAGCTACAGGTACACCACCAGGCATTTGTAAAATTGATAGAACAGAATCCCAACCATCTATAGAATTACTGCTTTTTACAGGCACTCCAATAACTGGTAACGGAGACATAGAGGCTACCATTCCTGGTAAATGTGCAGCTCCACCTGCACCTGCAATAATCACTTTGATGCCTCTGTTGTGTGCGTTTTTACTAAATTCATATAACTTTTCAGGTGTTCTATGTGCCGAAACGATATCAACTTCAATTTCAATATCAAAACCGTTTAATATATCTATAGCGTCTTGCATTACTGGCATGTCGCTTTTGCTTCCCATTATTATGGCTACTTTACTCATTTTTTATTCGCTAATTACTTCGATTGTTTGTTTTACTTGTTCCGCTATTTTACGAGCCACAGAGATATCTTTATTTACGATAGTTACATGTCCCATTTTTCTAAAAGGTCTGGTTTGTTTTTTGCCGTAAATGTGCGGTGTTACTCCATCCATTGCAAGGATGTTTTCAATATTTTTATAAACCACATTACCAGTGTGATTTTCTGCACCAACAAGATTCACCATCACTCCTGCAACTTTACTTTCAGTATTTCCTAGTGGTAAACCTAAAATACATCTAATCTGTTGTTCAAATTGTGAGGTATAACTGGCTTCGATACTATAATGACCAGAATTGTGTGGTCTCGGTGCAACTTCGTTTACTATAATGTCGTCAGTTTCAGTCTGAAACATTTCAACAGCTAATAAACCAACATGTTTAAATTCTGCGGCTACTTTTAACGCAACAGATTCTGCTTTCTTTGCAATAGCATCAGGTATTCTAGCCGGACAAATTACATATTCAACTTGGTTAGCTTCAGGATGAAATTCCATTTCAACAACAGGATAGGTCTTAACATCTCCTTGTGCATTTCTTGCAACAATAACGGCTAATTCATTTTTAAAGGGAATCAATTTTTCAGTAATACATTCCACATTTGGTAAATCCGCTAAGTCAGAAATAGTTCTAACCACTTTTACACCCGTACCATCGTATCCAAATCGAGCGCTTTTCCATACAAAAGGATAGCTTAGGCCTCCATTATCTACAGCTTCATCAATTTCAGAGGTGTACGCAAATCTTGAGAAATCTGCTGTCGGAATATCGTGATCGCGATAAAATAATTTTTGAGTCGCTTTATTTTGAATGGTTCGTAATGTTTTAGACGATGGAAAAACTTTTACGCCTTGCTTTTCAAGTGTTTCTAAAGCATCAACATTAACGTTTTCTATTTCAAAAGTTAACACGTCAACGTTTTTTCCGAAGTTAATTACGGTGTCGTAATCTAATAAATCACCTATGGTAAATTCATCGCAAGCCAGTCGTGATGGTGCATCAGCACTAGGGTCTAACACACAAGTATAAATATCAAACTTACGTGTGTCGTATAACATCATTTTGCCAAGTTGGCCACCACCAAGAATTCCGAGTTTAAAATTTGAAGAAAAATAGTTCATATTTATTTTCCACGAAAGTGGAAACCGGTTAAAAGATTCAACTTAATTTATAGCAAAAATACGGTAAATATCATACATCCCTCTAAATTCCTAAATCAAAAATCCCTTAAAAAGCAATCAAATATGTATCTTTGCAACTCTAAAATAAAAAGAAAGTGATTAAGCTTCACGATTTATACTTCAAACCTTTTATATCTGAACAAGAAATAGATACCGCTGTCCAAAAAATGGTAGATGGTATTGCTGACGATTTGGGTGATGAAGTACCCGTGTTTATTGGGATTTTGAATGGTTCGTTTATGTTAGTGAGCGATTTTGTAAAAAAATATCCGAAACCTTGTGAAGTTACTTTTATAAAGTTGGCATCATACGAAGGGGTAAAGTCTACAGAAGATATTCAGCGCTTAATTGGTTTAACCCAAGACTTAACAGGTCGAACGGTTGTTATTTTAGAAGACATTATAGATTCAGGGAATACTTTGGAAGAAGTGCACCGTATTTTTGAAAATGAAAATGTAAAACAATTAATTATTGCAACCTTGTTTTATAAACCTGAAGCTTATAACAAAGATTTTAAACTTCATTACGTAGGTATGGAAATTCCTAATAAGTTCATCGTTGGTTATGGACTTGATTATAACGGATTAGGAAGAGATTTACCAGATGTATATCAACTAAAAACCACACAACACATGACAAACATAGTACTATTTGGCCCTCCAGGAGCAGGTAAGGGGACACAAGCTAATTTTCTAAAGGAAAAATACGATTTAATACACATCTCTACAGGTGATGTTTTTAGATTTAACATTAAAAACGAAACCGCTTTAGGAATGTTAGCAAAGTCTTTTATGGACAAAGGAGAATTAGTGCCAGATCAGGTTACTATTGATATGTTGAATAAAGAGGTAGAGAAAAATGCTGGAGCAAATGGTTTTATCTTTGATGGTTTTCCAAGAACGAATGCGCAAGCACAAGCATTAGATGCGTTAATGGAAGATAAAGATTCGCAAATCGATGCTATGGTCGCTTTAGAGGTTGATGATGAGGTTTTGGTACAGCGTTTACTTAAACGAGGAGAAACTAGTGGAAGAACTGATGATGCGGACGAAAGTATCATAAGAAATAGAATAAAACAATACTATACAAAAACGGCTATTTTAAAAGATTACTATACCGATCAAAACAAATATTTTGGTGTTGATGGTGTTGGTAGTGTTGAAGATATTACAGTACGTTTAAGTTCTGTGATTGATAAGCTGTAGATAGAGTAAACTGTTTAATTGTTTATTCGTTTAATTGAAACTAAATTATTATGTATCAACATTCTTTTGAGAAATTAAACGTTTGGCAAGATTCAATTGATTTAGTTGAGTTAATTTATAATACAGTGAAAACATTTCCGGATGACGAGAAATTTGGTATGTCGAGTCAGATGAAAAGGTGTTCAGTTTCAATTTCTTCAAATTTAGCAGAAGGGACTTCTAGGACAAGTAATAAGGATAAAGCTCGTTTTTCGACAATAGCATTTAGTTCAACAATGGAATTGCTTTGTCAAATAATTTTATGCCAAAGACTAGGTTTTATAAATAATAACGAGTATTCAATATTGAGAGAGAAAGTTTTAAAAATTTCTAATCAGATTAATGCTCTTAAGAAATATCAATTAAACACATAAACAATTAAACTTTTAAATCTATCTAATGACTGAAGGAAATTTTGTTGACTACGTAAAAATGCACGTATCTTCTGGGAACGGAGGAAAAGGTTCTGCGCATTTACATCGCGAAAAATATATAATGAAAGGTGGGCCAGATGGAGGAGATGGTGGTCGTGGAGGTCATGTTATTTTGCGTGGAAACTCTAATCTTTGGACGCTTATTCACTTAAAATTTAAAAGACATTTTAAAGCTGGTCATGGTTCGCATGGTAGCTCAGGGAGAAGTACAGGAGCCGATGGTGAAGATATTTATGTGGATGTGCCATTAGGAACTGTTGTTCGCGATTCTGAAACCGATACTATTTTATTTGAAATTACCGAAGAAGGTGAAGAAATTATTGTAGTAAAAGGAGGCATGGGTGGTCGAGGAAACTGGCATTTTAAAAATTCAGTAAATCAAACTCCACGTTATGCACAACCTGGTATTCCACTTGAAGAACTAGATATTACTTTAGAACTTAAAGTATTAGCAGATGTTGGGTTAGTTGGATTCCCAAATGCAGGAAAATCAACGTTACTTTCTGTATTAACATCAGCAAAACCTAAAATTGCAGATTATGAGTTTACGACTTTAAAACCGAATTTAGGTATTGTAGAATATCGCGATTTTCAGTCGTTTGTAATGGCAGATATTCCTGGTATTATAGAAGGAGCTGCTGAAGGAAAAGGCTTAGGCTATTACTTTTTAAGACATATTGAACGTAACTCTATTCTATTGTTTTTAATTCCGGCAGATGCTAAGGATATCGTAAAACAATATGAAATCTTAGAAGATGAATTAAGACGTTATAACCCTGAAATGTTAGATAAGGAACGCTTTGTAGTGGTTTCTAAATCTGATATGTTAGATGACGAGTTAAAGTCGGAAATAGGAGCCATTCTAGATAAAGATTTAGATGCTAATTATATGTTTATCTCTTCTGTTGCTCAGCAAGGTTTAACAGAATTGAAAGATACGCTCTGGAAGATGTTGAATTAGTAAGTTGACTTTAGTATGAAAACGTACCTAAAAGATTTGGTAGAAATTAATAGTACCAAGAAAAGTAGGCGGTTTGCATACTTCATTCAGTTTTTAATTATTTTTTCTGTAATTACATTTTCAATTGAAACCTTACCGGATTTAAAGCCTCAAACACGAGTTGTTTTAAAAGCTATTGAGGCTTTTAGTGTTATCATTTTTACTTTTGAATATTTAGCACGCATTTATGTTGCTGATAGTAAACCCAAATTCGTTTTTAGTTTTTTCGGTATTGTAGACTTTTTGGCCATTTTGCCATTCTATCTTTCTTTCGGTATCGATTTACGCTCTTTGCGTTTACTACGTATGTTCCGATTATTTAGGCTGTTTAAGTTAGTTCGCTATAATAAAGCGATGCATCATTTTGCTAAAGCTATGAAGTTGGCAAAAGAGCAGATTATCTTATTTATGATAATTACATTAATGCTTATTTATTTCGCTGCAGTAGGTATTTATTATTTTGAAAATGAAGCACAGCCAGAGCATTTTTCTTCCATATTCTCTAGTCTTTGGTGGTCTATTGTTACCTTAACAACGGTTGGTTATGGGGATGTATACCCAATTACAGTTGGTGGTCGCATTTTCACTTTTTTTATTCTTATGATTGGTTTGGGAATTGTTGCGATTCCTACAGGTATTATCTCATCTTCTTTAACCAAGGCTGTTGAGCCACATGACGACGAAAAAGAAGACAAGTTAAAATAGGGACGGCATCTTAATTTTTTAATATCTTTAAATAAAAAAGATGAAAAATTTAAAATTCTTATTAATAGCACTTATCCTAACATCGTGCGGAACCAAAGTCAACTACGATTACGAAAAGGCAACCGATTTCAATAACTACAAAACCTACAATTATTTTGATGATATGAAAACGGGCTTGTCCGAATTAGACCTTAAACGTTTAATTAGAACAATGGATACGAAGCTTGAAACTATGGGATTAGTACGATCCGATAATCCCGATTTTTATATTGATATTCAGAGTCAAGAGATACAAAGTAGAAACAATAGTAATGTCGGTATTGGTCTCGGTGGAGGCGGAGGTAATGTTGGTGGTGGAGTTTCTGTAGGATTACCTATAGGTGGAAACAAAAACACTAGAGAATTGGTTATAGAGTTTGTAGACGATACTAAAACAGGAATGTTTTGGCAAGCCATAAGTGAAAGTAGTTATAGCCCAAATGCTACTCCCGAAAAGCGAGAAGAACAGTTTAAAATCGTAGTAGATAAGGTGTTTTCAAACTATCCTCCGAAATCCAAATAGTTTTAGTTTTTGATTAACTTTTTACTCGCAATTAAAACTGAATTGGTATAAAAATTAGTGATGTAAACACCATTGCTTAATGCACTAATATCTATTGCTGTAGTTTCATCATTTTTAACTAATGCTGATTTTATTCTTTTTCCGTCAAGGCTTAAGATTTCAATACGAACAGTTTCATTTTGCACATTATCTAGTTTTATATTTAAACTATTTTGTGAGGGATTAGGGTACATTGTTAAGCTATAATCATTAACGGTTACGTCTTGTACTCCTAAAGTGTTATCTATGGTCCAAGTCACGGTAGCAATATGAATGGTTTCATGGCTATCGACATTAATTAAAGTCGTGGCGTCGTTGACCGCAACGCTGAGGTTATTTGTTCCAGCGTTTAGATCGTTTTCTTCAAGAGTAACAGTATTTATATTAGAGGCAATAGCATTACTATTAAGAGACCAGTTTGACTCTAAAGTATTTACAGGGAGAGTTTCAATAGTATTAATTTCAAAATTCAAAGGAAAACTAGCGGCGCTAACTGCGGTTTCCGTTGGTGTATAAGAATCTATTGGTGAAATTAAATCGTGGATCTGTTCAATAATACCTTCTTTGCAAACGGCACAAAAATCATAACCCAAATAGCGCATTTTACAACTTTGATGTGGTCTGTTCCAAGTGGCCGCAGTCCCAGAAGTAGCATATGGAAATACACCAATATTACCTGTGCCTATCCAGTTTTTCCATTTTACTAATGTAGGATCTGTTTCTTGGGTCATATTTATGGCTTCGGCAGCAAGTAAATCTCCAGGATAGTATTCATCTTTTAAATTTACAAAGGAATGTCCTAACTCATGAATGGCAATTTCGCTGGCATCTTCACCTGTTGAAGAAATTGGAAACTGGCCTCCGCTGCCACCGTAATAGGGAGAGTTTACTAAAATAAGGGCTTGGTCGTAAAGTGGGAAGTTATTCGCCAATACTGTGCTAATTAAAGCACTGTTTTCTGTGAATAACAATCTATGAACATCATAACTATCAAATGCTGTACCAAAATAATTATCAACAGTAGCTACAGGTACAACAGTAGTAGGCTCATCTGAAGCTGTTCCTGGGTGTGTTGCGCCGCTTTCATTAGAAGGTACTTTTATAATATAAACATTGAAGTAGTTTTCATAACTCGCAAAAGGCTCTTGAGAAAACATATCATTCATAAAATTAGTCGCATCGATTTCAAACTGCGGTAATTCGCTAGCTAAATAACCATCACCCAAAATAACAAGGTTGATACGCTTGTTGTCGTCTCCAGAATTTTTGATAGCTTGAACATCAAAAGTTTGAGAAAAAACAAATTGAACAGTAAGGGAAATAAGAGCTATGAGTAATAGTTTTTTCATGTTTATTCTATTTTTGTAGTGTTCAGTTTTGTAATACCTTCTGAAGTGATTTCGTTGATTACAATGTATTCAGCTTTAGGCTTTAGTTGTAATTTTAATGAAAATTCCGAACGGTCTAAATCTAACATTTTTTTTTCAAAATTTCCTGAGTCGTTTACAAATTCTATAACTTTTTTTAAAGGATTTTTTATATAATGTTTTTCTAATTGGTTGAGATCTTTATCCAAAATCAAATATTCTAAGTCTCCAATGTCTCCTTTCGTGTCTTCGCTCGTATGTCCTTTTAATTTACCATCGGTTTTAATTTGATTGATTAACGAAACACTTTTTATATCGTTTAATTTTGTGATTTCAAAATTTAAGAAAAGTAGTTTAGGTTGTGTTATTATAGGTTCTTCTTCAGTTACGATGTGTTGTTTACTAGCGCAAGAAAGCAAAGCTATTAAAAGTGTTAATAGGTAAGTGATTCTTATGGTTTTTGAAATTTTCATTCGCAAAATTAAATGTTTTTTTAGAATGTTAAAGTTAGTTATAAAAAAGGTCGTGATAAAATAAATAATATAGGTGAGTAAAATTCGATCTGTTAATCTTTATTCGTGGTTTTATCATAATCCTAACATTCTAAAAGTTGAGTTTTTAGTCTTGTTTTGTAAATTTGGTAAAAACAACACATATGGAAAATTTAAAAGGAAAAGTCGCCTTAATTACAGGTGGAACAAAAGGAATAGGTTATGGTATTGCAGAAGCATTACTTAATACAGGAGTGAAAGTTGTGATAACGAGTAGAGCTAAAAGTGCAGCAGAAAGTGCAGCTAAAGAATTAGCATCAAAAACAAATGCCTTAGATGCTATAATCGGCGTCGAAGCAGATGTAAGAGATTTAAAAAGTCAGGAAGAAGCCGTACAAAAAGTGATAGCTACATTTGGTGCGTTAGATATTGTAATTGCAAATGCTGGATTAGGGCATTTTGCAAGTATCGAAGATTTAACAGAAGAACAATGGAAAGATACCATAGATACAAATCTTACAGGTGCTTTTAATTCTATAAAGGCGAGTGTAGCAGAATTAAAAAAATCGAAAGGCTATTATATCACTATTTCGAGTTTGGCTGGGGCTAATTTTTTTGCAGGTGGCTCGGCATATAATGCTAGTAAATTTGGAGTCACAGGTTTTACCCAAGCGGTGATGTTAGATTTAAGACAACATGGAGTAAAAGTGAGTACAATTATGCCGGGTTCTGTGTCTACACATTTTAATGGAAATGAACCAAGTGACGAACAAGCTTGGAAAATTCAGAGTGAAGATATAGGAGAATTGGTGATCGATTTATTAAAGATGAACCCAAGAACCTTACCAAGTAAAATAGAAGTGAGGCCTACAACTCCTCCGAGTAAATAAAACAAGTGCTTAGCATAAAGAGAGGTTTCATTTTTGAAACCTTTTTTTTTGTTTATGATTTTTCCGAATCGATAGGGAAGACAGTATTTAGATGTAGTCGTGCGTGATTTATTTTTGTCTAAAAGAATTTTCTTCAGGTTTTTATACTTCTATAATAGCTATGGGTTATTCAAATTTCCGTTTAGCATATTCTAATGACCACTCATCATATTTTCAGTTTTAAAGCTTTGATACTGTTATATATTTATACTATCAATTAGAAAGCGGATAGTAATCATCAATCAAAAAACAACAGTATTATGATCAATTTAGTAAAGGTAATTATCGAATTTATTATTGAAGTTGTATTTAGTTAATCAATCAAATCAAATCAAATCAAATTATGAAAAATTCAAACCAAGAAAAACAAGACACTTTTCAAAAGCAATTGAAAACATTTGAAAAATTATTAATAGGAGCAAAAATGGCCAAACTATCGTCGTTTATCTTAATTGGAGTATCCATAGGACTTGCCATTCGCTTTAGAGAGAACAACCTTTATGTTATGCTATTACTTATGGGTATTTTAGCCGTAGTGTTTTTTATAGATAAATTTTTATCCCTGAAAGATATTAAGCAAAAATCATATACACAAACCTCTTTAGTTTCAAGTATCTCTAAATTCAAAACCTATATGGTGAATCGCAAGAAATACGAAATGTATTTTATGGGCTTTTGGATGTTAACCTTAATTCCCTCAGCATCATTATATTTTGAGTCTAATGTTTCAGGTATTTTAAGTATGTTGGCTTATATAACTTTCGTAGGTGTTTTTGGATATTTATCGTATAAAAAAACAGAAAAAGAAATAGCGTCGTTAGAAAGCACAATGGCATATGAACTACAGTTGCAATAAACACGTATTATCTCATATCTTGCATTTAATTATATCTCGGCTAAAGAAGAATAAATGAAGCTTTTAACAAACTATAAATACTGGATTATTAATTTCTTTGGGTGGATTTTATTCGCGCTTTTTATGCTCACTATAGACAAGATATCCTATGGAGGTGGAGGTGAAGAATCAATTAATAGAGTTTATTACTTATTAACCGAAGGTGTCTTGTGTGGCTTATTAGGTTTTATATTATCGTTTATTATTCTATACTTTATCGAAAATTACTTTAATATCGGTGATTATTCTAAAAGTGATGTTTACAAACTTATAGCCGTAGTTGTAGTAACCCAAATTATTTATCATAGTGTACTTTGGCCTATGTTAACAATTCCTGCTAATTATTTTTTAAATGTCGATGTGGAATTAACCTTTCTTCAAAAGTTAACAAACGTGCCTCATTTTTTAGCCTATTTTGTGGTTTGGTTGTTTGTTGTTTTAACATTGAAGTTGGTGTATTATATTAACACCATTAAAGTAAAACAACTAGCGTTAGAAGCGAATTTAAAAGAAGCACAACTCAACACTTTAAAAGGGCAGATCAATCCTCATTTTATGTTTAATAGTTTGAATAACATTCGTGGGCTTATGCTTGAAGATGCCGATGTGGCTAGAAACATGTTAACCAATTTATCTGAGACCTTAAGGTATTCACTGACCAAAAGTGAATTGAATTCGATTTCTTTAGAAGATGAATTAGAGATGGTAGAAAACTATGTTGAAATTTCTAAAATTCAGTTTGAAGACCGTTTACAATTTGAAACCCATATTGATGAAGCGTCTTTAAACAAACAAATTCCCCCAATGATTATTCAAATGTTGGTTGAAAATTCTTTAAAGCATGGTATCTCAAATATAAAAAGTGGAGGTAAAGTCACCTTATCAACGCTGGTAACGGATCATCAATTACAAATTGAGGTTACCAATTCTGGTAAATTACAAAAAAGCGAAAATTCTACGCAGTTAGGTTTAAAGAATATAAAGAAACGTCTAGAACTACTTTATGGTCAAAATGCGACCTTTACCTTAAAAGAAATTGAAAATAAAGTGGTTGCCACTATAAAAATGCCAATCGTATGAAACCATTAAAAGCTGTTATTGTAGAAGATTCGCGTTTGGCTCGTAATGAGTTAAAAGAACTATTAAAAGCTCACCAAGACATAGAACTCATTGGTGAAGCCGAAAATGTAGATGAAGGTTTTGAGCTGATTACTAAGACAAATCCTGATTTGCTTTTCTTGGATATTAATATGCCAGAAAAAGATGGTTTTGAACTTCTCGAGATGTTAGATGACGTGCCAATAACTATTTTTACAACCGCTTTTGATGATTATGCCATTAAATCTTTTGAGTACAATGCATTCGATTATTTACTGAAGCCTATTAGTCAAAAACGATTTTCGAGTTCTATTACTAAGGTTCTTGAAAAAATTAATGCTACTTCATCTACCGCACCCGAAAAAGAAGAAGGACTGCGTTTAGATAAGCAGATATTTATTAAAGACGGAGAACAATGTTGGTTGGTTAAAATTCAAGATATTTCACTCTTTGAAATTGTAGGTAATTATACACGTGTCTTTTTTGATTCCAATACTCCTCTAATTTATAAATCACTTGCGCAAATTGAAGAAAAGTTACCTTCAGATGTGTTTTTTAGAGCTAACCGTCAGCAGATCATTAATATCAACCACGTTAAGAAAGTCGTCTCATGGTTTAACGGGAAACTAAAAATAGAAATGAATTCTGGAGAAGAAATTGAAATCTCCAGAAGACAATCCTATATATTTAAAGATCAATTAAGTTTTTAGTCAACCGTAATCCTAACACCTTCGCTATGACTAGAAAATTCTGGCGCATACATACTCTGAATAGTACTAATGCCGTTACTCATGTCACCGGCGTTATTCACTCTTAAATCATATTCAAATACATAAACACCTTTTGGTAAATAGTCCATAAAGAAATTGGTGGCCGCATCTTTTGTGCTTTCATAATAACCTAAACCATCTTGCCATTTGTATTGCGATAGTACGTTTACAGGTTCTAAACCAGCAGCACGCATATCTTTAAGATGTACAAATTCCATGGTGCGATCTGTTCTCAATTCAATTCTAACTCTAATTAAATCTCCTACTTTTAATTTACTTGTTGAGGTGATTTCGGTGATTTCTTCACCTTTATCGGTATTCGATTTTAAGAATAATTTCTTGCTCAATTTTAAAGGTGTTTCAGCTGAAGTAATTTTGTCTAAATCCTCAAAATATTGCCAGTATAAAGCGCCCCAAGCAATACCTTCTCCTTTTTTAGTAATGGTAACATCGGCTTGTTCTGGTTTAATTTCAGAACCATTCCAAGAGGTTTTATAATACCCTGTGCCAGCTTCTACTTTTACGTTTTCTAATGTTGAAGGTGAAATTGTTTCACCACCTACTTTAACGTCTACTTGTTCTGTAACGCTAAGCCAATCGCTGCCTTGTAGCAATAACGCATATACAGCTTCTGAGGTGGCTTTAGTCGTTTTCCAACTGTTGGTCTGCTTGTTTTTTAGTAACCATATTTTTAGATTGTCTACAACTTCGAGATTCTTTGCTTCACTTTGTATACTTGTACCAATTTCAGAAAACACCTCCACCATTAAGGCTTGTGTTTCAACTGGTGCTTGGTACCAGTGCCATGAGTTGGTATTGGTTTTCCAGTACATGCCTAATTCCTCTGAAGTAATACTGTTTTCTTTTAATGATTTTACAATTTTACCAGCCGTTTTTGCATCATCTGATCTATGTATGGTTAAGGCCATTAAGCCTTTCGCGTATAATGAACGCGATAACCAATATTTCTGAATCTGTCCTTGGTAATACTCCATAATATTCTGAACTTCTTTCGAAGGTGTCATTTCAGGGTGAAAACTTCGTGTATATAAATAATGCAATTGGGTATGTGACAAATGATCTTTGCTTAAATCAGCATCTTTGTTGTGTTTTCTAATGTCTTTATATTCTTTAACAAATTCGGCATCTAAATAGTCTATGGCGTTTTCGATCATAGAACCTTCGACTGCGCTCAGGCTGACATTTAGTTGTTTTAAATGTCCAAAACCAGCAATAATATGTTGGGTGATAAATCGATTATCACGCCCGCCGTTAAACCAAGGCCAAGCTCCAGAACCATGTTGATTGTTCTTTAATTTACGAACAGCAGATTGTAATTCGTTGTTCATTTTATTAAGGTCGAATAATAAGGCAATACGTTTTTTCTGTTCTGTTTCCGATTCTGTATCGCGTAACCAAGGTGTTTCTTCAATCAATAATGATTTTAATTCTTGGTTCTTTTCTAAGTTAGACAATAAAGCGTCAGTGGATTTCCATTGGTTAAAAACCGCTTCAATTCTTGGATTCGATTTTACAATATGTTGTGCTAAGGCATTCGCATAATATCTTGAAAATGTTTGCTCGTTACACTCATAAGGATATTCCATTAAATAAGGTAAGGCTTGCACAGCATACCACGCCGGATTCGATGTCATTTCTAAGGTCAACTTATGGTGACTAAGCGTACTGTTTTGGTCGCTGAGCGAAGTCGAAGCGAGCTTATCTAAAGTAAACGTTTTGGTCTGGTTAGAACGGATCCACATTGGCATCGTTTCTGTAACTAGCATTCTATTAGATAAAACAGGTAAGGCATTTTGTTCGCCATCGCTAAAATCACCAGCTTTTGCAATCACTTTATATTGTACCGCTTGGATGTTTTTTGGAATATTTAAACTCCAAGACACTTGTGTGTTGCCCTTCGCATCAACGACAAAAGGAGATGTGTTACTAGAATTTGAAAGTTCTGTATCAATCGATTTACCTGTCACAGCATCAGTTAAAATCAATTGAGCCATTCCAGATAATTCATTGTCCGTAAGATTTGCAATTTTTGTACTAATCGTAATTTGATCTCCTTCTCTTAAAAAACGAGGGGCATTCGGTATTATCATCAATTCTTTTTGCGTCACTGTTTCTAATTGTGTCACAGCACTTTCTAAAGTTTTGGTGTGTGCCAATAATTGTAACTTCCATTTGGTTAAGGCTTCTGGTGCCGTAAAATTGAAACTTACGTTGCCTTCCTTATCGGTTTGTAATTGTGGAAAGAAGAAGGCGGTTTCGTTTAGGTTTGTTCTTATTTGGATATTTTCTTCTGGTAATCCATGTATTTCCATGTATGTTGTTCCTACTAACGAAGTAGAGTCAGGAACCATCTTTATTTTGTTACTAGTGAATTGATATTCTAGATCAGCTTTTGTTCCATAACCAACAGCCACAACTTCTTCAAGTTCTGCAGAATCAGAAACCATTGCCACCGTTTCTGAAGAAGAAACTCGTTTGTTCTTTCTTAAGTACCTATAATTATTCCCAAAATAAAATCCAAACCAATTCAGTTCATCATAACCTTGATATGGATATTTCACATCTGTATAAAAATTATTGAATACTCTAAAATTAGTGTTTCCAAAACTTTGTCTAGAATTTTTACCTAGTCTTCCATGATAAACAGGGTTGTTAATAGGACTAAAATTCCAGTTATGAGATCTGAATTCATCTAAAGAGGCATCATACATACTTGCTAATAATTCTGCAGATACTTTATCTCCTTTAGGGCCTTTTATTTTAAAACTCCAAGTTTCATCTTGTCCTGGTTGCAATTTATCTCTAAACGTTGTGGTTTCAATATCTAAATCCGTTTTAGGGTAAGGGACACTAACATTAAAACTCTGAGATTTAAATTCGTTGAACGCTGCAAAAGACGTATGAATGGCAAAACCTCCTACATCACTTGCTAAAACAGGTATAAGAATTGTTTCTTTTGAATTATGAAGCTCCACTAATTGCGTCATTATAATTTTACCGTCTTTTTCAATTTCAACAGTAACGGTTATATGTTCTGCGGCAGAACCTAAAGTTAGTTTTGCCATAGAATTGATCTCGTAAGTGTCTTTATTCAATTGCGCTTCGTACAATTGGTGGTCTGCAACCGTTTTGTCTTTATCACTAAAAAGAGATGTAAACACTTGGTCTTTTACCGTTTGTCCAAATTTATCTTTGCTTTCTACAATAATCATATATTGACCAGAATCCCATTTATTTAATTTCTTTAAAGTGATGGTTTTCTCTTTTTCAGTATCGAAAGTTGTACTAAGAATGGCTTCACCTTTTGTCCAATTGGTTAATTGACCTTCATTATCATAATAGGCTTCATGAGGAAATAGTGTTTTAAATTCAGTTTCAGAAAGCGTTTGGTAATCTGGTGCTTGCCAAGGCCGTGTTCTTAAAACACGATCTGGTGCATTTAGTTTATATATTTTTAATTGTCCTTTTGCTGGTGCGAATTCACCATTAAGATTTTGCGACGCTAAAGTGAATTCAATTTCTTTTTGATCTTTATCAATTTTCTGAGGAGCAATAATATTGAGTGTCATAGCATGATAACCAACATTAACAATGGTAGACGTTGAACGTGTTTCGCCATTAATATCCGTCACATCTGCTGTGATTTCATAATTAAAAATAGGGAGATTTTCTTTAGAGACACTTTCATCCGGAAGCGCTTTAAACATAATTTCAAACTCTCCTTTAGCATTTGTTTTAGTCTCACCAAAAGTGATTTCTTGGGCTTCCACATTAAAATATGGACGTCTCCAATAATACCAGCTCGGAAATTTCACATTTCGTTTTACACGATACACCACTTTAGCATCTGTAATAGTACTCCCGGCAAAAGCGATTGCCGTTCCGTTTACCGTAATGCTGTCGTTTACCTTGTAAGTTTCTGTTATGGGTTGAAATTCTGGTTTAAACTTTGGTCGCTTGTATTCTTCCACAGAAATATTGGTATAACTATTAGTTCCACTAAACATATTAATCGTGTAATTACCCGTTAAACCATCGTTTGGTAGTAATAATTCTCCATGAACCGAACCGAACTCATTAGTTAATAAATTTATTTCCTTGACAACCTCTCCATTAACATTCGTTAATTTGACTATTACAGTTGCATCAGCCGAAACCGTTGTTTTTTCGGCTTTAGATTTGGTAGCAATACCTTTAAAATAAACTATTTGTCCTGGTCTGTAAATACTTCGATCTGTGAATAAAAAGTTACGGTACTGTGTATCGTTGTTTTTATTTTGGTTATAAGTTCTGTTAATGTAATAGTCGCCAAAATAAGCCGTATCGTCTTTAGAGTTGACTTCTATTTGAATGCTATTGTAATAGTTATTGTCTTTTGTGAATTGAAATTTCCCAAAACGGTCTGTTGTAAATACTTTCGTAAATTGTTTGCTGTTGTGAGTATTATAGGAGAGTTTCACCTTAATACTAGCTTGAGGTTTTCCATTATATCTATCAATAACTTGATAAATATGGCTGTCATTTTCTGAGCTCTCTATTAAGGCTAAATTTGTGGCTTGAATATGCGCAGTAGCAAAAACATTTGTGTAAGTGTCTGTATTGGTATCAGCTTTAATGATATATAAACCATTATTTAGATTTGGTAATACAATTTCAGTACTATGATTTTGGTAATCGCCTTCGGATTTTAATACACTCGAAAACGTTTCAACAGGATTCAGTTTTTTAAAGAAAGCCTCTTTATCATCTACGCTATAAATCTCATTAAAAGCCTCTAATTGCTTTTGTGAAACTTTATAAACATTAAAGTCTAAGCCTTCTAAATTCTTATAAGTCACTAACAATTTAGAAGGAGAATTAATGCCAATAAATTCTTCGGCTTGAAGCTCTAAGTTGGGCTTACCAATTTGCGCTATTAAAAACTCACATTTTTCAGCGCCAATGCTAGTTGGGAATTTAGACATTGCCGCATTACAAATTGCGATCGCTTCTTTTAATTTCCATTGGTTTTTGCTGTTGATTTCATTTTCTTCTAGTGTATGATTGAATAAATTACCTTGTTTTTCATACAGCTTAGCAATTTCATAATCGTACAACGTCGATAATTCTGAAGCTTTTAATTTTTTTGATGTCGATTGTAATGTATTAAGAAGCTGGTCTTCTAAGTTTGAAAACGTACCATGCTGCGCTACAAAATTTAAGCGTTCAATATCCACATCTACAAAGGCTTTTGAAGTTTTGTCTTTACGATGAAACTTCAATAAATCTTGATAAATTTTTAACGCATTGCGTTGAAGCGATAAGCTGTCTTTAGAGGTTAAATCTATACTTGTGAAAATTTCACTATCAGCAATAAAGTGATTGTTATCAATACTAAATTTGTAAGCAGGTTGTGTGATGCTGTTTTCGTCAGTTTTATAGAATTTGAGTGCATTATGGCTTAATAAATCAAATAGTGTTGGGCGATAGTCTTTAGAATTTTTGGATTCATTTAAAAGTACAGCATAATCGTTTAATGATTGGTGTTGTAATAAGTCTGCATTTTCAAGTGAACGTTGATAATACACATGAATTTCATTAAAAATAGTCTCTAAATCCCAAGTTCTAAAGTCATCACTTATCTTTTCTGACGTTTTAGTTCTGTTATAAAATTGGTAACGACTTTGTTGAAAATATTGCCAGTACATGGTAGCTAACATATTCTCTAAAAGATGCTTTGTGACGGGGTCTTTGCTTGTGTCAATTTCGGTTTTAAACCGATTCACAATGTTGAGTTGTGCATCTTCTTCTAATATGAGCATATACTTACTGATATGTAATAATGCTTTGATGCGTTGTTGGGTATTGTCAGCTTTAACGGCGTTTTTATAAATAGTTTCAACCAAATCGGCAGCACTTTTAGTAAGGCCGTCATATTCGAATTTGTCCACGTCTTTCCATTGATTTTCAAAATCATTTTGAGCATTAGAAAAGGAAGCAAAGCAAAGTATCATGAGTATTGATATATAGTTTTTCATAGTAGTTGTCGCAAAAGCGGTGATTTTTTGGCGAATCTGTTTATGTTAATTTAGATATAAACACATTCTATTAATTTCTACAAAATACATTCAAAATGTATTCCAAAAAAAGTAATAAGTAGTGAACGTCTTATTTGAATGAGTGAAGTTAAACAATTTGTAAGTGAAAGGAAACGTTATTAAATTAAGATTTTACGACTAAGTCTTAAATTGTATTTTTGTTTTATAACTATAGTTCTATGTATCGTTTCTTCTGGATTTTATTATTGACTTCAATGTGTTTTTCTCAGACTTCAAAGGAAAAGGCTGAGGCTTTTATTGCAAATAAAGCGTATGAAAAGGCGCAAAGCGAGATGCTTTTGTTTTTAAAAACCAATTCTGGTGATAACGATGCTATTGAGCTTTTGGGTGATGCTTATGGGTATCAAAAAAAATGGGATGACGCTATTGAGCAATATAAAACCTTAACTCAAAGGCAACCGAGTAATGCAAATTACCACTATAAATTTGGTGGTGCGTTAGGCATGAAAGCGCTAAGCATAAGTAAGCTAAAAGCATTAGGTATTATTGGTGATGTTAAAGAGGCATTTTTAAAGGCTGCGGAACTCGATCCGAATCATATTGAAACCCGTTGGGCCTTGGTAGAGTTGTATGTGTCGTTACCGGGCATTGTAGGCGGTAGTTTTTCTAAAGCTTTAAGTTATGCCGAACAGTTAGAACAATTATCTAAAGTTGATGGTTACTTGGCTAAAGGTTATGTTTACGAATATGATGACGAACCAGAATTGGCCGAAAAATACTATAGACTAGCTATAAAAGTTGGTGGCTCTGTAACCTGTTATGAAAAATTGACCAATTTCTACGAAGGTCAAAAGCAACCAGAAAAAGCCATCGGAAATCTAGAAGAAGCTAAAGATAAACACCAACGTAATGCAATGCATTATCAGATTGGGAAAGTCTGTGCCGATTATAATATTCAGTTAGATAAAGGTGAAGACATGCTCAAAGTTTATCTTTCAAATCATTCAGCTAAAGATGGAGTGCCAAAAGAATGGGCCTACTATCGTTTGGCGCAAATTTACAAGCATAAAAACAATAGGGCAGAAGCTTTGATTTGGATCAATAAAGCAATTTCTGGTTTGCCTGATATTGATGTATTTCAAGAGTTTAAGGAGGCGATTTAATTTTATTTTCCGATCTCGATAAATGTATTCCTTCTTTGTTGCACTTCGAATGACTAAACACTTGAACTGACGTATCGTGTGAGTTTAGTGGTTTGTTTTTTTTATTTAGTCCTTTTGTCTGTTCGAGTGATTTTTGAGGTACGAGAAAATCGTATCGAGAACCTTGTTTGATAAATTCTCATTTCAAAAAACTTATAGTATTTTTACGGTATACATTTAAGGATACTATGAACGTACATTTTATCGCTATTGGTGGTGCAGCAATGCACAATTTGGCCTTAGCACTTCACAATAAAGGTTATAAAGTTACAGGAAGCGACGATACTATTTTCGAGCCTTCAAAATCGAGATTAGATGCTAAAGGTTTATTGCCAGATGCTTTTGGTTGGTATCCTGAAAAGATTACTTCAAACTTAGAGGCGATAGTTTTAGGAATGCATGCTAAAGCTGATAATCCGGAATTGCTAAAAGCTCAAGAACTCGGTTTAAGAATCTACAGTTATCCTGAATTTCTATTCGAACAAGCCAAAAATAAAACACGTGTGGTTATTGGAGGAAGTCATGGAAAAACAACGATTACTTCCATGATTTTACATGTAATGCATTATCACGATCGTGATGTGGATTATATGGTTGGCGCACAACTAGACGGTTTTGATGTGATGGTAAAACTTACAGAAGACAATGATTTTATCGTTTTAGAAGGTGATGAATATTTAAGTTCACCAATTGATTTACGACCAAAATTTCATTTGTATAAGCCTAATATTGCCTTGTTGAGTGGTATTGCTTGGGATCATATTAATGTGTTTCCAACGTATGAGAATTATGTAGAGCAGTTCAGTATTTTTGTAGATTCTATTGTAACAGGTGGAAGTATTAATTATAACGAAGAAGATCCTGAAGTAAAGCGTGTCGTGGAAGCTTCCGAAAATCAAGTTCGAAAAATAGCCTACAAAACACCAGAATACACCGTTGAAGATGGAGAAACCTTATTAGAAACTCCAGAAGGGCCAATGCCAATTGAAGTGTTTGGTGCACACAACTTAAATAACTTAGCTGGTGCCAAATGGATTTGCCAACATATGGGCATTGATGAAGATGATTTCTATGAAGCCATTTCTACGTTTAAAGGTGCGAGCAAACGTTTAGAGAAAATTGCAGAATCTAAGACAAGCGTAGCGTATAAAGATTTTGCACACTCACCAAGTAAAGTAGAAGCGACGACCAAAGCTGTAAAAGAACAATACAGCAACCGAACTTTAGTCGCCTGTTTAGAATTACATACCTATAGTAGCCTTAATGCTGAATTCTTAAAAGAATACAAAGGAGCTTTAGATGCAGCAGATGTAGCGGTCGTTTTCTATTCTCCACATGCTGTTGAAATAAAGAAATTAGAAGAAGTTACAGAAGCACAAATTGCAAATGCTTTTGAGCGCGATGATTTAATCATCTACACCAATCCAGAAGATTTTAAAAATTTCTTGTTCTCTCAGAACTTTGATAACAAGTCATTGTTGTTAATGAGTTCTGGTAATTATGGTGGTTTGAATTTTGATGAGGTAAAAGAACTCCTACGAAATTAGGAGTCTTAGATTTAAAAAATCCGCTTTTTATAGTTAAGAATGTTTGTTCTTAATATAATACCAATAATAAAAAAGGAGCTCTTTTTCGAAACTCCTTTTTTTATTCAATATTCAATATTTTATATTGTCACTTTATTTATAAGTCACCAAAACATCGGCTACCTTTTGTAAATCCGATTCTACAATTTCAGTTTTTGGTGCTAATGGAAATAATTGTTGGCCAGGTCTGCTGATAAATGCAGCTCTCCAACCAGCCCAAACGGCTCCGGCAACATCCCAACCATGCGCTGCAATAAGCATACATTCTTCAGGTTTTACACCCATTTTACGTGCTGCCCAAGTGTAGGCATCTGTAAATGGTTTAAATTTACCAATATCTTCCACACTTAAACGCTCATCAAAATAGTCGGTTAATCCAGCACTTTCAAATTGTTTTTTTACACCTTCATTAGATGAGTTGGTAAACGATACCAATTTATAACCGTCTTTTTTTAGTTGAGCCAATGCGGCTTTTACATCAGGATGCGCAGGTAAGCCTCTCAAAGAATTTACAATGACGTTTCTGGCTTCTTTTTCAGAAATTGTAATATCATTATTTGCTGCAACCATTTGTAAAGCTGCCGCGCCAATATTACCAAAGTGTTCGTATTGGCCACTTGCGGTTGTTACTAATGAATATTGTAGCATGGTAGTAAACCAAAGCGATAATAAATCTTCTCTACCATTGAGCGCTTCACCAACTTGCTTTTTCATTTGGGTAAGATCTAAAAGCGTTTCATTAACATCAAAAAATAATACTTTAGGTCGTGTTGTGTTTGTCATAATGTTTTTATTTTCTTGTGTGTTTCCTAAAACTATGTTTGGCATTAACATTCCTGTTGTACCCATAATTCCTAAGTTTTTAATAAAATTCCTCCTGTTGTTTTTCATTATTATGCTTTCGGTTTTTATATAAATAATTTGAATATACCCAACTGCTGCGTTAGATGGATTTCTGTTCAGCAATTAATTCAGATAACACTTGTTTAAATGTATCTACAGGTTGCGCTCCGGTAACGGCACTTTTTCTGTTAAACACAATTGTTGGTACAGAGTTGACCCCTAATTCTTTCCAATAACCTTGTTTTTCTCTTACTTCTAGTCGTGCGTCTTCACTATCCAATTTAGCTAAGGCGTCATCTGCGTTTAAACCAACACTTAAAAGTGTCTCTTTTAAGACGTCTTTTTTAGACACATCTTTTCTGTCGCTAAAAAACGCTTTAGTGAATGCCATTTTTAATTCGGTTTGTTTCCCGAAGTCTTTAGCATATTCTAATAAAATATGAGCATCAAAGGTGTTCACCATACGCATCTCATCAAAATAATCGAATTTAAAACCTAATTCTTCACCAGCATCTGCCATATGTTGTTGCGACGCTCTTTGCTGATCTAAAGTCGAGCCGTATTTTTCAGTAATGTGTTCTATCACATTCTGACCTTCGGCTGGCATATTAGGATTCAACTCAAACGGTTGCCATTCTATGTCTATTTGGTCTTCAATTCCTAATTCTGAAATCGCTTTTTCTAAACGTTTGTAACCAATGGTACACCAAGGACAAACTACATCTGAAACGATATCTATTTTTAATTTATTTGCCATGTTTTTATTTTTAATTAAATTTTATATGTATATCCGTTATACTAATTTTATTATTTGCTAATTAGATTAGTATTTAGAAAGCTATTTTCCCTTTGTTCATCTTCTGTAACTTGATCTCTTGACACTACATTTAAAACCATAGAGTTAACTATTCTGTTTTTATTTAAATCTTTATTTATAATTAAAGCTTTATGAAAAACACCTAACGTATCGACATCACGTTTCGGACTGCTATTATTAATTATAAGAATAGAATAATTATCCATATTAACTAACTTTAATTTTGAAATAAAAGGTAATAATACGTTCTCATTATCTTTAAAAACAGGTGAAAAATTATTGAAATAATCTTCCGGTGCTTCCAAGGCTTCATTAGCGTAAGTATAATAATCCGCTATGTGCAATTCACTTTTAATAGCGCTAGGTTCGTAACCCAGCATTAATATAGATTGATCTGCAGCATTATCTACATGAAAAGGTGTAGTCACCTGCTGATCAAATCGAACTAGCCAATGATAACTTAGTTTTTTATTGAATTTTGAAACACTAAGTTTTGATAATTCTTTTTTTAGGTCTATCATAATAGACCTGAATTGATAAGGTGTTATTTCTTTTTTGCTGAAAACGAGGTGGATAAAGCCAGGCGTTTCCATAGTAGTTCTAAAAACTGCTTGGAAGCTCGTATTGGCTATTTGTTTTATCGTTTCTCCTTCAATTTTCATTTAAACACCTTTATAATCTCTAGTCTTTAGTTTTAAAGATAACCAATTTACTAATTTGAAGCTCTGCCTGTACATTACTATAATTTTTTACATCAGCAGCAAAGGTCGCTGCATGAGGGCCAAAAGCCTCTTGAAAAGACGCTACATCATCAAATAATAAATGTGCAATAGCAACATAAGGAGCCGGTTCTTCAGGAACTCTACTTGCGATACCCAAATCTAACTCTAATCCTTTTAAGGCGTTACCAACACGTTTTGTAACCATTGGTAAATGCTTATTTTGGTAATAGTCCGTATCAAATTGTACGTCTTTACTATTAGGGTACATTACAGAAACTTTTATCATAATATTAATTTTTAAAGATTAATAAACCTTCCGAATCAACGGAAGGTTTAAAGCTATTAATCAACCTGTGGCCTGGTTTATAGGGATTATTTAGCCACATTCTCTTTAGACCATGTAAATGCTTTAAATCCGGCATCTACAGGTGTATTTGCAATATGATTTACATAGTTACTTATTGTTTTTTGAGATAAGCCTAAGATGATTTCTAAGACTTGTGCTTCACCATAACCAGCAGCATAAAATGCATCTAAATCATCTTGCGTTACGTAACCACGATTTCTAACAATAGTCAGTGTTAAGGTCCGTAAAGCTTCTAATTTTGAACTCTCAAGTGGTGTTTCGTTACGTAATGCTTCTGTGATAGCATCATCTACTTTCATCATTTTTGCGATACCTGTATGCGCAGGAACACAATAATGACAAGCGTGTTCTACGTTGATAGTTTGCCACACCACTGTTAATTCCTCTTCGTTAAATGAAGAGTCAACAAATAATTGGTGTAAAGCTTGGTAAGCCTCTAATATTTTTGGTGCTCCAGCTAAAACGCCATGTAAACCAGGAATCATTCCGTAAGCTTTTTGAGAGTTCTCTAATAATGCTTTACTTTCTTCTGGTGCACTTTCAATATTGTGAATTTTTAAAGTTGTCATAATTTTTCTTTTTTTATTATTCTTAAATGTTAAATTTATCTAAACGTTCGTTTAGTTATTTGCCAAAAAAAAAGGATTATAAATTTTTGAATGTCATTTCAATATAATCTTCAATTTCTTGTGCTGTGTTCACTCTTGCTGCAGCTGCTAAGCCGTGTTTTGCTAAGAGTAAGTAATTTGCTTGTTTTATAACGGTGTCTTCATCTTTTGAAGCATCCATCTGTAATTTTTCTATAATAAGAGCTTTTAAATTCCCCATAAAAGATGTCATTTCGTCTTTTATAAGTTGGTCTTCGTTCTCAGAAAATTCATTGTACGTATTAGTCACCAAACAACCTTTTTGATTACCAACTTTAAAATTGGAATTTATAGAGTCGTGAAAAAACTGTTTAATGTCTTCAACTCCATTTGTGCCATTTTTAAATTTTAATAACGTCGCACTGACTTTCGTTTTATAGTGTTTTAAACTTTCGAGAAACAAACCGTGTTTATTACCAAAACTAGAATATATCGAAAACTTATTAATGCCCATTTCTTTTTCGAGCATTTGCATTGATGTCGCTTCATAACCATTTTTCCAAAAAAGGTTCATGGCTTTTTCTACGACGTCGTCTTCGTTATATTGTTTTTTTCTTGCCATTATTTCTAACTACGGTACAAAACTAAACAATCGGTTAGATATAAAATAATATTTAACGTTTATTTAGTTTTTTAAATGATTCTTTTACGTTCTAGGCTATTAAAAAGGCTGTGTTTTATAGGAATGGCTACGTTTAGTCAAGAAAGTGCTAATCTTCGTTTTCAATTTTTTCAATCATCTCTCTAAAAAGATTCAATAGAAAAGTCAGTTTGCTAGCATCACCAGCTGCTCTAAACCGTTGGTTCTGAATTTTAACTCCATACCAATCTTGCTTGCCGTTTTCGTTAAGAATCCATTTGATCTCAAGATTTGCTATAGATGTTTTTGAAATATCAATTTCAACATCCCAACCTAATGGACTGTCTAAAGTGGTAATTTGAACGGCATCGCCTTTTTCCCATTCACCATCAGCATTCTCTTTAAGCCAATTTTGTATCCAGTCTAAAATTTCCATTTGTGTTATCGTATTATATGATGTCATTCTGAGAGCAGCGAAGAATCTCAATGAGAAGAATCTGAGTTATCTAAAGTATTTAGAAGACATATAGATTCTTCGGTCATGCTTCCCTCAGAATGACAACTGGTAAATTATTAAAATTTTAAATCTTAGAAACAAACTCCAAAAACACCGCTTTATGCTTTTCCAAATCTAAATCTGGCGATAAGGACACACGTGCAATATAATCTTTGTCACCTTCTTTTGTGGTACCTTGTGTTGAGGTTGCAGGAATCGTCCAATAACAGCCTTTTAACTGTCCGTAACTCACGCAATATTTGCTTTCGTTCGGGATTTCGGTAATCATTAAATTGATTAATCTGTGATTTAAAGCACGTTTGTAAGCTTCTTTTTCTTCAGGAGTATTTCCTTTTGTAGGAAGGTCTAATGAAAACACCGAAGGAGTAAACCCTTGTGCGGCCAATTCTTCTGAAACAAAATTGATTTTCGCTTCTGGTAAAGTGTCATGAATAAAATTCACAAACTCACGTGTATTTTTATAAGCATCTTCAATACGTTGATTCATGGATGGTAATTGCTTTGCTAAAATCTCGTATTGAAGCGCAGTCGCCTCATTATCGCAAAGCGTCAAATGCAATGCTATTTTATCCATTAAAGCATCTGCTTTTGCATTTCCTACAATATAACCCGCTGTACATTTTCCACCACTCGGGAATTTAGAACCACTCGCATACGAAATCGTGCGCACTGTAGATAATATTTCACCTTCACCTAAAAAGTGCACATTAGGACAAAAGGTTTGATCTAATATAAACACAGGATCAATCGCGATGTCTCCAGAAGCCGTTTTACGTTTTTCACTCAAGACTTCTTTTAATTTTTGTAAATCCGGAACTTCAACACGTGGGTTGGTTGGGATTTCTGCAATGATATAAGGAATGGCATCGTCGTGGGCAATTTTATCTAAAACGGTATGGATACTTTGCACCATATCATTATCACCATCTACTGGTAAATCGACTACTTCCACATTATCTAAACAGGCCGCAACACGCCTGGCTTGGTCATTGGTTCCGCCATAACAATTTGGTGGCACCACAAATTTAATCGCTTTGCCTTTATGGTGTTCTAAGGAATAGTCCACCAATCCCATCATAATGGCATACTGAACCGATAATCCACTAGAACCGACTAAAGGCTGAGACGTTGTTCCATTAATCTCCTTAATAGAGTTTAAAACACTGGCTTTATTCGCTTTAAGATTACTGTCTTCATTGGTAATCGGAGTGTGTTCTGTTAACGCTTTTAAAGCCACCAAACAATTAGCAGGAGTCATAGCAATCGTTTCGCGACGTCTCACATGCTGAATGTCTGAAATATAACCATGGTTTTGCTCTCCATTTACTAATAATACACTTCCTAAATGGGCATGATTATTAATATAAAAGTCAATATTTGGGTTGAGCTCAGTTATAGAGAATTCATGTTGTTCTGAAATGAAAACGGTAGTGCCTTTAAACTCTAAAATAGCATCAGTACTATCAATTTTTATGACATCAAAATTATAACCATAAACCTGCTTGATGATATCAGCATCGAAAAATTCTGGAAGTTCGCCTGTATATACAATTTGGGTCTTTTTGTCTTCTAATAAGTTAGTTCTCAAAATGGACAATACAGGAACCGTTTGTGACGAAAAACTTATCACCTGTTCTGGTTGTAATCCATGTAAATTGGCGATGGCCCATTCTAGAATACAAGATAAGGGATGCCCTAAACGAATATAATCGTAAGCGGTTGGTAATTCGTTTAATGCCGATGGCTCAGTGCTATTGGCATTAAATAACAACTCAAACTCATCTAAAAACTGTGTTTTAGCTAATTTCTCGTTGTAAATATCTAAACGATGCGTAGTTAGACCTAACCAGTCTGTTGGCATGTTTTTTAATATGGCTTTTATGTAATCTAGGGTTTTATTGTCTTGCATAATTCTCAATTTTCAATATGCAAAAATATGGATTAATTAGACGTATGAAGAAGGTTTAACAAGACGTTTTGATATGAGGTTTTAAAAGCAGTTTTTTCTGAGTTTTAGAAATTAGAAAGTTCCGTTTTTAGAGAGTTAAAGTTGTTTCTTATTTAGTTTTATCAGCTTTAAAAACTACATCTTTTTTAACTAATTCATTGACATTTAATGTAGGAAGTAAGAACTTATTAAATGGTGTGTTTTCTGTTTTGCTATGCAGAACTCCTCTAGTTGTTCCAATAGTTAACATTACTAAATGACTAATAAAACCTTTTGGTACTATTAATTCAGTTTTTGATTCATTATAGAAACTGTTCCAAGCTTCGATGTTTATATTGAAATGACAGCCAACTGCAATGAGTAAAAAAGGTGACTTTTCTTGAATTAGACTTGTTGAAAAAACAACTGAAATAATATGGTTATCAAAATTAATCCCAAACTTTAATCCAGCTTTTAATTCTACAATTTCACTTTCTTTATAAGAGGATTCAATAATAGCAAACTGTTCAGTTGTGATTTTTTTTAATGCAAAGCCAACTTTATTTTTTTCTTCTGCCATTATGCAACTAATTTTAGATAACAATCTGGTTCATTCTCATAAGAATATGCTCCGAACAATTCTTCATAATTTGAAAGACTTGATTCTACGTTTACTGATTCATCAGATTTATTGTATTCTTTATATTGCTCAACTTGAACATGAACCGTTGTTTGAAATTCGGGGACCTCAATTAAGTTAATATTTAAAATTTGTTGAATTTTAGTGATAGTTTCTAATTGTAAGTTTTCTGTTCCTTTCAAAACTTTGTTAACGTACTGTGGTGAACAACCTAATGCTTGTGCCAACTCTTTTTGAGTTTTTGGAAAAGTATTAGAAGTTTTATTTGTTTTAATTGCAGACATAACCTTTACAGCTATTGCAAAAGAAATATCAAGCCAAGCTTTCTTTTCTTTTCTGTACTTTGCTCTTTCAGCCCAAGTATTGTCTTGTTTTGAAGATTCTAGAAGTCTGTTTTTTATGTTTTTAATACTCATTAGTATTTGTTTGGTTGATTTAATTCAATTCAACGAAATCTAAATTTTCGTCTTCTCCATTTTGTAGATAATTTCGAGTGAATTCTAACTTTTCTAATTCTAATAGTAAATGGGGTTTTTCATTCATTGTTGCTGTAAGTTTTATTGCTCCACCACAAATAACAAATAAGTTAGCTTCAATTCTTATGGCATATATACGTAGCCAACTTCGTCTTTTTACCCCTTTAGCTTTGTCTTTTTCAAAGTTTTCTTCAATAATCCCTTTTGATAAGGGTTCAAATAATGTAGATAATGTTTCAAGTCTTTCAGTTTTTCCAGTTTCAGCTATATAAAGTAATTCTTCTTCAAAAAGACTAGCATCTTCTCGGGTTTTAATAATTGCTTCCTCAATAGTTATGCCATTCCAAAATTCATTGTCTAAGTCTTCTTTGTTTTTTTCGAAAAACTCTCTTAAGTAGATAGGGTCGTTCCATAATTCAAAACATTTAGCAAATTCATGTAAGTCTTCAGTTTCATATTGAACTGAAAGTAAACTATCTTTTACTATTGCAAATGTATTAATTATTTTCATTAAATCAACTTGTGAGTTTATTTTTTTGACAAATTTAACACGATTTCCTGATTATAAGCTAATTGTTTAATTAAAAAGTGTAACAAGATATTAACAATTTTATATTTTTTCCTCTCAAGTTATAATTGAAAATCAGCTTATTATTGGTGTTAATTGTTATATAAGTTATGATTTTGCAATTCATTTTTGAACATAAATACTTTATGACTATTAAAATTTACAAAATCAAAAGCAGAAAATCTATCGATAATAGGTTTAAAACACCAAACCAATCAAAACCCTATTCCCCAGAGCCAAAAACCTTCACCCAAACCAAAACAACCTTACGTCTAATTTTAGCAGAATTCGATACCACAAAAGCAAAACCCATAGTGGTCACTAAAGCAATAAACGCAAGCGCGCCAAGTGCACCTCCATAACCATCAAAGACGTGGCTTTTCGTAATGTAAATCCCAGTGAATAGTGCTCCTGCTATGGCAAGCAAGGTGTAACTTTTCAAGGTTTTAGCAGAGACCATCCCAATAAACGAGGTGCCAACAAATACAATAGGTAGGTGTTCGGTTAAATAGCCATTGAGTACGTTAGGAAAGGCATAAAAAAATAACCCAACAATGAGCGATAATAACGCAGAGGCTTTTACAGCGCCAAAGCGTAAGTATTCGCTAACAAAGTGGGTGAGTGTGGCGCCTAAAATTCCGGTGATGATGAGGATAAATGTATTCATGCCGTTAACGAATAAATTAGAGTCGCTGTGATGACACCAGCAAATGCCATGGTGCCTAATTTTCCGCCAACACCGAGAAATAAGTTTTTAGACATCATAAAAAACAAACCTGCTAAGGTTCCTGCTGCAAGAACAAAACCTATAGATGGAGTGGTTGCTACACTAGACATGCCAACAAAAGCACCACAATAGATACTTGCTGGTAGTTGTTGTAAATAGTTCGATTTTTTATTTAGCGATGGTATAAATGCCGCTAATGTTCCAACAATTCCCATGGCTAAAATACTTCCTAAACCTCCATGGATATTTAAGAGGTAACATAATACGGCTCCAATAGGCACCCAAATAACGACGGATATTTTTTCGTAAGCGTAATCTTCGTGGTGTAAATCCAAGTAGCGATACCCAAACACAATGGTGACTAAAATAATAAGAGCTGCTATAATTATGGCAGCGTTGGTTTCGTAATGCGCGTTTACAATCATGGTTAAGAACGTAACCTGTGTAAATAAAACAGTAGCGACCATTAAAAATCGAATGGCTTTATGTTTCCTCATTAAGAAATTTTAGATGTTTTGTTTTAGGGCTAATTTGGCTAACGCTGTATTAGAAGATGCAAAGGTCTAAGAAAATTTTTAAGAGGCAAATTGTAGGGTGGAAATTTAGAGTTTAAAATCAAAAAATGATACTCCAATGTGAGGAATACTTAAGAATATTCAGGGCTGTATTTGTTTTTTAACTTTGAGCAAATTCAATTAGAGGATGAATATTTCCGCCATCAGCCTGCTTTAAAGCCAAAATGTAACCTTTCCTGACGTCATCTGCTTTTACCATATTTGAGGTATGCCAAGAGAATATATCTTTTTTGAAAATAGATTCCATAATAATATCTGCCATTAGTCTAGAGTGTCTGCCGTTTCCGTTTGGAAAACAATGAATGGCTACAAGTCTATGTTTAAATCTAATTGCGATTTCTTTTGGTGGATAAGTATTGTGGTCTACCCAATAATTGGCATCATCTAATAAGGTTTTTAATTGGGTACTAATTGCTGTCCACTTTATACCAATATTTTTGTCAGAGGTTCTAAAGTTTCCAGCCCATTTCCAGATGTCACCGTACATTTTTTTGTGTAAGGCTTTTATGAATTTTTCTGATAAGATACGGTCTGGCTTTAATTTGGTTCTAATGCTCCATTCTACAGCCTTTTCAATATTTAGTTGCTCAAATTCGTCTAATTCTTTTTGGGTAGTTATGGATTTTATTTTGAGACCTTCTTTTTCGTCTTCATCTAATGGAGTCTGTCCATCTTTATAGTGCAAATTTAATCCCATAATGACTTTCGCATTTCGCGTTTAATTTCGTTTGCTAAATCTGTTATGGATGTATTGATTTTTTCATCACTAATACCTTGGTCTTCTAATGTCATGGTTTGATGAGTTCTCAAGACAATTTTACGAGCTAATTTTTCGGCTTTTATATTTATTAGGTTTTCAATGGTTTTATCTTCGGGAACAAAACCGTAGACTAATTTCATATTTAATGCTTTTCCTACTTTCTGTAATTTATGAATCGTTATTTGACCTGTAGCTTCACGTTCTTCAATTTTTTGAACTGCACCTTTTGTTTTATTCAGTTTTGTACCCAATTGATCCATTGTCATATTCAAAGCAGTTCTTATGGTATGAATCCATCCTTTTTCTGGAATCGTTACCGTTGCAGCACCTCTAAATTCAGCTAATTTAGAATCTAATTGCTCTATGAGTAGTTTATGTTTATTTCTCATAAGTCTAATTTTGTATACATATAAGTATGTTTTATTTTATAAAAGTATACAAATATGTATACAAAACAAAATAAAAGTATACGAATATGTATACTTTTGACTGTAAAGTCAACATATTGTTTTACAAAAAAACAGAAAAAGTCAAGTTGTAAGTTTTCTTTTTAGATGGTTTTAAACCAAACCCTACAAAACTAAAAGTCCAGAATCACGCAAAACGTTTACAGGTTTAGCATACCAAAACAATTCAAAATCTTCAAATTGGGTTTCAAAACTCGTTTTTAATTGCTTATACGATTGTGGTTTGTGTTGAGGTGTGATATCTTCTAAGATATCTAAAAGCCAAAGACCTTTATCTTTTTCTAGCGTAATCTGAAAGCTATCTGCCGTATCGTGAAAAGTGAATTCTAAGAAGTCTTTAGTGGTTCCTTTTTTAGTTTTTGAAAATTCAGACACTAAAGGCATGCTGCCTAACCACACAATTTTTGCGGTTGGTTTAATGTTGAAAACCGGTTCTTGTGCTAATGAATTATAAATAAAATCAGGATCGATATCGGTTTCAGGAATGTCAAAGTCGAACCAATCTTGTAAAGGAATATCAAACCCAATACCATGCATAAAATTAAAGAGTGATTTCTTCAACCCGAAGCTAAACTGCGTATGATCGATACCTGTAGAATCGGTGAAATCGACATCGTTATTCGCAAAACTGATGTTTTTGTAATTTGGAGTAATGCCATACTCTTCGGGATGTAAACCCACAGGACTATGCGCTGTTAAAGCAAATTGATGCCAAAAACCTGATTGTAACACACCAACTTCAAACAACTGACGTACCATTTCTAAACTATCTACCGTTTCTTGAACCGTTTGCGTTGGGTAGCCATACATTAAGTACGAATGCACCATAATGTTGGCTTCGGTAAAATTGCGAGTTACTTGCGCCACTTGCTCAACGGTGACTCCTTTGTCAATAAGTTTTAATAACCGATCTGACGCAACTTCCAATCCACCAGAAACAGCAATACAACCAGAGGCTTTCAATAAAATACAAAGATCTTGCGTAAAGTTTTTTTCGAATCTAATGTTGGTCCACCAGGTGACGCTGAGGTTGCGTTTTATGATTTCGAGCGCTAAAGCCTTCATCAAAGATGGAGGAGCCGCTTCATCTACATAGTGAAATCCGGTTTCGCCAGTTTGTGCAATGAGCGTTTCCATACGGTCTACTAAAAGCGAGGCCGCAACAGGTTCGTAAATTTTTATATAGTCTAAAGAGATATCGCAAAAGGTACATTTTCCCCAATAACAACCGTGTGCCATGGTGAGTTTGTTCCATCTGCCATCGCTCCATAAACTGTGCATTGGATTGGCAATTTCTATAACAGAGATATAACGGTCTAACGGTAAGTCGGAATAATCAGGAGTGCCAACATCTGCTTGTTTGTAATCTGGTGAGGTGCTGTTATTTTTATAAACGATGGTTCCGTTTTCGAGAACAAAGGTGCGTTTGAATTCCATTTCTGAGATTCTTCGCTTTGGCTCAGAATGACAAACGTTTTCATAGAGTAATTCAATTGGTAATTCACCATCATCTAAGGTGATAAAATCGAAAAATTCAAATACGCGAATGTCTGTTACAGACCGTAATTCTGTATTTGGAAATCCGCCTCCCATCGCAATTTTTATCTCAGGATAATTCGCTTTTATAAATTGTGCAGAGCGAAAGGCACTGTATAAATTCCCAGGAAACGGCACCGAAAAACAAATGAGTTTGGGCTGTGTGTCTTTAATCCGAGCGTCTAATAATTCTAATGTGATTTGATCGATATACGTTTCATCATCGTGCAGTTGTGCATAAAGCGCATCAAAGGCATTGGCACTTTGGCCTAAACGTTCAGCATAACGACTGAATCCAAAATCGGGATCAATACATTCCACAATAAAATCGGATAAATCTTCAATATAAAGCGTAGCTAAATGTTTGGCTTTGTCTTGCATGCCCATCGCACCAAACGCATAATCCATATCGTCTAGCTGTGCAAAACGCGAGGCTTGAGGTAAAAAGTTAGTGGTGCATATTTGACGAGCAAACGTTTGATTTTTACCTTGTAGAAATAAGATGATATCATCTAAAGACTTTAAATAATGGTCTTTTAAAGCATAAATGCGTTCGCAATTTTCAGATTGAATACGATCATTTTCAAACGCAAGCTGAAAAATTTCTTCAAAAGTTTCTTTTTTGAATAACTCTAAAATCACCTCAATACCCAAATCTATTTGAAACGCGCCAATCCCTTTGGTATTCAGAAAGCCTTTGAGATAGGCGGTTCCTGGATACGGAGTGTTTAATTGGGTAAATGGGGGTGTTATGAGTAAGAGGTCTTTCACGTGTTGAAATTGAAGTTGAAACTGAAAATGAAAACGAATTTGAATTTGAAGCTGAACTAGAAATTAAATTTGAATTAATTGATAACAAAGGTAGAGTTAATAATGAAATTAAAATCGAAAACTAAAAAGTTGAATGCTAAGATTGTCCCCTTGAGGGGACTTTAGGGGTGTTTTGAAAATTGAAATTGAAATCAAATGATTACAAAGATAGTTTGAAAATAGTTCTCTTTATGAGATTCTTCGCGTTGCTCAGAATGACAAAAGATAGTTACCCTTTCTTCAAAATCTCACTAACAGCTTGCTGATACGCTCTCGGATTATTCGCTTTTTTAATTTTCTTAAATGCTTTCTGCGGATTAGAAAATGATTGGGCAAAGAATTCCCAGAAGCCTTGCATTTTCATTTTAATTGGTGTGGGACCAGAAAGTGCCGCATCATATTGCTGATATATGGTGTCATGAAATTCTCTAAAAATATCCCATCGGTTTTCTGGATATTCGGTAGTATCATTTTTAATCATGCTTGGTAAAAACGGATCAGCAATGAGTCCTCTACCAATCATAAAATGATCGATACTTGGAAAACGCGTTTGCATTTCTTTCAGCTTTGTTACAGAGGTAATGTCACCATTGTAATACAATTTATGTTTGGTGCTTTCTATACATTTTTCAAAAGCTTCGAGATTGACTCCTCCTTTATAAAGTTGTTTACCGATACGTGCATGAATAGCAATGTTTTTTAGCGGATAAGCGTCTAGAATAGGGAAGGTGTCTAAAATTTCTTCCGGATGTTCGTAACCCATTCGCATTTTCATAGAAACGGTAATATCCGTTTCTTTATGTACGCGTTCTAAAATATGATTGATTTTTTCTGGGTCGCAAATGAGTCCAGAACCCATACCGCGATTTGTTACCATTGGATAGGGGCAACCTAAATTCCAGTTCAACTCTTTATATCCTAATTCCTGAATATAGTCGACCACGAATAAAAACTCATCAGCACTATTGGTCATAATTTGTGGAATGACTTCGAGTTCTGTATTGTTTTCGAGCTGTAAATCGAGTTTATAAGAGTTTTTAATAATCAACTTATTATTAAACCGAATGTAAGGAGCATAAAACGTGTCAATGCCTCCAAAATAGTGGTTAAAGGCATTCCGAAATCGGAAATCTGTAAACCCTTGTAATGGTGATGATAAAAGCGTAATGGACATTTCGTTTTATGTTTTTAAGTTGATTTTTTTACGACCGCTAAATAACAAAAAACTAATGTATTATTCTGATGAACGTACGTGGTTTATTATTTTAAATGGGTCTTAAAAAAAGTAATAGTACGTTCCCAAGATAAAGTTGCCGCTGGTTTATCATATCTTGGTGTGGTGTTATTGTGAAAACCATGATTCACTTCAGGATAGATATAAGCTGTATATTCAATATTATTGGCTTTTAAAATTTCTTCAAAAGCCGGCCAACCAGCATTGACTCTAGTGTCTAATTCCCCATATTGGAGTAGAAGTGGAGCTTTTATTTTGGCAGCATCTTCAGCTTCTGGTTGTCGGCCATAATACGGCACTGCAGCTCCCAAATCTGGTAAGCGCACGGCCATCATATTAGAAATCCATCCACCAAAACAGAACCCAACAACTCCGACGTTGCCATCACAATTGTCGTGATTTTTAAGGTAATGATAGGCAGCAATAAAATCTTCAAGCATTTCCTGTTGGTTACGCTCTTTTTGCATTGTTCTACCGTCATCATCATTACCGGGATAACCACCAAGTGGACTTAGTGCATCTGGAGCTAAAGAAATAAAACCTTCTTTTGCGGTGCGTCTGCCTACATCTTCAATATATGGATTTAAACCTCTATTTTCATGTACTACAATAACACCCGGTAATTTGGTTTTCTTATCTTTTGGTTGGGATAATAAGCCTTTTATAGTGCCACCTCCTTTTGGAGATTCATAAGTGATAAAATCAGAATCTAAAGTAGGATCAGTAGGTGCTACTAATAAATTATCGATGTAATTAGGAGATACAAAACTCAATAATGAAGAAACGGTTAAGCCACCTACAGCGTATAATGATAGCTTTTCAACAAATTGTCTTCGGTTGAGTTTGTTGTGGGCATAGTCATCGTATAAATCGAAAACTTCTTGTGTAATATCTTCTTTTTTTAAGTCTTTCATAAGTCGCTGTTTTAATTAATGGTAAACCAATGTATTAAATTACAAATTTTGAAAACTATAAACTCTTATTTTGTAATTATTTAACACGATTAAGGGTAATAGAATTATCTCCAAACGCAGTAGGTCTTTCATTATTAAAACTCAGGTCAAAAATGAAAGTATCTACATCTGTAAACTCTGCGATACCAAGAATTTTATTAGATTCTCCAGATTGTATTTTTGTAATTGTGAAATCAACTTCAATAGGGTTGGTGTCGTAATTAATGGTGTAAGTCATTTTTCCTTTTTGACCTTTGATGTAAAACTCTTTGCCACCCATAACTTCGCCATTGATTTCAAAAGCTGCATAACCGTTGTTGTCAAATGTTGTAGGTAATACCCAAAAAACCAAGTGAATAAAATAAAAAACAGTCCTCTTTACTTTTTAGAATACCAACCGAATGTAACTTATGCGGACGGAAATCCTGTAGAACATAAAAATTTAGAAAATCGCTCTGTTTTATCAAATGAACTTGTTGTTATGGTTCAAGATTACAATGGAGAAAAAGTAACTTTCACAAGTAGAACAGTAAATTATCAAGACAAGATATTTATTGCACCACTTCCAAATCCAGTACATATTCTACTCAATAGCGGAATTGAAAACTATAACCAATCTGTTACGAAATTAGGACTTTTAAGAAACGATTGTCAATTAGATAATAACGCAAATGGAATTCATATTTTGAACATTGGAATTGATAATACAAATAACAATTTTAATGATTTAGTGAAATTTAAAATGATGTCAGTAATTTCATTAGTAACATCGTTGGAGGCTTTTCTTAATCAAATCATTTCAAATGACTTTATGTATGAACAAACAAGAAATGGAAAGACAAAAAAGTTAAACAAGAAAAAAATTGAAAGTCCACAAGTTACTTTTAAAGAAAAACTAACTCTTGTGATAAATCAATTATTAGACAATCCTGATTTTTCAAAAGAAAACGAAGGAATTATTGAACGAATTACGGAACTTTATGATTTAAGAAGAGAAGTAATTCACTTAAAAACGTATTCGGAAAATGAAATGGGACTTTATTTTAAAAGCATAGGTAAACTTTTAGATATTGAACTTGAGAATATTATAATTTCAATCAGAAAATATATGAATTTAATTAAACCTAAATTTGTGGAATAAAGTACTACCTACAACAACGTATAAAATTAATTGCTTGGTACGAGCCTGCTTACGAAAATCCTCTCGGATTTTCTATTCGGTTTGTATTTGCTAAATTCGTTGCTTAACCACGCAACTAATCTTATACAAAACCGTTATATACCCAATTTGGTTTTGGTCTTCACCAGCCCATTTGCCTATGAAATCTTCTTTTTTAGTTGTGGTATTGAGTAGTAACAGTGGAATAATAAAAAATGTAAATAGATACTTCATGGTCTTTGGGTTTAAAATACTTTATTTAAAAATTGAATAACATTTTCTTGATTAGCTCTAACTAATTCTTCACGAGCAGCTATGATATCGTTTGGCTTTTTGTCTTGTGATAGTTTAAATTTTCCTTCCCAATGGGTAATTTTAATTTCAAACATTAAAATATAATCGAGATATTTATCTAATCGCGAATTATCGGTACTTAAAATGTACTTATGGTCGGGTGCTTCCAAAAATTCAGTCATGCTAATTAAAGACTGTTTTAGCGCCGTTTTATCCGGGTTTTCTTGGACTTTTCCTTTAAGATGTACCTTAATATAATTCCATGTTGGGAGTTGCGTACTCGAAAAAATACTTGGAGAAATATAACACTCTGGTCCACTAAAAATAAGCGTCACCTCAGTGTTGTTTTGCAACAATTGTGCGTGTGGATTGTTAATGTCAATATGACCAATCAATTTTCCATTACTATAAATTAATGGTAAATGCGTAATTAGCGGCTCATTATTATCAACTGAAATAACAGTTGCTAAAGGATACGTTTTTATCACTTCAATCATATGATTGATGTCGTTATCTTGATGATGTTGCGGAGGATAATTCATGTTTTATCTGCCTAAATGGGGTTTAAATCCTTGTTTTAAAATTTATACTAATTTAATGACATTCGAAATTTACAATTTTTTATCTTTAATGCATGTCAGAAAAACCAGCTTCATTTTCAATTAAAAATTGGTCTCAAGACGATCAGCCTAGAGAAAAACTCAGAGACAAAGGTAAAACAACCCTTAGTGATGCTGAGTTAATCGCTATTTTAATAGGTTCAGGAAACAGAGAGGAAAGTGCTGTGGCCTTGTGCAAGCGTATTTTTGCAAGTGTTGATAATAACTTAAATGCCTTGGGTAAACTCACTATTGCGCAACTTATGGAGTTTAAAGGTATTGGAGAAGCTAAAGCCATATCAATTGTTGCTGCATTAGAATTAGGACGTCGCCGTCGTTTGGAAGACGCTATGCAATTGGATAAGATTTCATCGAGCCGTTCGGTTTTTGATGTGATGCAACCTATACTTGGAGATTTACCACATGAAGAATTTTGGATTTTATACCTTAACAATTCTAATAAAGTGATTCGCAAAAACCAATTAAGTAAAGGAGGAATAACAGGGACTTTGGTAGATGTGCGATTGGTGCTTAAAAATGCGCTAGAAGTTGGGGCAGTAGCTTTAATATTGTGTCACAATCACCCATCGGGCACTTTAAAACCAAGTCAGGCGGATAAAGACATTACAAAAAAATTAAAAACAGCTGCTCAAAGCTTAGATATTTCGGTTTTAGATCATCTCATTATTACGGAGAATGCCTATTATAGTTTTGCTGATGAGAATCAAATGGGGTAAACTTTAAAAATAGATCCACAGACAACCGTTATAATTAGAGCGTTTACGGTTGGAATTTGTTATTTTTAACCTTTGGAATTCACAATACTTTATGCTACTCGTTTATACACATAAAATCACACCACGCGTTACCTATACGTTTAAGCATATATGCAAGCGTATTTTAGGTGTTGAGGTGCTTTTTACGTCTAAGGTTGAAGATTTTATTGCTCACGATAGTCTTAAGATGTCTTATACAAAACAGCCCTTAAGTAACGAGTTATTTATTAGAAGTAACGAGTTATTATTTGAAACAGGTCTATCGGATATCGATATTAATGTACTGCAATGGGAAAACACAAAAGGATTTTTTGCTACCGGGGAACGAAGTGATTTGCCTTTCGATATTTTTGCAGCATCTTTTTATTTATTAAGTCGGTATGAAGAATATTTACCTCATGTAAAGGATGATTACGGACGATTTTTAGCCTCTGAAAGTCTAGCGTTTGAAAATAGATTTCTACACCAACCTGTTGTAGATATTTGGGCATATAAACTTAAGGATGTTTTAAAATTACGCTTTCCAGATTATGAGTTTCCTACGCGGAACTATAAAGTACAACCTGTAATTGATGTGCCAATGGCATATTACTTTAAATACAAAGGCTTTTTAAGAACCATCGGAGGCACGTTAAATGATCTTCGGCGTTTACGAATAAAACAGTTGTATTATAGATACTCAGTGCTTTTTGGTTTAAAACGCGATCCTTACGATACGTTTAAATGGATTATTAGGAAACAAAAACAACATCCTTTTAAATTTATGGTATTGTTTCTTATAGGTGACTATTCAACCTATGATAAAAATATAAACACCAACAAAAAAGAGTTTGTTTCCCTGATTAAGTCCGTTGCCGACTATTGTGATGTAGGCTTAAAAGCGTCCTATTTTTCTTTAAATGATATTTCGATTCTAAAGAAGGAAAAAAATAAAATGGAATCCACAATACATACGGATTTAAAAGCTGTGCGTCATTCGTTTTCAAAGTTGAATTTACCAACATCGTATCGTAATTTAGTCGAATTAGAAATTCATCAAGATTTTACGATGGGTTACATTAATACATTAGGTTTTAGAGCCGGTACTTGTACGCCTTTTCAATTTTACGATTTAGACTACGAAGTGCAAACACCATTGCAAATTAATCCATACCATTGTTTAGATTTTGCATTATTGAAGTACAATTCGCAATTGGACAAAACAGAGCATTTACAAAAAATAATTAATGAAGTAAAAGCGGTAAATGGTACTTTTACACCTGTATTTCATAATTATACGTTTAGTGATTTAGAACGCTGGAAAGGCTTTAGATCATTATTTAATTTAATATTAGAATCAGCAGAATGAAAACCCAAATTAAACATGTTTTTTTCGACTTAGATCATACGCTTTGGGATTTTGATAAAAACTCAGGTTTAACCTTTGAAAAGATTTTTAATCTGAATAAGATTAATGTAAACCTTATTGATTTTTTATCGGTTTACGAACCTATCAATTTTAAGTATTGGAAGCTTTATAGAGAAGAGAAAGTCACAAAAGGAGCATTGCGCTATGGAAGATTAAAAGAGGCTTTTGATGGAGTAGGAGTTGTGGTTGAAGATGATATGATTCACCTTTTGTCTGACGCTTATATAGAACAATTATCCTCATTTAACCACCTGTTTGATGGTACTTTTGAAATTCTGGATTATTTAAAAAGTAAATATGAATTGCATATTATTACCAATGGTTTTGAAGAGGCACAAGAGAAAAAGATGACAACCTCTAATATCAGATCGTATTTTCAAACTGTTACCAATTCGGAAATGGTTGGGGTTAAAAAACCAAATCCTAAAATTTTTAATTTTGCTTTAAATTTAGCTAAGGCAAATGCCAATGAAAGTGTTATGATTGGAGACAATATTGAAGCCGATATTGAAGGTGCGCATAAAATAGGCATGCAAACCATTCATTTTGATTATAATAATTCGTATAATAATCATAGTTATAATCGCATCACGAATTTAAAAATGCTTATTAATCACCTTTAAAATTTAAATCCATGTTTAAGAAAATAATATTTACCATTTCATTTGTTATCATAAGTTGTTTAGGATATGCACAAAAAAATATGAATGATTATAAATATATAATTATTCCGAAAGCGTATGAATTCTCTAAAAGTGATGATCAGTACCAACTAAATTCTTTAACTAAATTTTTATTCAATAAGTATGGATATGACGCTTATTTTGTTGAAGAGTTACCCGAAGATTTAAAGTCAGATCGTTGTTTAGGATTAATTGCTGAGGTGTCTAATGATGAAGGTAGTTTGTTTAAAACTAAATTAGAAATTATACTGAAAGATTGTTATGATGTGGTCATTATGAAATCTCAAATAGGTGAATCAAGAGTAAAGGACTATAAAAAGGCATATAACGAAGCTTTAAGAGAAGCGTTTGAAACCTTCCAAAACTTTAAATATGAGTATGCTTCTAAAGAAAATGTTGAAGCTAAACCGAAAGAAGAAAAGCAGTCTTTAACATATGTTGAAGTTAAAGAAACTAGTAAAATAGTGGAAACTAAAATTAAACCTAAGCACGTAACTACGAAAACTGCAGCCATATCATCTAACGAAGTAAAGCAAGAGCTGTATTATGCACAAGCCATAACAAATGGATTTCAGTTAGTAAACTCAGAACCAAAGGTTGTTATGATTTTGTTGAATTCTTCAGCGAAAGATGTCTTTATCGTTAAAGATAAAAATGCCATTGTTTTTAATAAAGAAGGGCAGTGGATGTATTCTGAAAATAATGGAGCTTCAACAATAGAGAAAAAATTGAATATTAAATTCTGATTTTTCAACAACCAACAATCAACAACTAATACCCATACTTCTCTTTCCAGAGCATCTTTAAGTGATTACGCTGCGCTTGCTCTCGAGCGTTATTTCCTGGGTTGTATAATTTAGTGTTGGCTATTTCTTCTGGAAGGAATTCTTGAGCAGCAAAGTTGTTCTCGTAGCTGTGCGAATATTTGTAGGTGTCACCATAACCGAGCTCTTTCATCAGCTTCGTTGGTGCATTTCTCATAGCAATCGGAACTGATAAATCACCAGTATCCCTCACCAATTGTTGTGCCTTACCAATAGCTTCATATGCTGCATTACTTTTTGGAGAACTGGCTAAATAGGTGGCGCACTGACTTAATATAATTCGAGACTCAGGATTGCCAATAACGGATACGGCTTGAAACGTATTATTTGCAATCACTAAAGCGGTAGGATTCGCGTTCCCAATATCTTCACTAGATAAAATTAATAATCGTCTGGCAATAAACTTTACATCTTCTCCACCTTCAATCATTCTAGCTAAATAATAAACTGCAGCATTTGGATCGCTACCACGAATAGATTTTATAAATGCCGAAATAATATCGTAATGTTGTTCTCCAGCTTTGTCGTAACGAGCGGCTTTGCTTTGTACTTGTTTTGTCACTAAATCATTCGTGATAATAATTTGATCACCTTCAAACGACGCGACTAATAATTCAAAAATATTAAGTAATTTTCTAGCGTCACCTCCAGATAAGCGGAGTAAAGCTTCGGTTTCTTTTAATTCAATATTTAATTTAGAAAGAGTGGTGTCTTTTTTTATGGCACGTTGTAATAAGGCTTCTAAATCTGCTTTACTAAAAGCATTTAAAGTATAAACTTGGCAACGCGATAATAATGCAGAAATAACTTCAAAACTTGGGTTTTCTGTGGTTGCACCAATTAGCGTTACCCACCCTTTCTCAACAGCTTCTAAAAGTGAATCTTGTTGCGATTTGCTGAAACGATGAATTTCATCAATAAACAATATCGGGTTTTTTGTAGTGAACATACCACCACTTTTCTTAGCTTTATCTATAACTTCTCTAATGTCTTTAACACCAGAATTTATAGCACTTAACTTAAAGAATGGACGGTCAGATTCATTAGCAATTACATTAGCCAGTGTTGTTTTTCCAATGCCAGGAGGTCCCCAAAGTATAAGAGAAGGAATCACACCATTTTTAATTTGCTGATAGAGCATACCATTTTTACCAACTAAATGTTGCTGACTTAAATAATCATCTAATGTATTTGGTCTTAAACGTTCTGCTAATGGAATATTCATAATTCAAAATTACGAAATGCTTTTGTGATGGATTAATGAAATCTATGAAATTGATGTTAAAACTGGAGGGAATAAATTTTATGTTTCTGCCATTATTTCAGACAATTCAATTTTGGCTATAAATTTGAAAGACTTTAGTTAAATTTGAATATGAGCAAAACGCAACATTTTAAATACTCTAATACTATTATTATCTATCCTTTGATAATTTTATTTGCTATTTGGTTGGTGTTTTGGTATCAGGTTAGGATCGATAGTGGTATCAAAGCCTTCGGTATTAGACCGCAAAAGTTAGAAGGACTTTCAGGAATAATTACAAGTCCGTTTTTACACGGAGATATTAATCATATTTACAATAATTCGATTCCGCTTTTTGTGCTGACAGTCGCCTTATTTTATTTCTATAATAAGATCGCATGGAAGGTTATGAGCTTTGGTATTTTGCTTTCTGGCTTTATGACTTGGCTTATCGCTAGTTCAGGTAATCATATAGGTGCAAGTGGATTGGTTTATGTCTTAGTCAGCTTTATATTTTTTAAAGGCATATTCGCCAAACATTACCGACTTATAGCGCTATCGTTAGTTGTTATCTTTCTTTATGGAAGTATGATTTGGTATGTCTTTCCTATAAAAAGCGGAATGTCTTGGGAAGGTCACTTAAGCGGTTTAGTTACAGGTTTGGTGTTCGCTTTAATTTTTAGAAAACAAGTTGCAAAACCCGACCGTTATATATGGGAACAACCCGATTATAACGAAGATGATGATCCGTTTATGAAACACTTTGATGAAAACGGGAATTTTATTGAGTTTGAGCCCGAAGTTGAAATTGAAAATGAAGATGAACTCGAAATTGAACCTAAAATAAATCAAGCTCAAAGAATCAATTACATCTTTAAGAAAAAGGAAGACTAAATTTTATCAGCGAAAGAACAGCTAATGTGATTCAAGGTAAAAAATGATTTAAGTTCAATTTTACAATTATAGCTAAAGGCTAACTACGTTGCCTAACAGCTTCATATAAAAACGCACCACAAGCAACAGAAACATTCAAAGATTCAATCTCTCCTAATATTGGAAGTTTGGCTTGGTCATCAACTACTTTTAATACAGACGGATTAATACCTCTACCTTCAGAACCCATTATTATAGCGCACGGTTCTTTAAATGATACATCGTATAAAAAGTGCTCTGCTTTTTCTGTTGCGGCAATAACTTTTATACCTGAAGATTGCATATGAAATACAGCATCTTTTATGTGATCTACTTTGCAAATAGGCATTTTAAAGATAGCGCCAGCACTTGTTTTAATAGTATCTCCATTAATAGGAGCTCCACCTTTTTTCTGAATAATGATACCATTAACACCTGTACATTCTGCTGTACGCACAATAGCACCAAAATTTCTAACATCACTTAACTGATCTAATAAAAGAAATAATGGGGTTTTTCCAGATTCGATAACGCTCATTACTAAGTCATCGATATCATGAAACTCAATTGGTGAAATTTGAGCCACAGCTCCTTGATGATTTCCACGAGTTAAACGATTTAGTTTTTCGATAGGTACGTAAGATGAATTAATACCTGCAGAACGAATAGCTTGCTCTAGTTCTTTAAACAATTCACCTTGCAATCCTTTTTGCATAAAAACCTTATCGATGGTTTCGTTAGATTTAATGGCTTCTATAATTGCTCTAATTCCAAAAATGGTGGTTTCGTTTTTCATTTGGCGAAGGTACAAAAAAACCATCCGCATTTGCAGATGGTTTTTTTCAATTGTTAAATATAATTTGATGTTTTATGGTAGATCATCAACTTGGGCTGTACTTTTATATCCTGAGTATACCCATATTTCTCCTGGGATATCAGAAAATTCTGCCTCAAAATAGATACTATCAACTACGTCTCCTGTAGGAGTAGTAGCACCATTTTTTATAATTTGACCTCCAGTGATGGTTACAGTTACGCCATAATAGAGTTCATCTAAATCATTCCCAGAAAAAGATAATGCGTTAAAATCTACGTTAACTTTAGTCTTTAATCCCCAGCTGTGTTCTAAATCATCTATCCACATGGCATCCGTGCCATTATCAGAGGAGTTATAGGTACTTATGGTGTTAGTGCCTTGAGGAGAACCATCCCAAGTCATGTCAACAACCCATTTGCCTCTCATTTCTTCAAGTGCAATATTACTTTCATCCGCTAATGTATCATTATCGCAAGATGTAAAGGATGCCATAAAGACTATTGCTACAAATAGACAGCGAATTTTTTTGACGAGTTTATTATTATATTTCATTTTTGTTATTTTTTAATTAATAGTAAATATCAGTTTGAGTAAAGACTGTTTCAAATGCATAAGGACCAGCGTCCCAGTTAACTCTAAGTGTTAGAGTTCCTGCAACAGGATCGACTATTAAACTAGAAAAAGTATTTGTTCCTCCAAAAGTATTGGTAGTAACCGGACCTTCACTTGTAAAATTATTTGAAGGAATGTCATTGGCAACGAGTATCATACCTAATGTTGCATAAGAAACACCAAGTGCTCTTCCATATTCATACCATCCACCTTGCGCATCAGATATTGCGTATCTATTATTACCTAGGTCTTTAATTATAAATGGTCCATTATCTTGATAGCCATCAGGTGAAACTCCGTCCCTGGACACAGAGGCAGTATACATCCCAGCTATACTAGTTACTAAATCACCATTACATTCAGGGTATAAAACTTCCCTAAATGCAGTAGCTGGAATTTCGTCTTCATTAAATGCACTATATGAGACTAAATACACATCGGGTCCATCTTCTACTGATGTTCCACCAAAGTATTTTGATCTAACATTTGTATTTAAATTTATTTCTTCACCTGCGACTGATGCTACAGCACCAGGGTCTGAATAAGAGGTTGCTTCACAATCAAGAACGACATTACCACCCTCAAGGGTAATTAAAGGTAAAAAAGTTACTTGTGATTTATCATCTGCGCCAGGTGAATCAACACTAGGATCACAACTAGTCGATATCAATCCTAAGATTGAAAATATGTAAATTAAATATTTAGATTTTTTCATTTTCATTTTTTTAAATTAATTATCCCAAAAGATATTATCTGTTATACTTCGCTGTGAAGGTGCATTAGGGTTTAAGCTTCTTTCAGTTTGTGGATAAAGCCATGCAGAAGGAAATTCTCCAGCAGGTAGTACAGATAATGGCGGTGTTTGCCAAATCCCCTCAGTAAATAGTCTGCTTGTAGGTCTATCAAAGCGACGTGCTTCAATCCAACCCTCATCTTCTTGTGTTCCATTTAAGGATATCCATTTCTGAACTCCTATCAAATCCAGTCTATCATCTAAAGAAGCAGAACTTGAATATCCTAGAGAACTAATGTATGAAGCGGCATCTAATCCCATATAAGTAAAGTTCAGATCAATTGCAGTTGCAAAAGCATTAGTTTCATCATCACCTGTACCATATCTAGCATCAGCTTCAGATCTAAGGAACCAAACTTCCCACGGGCTCATTAAAATAACTGGATTGTTAGAACCGTAAGCATAATCACTTGCCAAACTATAATCCGTGTCTGTAGCCGTAAAAGGTTCATCGTCAATGGTCCCTTGGTCAATACCACGTATAGCTCCAACAGAGGTTCCGGATGTTGCTACATTATAAAACACCTGGTCCCTTGGATCATTTAATGACTCAAGCTCATTTAGGGTACCGTTACTAGCGAAATAAAACATTCCGACGCCGAATTCAGCTCTGGCGAACATAGGATTTTGATCTCCTGACGCTCCAGAATAATTCATTGACGGCATATCGTCAACAGTTTCTATAAATGTACCATTGCTAATTAAATTCTGTACGGCAGCCGACGGTGAAGATACTTCAGAAGTTCTCATTAGTACTCTTAACTTTAAAGAGTTGGCAAATTTAATCCATTTGGAAAGATCTCCGTTATATATAAAATCATCCGTTCCAATATCCCCATCTACTGCAGCATCCAATTCACTAAGTGCATCATCCAACATAGTAACAAGAGCAGGGTAAATAGTGGATTGTGCTGAATCATAACTTGGAGCTAAATTAGATCCATCTGCTATGGCACCAGATAGAGCTTCTGTGAATGGAATATCTCCAAAATGATCTACTAAACCTTGAAATATATAAGCTTTTAAAACTTTTGAAACACCTCGATAAGCTGCTGAACTACTATTCTTATCGATATAATCTAAATCCGCGAGTGAATTGGCATAAGCACGTTGCCAATATCCATCATTATCCCCAGCTTGTTGAACGTAGCGTTCTGAATTTCCTATGGCAACACCTATACCCCAAGTGTAGTATTGGCTCCATACAAATGAGTCGCTGTAATTCAAATCAGTATCAATGATATAACCCAAAAAACCTAAAGAAGAACTCAAAATTTGGGCATCATCTGCAGTTGGGAATGTGTTAGGGTCTATATTAATCTCATCTAAACTTTCTTCGCAAGAAAAGTAAAAGACCGTTAGACAGCATATTATAATTGTTTTTATTGTGTTTTTCATGTTCTTTTTTTTAAAATGACAATTGTACATTAAGACCAATACTTCTTGAAGAAGGCGTTTGAGAGGTTTCTATCCCTTGTGCATTACCCGTTAAGGCAGGCCCATTGACTTCAGGGTCGGCGTATTTATTTTCATCAGGCAACCAATACCAGAGATTCTTACCATAAATAGATAATTTGACATTATTGATAAAGGCATCCTCTAAAAATTTTTGAGGCAGATTATAACTCAATTCTACTTCTCTTAACTTTACATAGCTAGCATCTATTAATTGAGTTGAGACAGGAGCATCATAGTTGGTATAATAATCCTGTTCCGTAATAGCAACGGTATTTTCAGAGAAAGTACCATCTCCATTATCGACTACAGAATTGGGAAATATAAAAGACTCCCTATTATAAATTGTGGTATTTACTCCAGTTCCATTAAATTCACCATTGTATTTAGATTGGGAAGCAAATAGACCTCCTTTTTTCATGTCGAACAAGACACGCATTCCAAATCCTTTATAATTAACATTGGTGCCAAAACTCAATAAATAGTCAGGTTGAAAATTTCCTAAAATCAAATCTTCATCAGGATAGACTGGAAAACCTGTATTGCCATCAACTATAACTTGCCCTTGATCGTTATATTTAAAATCATTACCTTTAAATGCACCGTATGGTAAACCTTCTTTAGCAACTAAAGTTACCGTTGTACCAGCGGCAAAGCCAAATGTCCCAAGTGTTAACTCATCTAAGTCGTCTGTAATTTTAACGACCTCGTTATCATTTTTTGCATAGGACCCAAACAGTTCAAAATCCAGTCCGTCAACAACTCCATTAAGCGGTTTTAAGCTTAAAGTTAGCTCATGACCTTTATTTTCCATTCTTCCAATGTTTACAGCAGTTTGAGTATATCCTGTAGATCTTGGAAGATCTATTGTTACAATTTGGTCATCATGGATGGAGTGATAATAGGTGTAGGCTATGTTAATTTTATTTTTAAAGAAACTCAAATCAGCACCAACTTCATAAGTCGTTGTTAATTCAGGTTTAAGGTTAGGATTTCCTATTACATCACCTAGAGTAAACCCAGGGGTGTTACCAATTGGAAAGAAGAGTGAAAAATCACCTAGATTTGCAATATTAGGATTTCCATCAAAATAAGAATCTAAGAGGTATATACCTGCATCTTTACCAGAAGTACCATAACTTCCTCGAAGCTTACCGTAAGTTAGAACATCGTTTTTAATATTAAAAAGATCTGTAAATATTATGGATCCACCAACAGCACCATATAAAAAAGAGTTGTTTTCAGCCGGTAATGTAGAAGACCAGTCATTTCGTGCGGACACTTCTAAAAATGCAGCATTTTTATAGCCTAAAGTAGCATTAGCTAAAGCGCCATATATCCTATATTTACTCCTAAACATGGCTGATGTTGGGGTTTGTACACTGTTAGATAAATTGTAAACTCCGTCAACGACCAAACCACCAATAGTGCTTCCGGTTAAACTCTTATATTCTCTTTGAAAGAAATTGTAACCAGCGGTAACGTCTAATTTAATGTTTTCACTTAAGTCATTCGTGTAATTTGCCAAAATTGAAGCGTCTAAATTTATACTTCTACTGTTAAAATTAGTGTAGTCCCCTAGGGAGGTATGTCTGCCTCCACGAGTTGTTTGTTCAAAATTATCGATCCATACAATTTGTTCTGCAGGGGAATAACTAGGTGTCCAAATATCAGTTTGCGTAGACACGATATTTCCTCCAAAACGTCCAGTAAGTGATAAATTTTTGTAAAGGTCATAGGTTACGGATACATTGGCAAGAAGGTTATCAATTGCTGCCTCATTACCATATTCGTTTAATATATAGTAAGGGTTTACCGAAGAATACGATCCCCAATAGCCATCTGTATCATGAAACGGACTCGTATAGTCCCTTAATTCCGACAAGGGTATATTAATAGGAGATTGTAAGGCCATTGCATAAGCATTATTTCCTTCAAAAGCACGGGATCCTTCTTGTGCCGTATTTTGTCTTACGTTGGCATAACTAACTTTAAAAGCAGACTGTAATTTATCACTTAATTTTGCCGAAGAGTTGAACGTAAAGTTATTCCTCTTGTAATAGGTATTATCCAAAGTACCCGTTTGATCCGTGTTTCCAAAAGAAGTAAAATAATTATATCCATCCTTAGATCCAGAAACGCTAACGTTATGACTAGTAGTGTAACCTGTATTGAAAAAGTCTTTTAGTTGATTTCTTACGGCGCTATAAGGTCTGGTTAGGGATTCCAATGCTCCATCACCATCGGAATCAATTGGACTGGTCCATGGACGTACAACACCATCAAATGCTGGTCCCCAAGACCAGTTCTCACCTGAATCTAAACTAGCGGTATCAAACCCTTGTCCGAATTCATTTTGGCGTTGTAAAACAATTATAGCGTTGTCCATTGATGTTGAGCCATTGTAGTTCACTTTCATCTTGCTACCTTTTCCACTTTTAGTAGTTACCAATACGACTCCTGATGCACCACGTGATCCATAAAGCGACGTTGCTGATGGACCTTTAAGTATCGTTACCGACTCAATATCGTCAGGGTTAATGTCATTGAATCTATTACCATAATCCGCATATCCCGTAGTGGATGCACCAGCACCACCTCGAGTTGTAGAGTTGTCAATGGCAATTCCGTCAACAATAATTAGCGCATTGTTATTACCAGTAAGGGAACCTTCACCTCTCAGTACAATTCTTGTAGAAGCTCCTACAGACCCTGAGCCGGTTGATAATTTTACACCAGCTGCCTTACCTCTTAATGCTTCTAAAGCGTTTTTATTTGGAGTAGATAGTAAGTCTTCTGATTTTAATGTTTGGTTGGCGTAAACAACCTGTCTAGCATTTCGATCACCGGTGCCTATCGCAGTAATTACAACTTCATCAAGAGCTGATGTATCTTCGAGAAGCTGCACATTGATAATATTCGAGGCACTTACGACCATTTCTTGGGGTACATATCCGACATAGCTAAATACTAAAGTGCTACCAGTATTTGCACTAATTGAATACTTACCATCAAAATCCGTAGATACACCATTGGAAGTACCTTTAACTAAAACAGTTGCTCCAGGTAAGGGCAGGCTAGAGTCATCTGTAACTGTACCTGAAATTATTTTCTCTTGCGCAAACGAGATCTGAGCAAGAAGCACTAATATAAGTGCTAACATTCCTTTGAAGTTTGTTTTCATATTTATTATAGATTAGATGTGATTGTTATCAAATATGGTAAAATTTTGTTAAAAATCCTATAATTACATAATAAATATTATTGCGAGGAATTGTTTTGAGGTTTTTTTGCTATCAATGTGGGCTTGCCATCTCTTTAAAGTACTGTGGATAGGGTGAATTTGTTTTGTTAGGTGTAAGTGACTTTATTGTAGGTTATTACTAATTGTATCACTATAACTAAGGATTGTTTAAAGACTATTTTTAATTGGAAGAGGAAGGATTTCTGAATTTGTCAGAACAAGCTTAGATTAAGGCTGGGGTTATTTATTAAAAACTATCGAATCTACCTTTGTTTTAGATCAGTTTTTTACTTTTACCAGTATTGGGTAAATAAATTTTAAATAGGCTATACTAGTTTGTTTTAATGAATATAATATAGTTGCCTCTGTTTTCTTGACTAATTGTGTAATGGGAATATTCGTTTAAATTTTAGAAACTCAATCCTAATCATCTATTTGTAGGATTAGCTTATGATTTGGTAAGCGTTAATAATCATAAATTTTTACCGTTCGTTTATATTTAAAACCACTAGAAAGTAGCCGTTAAACTAAGGTGTACTTTTGAATCCGATAATTTAAACTGTCTATTTTCTGTCTTTCCGCTAGAGTAATTTAAACGAAAAAGTCCGGCATTGGTCAGTAGGCCTAAACCAAATCCAAAACCAAAGAGTTTTTCTTTAGTGTCTGTAAGTTTGTTTTCAAAATATGCAGCATCTAAAACGGAATGTACATATAAACTAGTGCTGAGGCGATAGCGGTACTCTGTACTTAGAACGCCGTACAGATTGGCTACTAAGCTGTTTTCTTCAAAGCCACGTATAGAATTGATACCACCAAAACGAAACAATTCATTATCTAAATAATTGTCAGAAGCTAATGTGGCACTGTTTATTCTGGTGTAAAAGCTATTTTTATTATTAAGATTGAAAATTTTATAGGTGTCTAATGTGAATACTGTTTGGTTTTCTTTTCCTAAATTATTGGTTCTACTTCCAAGTCCAGATGAAAAATCGAACCAGAAATTTATCGGAAATAAAGGGTCGTAGGACTGCGATTTTGTGTAATTATAATGAAGTGTGTAGTAATTGGATTTGTAATCGTTTAATATATCAGTATCATTTTCTAATAAATTAGTGGATGTAGTGGTGTTGATTCCAACTCCTACTTTGTGCTGAGCATTAATGAGGTAGTTAATTTTAGCATATTGTTTAGCATTTAGAAACGTTGAATCTTTTCTAAAAATATTAAGACCAACTTGAAGTCCAATAGGGGAGCTAAATAAATAAGGTAAATCGGCATCAACCATAAAGGTTTGTTGGTCTATTTCGTCACTTTTATATTGTAGATTTAGTGTTTCACCAAAATTCAGATTATTAATGAGTCTTAAATCTAAATACCCATCAAATTCAATTTTATTGGTGTTTTCGTTGGTGCCAAAACCTAAGAAGCCATCAAAGCTATTCGTTTTTGTTTTCTCTACATATATATATAGTGTAGTAGAATCTTGAGTGAAAAGTACTTCGGGATCTTTTATTTTGGAAGCAAAGCGTAATTCATTTAATAACTCTACCTTTTCTTTTATCGCATTTAGGTTGAAGGATTTTCCAGTCTTCAATTTCATAAAATGTTTGAGATAAGATTTCGGGAACTTTTCGTAGCCTTTAATAATGATCTTGTCAATACGTCGTTTTTCGTTGGAAACAATTTTTAAATCTGCAAATAATAATTCGGGAGTCAACTTGGTAATATTTATAAGTTGTAACGTCGAAAACGGGTCACCTTGTTCGGCTATTCTAGAATTTAAGCTTTTTAGATAGGTTTCGAGTTCTGTTATTTTAAGTTCGAAGAAATGTTTGTCATTTGAATTGCTGTTTGATTTTAAAAGAGCAACGTTGAAACTCGAATCGTAATACACTCGGATTTTCTGTACTCGTTTCCCTAGTCTGAATTGCGCATTAAATAGTGTATCATTCTGTTTGCTTACGGTTTCAATAGTGGTATTTATATAACCTTGCTTCGTTAGCTTTTCTTTTAATAGATTGATTTCTGATTGCAAGCCATTGTAGTTATTGAATTTTTTTAAATAACTTATAGAGTCAATAATTTTAGTTGAAGCTTCATTTTCGCCACTAATATTTAAATTAAGCGATTGAGCTATGCATTGATTTGAGAAAATCAGAAGTGAAGCAAAAAAAATAATTCGGCTAAAAAACTGCATTGGCATTAAATGGAATAACTCATTATAGTAACGTAAAAATAGGGTATAATATATAGGACTTTAAAAAAAGTTTATATTTAATTTAAAAATTAGTTCACAACTGTTTGAATTATAGATATTAATTTATACCTTTGCAGCCCTCAAAAGTGAGGGTTAATAAAATTTTATATAGAAATATATGCCAACAATTTCACAATTAGTACGAAAAGGAAGAGCCAAAATAACCAAGAAGAGTAAATCGGCTGCTTTAGATTCGTGTCCTCAAAGACGTGGTGTATGTACTCGTGTTTATACAACGACACCTAAAAAACCTAACTCAGCAATGCGTAAGGTGGCAAGGGTTCGTTTAACAAACGGAAACGAAGTAAATGCATACATTGGTGGAGAAGGTCACAATTTACAAGAGCACTCGATAGTATTGGTTAGAGGTGGAAGGGTAAAAGATTTGCCAGGAGTTAGATATCACATCGTTCGTGGTGCTTTAGATACAGCAGGTGTATCAGGAAGGACACAACGTAGATCTAAGTATGGTGCAAAACGCCCTAAGAAGTAATTTAAAACTTTAAGAAGAAGACATGAGAAAAAGAGCAGCAAAAAAGAGACCGCTTTTACCAGATCCAAGATTTAACGATCAGTTAGTAACACGTTTTGTTAACATGATGATGTGGGATGGTAAGAAGTCTATCGCTTTTAAAGTATTCTATGATGCAATTGATATTGTTGAAGAGAAAAAGAATGATGACGAAAAAACAGCTTTAGAGATTTGGAAAGAAGCTTTATCTAACGTAATGCCTCACGTAGAAGTACGTAGTCGTCGTGTTGGTGGTGCTACATTTCAGATTCCAATGCAGATTCGTCCAGACCGTAAGGTTTCAACTGCGATGAAATGGTTAATTAGCTTTTCACGTAAAAGAAACGAAAAATCTATGGCGCAACGTTTAGCAGCAGAAGTATTAGCTGCAGCTAAAGAAGAAGGAGCAGCTGTTAAGAAAAGAACAGATACTCATAAGATGGCAGAAGCAAATAAAGCATTCTCACACTTTAGATTTTAAGAAATGGCAAGAGATTTAAAACTTACAAGAAATATAGGGATTGCTGCTCACATTGATGCTGGTAAAACAACAACAACAGAGCGTATTCTTTTTTATACGGGAGTTTCACACAAAATTGGAGAAGTACATGATGGAGCTTCTACAATGGACTGGATGGAGCAAGAAGCAGAAAGAGGTATTACAATTACGTCTGCAGCAACAACTTGTGACTGGACATTTCCAAAAGAAAATGGTGAGCCAACAGCAGAAGCTCAAGATTACCATTTTAATATTATTGATACTCCAGGTCACGTAGATTTTACGGTAGAAGTTAACCGTTCATTACGTGTGCTAGATGGTTTAGTGTTTTTGTTTAGTGCAGTTGATGGTGTTGAACCACAATCTGAAACAAACTGGAGACTAGCCGATAACTATAAAGTGCCAAGAATTGGTTTCGTTAATAAAATGGACCGTCAAGGCTCTGACTTTTTAGGAGTTTGTCAACAAGTAAAAGACATGTTGAAGTCTAACGCAGTGCCAATCGTTTTAAACATTGGTGATGAGGATGATTTCAAAGGTATCGTAGATTTAGTTAAGAATAGAGCTATTGTATGGCATGATGATAATTTCGGAGCTACATTCGATGTTGTTGCTATTCCTGATTCAATGAAAGATGAAGTACGTAAATACCGTGCTATGTTAATTGAAGAAGTAGCTAGTTATGATGAAAATCTTCTAGAAAAATTCATGGAGGATGAAGATTCTATTACAGAAGAAGAAGTGCATGCTGCACTTAGAGCTGCTGTAATGGATATGGCTATTATACCAATGGTATGTGGTTCTTCATTCAAAAATAAAGGTGTTCAGTTTTTATTAGATGCTGTTTGTCGTTACTTACCTTCTCCAATGGATAAAGAAGGTGTTGTTGGAATGAATCCTGATACAGAAAAAGAAGAAATTCGTAAGCCAAGTGTAAACGAACCTTTTGCTGCTTTAGCATTTAAAATAGCAACAGATCCTTTCGTTGGTCGTTTAGCATTTTTCCGTGCTTATTCTGGTCGTTTAGATGCAGGTTCTTATGTGTTGAATAACCGTTCTGGTAAGAAAGAGCGTATTTCACGTATTTACCAAATGCACGCTAACAAGCAAAATGCAATTGACTTTATTGAGGCTGGAGATATTGGAGCTGCTGTTGGATTTAAATCTATCAAAACAGGAGATACACTTACAGATGAAAAACATCCAATTGTTTTAGAATCTATGGACTTCCCTGATCCAGTAATTGGTATCGCGGTTGAGCCTAAGACGAAGGCAGATGTTGATAAGTTAGGTATGGGATTAGCTAAGTTAGCTGAAGAAGATCCTACATTTACAGTGCGTTCAGATGAAGCTTCAGGTCAGACTATTATTTCTGGAATGGGAGAACTTCACTTAGATATTATTGTAGATCGTTTAAGAAGAGAATTTAAAGTTGAGGTTAACCAAGGTCAACCACAAGTTGAATATAAAGAGGCTATTACACAATCTGCTGATCATAGAGAAGTTTATAAGAAACAATCTGGTGGTCGTGGTAAATTTGCTGATATCGTATTTACGATTGAACCAGCAGACGAAGGTGTTGTAGGTCTTCAATTTGAATCTGTAATTAAAGGTGGTAACGTTCCTAAGGAATTTATACCTTCAATTGAAAAAGGATTTAAAATGGCAATGCAAAATGGACCATTAGCTGGTTTTGAAGTAGACGCTATGAAAGTGACATTGAGAGATGGATCTTATCACGATGTCGATTCTGATCAGTTATCATTCGAATTAGCAGCGAAATTAGGATTTAAAAATTCTGCAAGAGCGGCTAAAGCGGTTATAATGGAGCCAATCATGAAACTTGAGGTGATTACACCAGAAGAAAACATGGGTGATATTGTAGGTGATTTAAACAGAAGAAGAGGACAGATGAGTAGTATGGGCGATAGAGCTGGTGCAAAAACTGTAAAAGCTACTGTACCATTATCAGAAATGTTTGGTTATGTAACTACATTGAGAACATTGTCTTCAGGTAGAGCAACATCAACAATGGAATTTTCACATTATGCTGAAACTCCTTCTAATGTATCAGAAGAAGTAATTAAAGCAGCTAAAGGACTTGAATCGTAAATCTTAATAAAATGAGTCAAAAAATCAGAATAAAATTAAAATCTTACGATCACAATTTAGTAGACAAGTCTGCTGATAAGATTGTAAAAACAGTAAAAAGTACAGGTGCAGTAGTAACAGGACCAATTCCATTACCAACACACAAGAAAATTTTCACTGTATTACGTTCACCACACGTAAATAAGAAATCTAGAGAACAATTTCAATTAAGCTCTTACAAGCGTTTATTAGATATTTACTCTTCATCTTCTAAAACAATTGATGCTTTAATGAAACTTGAATTGCCAAGTGGAGTAGAAGTTGAGATCAAAGTGTAATTACACATTAACATGTCCTAAGCTGCGAGCGAAGGAAAAACGGTAAAAATACAATTCAAGGCTGAAACGTATTTTCGGCCTTGTATTTTATATACGCATGGACAATTTGCGAGTTGTCCCAAAAAACAAACAAAAAATGGCAAGTCGCAAATTGTCATAATAAAAACTAAAAATTATGTCTGGGTTAATTGGAAAAAAAATCGGTATGACCAGCATTTTCGATGAAAATGGGAAGAACATTCCTTGTACAGTAATCGAAGCTGGACCATGTATCGTTACCCAAGTCAGAACTGAAGAAGTGGATGGTTATTCAGCCCTTCAATTAGGTTTCGATGACGCGACAGAAAAAAGCGCTACTAAAGCTGACTTAGGTCATGCTAAAAAAGCGGGTACTTCTGTAAAACGCAAAGTTGTTGAATTCAAAGGTTTTGATTCGGAGTACAAATTAGGTGATGCAATCACTGTTGAGCAATTTATTGAAGGAGAATTTGTGGATGTCGCAGGAACTTCTAAAGGTAAAGGTTTTCAGGGTGTTGTAAAACGTCACGGTTTTGGTGGTGTAGGTCAAGCAACGCATGGTCAACATAACCGTTTAAGAGCTCCAGGTTCTATTGGTGCAGCTTCTTATCCTGCGAGAGTATTCAAAGGAATGAAGATGGCAGGTAGAATGGGTGGTGACACAGTTAAAGTTCAAAATTTAAGAGTTTACAAAGTAGTTCCTGAAAAGAACTTACTAGTGGTAAAAGGATGTGTTCCTGGTCACAAGAATTCTTATGTAATCATTGAGAAATAATGAAGATAGCAGTTTTAGATATAAACGGAAAAGATACGGGTAGACAAGCTGAGCTTTCTAAAGACGTATTCGCTATAGAGCCTAATAATCACGCTGTCTATTTAGATGTTAAGCAATTCTTAGCAAATCAAAGACAAGGGACGCATAAGGCAAAAGAAAGAGCAGAGATCTCTGGAAGTACACGTAAGATAAAGAAACAGAAAGGTACTGGTACTGCGAGAGCAGGTAGTATTAAGTCTGGTGTATTTAGAGGTGGTGGTCGTATGTTTGGTCCTAGACCAAGAAATTATGGTTTTAAGTTAAACAAAAACCTTAAGCGATTAGCACGTAGATCTGCATTAAGTATTAAAGCAAATGATAAGTCAATTTTAGTCTTGGAAGATTTCAGTTTTGAAGCACCAAAGACTAAAAATTTCCTGAATGTTTTAAAGGCTTTAGAGGTTGAAAACAAAAAATCTCTTATTGTGTTGGGTGGTACAAATAATAATGTATATTTGTCCTCACGCAATTTTAAAGGCTCTGAAGTTATAACAGCTTCAGAATTAAGTACTTATAAAATTATGAATGCTAATAAAGTAATTCTAATTGAAAGTGCTTTAGAAGGAATTGAATCGAATTTAAGTAAATAGAACAGATGAGTATCTTAAGAAAACCTATAATCACAGAAAAGGCAACGAAACAAAGTGAGTTGTTTAATGCATATGCATTTGAAGTGAACACTAAGGCGAACAAGGTAGAAATCAAAAAAGCAGTGGAAGCTGCTTATGGAGTTTCTGTTGAAAAAGTTCGTACAATAAATGTCCGTCCAGATCGTAAGACCAAGTTTACAAAAACTGGTGTTCAGCATGGTAAAACAAATGCTATTAAAAAAGCAATTGTACAACTGGCGGAAGGTGAAACAATAGATTTATACACTAACATGTAATTTTAGACATTAATGTCAGTAAGAAAATTAAAACCGATCACATCAGGTCAGCGATTTAGAGTAGTAAATGGATTTGACGCCATTACTACTGATAAGCCGGAGAAAAGCTTGCTTGCTCCGAAAAAGAGATCTGGTGGTAGAAACAGTCAAGGAAAAATGACAATTCGCCAAGTAGGTGGAGGTCATAAGAAAAGGTATCGTATTATCGATTTCAAACGTAACAAAGCTGGGGTTCCTGGTGAAGTTAAGTCTATTGAATACGATCCAAACAGAACAGCATTTATTGCGCTATTAAACTACCAAGATGGTGAGAAACGTTACGTTATCGCTCAAAATGGTTTACAAGTAGGGCAAAATATAGTGTCTGGTGAAACAGGTGTAGCTCCAGAAATTGGAAATGCAATGCCTTTAAGTGAAATACCATTAGGAACAATTATTTCTTGTATTGAGTTACGTCCTGGACAAGGTGCTGTAATGGCTCGTAGTGCTGGTGCATTTGCTCAGTTAATGGCAAGAGGTGATAAATTTGCTACAGTAAAGTTACCGTCTGGTGAAACTAGAATGATTCTAGTAACATGTATGGCTACTATTGGTGCGATTTCAAATTCAGATCATCAATTACTAGTATCTGGTAAAGCAGGTAGAAGTAGATGGTTAGGAAGACGTCCAAGAGTAAGACCAGTAGTGATGAACCCAGTCGATCACCCAATGGGTGGTGGTGAAGGTAAATCTTCAGGTGGTCATCCAAGGTCTAGAAACGGTATTCCTGCTAAAGGATTTAGAACACGTTCTAAGACAAAGGCGAGTAATAAGTATATTGTAGAACGTAGAAAGAAATAATTAAGATAGTATGGCACGTTCATTAAAAAAAGGACCTTATATCCACTATAAATTAGATAAGAAAGTTGCAGAAAATGTAGCTTCAAACAAAAAGACGGTAATCAAAACTTGGTCTAGGGCTTCAATGATTTCTCCGGATTTCGTTGGACAAACTATAGCAGTTCACAATGGTCGTCAATTTGTTCCAGTATTTGTTACTGAAAATATGGTAGGTCATAAATTAGGAGAATTTTCACCAACAAGATCTTTTAGAGGTCATGCAGGTGCTAAGAATAAAGGTAAAAAATAAGAATCATGGGAAGTCGTAAAAAACAAATGGCGGAAGCTATTAAAGCCGAGAAAAAGCAGGTTGCTTTTGCAAAGCTAAATAACTGTCCTACATCTCCAAGAAAAATGCGTTTAGTTGCGGATTTAGTAAGAGGAGAAAAGGCAGAGAAAGCTCTTCAGATTCTTAGATTTAGTCAAAAAGAAGCATCACGTCGTTTAGAGAAACTTGTAATGTCTGCTATTGCAAACTGGCAAGCTAAAAACGAAGATGCTGATGTTGAAGAAGCTAAATTGTTTATCAAAGAAATTAGAGTAGATGGTGGTTCTATGTTAAAGAGATTGCGTCCAGCACCTCAAGGTAGAGCACACAGAATTAGAAAGAGATCTAATCACGTAACAGTGGTTGTAGATGCAATAAATAAAACACAAAGCTAAGATAGAGATATGGGACAAAAGACAAATCCAATCGGAAATCGCTTAGGAATTATCAGAGGATGGGAGTCTAACTGGTACGGAGGAAACGATTATGGTGATAAACTTGCCGAAGACGATAAGATTAGAAAATACGTTCACGCGCGTTTATCTAAAGCTAGTGTAAGTAGAGTAATTATTGAGCGTACGCTTAAACTTGTAACCGTTACTATCACTACTGCTAGACCTGGTATTATTATCGGTAAAGGTGGCCAAGAGGTAGATAAGTTAAAAGAAGAGCTTAAGAAAATTACTGGCAAAGAAGTTCAATTGAACATCTTTGAAATTAAAAGACCTGAACTAGATGCATTTTTAGTAGCAGCAAGTGTTGCTCGTCAAATTGAAAGTCGAATTTCATACAGACGTGCAATAAAGATGGCTATCGCCGCTGCCATACGTATGAATGCTGAAGGAATTAAAATTCAGATTAGTGGTCGTTTGAATGGTGCTGAAATGGCGCGTTCTGAACACTATAAAGAAGGACGTATTCCTTTGTCTACTTTTAGAGCTGATATTGATTATGCTTTAGTAGAAGCACATACTACTTATGGTAGATTGGGCATCAAAGTTTGGATAATGAAAGGCGAAGTATATGGGAAAAGAGAACTTTCTCCATTAGTCGGTTTATCTAAACAACAAAAAGGTAAAGGTGGACGTGGTGGAAACAAGAACCAATCTCGTCGTAGAAAGTAATTTTTTAAAGAAAAGACAAAATGTTACAGCCTAAAAGAACAAAATTTCGTAAGCAGCAAAAAGGACGTATGAAAGGAAATGCGGGAAGAGGTCATTTGTTATCAAATGGAACTTTCGGTATTAAATCATTAGAATCAACTTTTATTACTGCACGTCAAATAGAAGCAGCGCGTATTGCAGCTACTCGTTACATGAAAAGAGAAGGGTCATTATGGATTAAAATTTTTCCAGACAAGCCTATCACAAAGAAACCTCTTGAAGTACGTATGGGTAAAGGTAAAGGTGCCGTTGAATATTGGGCAGCAGTTGTAAGACCAGGACGTATGTTATTTGAAATAAGCGGTGTGCCATTAGAAACAGCTCAAGAAGCGCTTCGATTGGCAGCACAGAAACTTCCTGTAAAAACTAAGTTTATCATAGCTAGAGATTACGAAGCTTAATAGAAAGATATTATGAAGCAATCAGAAATTAAACAGCTTTCAATAGCTGAGTTACAAGAGAAACTTAGTGAATCTAAGAAGAGTTATACGGACCTGAAAATGGCTCATACAATTTCTCCTTTAGATAACCCAATTCAGTTACGAGTTGCTCGTCGCACAGTAGCTAGAGTAGCAACAGAATTAACTAATAGAGACGTACAATAATTGTATTCTGCTGAAAGATGGAAAAAAGAAACTTAAGAAAAGAACGTATAGGGATCGTAACTAGTAACAAAATGGAGAAATCTATTGTTGTTTCAGAAGTTAAGAAGGTAAAACACCCTATGTATGGAAAATTCGTGTTAAAGACTAAGAAATATGTCGCACACGATGAGACAAACGACTGCAACGAAGGAGATACAGTAAAGATCATGGAAACACGACCTTTAAGTAAATCTAAATGTTGGAGATTAGTAGAAATAATTGAAAGAGCGAAGTAATTATGTTACAACAAGAATCAAGATTAAAAGTAGCTGATAACACTGGTGCAAAGGAAGTTTTAACTATCCGTGTACTAGGTGGAACCAAAAGAAGGTATGCTTCTGTAGGGGATAAAATCGTAGTATCTGTAAAAGATGCTACACCAAACGGTAGCATTAAGAAAGGTGCTGTTTCTACAGCGGTTGTTGTACGTACGGCTAAGGAAGTAAGACGTCCTGATGGATCTTACATTAGATTTGATGACAATGCATGTGTGCTTTTAAATCCTCAAGGGGAGATGAGAGGAACTCGTGTTTTTGGTCCTGTAGCAAGAGAACTTCGTGATAAACAATTCATGAAAATAGTATCATTAGCACCAGAAGTGCTTTAATTGATAAATAAAATGACAAAGCTTAAAATAAAATCAGGAGATACAGTAAAAGTAATAGCTGGCGATCATAAAGGGTCAGAAGGTAAAGTACTTAAAGTATTAATAGATAAGAACAAAGCCATCGTGGAAGGTGTAAACATGGTTAAGAAACATACTAAACCAAGTGCACAAAGTCCTCAAGGTGGTATTGTAGAGAAAGAAGCATCTATGCATATTTCTAACTTATCGTTGTTAACTTCAAAAGGAGAAACAACTAGAGTTGGTTATAAAATGGATGGCGATAATAAAGTGAGATTTTCTAAAAAATCTAATGAAGTAATTTAACTATGGCTTACGTTGCAAGATTAAAACAAGAGTACAAGGACAAAATTGTTCCTGCTCTTACGGAAGAATTTGGATATAAAAATGTAATGCAAGTACCTAAGCTTACTAAGATAGTAATATCTAAAGGTGTTGGTGCTGCTGTTGCGGATAAGAAATTAATCGATCACGCAGTAGAAGAACTTACAAAAATATCAGGACAGAAAGCTATACATACAATGTCTAAGAAAGATGTTGCTTCTTTTAAGTTACGTAAAGGGATGCCAATTGGTGCCAAAGTAACTTTAAGAGGAGAGCAAATGTATGAGTTCTTAGATCGTTTAGTAACTTCAGCTTTACCACGAGTAAGAGATTTTAACGGAATCAAAGCTACAGGTTTTGATGGACGTGGAAACTATAACTTAGGTATTGTAGAGCAAATTATTTTTCCAGAAATAGATATTGATAAAGTCAATAAAATTTCAGGAATGGATATCACATTTGTGACTTCTGCTGAAACCGATAAGGAAGCAAAGTCTTTATTAACAGAACTAGGATTACCATTTAAAAAGAATTAATTATGGCTAAAGAATCAATGAAAGCCCGTGAGGTTAAGCGTTCTAAAACGGTAGCTAAATATGCAGAGAAACGCAAAGCTTTAAAAGAAGCTGGCGATTACGAAGCATTACAAAAGTTACCTAAAAATGCATCACCTATACGTCAGCACAACCGTTGCAAACTTACAGGAAGACCTAAAGGTTACATGAGACAATTTGGAATTTCTCGTGTAATGTTTAGAGAAATGGCTAACCAAGGATTAATTCCTGGTGTTAGAAAAGCAAGTTGGTAAAAAGATTATAAATTGGTTTCAGGTTTGGTAATAGTACCGAAAACCGCTACCGCAAATTAATACATATGAACACAGATCCAATAGCGGATTATTTAACGCGAGTTAGAAACGCAGTAAAGGCAAATCACAGAGTGGTTGAGATTCCTGCATCTAACTTAAAAAAAGAAATAACTAAGATTTTATTCGATCAAGGATTTATCTTAAGTTATAAGTTTGACGATTCTTCAGTACAAGGTACTATCAAAATTGCTTTGAAGTACAGTAAAGACACTAAAGAGTCAGTTATCAAAAAAATTCAAAGAATCAGTAAACCAGGTTTACGTAAATATGCTTCTTCTAACGAAATGCCAAGAATCCTTAACGGTTTAGGTATTGCAATTGTTTCTACATCTCACGGAGTGATGACAGGAAAACAAGCGCAGAGAGAAAATGTTGGTGGTGAAGTTATTTGTTACGTATACTAAAAACAGGAAATTATGTCAAGAATAGGTAAAAACCCAATAACAGTTCCTGAAGGTGTAACAGTTGAGATTAAAGACAACATGATTACCGCTAAAGGTAAACTAGGAGAATTAACTCAAGAGTATTCGGAGATTGAAATTACATTAGAAGACGGAACTATTACTTTAGAGCGTTCTTCTGATAAGAAAGATTTAAGAGCAAAACATGGTCTTTATAGAGCATTAATTGCTAATATGATAGAAGGTGTATCAAAAGGCTGGACCAAAGAACTAGAATTAGTTGGTGTAGGTTATAGAGCATCGAATCAAGGACAAAAATTAGATTTAGCCGTAGGATTTTCTCATAATATTGTTTTGGACATCGCTTCAGAAGTAACAGTAGAGACAATCTCAGAAAAAGGTAAAAATCCAAGAGTTAAATTAACGTCTTTTGACAAACAATTAGTTGGCCAAGTTGCTGCAAAGATTCGCGGTTTTAGAAGGCCAGAACCTTACAAAGGAAAAGGTATCAAGTTTGTTGGTGAAGAAATTAGAAGAAAAGCAGGTAAATCAGCTTAATAATTAAGTTATGGCATTGACAAAGAACGAAAGAAGATTAAGAATAAAGAGCAGAATCCGTAAGGTAGTATCTGGTACTGAGACAAGACCAAGATTGGCTGTTTTTAGAAGTAATAAAGAAATTTATGCTCAAGTTGTAGATGATGTTACTGGTAAAACTTTAGCTGCTGCATCTTCAAGAGATAAGGACATTGTAAAGTCTAAAGGAAACAAAACAGAGGTAGCTGCGTTAGTTGGTAAAACTGTTGGTGAAAAAGCTAAGAAGGCTGGTGTTGATACTATTTCTTTTGATAGAGGTGGTTACTTATATCACGGAAGAGTAAAATCATTAGCAGAAGGTGCTAGAGAAGCAGGACTTAAATTTTAAGACATTATGTATCAAAAATATAAAAACGCAGAGCTTGTTAAACCAAGCGGATTAGAATTAAAAGATCGCTTAGTTGGCGTTCAGCGTGTAACTAAAGTAACAAAAGGTGGTAGAGCATTTGGTTTTTCTGCAATTGTTGTTGTAGGTGACGAAACAAATGTTGTAGGACAAGGTTTAGGTAAGTCTAAAGATGTTGCTACTGCAATTGCTAAAGCTGTTGAAGATGCTAAGAAAAACTTAGTGAGAATTCCTATTCTTAAAGGAACTATTCCACATGAGCAAAAAGGTAAATACGGTGGAGCAAGAGTTAACATAATTCCAGCTGCACCTGGTACAGGAGTTATTGCAGGTGGTGCGGTAAGAGTTGTTCTTGAGGCAGTAGGTATACATGATGTATTATCTAAGTCGCAAGGATCTTCTAACCCTCACAATGTAGTAAAAGCAACTTTTGATGCTTTATTACAATTGAGAGATGCTAAATCTGTAGCTAAAGAGCGTGGTATTTCACTTGAAAAAGTATTTAACGGATAATCGATAGGATAAGATGGCAAAGATTAAAGTAAAGAAAGTAAAAAGCGCAATCAATCGTACTAAAAGACAAAAGCTTACATTAGCAGCTTTAGGTCTAAAGAAGATTGGTCAAGTTGTAGAGCACGACGCCACACCAAACATCCTTGGTATGGTTAAGAAAGTTGAACACTTAGTTTCTGTAGAGGAAGCTTAATAATATAACTTAAAAATGGATTTAAGTAATTTAAAACCTGCAGAAGGTTCAGTAAAAAATCAAGGAAAACGTATTGGACGTGGACAAGGATCTGGTAAAGGTGGTACTGCAACTCGTGGTCACAAAGGTGCAAAGTCTCGTTCAGGTTATTCTAAGAAATTAGGATTTGAAGGTGGTCAAATGCCATTACAAAGACGTGTTCCTAAATTTGGATTTACAAATATTAACAGAATAGAATATCAAGGTATAAACTTAGATACTTTACAAAAGTTAATAGATGAAAAAGTAATCGAGGATAGTGTTAGTTTTGAATCTTTTGTAACTTTGGGATTAGCTGGTAAAAATGAGCTAGTTAAAATCTTAGGTAGAGGAGAGTTAAAATCAAAATTAACAGTAACTGCTCATAAATTTACTGCTACGGCAAAAGCTGCTATTGAAGCTGCTGGTGGTGAAGCTGTAACTTTATAAGATTATAGGATGAAAATAATAGAAACATTAAAAAACGTTTGGAAAATCACAGAACTTAAGGATAGAATTATTCTAACCTTAGGTCTGTTATTAGTGTATCGTTTTGGTGCTCAGGTAGTATTACCAGGTATTAATATTGATTCATTAGGTGGTTTACAAGCTGGTATGGATGGTGGTATATTAGGATTGTTAAATGCATTTACAGGTGGAGCATTCGCTAACGCCTCAGTATTTGCTTTAGGTATTATGCCTTACATTTCTGCTTCCATTGTTGTTCAATTAATGGGTATTGCGATTCCTTATTTACAAAAACTTCAGAAAGAAGGAGCTAGTGGTCAGAAGAAAATCACACAAATTACACGTTGGTTAACCATCGGTATTTGTATGGTGCAAGCTCCAGGCTATTTAGCTAGTATTCCAGGATTATCAGGTTCCTCTTCAATGAGTGCTATGTTAGTACCTGGCTTTAGTGAAAATATATTCTACTTTTCTTCGGTAATTATTTTAGTAACAGGTTGTGTATTCGCAATGTGGTTAGGTGAAAAAATTACAGATAAAGGAATAGGGAATGGTATTTCATTACTAATTATGGTTGGAATCATTGCAACATTACCACAATCATTTATTCAAAATGCCGCGTCTCGTTTAGAAGGTGGTAACGGTGGATTTATGATGATCTTAATAGAAATGGTAATATGGTTCTTAATTATATTAGCATCAGTATTCTTAGTAATGGCAGTTAGAAAAATAGCTGTTCAATACGCAAGAAGGACTGCTTCTGGAGGTTATGAAAAGAATGTTTTCGGATCGCGTCAGTTTTTACCATTAAAATTAAACGCTTCTGGTGTAATGCCAATTATATTTGCTCAAGCTATTATGTTTGTTCCAAGTTTAATAGGTGGTTCTTCTTGGTTGAAGGATACAAGCACGGGAGTTTGGATGCAAACTAATTTTCAAGATATGTTTGGGTTTTGGTACAATCTAATATTTGCTTTATTAATTATAGTATTTACCTATTTTTATACGGCAATTACAGTACCGACAAACAAAATGGCAGATGATTTAAAACGTAGTGGTGGATTTATTCCAGGCATACGTCCGGGATCAGAAACCTCTGAGTATCTAGATAAAATTATGTCACAGATAACCTTACCAGGTTCTATATTTTTAGCTTTAGTTGCTGTTTTTCCAGCATTTGTTATGAAATTAATGAGCGTGCAACCGGGCTGGGCATTATTCTTTGGAGGAACATCACTATTAATTATGGTAGGTGTAGCTATTGATACTATGCAACAAATTAATTCTTATTTATTAAATAAGCATTATGATGGTTTGATGAAAACAGGTAAGAACAGAAAAGCGGTTGCGCAATAAGATTTAATTATGGCAAAACAAGCGGCAATAGAACAAGACGGTACAATTATAGAGGCATTATCTAATGCTATGTTTCGTGTTGAATTAGAAAATGGTCATATAGTGACTGCACATATCTCTGGTAAAATGCGTATGCATTATATTAAATTACTACCAGGAGATAAAGTGAAATTAGAAATGAGTCCTTACGATTTAACGAAGGCTCGCATAACATATAGATACTAATACGATGAAAGTTAGAGCATCAGTAAAGAAAAGAAGCGCAGACTGTAAGTTGGTGCGCAGAAAAGGTAGACTTTACGTCATTAACAAAAAGAATCCTAGATTCAAACAAAGACAAGGGTAATTATGGCAAGAATTGCAGGTGTAGACATACCAAAACAGAAAAGAGGAGTTATCTCTTTAACTTATATCTACGGAGTAGGTAGAAGTAGATCTAAAGAAATTTTAGCAGCAGCTAAAGTAGACGAAAACACTAAAGTTCAAGATTGGACTGACGATGAAATTGGAGCAATCCGTGAAACTGTTGGTACTTTTAAGATTGAAGGTGAATTACGTTCTGAAACACAAATGAACATTAAGCGATTAATGGATATTGGATGTTACAGAGGTATACGTCATAGAGTTGGGCTTCCGTTAAGAGGACAACGTACTAAGAATAACTCACGTACAAGAAAAGGAAGACGTAAAACAGTTGCTAACAAGAAGAAAGTAACTAAATAATAAATAGTCTTTAGTCTATTAGACGTTGGAAAGAATCTGTTTGAAATTTAACGGTTTAGGATTCTAGCGACTATAAACTAATACTAAAAGCTAAACATATAATGGCAAAAGCAAGTACTAAAAAACGTAAAGTTATAGTTGATGCAATAGGAGAAGCTCATATTACAGCATCTTTCAACAACATCATTATTTCTTTAACAAACAAAAAAGGTGACGTTATTTCTTGGTCATCAGCTGGTAAAATGGGCTTTAGAGGCTCTAAAAAGAATACACCTTACGCTGCGCAGTTAGCTGCAGAAGATGCGTCGGCAGTAGCTAAAGAAGCTGGTTTAAAGAAAGTAAAAGTATACGTTAAAGGACCTGGTAACGGTAGAGAATCTGCAATAAGATCTATACACAATGCTGGTATTGAAGTTTCAGAAATCATTGATGTAACTCCATTACCACATAACGGTTGTCGTCCACCAAAAAGACGTAGAGTTTAATCTGAATTCTATTCAGTTTTCTAATTATAACAGTTAGAAATACTTACTCAAATTTATTAATAAACTAATATCTCACATTTATGTGCTGATATTAGTTTATTTTGTATAAATTTGCAAACTGAAAAATATTAACAAGTATCAACAAGAGATCAACGATTTTTGAAGGATAAGATTAAGACCTTAATTCAATTATCACTCTTAAAAAAACAATTTAAAATGGCAAGATATACTGGTCCTAAAACTAAAATAGCTCGTAAATTTGGACAAGCTATCTTCGGAGACGACAAAGCCTTCGAAAAAAGAAATTATCCTCCAGGACAACACGGAAACGCTAGACGTCGTGGGAAAAAATCTGAATACTCAGTTCAGTTAATGGAAAAGCAAAAAGCTAAATATACTTATGGTATTTTAGAAAAGCAATTCAGAAACATGTTCAAAAGAGCAACGTCTGCAAAAGGAATTACAGGTGAAGTTTTACTTCAATTATGTGAGTCTCGTTTAGACAACGTTGTTTACAGAATGGGAATCTCTCCTTCTAGAAGTGGTGCAAGACAATTAGTATCTCACAGACATATCACAGTAAACGGTGAAAAGGTAAACATTCCTTCTTACCAATTAAAAGCTGGTGATGTTGTAGGTGTTAGAGAAAAGTCTAAATCATTAGAAGCAATACAAAATTCATTGTCTAATTCTAGCAATGTTTTTGAATGGATTACTTGGAATACAAGCACAATGGAAGGTACTTATGTTGCTGTTCCTGCAAGAATCCAGATTCCAGAACAAATCAACGAACAATTGATCGTTGAACTTTACTCTAAATAATAACTAATCATATTGGTATTTAGCCAAAGGATTTATTTGTCTTCTTCATACTTATAAATCGCGCAACTAAATAACAATTAAAACGAAGAATAGTATGGCAATATTAAATTTTCAGAAACCAGATAAAGTAATCATGATTGATTCTACTGATTTCGAAGGTAAATTTGAATTTAGACCTTTAGAACCAGGATACGGATTAACTGTTGGTAATGCTTTAAGAAGAGTATTATTATCTTCTTTAGAAGGTTTTGCAATTACTTCTGTGAGAATAGAAGGTGTAGATCATGAGTTTTCTACAATTGCAGGTGTAGTAGAAGATGTTACTGAAATGATTTTGAACTTAAAGCAAGTTAACTTTAAGCGTCAAATTGATGAAGTTGATAACGAAACTGTTACAATTTCTATCTCAGGACAAAATCAAATTACAGCTGGTGATTTTCAGAAGTTTATTTCTGGGTTCCAAGTATTAAATACAGATTTAGTTATCTGTAACTTAGATCCTAAAGTAAACATCAATATGGAATTAACTATTGAAAAAGGAAGAGGTTACGTTCCTGCAGAAGAAAATAAGAAAGCTTCAGCAGCAATTGGAACCATCTTTACGGATTCAATTTTTACACCAATTCAGAATGTAAAATATGCTATCGAAAACTTCCGTGTTGAGCAAAAAACGGATTACGAAAAATTAGTTTTTGAAATTAGAACTGATGGCTCTATCAATCCTAAAGATGCTTTAACAGAAGCTGCTAAAATATTAATTCACCACTTCATGTTATTCTCTGATGAGCGTATCACTTTAGAAGCTGATGAAATTGCACAGACTGAAACTTATGATGAAGAATCACTTCACATGAGACAACTATTGAAAACTAAATTAGTTGATATGGATCTTTCTGTACGTGCTCTTAATTGTTTAAAAGCAGCAGAAGTAGATACTTTAGGAGACTTAGTATCATTCAATAAAAACGATTTAATGAAATTCAGAAACTTCGGTAAGAAGTCTTTAACTGAGCTAGAAGAACTAGTGAATGTAAAAGGTTTAAACTTCGGAATGGACTTAAGCAAATATAAATTAGATAAAGACTAAATATAGTTTGCCATTTCTGTTTTTATGGAAATGGCATTCATATTTTAAATAATTATTAATAATCATATTTTGCTCCTCAATAAAGAGTTTAGTAGCAAGATGAGAAAACAAAAGTCATGAGACACGGAAAAAAATTCAACCACTTAGGAAGACAAACAGCACACAGAAAGTCAATGTTAGCAAATATGGCGTGTTCTTTAATAGAGCACAAGCGTATTAACACTACCGTTGCAAAAGCGAAAGCTTTAAAGCAGTTTGTAGAGCCTATGATTACAAAATCTAAAACAGATACGACGCACAACAGACGTATTGTTATGGCTAAGCTAAGACAAACAGAAGTAGTTGCAGAATTGTTTAGAGATGTAGCGCCAAAGATTGGTGACCGTCCAGGTGGTTACACACGTATCATCAAATTAGGAAACAGATTAGGTGATAACGCTGATATGGCAATGATAGAGTTAGTTGATTACAACGAAATCTACAACGCTGATAAAGCACCTAAGAAAACAACACGTAGAAGTAGAAGAGGTGGTAGTAAAGCTGCTGCAGCTCCAGCTACTGAATCTAAAGCTTCAAACGAAGAAGAAGAAGAATAGTAAATATGCTAACGAAGGTTCAAGAAGATTTTCAATTCAATGTGAATAAAAAATTTACACTGGCTTTCGTATTATACAAATCTCGATTATCGAGTGTTAATAAGCATTAATAAATAAAAAGGATAGACTGTTTCAGTTTATCCTTTTTTTTTGGATTTTTGTAAAGTAAAAAAGAACAATTTGGGCGTTACCGAATAAGTTTTTAAGAAAACATATTCGGTCGCGCTTTCACTACTCGCTCTCTGCGAGGAGCTCAAACAAACCGTTCAATCACTAACGCAAACCACAGGTCTAAATAACCTACAATAAAACGAGTATAAACATCGATTTAATAGCAATAAACGACTCAACGCAACAACAATGAAATACAAACAAAGAAAAAAAGCCCTTATTCTTTTAGCAGACGGAACAATTTTTCATGGTAAGTCCATAGGAAAAGAAGGTTCTGCTTTTGGTGAAGTTTGTTTTAATACTGGTACAACCGGTTATCAAGAAATATTTACGGATCCTTCTTATTACGGTCAACTTATGGTAACCACCAATGCACACATTGGTAATTACGGTACAAAAGCCGAAGAAGTTGAGTCTGATGATGTTAAAATAGCAGGATTAATTTGTAAGAATTTTAGTTTTAATTATTCAAGACCAGCAGCAGATGCGTCCTTAGAAGAATTTTTTGAAAAGCATAATACCTTAGCCATTGCAGATGTAGATACAAGAGCATTAGTAAGCTACATTAGAGATAATGGTGCCATGAATGCTGTAATTACTACTGAGGTCGATAATATAGAAGCTCTTAAAAAGCAATTAGCAGAATTCCCTTCAATGAAAGGTTTAGAATTGGCATCAAAGGTGTCAACTAAAGAACCTTACTTCGTTGGTGATGAAAACGCAACATATAAGATTGCAGCTTTAGATATCGGTATTAAAAAGAATATTCTTAGAAACCTGGCTAAGCGAGATGCTTACATAAAAGTGTTTCCATATAATGCAAAATTTGAAGACTTAGAAGCTTTTAATCCAGATGGCTATTTCTTATCTAACGGACCTGGTGATCCAGAACCGTTATCTGATGCTATCAATTTGGCTAAAGAGATTATTGCAAATAACAAACCCTTATTCGGAATTTGCCTAGGACATCAAGTCATTGCTTTGGCCAATGGCATTTCAACTTATAAAATGCACAATGGTCACAGAGGTATCAATCACCCTGTAAAAAATTTAGTCACAGGTAAAGGTGAAATCACCTCTCAAAATCACGGATTTGCTATCAATAGAGAAGAAACTGAAGCTAATGCTAATGTTGAAATCACACATGTGCATTTGAATGATCATACGGTTGCGGGTATCAAACTAAAAGACAAAAACTGTTTTTCAGTTCAGTATCATCCTGAAGCAAGTCCTGGACCAAATGACTCCTTGTATTTGTTTGACCAGTTTATAGAGAATATTAAAAATAAATAATAAAGAAAACGCAATAAAACACCCTTTTTATTGCGTTTTTTTAGTTACGAAATCATTATCGTTAGTATTAATCATAAATATGATTTTTGTTCTGTTTTAAGCTGTAGATTTTCGTAAATTTGGGTAACCTAAAGGGCTCACATGCAACTTTAAGGTTTAAAATTGTTAACTAAAAAAAATATATAATGAGCATTATAATTAATGTACACGCAAGACAAATTTTAGATTCCAGAGGAAATCCTACAGTAGAAGTTGATGTTACTACAGAAAATGGTATCATGGGAAGAGCAGCTGTACCATCTGGTGCATCTACTGGTGAGCATGAAGCTGTTGAGTTAAGAGATGGTGGAGACACTTATATGGGTAAGGGAGTTTTAAAAGCCGTTGAAAATGTAAATTCTACAATTGCTCAAGAATTATTAGGAGTTTCTGTTTTCGAACAAAATGCTATCGATCAAATGATGATTGAATTAGATGGTACTCCAAACAAATCAAAATTAGGTGCTAATGCAATTTTAGGAGTGTCTCTAGCGGTTGCTAAAGCGGCTGCTAACGAATTGGGTATGCCATTATACAGATATGTTGGTGGAGTTTCTGCAAATACATTACCATTACCAATGATGAATATCATTAATGGTGGTTCTCATAGTGATGCACCTATTGCATTTCAAGAATTTATGGTAATGCCTGTAAAAGCTAAAAACTTTACACATGCCATGCAAATGGGAACTGAGATTTTCCATAATCTTAAAAAAGTATTACACGATAGAGGTTTAAGTACGGCAGTTGGTGATGAAGGTGGTTTTGCACCTAACTTAGCTGGTGGAACTGAAGATGCTTTAGACACTATTAAATTAGCGGTTGAAAAAGCAGGTTATACCTTCGGAGAAGACATCATGTTGGCTTTAGATTGTGCTGCTGCTGAATTTTTTGTAGATGGAAAATACGATTATAAGAAATTTGAAGGTGATTCTGGAGTGATTAGAACAAGTAAAGAACAGGCTGATTATTTAGCTGAACTTTCTGAAAAATATCCTATCATTTCAATTGAGGATGGTATGGATGAAAACGATTGGGATGGATGGAAATACCTTACTGAAAGAATTGGAGATAAAGTACAATTAGTGGGTGACGATTTATACGTAACTAACGTAGAGCGTTTATCTCGCGGTATAGAAAATGGTATTGCTAACTCTATTTTAATTAAAGTCAACCAAATTGGTACGTTAACTGAAACTATTGCAGCTGTAAACATGGCACATAATGCAGGTTATACCTCTGTAATGTCTCACAGATCTGGTGAAACAGAAGATAATACTATTGCAGATTTAGCCGTAGCATTAAACTGTGGACAAATTAAAACAGGTTCTGCGTCTCGTAGTGATCGTATGGCAAAATACAATCAATTATTACGTATTGAAGAAGAATTAGGAAGTGTTGCTTATTTTCCTGGAGCGAATGCTTTTAAAGTGAAAGCTTAGTTAAAATAGTTTTTTGTATAAGATTGTCACATTGAGCGCAGTCGAAATGCAATAGATTCGGTATTACTATTTTATCTATTGTACTCAAAGAAACTAACAGTTACATATACTATAAATGCAAAACCATCTAAAAGATTAAATTTTAGATGGTTTTTTTATGCCCCAGATTTAATAAAATTACAATAAGTTTTGTGCACTAATAAAGCGAGATAAGTAGAATAACCATTTTAAACCATTAAACCATTAAACCATTAAACCATTAAACCATTAAACCATTAAACCATTAAACCATTAAACCATTAAACCATTAAACCTTTATTATTATTATTATTATTAGGTAAAATGTATTAGTTTTCTACTATGTCCAATTAGTTCATTAGTTAATTACAATGGAGTCTATGTTCTTGTTTCTAAAAGCGTAGCGCTCTTATATCTTATTTCAATCAAACGTATAAACAATCCCATTAGTCAACTCATACTGCGTTTTAGGAATACCAAGAATAGGACTAGCATCAAAATTATAGGTGAACGCCGTTTTAAATAATAGATTTTTTAAGACTTTAATACCGAGAGACGTTTGATTCGAAATCCTAAAATCTGAGAACTGTTTCAATAGTGGCTGGTAATATGTAGTGCTCACTATAGATATATTTTCTAAAGGATATAAGCTACTAGAAAAATAGATACTACCTCTAAAATCTCTTAGAATCTCAATACTTTGATCCGAGGATTCTTCGTGTTCAAACATTAATAGTGTTCCTAAATAAAACCTGTAATTGTCATTTTTAGAGAGTTTAAATCGTGGTCCAACACCTAATAATCCTCTAAACTTTATATCGGAAATAGCATCGTACTGACTTTGCGCAAAGATTTCAAGCTTTAAACGTTCTGTAATTTTCCTATTATATCTGATATGCTGAATGCCTTTGTTCACAAAAGAATTGTCTTCAATTTGCTCAAGCTTTAAATCATTAATAAAAAGATAAAGGCTTCTTCCTGTATTGTATTGAAGCCTCAAATTGTTGGTGACTTTAAAAATAGACTGTGTGTTCTTAATAAGTCCAATATCTAAACTTGCAGCACCAGACCATTTCGAAGTATCAGAAACACGTCTTAAGGATTCTACATTCACAATTTGCGAATACATAGAATTAACACTAAATAATAAGAAAAAAAGAGGAAGGATAAAATGTTTCATATTCAAAATAAAGGTCAAAAATAATACCATTTTGTGCATTTCAATTCGCTATAATTATAGTAATTTAATAGAACAGCTTGAAATTGTTAAAACCATTATAAATCTGCTTTAGAAATCGTTTGATATTTTGTAAATTTACAATCCTTATAATTTATTAAAATCCGAAAAGAAAATATGTCAGATAAAGCTACATTAGAAATTAATGGCGAAAAGTATGAGTTCCCTATTATAACTGGAACAGAGAAAGAAGTCGCTATTGATATAAAAAGTTTAAGAGGTTCAACAGGTGGTGTTATTACCTTAGATCCAGGCTATAAAAATACAGGAAGTTGTGAAAGTGCTATTACATTTCTAGATGGTGAAAAAGGAATTTTAAGATATAGAGGGTATTCTATTGAAGAATTAGCTGAAGAAGCTAGTTTTTTAGAAGTCGTTTTTCTTCTTATTTTCGGTGAATTACCAACCAAAGAAGAATTAACAAAATTTGATACTGATATTAAAGCACATTCAGTTGTTGATGATGATATCAAAAAGATTTTAGATGCATTTCCAAAATCAGCACACCCAATGGGAGTGTTATCTTCATTAACTAGTGCGCTTACTGCATTCTATCCATCTACAGTAGATGTTAGTTCTGAAGAAGAAATGTATAAAGCTATTGTTAGAATTTTAGCTAAATTCCCTGTTTTAGTGGCTTGGACATTGCGTAAAAAGAATGGTCTTCCATTAGATTACGGAGATAATAAATTAGGTTACGTAGAGAATTTATTAAAAATGATGTTTAAGAGCCCAAGTGGCGATTACGAACAAAATCCAATTTTAGTAAATGCTTTAGATAAACTCTTAATTTTACATGCAGATCACGAACAGAATTGTTCTACATCAACAGTAAGAATAGCAGGTTCTTCTCATGCAGGTTTATTTGTATCACTTGCCTCTGGTATTTCTGCGCTTTGGGGACCACTTCATGGTGGTGCTAACCAAGCGGTTTTAGAAATGCTTGAAGCTATTAGAGCTGATGGTGGAGATACTAAAAAGTATATGGCTAAAGCTAAGGACAAAAATGATCCTTTCCGTTTAATGGGCTTTGGTCACAGAGTCTATAAAAACTTTGATCCTAGAGCACTTATTATTAAGCAAGCAGCGGATGAAGTTTTAGCAGATTTAGGAATTGATGATCCTATCTTAGATATCGCAAAAGGCTTAGCAAAAGAAGCCTTAGAAGATCCGTACTTTGTGGATAGAAAACTATATCCAAATGTAGATTTCTACTCTGGTATTATTTATAGAGCTATGGGAATTCCGGTAGAAATGTTTACTGTAATGTTTGCTATGGGGCGTTTACCAGGTTGGATTGCACAATGGAAAGAAATGCGTATGCGTAATGAGCCTATTGGTCGTCCGAGACAATTATACATAGGAGAAACTCATAGAGACTTTAAGTCTATTGATAAAAGATAATTCTTTGAATTAATAAATAAAAGCTTCATAGATATTTATGGAGCTTTTTCTGTTTTTAGTCATTTGGAATAGTCATAAAAAAGCAGTCGAGTTATACTAATAATGTTATAATCAGACTGTAATAAATGACCATTGAAAAGCATAAAAAGTAACATATGAAACTTAATATACAAAACGAAACTTCACGCCTTAGATCTGTTATTTTAGGTACAGCCGAAAGTATTGGTTCTATTCCATCTATTGAAGAAGCTTACGACCCCAAATCTATTCTGCACATTAAGGCAGGCACGTATCCTAAAGAAAGTGATATGCATAAAGAAATGGATGCGGTTGCTAAAGTGTTTGAAAAATATGATATTAAAGTTTATAGACCTGAGGTCATCAAGGACTACAACCAAATCTTTTCTAGAGATATAGCTTTCGTAATCGAAGATAAATTGATAAAAGCTAATATATTACCAGATAGAGAGAGAGAGTACGAAGCAATCCATCATGTAATTGAAGAAATAGGGGAAGAGAACATTATCATTCTTCCAGAAGAGTGCCATGTTGAAGGAGGTGATGTGATGCCTTGGAATGATTTTGTGTTTATCGGAACCTATTCAGGTGAAGACTATTCAGACTATATTACTGCGAGGACTAATATGGATGCTGTAATTGCTATACAGGAATTGTTTCCGCATAAAACAGTGAAAGCATTTGAACTTCGTAAGTCAAATACAGATCCTAAAGAAAATGCGCTTCATTTAGATTGTTGTTTTCAACCCATAGGAAAAGATAAAGCGATACTTCATAAAAATGGATTCTTAATTGAAAGGGAATATGAATGGTTGCTGAATTTCTTCGGGAAAGAGAATGTCTTCGAAATCACAAAAGAGGAAATGTATAGTATGAATAGTAATATATTTTCAATTTCTGAAGATGTTATTATTTCGGAAAAAAACTTTACCAGACTAAATACTTGGTTACGAGAAAATGGTTTTACCGTAGAAGAAGTTCCTTATACAGAGATTGCGAAACAAGAAGGTTTACTAAGGTGTTCTACACTGCCGTTGGTGAGGGATTGATTTTGTTGTGTTTTTTGAATCAAGAATCAAGAATCAAGAGTTAAGAAGAAAGAACAAAGACGTAAGACAGTAAAAGACGTAATACGTATTACTATTTATAGTTTTGAGTTGCTAACTTTAATTGAGTAAAATTGAGTGGTTTTACGCTTGGGCGCTGTTTTTATTAAAATAAAAACTCAAATCATAAAACGCTCATGTCTAACAGTAAAGCGGTTTAAGTCTTTTATATTCGTTACTTACGATATAAAAAATAGTTGGTAACAAGATTGATATACTCTTGTTTCGCTTCATCTTTAGAAATATCTTTTATTTGAAATAAAGCATTTGCCTTAAACGCATTAATTATGGGTTTACGACTGCTTGGTCGATCATAATTATTGGTTGCTTTTTTAAAATAAGCGTAGAGGCGAAGTAAAAAATCCGCGGGAAACGGTTCTGTATGGTCGTTTACACGATCTACAGCATCTTTAAATTCTATGTCTAATTCTTTGGAAGTCATTTATTTCATTTCTGCAATGATACTTTCACCACCGCGAACTTTTTGATTAAGTTCTACTTTAATATCAGCATCTAAAGGTAAGAATAAATCAACACGCGAGCCAAATTTTATAAATCCAGAATCAGTTCCTTGTTCTATTTTAGTATCAACCTTAGCATAGTTAACAATACGTTTCGCTAATGCACCGGCAATTTGTCTGTATAAAACTTTACCAAAATGGTTATTTTCAACGACTACAGTAGTACGCTCATTCTCTTCACTTGCTTTTGGATGCCAAGCCACTAAGAACTTCCCTGGATGATACTTGCTAAAAGTCACATTTCCAGAAATTGGGTAACGTGTAACATGTACATTGATAGGAGACATAAATACAGAAACTTGAATACGCTTATCTTTAAAAACCTCATTTTCTTCAACTTCTTCGATAACCACCACTTTACCATCAACAGGAGATAAAGCTTGTTTTTCGTTAGAATGCGTGTTGCGCTTAGGGTTTCTAAAGAACTGTAAAATGAGAATAAAGAATACTAAAATGGCTAGCATCAATCCTTTTCTTAACCATTCATTAATAATGAATTCATCAATTAAAAAAAATGAACCGACAACTATTACTAATGTAATAAATATAATTTTATGGCCTTCTTTGTGAAACATAGTTTTAATTGCTTAAAAGTGTATAATTCTTAAAAATAAATATATAAATGGTGCCGCAAAGATAATACTATCTAGTCGATCTAAAAGCCCTCCATGTCCTGGCATTATTACTCCGCTATCTTTAACACCAGCTTGCCGTTTAAATTTAGATTCTATTAAATCACCAAATGTACCAAAAACACTAACGATAATGGCTAATATTAACCATGGTGTAAACGTAAGCGTTTCTGAGTAAGAAGCAATAAAATAACTAGAAATACAGGCAAAAAATAAACCACCTAAGAAACCTTCAACCGTTTTTTTCGGTGATATACTCGGGAATAATTTCTGTTTACCAAAATTCTTTCCAACAATGTATGCTGCACTATCATTAACCCATATGAGTATAAATCCGCCTAGTAATAAAAGTGGTGTAAATTCATTGTGGTAGTTGGCAATGAGTAACATAAACACAAAACCACTAGCCAAATAAAATGCAGCTACAATATAACGCTTAGATTCAAAAAGAGGAATCCGTTTTGAGGCAAATAAATCCTTGATTAAAATAAGGTTGACAAATATGGTAATTACTAATAGAATTTGAATGGCTTCATCGCTCATTAAATTTGTTGACTTATTGACACTTAAATACCAAAAGCCTCCATATAAAATAAGAAATACGAGATATTGCATAAAAGATTTAAGCTTTATAAGGCGGCTTAATTCTGTTAAACAGATGATACCAAACACTCCAATTAAAATAACAGAAGCTATTTGTGAGTAAAGTGAACCTATTAGAAGTAAAACATAGATAGCACCAGAAATGGCTCTTATGGCTAGTTCTTTCATTATAAGTCTTCTAATAAAAGTAGGTATAGGTTTTTTGAACTACTTCCGTAAGTTAGAAAGTCTTTATCGTCAGCTGTTTTAAAATGCTTTATTGTAGTGATGTTTGTTGGTATTTTGGTTTTACTTTTAGCCTTAATACCTTTTAAACCTTCTCCAATTGTTTCTACAAACTGACTAGTTGTAGCATAGATTATAAAATGATCTGGTAATTCTATTAATTTTTTTTCAGCAATTTGATTTGAAGAAATCAATAATGAGCCATCGTCAGAAATTAAATACTCACAAGTAGATAAAAAATAAGCACTTTCTGAGAGTTTTGTACTACTATTAAGGTTAAAATCTTTAAATAATTCTGTTAGACGTTGATCTATTAGAAAAACTTTATCATTATGCCAATTATTCTCCTCTAAGATAGAATTAAAACTTTCCTTTACTTCTTCAAGATTTTCACAATATAAAAACTTACCACCATTGCGTTTGAAGTTAATTGTAAAACGTTCATCTACAGGTAACTTTACTTCTGGCATATATTTGCCACGTTCATGATTTGGTATGTTTTCTTCAGTTTGATCAGATTTTTTTCCGAAGAATTTACGAAATAAGCTCATTCAATAATTGCGATTAATCCTTATATAGGTGTAATTCTCAAATATAAAAAAACTTAAATTAACAAGGGGTTAATTTAAGTTTTTTATATGATTGTAAGATGTGGAGGTTTTTATTCTTCCTCTTTCTTAATTTCTTCTTTAACATCATCAATTGCTTCTTTCATTTCCTCCTCTATGGTAGCAGGATTTTCGAAAGCACGTTTTCCAAAGATTTTTTCAAGGTTATCCTTAAAAATAACTTCTTTGTCTAATAAGACTTCTGCCAACTCTGTTAGCTTATCCTTATTGTTTTCTAATAATTTTATAGCGCGTTGATATTGCTCTTCAATAATATCAGAAATCTCCTGATCTATAAGTTCTGCTGTTTTTTCACTGTATGGCTTTGTAAAACCGTACTCTGATTGTCCAGAAGAATCATAATAAGTTAGGTTACCTACTTTGTCACTAAGTCCGTAAACAGTTACCATAGCTCTGGCTTGTTTCGTTACTTTTTCTAAGTCACTTAAAGCACCTGTAGAAATTTTATCAAAGATTACTTTTTCAGCAGCTCTACCACCTAATGCAGCACACATTTCATCTAACATTTGTTCTGGGTGTACAATTAAGCGCTCTTCTGGTAAATACCAAGCCGCACCTAAAGAACGTCCTCTAGGAACAATAGTTACTTTTACTAATGGAGCAGCATGCTCTAACATCCAACTTACAGTAGCGTGACCAGCTTCATGAAAAGCAACAGCTCTCTTTTCTGCAGGGGTTATAATTTTGTTTTTCTTCTCTAACCCACCAATAATTCTATCGACAGCATCTAAGAAATCTTGTTTGTTTACTGCTTTCTTTCCTTTTCTTGCTGCAATTAATGCTGCTTCGTTACAAACGTTAGCGATATCTGCACCAGAGAAACCAGGTGTTTGTTTGGCTAAGAAATCAATATCTAAAGTTTCTTCTTTTTTAAGTGGACGTAAATGCACTTCAAAAATTTCTTTACGCTCTCTAACATCTGGAAGATCTACATAAATCTGGCGGTCAAAACGACCAGCTCTCATTAATGCACTATCTAAAACATCTGCACGGTTTGTTGCAGCTAATACAATAACGTTTGTATTAGTACCAAAACCATCCATTTCTGTTAAAAGTTGATTTAAGGTGTTTTCACGTTCGTCGTTAGAACCAGACATGTTATTTTTTCCTCTAGCTCTACCAATAGCGTCAATCTCATCAATAAAGATAATTGAAGGTGATTTTTCTTTAGCTTGCTTAAATAAATCTCTTACTCTAGACGCACCAACTCCAACAAACATTTCTACGAAATCTGATCCAGATAAAGAAAAGAAAGGCACTTTTGCCTCTCCGGCAACAGCTTTTGCTAATAATGTTTTACCAGTTCCTGGAGGTCCTACAAGTAATGCCCCTTTTGGAATTTTACCACCTAAAGCGGTATATTTTTCAGGGAATTTTAAGAAATCTACAATTTCTTGTACTTCTTCTTTTGCACCTTCTAAACCTGCAACATCTTTAAATGATGTTTTTGTATCTATTTTTTCATCAAAGAGTTTCGCTTTAGATTTTCCGATATTGAAAATCTGTCCACCAGCTCCTCCGCCTCCGCCACCAGACATACGACGCATTATAAAAATCCACACTCCAATGATCACAACAAACGGTAATAAGGTTAATAGGAAATCGCCCCAAACATTATGTTCCGTTTCATAAACTAACTCTGTGTTGAGATTATTGTCTTTAATAACTTCATTAACTTCTTTTTCAAAATTCTGAAGATCACCAAATTCAAACTTATAATTTGGAACAGGAGTTACAGATGGAAATATAGAATTAGAATTTGTTTTTTTATGCGGAGATTGCTCTTTGGCTTCTTTTGTTAAGAAAACTCTAGCTTCTCTTTTGTTTACAATTTCAATTTTATCAACTTCACCTTGACTTAAATAAGTTAAGAATTGTGCCGGAGTTGTTTGTGTACCTGTAGATTCCCCAAATCCGCCAGAAAAAATCTGAATAGATAAGAATACAGCAATGATAATTCCGTAAATCCAATACGGATTCAATTTAGGTTTTTTGTTTAAGTTTTTATTGTCTTTAGCCATTCGTAGCGTTTCTCGTTTTAGTAACTAGTTTCTATTTGGGTTATTTTTGCATCTCCCCAAAGCTCTTCAATATCGTAGTATTCTCTTATATGTTTTTGAAATACATGTACCACAACATTAACATAATCCATTAGTACCCATTCTGCGTTTTCTGTGCCTTCAATGTGCCATGGTTTGTCTTTAAGTGTTTTGCTAACTTGCTTTTGTATGGAACCGACGATTGCGTTTACTTGTGTGTTTGAAGTACCTTCGCAGATAATAAAATAATCACAAACCGTATTTTCTATGTCTCGTAAATCTAATAGTGTTATCTCTTTTCCTTTAACATCTTCAATACCTCCAATAATTGATGTAATAAGTTGGTCTGTAGGGATTTTATCTTTCTTCATTAAATTGTATTAATTTTGTGCAAAGTTATTATTTTTTTAGTTCTTGTATGCGCTTAATGTCATAAGAAAACTATAAAATAAAATTGCCTATTAAATGTACATAATCAAACTTAATGCCATTGACTCTACAAACACATATCTAAAAGATTTGTCTACTGTGGCTTTACCTATAGATTATACCGTTGTGGTTGCAGAATTACAGACAAAAGGTAGAGGCCAAATGGGTGCAAAATGGAAAGCAGAAAGTGGTAAGAACCTTACAGCGAGTGTGTTTAAAAGACTGCCGTATTTTAGTATTACAGAACAGTTTTATATAAGTATGGCTGTTTCTTTAGCGCTTATTAAAGCTTTAAGAACCTTTAAAATACCGCAATTACGTATTAAATGGCCTAACGACATTTTGTCAGCAGACACTAAATTATGTGGCATTTTAATTGAAAATGTCATAAAAAATAATAATCTGCAAGGCTCCATAATTGGATTTGGGCTCAATGTAAATCAGAAATTCTTCAATAATTTACCTCAAGCCTCTTCGATGAGTCTAGTTTCGGGAGTGATTTATAATAAAGACGAAGTGCTTTCTGAAGTATTAAAGCAATTAAAAATCCATTTTGATTTACTTGAATCTAAACAATTTCTTGAAATTAAGACGGAATATGAAAGTCTCCTTTTTAGAAAAAATAAGCCATCAACTTTTAGAACGTCTAAAAATGATAGCTTTTCTGGTATTATACAGGGTGTAACTGAAAACGGCCAATTACAAGTTTGGACAGAAGATGGTGTTATAAAAACCTTCGATCTTAAAGAGATTAAGTTAATGTATTAATTTCTTTGTTGCAATTACACTGCGGTCTTCATATTGGTTACTAAAGTCTCAATAAATTTACTGATAGGGCCTTTTATCATCATTCCCATCATAGCGTTAAATTCTCCTTCGAAATTTAATTTAACTTCAGTTTTGTTTGGCTCAACTTCTGTGATATTGGCAACTAAAGCGAAGTCTAATTTTCCGCCTGCAGCACCTAGAACTATTTTACTGTGAGGAATAACTTCTTTTTTCTTTAATATAATCTCTGGCATTCCTTTCAATGCGAATAGAAATTTGTCATTTTCTAAAACTTCAAACTTGCTAATGTTTTCAGGCATTAAGTTTTCAAAATTTTTAACGTCAGATAGAAAATTAAAAGTTTCTTCTGCAGATTTATCTAAGGTTACTTTTGGGGATTCTAATTTCATTGGTAGTGTATTATGTTATTTTTTGCTTGTTGTTAGGTTTTAGGTTTTTTTGCTAAATGACTCAACAATTTCACTATATGCTATATCAATTAGCGTTCCATTCACTAGGATTGGCATTCCATTGTGCTAAAATGTCTTGTTGGTCTTTGGTGATATAGAAGGTTTCAACAGCTTGTTCTAATAAGTTTTCGTAGTTACCGAGCGTGTGCAGTTCAACATTAGCATCTTCAAAATTCTTTTTAGCGACATCAAATCCATAAGAGAAAATAGCGACCATGCCTTTTACATTCACTTCGGCTTCTTTTAAAGCTTGTACAGCATTAAGACTGCTCATTCCTGTGCTAATTAAATCTTCAACCACAACAACGGTTTGCCCTTTTTCTAAAAAGCCCTCAACTTGGTTTTGGCGACCATGTTTTTTTGCTTCTGGTCTTACGTAAACAAAAGGTAGGTTTAAGTATTCTGCGACTAAAGCACCAATACCAATCGCTCCTGTTGCAACTCCAGCAATTACATCTGGTTTGCCATAAAGCTCTTCTATGTTTTTAGCTATTGTCGCTCTAATATAGTTTCTAATAGGCGGAAACGATAGCACAATTCTGTTATCGCAATAAATAGGAGATTTCCAGCCAGAAGCCCAAGTAAAAGGATCGTTGGGTTGTAATTTTATAGCATTAATTTGCAGTAAAACTTCTGCTGTTTTTTTGGCAGTATCTTTGTTAAAAATCATGTTACAAAAATAATGATTTTTCGAGGTTAGAAAATTTTAAACGAAAATAAATTTCATTTCAAATGGTTTCTCATAAAAAATAATAAATTTACAAAAGGAAAGTTGAAACAAACGCAAGCGATGTACACTATTTATGTAGGTGATAAACCTATAATTTTAACTACTGAAGTAACAAAAGAAACTGATTTTAAATCCTTTCTTTTAAAGTCTGTAAATATTGGTAAGGTAATAAAAACCTTGAATAATACGGATTTGAAAGCGGTACACTTAATTCATAAAAATGAAGATAAGTTACTCAAAAAGTTCTTGAAGCTGTTACCCAATGTAGTTGCAGGTGGTGGAAAGGCTTATAACTCTAAAAATGAAATTCTTTTTATTTTTAGAAATGATAAATGGGATTTGCCAAAAGGAAAAGCGGAACGTAACGAATCGATTGAAGAAACTGCCATTCGCGAAGTAGAAGAGGAGACCGGTGTTGAAGGTTTGAAAATTACCAAACCGCTACCAACAACCTATCATATTTTTAAACGAAACGGTAAACACAAAATTAAAGTGACGTATTGGTTTGAAATGACAACCGATTTTGAAGGAGAGTTATTTCCACAAGAAAATGAAGGCATCACTAAAGTTGAATGGTTAGATGATAAAGCTTCTCAAAGAGCTTTGGAGAATAGCTATGCTAATATTCGGATTTTGGTTTAAATATGTCTAACCGTTTTATAAATCTTTTTTATTCCGAAGTAGCTTCGGGCCTTTTTCCAAGTTGCCACATTAAAATGCCGCCAGTAATAAACATCCAAATGGCATAAGCACCAGTAGGAATACCCATTTCTACATTATGCAATATTGAAGTTGCAATTACAAACGCTAATGTTCCGTTTTGTATGCCACTCTCAACTGTAATTGAAATGACATCCTTTAATTTCAATTTAAACAATCTAGCGGTTAAATAGCCTAATCCCATTGTTGTAATATTTAATAGTAATGTAACTAGGCCAACTTCTCTCATTGCAGTACTTAAGATATCGAAATTTGCTAGAATTACAGCTATAAAGACTAAAGTGAAAATTACGGTAGACGCCATACGCATAGGTTTTTCCATTCGTAAAGCAAATTTAATCTTGAACTTTCGAATAAGCATACCTATAGAAATAGGAATAACAGTTATGCCCATTATTTGAAGAATGGTATCAAAAATGGGTAATTTAATTGTAGTGGCTTCGTCTGTTCCAAAATAGTCTAAAGCAAAGGATAAAATAAAAGGAATGGTTATAATACTTATAAAGCTAGTAATGGCAGTTAAAGTAACGGATAACGCAATATTGCCTTTGCAGACTTGTGTGATTAGATTACTTGTTGGGCCACCAGGACAGGTTGCCAATATTATTAATCCAACGGCCATTATTGGACTTAAATTAAACGCAGTCGCTAATGAAAAACCAATAAGAGGCAGTAGCACGAGTTGATTAGTAAGACCAATTAAAACGGCTTTGGGATATTTAGCAAGCCTGGTAAAATCTATTGGCGTTAAAGTCATTCCCATTCCTAGCATAATAATAGCTAAAGATAATGGTAAGAATACATTGCTAATAAGCTCGGCGATAGACATAATTTATTATTATCAAGTTTAAGACGAATTTAAACTTTTAATTTTAAAAGCTCAAGTGTCTAAAAAATGCTCTGTGTTGATTTTAAATTATTTATGGTGTTAAAAAGGGTTTGCTTCAACTTTAAACTCATGGTGTTTTTCTTAACAAACTTCTGATTGACCTCAATCTCAATGCCTAAATAATTAGTTGGAAATTGCTTTCTTAAAAATGTAGTGAAACCATCTGCTTTTCCGAGATATGGATAATTAAATCTAACGTTTAAATTTGAGGCTTGTTTTAGAAGTTCACTTTTAAACTCTTTACAAAATTCTTGTTCCTTTTTACGACGTGAATCATAAAGTAATCCAATGTCGCCTTTACGTTCCTCTCCATTTAGATTTGGGGTGAAGCTATGGATAGAGAGATGTAGAACGTGCTGTTTGTTTTTTACGTATTCTGCTATTTTATATTCAATTTCCGTTCTATAAGGAAAATAATATGTTTCAAGAATTTCTGACTTCTCATTTTTAGATAAGCCATTACTAAATTCTGAAAAAAGTTGTTTACTAAATAATGACCGATTCAACTCTACCAACAAACGACTCGTAGTACTAAAATAAGATGCGTCAGACAGCGGTTTTAAATGTTGAAACAGATCTAATGCTCCCAAATCATAGCCACGATGAGTTTTTAAAACTGCTTTATTGTTGAAGTGTTTTTTGTACGTATCAGGAATTTCATGTCCTGCATGTTCGCATGTCAAAATCAGTTTCATATGTTTATTCGTGTCGGTTTTAGGTCACGTGGTTCATGCTTTTAATTATACTCTTGTGTGTCAAAGCCTAGTTATGGATGTTTCACGGCTGAAATAGTTCATTCGTTTTTAAACACATTTGCATATCACGATAAACCGAAATAATATGGGCTTCAGAAGTATCATTCCCAACAGCTTTTAATAATCGTGTTGCTAATGTGCCTTGTTCCAAAATCAATTCAATGGCTTGGTGATGTGATTTATGCACTTTCGGTTTTACGGTTTGGTACAAATGATTCCAGACGTTTTTTACGGATGTAGTTGACTTCAAATTGAATAATTTCAAATAATCTTCATCTTCAATTAAAGATTCTTCGCCTTGTTTTATAGCATCGTTTAAAAAAGGAAACAACTGATCCTTAGTCCAAACTTTTTGATCTTTTAAAGAACCGAATTTCTTATTGATTAAAGCTTTTAAAACTTCAATAACTAAAGCACAAATAGCAATATCTGCCTTAGGACATTCTTGAATATCCATTAAACGAATTTCAATAGCATTGCGGTCAAAACGAGCAATAGCTCCACGAGAGTTTAAAAAGTGCTGGTCTAGAATCTTGTTTTTATCATAAGGGCGTATCGCACGTTTTATCGGTTCAAAAATGGTAGCATGATAATCTAATTTTGAAAATACACGTTCTGGAATGACCATGCCTGTCAACTCCGGAATTTCCTTCTGATTGGTTTTATAAAATTCTAGTCGCGTGTCCTTAAAACCTGTAATGTTGCCTTCTAGTATTGGCGAGCTAGCACAAAGCCCCGGTAATAATGGTAAGATTATTCTAATGGCTGCGTGTAGTTTTTCAAACTCTTTATCATCATAAAACGGTAAATTAATATGTGTACTTTGTACATTACTCCAACCATGACCTTTACAATTAAAAATAGTATTGTAAAGTGCATAGACTTCACTATAGCTATGTTTCCAAAGTTGCGTGTCGGTGTTTGGATTCATTAATGGATGTGAAGCAGAACCTAAAAGTTGTAAGTTCAGCGGATTTAAAAGTGCATCGATTTCTAGAATATTCTTGTGGAATTTCTCTGCTAAATCATCCGTGCTTTTTGTAGGTCCGTTTGTTTTTAGTTCTATGACATGAGCAACCAATTCGTTACTCCATGCAATGTCGCCATTTTCAATGTCTGCTTTTAATTCTCCTGCTTTTAGGGTTAAAAGTTCATCTACTTGTGGTGCAACTTTAAAACTGTCATTTTTAACAAGCATATATTCGAGTTCAATACCGTAAACTTCGAATAAATGATATTTTTTTTTCATGTATTTAATATTGTGTTTTAATAGTCACATGTCATTGGTTATTAATCGTTTTTCGGATTAATCGAAACTCATAACATGGATCATTCAGTGTGCTACTCTAATCGTTTTTTTAAGGCTAATAGAATTTCAGTGTAAACCAAATCACCATAATGTGCATCTTCTACTCCAAAATCTATATTTGGGTTATCATTAATTTCTATAACCATCAGTTTGCCGTCTACAACTTTAATGTCAATACCGTAAAGTCCTAATCCCATTAGTTTTGCGGATTTTAAGGCAATATCAATCACGTTTTTTGGCACATCTTCTATAGGTAAACAGTCGGCATCTCCATCTTGGTCATTTTTGTCTGTTGCTTTCCAGTTATAGATCTGCCAATGGCCTTTTGCCATATAATATTTACAGGCATAAAATGGTTTATTATCAATAATGCCTATACGCCAATCGTAATCTGATGGACAAAATTCTTGCGCAATAATCAAATCAGATTCCTTTAACATTTCGGTAACTAAAGCATTGTATTCGTCTTTCGTTTTTGCCTTTTTTACTCCAAAAGAAAACGTAGAGTCAGGTGCTTTTAAAACACAAGGTAATCCTGTTTGTTCTAAGACCGCATTTCGGTTATTGCTATGTACTATAACTGTTTTTGGTGTGCTGATATTAGCATTATTCATGGCTTCTGCCATATACACTTTATTGCAACATTTTAAAATAGCATCCGGATAATCAATTATTGCAATACCTTCTTGCTGTGCTTTTCGAGCAAAGGTGTAAGCTTCATTATTGACTTCGGTGCTTTGTCTTAAAAATAACGCGTCAAAAGATGATAAGCGAGACAAGTCTTTAGGCTCAATAATTTCGGCATAGATATTCATCTTCTCCGCGATTTCTATAAACTTTTTTAAGGCTTTAGCATTACTTGGAGGTGCTGGATCGCTTGGGTTAACTAATATGGCTAAATCGAAATCGTAATTCGTAACTTTTGCGGTATCGTAACGCTTTTTTGCAAAATACTGGTTCGCAAATTCGCGGACGCTAGACATGTGTTCTACTGGAATTTCGGCTTCAGAAATCGCCTTTATACTCTGAATATTCCACTTGGTAGTATGATTAAAGTTTACACGTAAAAATGGAACTTGAAAATGCTTGTAAAACAAGGCACTTAAGTTTTTGTATTTCTGTGCGACGTTTTGCCCAAAATAGATACTCAACGTAAAATCTTGCGACTTTATATTTTTTAAACTTTGTTGAATAACATCATCAAACTCATCAGAAACGATTCTGACCAATTTTAAAGCTTTAAGGTCTACAATGTTTTTTGTAGTTGGAATCGGTAAGTGACCTCTGGCTTCTGCCAAAAGAGATACGTAATAGCCTTTGGATTGGTACGAGTAGTCCTTGCATAAATTAAAAATTCGTGCATTTTTTAATAAGGAATACTTAGGATTTGTAAGATAATCTTGAGAGGAAATTACGGTTATATTATCAATTGAAAAGTTCCATTTTTCAGGTTGATTAACAACAATGTATTTGTTCATTTAGAGCGCGTTACGCTATTATAATTTTGAACAAATGTATATTATTTTTTGATTGGTTTTACAGGTGTAAAAAAAAATATCAGCTTTTTTTTAAGGTCATTTAATGCTTTCCTAAGGACTATTGTTTTAATATGTCAATCCGTTTTAGACAAGTGTTTTTAGGTTTATGTTAGGTTAATTTATTCCATAAAACCTAGCGAATTAAAATCTATTTTACACGGTAAACAGGATACTGTAAATGCGCTTTTTCATAGTTCTTACTCTGCTTATACAGCCAATCTAATTGGGCATACCAACTATTAGCAAAATCTTCGTCATAACTGATTTTTACATTGTATTCTATTTCAAGTTTTGGGTTGCTCTTTAAAAGTTGTTCCGCTTTATCTTCCCAAACATAAGGTGAAAATCCTTCTTTTTGTTGTAAAATAGTATCGAAGAAATTCCAGTTAAAGAATGAATCTGGAGCAGAAGGTTCTAGCGTTTCTAATAGATAACGAATGGCATCTTGATTCGTAGAAATTAGATAATCACCTTTTCTAAAAGTTACTTTATCACTAGAGGTGTTAACACTTGTTTTGTAATGTGCATAATGACCTTCGTATGGAGATGTGCGAGTTTCGAAGCTTCCAATTTTATAGGATTCAACGGTTAATGTGGTGTCATTTTTAAATTGTGTGAATGCGACGTTGTTCAGCTTTAATAAATCAATGACACTGTGCCAGCCTTGTGGAATAATATAAGCTTTTGGGATTATGACAGAATCTGTTGCTTTAAAATAATTTTGATATGTAACGTCTTTTGTAAATGGTTTTGATCGATCGTATTTTAAACGTTTTGCACCAGTAAATTCACTAGGAATCATTTCTCCTTCATAACCTTTAAATTTTAGAGTAGAGGTAAGGCTTGTGTCTACAGTCCAAGTTAACGGATAGCGATCACCTGCTGCCCATAACTTGGTTTGTTCTTTCTTGAGTTTTGCAATTTTATCTCCTTGTTCTTCTGTGATTTCAATCATGCTTTTCATTAATTCGTAAGTACCTTCTACGCGTTGTTTGTATGGTTTTAGCATGTGTGTTTCTATCATCATTCCTAGGGTGTTAAATAACGTTGTATACCCTGTAGAATATCTTGGAGTGTCTAAAAATTGTGTAAATCCAGAATCTGGTGTGCGGTTAAATACGTTAACATAAGGAGTGATGTCCCAAGATTTTGCTTCAAGTTTTTGCTCTAATGTTGGCATTACCTCAGAATGCATAAATTCACCAAGTTCACCTCCTAATTTATTGTGTTGAGTAAATAAATGGGTTAATGTATACTGATAATCAGCTCCATTACTAACGTGGTTATCAATAAAAACATCTGGCTGTACTAAATGAAATATTTTGGTAAAAGCTTTGGCATTTTTAGTATCGGCTTTTATAAAATCTCGGTTTAAATCATAGTTTCTTGCATTGCCCCTAAACCCATAAGCCTTCGGACCGTTTTGATTGGTGCGTGTCGTTGAATTTCTATTTAAACTGCCACCCACATTATATATTGGAATGGTAACTACAATCGTATTTTTAGGAGCCTCTATTTTACCTTGAACAATATCTCTAAACAACATCATAGTTGCGTCAATACCATCAGATTCTCCAGGGTGAATACCATTATTAACTAATAGAATTCTATTGTTTTGTCTCAGCGATTCAAAGTTATCTCCAGAACCTTTCATGTTTAATGTTACTATATGTAGTGGTTTTCCTGAGTCTGTTTCGCCAATTTCTTGGATCGAAATTTCAGTGTAACCGTTAGCTAAGTCTTCATAGTATTTTATGGTTTCTTGATAAGTTGCGGTTTCAAAACCTTCACTTTTTTCGAAAACCGTTGTGAAATCTATTTCTGCAGTTTTATTTTCCGAATCTTGTTTTTCTGTTTTGTTATTACAAGCAACTAGCAATAAGGCTAATACTAATAGTTTTTTCATGGTCTAGAAATTTAGCTAAAATTACTTATATTTATTAACATGAAATCATATAAACTTAGCTTTGGTATTATAATCAAAGCTTAAAGCTAATCTTGTTGAAGTTATTATCGATGATGGTGTAGTGTTGGATATGAAAATGGTAAAAGAATATCACGCTTTTCTTATTGAAAAATTAGAGGTCCCGTTTTTCTTATTAATTAATAAAAAGTATTCTTACACGTATACTTTTGAAGCTCAAAAGTCTATTGTAAATAAAGATATCGTGAAAGCTATGGCTGTTGTAACTCATGCTTATGTATCTAAATTAGCTACCGATGTTTTAATAAATATGAATCGCAATAACGGTTGGAATATAAAGATGTTTAAGAGTCGCAAAGAGGCCTTAGGATGGTTAGAAAATCAGGCCTGACTTTATAGCTACTTTGACATAAAAAAATAATAACTTTGCATTTCATTACCATTCTATAAGCAAATAAATGCAACAAACTACAAATACCGCCTTAATGATTCGTCCTGTAAACTTTAGGATGAACGAGCAAACCGCTGTCAATAATTATTTTCAGGAAGATTTAGATTTAAAAAATGCCGAGATTAATGCAAAAGCTCAAGAGGAATTTGATGCTTTTGTGCAAAAATTAAAAGCTGTAGGTATTAATGTTATTGTTGAAGACGATGATAAAGTAAATGATACTCCAGATTCTATTTTTCCTAACAATTGGGTAAGTTTTCATGCTAATGGAGACATTGCAAAATATCCGATGTTTGCAGAGAATAGAAGGCGGGAACGCAGAGATGAAATTTTTATTAGATTAGAAGATGAAGGTTTTAAGATTGAAAATATCGTTGATTATACGTCAGCCGAACATGAAGGTGTCTTTTTAGAAGGAACTGGAAGCGTTATTTTAGATCGTGTTAATAGAAAGGCCTATTGTGCTTTATCTCCAAGAGCAGATGAAGATTTATTTATAGAGTTTTGTGAGGATTTTGAATATAGTCCTGTGATTTTTACAGCATATCAAACGGTAGAAGATAAACGCTTACCGATATATCATACTAATGTAATGATGTGTATCGCTGAGGATTTTGCTGTGATTTGCTTAGATAGTATTGATGATAAGAAAGAACGTAAAAGTGTTGTAAAGCATCTTAGAAATGATGGTAAAGAAATCATTTCAATTACAGAAAAACAGATGCATCATTTCGCAGGAAACATGTTGCAATTACAGGGTAATGATGGTCAGGTTTATTTAATTATGAGTGAAGCTGCCTATAAGGTTTTAACACCAAATCAAGTCACAACGATAGAAAAGCATTGTCCTATTATTTCGAGTTCTTTAGAGACTATAGAAACTTGTGGTGGTGGAAGTGCGCGTTGTATGATTGCTGAAGTATTTTTACCGAAAGCTTAAGCTGTATCGATTTTTATTTGAGTTCTAGCTTGTTCATTTGTGACATAGACTCAGAATATTAAACACTTAGAGCTAAGCCTTAGGTAATTCAACAAAGAATTTACTTCCAACATGTTCTGTGCTTTCTACCCAGATTCTGCCGTTGTTTAATTCTACTAAATCCTTAGCTATAGATAAGCCTAAACCTGTTCCTTTTTCATTTTTAGTGCCAGCAGTCGTAAAGTTTTTATGTGCTGCAAATAACTTATCAATGTTATCTTTAGAAATACCAACACCAGTGTCTTCAATACAAATTAAAGATTTTCCGTTAGCCTCTATGTTAGAAATAGTAATAACATCACCTGTTCTGCTAAATTTAACAGCGTTTGTAATTAAGTTCTGAATCACAATTTCTACCATACTACGATCGGCATAAATAAAATCATCCTGAGACTCATCAATTAAAACAATGCGTTTGTCTTCAACTTTTTGTTCAACTAAAGCAATTTTAGTTTGAAACACTTCTTGAATATTAAACAGCTCAGGTTTTGGTTCTAAATTCTGCATTTGCGATTTAGACCAGTTTAATAAATTAAATAAAAGTGACGATGCATTATTAGCATTTTCGCTTAATTCTGGAATCAACTCATAAAATTCATCCTTAGAAATGCTGTCTTCGTTTAATAAATCTAAGAACGCTTTAATAGAAGAGATTGAATCTTTTAAGTCGTGAGACACAATAGAAAAAAGTTTATCCTTAACTTGGTTAACCTCTTCTAAGTGATGTGTTTGTTCTAAAATAGCTTCTGTTCTTATTTGTTCTTCGGCTAATATGTCTTTTTGTTTTTCTAATGCGTCTTTATGAATTTTAGTTTTTAAAAGACTATAAATTAGAAGGCCTAACAATACTATAAACGCGGCTAAGACTCCATATAGAATGTAAGGATTACTCAACGAAGTTGATACTTCTGTAGCTTTACTCTCCGTATTATCTGTAAGATCCTTACGGTTTGAGTTGTCATTAATTAAATCTAAATGTTCTAATTCTGTAGGGAAAACAGGTCTATTAATTTTAGAAAGCGAGTCTTTTAAATTGTAAAATTTATTTTGCCAGAAAAATGCATTTTGATAATAACCTCGTGTAGAATCTAAAGCAATATGAAGTTTGTAGTTTTCTAAAAGTTCGGTTTTATCATCTGTTTTCTGCGCAATTTTATAAGCTTCGTTTAATTGTCTTTCAGCTAATTTTAGTTTTTTATTTTGAAGATTTAAATGTCCAATAGCATTCAAGGCTCTTAAAAGTCCTTCTTTATTATCTTGTTGTCTGTTGTATTTTAAACCTTCTAATAAGTACTCAGAAGCTTTATTATATTCTTTAAAACGTAAGTATTCGCTACCTAATTTAGGAAGTATTTCGCCTCTAAGGTCTTGATCTGTTTTAGGATTAAGAATATCTAGAGCCTTTTCGTAATATTCAATTGCCTTGCGATGCTCTTTTAATATAGAATAAAGTCCAGCAATATTTTTAGTAGATATTTTAATACCATCCTTATCATTAATTTCCTTTCGGACTTCTAAAGCTTTAAAATTATATTCTATAGCCTTATCAATTTGATTGGTTTTATAATAAGCCTCAGCAAGATTATTATAAGCAGCGCTTAATTCATCTTTTAGATACTGTTTTTCAAAAATATCTATTGCAGATAATGAATTTTGTAAACCAACTTTATAATTTCCTCTTTTTATTTCAACAAGACCTATGCTGTTGCTCACTTTGGCTACACCAAGTGTATCTTTTATTTGTAAGTATAAATTTCTAGATCTTTTGTAGTTATCAATTGCATTAAAATAATCGTTACGTTCTGTAAAGATTAATGCTCTGATGTAGCTGCTTTCCGCCTGTCCTTTTATGTATTTAAGGTCGTCAGAAAGTTTTGAGGTTTCATTAATGTAAAGCAATGCCTTACTGTAATCCTTTTGTTTGAAGAGCTCATTAATAAGCACCAAAGACATATCCACTTTTGTAGAGTCTGCGTTTAAATAAGCTATTTGTACCGTAAGTTTATCTATTTTTTCGCTTTGAGAAAAAACGGATATCGATATAAGATACACAGCTAGTAAAAGTAACTGTCTCATCTTAAAATAGCGTTAAAACGAATTGCGCTGTTTTGGTTTGAAAAACTTTTAGGGAGGGACGAAAAAAGTAAGTTAACACAAAACAAAAACAACGTTGTTAATGTTTGATTATTAAACCTCATTAATGTTTGGGACATTGATTAATAGCCCTCCAAAAGTGCTATTATGAACGCAAATATGCTAATAATTAGGATTTAATACCAATTTATTAGTTGAACAGACAAATATAATATTTTTAAAATATGGCATATCGACCAAAGGTAAATTTAAAGGTGGTAATACTGTTTTGTCGATGAAATGCATGTTTTGTGTATAGTGTTGTTTTTCAGTTAGTTGTGGTTGTGTATGCCTAAAATAGGTAAGACTTTAAAGTCAAAATTAAACACATATTAGTGTTCCCAAAAAGTGCCATTTGTCGATGTATTTTCATTACTATTAAATGCGACCCAATTTGTAGCTCAATAGTAAAAACCTCTTCGTTTTTCATTTAGAATAGCTTTTATAGTCGCAATTAATCATTCATATATGCTTTCTGGCCTTGAGGTGTTGGAGCAAATTCTAGACTGATTTAATTTAGTCTTATAAGGTTCGTTCCTTTAAGCTTTACAAAATCTAAAAGTTCTACCGAATTTTCATTTTTATGATCTACCGTTTAGTTCTCTAATTCACTTTGAAATGATAAATCTATGTTTTTTTAGAATAGTTCATTCTCAGGCATGTCATTGTCAGTAATGGAGTTGTTATTATCAGAACATGATGAAAAATAACAATAAAAATGGAAAGTGCGTAGTTTAAGAATTTCATTTTAGTCATAGGTATTAGACTTCTATCAATTCTAAACTTTATAAAAACCCTATAACGTTAAGTAATTATGTTTGCATAGAAACCCATTAAAACAATAAAACTTCTATCTTTGCGAACGTTTTAAAACACCAAAATAAAGCAGAATTATGACCCTTCAAGAGACTTTAGAATTACATGTAAAAGCAGCGATAAAAGCGTTGTTTCAAGCGGAATTAGAATCAGTAGAATTTCAAGCGACTCGCAAAGAGTTTGCAGGAGATGTTACGGTTGTTGTTTTTCCAATGTTACGTGTCGTAAAAGGAAATCCTGTTGTTATAGGCGAACAAGTTGGTCAATATTTATTAGACAATGTAGAATTAGTCAAAGGTTTTAATGTTGTTAAAGGCTTTTTAAATATAGAAATTAGTGATTCATATTACTTAGATTTCTTCACATCTATAAAAGGAAATGATGCTTATGGTTTTGTGGATCAAAAGGATGATAAAGCTGTTATGGTAGAATATTCGTCACCAAACACAAACAAACCTTTGCATTTAGGACATGTAAGAAATGTACTCTTAGGGTATAGTGTTGCTGAAATTTTAAAAGCTTCAGGAAAAAAAGTTTATAAAACTCAAATCATTAACGATAGAGGTATTCATATTTGTAAGAGTATGTTGGCTTATCAGAAATTTGGTCAGAATGAAACCCCAACAGAAGATTTAAAAGGAGATAAACTTGTTGGAAATTACTATGTAAAGTTTGACAAAGAATATAAATCTGAAATTTCAGAATTAATGGCTCAAGGTCAATCTGAAGAAGATGCTAAAAAGAATGCACCTTTATTAGTAGAAGCACAGCAAATGCTACTAAAATGGGAAGCAGGAGATGAAGACGTTGTTGCACTGTGGAAAAAAATGAATCAGTGGGTTTATGATGGTTTCGATGTTACTTACAAAAATATTGGTGTCGATTTTGATACCTATTACTACGAAAGCAATACGTATTTATTAGGAAAAGAATTTGTTGCTGAAGGTTTAAAAACGGGTGTTTTTGAACAAGATGCTGATGGTTCTGTTTGGTGCGATTTAACCGAAGATGGTTTAGATAGAAAAATTGTGCTTAGAGCAGATGGCACAGCCGTTTACATGACGCAAGATATTGGTACAGCCATTCAGCGAATTAAAGATTATCCTGATGTTGGTGGTATGGTTTATACGGTTGGTAACGAGCAAGATTATCATTTTAAAGTGTTATTCTTAATTTTGAAAAAATTAGGTTTCGATTGGGCTAAAAATCTATTCCATTTAAGTTATGGTATGGTAGATTTACCAAGCGGAAAAATGAAGAGTAGAGAAGGAACCGTTGTAGATGCTGATGATTTAATCCAGGAAATGGCAGATACTGCTGAAGATATTTCTAAAGAATTAGGAAAGCTAGAAGAGTACTCAGAAGAAGAAAAGCAGACCCTCTACAAAACTATAGGTTTAGGGGCTTTAAAATATTACATCTTAAAAGTAGATCCTAAAAAGCGAATTTTATTCGATCCTAAAGAGTCTATCGATTTTCAAGGGAATACAGGGCCGTTTATTCAATATACTTATGCTAGAATTCAGTCTATTTTAAGAAAGGCTAATGTGGATGATATTGGCGCTTCGACTTCGCTAAGCGACCACATAACACTTCATGAGAAAGAGAAACAACTTATTAAACAATTAGAACAATTTCCAGTCATCATACAAAATGCAGCAGAACAGCATAGTCCTGCATTGATTGCCAATTATACTTATGATTTGGTAAAGGATTTTAATTCGTTTTACCAGAATGTATCGATTCTTGGAGCAGACTCTGATTTAGAAAAGAATTTAAGAGTGGCATTGTCTAAAACAGTAAGTCAAACTATTAAAAATGCTTTTAAGGTCTTAGGGATTGAGGTTCCTGAGCGTATGTAAAATTGTAATTTCTAAAATTAACAGTAGTACTTTTTTAATCCGTTTTGCGATCAATTTTAAGAATTGAATAGGTAGGGTGATATTCGATATTAAGAAATTAACATGTTGAATAGAAGTGTGTTCTGTGCTTTTTTGTATCTTAGGTAAGGTTATAATGTTCATTAAATCTTACTGTCATGGAAAAATCTTATACTTTAAAACGTTGCGCTAGTACACTTTTATTAGTCTTATTTGTACTCTTTTCTTTAAGTGCTCAAACGGAGTTTAAGGAGTATCACGGTAGGGTTGTCGATGGTAGAACTAACAAAACGATAGAGGCTGCTAATCTTAGTATTAATACTACAAACATTAGTACGATTACAAATTCTGAAGGTGAATTCTCGTTAAAAGTTCCAAATAATTATTTAGATTCCAAAGTTGCCGTTTCTTTTTTAGGTTATACGACTTATGTTGTACTATTATCTGAATTATCTGACGATAATCAAACAATTGAGTTGTATGAGGTAATTACCGAGTTATCTGCTGTAAACATCGCGGCATATAAAAATGCATCAAATTTAATTAGAAAAGTGTTTTTCGGAAAAAGTGAAAATAAAGATGAAGAGTCTGTTTTTATGACTGCTTTTTATAGAGAAACTATTAAACGCAGAAATAGAAATGTGTCCTTAACGGAGGCTGTTGTTAATATTTTAAAACAACCAAATTGGACACCACAACGTGATGATATTCAACTTGGAAAAGCTAGGAAAAGTACAGATTACACACGCTTAGATACGGTGTCTGTAAAGTTGCAAGGTGGTCCGTTTTCTACGATGTATTTAGATATTATGAAATATACTGAATATCTTTTTACAGAGGAAAGTATTAATGGGTATGATTTTACTTTTGATAAACCTTCAACTTTAAATAACAGAGCTGTTTTTGTTGTTGATTTCAGTCCTAAGAATAAACAACTTACTGTAAATTATAGTGGCAAACTTTTTATTGATGTAGAGTCGTTAGCCTTAGTTAGTGCAAATTACTTTTTAGATTTGAGTAATAGGGATAAAACTAAAAATCTTTTGGTTAAAAGTAAACCTAGGGATGTTGAGGTTTATCCTTTAGAGGCGATTTACAAAGTAGATTATAAACAAAAAGATAATAACTGGTATTACAGTTATTCTAATTTAAGCTTAACGTTTAAGGTGAATAAAAAACGCCAACTCTTTAATAAAGTTTACACATTATCTAGTGAAATGGCAGTAACAGATTGGGAGGTGAATAGTACAGGTGAAAAAATTAAAAATAAAGATAAACTACGTCCTTCTGTAATTATTACTGATGCTATTTCAGGATTTTCAGATCCAAATTTTTGGGGTGAATATAATCTCATTGAGCCAGATAAGTCCATAGAATCAGCCATTGATAAAATTAGAAAGAATATTGAAAAGGAAAAAGATCGAGAAAGGAAGAAAAATACCAATATTAAATAAAAGGATTATATAAATTAAGTCTGATTCTATATCGAGTTTTTTTTTAAATCCAATTTTAATAGCGGTTTGCACTTAAAAGTTGATTCTAAAACTTAAGTTAGGTGTGAGTTTTAAGGATTTGTTGTTTATCTCTACTATAGCGTTAGCAGAATTAAATGTGTAAAACCGATTAATTATGTTGGTTTGATTAAAAATGTTCCAAATGGAAGCACCGACCTCTGCATTAACACCTTTTGATAGTTTCAATTTATATATAGCTGAAATGTCGGTTCTAAAATAATCATCCAATCGAGAGCTATTAGGTGTGTTGTATTCTATAGTAGAATTACTGTCAACTTGAAGGGCTAGAGGAGCGGTAAAAGGTCTGCCCGAATGCCAATTAAACCCTATACCAATCTTAAGTTTTTCGCCGTTATAAGTAAGTGAAGAATTAACCACATGTCTTAAATCAATAGTATTAGGGAATGATGTACTACTATTAATCTCGCTAAAATTGTAATCGTTTTTACTATACGTATAACTTAGCCATGTGCTAAAGTCTTTAAAACGTTTATTAATAAGGAAATCTATGCCTTTTACAGTATAATGTCCCGTATCCTTAGTAAACTGAAATTGATTCTGAAACCCTTGGCTGCGTGCAGTAATATTATTGACTCCTTTGTAGTAACCTTCTATAGAAACCAATAAATTGTTTTGATTATAACTTACACCAACCGAGGCTTGTTCACTAGTTATTAACGGAACATCGTTACCATTAGCCAATTGCCATCGTCGTTTTTCTATCCCAAAAAAATCTTGTTGTAAATCAATTATTTGGGTTATAGATTGACTCTTCAATTCTCCTAAAACTTCTAATCTAAAATAGTCTAGAAATTTATAATTTATTGAAAATCGAGGTTCAATTAAAAATTCAGCCAATTTACCAAAGTAACTAATTCTAGAACCTAGCCTAATAGAAGTCTCACGCGACGGAGAGTACCATTCTATTTCTCCAAATAACGCATGAGTTCTAATAATTTCCTTTACTAAACTGGTGTAATTTGGATTGGTGACATCTTCAAAATTAGTGACTGCAACATCATTAAACTGATAGCCACTATTAAAGTTAATGTCTTCGCTAACTGTTTTTGAAAGGTCTAATCTAAAGCCGAAATCTTCAACTTTATTCTCCTGAGTTAATAATTGGTTTTTAGTAACATTATTATTTTTAGCATCTAAATCATAGTTTGAATAATAAACTTGTGCCGAGAGATTGACATCACTATTTATTAGTTTTGAATAGGTTGCACTTGCTCCATAACTCGTTTGATTTAACTTGCTTTTTGTCTCCTGAAAATCATTATCAGCTGATGTGAATACTTGATTATAATCTAGGTCATTAGACATGCTCATTATATTAATGCGCAATTTTGAGGTGTTATCAATATCGTATAGAAATTTAGCATTGAAATCGTAGAATAAAAAACGTTCATCTTGTGCTAAAAGCATATTTATATTTGAAGACGTATTTAATTCTGAGTCTTTAAAAATGCGGTCAAAATAAGAATCATAAGTTTTGGAAACCAAAAGATCTGTATAAGAACGTCTTGCAGACAGTTGCAGCTCCGTTTTGTTTGATAGTGGTATTTTTGCATAACCATCTACGCTCAACATATCTCCACCAATTCCTGCACTCGTTTTATTATCTAAATTATCCGAGTTTTTTATAGCGATGGTACTCGATACGGCGTTGCCAAATTTAGCACTAGTGCCATTCTTAGAAATAGTAATGTTCTCTGATAAATACGGATTGAAGGCCGATATTAACCCGAAAAAATGTCCGGATTGGTACATGCGTATCCCTTCGTACAGAATTAAATTTTGGTCATTGGTGCCACCTCTAACATTGATATTAGAAATGCGTTCGTCTACACTCATAATGCCTGGTAAGTTTTGTACAATCTGAAGGACATCTGGTTCAATCAATCCCGGAAGAATATCAAAGGCTTTTGTGTTCGCTTTTACACTTCCATCATTCGTTTTTGAAATCCCTTTGGTAAGATAATTTATGATTACAACTTCTTTTAGCTGTTGTACTTTGTTTAGGATATTTAGTGCTGTCTTTACGGTAATAACGATAAACCTATCATTCAGCATTTTAAAATTAAGATTGGTAACACGATTTAAGTGATCTAATATCTGTTCTATTGACAGGTCATTAGATAATGGACTAATTAAAATAGTTTCAACCGTTTTGGTTTCAAAAGAAAATTTAACGTCGTGCTGCTTCTCTATGTCTAGAAGAATTTGGACAAGCGATTTTTCGTCTTGTTGTTCCTGACAGAAAGTAAGGTTACAAAAGGCAATCGATAAACAGTAGAAAATTAAACAAAGTAATTTTTTATTCACGCTTTAGTAAAATAGATTCTCCAGATTGGCTGTAGCTTAAATTTAATGGTATTGTGACAGACTTCAATGCTAAATCTAAATTATTATGTGTAAAACTTCCTGTGAACAAACGCGAAAGATCAATATTCTCTGTAATTATGTTTTGCTTGTATTGGTTTTTAAACTCTGCAATCACATATTTTAAAGGAACACTTTTAAAGCTACTTTCACCACGCAACCATTGTGGTTGCATAGCGTTTTCTTTTTCATTAGCAAGTAGTTTCCCATCAATGATTTTAAAAGTATCTCCAGGTTTTAATGTTGTGGTGTTGTGCTTATGAGTTACGGCAACCAAACCTTCGTAACACGTAACTTCAAAATAAGATTCGCGTTGTTTTATATTAAATTGAGTCCCTAAAACACTAACAATTCCATCTGTAGTAATGACGTCAAATTTCTTTCCCTTTGCAACTTTAAAAAATGCTTCACCATGTAATTTTAATTCTCTATTGTCGCTCCAATCTTTCTTGTTAAAAGTTAGTGTTGAATTTGAATTCAAAGCCACCGTAGAGTGATCTGGTAGTTGCACAGTGGTTTGTTCTGCTATTACTGTATTAACGTGGGTGTCTAGCGTTGTGGTATAATAATAAATACTGAATCCGATGGCTAAAATTGCAGCGATTTTAAGGAAAGGTTTTAACCAGTGGTTTAAATTCGATTTCTTAACTTCGAGATTCGTTTTTAGAGTTTCGTAAGTTTGGTCAATAGAGAAATCAGGAGCTTTAAAGTGCTTTAAAGCCTCGTTCATTTTAATAAGTTCGTTATAATCCTCTAGCTGCTCAAAAGCATTCTGCTCTTCAGTATTTAGATTATGATCTAACCATTTTTTTATGAGTTCTTCTCTTTTCATAATGTGATTTCAGGTATATAACAACTTACTTTTTAAAATCCCTACTTATTTAAGTTCTAAAGTTCATCAATATCTTCTCTTAACTTCTTTAAAGCGCCGTAAATGCGTTTTTCTACTCCTTTTACTGAGATATCTAATAGTTCTGCAATTTCTTTAAACCGTTTGCCTTCAACTCTATTCATTAAAAACGCAACACGCTGAGCTTCTGTTAATTTACTTAATGCCGTTTGTAATTTTTGATGGTATTCTTTTTCTTGCAAGAGGAACTCAGGTGTCTCGTTAGTACTCGTTTTTTGAGGTTTATTGTTATACCTTAAGACGACTTTTTGATGCGCAAAAGCATTCAGCATTAAATTATTGGCAGTAGTAAATAAATAGCTTTTAGCTTTGTTTGGAGCAACTTTGCCGCAATTTTGCCATAGTTTTATAAAAGCTTCCTGAACTTTATCTTCCGGGTTTAAGTGGTCTCCAAACTTGTAGTATAAAAAATCATGCAGATTTTTGGAGTGCTTTTTATATAAGCGCTCAAATAACTGTGATTCACAGATGTTATCTTGTAAGGATTTACTCATAGTTTTATCAGGCCCACAAATTATAAATAATATTTTAAATAATTGAGGTAGGAAATATAGAGTGCTAACTGTTTTATTATAAATAGTAAAGCATCATCTGATGAAAACCAAGTCTAAACACCTATTTATATCTTTCCTTTTTGCCCTTTTGTGCTTTACTTCTTGTCAAGAAGAGATTACTGAAATAAACATTCCAAACGATCAAGAAGCCATTGTTCCAAATTCTACATTAGTTAGCCTAATGAGCAGAACGACTGCGAACTTTGGTGCTGCGGATAATATTTTAGATAATGTAAGTTGCTTTTCTGTAGAATTGCCAGTTACCATTGTAATTACAGATATAACACTAATTATTGAAACCTTATCTGATTTAGAACAACTCGAAAGTTTATTGAGGGATGCATCAAATGATGCTAATTTAGATTTTATATTTCCGATTACGATCATTTTTAATGATTATAGCCAGGTGGTGATTGAAAATGAAGATGAACTTGAAAGTTTTATAAACGAATGCGTAGCTAATGAAACAGATGTTATTAATTGTGTCGATTTTGTATACCCTATTTCTTTTTCTGTTTTTAATTCAGAATTCAACCTAATTGATACTGTAATAATTGAAAATGATGAAACTTTATATGGTTTTCTGAATGGTTTAGAAGATGATGATAATGCCGTTATAGTTAGTTTGAATTTTCCGGTTACCTTAAACTATACCAATGGTGAAACGATTGAAGTTAATACAAATCAAGAATTAGCAGAAGCGATTGAAGCTGCTGGTAATGATTGTGATGCTTCTAATTGTATAGAAGAATCTTTAGAATCAAATTTAATAGAATGTCAATGGGAAATTACGACATATTCAAGTTTTCCTGAATTTACGGGAATCGATTTCGTTTTTTATTCAAATGGCACATTCGATATTTATCAGGATGGTGGCACTTTTAATGTTGTTAGTAATTGGTCTATAATTTCAACGGCAGGTGAAACATACCTTTTTTTAGAAACAGATTTTGAAGATTTAGGAGGAGACTGGAAAATTATAGAATGTGATGATGCTACCATACGGTTTACAAAAGGTGAACAGACTATGGTGATTAATAAAGTATGTGAAGATGATTTAAATTGTTCTCTTACAGATATCAGTGCTATTTTGCAAGAATGCCCTTGGGATTTTAGCAATGGTACAGGTAATTTTGAAAACGATACAATGATTTTCAATTCTAATGGAGATTTGCAAATTTCGGAAGGATTGGCAGCTTCTGCAATAGGAGGTGGTTGGAATTTATCTCTTGCAGGCAACCAAGTTATAATCACATTTTCAGAATTAACAGCGTTTCAAGATACGTTAGAAGGCGATTGGACAATTGTAGAATGTGATACGGGTAGAATTGTATTACAGAAAGAAAATGAAACTTTGGTTTTAGAACAAAACTGTAATGGTGGTCTTTTCAGCTGTTTTGGTGATTTTGAGATTGTAACCTGTGAAGGTCCTAATAATGTTCCGGTATATAATCTAAGTGCAAATACAATAGGATTGGTAGTTTGTACAGAGAATTTTATGCCTTCATTTCATGCAACATTTAGTGATGCTCAAACAAATACAAATGCTATTGTAAATACAGAAGCTTATGAAACCTTAACAGCCCAAGTCTATTTGAGAATTGAAGCGGATAATGGTGATTTTGAAATTTTTAATGTCTATTTAAATACAGAAAATTGTAATTTATTTGAATGTTTTCAAAGCTTTAACGCACAATTAGAAATTTGTGATAATGGTTATGATGGTCCGTATCAGTTTAATTTAACTACAGCATTCGCCAATTGCACGCCAAGTGCTGATGCTGTGACGTATTATGAAATACAAGCTGATGCTGAAGCAGGAATAAATCAAATTATAACTCCAGAAGTTTACACCAATTTAGTTGTAGAACAAATAATATATGTAAGGGCTGAAATTAATAATCAATTCGAAATATTTACAATTCAATTATCCATAATAGATTGTAATGAGACGTGTTCAGAATCAGATGTGAGTAGCCTTTTAATAGACTGTACTTGGAATGTTGTTAACTACAACGGTAGTGATAATTTAATAGCATATAATTTTGATTTTGAGACTTCAAATCAAATTGTAGTGATATATACAGATGCATTGGTAATAGATGCGACGTGGTCAACATCGCAATCGAACGAAGGTGTTATTATAAATTTTTCAAATGTAGCTGGGCCAAATATTCAAGCCATAAACGGAAGTTGGTTAATTGTAGAATGTACAGAAAACCAATTAGTGTTGCATAATGTTAATGATAGCAGTATAGAGATTGTTCTAAACAGAACTTGTGAATAAAGAAACTAGAGGTTGTTAATTTTAGTAAGTTAAGTTGATTGAAAAGGGTCATTCGCCATGAGTGGCTCTTTCTGTTATCAATTAGTTTGTAGTGATTAGTCTTCGTTTTTTATCTAAAAATCATTTTATCAATTCCCATTCATAATTCCCTCATAAATTCTTAAATTTGCATCTTATTAAATAATACAGACTGCTTACTTGCAGGCTGCAAACTGAAGACTAGAAACATGTTCAATAATTTAAGTGATAAGTTAGATAAAGCGTTACACGTATTAAAAGGTCATGGTAGCATTACGGAAGTAAATGTTGCTGAGACACTTAAGGAAGTAAGACGTGCGCTTTTAGATGCCGATGTTAACTTTAAAATTGCAAAGGAATTTACAGTTCGTGTAAAAGAAAAAGCACTTGGTCAAGATGTATTAACAACATTACAGCCGGGTCAGTTAATGGTTAAACTCGTTAAAGACGAATTAACTGAATTAATGGGTGGCGATGCCGAAGGTATTAATCTTTCTGGTAATCCTAGTGTGATTTTAATGTCTGGTTTACAGGGGTCTGGTAAAACAACTTTTTCTGGTAAGCTGGCTAATTATTTAAAAAACAAAAAAACTAAGAAACCTTTATTAGTCGCATGTGATGTTTATCGTCCGGCTGCAATAGATCAGTTACATGTTGTGGGAGATCAGATAGGTGTTGAGGTTTTTAGTGATAGAGGGAATACCGATCCTGTGGCGATTTCTAAAGCTGGTATTGCGCATGCCAAAGCAAATGGTCATAATGTGGTGATTATTGATACCGCTGGTCGTTTAGCTGTCGATGAAGCTATGATGAACGAGATTTCGGATATTCATAAAGCCATTCAGCCACAAGAAACTTTGTTTGTTGTCGATTCTATGACAGGCCAAGATGCGGTGAATACAGCAAAAGCCTTCAATGATATATTAAATTTTGATGGTGTTATCCTTACCAAATTAGATGGTGATACACGAGGTGGAGCAGCAATTTCGATTAAATCCGTAGTTAACAAACCAATTAAATTTATTGGTACGGGTGAGAAGATGGAAGCAATTGATGTCTTCTATCCATCGCGTATGGCAGATCGTATTTTAGGAATGGGAGATGTCGTTTCTTTAGTTGAACGTGCACAAGAGCAGTTTGATGAAGAAGAAGCACGAAAATTACAGAAGAAGATTGCTAAAAACCAGTTTGGGTTTGATGACTTCTTAAAACAGATTCAGCAAATCAAGAAAATGGGTAACATGAAGGATTTAGTAGGCATGATTCCTGGTGCAGGAAAAATGATGAAAGATATTGATATTGACGACGATGCGTTTAAAGGTATTGAAGCGATTATTCATTCTATGACACCAGAAGAACGTTCTAATCCATCTGTTATAAATGCAAGTCGTAAAAAACGAATTGGTAAAGGTTCTGGTACATCTGTACAAGAAGTAAATCAACTCTTAAAGCAATTTACGCAGATGAGTAAGATGATGAAAATGATGCAAGGTGGAGGCGGAAAGCGTATGATGCAGATGATGCAGAATATGCCTAAATAAAGTTTACAGTATTTAGTCTTCAGTAGGCCGTCACAAAACGCAGTCTTCAGTTGACTTTTAAAAAATAATAAATTAATTAATTAAAGCTTCGCGCCATAGCGTCTTTGCAAGAAAACAATAACCAAAAGCATGACAATTTTAGACGGAAAAAAAGTAAGTAACGACATTAAAAACGAAATCAAAGCGGAAGTCGATAAGATGAAAGCTAATGATGAAAAAGTTCCGCATTTGGCAGCTGTAATTGTAGGTAACGATGGAGCGAGTTTAACCTATGTTGGTAGTAAAGTTAGGGCATGTGAACGTGTTGGTTTTGAATCTACAATGGTACGTATGTCTAATACAACTAGCGAAGTGGAGTTGCTAGACAAAATAGAAGAGCTTAATAATAACGCTGATATTGATGGCTTTATAATTCAATTACCATTACCGCCACAGATTAATACGCAGAAAGTATTGATGGCTGTAAACCCAGATAAAGATGTCGATGGTTTTCACCCGATGAACTTTGGGAAAATGGCTTTAGATATGTCTACTTTTATTCCGGCAACACCTTTTGGGATTTTAGAATTACTTGAACGTTACCAAGTTGAAACCAAAGGTAAGCATACCGTAGTAATTGGTCGATCTCATATTGTTGGTCGCCCGATGAGTATTTTAATGGGACGAAAAGGTTTTCCAGGAAACTCAACAGTAACCTTAACGCATAGTCATACCAAAAATATTACACAGATTACATCGCAAGCAGATGTTATTATTTCAGCATTAGGAGTGCCTAAATTTTTAAAGGCTGAAATGGTAAAAGACGATGTGGTAATTATTGATGTAGGAATCACAAGAGTAGCTGATGATTCTGAAAAAGGGTATTATATTACTGGTGATGTAGATTTTGAAAACGTGAGCAAAAAAGCGAGTTTTATTACACCAGTTCCTGGTGGAGTAGGACCAATGACTATTGCAATGCTATTAAAGAATACGTTATTGGCAAGAGAACAGCACAGAAAAAATCACAGATAATTTTAGATGGGTTTATTGGCGCTATTTATCGTTCTTTCAAAAGTCACGATAGGTAGTTTTCAACATATAATTCCGATTTTATGTGGAGTTATTGGGGCTGTTTTTGTAATTAGATATGCTAATAAGTCCTTCAGCTTAAAACAAAAACAAAAAGCGATTCATTATTTTGGATGGTTTGTGTCTCTAACACTTATAGGGTTTCATGTATATCGCATGCTTTTCGATAATTATAATTTTAAAACTGATTTACCGCTTTATCTCTGTAGTGTATTGGCTTTATTGATTCCTGTTTTTACGTATTATCGTAAGTATTGGATGTTTGAGATTTTAGTGTTTTGGATTATTGGAGGTACATTACAAGGTGTTATTACTCCGGATATTGCAAATGGATTCCCTAGTTTTGATTATTTTAGATACTGGACCGTACATTTAGGCTTACTATCTATAATATTTTATTTCATTTTTGTCTTTAAGATGAAACCAACCTTAAGAAGTGTTTTTAAATCTTTCTTAGCACTTCAGGTTTATGTGGTGCTTATGGTAGGGTTAAACTATGTATTGGACTCCAATTATTTCTACTTAAATGAAAAGCCAAAATCAGCTTCATTATTAGATTATTTTGGAGAATGGCCTTATTATATTATGGTAGGGCAGTTGATAATTATACCTTTGTTTTTGATGATTTACTTGCCGTTCCTTCTTTTAAATAAAAGAATGAAATCACTTAGCAAATAACTGACTCATATCTTTAAACGCTTTAAACTCTAAAGCATTTCCTGAAGGATCTTTAAAGAACATTGTCGCTTGTTCTCCTACTAATCCTTCAAATCTTATATAAGGTTCAATGATAAACGTTATGTCTTTCGACTTTAATAATTCGGCAAACTCTTTAAATGCTTCCCATTCTAAAACCACACCAAAATGCGGAACCGGTACAGCTTTACCATCTACTTCATTAGTGACGTCTTCTTCGGTTTGTTTTGCTTTAAAATGAATCACCAATTGGTGTCCAAAAAAGTTGTAATCAACCCAATGATCACTACTTCGTCCTTCTTCAAGTTGTAATACATTAGTGTAGAAATTTCTACATAATTCTAAATTATGAACAGGAATCGCGAGATGAAAAGGTGCTAAAGCCATTATTAACGTCTGTTATGTCTTGTGGTGTTCGCTTTGTTTGCTTCGTAAGTTTTTGTAGAATCAGCTATTAGTTCGTTTAAGCTTTGGAATTCTTCTTTTGTTAATTCTCTATATTGACCAGAAGACACATCAAGTTTTACATTCATTATCCGAATTCGTTTTAATGCTTGTACTTCATAATTACAATACTCACACATGCGTCGGATTTGCCTATTTAAACCTTGAGTTAATATGATACTGAAGGTGAATTTATCAATTTTTTTAACCTCACACTTATTGGTGTGCTTGTCTAAATCTTCTAAATAAATGCCGCCAGCCATACGCTCAATAAACGTTTGAGAAATTGGTTGGTCTACGGTGACGATGTATTCTTTTTCGTGATTATTGCTCGCTCTTAATATCTTATTGACAATATCTCCATCGTCTGTGAGCAGAATTAAACCTTCACTTGGTTTATCTAATCTTCCAACAGGAAAAATACGTTTAGGATAGTTAATGTAATCAATGATATTGTCTTTTTCAACGCGTGTATCTGTGGTGCAAACAATACCTACTGGTTTGTTAAAAGCTAAATACACAAAGTCTTGTTTGCGTTCTCCAATGATTTCACCATCGACTTTAACCACATCTTCAGATGCGACTTTTGTTCCCATTTCTGGTACAACATCGTTAATGGTTACTCGTCCTGCTTCAATTAATCGATCTGCTGCTCTACGAGAGCAATAACCAGCTTCGCTGAGGTATTTGTTTAGGCGTTTTAAATCTTCTGACATGGTGCAAAAATACGATAAAGATTAATCATTAATGAATTCAATAATCTGAGGTGTTAAAGACACATCCTTTAAGCCATGCCCAAAGCCAGTAGTGGAAATAAATTCAGCATTTTTATAGCGATTCGCAATTAATTGAGCATCCTCATAAGGAATAATGCGGTCTTTTTTATCGTGAATAATTAAACCTTTTGCGGTAATGGATTCTGTAAAGTTTGCAGCAGAAAAGTAAGCGACTGGCTGCCCAAAACGTTCAATAATTATATTATCTAACCCATTTGAAATTTTAGTGTTAAAACCCATCATAGATTTGTATCGGTCAAAAACACCTGTAAAATGTGCAGGCGCCCCTAATAGAACCATCTTTTTAATAGATGGTAATTGGTATTTATGCATATAAAAAACACAAGACATACCTCCAACGGAGTGACCAATTAGAACGTCTGGTTGAAATTTTTTAGCAACTATATTTATAAATTCAGAATATAAAATCGCATTAAACTGTTTGCCATCAGACCGTCCATGTGCAGGAGCATCTAAGGCAATAATGTTGTAATCTTGAGATCTTAAATCTTTTAATATATATTCCCAACGTGATGCATTACTCTCCCAACCATGAGCGAGTAAAACGGTTTTGCCTTTTCCGACCCAACGATAGGTTGCAATATCTAGATTATTATAACTTATTTCTTCATAAAAAGCCGAATCAATAATACGTTTTTGCTCGTCGTTGTAACGTCCTTTTCTCGGAGAAGCAAAAAGATTTATAGCTTTTTTAGCGGCATATTTAGAGGAAATTAAACTGGTTGCATTAAGGGCGCTACCAATGGATCTAATAACAAAACTACTCATATTTATTGGTCTTCTCTATTTACGGATTCAATTGAAAATGCAGGTAAGCAAACTGCTAAATATTCACAAGGTTCAGTGAATGGATTAGAATATTGTAAACGCGTATTTTTATCTACTTTAATAGATTGTCCTGCTTCTAGCACGATAATTTCATCGTCTATAATAAATTGTTTTTTGCCTTTAATGATAAACGTATATTCATCAAATTCTGGCGTCTGAAAAGGTTCTGACCAACCAGCTGGCGCAACCATATGGGCAATGCTTATTTCTGAGTTGCCATCTGTAGCCTTTCCGAAATGCTCTTTTATAATCTTACCATCTTCGGTAGGAACTATAAATGGGCTATTTTGGATTGTATATTTTTGTTTTTTCTGCATATTTATCAACTATCAACTATCAACTATCAACTATCAACTATCAACTATCAACTAATCTACCAATGTACCATAAAATATTTAATCTTCGCTTTTCCAGGGATTTGAATCGGGTCAATGGTCATACCCATGTCAAAACGCATGCTTGCCGGTAATTCTTTTTTATCAATCGTAAACGAGGCATTAATTTCATTTACAGAAACGACAATAACATTAATAAGGTTGTCAACTTTTGAAATCTTATAAGCTTCACTTATATCTTTATAAGTACTTAAATTAGAAATGTTTTTATCGGTGTTGTAACGTGAATCAATGATGTTAACACTAGAAATTACCGAAGTCGAATCTAAAGCTTCTCTAGGAGATAGATCTAAGAGTTTTTTGCCTCCTTTTTCAAAAATTTCAATGGTATTAACAGAGCCTATAAATTCATCTCCAGCAATGTATCGAACAACAGAATCATTAACGAAAATGGCGTCTAATTCTTTTACCTGAGTAGAGTCTGTTAATAAACCGATATGATTTTTAGTAATTTTAAAAGGGTTTGGTGCTTTTTCGTTAGCACAACTAGATAATAAAATAGCACAAGTTAGTGCTGTAAATAGGGTGTTTTTCATTCTAAAGTTAGTATCTATTTTTTAATCATTTTACTTATTATTCCTAAAACTCCACGGATTACCGTTGCACTAGTCAATACTTTTAATATAGGATTCATTCCGTTGCTACGACTTCTACTTGTACTGGTTCGCCTTTTGCTTTCAGCGCGTTTTAAAGCTTCTTTTTCTTCTAAAGCTTTTAGTTTGGCTTCTTCAGCTTCGGCTTGCTCAATCTTTTTATTCAGCATTTCGTAAGCACTTTCTCTATCAATTTCTTGATTGTATTTTTTAGCTAATTTTGATTCGGCTAATAAACCTCCTAATTCAGATTCAGTCAAGATATCCATTCTGCTCATTGGAGCACGCAACATGGTTGCTGCTAATGGAGTCGGTTTTCCTTTTTCATCTAATGCCGAAACTAAGGCTTCTCCAATTCCCAAGGACGTTAATACTTCGGCCGTGTCATAATAATCTGTATCAGGATAATTCTGAGCCGTTAATTTTATAGCTTTTCTGTCTTTTGCCGTAAAGGCTCTTAATGCATGTTGTACTTTTAAACCTAGTTGCCCCAAAACGGCTTCTGGTACATCCGTTGGATTTTGAGTTACAAAATAAAGTCCAACTCCTTTACTACGAATGAGTTTTACAATACTTTCAATTTGATTTAACAAAGCACTAGAAGCTTCATTAAAAATTAAATGTGCCTCATCAATAAACATAATAAGTTCTGGTCGGCCACTATCTCCTTGTTCAGGAAATGTAGAGTAGATCTCCGCCAATAAACTCAACATAAATGTTGAGAATAATTTAGGCTTATCTTGAATATCTGTCAGTCTAATGATATTAATATAACCACGACCATTTTCATCAATACGTAATAAATCTTGCGTATCAAATGAGGTTTCACCAAAAAAAACATCACCACCTTGTTGTTCTATCTCAACAAGCTTTCTTAGAATAGCACCTGTTGAAGCCGTTGAAATACGGCCGTAGGCGTCTTCAAATTCTTCCTTCCCTTCATTAGTGGCGTATTGTAGGATTTTCTTGAAATCTTTAAGGTCTAATAATGGTAAATGGTTGTCATCACAGTATTTAAAAATCACAGAAATTATTCCTGCTTGGGTTTCTGTAACATCTAATATTCTCGAAATTAAAACAGGTCCAAATTCACTTATTGTAGCTCTTAAGCGCACTCCATCTTGTTCAGATAAGGTCATTACTTCTACAGGAAATGCTTTAGGTTCAAACGGTAGTCCAATTTGCGCATGACGTTCATCAATTTTTGCATGACCAGGACTTGGTTTTGCTAATCCGCTTAAATCTCCTTTAATGTCCATGAGTAAAACAGGAACACCTTTTTCGGATAAATTTTCTGCTAAGACCTGTAATGTTTTTGTTTTTCCAGTACCTGTTGCTCCAGCAATAAGGCCATGTCTATTCATGGTTTTTAAAGGAACATTTACAAACGTATTTGTAATGGTTTTACCGTCTAACATGGCAGAACCCAAAGTAATAAAGTCGCCTTTACAAGTGTTTCCTTCGTTAATCTCTTTGACGAAAGCTTCAGTCTTATTCATTGATCAGAAAATTTCTATAAAAATAATGTAATTTTAATCAAGTATGAAATAGTTTTTAGTCTCAGTTAGCACTGACAGTATTCAGTCGTAATCTTCAGTCACAGTTTGTAGTTGCTGTTTCAGTATTCAGTTTTGTATTTTAAGTTTTGAACGTTGCGTCTTTGCTCTTGGTGAGTTAAAAAAGATTTTAATAGGCGAACTTCTAATCACTAAAATTACTGTAAACTGAGACTGAGACTGAAAACTAAATAACTATCTTTGCACACTTATGACAAGAAGAGAACGACAAGAGTTAATAGATAAAGGGTTACTGTTGCCTTTGATGGAAGAGTTTTACACCATTCAAGGTGAAGGTTTTCATAAAGGAACAGCTGCATATTTTGTGCGAATTGGTGGTTGCGATGTAGGCTGCCATTGGTGTGATGTTAAAGAAAGCTGGTTGGCAGAATTACATCCTCCGACAGAAACAGAAAAAATTGTAGAAAATGCTGTAAAATATAGTGATACTATCATTGTTACAGGTGGAGAGCCTCTAACTTGGGATATGGGGCCTTTAACGGCACAATTAAAAGCGAAAGGTGTACAAACACATATTGAAACGTCTGGTGCTTATAAATTGACAGGACAATGGGACTGGATTTGTCTATCTCCAAAGAAAATGAAATTACCTACTGAAGAGGTCTACGAAAAAGCGCATGAACTTAAATGTATTATTTATAATAATGACGATTTTAAGTTTGCAGAAGAGCAAGCGGATAAGGTAAATAAAGATTGTATTTTGTATTTGCAACCCGAATGGAGTAAGCGCGATAAAGTAATTCCGAAAATCGTTGATTATGTGATGGCTAATCCGAGATGGAAAGTATCATTACAAACACATAAATATTTGAATATTCCTTAGTTTCAGTCTTCAGTCTTCGGTCTTCGGTCTTCCGATTAGGTTTTTGTTGCTGTATTGAAATTTAATGCTTTTAACTTAAAAAATAAAGTATAAAAAAAGTTCCGAGATTTTCAATTATCCTCGGAACTTAATATTTTTGAGCTAACAGCTAACAGCTAACAGCTAACAGCTAACAGCTAACAGCTAACAGCTAACAGCTAACAGCTAACAGCTAACAGCTAAC
>NZ_JABFDI010000050.1 GCF_013403915.1 Winogradskyella pacifica
TCGCGCATGATCGAACGAACCAGTTCTGGTGAGCATTCGACGCCGGCGGACTGTAGGTCGGCGTGGATGCGCCGATACCCGTAGGTACCGTGTGCTGCGTCGAAGAACACTCGAATTTGCCCGGCCAAAGCATCACGACGTTTCGACGTCGCCGACTGCGGTCTACTGCGCCAATGGTAAAAACCGGAGGTGGACACCTCGAGCCAACGGCAACGGTCGGTGATCGGTGTTGTCGCGGAGTCGTCCGCGACGTAGGAATCTATGAACTCGTACTTCGCCACTACCGTGGCTCCCGCGCGAAGTACGAGGCTGCTTTTTTCAAAAACGCTGCCTCAGAACGCAATTCACGTATTTCTCGTTCGAGTTGGTTCAGGCGGGCCCGTTCGGTCAGAGTGAGTTCACTGCCCACACTGCCGCCGTGGGTGTCGCGATACTTCGCGAGCCATCGGCGCAGGCTGTCATCGCCGACCGCGTAGGCCTTGGCAACTTCGCTGATCGGCTTGGACGACTCGATCACCTCGCGGCACAGTTCATCTTTGAACTCTGCCGAGAACGATCGCCGTGATCTGCTCATGCTGGTCTGACTCATTTCAGTAGATCCCTATTCTAAGCGGGTCCACTGTCCGAAATCCCTGGGCCGATCACACCACGCAGTCCATCCCCGCCGCGATGATCGCCCGAGCCAAGCCGAATCCTGTCGGACCGGCCTCATACGCCACCTTCACCGGCCCGGACAACGCCATCAACCAGGCGAGGATCGACCCGAAATCAGGTGTCAACCGTGCTGTGACCACTCGACCCGCGTCTTCATCGATGCCGTGCGCAACAACCGAACGAGCGTGTACATCCAACCCAACACTTGTACCCTTGATAATCACCGGAGGCCTCCTGTCATCTGCAATGTGGCTCTACCAGTGTGTCTTCTCACTGGCAACCCACGTCCGTTTGCAGCTCGAGGCCTTCGGCCCCGCAACTGGCCCCCATACGGTCTAGAAGCTGGGCGGCGGCCGACCCATCCCCATCACCGTGCCCGTTTGTACCGGACATGGATACTGTCGACCCCTTCTCACGAGATCGATAATTGTGAGTACTCTTGACAAACAACGCTGGCGGTAGCGCTCTTGGATTAATTGAGCACTCTCACTGTGCTGCACCCACCAGTTTCTGACGGTTATCGGCGCTTTCGGCATTGCGAAACCTACTCGCTTTTGTTGCGAGGCGCTGGGCCTGACTGCGGGGCAAACCCAAAGGTGACGACGGATTCATTAGTCTGTTCGACG
>NZ_JABFDI010000051.1 GCF_013403915.1 Winogradskyella pacifica
CGCCTTCGGCGGGCCCGTGGCGACACCGACCGCCGAACGGCTGCAGGGCGGTGGGCTTACCTACAACCGCTTCCACACGACAGCGCTGTGTGCCCCGACCCCAATGCCACGTAGCTTGTTCCGTTAGGCCGCCTGATCTGCGGTTTTGCTGAGTCGGTGGAGGTTGATGGTGGGAGGCCCGGTGTGGCGGGTGCTGGCGGGTTCGTGGCGTTTCTTGACGCGGTAGCCGTTGTGGCGGGCGCGTTTGACGGCGCGGGGGCAGGTGCGTTCACGGCGGGCGTGCAGTGGTTTGCCGGCGATGTCGGCCAGCATTTCAGGTGCAATGCCACGTAGCTTGTGGCTGATTGGGGCTTGACCTGCGATTTTGGGGGGTGGTTCGGCGTGGTGGCCGACCGCGAAGTCCGGCCGATGGTGGGTGAGGTGTCTGTGCTCGGCGTGGCGGCTCGAGTTTTGGTTCAGATCTCGAGACCATGCCAGCGTGAATGATGTTGTGGTGACGCCGGACATGGTGTCGTTGGGTGTGTTGGTCAACGCGGTTCCCCGTGATGTCATCGATTCGGCGGTGGCCGAGTGCGGGGTGGTGGCCAAACGCAAGGGCGGCAAGCTGCCCCCGCATGTGACGGCGTATCTGATGATGGGGTTGTGCCTGTTCACCGACGACGACTACGAAGAAGTCGCCACGAAGGTCACCGGGTCGTTGTCGCGGTGGGGGTGTTGGGACGCCGCGTGGACTGTGCCCACGGCCAGCGGGATCACCCAAGCGCGGAAACGGTTGGGCCGCAACATCATGTCCGAGGTGTTCGAAGGGGTCGCGCAACCGGTGGCGACCAGGTCCACCCAGGGTGCGTGGCTGCGGGGTTGGCGGCTGCTCGCGATCGACGGGTTCGAGGTCGATGTGCCCGACACCGACGCCAATGCCGCCGAGTTCGGCTACGCCGGGTCCGGGGAGAACCGGTCGGCGTTCCCGAAGGCGCGGGTGGTCGCGTTGGCCGAGTGCGCAACCCACGTGTTCGTGGCCGCCGAGGTCGACGCCTGGGCGGTGGGCGAGAAATCCCTGGCCAACCGGTTGTATCTGCGGTTGCGGCGCGACGAGTTGTTGACCGCGGACCGCAACTTCTATTCCTTCCATGCGTGGGACTTGGCGGCGGGGACCGGGGCGGCACTATTGTGGCGGGCACCGACCCAGCTCGGGTTGCCGGTCGTCGACGTCCTCGAC
>NZ_JABFDI010000052.1 GCF_013403915.1 Winogradskyella pacifica
CGGCAAGGTAGTTTTGCGGCTGGGCAGTGGATTCAGCGGGTGTCCGGCCGTGGGTGAGCCGGCCGGGAACTTCTAGCTGCATGATTTTCCTCGGTGTGGGTGTGTTGCATCACATCTGTCAATGGACACTGGGAAGTGACCGTAGACGGACACGGAAACTGACCGTAGGTGGTCAATAAGAACTGACCGGTGGCGGACACGAATCTGCCCAGTGGCGGACAGGAATCTGCCCATTCGGGTGTGTCCGCCACCGGTAGTGCATCGTGTTAGGTCAAGGGTTTGACCCCCTGACCGTGCAATGCTTGGGCGAGGCGCACTGAGTCGCCGCTGGTTTGGCAGAGGTGCGCGTGATGCAGGAGCCGATCGACGGTGGCGGTGGCCAGTGTTTTCGGCATCAACTCATCGAAACCACTCGGATGCAGGTTCGAGGAGATCGCCACCGACTTGCGTTCGTAGGCCGCTTCGACGATCCGGTAGAGCCCTTCGGCGGCATCAGTCCCGACCGGCAGGAGTCCGACGTCATCGATGACGACGAGCTCGGCGCGCACGATCTTCGCGATGGCTTTGCCGAGGGAGTCATCGGAGCGGTGCGCGCGGACGAGGACCCCGATCTGCTCAAGGGTGAACCACGCAACCGGCATCCCCGCTTCAATAACTTTCTGCCCCAATGCTTCGAGGAAGAACGTCTTCCCTGTTCCCGCCGGTCCGCAGACCACGAGATTCTCTCTGCGGTTGACCCATTCGAGGGTCTGCAAGGCCTGCTGGGTGGGGAGCGGAATCGACGACGCACTCTCATCCCACACCTCGAACGTTTTGCCGGTAGGAAATCCAGCTGCTTTACGGCGGGAGGTCAGCATCGAACGCGCCCGACCAGCAGATTCTTCGGTGAGGAGCGCCTTGACTACCTCGGCGGGATCCCAACGTTGCGCCCGAGCTGTCGCGAGGATGTCCGCAGTGATCGACCTGGCATGCGGCAGGCGGAGTTGACGCATCAGGGCTTCAAGATCGGCCGGTAATTGCGCTGTGGCGGTGTTCATGCGAGACCTTCCTGCTGGGTGTCGTTTGTGTCACCGCGATGCGGGGACTGTCGATGAGTATCGTCAATACTGTTGCTGCCGAATAGGTCCCATCCTCCGGTTCCTTGTGCGAGGGAGGTGTTTTCTGAG
>NZ_JABFDI010000053.1 GCF_013403915.1 Winogradskyella pacifica
GTGGTGGCCGACAATGTCGGAGGAGAAAGAGCGGGAACGGCGTCAGAAGGTAGGACTGTTTCGGTATCAGTTGATCTGCCCGGCGCTCGATACCGGATTGTCGACGAAGACCCGCGGGAAGATGGTGCGTGAGATCGCGTCCCGGGAGCACACCGACCCGTTCGGGTCGGAGGTGCGGTATTCGCGGGACACCCTCGATCGGTGGATCCGCCGGTACAACACCGACGGATTCGACGCTCTCATGCCCTCGACCCGGCAGGCCACCGTGCGCACCGATTCCGTAGTCCTCGAGATGGCAGCTGCACTCAAACGGGAGAACCCGGCCAGGACAGCAGCTCAGGTGCAGCGGATCCTGCGGGCATCAGCTGGGTGGTCACCGTCGGAATCGACGCTGCTGCGGCACTTCCACCGCCTGGAGCTCATTGGACCCGCGGCGGGCCAGACGCCGCCGGTGTTCGGGCGGTTCGAAGCGGAACACCCCAACGACCGCTGGACCGGGGATGCGTTGCACGGCCCGAAAGTCGGCGGGCGGAAAACATATCTGTTCGCGTTCCTCGACGATCACTCCCGGCTGCTGACGGGATACCGGTTCGGGTTCTCCGAAGACACGGTGCGGTTGGGGGTGGCGTTGGAGCCGGCGCTGGCTGCACGCGGGGTCCCGGGGTCGGTTTACGTCGACAACGGGTCCGCGTTCGTCGATGCATGGCTGCTGCGGGCATGCACGAAACTTGCTGTCCGGTTGGTGCATTCTACCCCTCATCGCCCGCAAGGGCGGGGGAAGATCGAACGATTCTTCCGCACTGTCCGTGAGCAGTTCCTCGTCGAAATCGTCGACACCACTCCCGAGCAGTTGACCGAAGCCGGAACCGATCACCGCGCAGCGCTACTCGAGCTGAACCGGTTGTTCACCGGATGGGTGGAGACCGAATATCACCGGCGGGTCCATTCCGAGACCGGGCAGTGCCCACTGGATCGGTGGGAGGCAGGCTGGACGCGGCTGGGCCGCACCGCGGCGATGGCGACAGCAGCCGATCTGACCGAAGCATTTCTGTGGTCCGAATATCGGACGGTGACCAAGACCGCGACAGTGTCGCTGCACGGCAACAGCTACGAAGT
>NZ_JABFDI010000054.1 GCF_013403915.1 Winogradskyella pacifica
GCGTGCTTGCGGACGACGTGGTTGTTCTTGGACTCCACATGAGCCTGATCGTTCTTCTGGTACGGCCGCGAGCGGGTCTGCTCGATGTCGCGGTCCTGCAGCCAGGCCGCGACTTCGTGGTTGATGAACTCACTGCCGCAGTCGGAATCGAAGACGGTCATCGCGAACGGAAACCGCTGCTGCAGTTCGGCGATGCCGTCGGTGATCCATTTCGAGGCGTTGTTGCGGATCGAGCAGTTCTCGGTCCATCCGGTCACCAGGTCGGTCATCGTCAACGTGCGCGCGAACTCGCCGATCAAGGTCGGGCCGCAGTGCGCCACAGTATCGGCCTCGATCACCCCCGGGGCGTCGGGCGCCTCGTCAGCGCAGGTCCGGATGCTAATCGAGTTCCGAAGCAGCGGAGACGGTTTCGTCGTCGCCACGCCCTTGATCCGCATCCTGTCCCGGGCCGGTTTGAGGTAGCGGTCCACCGTGGCCGCGCTCATCGCACCGAGTTGCGTGACCGCCTCGTCGGTGGCGAAGGGCTTGTCCAGGTCGCCGGCCGCGATCAGCAGCGGCAGCCACTGATCCGCCATCACCACGAGGTACTTGCCGCACGGCATGCCCATCAACGCCCACACGTGCTCGAGCAGTGCCCTGGCGTCGTCGCTGAAGCCCCGCGGTCGCAGCGTGCGCCCGTCGACCTGGTCGGCGGGGTCCGGCAGCCTCGCGCCGGTCAGCATCCGCCGCGCCGTCGACCGGCCCATCCCCGTGGTCGACACGACCCGGTCCAGGATCTTGCCCCGCTCCACCTTCGTCGCGTTGCGGTACTGACCCCGCAGTTTGTTCGTGACCTGACGTCTCGCGGCCATATCGATCTTGCCCTCCCACATCGGGCAAGCCTTCCGGGCCACGCGCTCAAAATAGGTGAGGCACGCCGAGTCGTTGACACCTCAACTCGAAAGCGCTTAACATACAAAATGACTCGTTGATCACGAACCTGATGGTTCACCGATCCGAACTACACCACCCCATGGGGCACTATCGTGCCACCA
>NZ_JABFDI010000055.1 GCF_013403915.1 Winogradskyella pacifica
AACGGTTTTGTGTATGGTTAGTTGCGTGGTTAAGCAACTAAGTTAACAAACATTTACGAACCCGTGAAAATTCCGAAGGAATTTTCCAAATAAGCACTTGCCATAGCAATTAATTATACACGGTGTTGGCACCAGTTTTTTTATATCCAGTTGGTAATTCAATTCCATAAACTTTCTCCATATACCAAAGTGGTGGAAGTCCAAATTCAGAACGTCTTTTGTCTACATTTTCAATGTCAAGGATTGGAAATTGGTCAAATTGATTCCAATAAAGACCATAAATCTGTTCTTTATTTTTAGTAATTGATTTTTCTTCCTCGAACATAGCCCAAAAGTCTTTTTTCATATTCCCTTTGACTATTTGTTCATCGATATACGGTTTGAAAAAATTCCAAACGTAATTATCTTGACCATAAGTTCCACGTTGATGCCATAGAACGAGCCAGCCTTTTTTCTGCCAGCCATATTCTTTTGTGATATCGATTAAGCGTTTGATATTTAACGAATCAATTCTCGAAACTTCGTTCCAATCAGTTCCGTTATTCCTTATTTCTTGGTCTAATTCCATTAAGCTATCAACTTCTCGATAGATTTTGGGATGCTTCAGTTTATTGTAGAATTCTGAAATATGGCTTTCGTAGTCATTCTCAATTTCCAAAAACAGTTTTTCATTCCTGAAATTATTGAACTCATTGAAATTCAAGAAGTAGTCTTTCGAAGCGTTAGTATTATGTATTGAAGAAATAAGTAATTCTTTGGCTTTATTTTTATTTTTGGCATTTAATGCTGAAGCTGTTGCGTAAAAATATATAGAAACGTCCTCTGTCGGTTTTAAATCAATTGCTCTTTCGAAATTTGTTAAAGCTTTATCATATTCTTTGTCTTTGAATTCCAACATTGCCTTTTGTTCTAATTCACTATATTTTTCAAAATCATTTTTATTATCTGAACAGCTTAAAATAGTCAAGAAAAGTAGTAGGAAAGTTATTCTCATAGTTTTTGGGTCAAATTGGTGCCAACG
>NZ_JABFDI010000056.1 GCF_013403915.1 Winogradskyella pacifica
TGCGCAGGTCGCGGTGTACCTGACGTACGCCGGGCGCCGTGGGCATGCGTTGATCGACCGCGCGTTGTATCTACCGGCGTCGTGGACCGAGGACACCGCCCGCTGTGATTGCGCTGGGATTCCGGATGCTGATCGGGTGTTCGCTACGAAACCGGCGTTGGCGCGGGCGATGATCTGCGCTGCCCTCGACGACGGCACACCCGCGTCGTGGGTTGCCGGCGATGAAGTCTACGGCGCAGACCCTGGTCTGCGAGCAGAGCTCGAATCGCGGCGGGTCGGGTACGTACTGGCGGTGGCGTGCAGTCATCGAGTTGCCACCGCGACGGGGTCGGTACGCATCGATACTCTGGTGGATCTACTCGATGAACAGTGTTGGCAGATGCGATCTGCCGGCGCTGGATGCAAGGGGCCGCGATGGTATTCCTGGGCGTGGATACCGTTGCCTGACAACGAGTACGGCCATACATCTATGTTGCTGCGGCGCCACGATGTCACCGGTGAGATCGCGTACTACCGGTGCTTCTCCCCGGTTGCGGTGACGTTGTCGGAGTTGGTGCGGGTCGCGGGGTGGCGATGGAAGATCGAGGAGTCGTTTCAGGCAGCGAAGGGGCAAGCAGGTCTCGATGAGCATCAGGTGCGGCGGTGGACCTCGTGGCATCGGTGGGTGACGTTGGCGATGGCTACGATGGCGTTCCTCGCTGTTACTACCGCAGCCGAACGTGAACGCAGTCCAGTCGTCGACGATCTGATCATGTTGACGATCAACGAGTTACGCAGACTTTTCAACGCCCTCGTCCTTGGAGCACTCGCGAGCGTCGAACACGTTCTCGCGTGGTCGGCATGGAGACGAAAACACCAGGCCACCGCCCAACGTTGCCACTATCATCGCAGGTCAGGGGACCTCCAGACCGATCTACTGCTGTAGTACTGATATGTAGGGCATGTTTGTCAAGTCGCAGGCCGAAGCCGCCCCGCGGCGTGACGGCGTGGGGC
>NZ_JABFDI010000057.1 GCF_013403915.1 Winogradskyella pacifica
GACACCATTCCCACCGACACCATTCCCGCCGTCGCCGACACCGTTGCCGTCACTGCCGCCGACGGTGAGATCCCGGGCCAGTTGAGCATCGACGACATCGCCAGTGCCGCCGACGGCATCGGCAGCGACCTTTCCAACGTCACCGAGTCAGGGGTATCAGCGTGAGTATCGAACGGCTACAAACACATTACGGTTTCACTCGGATGCCGTTCGGGCGGAACCTCGCACCGTCGATGCTGCATCGCCACCCCGGTCACGCCGAAGCGGTCGCCCGCATCACCTGGTGCGTCGATCAACACGCCATCGGTGTGATCACCGGTGAGGTCGGTGCCGGTAAGACCGTCGCGATCCGCTCCGCCACGGCAGCATTGGACCCTGCACGACATGTCATCATCTACCTGCCGAACCCCTCGGTCGGGGTCCGCGGGATGCTCCACCACGTCGTCAGCGCACTCGGGCGGGTCCCGAACTTCTACACCGCCACGTTGGCCCCGCAAGCAGCCGAGGCGCTCGCCGCCGAGCATGCCGAACGCGGACGGACACCGGTCGTGGTGATCGACGAAGCACACCTGCTCGACAACGCGCAGATGGAAGCGATCCGGATGCTCACCAACCATGACATGGATTCGGGGTCACCGTTCGCGGCGTTGCTCGTGGGGCAACCGACATTGCGGCACCGGCTCAAGCTCGGTGTCCTGGCTGCGCTCGATCAGCGCATCTCCGTCCGCTACAGCCTCGGCGGGATGGCACCTGCTGACACCGCCGACTACATCGCACATCACATCAAAATCGCCGGCCGGTCGGATCCTTTGTTCTCCGACGACGCGGTGTCGTTGATACACAACGCCGCTCGGGGTCATCCGAGGTCGGTGAACAACCTCGCAGTGCACGCACTGACCGCCGCATTCGCAGCGAAGTCGGCGATCGTCGACGAGAAAGCCGCTCGGATCGCCGTCACCGAAAGTGGCAACGACTGACGCACCC
>NZ_JABFDI010000058.1 GCF_013403915.1 Winogradskyella pacifica
TGGTACTGCTTTACTGTGGAAGAGTAGGTCACCGCCTTTTTTTAAAACCCTTACTAGATAACTAGTAAGGGTTTTTTTGTTTAATATATTTGAGGAAGTGTAAGAACCTAATCAATTAATCGTTTTTACAAGTAGCATTCTTTATTTAGAATTGAATCCAGGTAATACAAACCAAATTCTTTGTGTTAAACTCAATTATCTTACACTAACTCTTATAATATGACTAACTTTTATGGTATATGAATACTTGTAAGAGTATGCCATAAACGTCTACTAAATACAGCTATCAAGAAAGCATTACTTTTTTTTCTTGAAAACACACTCTGGAGTCGTCTTAATTCCTAAGAGTAAAATAATAATTTTGTAATTAAGAGAATTCATACTATAATAAGCAGTGATCTACATAAGTATATTCATTATTATTTAAGATTAAGTATCCTACTATAGGATCAAGGATCGCTAATACCAAGAATTATTCGTGAATTTTAGATGAGAACGCACAATCTTTACTGTCATAATCTACTTTCAAAAAATATAATAGACCTAATAAAGTAGCTTTAGTCAATTTAAATCTGAAGTATAGAGTTATTGTAATACGATTTATTCGGATGTATGATGGATAAGAGCATATAAAACACATGGATTTAATGTTAATCTACATATTCTGAAAACCGTCATATAGGCCTTTATCAATCAAAACAGCAAGCTGCAGTAAAGAATTTATTCAAAATCAAAAAAACAAACAGCTGTAAAGCTTTGGTTATGGGTGTATTAAAAAAAAGATTAAAATAAGTTATAAAAGGGCTTGCGGGTTTAGAAAAGGGTTCTATATTTGCACCCCGAAACAAAAACAATATGTTGCGTTTCGGACGTTCATTTCCAGAAAAATTAAGCTTGAAAAAAGAATTAAATATTTTTTCAAATTAAGTTTGTGAGAGTGAAAAAA
>NZ_JABFDI010000059.1 GCF_013403915.1 Winogradskyella pacifica
GCGGCTTCAAGGAATTGATCATCCTCAAGTCGACCGGTTCCGAGTTCTCCGGCTTCCTCGAGGACGAGCTGACCGTGTTGGAGCCGACGCACGACCGCGTCATGGCGACATCACTGACCGCGCAGTGGCGCTACACCCACACCGATATCGATTGGGACGCTGTGTATGCCGGAGTGAAGGCCGCGATGATCGAACGCTTCGCCAATCTTCAGTCGCTCGCACTACAACAGACGCTGTATGCGATGGGTGCGGCTGTGCTCGAGAAGTACCCGTACATCGCCGAGATCCGGATTTCGGCGCCGAACAAACACCATTTCCTCTACGACACCGGTCGCTTCGGCGTCGAGAATCGAAACGAGGTGTTCAACGCCGACGACCGTCCGTACGGTCTCATCCAGGCAACCGTCGAGCGCGAGGACGCTCCTGAAGCGGGCAGTGCCTGGCGGACCTTCCAGAGCATGTGAGCGGAAATACGTGTCCCACTATGTATTTCCGCTCACGTGCGCCGGAGGCGCCTATTTCCAGCGGGCCAGCAGCCGGTCGGCCTCGCTGGCGAGCGCGCCCTGCAGCAGCGGGCCGAAGCTGATGCGCCCCACACCCAACGATGCGAAGTGCGCCAGGTCCCCCTTGGCCGGATCCGCGATGGCGTTGATGGGCAGCGGAAGCTCCTCGGCCAGGCGTTTGTGGTCCGCATCGCTGTGGAAGCCCACGGGGTACAGCGAGTCGGCGCCTGCCTCCGCGGCGAGCTTCAGCCGGGCGATGGCACGGTCGACACGGCCGCTCTCGTCGCCGACCTGCTTGACGAACAGATCCGTGCGGGCGTTGACGACCACGTGCACGTCGGTCGCGTCCGAGGCGGTTCGCAGTGCGCCGACGAAGTCCG
>NZ_JABFDI010000005.1 GCF_013403915.1 Winogradskyella pacifica
GATACGAAAATCAATGCTTCTTTGAAAATATAAAATATAAAAAAAGAGACTGCCTTTTTAGACAGCCTCTTTTTTTTATGAAGTAGACGTTTTAATCTTATATAGAACGCCCGAAGCTAAAAAGCTTTGCTTAAAAATTAAATCATCCCTCCAAAAAATACATGACACCCTATAAATGCGATTACGGATAAAATAATACCCACTAAAAAAATATTAAAGGATTTACGAAGTAATTTAAATTTACGATCAATTGTTTTACCTAAATGGTAAGTGTCTGTTGCAATGGTTTTATATAACTCATCTCCTTCATTCATTAAGTTGGTAATGTTATTTACGTACTCATCTTCTTCCATCTCATGAAAGTTCCCATAAAACATTAAGTTTTTTGTCTCACTTTTTCCATGAACTAATTCTGGTCGTGTTGCAAAAATTGCAAAGGCAATTGAAGCTAGATTCGTGAACAATATCATTACTACAGGAAAGATTAGGTGAGGATCTGTACTTAATTGACTCATTACCGTACCTAGAATCAATGATAAAATTAAAGCGTTTATGGATATTAAAATATTAGATTTTGTATCTATCATCGTGTTTAGAGTATACTGATTTTTAGATAACAATCTAAATAATGTTTCTACTCCTCTTTCAGACCTTGGTGCAACTTTCGCCAATTTCTTTTTTAATTGCTTTAAGGCGTCTTTATCAATATCTAATTCTTCCATTAAATATTTATCCTCTGCCTTTACTTTTGAATTATCGCCCATAGTTGGATGTTTTATAATTTAGACCATATTTAAAAATATGATCTTTTTACAAATTTACGACTACTTAATTCTTAATCAATAATAGAAATAACAATTGCTCAGTTATAAGATGTATTATTCTATAATTAATAAGAAAGTAAAACAGAGATAGGGTATAATTACTTTAGCAAAAGTGATATTGAATGATTTAAGCCTAAATACCTTTACCTAATTTTTAGTAATATTTGTTTATCCTTCTTAAAAATTTGTTGTTCATAATTTTAGTTTTAAAAGGTTAAAATATTAATCAAAAAAGGCCTTGAGTTCTTTTTTAAGGTTGTCCCATTGATCAGCATCTCCAGAAATGATTTGGCTCACTTCTTTTAATTTTGAAGTTCCAAAGCCAACAGCCTCCTTTAGCCCTATATGCGGTGGTAGAGATAATTCACCGCTACTTACAACCGCATCAATAATAAATGGCTTAGTACTTACTTTTGCCATTTTTATGGCATTTTCTATGTCTTTAGCTTTTTCGACTCGGACCCCTTCTCCACCGCACAAACGAGCGTAGTCTGCAAAATTGACATTTTGTTGTTCTAAAGCGTCCAAAGCAGGTGCGAGTCCTACTTCCTCCATTTCTAATTTTACAAAACTTAACTGAGAATTATTGAGAATAAGGATTTTAACAGGAAGATTATATCTTACAGCCGTAATAAAATCTTGCATTGCCATATTGAACGCTCCATCTCCAGAGATACACCATACTTCTCTGCCAGGATTGGCCATTGACGCTCCCATAGCTGCAGGAAGTCCGACAGCCATAGAACCATGATTAAATGAGCCCATAATTCTTCTGTTAGTATGAAATGAAATATGATGTGCAGCCCATATGGCCGAGGTGCCTGTCTCAACTGTAAAAATGGCATCGTCTGAAGCATATTCATTAATATAACGTGTAAATATTTGTGGATGTAACGGTTCGTTATCGCGCTCTGGTGATGCTTCCTCTAATTTACTCTTTTTCCATTTGGTGAATTTTTCGTTTAATGTTGAAAGAAATTGGTCATCAGTTTTTTCTTCAACTAATGGAATTAGTGCTTTCACAAAAGTATTTACGTCACTATGTATACCAATGTTTACACTTGTTCTATTTCCTATATTTTCTTCTCTTATATCAACTTGAATAGTTTCTGTATCGTGAGGTAAGAAATCAGTGTACGGAAAATCGGTAGCGAGCATGAGCAACAAATCACATTTCATCACTGCATTATAGCCTGTTGGATTGCCTATTAGTCCTGTGAGGCCAACCGTATTTTCGGTATCGTGGTCAAATATGTCGGTTGCTTTTAGCGTATGTGTAATAGGGGCTTTTAATTTTCGGGAAAGGTCAAGGATTTCGCTTCTGGCTTCTCTGCAACCATGACCTGCAAGAATAGCAACCGTCTTGGCACTATTAATGGCTTCTACGGCTTTCTTTACGGAGTCATTACCAGGCATTAAAATAGCATCAGAATTATAAATAGGTCTTAACATTTGTTCGTTTTCTGCTTCCATTCCGGCAACATCTGCAGGAAGTTCAATTCGGCAAACTGTTTTTCGGGAAACTGCAATCTGAATAGCACGTAAAATGACACGTGGTGCCATTTCTGGTGTTTTAATAATAGCTTGATAATCACAAACATCATCATATACTTTTGTAAGATCGACCTCTTGAAAATAATTTGTTCCCTGTTGTATTTGGGGAACTTGTCCTGTAATGGCGATTACCGGTGTTCGTGCTTTTTTAGCATTATAAAGGCCATTAATAAGATGTAAGGCTCCTGGTCCAACGGTTCCGGCACAGACGGCAAGCGAACCTGTAGATTCACTATCTCCAAACGCTGCAAATGATGCATTGCCTTCATGTTTAAAGCCAATCCAATTAGCATCATCTCTTTTTTCTATAGCTTTCACAAAAAAGTTAAGAGCATCACCCGTAACACCGTAGATGTTCTTAACTCCAGTAGCTATTAATATTTCCAATAATTGTTCTGATACGTTTTTAGACATAGTTTTATTTTAATAAATGGTATATAAGCCACCATTTGTAGTTAATATTATAAAGGCTGCAATAAAAAATATAACGTCATAATGCCAACCAAAACCTTCTTCTGCGTAAAATCCTGTTTTCCACTCAAAAATTTTCTTATAGATGGCTCCAAGCATTGTTATCATAATCAATATAGCTCCCACTTGCGTGAAAATTCCTAAAATAATAGATACTGCTGCAAGCATTTCCGTGATGCCCAATACCATAGCAGCCGATGCTGGCATCCCCATACTTTCTCCACGTTCTTTAGGGTTTATTGCATGACTTTTACCGCTACTAAAAAAGACCATTCCAACACTAATTCGAAGTAATAAAAGGGCGACAGGGCTTAAAAAAGTGACATCTATTAGTTCCATAATTCTGTTTTTTTTATATGGTTAGATTATCTAAAGAATTTTATAGTATTGATTTGATATTAAATCAATGTAATCTTTAGTAACTCATCTTATTGACGCATTTCAGAAAGAAAAGAGCTGTATCGCATTTTCTGCATCAAATTATTCAAATAGCATCTCTACTTATACAATTTCTTTACAAATGCTCCAATGCTTAAGCCTTGTACAATTATTGAAAACAATACGACTACATAAGTAATATATAAAATAAGCTCACTGGATAGATCATTTGATAAGCTTAAGGCAAGAGCAATTGATATTCCCCCACGTAATCCTCCCCAAGTTAATACAGCGACTGTTTTTATTGGCTTTTCTGCTTGGTGTTTTAGTAGTGAATAAGGAAGTAAAACAGAAATAAAACGCGCTACCAATACAATGACAATAGTAAGAACACCTAATAATAAATGTGTGAGGTCAAATTCTAACAGATGAATAGCCAATCCGATAAGTACGAATAAGATGCCGTTAAAAACATCATCTAAAATTTCCCAAAAAGAATTGATGGCTTTTTGTATAGCGTTTTTATCTTCGTTTACATGAATTTTGTTTCCTATTAATAAACCTGCAACAACCATTGCTAATGGTGCCGATATGTGTAGCATAAATGCGCCTGCTGTTCCTCCCATGACTACAGCAAGTGTAATCATTACTGCCAATTGTGGGTTTTCTTTTAATGATTGAATGCATTTTAAGCCTAGAAAACCGATGAGTAATCCGTAAAGTAATCCGCCTACTGCTTCTTCTAAAAATAATGTGCCTATTTCTGTCCCTATTTCAGCTGAACTGTGTTCTCCTGTTGCTGTAGCAATTAATAATATACCAGAAAAGACAACAACACCAATACCATCATTGAACAAGGATTCTCCTTCTATTTTTATACCTAAACTTTCAGCAATATTTGCTTCTTTTAAAATAGCCATCACCGCAATTGGATCGGTAGGTGAAATTAAAGCACCAAATAAAAGTGCGTGCAGAAAAGGCAATTCTAAACCAATCCATTGTGCGCCAAAAAACACTAAACCACCGACTATAAATGTAGATATGAGAACACCTAACGTTGCAAACAACAAAATTGATTTTTTCTCTTTTTCGAGTGCGGCGAGGTTAACATGCAGTGCGCCTGCGAACAATAAAAAACTTAAAATACCATTGAGTAATAGTGTTTTAAAATCGGCGTTAACAATAATATCACAAAAGAATCTGTAAAATTCTGGAAAAACAGATTCGCTTAACATTATAGGAATGATTAAGAGTAAGCTTAAAATCATCAACCCAATAGTTGTTGGTAGTTTTAACCACTTATAATTGATGTAGTTAAAAAGTGCTGCGATTGTAAATACAATACTGAAAGATTCAAACATGTTATTTTGATTTTGTATTAATATATTATCCAACAAAAACACCGATAACAATGGCAAGGTAAAATTGCCTATGATGTTAATTTATAACTGCAACATAAGCAGAGCTAAAATCACTTAACATAAAATGAATAGGCGTTAAGAGAAAATTACAAATACTTAAAAGGGCGATTAACTATTTGCAATTCCGCATTAACCTTATTTACTGTATCTATCTATTGTTTAAATTATAACACTTTCATTTTAAAAGTGCTGTATTTTACTTTGAATATTATACTACTTTTTGGCTAATATTTTGAGTTTATATATAGAAAGTACAGAAAGAAGTACTGCAATAACAACAAGCATCATTACTGGTTCTGGTCTTGCAAAGAACTCCATTGTTAAACCGCCAATCATTGTTGCCAATAATAAAAAATAGGCCAATTTCCCTAAGTTATTTGTGTTCTTAATAGTATATATGATAAGAAGAATCGCAATTACGAGTTCCACACTACCTGTAAATACTCTAAAAATATCTGGATCTATCGGTACTAACGATTTAAACTGTTCAAACCCTTGAACGCTTTTTTCAATTCCTACTAATTTTGGAATTGCAAAAAATAGCATAAGCGCAGCGGCTATTAAATTACTTGCTTTATTAATTATTTTCATTTTTAGTTTGTTTAATATGTTTTATTCTTAAATTAAATTTACATCTGTAACACTTTTAAAAGTGTAGGTCTGTTATGTTTATTGCGTTTTTCAACACGAATTCCTGAAACACCACAATTTTCTGCATATTTTGCAAAGCTTGGGTTAGTTAGTGGTGTTTGCCACACGTACCTTCAGAACCAGCTGTTACGGTTTGTATACGTCCTTCTGGAAGTATTTTTCTATGGTTTAGAACCTTAAATTATTTTTGTTTTTTCATAATAAAATGGATTTAATTAGACCTAATTTTAAAACTGAAATTGATGAATATTCACAGATCTAACGGAATATGTAATCAACAAAATAAGCCCAAACGTGGATACAACTATGATTAAAATTTCCAAAGATGTTGAAACATTGTAAATGTCATTACTACCAGTTATTACTCCAGTTCAGAATAATAACCAGTAATACTTTTGTGGTTATAGTTCGTTGTTTTTTAGCACGCTTATTGCTTCTTCAAAAAATGCGACACCTTCAGATTCTACAATCGTATCTGCATTAAGAACCGCACCTTTAAAGTCATCAGATTTCCATTCTCCAGATGGCAATTTCGGTAATTGTAATGTGTCTATTGTACCACCATTTTTGTATCCAGAGATATATAAATAATGTTTGTTGCTAATAGCATCAGGAATTGCTAAACCTAACCCAATAGTAATATCAGAACCAGGTAATGCATTATAAATACCAGAATCAAAATGATGTGGCCAGACTCTAATCGATGTATTAAGGTCGTAGTGTTGATCTATTTTTTCAAGAACTGATTGCGCTAAAACACGTAGATTTTTGAGTGTATTCAATTGGTCAGAATCTAACAATTCAAACGTAAAAGAATTGTCTATAGCATAAGGTAAATCGTAGTGAAACGCGTAGTGATATGTTTTATTTAAATGGGCTTTAGACGTGTCCGATAACCAACTTAAAACCTCAGCATGCATTGCTCCATCTAACTCAAAAGTTGTAGTTCCTTTATTAGATTTCCATTGTAATGCGAACTTTTCATAATCTAAACATAATTGATCACCATTGTCTGAAAGTATATGCGTACAAAGATTTCCATTGTCTTTATCAAACCCTAAGTTAGTATGGCTGTCGTCTGGTTGTTTTTCTAAAAAGCTTATTCCTGCTGCAGCTAAATATTGAGCCGCTAAATGCATTTGTTTTTCCATAGTCTGTTTTTTTATTTTATTCCTGCGTAATTAATTCCTGTAAGTTGATGTATGTCGTGGTCGTAAGTTGAAAGGTCATCGTGATTGAATTTAGAGATCCTATCATAACCACAAGCACGCGCTATAACTTTGATTAAATCGTTACTTGCTTCAAAGTAGTTTTGTAATTGTTTAGCAGAAGAATCGATAATCAATCTGCTACGTAACGTTTCTTTTTGAGTCGCAATCCCTACCGGACAATTATTACTGCCGCAAGCACGCATCCCTAAACATCCAATAGCTTGTAACGCTGAGTTAGAGACTGCAATAGCATCTGCTCCCAACATTATGGCTTTTGCAAAATCTTCAGCAACACGTAAACCTCCTGTAATAACTAAAGTGACATCAGTTGCACCAACTTTATCCATATAAGCTCTTGCTCTTGCTAATGCCGGAATGGTTGGCACATTAATATGATCTCTTAAAATAGTAGGAGCAGAGCCTGTTCCGCCACCACGACCATCTAGAATAATATAATCGACACCAACATCGAGTGCAAATTGAATGTCTTTTTCAATATGACTGGCCGCAATTTTAAACCCGATAGGAATGCCTCCTGTGCGTTCTCTAACTTTATCTGCAAACACTTTAAAGTCTTCAACTGTATGAAAATTTGGGTTTGCAGCTGGTGAAATTGCTGTTTCCCCTTCTTTTAATCCGCGAACTGCTGCAATTTCAGCACTTACTTTATTGCCAGGCAAATGTCCTCCTGTTCCTGTTTTTGCACCTTGACCGCCTTTAAAATGAAAGGCTTGTACGTGGTCTAATTTATCCCAAGAAAATCCAAATTGAGCGGATGCTAATTCGTAAAAATATTTGGAATTACTCGCTTGCTCTTCTGGTAACATGCCACCTTCACCAGAGCAAATTCCTGTTCCTGCTAATTCAGCTCCTTTTGATAATGCTATTTTAGCTTCACGAGATAAGGCTCCAAAACTCATATCACTTACAAAAAGTGGCATATCTAGTTCTAAGGGCTTTTTTGCTTTTGGTCCAATCACAACTTTAGTTGCAACGTCTTCATGATCTAATAAAGGTCTCGATGCTAATTGTGCGGGTAAAAACTGAATATCGTTCCATTTAGGAAGTGTATCTCTATCGACTCCCATAGAAGCTGAGAATCCATGATGACCAATATTTTTTAGTCCATTTTGAGCCAATTCTTTTATATAACCTGTATATGGCTCTGTTTCTTCTGGATGGGTATCTGCGTAGGCTCCTAAATACGTATCGCGATTAAAAGGCTGTGGACTATTTACTAAATAAGCATCAATTTCGAAAGCATCTACAAATAAATCATCACCTTCAATTTTGGTAGAAAACTTATGAAGGACTTCTTTGTTATTATATTCTGAAACTCCTGAATCTACACGATAATCCCATCCATGAACTCCGCATATAAGATTATGACCATCTACATGACCGTCGGACATTAGTGCTCCTCTGTGCAAACATCTTCCGTAAAGTACAGAAATATCATCATCAAATTTCACGATGACTAAGTCTAATCCGTTGACCAGTGCATGTTCTGGTTGCTTATTTTCTAAGGAGCTTACTTGAGCAATGACTACTGGTTTTTTCATGGTTTAGGTTTTGATTTAATGTATAATGTTTTTAGAATAATTAAACTACTAAAGAGCAATAAGGAGTAGTAACACATTGGTGTACCTGAAGCTGTTTTTGGGCATTCGGCATGTCCTGTGAATTGCATAATTGAAGCTATTAAAGCAATGCTACCAGCAAGCCCTGTAAATAAAAAATATAAGACATTACCCTTTTTTAAGAGATGTGATATTAGTGGAATAATAAAACAGATTAGAACAACCAAACACATTGGTATGTCCATTATTTTAGGACAACCTTCACCTGTTTTAAATTCTTCAATAACTAGCCCTCCTGCACCAAATAATCCTATTATAAGGATTGCAAGAATGCTGTAATATGTGATTTTGTTTGACATTAGTTTTTAATTTATACGCTACTGTTTTCATTAAAACAAAAACAAAAGCGTACCAGCCTTTAAAATAGTGCTAATGCTATTTAAGGTTATTGATAATAGTTATAATAGGTAAGTTAAATCTTTTTTTAAATACAGAAAAAACTTAAATATCAGGTAGTTATTAGGTAAGATACGCTAAAAAAATTCTACGTCACTTATATTTTATAATTCTTCTTCAAGTGTCTCTAAAGTTGACTTTTGCCTTTCAACTTCAGCTTTTAAATCGATAATAGTATTGATTTTTGGATTATCAATACTAATCTCATTATCATTTGCCAACCAAACTTTTATGTTTAAAACTCTAGATTCTTTGCCTAAGCCAAATTGAAGTAATGCGGTTTGATCACTAGCTAAACCCTCTCCTGTTACTAACCATTCGGTCAGCGTTTTTGTTGGCGTAGTTACGGTTACTTTAGCAGCTTGTACGTTAACAGACTCTCCTAAATCTACCTGTAGATAATTATTGGTTCCACCTTTATTTATATAGGCTAATGCAGGTGTATCAATATTTACCCAAATCATATCTAAATACCCATCTTGATTAAAGTCACTTACTAATGACGTAATAGCAAAGTGAGGATTTGTAAGTCCACTCTCTTCTTCGGTAGGTGCGAATGTTCCATTTTCCTTTTGAATTAGAACACGACTCGGTAATTTGAATAATTTACTTGGAGGGAAGTCTACATAATTTTCGGCCACCATTAAATCTTGTAAACCGTCGTTATTAAGGTCTGCAAAAGTACAACCCCATGCAAATTCGTAATCTGCTATTTTGGCTTTTTCTGCTACATCGGTAAATTTAAAATTTCCTTCGTTTTTAAATAGCATCCATTTATCAGTAAATAAGGATGTATCTTTTATATCTCCTTGTGCAATCATATTAGGGAGTGTACTTCCTGTATTAGAGAACATAAAATCTACCAAACCATCATTGTTATAATCACCCACAGCGAGTCCCATTGGATACGCAAATTTCTTAGTCAAAGGATTGGCTTTCATGGTAAAAGTTAAGTCCCCATTATTTTTATAGGTACGTACTTCGCCAGTATCATGTACCACTACTAAATCTTGCCAACTATCATTATCGATATCAACAAAAACACCTTGAAATGTATTATGTACATAGTCTAAACCAGCAGATTTAGTAATACTTTTAAAAGTGTTATCACCATTATTAAGTAACAACTCGCTTGTAGAACCATAATTGTAATCTTCAAAAATATTTTGCCCTTCCATCAATTCTTTTTTAAGATAGGTAGCTAAAAAGATATCTAAATCTCCATCTTTATCAATATCGGCTACCGTTATTCCGGCAGGATTAGATTTTTCATTGATTGGAGTATCAATAATAGTTTCTGTAAACGTTCCATTGGTATTAAAATAAATGCGAAGTCCGTCTTCTCGGCCTAAAATAATATCCGTAAATCCGTTATTATCAAAATCGGCAGAAACCACACCAACAGTTGTCGTTGTATTTCCTTTTTTAGGCAAATTGACTTCTGAAGAAATATTTACAAATTCATTATTCCGATACGCAAAAATTGCATCTTCTTGTTCCATGCCACCTCCAAAAAAGACTTCATCTATATTATCATTATTAATATCGATTAACGCTGAAGGAGCAATTGGCAATGATTTTTTGCCATTATATTGATGCACAAAATCTAAAGGAATAGGGGTGAATTTTGGAATTTCATTTTCCGCAATAGTTATGTCGTATTTATCAGAAACTGAATCTCTCCAGAAAAAACCAACTAACACTAGAAGGAGCAGTAGTATGGCAATACTTAATAGTTTTAAAAATTTCTTAATGAGTTTCATTTGATATAGTTTTTAGTTGGTAAAGTGATAGTGCAAATAAAATAAAGTGAGTTACATTCATTAGTATGGGTAACATGTGCTTACCTATTGAAGGGATTAGTTTTCCTAAAACTACCAATAAAATAAGTATAACAATGGGATTGAAAATGGCCATCCATTTTTTATAATACGTGCCGCCTTTTAAAATAGCGATAGCAAAAACAACAGAAAGTGTAGCTATAATTATACGAAGCGCTTTTACTAAAACTTCCATATGATCGGTGTAATGTGCTAATAGGTTTTGGTATGTTGAAGGATCTATAGTATCCTTTAAGTGCACAATATTACCTATAGATGCTCTAGAGCCTATCCAAACACCTCCAACAGCAAAAGCAACAAAACCAATGGCCAAAACGAGTCTTGCTAAAGTTTCGTTACCAGATTTTAGCATTCTATATATATGTATGTATCCTGCAAAATAAAAAGGCAGTCCAATAACAGCTAGGAAATGTCCTGTGGTAAGATGCTCTAAAGCTACAAATTTGAAAAACTCATAACCCTCAGAATGTTCTAAAATGGAAGGTGAATAGTGTAGAAAATATTCGCCTAATCCTACAAGAATAGAGGCGATAAGACCAAGGTAGCCTAAAATTTTGGTTAGTTGCATTTAGTTTTTGATTGGTTGGTTCTTGAATTTGTCGAGAACTGTTAAAATTCCTTTCAAAAAAAATAAATATCTGTATATAAGTTGGTTGTGGGTAGTTTTAATCCACGGTAGAAGAAATAATTTTAATTTATGGTGTAAAAAGACTTGGGTTGTCTTTTAATGCTGCAAGTGTGGACATGTATCCTAAATTGAAAATAGCGTCCACATTGCTCATTCCAAAAGTGCCATAATTGACTAAGTCTTTAGGGCTTATTACCAAATCACAATCCGGGAATTTATTCGTAGATTCTGCTGTAACTTTAATTTTATAGGCACGTTCTATTACTGAGTAAGAGTGTTTTAAGTCCTTTATACTAATCTCTTTTAAAGGATTAACAAATACACCTATAATTTTATCACAATCTTTTTTTAAGGGTTCAACAGGAAAATTATTTAATGTGCCTCCATCGACATAGAATTGTCCATTAATTTCGGTTGGTGTAAACACACCAGGAAAAGAGGCTGAAGCTATAATAGGTTTTATAAGTTGCCCTTTGCTAAACATCTTAGACGTTCCATCAATAATATTAGCTGCGGGAATGAATAAAGGCTTTTTTAAATCATTAAAATTATCTTTCGGAAAATAGGTTTTGAGGTCATCATAGAAGTTTTCAGAGTTTAAAAATCCAGGTTTATTTCGTGCATACCTTTTAGTGTGAAAAAGCGGTATGGTTTTAAAGAACGTTAACATTTCTGACCAGGAAACTCCAGCAGCATACAAGGCGCCGACAATAGCACCAGAACTCGTGCCTGCAATATGTGTAGGAAAGATGCCGTGCTCTTCTAGTGCCTTAATGACGCCTATATGTGCTGCTCCACGAACACCACCACCAGAAAGTACTAATCCTATATTCATGTTATAAAAGTACAAAGTTGCGTCGACTTATTAGCCGATTTTTCAATGGATTGTCTGACAAAGAATTAATAAGGTTCTACGTAACTACAATTCAAAAAAGCAGGTAATTACATCGGTATTTCTAGAATATAGTGGATAAGCTATAACAGAATTTTATATTGTCTTTTGAAATAAAGGCAAACCCCTTGAAGAAATCGAAAAATTTTGGGAGTAAATCTTTTATTGCTCAACTTATTTGAAAGCATCTGCAGCTTCTTTCGTCTATTGCAAGTATTAACCTGTAATCTAAGCAGATGTTGTTTTTAAAATAACATAGTATCGGGATACTTTCATGATACTTTAGGACTAGATTGCCCACAAAATAAATTGAAAATGGTTCAAATTCTAGTTGTTGAAGATGATGTGCATATCGCAGAATTGGTTACAATAAACCTTAAAGACGATCAAACAAGCGTAAAAAGTTGTTATAATGGTAACGAAGGTTTTTTAGAAGCCTCCACAAATGCTTACGATCTTGTTATTTTAGATTTAATGTTACCTGGTAAAAAAGGCTTAGATATTTGTAGAGAGTTAAGAGCTTCAAAAGTTAATACGCCCATACTCATGCTCACTAGTAAAAGCGATGAGATCGACAAGATTTTAGGTCTTGAAACTGGAGCAGACGATTATATGACTAAACCCTTTAGTGTTCGTGAATTGCAAGCCCGTGTAAAAGCGATCATTAGGCGCCAAAGCTTCGATACAACAAGCACGACTTCAGAAGAAGACCCAGATTTACCAGTATTAACGCGTAAAGATCTTGTGGTCAATCAGGAAATGCGAAAAGTAGAATTACAAGGTGAGCGACTTAATCTTACGCCCAAAGAATTTGAATTACTCTGTTTATTAGCCAATAACGTTGGTAAAACCTATAGCCGTGCGCAATTATTACACCGCATTTGGGGCTATGAGTTTGAAGGTTACGAACATACTGTAAATTCTCATATTAACCGCTTACGCGCAAAAATAGAACAAGACCCTGGAAACCCCGAATACATACTCACCACTTGGGGAGTGGGCTACCGATTTTCTGAATCCTAAGACCTTATGAAAACAAAAAACACCTTATTCTACAAAATTGCTGGTGTGCTCACCCTCTTATTTGTAGTACTTGCCTTTTTAATTACCAAAACATCGACACAACTTTCGGAAGATTATCACGATGAAATTACCCAAGGCTTAAATAAAAATGTCTCAGGATTTATTGTTGAAGAAATCCAAGGACTCTACGACGGCGATTCGGTAGTGGGTGCTAAAATGAGCAGTTTAATGCATCATGTTATGGCCACTAATCCTGCGACTGAAGTCTACTTATTAGACTTAGAAGGGAACATTCTTAAGCATGTTGCCATGAATAAAGAGGTGAAAGCAAAACGCATTGATTTAAAACCTGTAACCGAATTTATCGCCCAAGATGGAGAGGTGTTTATTAAGGGTGACGACCCAAAATTACCGGGTACTAAAAAAATATTTTCAGCAGCACCTTACCTTTATAAAGATAAAAAAGTAGGGTATATCTATACGATCGTTGGTGGTAACGATTACGACTCGCTAATTAATAAACATGAGGCCAGTTATATTCGTAAACTCAGCATGCGTAATGTTTTATATGCACTATTTGCAGCCTTATTGGTGGCGTTGCTTTCCATTTATATTATCACAAGAAATTTCAATAAAATTATTGCGGCGTTTACATCTTTTAAAAATGGGGATCATGATGCTCGCGTTGTAGGTGTGCAGCATGGCGAAATGGGATTATTGGCCAATACCTATAACGACATGGCCGATACCATTCAAAGTAATATTCAAGATTTGCAGAGTGTAGACAACTTGCGTAAAGAACTTATTGCAAATATTTCTCACGATCTAAGAACACCTATTGCGTCTATTCAAGGTTTTGTTGAAACCATCATGATTAAAGGAGACAGCCTAGAGGAAAAGGAAAAGCAGCGTTACATGGAAATAGTGCTTAAAAATTCGGAACGTCTTAAGAAATTGGTGAACGATTTGTTTGAGTTAAGTGTTTTGGAAGCCAATCAAAAAGCCGTGCAGCCTGAAGCCTTACAGATGGCAGAAATTATTCAAGATATCGCCGATAAATACCGCATTATCGCCAAAAATAAAGGAGTAAGTATAAATACGGTGTATTCTAAAGATCTCCCTTTTGTATACGCGGATATTGCCTTAATTGATAGAGCATTACAGAATATCATAGACAATGCGATTAAACATTGTCAGCAAGGCGATGTTGTTACCTTAGAGCTTTACACAGCAAATGATCAGGTGATGGTAAAGGTGTCCGATACCGGAAGCGGTATAGAATCTCAAGAGTTACCTTATATATTTGAACGCTACCGAAAAGGCAAATTCTATTCCGACGCCACAAAAGGTAGTGGACTAGGCTTGGCCATTGTTAAAAAGATTATGGACCTTCACAATTCAACTATCAAAGTGAATAGTATTTTAAATCAGGGCACCGAGTTTTATTTTAATCTGCCAGTGCTTAAAAGAACCGCTTCGTTATAAATTTTATATAATAGTTTATACTATAGTTATGGCGTTGTTATAATTTGGTGATACTCTCGGAGGATATTTGTAGATATATAATCATTAACACATTTACAATGAAAAAATTTAAATTTATTACACTTTTATCCGTTATTACCCTTTTTGCAAGTTGCGATAATGACGACGACAGCACGATAGTAAATCTCGGCGAACCTTCTAATTTTACAGTGCGTATTGAAAATATTGGGAGTGCTTATAGTTTTATAGACTCTGGAATATTTAATACCCCGGTAGGCGATGCAAGTCCTGGGCCAGCAACGCCGGGAAAACGTTACGAATTTACCGTTGATGCCGGTAGAAGTCAAAAATTATCTTTTGTAACCATGTTAGCAGCAACTAACGATTTGTTTTTTGCTCCTGATGGCAACGGCATTGCGTTTTATGATGACAATGGAGATCCTATTTCTAGAGACGTTACCGATCAAGTTTATTTATGGGATGCGGGAACAGAAGTCAACGAAGAACCTGCAGTGGGTCCTAATACAGTTGGCATGCAATCTGGTCCTGATACTGGAGCGGTAGAAAACGGAAACGTATTAAAAATTGCAGATGTTACCAATGGTTTTATGTTTGATTACCCAGCGGTAAACGAAATAATTTCTGTAAGCATCACTCATGTAGAAGGTACACTATTTACTGTTTCTATAGAAGATTTAACAACAGCAAGTTTAGAGACGAGTGCAGGAAGTTCTGTTGCGCCTTTATCACCTGGTGTTTATGTGATTCATGGTGGTGAAAATCCTTTGTTCACAGAAGGTGAAGCGGATTACGGACAAGGTGTTGAAGCGATTGCTGAAGACGGAAATGCAACACCTTTAAGCGACTATACTGCAGAGAATACTGGAGTGACTTACCCATCATCTCCTGGAATCTTTGTGGTTCATGAAGGAAATACGATGCCATTATTCACATCGGGAGTTACAGATTTCGATTTAGGATTAGAACATATCGCTGAAGATGGAAATACGGCTGTTTTAGCTGATAATCTAAGTGGGTTAGAAGGCCAGATTTCAGGAGCTGTGTTTAATACTGTAGATGGAGGTAGTGGTCCTGGGCCTTTATTACCAGGAAATACTTATACGTTTAGCTTTACAGCCGAAGCAGGAAATAGCTTATCATTTGCAAGTATGTTAGCCGCTACAAATGATGTATTGTTTGCTACTCAAGATACAGGAATTGAATTATTCAGTGCAGACGGAACCCCTTTAAGTGGAGATATTACAAATGAGGTGTACTTATGGGATGCCGGAACTGAGGTTAACGAGCAACCTGCTATTGGTCCTAATACAGTGACTAATCAATTAGCTGCCGATACTGGAATCGATGAAACGGAACCAGTTCAATTCTTATCTAATGTTAACGATGGTTATAGTTACCCAAATGTTGATACCGTTCTTAGAATTACAATTACCCCAAACTAAAATTTTAAAACCTAGTGTATAATCCGCGTTTCACTTAATTGTGAAACGCGGATTTTTTTATGTGACTTAAGACGTCTAAACATATGATTTAAGGACGCAGCATTGTTTTTGCCAATCAAACAAAGAAGATATGCATCCTTTTTTGATATCGTTCGTGGCTAGTCTTTCATTGCTGTGTAACAATTGCTAAGTTTTTACGACCTATTATAATAAATAGAAATGTTTTGAATCTAACAGTAAATCCCATAACACCAGAAGACAAAGAAGCCTTAATACGCGCAAAATCTAGCATGCAAAATTTAGGTTGGGCAATTCGTAATGTCAATAAAATTGGTAATACGGTTGAAACAGGAATTAGCTACGTGCCAGAAAAAGTATTAGTTAAAGTGCAGAAGATTACAGAATCGGTATTATTAAAAATTATAAAAGCTAATTTATTAACCATTCAAAAAAACAAAACATTTAAAAAGCCTTCAAAAAACACGTATAAAAGTATTGTAACAGGTACAGGAGCATTAAGTGGGTTTTTCGGATCTTCTACAGGTTTTGGTACTGCTATTTTTGCTTCAGAAGTGACACTTACCACTAAGTTTTTAATGCGTACTATTATGGATATAGCGCGTAGTGAAGGTGAAGATATTTATACTTTAGAAGGGCAGATGGCATGTCTGCAAGTTTTTGCGCTTGGTGGAGATTCTATAGATGATGACGGTATGGAAGCCAGTTACTACACCACACGTATGGCATTAAATTCAGCATTAAATAACGTGTCAGCAGCTGGTATAAAAATGAGCTTAGATAGTTTGGTAAAAGGAGCAAGTGCTTTGGGATCTAATGCTGTTGGTAATTTTTTATCTAAAATTGCTACGAGATTAAGTCTTCTTATCAGTGAGAAATTTTTAGCACAAGCTGTTCCTATTGTAGGCGCTATAGGGGGTGGTGGATTAAATTATGTGTTTGTAGATCACTTTCAGAATATGGCAACGGCACATTTTACTATAAGACGTTTAGAACGGAAGTATGGAGAGGCTGAGGTTAAATCGATCTATGAGGCTATAAACGTAGGTATTAAAGAGAAGTAAGGCTTTTTGTATACTTTTCTTAGGTCTTCAATAAAAAAACCAACCAAGAATTTCTTCAAGGTTGGCTCTGCTATTAATCAATTAAGTTTGGAAATTTAAATTAGAACTTTGTAATTAAGGTGATTAATTACAGGTATTGTTTTTGAATTCTAAATCGTCAGTAGTCCCAATTTCAAAACTGACTTCCACATCGTTATCATTGTCATCATTATCAAGTTCATCTAATATCCAAGTATCATTGATATCATCAAAATCTGGAATATTAAAGGTTACATTGATGTTATTTCCTGAGCCACTAGCAGTCCAAGTGCCATTTGCTGTATTTTCATCCCAAGTCACGGTAACCGTATTATCTGCTGAGAAATTAAAGAAGTAACCTACATAATTGCTTTCTAAATCGATATTGTTTCGTTCTAAATCTTCAATATACCAATCTGAACAAGCTGTTAAAATAGTTTCTAATTGTTCCGTAGTACAAGTATTACAATCGTCGTTATGGTCATCATCATCGTCATTAGAACAAGATAATAAGCTGAAAACTAGTAGAGCGCTTAATAAGATTTTGGATGTAAATAGGGGTTTTATAAAATGTGATTTCATAATATTTAATTTTAGGTATTAATTAATTTTAAGGATTAGTTACAATTGTCGTTTTTAAATTCTAGTTCGTCGTCATCTCCAATTTCAAAGCTGACTTCAACCTCATTATCATCATCGTCATTATCGATTTCATGTAAATTCCAAGTACTATTGATGTCATCAAATCCAGGAATATCAAAGGTTACTGTGATGTTATTTCCATTTCCACTTGTCGTCCAAGTTCCATTGGCAGTGTTGCCAGTCCAAGTGACTGTAACGGTATTATCTGTAGAGAAATTAAAGAGGTAACCTGTATAGTTGTCTTCTAAGTCATTATCATTACGTTCTAATTCGTCTATATACCAACCCGAACAAGCTGTTAAAATAGATTCTAATTGGCTTGGTGTGCAGTTCGTACAATCGTCATCGTCATAATCGTAATCATCATCTTCATCGCAATCGTCACCAAAATCATCAATGGCATCATCGAGCTGGTCGAAATTGTTAATTACAATTTCATTACCATCAGCAATTATGATACTTATAGGGAATTCGAAACCAATTAAATCATCTTCGTCTATATCATCTATAAATTCATAAAGGTCATAGTCATTGGTGAATGTTAGTGTTGCAATAACTTCATTATTGGTGTTAAAAACGGAAGCCGAAATTGGATATACAAAATCTAGACATTCTATGTCATCATCAAATTCATTTTCATCGTTACAATCATCAGCATAATCTTCTAGCTGATCTAAACTGTTAACTTGAATTTCAGAATAATCAGCAAAAATAATGGTGATAGGAAAATCGATAACAACCGTATCGTCATCGTCATCAAATTCGTCAAGAACATCTTCAAGATCATCATAATCATCAATATTAGTAATGGTTAATTCTACCCCATTTATGGTTGCTGTTATTGGTAGTTGAATGGTAAAGCAATTGGCATTGTAAACGACGTTATCTATTGAGCCGTCGTTCATGGTGACTCTTTGAATCTGACTTGCCAAAGCTGAATTAGCTTGTAATGTAGATTCTGCTGGTGGATCAATACTTATATCATCTTCGGTTCTACAAGATGTCATTGTTAAGAATAAACCTAATAAGGCAAAAAGATAAGGTTTGATAGTTTTCATAATTAATTTGTTTTTTATGATCATGGTTAAGTTTTTCATTTAATAAGGCGCTTTAATTACTCCCTTTATACTTAGAACAACTCAGTAATTAAATGTCCCAAGAATTTTTTTATTTTTTTTATTTAATTGAAATCTGAGTCGTTTCAAATTCTGAATAGTTGCTTTTACTTTTAATAGGTTGATTCATGTATTATGTCATTTTAAATTGAACGTATAGTTTTAAAACAATCACATTGTATAATCTCCCAAAATTATTTTAATTAAATTTTTTAATGGTGATTTCGAATCTAATTCTAGAATTTAAATTTGATGCTTTAGTAACGTAATCTTTTGCATGGTCTTTAAAAAAAAGTATACTTTTGGTAATTCAAATTTCAAAAAAACACTTTTAATTGTCTAAGTCGCTCCACAAAGATATCTGTGATAAACTACGCTTTTCTAAACTCTACGAAAAGTATGCGCAAAGCATGAGTACTATTTTGTATTACAAGTATGGTGATTTATTAAACCCATCAGATAAAGTGCAAGATGCCTTTATTAAATTATGGGAAAATTGTGCTAAAGTGGCACCTGAAGCTGCAAAATCTTATTTATATACGGTTGCAAATAATATGATGCTTAACGAAGTGAAGCACCAAAAGATTGTTTTTAAGCATCAAGAAGTAAAGCCGAAGGATTATACCAATGAGACGCCAGAATTTATGTTGCGAAAAAAGGAATTTTTAAAGCGTTACGAAACAGCTTTGTCAACATTAAAAGAAGAAGAACGTGTGGCTTTTCTTCTAAGTAAGGTCGATGGAAAAACCCATAAAGAAATTGCAGAGTTATTAAATATTACCAAAAAAGTAGCTGAACACAGAATTTATGCTGCCTTAAATAAGTTGAAAGATCAGTTGGAAGAACTGAATTGAAAATAATTTTGGGACAATTGAAAGTTGAGTTGTTTTATAAGTATAGCATCAAGTTATGGACAAAGAATATTTACTAAAAAAATGGTTGGACAACAACTTATCTGAAGCAGAGGCGGAAGCTTTTAATGCTTTAGATGATGCGAAGCTGTATAATGAAATAGCAGAAGAAGCACAGCGATTTAGTGGTCATCATAATGCAAAAGTGCCTGCGTTTGAAGCTTTAGAAAGCCAGTTGCAAAATAAAAAGGCTTCGTCAATTAATTGGATGAATATAGCATCACGATTTGCAGCTGTTTTTGTTATTGGTTTAACCTTATTTTTGTTTTTAAATAGAGATAATACCAATACAATTGCAACCGATTTAGCACAAAAAGAAACCATTACACTTCCTGATAATTCTAGAGTAGAACTTAATGAGTTGTCTCAGCTTACATATAGTCCTTCAAATTGGGATAACGAAAGAACCTTAAATTTAAAAGGAGAAGCCTTTTTTGATGTCGAAAAAGGAAAGCAATTCGATGTCAATACTGATTTTGGAAAAGTAACGGTTTTAGGAACCGAGTTTAATGTATTTACAAAGGATAGTATTTTTAAAGTAACCTGTTATGAAGGTTTGGTGCAAGTCAGTTATAACGATGCGGTTATAAAAGTACCAGCCGGTTCAGAGTTTATTTTAAAATCAGGAACGGCTAAAAAATCTATTATTGCTATAGCAGAACCGTATTGGCTTAAAAATATGAGTGTATTTAAAGATGCATCAGTACAAGCAGTGCTTTTAGAGTTTGAAAGTCAATATAACATCACAATTACGGATTCCATTGCTGCAAATACGTTGAGATTTACAGGCGCATTTGAGCACGATAACCTTAATAATGCTTTAAAATCAATTACACAGCCGCTTGGTTTGACCTATGAAATTATAAATAATAAAGAGGTCGTCATACACAATGCTAAAGATTAAGTATATAACTTTTTTACTAAGTGTATTTATTTGCTTTTCAGTAAAAGCACAAGCTAATGATGGAAAAATATCTATCATACAAGTGCTTAATGAGATTTCTAAAACTCATAATATTAATTTCAATTATAAAAGTGACCTTCTTAAAGAAGTCTATGTCATCCCTTTAGATGATGATCTAAGTCTTAGTACTAAAATTGAAACCTTAGAACAACAGACCAATTTTATTTTTACCAAAATTAGCGACGTGGTCTTTAGTATCACCAAGCCCATTACAATTTGTGGTTATTTGCGAGACAACATAGAAAATCCGCTTTATGGAGCAACTATTCATACAAAACACAATTACACAGTAACTAATGATGATGGCTATTTTGAAATAGAAGTACCATCATTAGAGACGCTTCTTACCATCCGATTTATAGGTTTTAAAACCATAAAGCGTCAAGCTAAGTTTTTTAAATTAAATAGTTGTGAGGCTATTACTTTAATTGAAGAAGCTGAAGTGTTTAGTTCTGTAGTGCTCAACGGCTATATTGTTAAAGGTATAGACAAGCAACAAGACGGAAGTATTGCTATTGATTATAGCAGGTTTACCTTGCTTCCCGGACTTATAGAGTCTGATGTGTTGCATACCGTTCAGGCATTGCCTGGTGTACTAAGTGTAGATGAAACGGTTTCTAATATTAATATAAGAGGAGGGTCTCACGATCAGAATTTATTGCTTTGGGATGGGATAAAAATGTATCAATCCAGTCATTTTTTCGGACTTATTTCAAGTTTCAATCCGCAGATCACACAAACGGCAACCGTAATTAATAACGGTACAGATGCTTCATATACCGACGGTGTTTCAGGAACTATTGATATGCATTCTAGTAAAACCATTGAATCCAATTTTAAAGGTTCCTTTGGAATTAATCTTCTTAATGCCGATTTATTTTTAAATGCACCAATTGGTGAAAAGTCTTCAGTTCAAATTGCAGGACGTAAATCTATTGATGAATTGGTAAGAACACCAACCTATAAAACGTATTTTGAACGTGTGACACAAAATACAGAAGTAGCAGAAAATACATCTAATGTTAGTAACTCAAATCAAGCCTTCGATTTTTATGATGCGTCTTTAAGGTGGCTTTATAAACCATCGGATAAGGATTTTGTACGATTAAATTTCATGTTAGTTCATAATGATTTAACCTTTGATGAATCTGCGCTTTTTAATGGAGTAGAAGAAACGCGAGAAAGTAGTATTTCTCAAAAGAGTATTTCGGTAGGCTTAAATTATCGTCGGCAATGGAATGATAAATTAAGTACTGTGCTCAATATTTATAATACAGATTATACATTACAAGCTGTAAACGCTAACGTTATGGCAGAACAGCGTTTCTTACAAGAAAATATAGTGTCTGAAACCTCGGCAAAATTGGAAGGGTTTTATACTCAAAACTTATGGCAATTCAATTTGGGCTATAATTTTATTGAATCTGAAATTACAAACCTAAATGATATTGATGTCCCAAGATTTGTAAGACGTGATTCTGAAGTTTTACGAGAACAAGCGGTTTTTGCTCAGACACAGTTTGAAAATGAAACTAAAAATCTTACCGTAAAGTTAGGAGTAAGGGCGAATTATATTGAGAAGTTTGATGAAGTAATTATAGAACCGCGTTTAAGTATTAGAAAAGGGTTAGGTAGCCATTTTGAATTAGAAGCATTAGGTGAGTTTAAACATCAAAACACCTCGCAAATTATCAACTTTCAAAATGATTTTTTAGGAGTAGAAAAACGTCGATGGCAGCTCACAGATAATGATAGTATACCAATAATTAAAAGTAAACAAGCCTCATTAGGATTGCTTTATAAAAACAAAGGTTGGTTAATTGATGCGAAAGCATATTACAAAAAAGTTGATGGCATAACCACACAAAGCCAAGGGTTTACCACGAAGTATGAATTTGAAAAAGAAAAAGGAAGCTATGATGTTTTAGGAGCTGAGTTTTTAGTCCGGAAAAATTTCAATCATCTAAACACGTGGTTGAGTTATTCATATATAAAAAACGATTATACCTTTGAAACGCTTGAGGAAATTGAATTCCCCAGTAATTTTGATATTACACATGCCTTTACAATCGGTACAACCTATAGTAATGAGTCGTGGAACGTTTCTGCAGGATTAAATTATAGACTAGGGAAACCAACATCGGTACCATTAATAGAAAATGAAGTTACAGCCAATGATATTAATTTTGATAGCGCAAATTACGAAAGATTACAAGACTATTTAAGAATCGACGCTTCCGCGCTTTATAAATTTAAGATAAATAAATTGTTTCGTTCGGAGGTTGGTGTTTCCGCTTGGAACATCTCAGATGTTAAAAATCCAATTAATAATTATTACAGAATTGATGCAGAGAATAATGCAATAAAATTTTCTAGATATTCGTTAGGGATTACTACGAATGCTGTTTTTCGTCTTTATTTTTAGAAAGCGTTGGTAGTTAAACGCTTATTTTGTTATTTGAGCGAGTACACTATGTTGGTTATGTAATTTTAATATTATATTTGCGTTAAGTAAAAATAAAAATGTAGGTAACTTCCCTATTTCAACCTCATTTTATGCACTTTGTCGATAAAATTTGCCGTTTGTAGATGTTTTTAATGAATTTAATTTTGTCAACTCATTTTTTTTAATACTTTTACACCTCAATTAACAGAATGCATAAGAAAAATATGTTTGTTTCAATCTTAGTTTTTTTTGTAGGGTTCGCTTCTATGGCTCAGGGCACTACTGGATCTGTTCCGCCGCCGCCAGCACCACCACCACCGCCTGGTCTTCCAATTGATGGAGGCATAGTAGTTCTATTTATATTTGCGTTAAGCTATGGTATTTATAAGTCTAATAAATTATCTCGTAAAAACGCTTAATGCCTTAGGTCATTAAGACGTTTTACATATTTCCCAATAACATCAAACTCTAAATTTATCGTATCACCAACGTTTAATGTTTTAAATGTGGTATGATTAAATGTATAAGGTATAATAGCTACAGAAAAACGATTCAATTGAGAGTTTACAACCGTTAAGCTCACTCCGTTTACAGTAATAGACCCTTTTTCGATGGTAATATTATTAAGATCCTTATCATATTCAAAAGTAAAAACCCAACTACCTTCGTTTTCTTTTATTTCAATACAAGTTGCAGTTTGATCTACATGCCCCTGAACAATATGGCCATCTAAGCGGTCACCCAGTTTCATGGCGCGTTCAATATTTACACATTCTTTTTCTTTGAGTAATCCTAAATTGGTTTTATCGAGTGTTTCTTGGATTGCTGTAACCGTATAAGTATCTCCTGTAATACCAACAACGGTGAGACAGACACCATTATGAGCGACACTTTGGTCTATTTTTAATTCACTTGTTATAGCGGTATGTACTGTAATATGAAGATTTCCACCATCTCTATTTAGTTTTTCAATTGTTCCGAGATCTTCTATAATGCCTGTAAACATAATTTGTACTTTATTTAGTTAAATTTGCAGTTACAAAGTTAAAGACAAAAAATGAAAAAAGACGAAAAGATAATTGTAGGAATTTCTATTGGTGACCTCAACGGTATTGGTGCGGAAATAGTCATTAAAGCTTACGAAGATCCAAGATCTTTAGAATTAAATACTCCTGTGATTTTTGCTTCGGCTAAAACAATGCAGTTCTTTAAGAACCATTTTAATAGTAAAATTAATTTTTTTAGTATTGATTCTCCAGAAAAAGTGGTTCACGGAAAAGTTAATGTAGTTGAAGTTTGGAGCGAACCTGTAAAAATCGAATTTGGTACAGAGGACAAAAAGATAGGAGAATACGCTATAAAATCTCTCGAAGCGGCTACCAATGCTTTAAAAGAAGGTACGATTGATGTATTAGTAACCGCACCAATTAATAAACACAATATTCAATCGGAAAAATTTAACTTTCCTGGTCATACAGATTATTTAGCTAAAGCCTTAAATGGAAAAAGTTTAATGTTTATGGTTTCTGATGAATTGAGAGTGGGACTTTTAACAGATCATGTTCCGCTTAAAGATGCTAGCAATGCGATTACCGTAGACCTCATTAAAGAAAAAATAGCAACGGTTACTAAATCTTTAATACAGGACTTTGGAGTAAGAAAACCTAAGGTTGCTGTTTTAGCTATAAACCCACACGCTGGTGATAATGGAGTGATTGGTAACGAGGATGATACGATTTTAAAACCTACTTTAGAAAAAATTAAAGCTGGTGGCACTTTAGTTTACGGACCCTATTCAGCAGATAGCTTTTTTGGTTCTAACACCTATAAAAATTTCGATGCCATAATAGCGTCTTATCATGATCAAGGTTTAATTCCCTTTAAAACAATTGCTTTTGGGAAAGGTGTAAATTACACCGCAGGTTTAGATAAAGTGAGAACGTCTCCAGACCATGGTACGGCGTATGAAATAGCAGGAAAAGGGATCGCAGATGAAAGTTCAATGAAACAAGCAATCTTTACTGCAATCGAAATTTTTAAACATAGAGAAGACTATAATTATTATAGTAAAAACCCTTTAAAAAAGGCTTCTAGATAGTTATAAACAAAATTTGTTGATATCTAGGCTTTAAGTAAGGAAAAATTTATATATTTGCACGCTCAAATTGAATGTGATAATGAAGGCATTAAAATCTTATACTATCCCTTTTGTTGGATTAAAAGAAGGAATGCATCATTTTGATTTTCAAATTGATAATACGTTCTTTCAGCATTTTGAATATGATGAATTTAATGCGATTGATGTTAAAATTGACCTAGAATTCGAAAAAAAATCAACACTTTTAGAGTTGTATTTTTCGGCTAAAGGCACAGTAAATGTTAATTGCGATATTTCAAATGAACCCTATAACCAGGCTATTAACGACGATTTTAAGTTAGTCGTTAAATTTGGTAACGAGTATAATGATGAGAATGAAGACATCTTAATTGTACAACATGGGGAATATGAAATTAATATAGCACAATATATATATGAGCTGATTATTTTAGCAGTTCCTATTAAAAGAATTCATCCAGGTATTGAAGACGGTTCGTTACAGACTGATATACTTTCAAAATTAGAAGAACTAAGTCCAAGTGAGGACCACAAAGTAAAATCATCAGAGGATATTGATCCTCGTTGGAATAATTTAAAAAAACTATTAACGGATAAATAACATTTAAAATGGCACATCCAAAGCGTAAAATATCGAAAACAAGAAGAGATAAAAGAAGAACACATTATAAAGCTTCTGTACCTCAAATAGCAACTTGCCCTACAACTGGTGAGCCACACTTATACCACAGAGCTCATTGGCATGATGGTAAACTATATTACAGAGGTCAAGTTCTTATTGACAACTCTGTAGAAGAAGAAAACGCAGCATAAGTACTATGCATGCATACAAGAAAACGCTCCTATGTGAGCGTTTTTTTTGTTATTATTTTTTGAATAGAGCAAAAACCACTTACTTTGCGTTACTATTTGCTAGAAAACGAGGAAAATTGAATAAAACGTAACATTTTTTATCGATTTTTCATACTTTTAATTAATCTAAAAGCTAATAATGAGTAAAATCACAGCAGCAATTACAGCTGTCGGAGGCTATGTTCCTGAGTATGTTTTAACGAACAAAATCCTCGAAACAATGGTTGAGACCAATGATGAGTGGATCACATCAAGAACAGGCATAAAGGAGCGTCGAATTCTTAAAGAAGAAGGTAAAGGCACATCGTTTTTGGCCATAAAAGCGGCAGAAGACTTAATTCAAAAAAAAGGATTAGATCCTAAAGAAATTGATTTAGTTATTGTTTGTACTGCAACACCAGATATGAAAGCGGCTGCAACAGCTGCATATACAGCAACACAAATTGGAGCTGTAAATGCATTTTCGTACGACTTGGAAGCCGCATGTTCTAGCTTTCTTTACGGCATGTCTACAGCGACAGCTTATATAGAGGCCGGACGCTACAAAAAAGTTCTTTTAATAGGAGCGGATAAAAATTCATCATTTATTAATTACGAAGACAGAGCAACCTGCATTATTTTTGGTGATGGAGCAGGAGCGGTTCTTTTTGAACCTAACGAAGAAGGTTTAGGTTTACAAGATGAATTATTAAGAAGTAACGGCGAAGGTCGAGACTTTTTACAAGCAACTTACGGTGGTTCTTCTTATCCTATTAATAAAGATACTTTTAAAGAAGGTAAACATTATATTTTTCAGGATGGGAAAACAGTGTTTAAAAATGCTGTTTTTAATATGGCAGATGTCGCTGAAAAGGTTATGAAAAGAAATAACCTTACCAACGCTGATATTTCATGGTTGGCAGCACACCAGGCTAATAAGCGTATTATTGATGCTACAGCCAATAGAATTGAATTAGAAAGTGATAAAGTAATGATGAATATTCAGAGGTACGGTAACACCACTTCTGCAACATTACCTTTATTATTATTCGACTACGAATCACAACTTAAAAAAGGTGATAAAATTATATTTGCTGCCTTTGGTGGTGGATTTACTTGGGGCTCAATTTATCTTAAGTGGGCTTATAACTCCTAATTAAAAAACTAACTAACAAAATATCTAAAATTATGGATATAAAAGAAATTCAGAACTTAATTAAATTTGTTGCTAAATCTGGAGCAAGTGAGGTTAAGTTAGAAATGGATGATATTAAAATCACCATTAGAACTGGTTCAGAAAACGAGACAACATTTGTACAACAAATGCCAATGCAAGCTCCGGTAATGCAACAACAGATGCCAGCTCAACAAGCAGCTTCACCTGTACAAGAAGCGGCTGCACCTGCAGAAGACTCAAAATACATTACTATAAAATCTCCAATAATTGGTACATTTTATCGCAAGCCATCTCCAGACAAACCCGTTTTTGTTGAGGTTGGTACAGATATTAAAGAAGGAGATGTACTCTGTGTTATCGAAGCAATGAAATTATTTAACGAAATAGAATCAGAAATTTCTGGTAAAATCGTTAAAGTACTTGTTGATGATTCGTCCCCAGTAGAGTTCGATCAGCCATTATTCTTGGTAGATCCATCATAACCCGATTTAAAATTCCAAAGTATAATTTCTAAATTTATAGGAATTTGGAATTTGAAATTTTAAATACATAAAAGTTATGTTTAAAAAAATATTAATAGCCAATAGAGGGGAAATAGCGCTTAGAGTTATTAGAACCTGTAAGGAAATGGGCATACGAACGGTAGCTGTATACTCTACAGCAGATGCAGAAAGTCTTCATGTTAAGTTTGCAGATGAAGCTGTTTGTATTGGACCAGCGCCAAGTAGTGAGTCTTACCTTAAAATATCAAATATCATTGCAGCTGCAGAAATTACAAATGCAGATGCTATTCATCCTGGTTATGGATTTTTGTCTGAAAACGCAAAATTCTCAAAAATATGTGAAGAGCATGGTATAAAATTCATAGGTGCGTCTGAAGATATGATTAACCGAATGGGTGACAAAGCCAATGCTAAAGCAACCATGAAAGCTGCCGGTGTACCTTGTGTTCCCGGAAGTGAAGGTATTATTGAAACCTTTGAAGATTGTGTAAGAGTTGCCAAGGAGACCGGTTATCCTGTAATGCTAAAAGCTTCTGCCGGTGGTGGTGGAAAAGGGATGCGTGCCGTTTGGAAACCAGAAGATCTTCAAAATGCATGGGAATCTGCGCGTTCAGAATCTAAAGCAGCATTTGGTAATGATGATATGTATATGGAGAAACTCATAGAAGAGCCTCGCCATATCGAAATACAAATTGTTGGTGATTCTCGCGGAAAAGCTTGTCACTTATCAGAACGTGATTGTTCTATCCAAAGACGTCATCAAAAATTAACGGAAGAAGTGCCTTCTCCGTTTATGACAGATAAATTGAGAGCTAAAATGGGTAAAGCTGCGGTTAAAGCTGCTGAATTCATTAAGTATGAAGGTGCTGGTACTGTAGAATTTCTAGTAGATAAACATCGTAATTTCTACTTTATGGAGATGAATACACGTATCCAAGTAGAACACCCAATTACAGAGCAAGTTATTGATTTCGATTTAATTAGAGAACAAATATTAGTTGCTGCAGGAGTGCCAATTTCTGGAAAAAATTATACGCCTAAATTACATTCTATAGAATGTAGAATTAATGCTGAAGATCCGTTTAATGATTTTAGGCCTTCACCAGGAAAAATTACAACATTGCATGCTCCGGGTGGACATGGAGTGCGTTTAGATACACATGTTTATGCTGGCTACACCATTCCGCCAAATTATGATTCTATGATTGCTAAGTTGATTACAACGGCTCAAACTAGAGAAGAAGCAATAAATAAAATGAAGCGTGCATTAGATGAATTTGTGATTGAAGGTATTAAAACAACGATACCATTTCATAGACAACTAATGGATCATCCAGAATATTTAGCTGGTAATTATACCACTAAGTTTATGGAAGACTTTAAGTTAGAAAAACAAATTGAAGACTAAAATTAAAACCCAAATGTAAGTTTGGGTTTTTTTTGTACCATATACTATGTAAGAATCGCCTGTTTTTATAGGGTAACGAGTTTTTTAATATAAAAAACTTAACTTTATAAGCTATAAAAAAAGAAAATTATGCTTAAGAATTACGTTTTAAAAATTACCACAATTATTATTGTGCTTTTTTCAATGGCTGCTCAAGGTCAAAACTCCTCTAAATTATGGACGCGTCTAAATGCTGAAAAAGCAAAACAATCCGAACAGATTTCAAGAAAAATAAATCTTAAATCTGAAAAATTTTTTCAACTAAAGATTGAACAATTAAAAACGAAACTTCAAACTATTGGTGATAGAGAAAATCCAGGAAATACGATTATTTCTTTTCCAAATTCAGATGGTGAACTAAGTCGATTTAAGGTTTTTGAAGCTTCAATTATGGAGCCAAAACTACAGGCTCAGTTTCCAAATATGAGATCTTATGCTGGTCAAGGGATCGATAATCCTACGGAAATAGTTAGGTTTAGTATTACGTCTAAAGGCCTTCACGCTATGTTTTTAGGAACATCTAATGGGACTCAGTTTATAGATCCATTTTCTAAAGTAGGGAATATATACACGGTTTATTCTAAACGAGATTTAACAGAAAGCGATTTTGAATTTCAGTGTGGTGTTATAGATGAAGATTTGGATTTAGATGCTAAAACGTTTAATGATCCTATAACTAAAAATGCTAGTGATGGTACTTTGAGAAATTATCGTACAGCTATAGCATGTACAGGAGAGTACGCAGCTTTTCATGGTGGAACGGTTGCTGGCGCAATGGCAGCGATAGTGACAACGATGACGAGAATAAATGGTATTTACGAAAGAGAATTATCAATTACAATGACCTTGGTGGCTAATAATGCTAATTTAGTTTATACTGATGCTGCAACTGACCCGTTTGATAATGACAATGGGAACTTGTTAATTCAACAAAGTCATAATCAAATTACCGCCCAAATTGGTACTGCTAACTTTGATATAGGACATACATTTAGTACCAGTTCATCAGGAGGCTTAGCAAGTTTAGGATCTACTTGTGTTAATAGTAGAAAAGGTAGTGGTATTACTGGGTCTACACAACCAATTGGCGATGCTTACGATGTGGATTATGTGGCTCACGAACTAGGACATCAGTTTGGTGCACCACATACCTTTAATGGTACAGTGGGTAGTTGTTCAGGTGTAAATAGATCTTCTTCTTCAGCTTATGAACCGGGTAGTGGAACAACTATTATGGCCTATGCAGGTATTTGTGGTTCTGATAATATACAAATTGGTAGCGATGCTTATTTTCATCAAAACAGTATAAACACAATATGGAATCATGTAACGAGTTCAGGTGCTTGTCCAGTAGATGCAGTACCAACAGGTAACACACAGCCTGTTGCAAACGCAGGTGCTAATTATATAATACCTCAAGGAACACCATATAAATTAAATGGAAATAATTCTAGTGATGTAGATGGTATGGAAACCTTAACTTATACATGGGAGCAGTACGATTTAGGGACTGCTGGATTACCAACTGAAACTACAACTACTGGTCCGTTAGTAAGATCTTTTGAAGGTACTAATAATCCTGTCAGATACGTACCGAGATTAGAAGACATTTTAGTAAATGGTGGGACATCAACAACATGGGAAAAATTAGTAACTATTAGTCGTAATATTAATTTTATGTTAACTGTTAGAGATAATGATGCTAGAGGTGGACAAACAGATTCAGATCAGATGACAGCAACAGTTACCACGGCAGCGGGTCCATTTGTAGTAACGTCCCAAAATGTAGATGGGGTAACTTGGGATGTAGGCACAACTCAAACGGTAACTTGGAATGTTGCGGGGACTACAGGTAATGGTGTTAATGAAGCAAATGTAAATATTCTATTAGCTACTGATGGTCAGAATTTTGATACGGTTTTAGCTTTAAATGTGCCAAATGATGGTTCACATGATATTACAGTACCAGATGTAGCGTCTTCTAGCAATAGAATAATGGTAGAAGCAGCAAACGGAATATTCTTTAATGTCAATAACGAAAATATAGCTATTGGAGTTGCCATAACTTGTGATACCTACAGTGCGAGTGGTGATAATATTGGAGTAAGTATCGCAGATGGAACAGGTTCAACTACGCCTATAAATGGTCCTGTATTACAACGTACGCTTAACGTTCCAGATAATTTTACTATTGAGTCTCTTAAATTAAATATAGATGTAGATCATACTTTTGTAGGTGATTTATTAGTACAGTTATTACACCCAGATGGCGTTACGGAGGCCGTTATTTGGTCAGGAAATTGCTCAAGCAGCGATGATATACTCATTGAATTTGAAGATGGTGCATCTACAATAGATTGTAGCGCTACAGGCAGTGGGAATACGTATAGCCCGGTTGAACCATTATCTATATTTGAAGGTTTAGATTCTCAGGGAGATTGGAGAATTCTTATCGCTGATTTCTATTCTGGCGATACAGGGATATTGCAAAATTGGTCATTAGAATTTTGTTCAGAGTCTCTAAGTGTTGATGATAACGAATTAGATCAATTAAGTATTTATCCAAATCCAAATAACGGGGAGTTTAATATTCAGTTTAATCCAAAATCTGGAGAAGACGTTTCTGTCGCTGTTTATGATATTAGAGGCCGATCAATTTATACGAAAAGCTTTCAAAATACAGGTAGATTTGAAGAAATAATTCAGCTTAATAATGCACAATCGGGTGTTTACTTATTAACTATTGTAGATGGTGCACAAAAAGTGACTAAGAAAATTATAGTAGATTAAGAATATAATTTATTAATTTAAAAGCTCCTAAATCAGGAGCTTTTTTTATGCTATGAATTTATCATATTGGGAAATAAAAAACTGGCTAACTAACATTGATTATACAATTGTTGGTAGCGGCATTGTAGGCCTTAATTGCGCTTTACAACTAAAACAACGATTTCCAGATGCTAAGATTTTAATTCTTGAAAAAGGAATGCTTCCACAAGGAGCGAGTACTAAAAATGCAGGTTTCGCATGCTTTGGAAGTTTAAGTGAAATTATTGACGACTTAAATCACCATTCGGAAATTGAGGTATTGGATTTAATTAAAAAACGAATCGATGGATTGCAATTACTTCGTAAAACTCTAGGCGATGAAGCTATCGGTTATCAAAACCTCGGAGGTTATGAGTTGTTTTTAGATTCTGATGACACTTTATTTAATTCATGCATTGATAGGCAGGAATATATCAATCAATTTTTACAGCCACTATTTAATACCAAAGTGTTTTCCTTCAAAGAAAACAATCTCGGCTTTAAAAACATAAAATCGAAATATTGTTTTAATTCATTTGAAGGTCAGATTGATACTGGTAAAATGATGAATGCTCTATTGTATAAAGTGCAATCTTTAGGAATAAAAATATTGAATAATTGTACTGTTGAAACCTTCTCAGAAGATTTAAATTCAGTGAAACTAAACACTAATCAATTTGAACTTTCAACCCAGAAACTTTTTATAGCTACAAACGGCTTTGCTAAACAATTCAATATCCCCGAAGTTCAGCCAGCAAGAGCACAAGTTTTAATTACTAAACCTATTGAGAATTTACCTATTAGAGGAACATTCCATTTAGACGAAGGGTATTATTATTTTAGAAATATAGACAACAGAATCTTGTTGGGTGGAGGTCGAAATCTAGATTTTAAAACCGAAGCGACCACAACATTCGGTGAAACAGAAATCATTCAAAATAAACTTCAAGAACTTTTAAAAACCACTATTTTACCACAGACTAATTTTGAAATTGATCATCGTTGGAGTGGCATAATGGGAGTCGGTAAACAGAAAAAAGCAATCGTAAAACAATTATCAAACCATACGTATTGCGGAGTGCGTTTAGGTGGAATGGGAATTGCAATCGGTAGTACAATGGGTAAACAGTTAGCTCAATTATTAGATTAATTTATGAAAAGATTATTTCGGTTTTTAATAAAAATCCTTTTATGGTTTGTTGCGCTTTCTATAGGTTTGGTGTTTCTATTTAAATACGTTCCTGTTCCTGTAACACCTTTGATGGTTATTAGATATACAGAAAGTGAAGAAGCCTCTAAAATGTGGAAACACGATTGGGTGTCCATAGATAAAATATCTAAAAACTTACAGTTAGCTGCTATTTGTAGTGAGGATCAAAAGTTTTTAGACCATAGCGGTTTTGATGTCGAAGCCATTGAAAAAGCCTATGAACACAACAAAAAAGGTAAACGTATTAAGGGAGGAAGTACTATAAGTCAGCAGACGGCAAAGAATGTTTTTTTATGGCCAGATCGCAGCTGGTTACGTAAAGGCTTAGAAACCTATTTTACGTTTTTAATTGAAACCATTTGGAGTAAAGAACGCATTCTCGAAGTATATCTAAACAGTATTGAAATGGGACCGGGCATTTATGGTGCTGAAGCAGCATCAAAGTATTGGTTTAAAAAATCAGCATCAAATTTAGACGCTTATGAGGCCGCAGCAATCGTTTCAGTATTACCTAATCCAAGAAATTATCGGGCAAATCCGGCCTCGGTATATATTCAAAACCGAAAACAGTGGATTGTAAAACAAATGAGGTTCTACGGAAAATTAGACTTAAAGAAGTAAAAATGACTATAAAAGATGAATTATATAAGTCCTGTTTAAAGTTTGTTAACGACCGTTTATTAACGGTTCAAAACACTATTTTAGACATCCAAAATTCCTTACAATCTGAAACCAAAAGTAGCGCTGGAGATAAGCATGAAACAGGCAGAGCGATGTTGCAATTAGAACGTGAAAAAGCAGGTCATCAATTATCTGAAATTGAAAAACAAAAAGAAATTCTTCAGAACATTAATACAGCATCTAAGCATCAAAGAGTCGCATTTGGAAGTGTGGTGTTCACATCAAAAGCCAATTATTTCATAGCTATTAGTGCGGGTGAAATCAGTTTAAAAGATTATAAAATTTATGCCATTTCTGCAGCAACACCAATGGCCCAATTATTACTTTCAAAATCTGTTGGTGATACAGTTCAATTTAGAGATGATGTGTTTACAATTACTAAAATTGAATAGTAAACGTTAAACTCGTTTTATTGTTTTCTTTTCTAACGTAACTTAACAATATGTATATTAGAACGAAGAACTTTGTGTTTTACTAAAAGCTTTAAATGAAGAAAAAAGACTTTGATGTTATCGTTATTGGTGGTGGATTAGCCGGATTAACAAGTGCAATTCATTTAGCGAAATCTAAATTAGAAGTCTTACTCATTGAGAAAAATGAGTATCCAAAACATAAGGTTTGCGGAGAGTATGTATCTAACGAAGTATTGCCTTATTTAGAATTTTTAGGTTTCAATCCTTTTGAATTCGGTGCAAAACAAATTTCTAATTTCGAATTAACCACACATAACAATAAAAAGATTGTAGCTAATTTACCGCTTGGAGGTTTTGGAATGAGTCGCTATGAGATGGATTTTCAACTGTATCAATTAGCTATTAAAAACGGTGTTTCCGTGTTTCAAGATTCTGTAGTCAATGTAAATTTTGAAGCAGACAATTTTCAAATCGAAACAAAAACGAATCAAAGTTTTCAAGCAAGAATAGTTATTGGAGCCTATGGCAAACGCTCAAATTTAGATATTCAGTTTGATAGAAAATTCATTAAAAAGAAGTCACCATATTTAGGAGTTAAAATTCATGTTTCAGGAGATTTCCCTGATGATAAGGTCGCATTGCATAATTTTAAAGGGGGTTACTGTGGTGTTTCAAAAGTGGAAAACAACCATATTAACTTGTGTTACATTACTAATTTTGAAGCTTTCAAAACCTACAAAGACATTGCAACATTTCAAGAAGAAGTACTTTTTAAAAATTCCGAATTAAAGACACTTTTTAAGACTACAATATCACAATTTGAAAAGCCAATAACCATAAGTCAAATTTCTTTCGAAACGAAACAACCTGTAGAAAATCATATCATAATGTGTGGAGATACAGCAGGTATGATTCATCCGTTATGCGGAAATGGTATGGGAATGGCAATTAGAAGTGCGCAATTAGCATCTGAATTGATTATTGATTACCTTCAAGGAAAAATTGCATCACGCCAAAGATTAGAATATCTATATACCAAACGTTGGAGAAAAACATTTGGATTACGATTAAAAGTAGGTCACAGTATCGCTTATTTATTTAGACAAGATTGGTTGGCGCCAAAATTGTTATCAGTATTGCGATGGTTTCCGTTTTTAATGCCAATGATTATTAAAATGACACACGGTAAACCTATGAAAGTGAAATGAGCTTATTTTTAGATACCAAATTAAGAAGTAACAAAACCGAAATCATGGACGATTTTTCTCTTAAGGGAGAATTGCTTCGTGATACTTTGAATAAACTCGGTAAGATTAACAAATGGTTGGGTGGCAATCGGGTAACCTTAGATGGAATTGCACAACTTTTAAAAAATCAACCTAAAGATAAAACCTACACCATTATAGATTTAGGTTGTGGTCATGGAGATATCTTAAGGTTAGTAGCAAATTATGGAAGAAAGCATCAGTACAATTTTAAATTAATTGGAATAGATGCTAATGCAGATGCTATTGCTTATGCTAACGAATTGTCAACTGATTTTCCAGAATTAAGCTTTGAAAGCATTGATGTTTTTTCAGATCAATTTGAAGTTTTAGAGTTTGATATTGCTTTAACCACTTTGTTTTTGCATCATTTTAAGGATAAGGATATTTTAAGTTTATTGAAGCGTCTTTCAAAAAATGCTAACTTAGGAATAGTAGTCAACGATTTACAGCGTAGTAAAATAGCTTATAGATTATTTCAATTATTAGGATTAACAATTTCCAACGATATGATAGTTGAGGACGGATTAACTTCAATTTTAAGAGCGTTTAGCCGAAAGGATTTGGAAAATTATTCTAATACATTACATCTAAAATCAGAGATTCGTTGGCAATGGGCTTTTCGTTATCAATGGCTTATTCGAAGTTGAGTATTTATGCAGATTTGTTTAAAAACGAAAAATAAAAATCGCCTTTAATAGAAAATATATGGCAGTAAAAATAACAGCAGTAGCAAAACAATTACCAAAATACAGCAGAGAAACTAAAGATATTTTACCCTTTGTTGAATTATGGTTAGATGGCCAAGAAGAACGTTTTAAACGAAAAGTTTTAAAGATTTTTGAAAATGCAGCTGTAGATAAGCGGTATTCTATTATGGATCCTGAAGAGGTTTTTGTAAGTACCTCTTTTGAGGAAAAAAATGATATTTATACTAGAGAATCTATAAAATTAGCGGAAGCGAGTTTACAGAAAGTCTTAGATAAAGCAAATTTACAACCTACAGATATCGACTATATTATTACAGTAAGTTGCACAGGGATTATGATTCCGTCGTTGGATGCTTATTTAATAAATAGCTTAAAAATGAAACAAGACATTGTTCGTTTACCAGTGACAGAAATGGGATGCGCAGCAGGAGTTTCAGGAATAATATATGCTAAGAATTTTCTAAAAGCAAATCCAAATAAGAGAGCCGTTGTTATTGCCGTAGAAGCGCCAACCGCAACTTTTCAGCTTAACGATTTTTCTATGGTAAACATAGTCAGTGCAGCTATTTTTGGAGATGGCTGCTCAAGTGTAATTCTATCGTCTTACGATCATGAAAAAGGACCCGAAATCAAAGACGAAGCCATGTATCATTTTTATGATGCCAACCACATGATGGGTTTTAAATTGAAAAACACAGGCTTACAAATGATTTTAGATCAATCAGTACCACAAACCATTGCAGATCATTTTCCAAAAATTATACACCCGTTTTTAGAACGAAATAATTTAACTATTGAAGATATTGATCATTTGATATTTCATCCAGGAGGAAAAAAAATAGTGCAAACGGTTGAGGATTTGTTTGGCGATTTAGGCAAAAACATAGATGACACCAAAGAGGTTTTAAGATTATTTGGTAACATGAGTAGCGCAACTGTTCTCTATGTTCTAGAGCGTTTTATGGATCGAGATTTACCAAAAGGAGACAAGGGAATAATGCTAAGTTTTGGGCCAGGTTTTTCGGCACAACGTATTTTGTTAGAGTGGTAATGGTATGATAAAGGAAGACATTATAAAACGGCTACCTTACCAAGCACCATTCTTATTCGTAGATGGTATTGCTGCTATTTCAGAAAATGGAATAACAGGGCACTACACATTTAAAGAAGATGAAAGTTTTTACCAAGGTCATTTTAAAGATCATCCCATAACACCAGGAGTGATTCTTACAGAATGTATGGCGCAAATTGGTTTGGTATGTTTGGGTATTTATTTATTAAAAGATGAATTAAGCCAAGCTAGAAAACCTCAAATAGCTTTAACATCTCATCAAATGGATTTTTATTTACCTGTTTTCCCCAATGAAAAAGTAACTGTAATTTCAGAAAAAGAAGTCTTTCGTTTTAATAAGTTGAAATGTAAAGTGAAGATGCTAAATGAAAAGGGAGAATTGGTTTGCAGAGGAACGATATCAGGAATGATTAAAGTTTAATTTATACGGAGCTGTCAGTTTTCAAAAATCAGATAGCTTTCAGAATTATAAATTTCTTTCTTTTTAATAAGGTTAAAACAAGATGAAAAAAAGAGTAGTCATAACAGGATTAGGAGTTGTAGCACCCAATGGAGTTGGAGTTCCCGATTTTACGAAATCTTTAAAAGAAGGTAAGTCCGGAATCACATGTCATGATAACTTAAAAGATTTTAAATTTTCATGTCAGATTGGTGGTGTTCCTCAAATTTCGGACGAAAAAAAATCACAATATTTTACAGATTTACAATTAAGAGGATTTAATAGTTCAGGGATTTTATACGGATGCATCGCAGGTATTGATGCCTGGAAAGATGCCGGTTTTGATATGGATTCTGAAAGTCAATTAGATTATGATACAGGTTTAATTTTTGGAGCAGCAACCTCAGGAGTTGAAAAATTTAGAGAGGCAATTTATGGTGTTGACGATGGTAATGTAAGGCGTTTAGGAAGTACGGTAGTTTTGCAAACCATGGCAAGTGGTGTAAGTGCGTATTTGAGTGGTATGTTGGGTTTAGGAAATCAAGTAACCACAAATTCTTCAGCCTGCACTACAGGAACCGAAGCGCTATTAATGGGTTATGAACGTATTCAAAATGGAAAAACCAAACGTATGTTAGTTGGTAGCTGTAGTGATCATGGTCCTTATATTTGGGGAGGCTTTGATGCTATGCGTGTAATGACTTATAAACACAATGAAAGCCCAGAAGAAGGATCGAGACCAATGAGCGCCACAGCAAGTGGATTTGTACCAGGAAGTGGTGCGGGAGCCGTGCTTTTAGAATCATTAGAAAGTGCTTTAAAACGTGGTGCTAAAATTTATGCTGAGGTTTTGGGAGGTGAAGTAAATTCTGGTGGTCAACGACAAGGAGGTACACTAACAGCACCAAACGCCGAAGCTGTACAACGTTGCATAAGAAAAGCAATTGAAAATTCAGGAATTACCTCAAATGATATTGAAGTGATTAATGGACATTTAACAGCGACCTCAAAAGACAGTTTAGAAATTGAAAACTGGTCTAAAGCTTTGGGTAGAAAGGGAACTGATTTTCCATATATAAACTCTACAAAATCCATGATTGGGCATTGTTTAGCAGCTTCAGGCTCTATTGAATGTGTTGCAAGTATTATACAGCTGAAGAATCAGTTTGTAGCACCAAATATTAATTGTGAAGATTTACATTCAGAAATTGAAGCGCTTGTTGATTCAAATAAAATTCCAACAGAAAAAACCGATTTCAATTTTGATATTATAGCGAAGGCGAGTTTTGGTTTTGGTGATGTCAATGCTTGCGTAATTTTTAAGAAATTTAACTATTAAATAGATTTATAAAAAGCAACGTTATTACGTTTTTATCACTTTACGTAACTTTATATATTCAAACTAAAATTAAACTAGACAAGAATCCCGTGTTCAACAGAAATAATTATGACTAACGACGAACTTATTACAAAACTAAAAACCATTATTGAACCTTATATTCAAGATGAGGTAGCTTTTAAAACGCTTTCTGAAGACACAGACTTTATTAATGATCTAAAGGTTAATTCAGCAAATCTTGTGGATATCATTTTAGATATTGAAGATGAATTTAATATTAGATTAGAAAATGAGGACATGGAAAAAATGTTAGATGTTAAAGCTGCTATGCTAATTATAAACACAAAATTAAAGGCCTAATGGTTGGCAATGATATCGTGGATTTAGAGGAAGCGAAATTTACTTCTCATTGGCAACGACCGCGTTATTTAGAAAAAATTTTTACAGAGACAGAACAGCAATTAATTAAGAACTGTACGAATCCATTTCATGTGGTTTGGAGATTATGGAGCATGAAAGAAGCTGCATATAAATTATATGTGCAAGTAAACCCAAGCCAATTTTATAGTCCGAAAAGTTTTGAGTGTAAATTTGAATTTGAAAACGGTAATGTAAAGTATAAAAATTTCGAATGTCAAATTAAGACTAGCATCACTTCAAAATACATTTTATCTGAAGCCAGACTTCTTGATGACCGCATGACTTCCGAAGTCATAGAATTTAAAGATAAAACCTACAAAAATCAGAGTGCTGTTTTAAGAAATGCACTATTAATTACGCTTTCAGAATTATATCAGCTTTCAAAAGAGGATTTAAAATTTCAAAAATCAGAATTTAATATCCCTACAGTACTGTGTAATTCCGTAAATATACATGTGAGTTTAACGCATCATGGCCATTTTGGCGCTTATGCAATTTAGTAGGTTTTGAAATTTTGACGATAACCTAAAGCAAGAATTGGGTTATTGAAACAAAAAATCCGAATCTTTTTTTAAGACTCGGATTCTTTAATAGATATAATCTAAGTTTTGCTTACTTAGATTCAGCATAACGCTTTTCTACTTCATTCCAGTTAATCACATTAAAAAATGCGTCAATATAATCTGGTCTTCTGTTTTGGTAGTTTAAGTAGTATGCATGTTCCCAAACATCTAATCCTAAAATTGGTGTACCTTCACATTTAACACCTGGCATTAATGGGTTATCTTGGTTTGGTGTAGAACACACTTCAACTTTTCCTCCTTCATGTACACATAACCATGCCCAACCAGAACCAAATTGTGTTGCAGCTGCTTTAGAAAATGCATCTTTAAAGGCCTCAAAAGAACCAAATTTTGCTTCAATAGCATCTTTTAACTCACCAGATAAGCGGCCTTTTCCTTCAGGATTCATAACATCCCAAAACAAAGAATGGTTGTAAAATCCACCACCATTATTTCTAACGGCTTTGTTATCCATATCTAGGTTAATAAGAATGTTTTCTATAGTTTTTCCTTCTAAATCAGTTCCTTCAATAGCAGCATTTAATTTAGATGTGTAGCCTTGATGATGTTTAGTATGATGAATCTCCATTGTGCGAGCATCAATATTTGGTTCTAAAGCATCATAAGCATATTTTAATTTCGGTAATTCGAAAGCCATAATCTTAATGTTTTAATTGGTTTATAAATTCTCTCAACCCAAATTTACAATTTTGTCACTGATTTTCTCTTAATAAACTATTAAGATTCCCTATTTTGGTATAAAAATTATCTCTTGCAAAATTCAGCCTTCAAAATATATAACGCTTCTGCAGGCAGTGGAAAAACATTTACATTAGCCAAAGCCTATTTAAAAATACTGATTCAGTCTACAAGTCTCGATCAGTTTAAATCTATTTTAGCCATAACATTTACCAATAAAGCCGTTGGTGAAATGAAAGAGCGTATTGTAGATATGCTAAAATCATTTTCTTCGGAAAACAGCTTAGTAAATCCCCACCCCATGTTTGTGGCTATCTGCGAGGAACTAAAAATAGCACCAGAAACGCTTCAAACAAAATCGAATCGCATCTTAAAACATATAATTCATAATTATGGTGCTTTTGATATTTCTACCATCGATGGCTTTACGCATCGAGTGATTAGAACTTTTGCGCACGATTTAAAACTGCCTATAAATTTTGAAGTGGAGCTCGACCAAGAAAGACTTCTCAATGAAGCGGTGGATAGCCTTATCGCTAAAGCGGGAAGTGATAAAACTTTAACGAAAGTCTTAGTGGATTTTGCGATTGAAAAAGCCGATGATGATAAAAGTTGGGATATTAGTTATGACTTTAATAAAATTTCAAAATTACTAGTAAATGAGAATGACGTGTTTGCCATTCAAACCTTAAAGAAGAAGACACTTGAAGATTTTAAAAACTTAAAGCAACAATTATCTCAGGAAATTCAACAGCAAGAAGAAACCATTATAAATACCGCTGTAACAGCGTTAACCTTAATTGAGGAATCGGGATTACAATTTAATGATTTTAATAGAAGTTCATTGCCCAAGCATTTTGAAAATTTAAAAAACAAACGCTTCAGTATTAACTTTGAATCGGCATGGCAAAACGACTTAATTGAGGGTAATACCCTGTATCCAAAACGTGTTTCGGAAACGGTTGCTTCAACCATAGAAAGTATTCAATCTCACTTATCAGCGGCTTTCGTTGCTACTAAAAAAGCAATTTTCGAGTTAAAACTTAAAAAAGGATTTTATAGAAATATCACTCCGCTGTCCGTATTAAACGCTATAAAAAATGAGTTAGATGCCTTAAAGGCTGATCAAAACAAAATGTTGATTTCAGAATTTAATACTATTATAAGTAAAGAAATTAAAAATCAACCTACACCATTTATATATGAACGTTTAGGTGAAAAATTTAAGCATTATTTTATAGATGAGTTTCAGGATACCTCAAAAATGCAATGGGATAATTTAGTGCCTTTGTTAGAAAATGCACTATCAACCGCTAATGGTTCTGCGATGCTCGTTGGTGACGCTAAGCAAGCGATTTATAGATGGAGAGGTGGTGAAGCCGAACAGTTTATAAAACTGTATAATAAAATTGATAATCCATTTCAGCTTGAAGCCGAAGTTTTAGCTTTAGATACCAATTATAGAAGTGCAAAAGCGGTTATTGAATTTAATAATTCATTTTTTGAATTTCTTAGTGCGAGTACTTTTAGTGAAGTCGCTTATGCGGAACTTTATAAGTTAGCCAGTCAAAAAACTCATAATAAATCTGAAGGCTATGTGAATCTGAATTTCTTAAATGTTGAAAAAGAGGATGACATTCACGAAATGTACGCAAGTCAAGTTTTACAAACCATAAAACAATGTCAAGATAACAGCTTTCCGTTAGATGATATTTGTGTATTGGTGAGAAAACGAAAAGAAGGAGTTGCGATAGCTAATTATTTAAATGAAAATGGTATTAAAATCACTTCATCAGAAACCCTACTTTTAAAAAATTCTGATAAGGTTAATTTTATCAATTCATTTTTAAAGTTACTGACTCAACCCAATAACGACAGTCTTAAGGTGGAGGTGCTTTCCTATTTAGCGGAGCAACTTCAGATTAAAGATAAACATCAGTTTTTTATCACTTACCTCACGGATGACTTAAACGAGATGTTTGTGGGTTTAAAAGCGTTAGATTTATATATAGACATTAATCAATGTTTACAATTACCGCTTTATGAATTGGTAGAACATGTTGTACGATTATTCCATCTTAATGAAAGTTCAGACGCCTATCTTCAGTTTTATTTAGATGTTGTTTTAGAGTTTACTCAAAAACAAAATTCGGATGTCGCTGCATTTGTTAACTATTTTGAAAATAAAGCAGATAAATTAAGTGTTGTCACTCCAGAAAATATGAATGCGGTTCAGATTATGACCATTCATAAATCTAAAGGACTAGAGTTTCCTGTGGTCATATTTCCGTATGCGGATCTCGATATCTATAGAGAGATAGAACCCAAAGTTTGGTTTCCTGTACAGGCTGAAAATTATAGTGGGTTCAATACCTTGCTTCTTAATTATAATAAAGAGGTAGAGCATTTTGAAGAGACAGGATCACTTATTTATAACACACATCAATCGCAATTAGAATTAGATAATATCAATTTATTGTATGTTGTGTTGACTAGAGCTGTGGAGCAATTATATATTATTTCGAAAAAAGATATTACGACAAAAGGTGAGGTGAAAAAGAATACCTATGCTGGTATGTTTATTAATTTTTTACAACATCAAAATAAGTGGACCGACAATCAACTCAATTATAGTTTTGGAACTTTAAAACCGAACGACAATAGTTCCGAAAAGGAAATTACTGCTAATCCTTTAAAATTTATTTCTGTAGCCAAAGAGGCTCACAATTTAAATATTGTCACCAAATCAGGTTTACTTTGGGACACACAACAAGAAGCGGCTATAGAACGCGGAAATTTAGTACATTTAATATTATCTAAAATTATAACGGATGATGATGTTGATTTCGCTTTTAATGATTTATTGATTTCGGGAGATGTAACAACCGAAAACAAAGAAGAGTTAATGACTTTAGTTAGAAATGTTATAGAACATCCCATGTTAAAGACGTATTATCAAGATAATTTTAAGGTTTATAATGAACGCGATATTATTACGAGTACTGGTCAACTACTACGGCCAGACCGATTAAATATAAACGCTAACAACGAAGCTATAATTATTGATTATAAAACGGGTGATGCTAAAAGATTTCATGCAGCACAATTAAGTGATTACGAAGCTGTTTTGAACCAAATGAATTTAAAGGTAACGCATAAGTTGGTGGTTTATATAAATGATACAATTGAAGTTCTTGAAGTCTAATTTTTCATAGTATCTTTGTTTCATATTCAAAACCAAACGCAATGTACGGAGATATAAAAAATCATTTACAACAAGAAATAGAATCAATAAAAGACGCTGGTCTTTTTAAAGAAGAACGTATTATTACCTCTCCACAAGGAGCAGAAATAACGCTTACTACAGGACAGAAAGTTTTAAACTTTTGTGCGAATAATTATTTAGGCTTATCCTCACACCCAGATGTTGTACAAGCAGCTAAAGATACAATGGATACCCATGGTTTTGGTATGTCTTCAGTTCGATTTATATGTGGAACACAAGATATTCACAAAGAGTTAGAGCAAAAAATTGCGGACTTCTATGGTACAGAAGATACCATATTATATGCAGCTGCATTTGATGCTAATGGAGGTGTTTTTGAACCTTTATTAACAAAAGAAGATGCTATAATTTCAGATTCGTTAAATCATGCATCAATTATTGATGGAGTCAGATTATGTAAAGCGGCAAGATATCGTTACCAAAATAATGATATGGCAGATTTAGAAACACAGTTAATTGAAGCAAATGCTAATGGAGCGCGTTTCAAAATTATTGTAACCGATGGTGTGTTTTCTATGGATGGTTTAGTAGCACCTTTAGATAAAATCTGTGATTTAGCGGATAAGTATGATGCTATGGTGATGATTGACGAATGTCACGCTACAGGATTTATCGGTGAAACAGGAATAGGAACTCTTGAGGAAAAAGGAGTTTTAGGTAGAATCGATATCATTACCGGAACTTTAGGAAAAGCACTAGGTGGTGCAATGGGAGGTTACACTACAGCCAAAAAAGAGATTGTTGAGCTTTTACGTCAACGCTCTAGACCTTATTTGTTTTCAAACTCTTTGGCTCCTGCAATTGTTGGAGCTTCTATAAAGGTTTTTGACATGCTTAAAAACGATACAACATTAAGAGATAAAGTAGATTGGAATACCAAATATTTTAAGAAAGGAATGAAAGACGCAGGCTTCGATATTGTCGATGGAGATTCAGCTATAGTTCCGGTCATGTTATACGATGCCAAACTGTCTCAAACTATGGCTAATAAGCTACTTGAGGAGGGGATTTATGTTATAGGTTTCTTTTTTCCTGTAGTTCCAAAAGACAAGGCTAGAATTAGAGTGCAACTCTCTGCTGCTCACGACAAAAGCCAGCTGGATAAGGCCATAGAGGCCTTTGTAAAAGTAGGAAAAGAGCTAAATGTTATCTGAAACCATTATAATTTTAACCCAATCGCCTTATTTTAGGGCGGTTTTGCAATATTTTTATATATTTGTCTTTGTTAATACAGTTTAACAACTTATTTTTGCCAACAATTAACACTTAAAATTTAAATTAATTAGAATATGAAAAATCTTAGCAGATTATTTTTTGTCGCAGTGCTTATCGCAAGTTTTAGCACTTCTAATGCACAAGACAAGAACAATCCATGGGCCATTACATTTGGAGCCAACGCAGTTGACTTTTACCCAGTAGGAGAAGACGCACCACAAGGAGACTATTTTGACGAATACTTTAATGCATCTGATCACTGGAATTTCCTACCTTCACTTTCTACAGTATCTGTTTCTAGATACCTTAGTGATGGTTTTACTTTCACAGCAAAAGGATCTATAAACAGAATTGAAAAATTTGGTTCTAATTCTGATCCTATTACAGGTGAAGAATCAACTAATGACGTTGATGATTTAACATATTATGGTGTTGATGGTAGAGTTTCTTATAGCTTTATGGATATTATTAACTCTAACACAATTGACCCTTACTTAGGTGTTGGTGGTGGTTACACTTGGGTTGATGAAATTGGAGCTGGAACTTTAAACGGAACTTTAGGAATCAAGTTTTGGTTATCTGAAAGTCTTGGTATAGATGTTCAGTCTACTTACAAGCATTCTTTCGAAGATTATTTACCAACACATTTCCAACATTCAGTTGGTCTTACGTTTAAGTTTGGTGGTACTGATACAGATGGTGATGGTATATATGATCAAGATGATGCTTGTCCTGAAGAAGCTGGTTTAGAGATCTTCAATGGTTGTCCAGATTCTGATAACGATGGTATTCAAGATTCAAAAGACGATTGTCCTAATGTTGCAGGTTTAGCTGAATTTAATGGTTGTCCTGATTCTGATGGTGATGGTGTAATGGATAAAGATGATAAGTGTCCAGATGTTGCTGGTTTAAAAACTTTAGGTGGTTGTCCAGATGCTGATGGTGACGGTGTTGCTGATGCTGATGATAATTGTCCAAACGAAGCAGGTCCTGCTGCAAACAGTGGATGTCCTTGGCCAGATACTGATGGTGACGGTGTATTAGATAAAGATGATAAGTGTCCTAACGAAGCTGGAACTGTTGCAAACAATGGTTGTCCAGAAGTTAAGCCAACTGCTCCAGTAATGGAAACTTTAAATGAATACGCAAGATCTATTTTATTTAATTCAGGTAAGGCAACTTTCCAGAAGCAAACTGATCAAGTATTACAGTCAATGGTAGCTATCTTTAAAGAATACCCACAAGCTAACTTCTCTTTAGAAGGTCATACTGATTCTGATGGTTCTAAATCAATGAACCAAGCTTTATCTGAAAGAAGAGCAAGTGCAGTTAGAGATTACTTAATTGCTAATGGTATTAGTGCTGATAGATTAACTGCTGCTGGTTTCGGTGAGTCTAATCCTATCGCTAGTAACAGTACAAGTGCTGGTAAAAAAGAAAACAGACGTGTAGAGGTGAAGTTGAAAAACTAATCACATCTAAAATATATTAAAAAAACGCCCCGATATTCGGGGCGTTTTCTATTTTTATAGAATGATAAGTTTTATAAAATCGGTTCTCGTAGATCTTCAAAAGAAACACCTAAAATTAGAAGATTTATATTTTATTCTGCCAAGTAAACGTGCTGGTGTTTTTCTGAAGCACCACCTTTCTACATTAATAGATCAGCCTATATTTGCTCCTCAAATACTCAGTAGTGAAGAATTTGTAGAAGAGTTATCTGGTTTACAAAACCTGCCGAATACAGATTTACTATTTAGACTTTACGAAACGTATAAAGCGTTAACTAATGAAGAGGAACAAGAGTCTTTTGAGTCTTTTTCTAAATGGGCTCAAATCTTATTACAAGACTTCAACGAGATTGATCGTTATCTTATACCTCAAGAACACATTTTTGATTACTTAAACGCTATCAAAGAGCTTCATCATTGGTCTTTAGATCCTGATCAAACCGATCTGGTTAAAAATCATTTAAAGTTTTGGAAACAGCTTAAAAATTATTACACGGCCTTTACGGATAATCTATTGCAATCAAAACAAGGGTATCAAGGTTTAATTTATCGGGAAGCTGTAGATAATTTAGAATCTTACATGGACAATTGCAAAGGAAAAATCCATGTGTTTTTAGGTTTTAATGCTTTAAATACCGCTGAGTCTCAAATTATTCAGGGTTTACTGAAAAACGACTTGGCTCATATTTATTGGGATATTGATAAAGCATTTATTGATGATGCAATACATGATGCTGGTTTATTTACGAGACAGCATAGAAAGCAATGGAATTACTTTGAAACGCAACCTTTTAATTGGGTCAGTAATCATTATAACGAGCCAAAGAATATCCAAGCGATTGGGATTCCTAAATTGGTTGGCCAAGCTAAATATATTGGTCAGCTGTTAGAGGAATTAACAGAAAAGGAGACTAATTTATCCAATATTGCTGTCGTTTTAGGTGAAGAACAACTATTACTTCCGGTATTAAATTCAATACCTAAGAATATAACTAAACTCAATGTTACCATGGGTTTGCCATTACAATTTGTGCCTTTGGCGTCGTTTTTTGAGCAATTATTTACCGTTCATAAACACAATCCGAAACAATTTTATTATAAAGATGTTATTGGCTTACTGTCGCATCCTTCCGTTTATCCATTGTTTGAAACTACACCCATAAACGCTTCAAGTGCTATAGTAGCAAATATTCAAAAAAATAACACGGTTTATATTACTGTGCACGAGCTTAAGGAACTTACAAGTTCGCATAAAGAACTTATAGAATTACTCTTTCAATCATGGAACGATAATCCGGAAACAGCTTTAAAATATTGTTCTCAATTGATTTTAAAAATGAAAGCCAATTTCGATAGCGAGAAACAAAATCACAGTTTAGAATTAGAATATTTATATCGCTTTAATACCTTATTTAATCAACTGTCCGAGTTAGATACGACCTACAAGCACCTTAAATCAATTGTAGCACTACAATCTATTTACAAAGAACTGCTAAGCTCAGAAACTTTAGATTTTAAAGGAGAACCATTAGAAGGACTTCAAATTATGGGGATGTTAGAATCTCGTGTTTTAGATTTTGAAACAGTGATTATAAGTTCTGTAAATGAAGGTATTCTTCCTTCCGGAAAAACAAATAATTCCTTTATCCCTTTCGATGTAAAAATTGAAAATAAACTACCAACCTTTAAAGAAAAGGATGCGGTTTACACCTATCACTTTTACCGACTTTTACAACGTGCTAAAAACGTATACATTTTATACAACACAGAAATTGATGCTTTAAAAGGCGGTGAAAAAAGTAGATTTTTAACACAGTTAGAAGTGGAAGGCATTCATGATATAAAGAACACAATTATATCACCAGATGTTCCGATTATAGAACAGAAATTAATCGAAATAATAAAAACGCCTTCAGTAATTGAACAAATAAAAGTATTATCTGGTAAAGGCTACTCCCCGTCGTCATTAACAAGCTATATTAGAAATCCTATGGATTTTTATTACGATAAAATTTTAGGAATTAAAGAATTTGATGAGGTTGAGGAAAACATCGCAGCGAATACTTTAGGCTCTGTTATTCATAATTCCTTAGAGGATTTTTACAAGCCACTAGAAGGCTCTATTTTAACTGTAGAACATCTTAAAGATTTCAAAAGTCGCACTAAACAAATGGTCACCAAGCATTTTGAAGAACTCTACAACAAAGGTGGTTTTTCTCAAGGTAAAAATCTTATCATTTTTGAAATTGCCCAACGTTACATTTCAAATTTCTTAAACTTAGAACTAGAGAGTATTAAACAAGGCAATGAGATTAAAATTCTTTCTATTGAAGCTGATGAAGCTATCAATATTAAAATTGAAGGTTTAGATTTTCCTATTAAGTTAAAAGGGAAAGTGGATAGAATTGATAGCTTTAATGGCATGACTAGAGTTGTAGATTATAAATCTGGTAAGGTGGAACAAAATAAAGTTGAAATTGTTAATTGGGAAGACTTGACTTCAGATTACGATAAGTATAGTAAATCGTTTCAAATTTTGTGTTATGCCTATATGATGCGACAACAAAACTTGATACAATTACCTATTGAAGCTGGAATTATTTCGTTTAAAAACTTAAGTGAAGGCTTATTGAAGTTCGGTAAAAAAGCGTCGTCTCATGCCAGATCAAAAGACCAATTAATTACGAATGAAACCTTAGATAATTTTGAAATAGAACTCAAAAAACTGATTTTAGAAATCTGTAATCCAAAGCTTAATTTTACTGAAAAGGAACTCGACTAATGATAATTGATAAAAACATAATTTTAGAAAGAGACGGTAAAAAACCGATCTTAATTGATGCCTTTTATTCTGAAGATAAAACAAATCAACCTATCATCATATTCTGCCATGGTTATAAAGGGTTTAAAGATTGGGGAGCATGGAACCTAATGGCAGAAGCTTTTGCTAAAGCCGGATTTTGCTTTATTAAATTCAACTTTTCTCATAATGGAGGTACTATGGAAAATCCTATTGATTTTCCTGATTTGGAAGCTTTTGGAAATAACAATTACACTAAAGAATTAGATGATTTAGAGGCTGTTATGACTTGGTCTCAAAATCGTTTCGAATCTAATTTAAAGATAAACACTAATGCTATTTGTCTAATAGGGCACAGTCGTGGTGGAGGTATTGCGATATTAAAAGCTTCGGAAGATCAACGAGTCACCAAGCTTATTACATTAGCAAGTGTTAGTAATTTTGAAAATAGATTTGGTACAGAAGAAGTGATTCAAAAATGGAAAGAAGATGGTGTTAAGTATGTTGTAAACGGTAGAACGAAACAGCAAATGCCTCATTATTATCAATTTTTTGAAGATTTTAAAGCGCATGAAAAAAGCCTGAATATTGAATCTGCCACCAAACAAATAGACATTCCAATTCTCATTATTCATGGTGATAACGATACAGCTGTAAATATAAATGAAGCCTACAGTATTTACGAATGGAGCAGAAATAGCAAGTTAGAAATTATTACAGGAGCGGATCATGTGTTTAATACCAAACATCCTTGGAACGAAAATAATCCTTCAGGCGAGTTAAACACAGTAATAAACAGTATTATTGACTTTGTGAAATAAAAAAAGCATGCCTAACGCATGCTTTCTGTGGAGAAGATCGGGCTCGAACCGACGACCTCTTGACTGCCAGTCAAGCACTCTAGCCAACTGAGCTACATCCCCAAATAATTATTAATAATAGATTAGTAAAAGTAAACAATAAAATGATTCGTTTAGCAGAAGAAAAAGATATTCAAACAATTTTAGAAATCACAAAATCTTGTGCTAAATCCATGATTTCTAACGGTGTTTTTCAATGGAACGACGAATATCCAAATTTGTCTGCTTTTCAAAATGATATAAAGCGTAACGAGCTTTATGTTTTAGAGTTAGATAAGGTTGTTAAAGGTTGCATTGTAATTTCTACACTTATGGATTCGGAATATATACCTATTGAGTGGTTGACTAAAAATGAAAACAATATTTATATTCATCGATTGGCAGTTCATCCAGAACTTCAAGGCAAGGGTTATGCGCAGCAACTGATGTCGTTTGCAGAGCAATTTGCTATTGACAACCGCTATAGCTCTATTCGATTAGATACCTTTTCGCAGAACAAAAGAAACCAAAAGTTTTACGAACTTCGCGGTTATAAACGATTAGGAGATATTTACTTTCCAAAGCAAAGTGAATTTCCTTTTCATTGTTACGAACTAGTATTGTGAGCACATCTATAACTTTAAAACAAATTAACAAATTGGCGATTCCTGCTTTAATTGCGGGAGTGTCTGAGCCTATTTTATCTTTAACTGATGCAGCCATTATTGGTAATATGGAACAGAATGCTACAACATCTTTGGCAGCAGTTGGTATTGTAACGACATTTTTATCCATGTTAATTTGGGTCTTAGGCCAAACTCGAAGTGCTATTTCTTCAATTATTTCACAATACTTAGGTGCCGGAAATGTGGAAGCCGTGAAGAATTTACCTGCTCAAGCTATCTTTGTAATTACAACACTCAGTCTTTTAATTATAGCCATTACATACCCATTGGCTTCTCATATTTTTAAACTTTACAATGCCTCGGGCGACATTCTAAATTATAGTGTAGACTATTATCAAATTCGGGTTTTTGGATTTCCCTTTACCTTGTTTACCATCGCTGTTTTTGGAACTTTTAGAGGGCTTCAAAACACCTATTTCCCAATGTTAATTGCTATTTCTGGTGCATTGGCGAATATTATTTTAGATTTTGCTTTTGTTTATGGTATTGAAGGGGTTATACCTGCCATGCATATCAAAGGTGCGGCTTATGCTAGTGTTCTTGCTCAATTGATTATGGCGTTACTTTCAGCATATTATTTACTCAAAAAAACAGATATTCCTTTAATCGCAAAGTTGCCTTTTAATCCTGAAATGAAACGTTTTACGCTAATGATTCTTAATTTATTCATTAGAACTATCGCGCTAAATATTGCCTTGTATTTTGGAACGAGTTTCGCTACAAAATATGGTGAGAGTTATATCGCAGCCTATACTATTGCTATAAATCTTTGGTTTTTAGGAGCTTTTCTTATTGATGGTTATGCAAGTGCTGGTAATATTTTATCAGGAAAATTGTTGGGTGCAAAAGATTATAAAAGCCTTTTAGAATTAAGTAATAAACTGATTAAATATGGCATTGTAGTTGGACTTTTTATTGGCATCATTGGTGCTGTATTCTATTATCCTTTAGGCAATCTATTTAGCAATGACGAAGCAGTATTGACTGAATTCTACAACGTGTTTTGGATTGTTTTGGCCATGCAACCTCTATGTGCCTTAGCCTTTATTTTCGATGGTGTTTTTAAAGGACTTGGTAAAATGAAATACCTCAGAAATGTGTTGGTTTTTTCTACGCTGGTTGTTTTTGTACCTATTATTTTTTGGACGGATGCTTTAGACTATAAACTTTACGGCATTTTTATAGCATTTACATTTTGGATGATTGCTCGCGGTTTACCATTAATTATAAAATTTCGAAAAACATTTATAACGCTTGCCCAAAACAACTAAATTTGAATCATAAATTATTTTAAGTAAATGAACCTAATTATAGCAATTCTTCAAGAGGTTAATATTGACGAAAAACTAAAAGGTGCGCCAGATAGTGGTTATGGCGTCGGTGTTTTTATAGGCTCGCTCTTGCCTTTTTTAATTTTGGTCGGACTTGCTTATATAGTTTATAGGTATAACAAAAACAGATATAAAGACGAATAACATGGATATACTTGGTTTTTTTAGTGGAAATGGCCTATTCTTAATTTTAGGAATAGTGCTTATTATTGTCTATTTCTATAATAAAAAGAAAAGACGCTAAAAGTATTTAACGAGTTTTTAGCCAACCTGTAATACTCAATCTTTGTGTATTTACAGGTTTTACTTCGTGCTCTAATTCTTGGCTTTCAAAAATAACTACTTTGCCAGGAAATGGATAAATAATCTTGTCTTCACCGTCTAAATAAAGGACCAATTCACCACCGTTTTCAGGTTTCCAATCTTCACTATTTAAGTAACACACAAAAGATAATTTACGTCTATCATCATTCTGAAACGTGTCTAAATGACGTTTGTAATAGGTGTCCTTAGGGTAAATGGCATAATGGAATTCCTTCTGATTAATACCTAAAAAACAAGTGCGATTTAAGTAATCTTTTAAATCATTAATTTTATTGAAGAATAATTGTTCGGCAAAATTGATGACGTTTTCATCTATCCAAAGAATAATATCACCACGTACAGCTTTTTTAACGAGCTCGTTAGTTTTATTCCCAATAGCCGATTTTTTAAACGCATCTTCTTCATACTTTAGAAGCAACGAATGCCGTAAAGCAATTACTTCATCTTCTGAAAAAAAATCATCAACAATACTATATTTTTGCGATGAGATGTCTGAAATAACACGCTCATAAAGCGCATTTTCAACAAACGGAATAGCTTCAAAAAGACTGCTCACGTTAGGCTAAGCCAAGAATTAGTTTTCATAGTTTCTAAAAAAAGTAGTCAAATGTAGACTAAAAACCGATTCCTTTTACATTTATAATATCTTTGCACTATAATTTAGAATCGCATGAGCAAAATTCGCATTACAAAACAGTTTTCTTTTGAAACAGGTCACGCACTTTATGGTTACGATGGTAAGTGTAAAAATGTACATGGCCATAGTTACCGACTTTATGTAACTGTAATTGGAACTCCAATTTCGGATGCTTCTAACGTGAAATTCGGAATGGTGATCGATTTCGGTGATTTAAAGAAAATTGTAAAAGAGGATATTGTAGATGTTTTCGATCATGCTACGGTTTTTAATAAGAACACACCACACGTTGATTTAGCCAAAGAATTACAAGATAGAGATCACAACGTTTTATTAGTAGATTACCAGCCAACAAGTGAAATGATGGTCATTGATTTTGCGGAAAAAATAAAACAGCGTTTACCTGATAACATCAAATTACATTCATTAAGACTTTCTGAAACAGCGTCTTCTTTCGCAGAATGGTTTGCTAGTGATAATGAATAAATCCAATCACATACATATTGCCAACGGAAAAAAAATCTATTTTGCATCAGATAATCATTTAGGAGCACCTACAAGTGAAGCCTCTCGTCCTCGAGAAAAAAAATTCGTAGCTTGGTTAGATGAGATTAAGCATGATGCTGCTGCTATTTTTTTAATGGGAGATCTTTTCGATTTTTGGTTCGAGTATAAAACTGTTGTTCCAAAAGGCTTCACAAGAACTTTAGGTAAACTAGCAGAAATTAGTGATTCCGGAATTCCGATTCATTATTTTGTGGGTAACCACGATTTATGGATGAATGGCTATTTTGAAGAAGAATTAGGTATTCCTGTATATCATAAACCTGAAGAATTTACGTTTAGTTATGGCGCTTCGACTACGCTCAGCGACCAAACCATTTTTATTGGTCATGGTGATGGTTTAGGACCTGGAGATAAAGGCTATAAACGCATGAAAAAAGTGTTTACGAGTTCTTTCTTTCAATGGCTATTCAAATGGATGCATCCTGATATTGGAATTAGAATAGGACAGTATATGTCTGTAAAAAACAAAATGATTTCTGGCGATGATGATGCGAAGTTTTTAGGAGAAGATAATGAATGGTTAGCCGTGTATTGCAAACGTAAGCTTGAAGATAAACACCGAGACTATTTTGTGTTTGGTCATAGACATTTGCCTTTAGAAATTGACTTAAATGAAACGTCTAAGTACATTAATTTAGGGGACTGGATTCAGTATTATACCTATGGAGTTTTTGACGGTGAAAATTTTGAGCTGAAAACCTATTAATTTTGTCCTGTTTTTACTTTAACGGAAGCATAGGTCGATACAGAATATGGCACCACAAAGCATAAGCCAAGCTTTAGCCAATTAACCTTTTCAAAATTTAAATGATATAAAAGGTCTCCTTGGTTGATAATATTTAAAATACAGCCAACCACTATAGCGACTTTAATCGAAGAGATGACGATGTCTTTTTCTAAAGCTATTTTAAGCAGTTTTAGAATCATGCTAATTGAAATTTTTAAAGATATTAATGGCAAAAGTAACAAAAACGAAAAGGCTTAGTGGTCATTTTACACGTCCTCTTTTTCAAATTCTTCAATATCCACGGTAAGGTCTAATTCTCGTAGCGTTTTATTTTTAATTCCTATTCCCGCAACGGTTATTAGTGTCATAACTCCACCAAAAATAACGGCAACAGAAGGGCCTAAAATTTTAGCTGCTATACCGCTTTCAAAAGCACCAAGTTCGTTTGAAGAACCTACAAACATAGAATTAACAGATGCTACACGACCACGCATATGATCTGGAGTTTTTATTTGCAAAATGGTTTGTCTTATAACCATCGACACTCCATCTGTAACACCAGAAAAGAACAAGGCTAAAACACTCAGCCAAAACAATTCTGAAAACCCAAAAATGATAATGCATATGCCGAACCCAAAAATGGAAATCAGTAGTTTTTTACCTGCGTTCTTGTTAACAGGCAAATACGTGGTAATGAACATAGTTAGTATGCTTCCGATAGAAACAGAGGCATTTAATATGCCAAAACCTTTAGAGCCAACGTGTAAAATATCTTGAGCAAAAACAGATAATAAGGCTACAGCTCCTCCAAATAAAACCGCAATCATATCTAAAGATAAAGCACCTAAAATAGCTTTATTACTAAACACAAATCGCAGTCCAACTTTCAAGCTTTCTTTTACAGACTCTCCAATATTTGGGTTTAAAATCGGTTTCTTCTTAATAAAAAAGGTAACGCCTAATGCCAGTGTTACTAAAGCAAAAACGATACAAAGTGTGGTGTGTACACCAATCCAATCAATAGAAAAACCGGCGAATAAAGCTCCAGAAACTGTAGCGGCTTTCCAAGTGCTACTGCTCCAAGTTGCTGCATTCGGATAAATTTTCTTTGGAACAATTAAAGCAATTAATGAAAATATCGTGGGACCAAAAAACGACCGTAAGAAGCCACCAAAAAAGACTAAAATATAAATAAAAATTAAGATGGTTTGTGTTTCCCAATCTCCAACTATTCTGTCCCATGTTAAGAAAAACAGACCTAAACTAATTAAGGAAAATGCCGCAATACAAAGTGCAAAAAGATTGCGTTTCTCTTTTTGATCTACAATATGCCCAGCAAAAAGTGCCATTGTAAAAGCAGGAATTATTTCCATTAAACCAACTAAACCTAAATACAATGGATCTTTAGTTAAAGAATACACTTGCCATTCGATGACAATAAATTGCATAGACCAACCAAAAACCAAAGCAAACCGAACCAATAAAAAGATGTTGAATTCTTTGATTCTTAATGCTGCGTATGGATCGTTTTTCGCCAATTTGGTTTAAAGTTACTAGACCTAGCAGGTTTTAAAAACCTAGCAGGTCCGCAATTGATTCAATACAAATGTATAATAAGCAAAGGTCTTATTTTACTTTTGTATCAACTTAAAAGCAACACGTCTATTTAATTGGTGTCCTTCTTCTGTGTTATTAGTTGAAATAGGTTGTGTGCTTCCAAAACCAAAGGATGTAATGCGTGTGACATCTAATCCTTTTTCAATTAAATAATCTAAAACTGCTTTGGCACGTTGTTCTGATAATTCTTGGTTTCTGGCTTCTAATCCAATAGTATCTGTGTGACCATAGATTTCAACTTTTAATGTAGGATTAGCTTCTAAATGCTTGTAAAGTTGATTCAATTCTTTTATTGAAATGTCTAATAAATCTGATTTATCAAAATCGAATAGTACATTTTTGAAGGTGTAAATCTCATTAGTTTTAATGGTGGGTTTTTCAACCGTTTTGATGGTTTCTTTTTTGATGTTCTTTTCTTCCTTTTCTAAGGGTTCAATTGAAACGTCATCGATATAGTAATAGGAAAACAAAAAAGGACTATTAGATAATACATCTTCTTTTTTTGTTTTAGCATTTCTATAAAAATTACCAATAGAAAAGTAGTTCTCATAACCTTCGGCTGTAAATTCGAAAGTATATGCTATCCAAGACTCTTTATTAGAAAAATAAATATTATCAGGATTTGAATACATTTTAAACTTTCCTTCAGTCGCTTTAGATGGTTTAATAGCCTTATCACAAGCATTAGAATGATCACAAGGTTTTAATTTTTTTTCCGTAATTAAAACTTGAATATCCTTTAAAGCATAAGACGATTTATCTGCTAAACTCAAATAAAAAGTCATTCTGTATTTCTTTTCTTTTATTAATGTTTTAGAAAGTTCTCCTTGAACATATTCTCTGTAGTTTTTGTCAGTAAACAAATACATGCCAGCATAAGTTGTTCCTGCTTTAGCATCTTGAAACCCATTATAGTTTCTGCCTCCCATAGTCTCTTCGCAGGTGTCAAAAAAATCTGTTGATCCATAATTTGGTATAGACCAATATGTAATATGAATATTAAAACCTCCTAAAATTGAAATGCAATGTTTTGTTCTATGATCCTCAAAACTAGGGTTGAGCACTAAGTTTTGGCTTGTTGAAATAAAGCCACAAAAAAAGAAAAGAAATAGGATTGGTTGTTTCATACACAATCAACGGAAAGATAATCAATTATATTTTATACCTACAAGGTTTTTGAAACCTTGCAGGATTTATCATTCTTTTATGTCCTTCAATTTCAACTGTAAACTAACGTTGCCATTCCAATGATTTTCATCAATAGCGTAGGCAGCACTAAATGGTCTTTTGCTTTTAATAATATCTATTTTATCGCCTAAGCCAAAACCAATACAAACGATTTTATCATTGAAGGATTGCGTCACAGTAATACGTAAATGCTTATCATCTTCACCTACACATTTACCGTAACCTGTGTCTTTTAGGTTTTGAGACATAAATGTTGGTGACATATTCCCAGGGCCGAATGGCGCAAATTGTTTTAGAATTCGCATTAACTTATCATTGATTACTCCTAATTCTATGTCTAAATCTATTTTAAGTTCTCGTGTTAAAAGTTTGGGATCAATGGTTTCCTTAACCACACTTTCAAATTTGGCTTTAAAGGCTTCGTAATTTTTAGGATCTAAAGTTAAGCCTGCGGCATATTTATGACCTCCAAATTGTTCAATATGTTCTGAACAAGCTTCCAATGCATTATACACATCAAAACCTTTTACAGAACGTGCAGATGCTGCTAATTTATCACCACTTTTTGTAAAAACAAGCGTGGGTCTGTAATAGGTTTCTATTAAACGTGATGCTACAATACCAATCACTCCCTTGTGCCATGATTCGTCATAAACAACAGTGGTAAATCCTTCTTGCTCGTTATTCTCTTCAATTTGAACTAAAGCTTCTTCTGTGATACGTTTATCGGTTTCACGACGGTCTGTATTAAACTCATCAATATCTACGGCATATTTTGCAGCAAGGTTAAAATCGGTTTCTGTTAAAAGCGTTACGGCGTGGTTACCGTGTTTCATTCTTCCGGCGGCATTAATTCGAGGTGCGATAATAAAAACGACATCTGTTATGGTAAGAACGTCCTTTTTAACCTCAGCAATAATGGCTTTCATTCCAGGTCTTGGGTTGGTATTTATAATGTTTAAACCCATATAAGCCAAGGCTCTATTTTCATCTACAATGGGTACAATATCTGCACCAATGGCAGTCGCTACTAAATCGAGGTATTCTGTTAAATCTTCTGCGGTTTGCCCTTGGTTGGATGCTAAAGCAGTAATTAATTTAAAGCCCACACCACAACCACAAAGTTCTTTAAACGGATAATCACAATCGTCGCGTTTAGGATCTAAAACCGCAACCGCATCTGGAATTTTAGATCCAGGTCTGTGGTGATCGCAGATTATAAAATCGACGCCTTTTTCTTTAGCGTAAGCGACTTTATCAATGGCTTTTATACCACAATCGAGCGCAATAATTAATGAAATATCATTATCGTCTGCAAAGTCAATACCTTTATAAGACACACCATAACCTTCATCATAACGATCTGGAATGTATGTGGCAACAGAATCGGTTCTTGTTTTTAAATAGGATGACATTAAAGCTACGGAGGTTGTACCATCCACATCATAATCGCCATAAACCATAATGTTTTCACCTCGCTCAATCGCTTTTTCGATTCTCGCAACCGCTTTATCCATATCTTTCATGAGGTATGGATCGTGAAGTTCTTTAAAACTAGGTCTAAAAAACGTTTTAGCAGCATCATAAGTGTCAATGCCACGTTGCAACAATAATGTGGCAACAATATCATCGACTTGAAGTGCTTTCTTCATTAATGCCACTTGAGTGGCTTCTGGTCTTGGTTTTAATGTCCAACGCATAATGTCTTATATCGCGATTATTACTTTGTGCTTTCGTGAAAATAAATATTAGTTTCAACAGTTGCAAAACGACGAAACATTTCCATTACACCACAATATTTATCAACCGATAAATTTACAGCACGTTCGCATTTTTTTTGATTTAAATCCGCACCATAAAAATGATAATCTACTACCACAGAATGATAATATTTTGGGTGCTCATCGGTTAATTCCCCTGTAACATCCATTTTAAAATCATCTATTTCTACTTTCATTTTATCTAACGTAGAAATAACATCTAGACCAGAACAACCAGCTAGAGAAGATAACATCATGGCTTTTGGTGATAAGCCATTGCGTTTGTCTGTACCTTCAACGTTGGTGTCCATTATTACGGTTTTTCCGCTTGGATTATCAGATTCAAAAGTTAATCCCTCTTTCCATTGAGTTGTGATTTTATTTGTCATTTTTTAAGTTTAAAAGTTATAAGTACTATCTTGTTAGCTCAAAAATACTACTAAAAAAATAACTATGGCATTAGTAACACCATTGTCTGCGGACCATGATTTAGAAACCAAGGCATTAGCAGAATTCTTTAATGAAACGCTTGGATTTTGTCCAAATTCGGTTCTAACCATGCAACGCAGACCAGCAATAAGCAAAGCGTTCATCAATTTAAATAAAGCGGTTATGGCCAATGAGGGCAAAGTAACCTCAGCTTTAAAACGTATGATTGCTTGGGTGAGTAGTAATGCTACAGGTTGTCGTTATTGCCAAGCACACGCCATTAGAGCAGCAGAACGCTATGGAGCAGAACAAGAACAATTAGATAATATTTGGGAATACAGAACGCATGCTGCTTTTTCTGATGCAGAACGTGCAGCTCTCGACTTTAGTTTAGCAGCTTCACAAGTGCCAAATGCGGTTGACGCGGAGATAAAAGAACGCTTGTATCAACATTGGGATGAAGGAGAAATTGTAGAAATGTTAGGCGTCATTTCTCTTTTTGGATACTTAAACCGTTGGAATGATTCTATGGGCACTAATATCGAAGAAGGAGCTGTGGAAAGTGGAAATAAGTATTTAGGGAAACATGGTTATGAGGTTGGTAAGCATGATGGTTCTCAGTATTAATTAAAATTTTTTTTATGAAGTTATCAAAATTCACGTTTCTAATCTTAATAAATGTTTTGTTATTATTTGGATGTAAATCTTCTGAAAAGGATAAGAATGATGATTCTTTTACTTTTATAGAAAGGCATGCTTACACTATTAATAATTATAATGGACTAGATTATTATAGGCTTAACAAGACTAAGAAATTTATGGATGGCTACTATGTTGTCGGAAATAAAATGGCTAAATGGGAGGAATTTGAGTTTGATGGTGGGTTGTTAAATGGCGATTATATTGTGTTTCATCCCAACGGTGAGATGTTTTCTCATACCAAATATTCTAAAGGGAAAAGACATGGTGATGAACTAATGTATTATCCTAATGGTGTTTTAAACAGCAAAAGCACTTATAATAATGACATATTAGTAGGGAGTAAATACACGTATTTTAATAGTGGAAAAGTGTTATCAGAATCTAAAATTGAAGATGGTAAATCTATAGAAACACAACATTTTGATGTATTAGGAAATATTGTATCGCAACGTTTTATAAAAGATGGTAGGACAATAACTCAAAGAATTGTTAAAGGAAAAGTTTATTCTGAAATGGTATCCTCTAATTACGATAGCTATGAAACTATAAAATTTTATAATGAAGATGGAAGTACTAAAATTTATTTACAAAGAGAAGAAGAAAATGACACGATGTATATTATAGAATTAGATGACAACGGAAAAGAAGTAAAACGCGTGAATGTTAAGGCTAATCCTGAAGAAGGTATGAAATACGCTGCATATTTTAATTAGGTTTTAGCTCCATCTATTCCTTGAGTATGTTCTTTACTTGTTTCTCTAGTTCAGGCACCACCAATTCCTCAAACCAAGGATTCTTACTTCTCCAAAACCGATTAGTTGGTGATGGATGTGGAATTGGAAAATAGGTTGGTAAATAAGACTTGTATTCACCAACAGTTTCTGTCAAGGTTCGTTTAGCGTTCTCTTTTAAATAATATTTCTGCGCGTAAGCTCCAATTAAAATAATCAACTTAACATTCGGCATTTTATATAATAATTGCTGATGCCATTGTGGTGCACATTCTGGTCTTGGAGGTAAATCGCCAGTTTTTGCTTTTCCAGGATAACAAAATCCCATTGGTATAATCGCAAAATTTTCGGTGTTATAAAATTGTTCGTTAGTTACGTTGAGCCACTGTCTGAGTCTTTTTCCGCTTTGGTCGTCCCACGGAATTCCAGATTGATGCACTTTTGTTCCTGGCGCCTGACCAATAATTACAATTTTAGATTTTAGGTTTGCAGTTGCTACAGGTCTTGGTCCTAAAGGTAAATGCGTTTTACAAATGGTGCATTGACTTATATTATGAAGTAATTCTTTCATTTTTTAATCCTCATCCTTCAGCATACTCTTTAGATCATTAGTATAAGATGGATATGTAAATATCTGCTTTTTAAAATCACGAATTGTTAAACCTTCATTCATGGCTAGAGTCAAGATATTAATCGTTTCATTCGCTTGAGAACTTAATAAATTGGCGCCCACAATTTTTTGAGTACGCTCATTAACAATAATTTTATAAGCGTAAGCATCGGCATTTTCTTTTTTAGAACTGTACCAATCAGAAGTATCTCCTTTATAAACGATTACATTTTTGTATCTGCTTTTAGCTTCTTCTTCAGAATAACCTACACTGGCCAATTGCGGTTTGGTAAAAACAACGGAAGGTACTAATGGGTTTTCAAACGCCTTAGCATTACCATTTATAATGTTATGGCCTGCAATATAACCTTGTAATCCTGATAAGGGTGTTAACGGTAAAGATTTACTCGAAACGTCTCCACAAGCGTACACATTTACGTTGCTCGTACTTTGCATAAAATCATTAACCAAAACCCCAGATTCATCAGCTTTTATACCAGCATTTTCTAAATCTAATTTTTCTACTGCTGGCACACGACCTGCAGTATTAAATATCTTTCTGGCTTTTATTGATTTTGTTTTACCGCCTTTTTCATACGTCAGTTTTAAGTTTTTCTTCAATTTTTCTATGGAGATCGGTGTTGTGTTAAACATGAACTTAACCCCATTTTTTTCTAAAACCTTGGTTAACTTATCAACCAAAAACGAATCAAATTGTGTTAACGGACTATCTCCAACTTCAATCATAGTAACGTCACATCCCAACGTTGAAAGCACATAACAAAACTCCATTCCAACATAACCCGAACCAATAAATATGGCTGATTTCGGAATTTTTTTCAAATTAAGAATGTCATCACTGGTCTTTAATAAGTCCGAACCTTCAAGTTTTAAAGTTCTTGGGACATAACCTGTTGCGATTACAAATTTATCTGCAGAAATGGTTTTCCCTTCAATTGTAATTTCATTTTTACTGATAAATTTTGGGGATTGATGATATAAATCAATGCCTAAATCCATTAAGTCATTTTCTGTTGAAGATGGTACAGGTTTAGTGAAAGACGTTTTAAATTTCTGAACAGCTTTCCATTTAATTTTAGGTGACTTTTTAATTCCAAAACCTTTGAGTTGATTGGAGTGTTGCACTAAATCTGCAAATTGGATTAGTATTTTTTTTGGATCGCAACCTCGTGTTGAACAGGTGCCTCCATATTCACGTTTATCTGAAATAGCCACTGTTAATCCTGCTGCGATACAAGCTTTTGCCGCTGTTTGGCCTGCAATACCGCTACCAATAACAAATACATTATAATGTTTAGTCTCCATAATTTAAGTTTGAATTAGAAAATTAAGGAAAGAAAATGATAATGACTGATGCTGTCGCTGTAAAGGTTAACCCAATTACGAAACGTGCTTTTATTTTTTCTTTAACGGAAAGGTTTCAAAGTAGAGACCTTCAAAGCCTGTTTTAACAAAATTTCGGATGTTTTGATGTCCTGTTCCGTCCGGATGTATTAAAACATCTTCAAAATAATAGTTACCAAAACAAGCTAAGGTTTCTTCTGTTGTTAAATTTTGATCTACAGCAAAAGCGAATAGTTTACAAGAGCCTGAGTTTTCATCTTTATCATTGTTTAATGTTCCATTTTTAAAAGCTGTTGGAGTAAACTCGTAATGGGCTTCTATGATGTTCATGGTTTCAGAAAATTCAATCTGTTTAGGAGTAGATTTAAGTGTCTCTAAAAAATCTTTTAAAATCATAAGGCTATTTCTGTTTTCCGTCTACGACAATTACAATTTCGCCTTTTGGTGGTTTGTTGGTGTAATGATCTAAAACTTCTTTTGCTGTTCCTCTAATAGTTTCTTCGTACAATTTTGTTATTTCTCTCGATACAGAGATTAGTCTATCTTCTCCAAAATATTCACAGAAATGGCCGAGTGTTTTTATAAGCTTATGTGGACTTTCATAAAAAATGATAGTTCTAGTTTCTTCGGCTAAGAGTAATAATCGTGTTTGTCGTCCTTTTTTTACAGGCAAAAAGCCTTCAAACACAAATTTATCATTTGGCAAACCACTATTTACTAAAGCAGGAACAAAAGCAGTAGCACCAGGTAAACAATCGACTTCAATGCCATGTTCTACACAAGCTCGTACCAATAGAAAACCAGGATCTGAAATTGCAGGAGTTCCTGCATCACTAATGACAGCGATAGTCATTCCTGCTTTTAATTTTTCGATTAAATGGTTCACCGTTTTGTGCTCGTTGTGCATATGGTGACTTTGCATTTGCGTGGTGATCTCAAAATGCTTTAAAAGTTTTCCAGATGTTCTGGTATCTTCAGCTAAAATTAAATCAACTTCCTTTAAAACGTCGACAGCTCTAAACGTAATGTCTTTTAAATTTCCAATTGGTGTTGGTACTAAGTAAAGTTTACCCATATTTATTTCTCGAAAAAATGAGAATATTTTAAAATTATTATCTAGTCTCTTAAATATTTACCTAAAAAATAGGACGGAAAAAGAACTATTAATCCGTAAAAAGAAAAGCCAAAAATACCATGACCAGCATAATGATGGGCTGCGGTTGCTAAAACTAAATCAAAGAAAAAACCTGCATAAGCCCATTCTGTTAGCCATTTACTTTTTCTCCATAATACCATGGCAATACCAAGAAGTTTTAAAATAGCGAGTGGTATTACAAAATAGCTAGGGTAATTAAGACCTTCAAAATAGCCCTTAATCATTTCGGTATTTAACAGATACATCTGTGCTGAATACAGAAAAATTAGGCACAACACAATGGTACAGAACCAATAAATAATTTGTTTGACTCTCATTAATTAAATTTCCTTTCGATTAATTGAAGAAAGCGTTCTTCATAGTCTTCTTTCCCGACCCAATTGTTATAATCAGGTTTTACCATTTCTAAAATTAATGATTTAGCTTCAGGCAAAGATCCAATGGTGTTAATTTGAGAAATAACACGATCATAATCTTCATTTTCTCCTTCAAATAAATGTTTAATAAAAGCTAATTTATCGTTTAGTCCTATTTTTAGATTTTGACTTTTTAACTTATCATTTAAAGATTTATTTGCAATTTCTACGTCACGTTTTTGAGCAACTTCTATAGGTTCAAATTCTGGCATTTCATCAAAACCAGAGGTGATATCTTCAAAATCAATAGAAGATTGTTCTACGTTAGTTTCTTTAGGTAAGACTTTTTCTAATGTAGTTGTTTTTTCTATTACATGTTTTTCTTCAACGTCTTCATCAGGCATATGTGATACTAAGTCTTTAATTTTAGACATTACAGGTTCCATTATACCATCATCTTCAGTTTCATCTAAATGAACGTAAGTTTTATCTTCAATCTCTATGTTGTCACTATATTTATTATTGAATGCAGTATCTAGCATGTCAAAAAACGATGAGTCGTGACCAATTTTAGGAATTCTGTCTTCAAAATTTTCTTGCGCAAATTTTAAAACAGTTAGTTTTTCATAGAGTACAGCGACTTCTTCATGAAGTTTATTAATGTCTTCTCTGCCTGTTAATTTTAGAATCCTATGGGCAATACTAACTAATTCTGATTCTAATTTCTTTTTCATAGTTCTAAATTTTTATATTGAAGCACTTTAAGGCTTTTGAGTTTTCGAAATTATTTTGAATGTCTTATAAAATAAGAATATAATTTCTTTATGCTCTTTTCGTAAGTTTTGCTTTTGATTTTTTAATAAATTTGTCTCACCTTTATAAAATCGAAGATCAACTTTGATTTAGTGCTAAAATTACAAAATGTTTCTCGAAAATACAGTAAATCAGAAAGAACAATTTGGGTGGATTGAAGTCATCTGCGGATCTATGTTTTCCGGTAAAACGGAAGAATTAATTCGCCGATTAAAACGTGCCCAATTTGCAAAACAAAGAGTTGAAATTTTTAAGCCTGCTGTAGATGTTCGTTACGATGAAGAGATGGTTGTTTCTCATGATGCGAATGAAATCCGTTCTACGCCAGTGCCTGCAGCTGCCAATATCCCAATTTTAGCAGATGGCTGTGATGTTGTTGGTATTGATGAAGCCCAATTTTTTGATGATGAGATTGTTCGCGTTTGTAATGATTTGGCCAACAAAGGTGTGCGTGTTATTGTTGCAGGATTAGATATGGACTTTAAAGGCAATCCTTTTGGGCCTATGCCAAATCTTATGGCGACAGCAGAGTATGTTACTAAAGTGCATGCCGTTTGTACAAAAACCGGAAATTTAGCACAATACAGTTATAGAAAAGCATTGAGTAATGATTTGGTTTTACTTGGAGAAGTTGACGAATACGAACCTTTAAGTAGAGCTGCTTATTATAAAAGTATGCAAAGAGATAAAGTAAGACAAATGAATGTGAATGATGCAGAGGAAATAGATTCTAAAGACGAAAATCGTAATGTCTAACGCTCTAGAAACTATTCTCGAAATTGATTTAAGTGCGCTAACGCATAATTTCAATTATTTAAAGTCGAAACTTCAGCCGGAAACAAAATTTTTAGCCGTAGTGAAAGCCTTCGCTTATGGTAGCGATTCTGTAGAAATTGCAAAACATCTTCAGAAATTAAACGTAGATTATTTTGCTGTTGCTTACACGCAAGAAGGAGTAGTTTTAAGAGATGCAGGAATTACAACTCCCATTATTGTACTTCATCCACAGTCTGTAAATGCAAATATACTTATCGATAGATGTTTAGAGCCTAGCATTTATAGTGCGCATGTTTTAAGTGAATTTATTAAAACTGCTGAAGCGCAATCTCAAAAAAATTATCCGGTTCATATAAAATTTAATACAGGATTAAATAGACTCGGTTTTAAAAATAACGATATTGAAACCATTGTTACTTCGCTTAAAAACACGTCATCAGTTAAAGTGAAATCTCTGTTTTCACATTTAGTGGCTAGTGAAGATCCCAACGAATTAGAGTTTTCCAATCTTCAAATTGAACGGTTTAAAACAATCGCAGAAAATTTTGAAGAAGGCATAGGTGATAGACCTTGGTTACATATGTGTAACACTTCTGGTATTCTCAACTATCCTGAAGCGCATTTTAATATGGTGCGCAGTGGTATTGGACTTTATGGATTTGGAAATTCTGATGAGGAAGATAAAAACCTCAAACCTATAGCAAGTTTAAAATCTGTGATTTCTCAAATTCACGAGATTGAAAAAGGAGAAACCGTAGGTTACAACAGAGCTTACATTTCTAAAGGATTGGAAAGAACAGCAACCATACCAATTGGGCATGCTGATGGTATTAACCGTATTTATGGAAATGGAAATGGTTATGTAATGATCAATGGGGAAAAGGCACCAATAATTGGTAATGTCTGTATGGATATGATAATGGTAAACGTTACAGATATCAATTGTAAAGAAGGAGATGAGGTTATTGTTTTCGATTCTACTTATACAGCAAGTAACTTAGCTGAATCTGCACATACAATTTCTTACGAAATTCTAACCGCAATATCGCAACGTGTTAATCGCGTTTTTAAGCGTTCATAAGCTATTGGTTTTTTTAAAATGTGACTTTTTTAATTACCTTGTGTCTGATTAACTTAATAACTAACTATTAAAAACACGAGACTATGTTAAAAGAATTTAAAGAATTTGCAATGAAGGGCAACCTTATAGACATTGCTGTTGGTTTTGTAATGGGTGCCGCTTTTAAAGAAGTAGTTACCGCATTTACAGGAGGTATTGTATCTCCATTAATTGGGATGATTTTCGACTCAGACTTTAAAGCGTTGAGATACCAGTTAAAAGAGGGAACGTTAAATGATGCTGGCGAAATGGTTGGTGATGTTTTCTTAGAATACGGTACATTTTTAACTAATGTAATAGATTTTATCATTGTAGCATTTGTAATGTTCCTTGTGGTAAAAGGTGTTAATAATATGAAAAAGAAAGAAGAGCCTGCACCAGCTGCGCCTGCAGGACCATCTGAAGTTGAGTTATTAATCGAAATCAGAGATTCATTAAAAAAATAAATCACGTATAGCGTCATCGCTACACTACTATTTTTAACTAAACCCAGACTGTAACAGTCTGGGTTTCTTTTTGTAATTACAAAATCAATAATTTATACCCTTTATTTTTATTAGAATTTTAAGACTAATTGAAGGCTTTACTTAAAGAAATATTATAATTTTGAGAGTTCTAAAAATATGTTTTATGAAAGTAGCAATTGTAGGTGCAACAGGCATGGTTGGTAACGTAATGCTTAAAGTATTAGAGGAACGTAATTTTCCTTTAGATGAGTTATTACTAGTAGCTTCAGAACGTTCTGTAGGTAGTAAATTAAAATTTAAGGGTAAGGATATTGAAGTGATTAGTATTCCTACTGCTATCGAAAAACGTCCAGATATTGCGTTATTTTCAGCAGGTGGTAACACGTCTTTAGAATGGGCACCAAAATTCGCAGAAGTTGGTACAACAGTCATTGATAATTCTTCAGCATGGAGAATGGACTTATCAAAAAAATTGGTAGTTCCAGAAATTAATGCTGGTGAGTTAGAAAAAACAGATAAAATTATAGCTAATCCTAACTGTTCTACGATTCAAATGGTAATGGCATTAGCACCACTTCATAAGAAGTATAAAATTAAACGTATTGTTGTTTCAACATATCAATCTGTATCTGGTACAGGTGTAAAAGCTGTTGAGCAAATGGAAAATGAAATTGCAGGTATAAAAGGTGAAATGGCATATCCGTATCCAATTCATAAAAATGCAATTCCACATTGTGATGTTTTTGAGGAGAATGGTTATACCAAAGAGGAGATGAAATTGGTAAATGAAACTCAAAAGATTCTTAATGATAAATCGATTGCAGTAACAGCAACTGCAGTTAGAATTCCTACCGCTGGTGGTCATAGTGAAGCAATCAATGTAGAGTTTCATAATGATTTTGATGTTAGTGAGGTAAGACAATTACTTAACGATACAGATGGCATTACAATACAAGACAATTTAGATGTTAACGTATATCCTATGCCTATGTATGCTAATGGTAAGGATGATGTTTTTGTTGGTCGTATTAGACGAGATGGCTCTCAACCTAACACTTTAAATTTGTGGGTGGTTAGTGATAATCTTAGAAAAGGAGCGGCGACAAACACCGTTCAGATAGCAGAATATCTTATTAAAAATGCTTTAGTATAGTTTCTTTTAAAGCAGATTAGATTATTTTAAAATAGCGTACATTCAAGGATTTCAACCGATTATTTGTGTAATTAGTTGAAATTCTGCATATATTGTCATTCCAAATTTACTCTTAGTGGTTTGTTATTAACAAGCAACTAAAACCTTACATTTGAAGTGGAGTCCTTATTAAAAAAAATCTAGTTATGAAAAAAATACTTCTTTCTGCTTTAGTGCTAACAATTTTTGGGTCTTGTAAAAATGAAAGCGAAACTGTGAAAATGACTACGATAGATTACCCTGAAACGAATAAAATAGATACTGTAGATACTTATTTTGGTGAGTCTGTAGCAGATCCCTACCGATGGTTAGAGGACGATAGAAGTAAAGAAACTGAAGCTTGGGTTAAGAATCAAAACGACGTTACTTTTGGTTATTTAGAGCAGATTCCTTATCGCGAAGAATTAAAAGAACGTCTTACAAAACTTTGGAACTACGAAAAAATCGGTGCACCATTTGTAGAAGGAGATTATACGTATTTCTCTAAAAATGATGGTTTGCAAAACCAATCCGTAATTTATAGATACAAAACAGGAGGGGATCCTAAAACAGCTGAGGTTTTCTTAGATCCAAATACGTTTAAAGAAGACGGAACAATTTCGTTAGGAGGTATGAGCTTTTCTAAAAACGGAAAGACATTAGCTTATGCGATTTCTGAAGGTGGAAGTGACTGGCGAAAAGTTTTGGTATTAAATGCTGAAACTAATGAGATTATTGAAGACACATTGGTTGATATAAAATTCAGCGGTATGTCTTGGTATAAAAATGAAGGTTTCTATTACTCTAGTTACGATAAGCCAAAAGGAAGCGAGTTATCTGCTAAAACGGATCAGCATAAAGTGTATTATCACAAATTAGGAACAAAACAATCCGAAGATAGATTAGTCTTTGGTAGTACCCCTGAAGAAAAGCACCGATATATTGGTGGTGGTGTTACGGAAGATGATAAGTACTTAGTTATTGTCGCAAGTGTTTCAACTTCTGGAAATAAGTTGTTTATCAAAGATTTATCACAACCAAATAGTAAACTTGTAACTATTTTAGATCACACAAATAGTGATTCTCACATTATCGAAAATGTAGGTTCAAAGCTTTACATTATGACCAATTTGGATGCTCCAAATCAAAAAATTATAACCGTAGATGCTTCAAATCCAACTCCAGAAAATTGGGTGGATTTTATTCCTGAAACAGAAAATGTTTTAAGCCCTTCAACTGCTGGAGGTTACTTTTTTGCCAACTATATGGTAGATGCGGTTTCAAAAGTATCGCAGTACGATTATAACGGAAAACTAATAAGAGAGGTTGAATTACCAGGAATAGGTACGGTTGCTGGTTTTGGTGCAAAGAAGGACGAAACAGAGCTATATTATTCATTCGCTAATTATGTAACGCCAGGAAGTATTTATAAATACAATATAGAAAACGGGACTTCAGAATTATATAGAAAGCCGAGTATTGATTTCAATCCAGAAGACTACGAAAGCAAACAGGTGTTTTACAAGTCTAAGGATGGTACAAAAGTACCCATGATTATTACGCACAAAAAAGGTATAAAGCTCAATGGTAAAAATCCAACGATTCTTTATGGCTACGGTGGATTTAATATCAGCTTAACTCCAAGTTTTAGTATCGCAAATGCGGTTTGGATGGAGCAAGGAGGTGTCTATGCAGTACCAAACCTTAGAGGTGGTGGTGAATATGGAAAAGCATGGCACGATGCAGGGACACAGCTTAAAAAACAAAACGTTTTTGATGATTTTATTGCGGCAGCAGAATACCTTATATCAGAAAAGTATACCTCATCAGATTTCTTAGCCGTAAGAGGTGGCTCTAATGGAGGTTTGTTAGTTGGAGCAACAATGACACAACGTCCAGATTTAATGAAAGTGGCTTTGCCTGCTGTTGGTGTTTTAGACATGTTACGTTACCATACGTTTACAGCTGGAGCTGGTTGGGCTTACGATTATGGAACTGCTGAAGATAATAAGGAAATGTTTGAGTATTTAAAAGGCTATTCTCCTGTTCATAATGTAAAAGAAGGAGTAAAATATCCAGCAACATTAGTTACTACAGGAGATCATGATGATCGCGTGGTACCAGCACATAGTTTTAAATTTGCTGCAGAATTGCAACGTAAGCAAACTGGTACTAACCCAACACTTATTAGAATTGAAACAGATGCTGGCCATGGAGCGGGGACACCTGTAAGCAAAACGATTGAAGAGTATACAGATATTTTTGGGTTTACCTTATATAATATGGGATTTGAAGTATTACCAACTAAAACAGAGGAAAAAGTAAAGGGCTAGTAATTAGAACCTATTAACCTAGTTAGTTGAGTTGCCTTCAGGTGTCATACTGTAATTTAGGGAGTAAAAGAACTTGAACATATTAAATATTTGATATTTTTTGTAGGACTTTTAAATCTTTAACTGTCTTGTTATTAGTGTGTAATTATTGCAAATGAAAAAAAAATACTTTTTATTTTTTCTCCTAACTTTATTTCTGTTTTCATGTGGCAATGATGATGGCTTAATCCCTTTGGCTATTGAAACACATCCTGATACTTTAACCATAGCACAAAATTCAGAAATTGAAATTTTTATATTCCTAAACGATTCCAACATTCCTTCAAATGGGGAATTATCATTAAGCCACCCCACCAAAGGTAATGTGGTTGTAATTGATAGTAATAATACTCCCAATAACCCGAGTGATGACCATTTAAAATATACGGCAAACCCAAATGAAGTAGGTTTAGATAATTTTGAATATACTATTTGTAGTGTCTCGGGTGATTGCAAAACAGAAACAGTATCAATTACCATTACAACGAGCTCTAATGTGCTTTATGATTTAGAGAATATGCCGTTTCAAGCGCTGTCCGACTATCAATTTTTTGATGGTGATTTAAAAAATTTAGAGCCGACTAATGGTGTTATACCTTATACCTTAAACTCCACTTTGTTTAGTGATTACGCAAAGAAGAAGCGTTTTATTTGGATGCCAAATAATAATAAAGCGTTGTTTGTAAATGAAAATGAACTTTTAGATTTTCCTGTTGGAACAATTTTGATAAAGAATTTTTACTACGATAATGTACTACCAGAAAACACAACGCAAATTATAGAAACACGACTTATAATTAAAAAACAAGAAGGTTGGGTTTTTGCAAATTATGCATGGAATACTGAGCAGTCTGAAGCTGCTTTAGATATGAATGGAAGTTATATAGATTTACAATGGCAACAAGAGGGCATAACTAAATCTGTAGAATATAGAATTCCATCAGGTCCCGAGTGTCACACCTGCCATAAAGTGAACGAAATTGCGCAACCTATTGGGCCTAAGGTTAGAAATTTAAATTTACCTTATATTTACAATGATGGAGCGTCTAATCAATTAGAAAAATGGGTTAGTTTAGGATATTTAGAAAATACACTTCCTGAAACAATAGCAAAACTCCCAGATTATAATGATTCTAATGCGTCATTGAATCAACGAGTAAGAGGTTATTTAGAAATAAATTGTGCGCATTGCCATTCAGAAAGTACACATTGCTCATATAGACCAATGCGACTAGATTATTTGTCTACAGAAGACGCAACAAATATGGGAGTATGTGTAGATGCAGAAACCGATCTAGGATTTGGTCTTGGTCACATTGTAGAGCCTGGAAACGCTAGAAATTCTGTCCTGTACTTTAGGGTGAATTCTACTGAAGTTTCAAACAGAATGCCACTGTTGTCGCGTACAATTGTGCATAAAGAAGGTGTTCAATTAATAGAAGAATGGATAAACACATTAAACATAAACTGTAATTAATAAAATTGATATGAAAAAAACACTACTTATTACATTGGTTCTAACGTTGTTTTGCGCTCACAGTTATGGCCAGGAATTAAACAAATTTGCGAATTGGCCTAACAATCAGTGGGTGCTGTCTGGCACTTATGATGCAGCATATTTAGATGCAGATCCAACAACAACGAGCGCATCATTTTCATTTAATGATGATGAAGCAGGAGGAGCTTCTGATAATACCATTGCTGCTGAATCTCCTATTATAGACTTAACTAACGCTTTTAATGCCAATGAAATTGAAATAAAAGTGGAGTTTGCATATGTTTATAATATATATCAAAATGATCAATCTTTATTTTTACAATACTGGGATAATAGTACTAGTCAGTGGGTTAATTGGGGGGCCGAAATTTTGCCTAATTCATCAACTCAAGGCAATTTTTGCAATGCTAGTTCTACAAACTATTCTAGCGAATTATTAGATATTTCTGGGTTTTCAAACACGCAATTAACAGGGTTTAAGTACCGCATGTTATATGACGATAATGATTCTTTCGGATGGGGCTTTTGTATTGATTCTCCTACGATAAGTTCTTCTGCATTGTTGCCTTGTCCAAATGTTTCATCGATTTCTCTAAGCAATATCAATACGGTTAGTGCTATGGCTAGTTGGACTGCTGGTGGGTCAGAAACGTCATGGGAAGTAGTAATTCAATTAGCTACAGATGGAGTGCCAACATCTGGTACGACATCGGCAATTACTAATTATAGCTTTACCAACCTTTCGCCAGGAACAGCTTATAGGATTTATATTAGAGCAAATTGTGTTGCTGATGGTTATAGTTATTGGGAAACCGTAAGTTTTACGACTGGAACAAATAATACGGGAGATCCAGTATCATTCACTACCAACCCGATAAATACAATAGGTGTATATGATATTGCACTTGTAGATTTAAATGGGGATTTTTTAGACGATGTTGTTTCTGTAAGTACTAATAGTTTAAATATACATTATCAAGTGGCTTCTGGTGGTTTTAATATGACAAATATACCAACGCCAGGTGTTACTAGTGGACCAAATTGGAGTTTGGCTGCAGGTGATTTTGATCGTAATGGCTATAATGACCTTTTATACGGAGGTGGTGCGCGTGTTACTTTTTTACAAGCCAATAATACAGGTACAGGCTATAGTCCAATATCAGGATCAGAGTATGTGTTCTCTCAACGTTCTAATTTTGTGGATATTAATAACGATGGTCACTTAGATGCCTTTGTTTGTCATGATGTAGATCCCAATGTCTATTATATTAATGACGGATCTGGAAATTTAACATTCCATCAAGGTCAAAGTGCCGTATTACCAAATGGAATAGGTTTAGTGCCAGGTGGTGGTAATTATGGTACTGTTTGGATCGATTTTGATAATGATAGAGATATGGATTTATTTATTGCAAAGTGTAGAGGGGGGTCTTCAATTAGTATCAATGAACTATGGAGAAATGACGGTAATGGTGTCTTTGTAAATATTGCAGATAGTAATGGTTGGTACGACACAAATTATCCAAGTGTAGGTCACGATAATTCTTCTAATTTAGGAGACTTAGTACAAACATGGTCTTCTGCTTGGGCAGATTTTGATAACGATGGAGATATGGATGTTTATGTTGGGGCGAGTAGTACTTCTGACGGGTATTCTAAGTTGATGCAGAATAATGGAGATGGCACTTTTACAGATGTAACTGCTGGCTCTGGGGTTCTATCGGCAACAATGGGAATAGAAAATGCGCCGGCGGATTTTGACAATGATGGTTACGTAGATATTTTAAGTAATGGAGACATATTATTTAATAACGGGGATTTCACATTTACTAATCACTCCTCTAATATGCCCCCAAGTGGTGCTATCGGAGATGTAAATAATGATGGCTTTTTAGATGTTTTTCGGAATGGAAATATTTATTTAAACAATACAAATGCCAATAACTGGATAAAGATAAATACCGTAGGAACAATAAGTAATATCAATGGTATTGGTGCTAGAGTAGAAATACAAACATCTAACGGCACACAAATAAGAGATGTGAGGAGTGGAGAAGGTTTTGAGTATATGAGTTCGTTAAACACACATTTCGGAATTGGTAATTCAACAAGTATTAATAGCATCACTATTTACTGGCCGTCTGGTACTGTAGATTTTATTTCAAATCCGGCTATAAATACAGCACATACTATTGTTGAAGGTTCTGCCTTGAGCGTTATAGATGAAACTTTAGTAGATGTTTCTATTTACCCTAATCCGGTGGAAGCAGAACTTACAATCAAAACTTCTGCAAACGTTATTAATAAAATCGCAACAGTTTTTGATATTAATGGGAAACGTATTCTTAGCCAAAAACTAGATTCAAATACTATTAACGTTTCAAATCTAACTAGTGGAATTTACTTTTTAAGATTAGAATCTGAAGGGAAAATTATAAAACGAAAGTTTATAAAAAAATAATTTTAGACTATAAATGGTTTGAAGCCGTTTGAGAAATCAAGCGGTTTTTTTTATGACAATTCTTTAACGATGTAGTATTTTTGTAATATGCTTCAAGTAAAAAATGTCACTTTCGGGTATTCTAAAACTAAGGTTTTAAAAGCTATTGATTTTAATGTTGAAGCCGGAGAAAACCTTGCTATTATTGGCGAAAGTGGCTCTGGTAAAAGCACGCTATTAAAACTTATATACGGCGAGTACGATTTAAAACAGGGTCTGATTTTTTGGAAAGATGAAGAGATTCTTGGTCCAAAATATAATTTGGTTGTGGGTTACGATTTTATGAAATACGTGACCCAAGAATTCGACTTAATGCCGGTGATTACAGTTGAAGAAAATATAGGTAAACACTTATCACGCTTTTACCCTGAAGAAAAACAAAAACGCACTGAGGAATTAATAAAAGTGGTAGAACTTGAAGCCTTTGCAAATACCAAGGTGAAATTCTTAAGTGGCGGACAAAAACAACGTGTAGCGATTGCTAGAGCATTAGCAAAAGAACCCGAAATCTTATTACTAGACGAACCGTTTAGTCATATTGATAATTTTCAAAAACAAGGCTTGCGACGTAATGTTTTTAATTACTTAAAATCAAAACATATAGCGTGTATTGTTGCGACTCACGACAGAAATGATGTGCTTGGCTTTGCAGACGAAATGATAGTGCTTAGCGAGGCTGAAATCATAGCTAAAGACACACCTCAAAATTTATATAAAAATCCTAAGCAACCATTAATCGCTTCATTTTTTGGCGAATTTAATGTCATAGAACCCTACGGAATTGTGTATGCTAATCAGATTCAAATTGTAGACGACTCAGATTTAAAAGCTGTTGTGGAAACGTCTTATTTTAATGGAAGTTCGTGGTTGATTGAAGCGGATTATAAATCTGAATCAATATTTATTGAGCATAATTTGGAGTTAAAAAAAGATGCCGAAATTCAATTTTCAATCTCTTCATAATTTCTTAATGAAGTTTTTAGTTTTTTAAGCATTCTGTTCCTCAATTTTAGTGGTTTTAAAACTTCAATAGTATCACCAAAGCCTAAAATAAGACGTTCCAATTCAAAATTAATTTGCACAAAAATATTGAAAATCACACCGTCCTCTTTTTCTTCAATAATACGCTGCGACGGATGAAAAGGTTTTGTAATGACATAAGGAGCGTTTTTATGATCTATTTTAAATTGAATCCGTTCAGCTCTAGAATTTGATACGGTAACACCAACAACATCTCTATAATAGACGTCACCATCAATTTTGAAATCTTCATAAATTTCATCATCAAGCGATACAATTTCAGTCATTCTGTCTAAAGCCAAAGTGATAAATTTTCCTTTTTGACTTGCTAATAAAAACCACCTGTTATTAAATTCTTTTAGTAATTGTGGATGTACAATCATCACACTTGCTTTTCGTGCTTTAAAAGATTGATAAGTTACTTCAATCACCTTTTTAGTTTGAATAGCATCGTATAAAACATCGATAAATTCAAGCCCTTTTAGCTGTTCGTTTTTATCTAAATGAATAATAGCACGTTTGTCTTTCTGTGATGAATTTACCGAATCTTCCAAACGTTGTAAAACACCATCCATTTCTTTAAATAACGAAAAATCTTTAAACTGTCTCAGTAACTGAATCGCCTCATTCATCACTGTTATATCCTTATCGGTTACAGGAATATTAATAATGCTATAATCAGCATCCTCATATTTATAAAACTTACGATCATAAACCACAATGGGTGCATTATAACCCAGCTTGTCGCTTCGCATCATTTGTAAATCTAACTGAACAGTTCTTTTGCTGACATCAACAGCTTTGCCTTCGTATTCGTATAAAGCATCCGAAACCGCTTCAATTAAGTCATTAAGCGTCCATTGTCTAAACTGGTTTTGAAGACATTTATCAATGGTTTTATAGCGTATTAATGCGTTTTTGTTTACTGCCATTTTATTAATTTGAGCTAAAGTTCCTGTAGGGTTTCAATTCTTAAATTTAAAAGAAAATATTCACTACGCAAAAACATTGCGCATATCAATCAAATATTTGTCTCAAATACTAAATCAATGGAAACTTTAAAACTTAAAATATACGATGTATTAAAAGAAGAAATAACCATTTCAGAATTTGAAAATTGGTTATATAATTCTGAATATATGAAAACTGAAATCAAAGCAGATTCATTATTATTTGATGTCATAAATATTAATTATAGACTCGAAAATTCTTTGAAAATCCTAAAAAATTTGAGCTTAAAAAATTTTTCAGAAGAAGAACTTTTAATTTTTAAATTAGAATATAATTGTTACAAGATAGTTAACTCGGAAGATACTAAAAACTATAAAAAATATGTTCTAAACATAATTCAGGATTTTGAATTTGACAATGACTTTGAAGGCTTTGGGGAGTTTTACTATATCTACTACTCTTTTGATGGTTATGATTATAATCAATATCAAAACATATCATCCAATAATCTAAATTCAAAAACCAAACATTTAGCAAATTCACTATTAAAAAGCTTGAAAAATTGTAATAGTATTGAGGAAAAAATTAAAACGCTTAAGCTTAAAAAAGAACCCGAAAATGACGAGGAAAATATCAATGTTTTAGAGTTTAAAAGTTTACAAAGCAATAAAAAATTAACCTTAGTTCAAAAATTATTTGCATTTCTCAAAAAAATATAATACTTCGTATTATGGAGCTCAATTTTAAGTGATTTGAAAAATAAATTTTGTAAAGTCGAAAAAAAAGCTAAATATTTGCAACGCAATAAATTAATATTCTGGCCACTGAGCGAAGTCGAAGTGAGCTAAATTGCAACCAAAATCAAATTAATAATTAGAAACTATGAGTTTATTTATAACATATCAAAACGATCCAAAAGGAATTCTGCCTTTTGTGATGCTTCGTGATTATCGTTAGATAAACTTTTCAAATTTATAAATGAAAAATCCGAAGCCAGTTAAATACTGTTTCGGATTTTTTGTTTTCCACTATTAGCGATTCTGCTAAGCATATTTCCACAAACAGTAATTATAAAACGAACTTTATGTCATTCTGAGCACAACGAAGAATCTCATCTACAGTTCAAATGAAACTATAAATATTTAAAAAAGAGATCCTGAATCAAGTTCAGGACAATGAAAACCATGGACACGAATTTGTTAAACAACTACGTGCTTAAAGCCATAGATGCTTATCCATACGAACTAGAAGAAACTGTAGAAAATCTAAACTACGCCTTATCCTATGAATCTAACAATGCTTATGCTTTGTATTTAATGGGACGTTTACAAGCCGAACAATTTGGCGATTACGAAAAAGCCAAGCACTATTATGCAGAGGCTTTGGCAAGCAAACTGGATTTTCACAAAGTGTATGCGCACTACATTTTAGTTTTAATATGGAATGAAGATTACGACGAAGCTCAGAAATTAATTGATTTCGCATTGACTGTAAAAGGAGTCTATAAAAGTGAAATCCAACTATTTCAAGGCTGCGTTTTTGAATGTCTTCAGAAATATAAGAAAGCATTAAAGGCTTTAAAGCTCGCAAAGCGATTAGGTTACAATAACAGTTACATCAGCTTTATAGATTCTGAAATGAAAAGAATCAAGAATAAAATGAAACCTGAAAAGACTAAAAAAACTAAGAGCAAGAAGAAAAAAAAGAAGAAAAACAAAAAATAATTTAACTACGCAAAAAGATTGCGCAATAGCTCAGAATATTTGCAGAGTAATTAATTAGAAGTCTTTTTGGAATCAGATTTTTAAAGGTAGCGCTCTGCTAGAAAAAGGAGTCTAGCAGAGCTTAATAAAAGTTCTTTAACATAACAAAAAACGGAAGCATAGAGCAATTGGTTGGCTCGCCTGACTGAAATGCGTTTTTACGCATTCAACGAATCTTATTTATAAAAATAAAAATTGTTGAGTTAAAATCTGATTTCATAATGAACGTGTAGGTTCGAGTCCTACTGCTTCCACATCAAGCAAGTCTTGTTAAGTGTTTCTGTATAGCACTATTGTATAAATCCTTACTGTTTAGTATGAGGTTTTTATATGCAACTTGACTTGAAGGCTTCGGTTATTAGCCAAATAATAACCACCATCTATGTACACAGGTTCGAATCCTGTCTTCTCTAACGGGAAGTAGCTAAGTCCGGTTAAGCAGTAGATTCAATATGTAGGTTCGAATCCTACCAAGATCAAACGGTCTTGTGGCGGAACTGGTAAACGCTCAACACTTTGGATGTTGTTTTGAAATGGACTCATAGTCCATATCCCAGAGCTGGTTAACTCACAAAAAGGACCACCAAGTGCGTCACACTTTAAATGGCAAAAACAAAGTGAACTAAAACTCGCAATAGCAACTTGTTGTTAGCGCAGTCTAGAAAACACCTTGACATATAAAATGTATTATAGGTCGCTTTAGGTATTCTTTTAAAGATTCATTTTTCAATAAACGTTTCGGCAATAGTCGTTTCTGTTTTGATAAATCATCTGCAAAACAAGTCTTAAAACACTTAAAATCTATTGTATTTCCGTAGTTAGAAAGATGGTTTTCTTTCGCTTTGTTTTAATTGAATAGTCATTCTGGAAAACGGAATTCTATTATAAATGTATAACCGTTCTGAAGTAAAAAAAAAGAAAACTAAAGGACAAAAAATTAGAAATCATGAACCATCCATAACTATAAGTTAGTCGTCTGGTTCAGGTGATTAAATGGATGCACCATTTGATAATTAAATAACAATAAAGCAGAACAAATGAATAGAGAAAGAATTCATGCAGGTACAGTAGGTTTGGTGTTTAAAAATGGTAATTACACGCGTGTTATTACGGAAGGAAAACATTGGATAAAATTTAGCGAGCAAGTCTTAAGATGCGATTTGTCACAAGCTTTCAGTGCGCCAAAAGCATTAGAAATCTTGCTTAAAGATGAGGTTTTAGCAGCAATGTTAACTCTAATTGATGTAAAGGATAATGAGATTGTTTTGGTTTACGAAAACAAAAACTTTAAACGCATCTTAACTGCTGGTCGTTATACATTTTGGAACAGCTTAATTGACTACAAATTTGTAACTGCCGATTTAAGTAAAATCGAAATTACAGAAGACATCAGTAAAGCCTTGTATAGCAACATGCAATTGCGTCAATACATTAGAACTTTTGAAGTTGCCGCTTTTGAGAAAGCTATTATGATTGTTAATGATACGTTTGTTAAAATCCTTGAACATGGTACTTACCATTTCTGGAAAAACGAGCAAACCATTAAAATCGCAAAAGCCGATATGCGTCAATTGCAATTAGAAGTTGCTGGTCAAGAATTATTAACCAAAGACAAAGCGACCGTTCGTATTAACTTTTATGCACAATACAAGGTTACAGATATTGAAACGGCGTTAATGCAAAACAAAGATTACGAAAAGCAATTGTACACTATTTTGCAATTGGCATTAAGAGCGTTTGTTGGCGCTTATACTTTAGACGAATTGTTAGAGCAAAAGGAAACGATTGCCGAAGCGGTTTTGAAAAACGTAAAAACACAAGCCACCAAGTTAGGTGTCAATGTATTGCATGCGGGTGTTAGAGACGTCATTTTACCAGGTGATATGAAAGAGATCATGAACCAAGTTTTAATGGCGCATAAAAAAGCACAAGCCAATGTAGTGACAAGGCGAGAAGAAACAGCTTCTACTCGTAGTTTGTTAAACACCGCTAAATTAATGGAAGACAACAGCATGTTGTTTAAATTAAAAGAGATGGAATATGTTGAGAAAATTGCTGATAAAATTGGCGAAATCACAGTTGCTGGTAACGGCAATGTTATTGAACAATTAAAAGATATTTTCTCTGTGAATAAGTAAGTTTTATAATCCTGCAAGGTTTCAAAAACCTTGTAGGTATTATAAGTAGCCAAACCTACAAGGTCAAAAAAAAGACCTTGCAGGATAAATAGAATTCAAGTACGCAAAAATATTGCGCAACACACTATAATATTTGTAGTGTGATTTAAATGTCATTCAGGGTGTCACACTGAGCGCAGTCGAAGTGCAAAGCTAAGAATCTCACAAAAGAAAGAAAACATGAAAACTAGAATAACAGGTCACGATTTAAAAGCCTTAGGTTTTACACAAGGGAAATGGATGAAAGAAGCCATTGCTTATATTAATGACAACAAATTAGAAGGAGAAGAAATGGAAACGTATTTAGAGCAATTTAAATCACCAGATCCCATAGGATTACATAAAACGTCAATTGATTTTTCTATAAACATCAAAGCAGAAAACGAAGAAGAAAAAGACAACGTTGATAAAGTTATTAATTCAATGCAAACCTTAATGAAAACACCAACATTAGTTGGTGGAGCCATTATGCCAGATGCTTGTCCTGCTGGTCCAGACGGAACAATCCCTGTTGGGGGCGTAGCAGTCGCCAAAAATGCCATTCATCCAGGACTACATAGTGCAGATATTTGTTGTTCGGTGATGCTAACCGATTTCGGACAAGCAGATCCAAAAGCTATTTTAGATGCAGCACATGCGAGCACACATTTTGGTCCTGGTGGACGCGATAGAGATTCGCAGTTTCGATTTCCGAAGGAACTATTAGAATCTTTTGAATCTAACTATTTTTTAAATGATGGTAACATGCTTTCTATTGCAAGATCGCATTTAGGAACACAAGGTGATGGTAATCATTTCTTGTTTGTTGGAACCTCTAAAAAAACAGGAAATACTATGATGGTAACACATCATGGATCTAGAGGTCCTGGAGCACGTTTGTACACAAAAGGTATGAAAATCGCTGAACGTTTTAGAAAAGAATTGTCGCCAGATACTAAGAAACAAAATGCGTGGATTCCTTTTAAAACGGAAGAAGGACAATCGTATTGGGAGGCGCTTCAAATTATAAGAGACTGGACAAAAACAAATCACGAAGTGTTGCATAATTCAGTTGCAGAATCTTTAGAAATAGCTATTGAAAACCGCTACTGGAACGAGCATAATTTTGTCTTTAAAGATGGTGATTTATTTTACCACGCCAAAGGCGCAACACCACTAGATGCGAAGTTTATGCCAGATATTACAGGACCACGATTGATTCCGTTGAATATGTCTGAACCTGTACTTATTGTTGAAGGTAATACCACAAATACCAATTTAGGTTTTGCACCACATGGTGCAGGTAGAAACGTGAGTAGAACACAACATAGAAAAAGTAAAACGGGAACTACAATGCAAATCTTTAAAGAGGAAACGCCTGGATTAGATATCCGATTTTTCTCAAAGGAAATTGATATTACCGAGTTGCCATCTGCTTATAAAAATGCACAAAACGTAAGAAATCAAATGGAAGAATACGGTTTAGGTAAAGTTATTGACGAAGTGATGCCTTATGGTTGTATTATGGCTGGTGATTGGCAAAAGAATGCTCCTTGGAAGGTAAGACGAGAGAAGAAAAAACGAAATAGAAAGTAAACCGTAGAAAGGGATAAAAAGTAGGCTGACTTCGGTTGGTCTGCTTTTTTTTAATAAAAAGGAGAGATCGTTATAAAAGTTGCTGATTATGAGATTATTAAAAATGAAAAAGGATGAACAGTTGTTCATCCTTTTTGCCCCAAATCTACCATAAACTTAACCTACTTATGTTATGGTGAGTCAAATATAAGCGGACAATATTGTAAGTATTGCATTTTTTGGATAAACGACCTATATATTAGTCTAAGCGTGGAAAGTGCAGTGTTTATAAGAAAATAACTGTATAAATACACATTATGTATAAATATAGGTCTTAAAGTGTTATTTCAGTAAAGGGCATAAAAAAAGGTGAACGAAGTTCACCTTTTTTTGCCCCAAATCTACCATGAACTTAACCTACTTATGTTATGGTGATAGCAATGTATATTTAATTTGTTAAAACGAATCAACAATCGGATTAAGTGCGTTTTTATCCGATAAAATACATATTTTATCGGATAAAAGGCCTTTTGTGCTCGGTTTTAGTATGCGCGTTCTTTATTTCCTTCGTAAAAATTAATAAAAGCTCTATTTACAACTCTATTTCCACCTGGTGTAGGATAATCTCCTGTAAAATACCAATCTCCTAAATTCTTAGGACATGCTTTGTGCAGGTTTTCAACAGGTTGGAAAATAATTTTAACTTCTGCTTTTATATCTTCACCACCTAATAATTCCGAAATCTTATCAGAAATTTGTTCATCTGTAAAATTAGCATAGATCTCTTTTACATAATTTACAATATTCTTGTCCTTCATTTGGACTTGCGCTACACATTTCTTATAAATCTCTTCGACAATATGGTATTGGTTATTGTCTTTTAATAGCTCTAAAGCAGCTTTAAAAGCGATTAGTGTTTCAAGGTTTGCCATGTCTATACCATAACAATCAATATAACGAATTTGAGGAGCAGAAGAAACCACAACAATTTTCTTAGGGTTTAATCGGTCCATCATTTTAATGATACTCTTTTTAAGCGTTGTACCTCTTACAATACTATCATCAATGATCACTAAGTTATCTGTAGGCTTTATAACACCATATGTAACATCATAGACGTGTGCAACCAAATCATCTCTACTACTATCTTCGGTAATAAAGGTTCTTAGCTTCACATCTTTAATGGCTATTTTTTCAATTCTTGGCCGTTCAGATAAAATTTCGGTAACACGATCCGAAGATAGTTTTCCATTCCCATCAAGTATAGATTTTGTTTTCTTTTCGTTGAGGTGATCTTCAACGGTTTCAATCATACCATAAAATGAAGTTTCCGCCGTATTAGGAATATATGAAAACACACTATTTTTGGTGTCATTATTAATCGCTTCAAGTACTTTAGGCATTAATAAACGACCAAGCATTTTACGTTCTTGGTAAATTTCAGCATCACTACCACGAGAAAAATAAACACGTTCAAAAGAACAAGCTTTACGTTCTAAAGGCTCTAATATCTTCTTAATTTTTGTTTCACCAGATTTTTTGGTGATAATAGCATGGCCTGGATCCAATTCCTTCACCGCTTCAAAAGGAACATTAAAAACGGTTTGAATTACAGGACGTTCTGATGCTACGACAACAATCTCATCATCTTTATAATAGTAAGCTGGTCTAATTCCAGACGGATCTCTTAATACAAAAGAGTCACCATGGCCTAATAAACCTGCCATAGCATAACCACCATCCCAATTTTTGGCTGCATGCTTTAATATTTTACCAACTTTTAAACGTTCAGCAATTAAGGGGGAACATTCATTTTTATTGTAGCCTTCTTTTTTAAGGTCTTTGTAAATTTTTGAAACAGCATCATCTAAAAAATGACCTATTTTTTCCATTACTGTAATGGTGTCTGCTTTCTCTTTTGGATGCTGGCCGATTTCAATAAGATTATCGAAAAGTTCATTAACATTAGTCATGTTAAAGTTACCAGCAACAATAAGGTTTCTATGCATCCAATTGTTTTGTCTTAAAAACGGATGAACACTTTCTACACTATTTTTACCAAATGTACCATACCTCACATGCCCCAATAATACTTCGCCAATGTACGGAATGTGTTTTTTCTGTAAATCAACATCGTCTTGGTATTCCGGGTGAGTAGTGAGCTCGTGGTTAATACGTTCGTTAATTTGAGCAAAAATATCCTGTATCGGTTGCTGAGCAATAGATCGCACACGACTGATGTAACGTTCACCTGGTTTTACGTCTAATTTAATACTTGCAAAACCAGCTCCGTCTTGTCCACGGTTGTGCTGTTTTTCCATCATTAAATACATTTTGTTAACACCATAAAAAGCACTTCCATACTTTTCTTTATAGTATTCTAATGGTTTTAAAAGTCTAATAAGTGCAATTCCGCACTCATGTTTTAACGCATCGCTCATGATTAATTTTTTCCGCTATTTATTTTATGTGAAATAAAAAACGCGCTCAATTTCTGAGCGCGTTAGTTTATGTTAATTCTATATCAAATTGAGTCAGACTCTTAAATTGGTCTAGACGTTTGTAAATTTCTTTATCTGTTAAATTTTGCATGCGCTCGGTGCCAAATTTTTCGACACAAAAGGAGGCTAGAGTTGAGCCGTAGATGACTGCTGTTTTCATATTCTCAAAAGAGAAATCACCTGTTTTAGCTAAATAACCAGCAAAACCACCAGCAAATGTATCACCAGCACCTGTTGGGTCAAATACTTCTTCTAAAGGTAAAGCAGGAGCATAGAATACATTATCATCATGAAACAATAATGCTCCGTGTTCTCCTTTTTTAATAACTACATATTTCGGACCCATTTCATGAATTTTTCTTGCTGCAACTACTAAAGAATATTCTCCAGTTAATTGTCTTGCTTCTTCATCATTAATGGTAATAACATCGACGTTTTTAATCACAGAAAGTAAATCATCTAAAGCGATGTCCATCCAGAAATTCATAGTGTCTAAAATGGCTAACTTCGGCTTCTTAGACATTTGGTCTAATACACCTTGCTGTACAAGTGGGTGTAAATTACCCAACATCACAACTTCTGAGTCTTTATAGTTTTCTGGAACAATAGGATTAAAATGCTCTAAGACATTTAACTCAGTTGCTAACGTGTCACGAGAGTTCATATCGTTATGATACTTGCCACTCCAAAAGAAGGTTTTGCCTTCTTTTACAATTTCGATACCTTCAATATTTACATTTTTGTTTTTTAATAGATCTAAATATTCTTGAGGAAAATCTCCACCAACAACAGAAACTGCTGCAGAATCTACATTAAAATTTGAAGCAGATAAACCTATGTATGTTGCTGCACCACCAAGGATTTTATCGGTTTTACCAAAAGGTGTTTCAATGGCGTCAAAGGCTACAGTGCCAACAATTACTAATTTACTCATAAAAGTAGTTTGGATTAAAGTGCAAATTTACGTAAAATTTATTCCTTGTGAAACATCAATTAATGCAATACAAAATAGATTTATTTCCTACCGAAATCCGCAGGAATTTCTCCCCAAGCCTTAGTTTCCCATTTCACTATAGTTGTAGAATATTCATTAGTCTTTAGCCATTCTACAGCACGATCTACCAAGTCGTAAACCGGTTTGTTTTTGGCGCTACGTTTTAACTTCGAATTACAGGTTTTTTTACGTACCCAACTCATAGCCGTTCTAGAATCCGTATACATAATACGCTCGCTATTGTGTTGTTTTAAAAAAGCTAAGCCATGAACTAAAGCTAAAAACTCACCAATATTATTAGTGCCTTGTTCAAAAGGGCCTTGAATAAAGAGTTGTTTTTTTGTCTTTGTATCTACACCTCTATATTCCATAATACCAGGATTTCCGCTTGATGCGGCATCTACTGATATGGAATTGTAATTAGGTTGTCCTATTTTTTTTAGCTCAGCTTCGGAAAGTCCACTCGAAAACGATTTATTCTTTCCTATATAATCAAAGTAATTCCCTTCTAATGCTTTTTCGGCTTCATCACGCGTAGCGAATGATTTGTATTGTGCGCCTTGGTAATCTTTAATTTGGGCCTTACAGGCATTCCAAGTATTATAGACTCCTTTTTTATGGCCTTGCCAAACAGTATAGTATTTTTTTTTCTTTTTACTCATTTTTACCACCCGTGAAAACGGGAGTCTCTTTATGTTATTCTGAATGAAATGAAGCATCTAGAAAGGATGCTTCAACTCGCTTAGTACGACATCTGAATTATTGATTTAATATTTTCTCAACCACCTTAGGAAAGTGCTCCATTTCCAATAAATGAATCTTTTCAGCGACATCTTCTGCTGAATCGGAAGACAAAACAGTGCATTTTGCCTGAAAAATAATGGCTCCTTCGTCATAATTTTCGTTTACATAATGTATTGTAATGCCAGTTTCGGTCTCTTTATTTTCTACAACAGCGTTATGAACATTCATACCATACATGCCTTTTCCTCCATATTTTGGGAGTAATGCAGGGTGTATATTTATCACTTTATTAGGATATGCTTTAAGTATGAACTCTGGAAATTTCCAGAGAAAACCAGCCAATACAATAAGATCTGGTTGAGACGTTTTTAGGATGTTTAAGACATCTTCAGACTTAGAAAACGCAATCCTATTGAAGGATAAGGCGCTAATATTTAGTTTTTTACAGCGATCCAAAACTTTGGCATGAGGATTGTTAGTTAGTACTTGGATAACAGACGCATTATCGCTGTTGTGAAAAAACTTAATTAAATTTTCAGCATTAGAGCCACTTCCGGACGCAAAAATTACAACACGTTTCATTTACAGGTATATTTCTTCAAATTATTCAAACAAAAAAAAGAATAATAATTAACAATTAAGGTATAACTTAAAATACTTCTGTTTATTTTTACTAAATTAAAAACACATTTTATCGGTAAAGATGAATATTCAAATAAAGTTTTTTATTTTTGCCGTCTAATTAAAACTTAAAATTAAAAAATTATGTCAGACATTGCATCACGAGTAAAAGCGATTATCGTAGATAAATTAGGTGTTGATGAAAACGAAGTTGTAACTGAAGCAAGCTTCACAAACGATTTAGGAGCGGATTCATTAGATACTGTAGAATTAATAATGGAATTCGAAAAAGAATTCGATATTCAAATACCAGACGATCAAGCTGAGAACATTGCTACAGTTGGTCAAGCGGTTTCTTATATAGAAGGAGCAAAATAATAACTCAAATTTTATGGAATTAAAGCGAGTCGTAGTAACGGGTTTAGGTGCACTTACGCCAATAGGAAATACCAAAGACGAATATTGGGAAGCTCTTATAAGTGGAAAGAGTGGTGCTGCTCCTGTGACACATTTTGACCCTGAAAAGTTCAAGACAAAGTTCGCTTGTGAAATAAAAAACTTTGAGGTTACTGACTTTATTGATAGAAAGTTAGCAAAGCGAATGGATAAGTTTTCACAGTATGCAATGGTCGCTTCGGATGAAGCAATTGCAGACTCAAAACTAGATTTAGACGCTGTAAACAAATTAAGAGTCGGAGTCATTTGGGGAGCTGGTATTGGTGGTTTAGAAACATTTCAAGACGAAGTGTTAAACTTTGCTGCTGGTGACGGAACACCTCGATTTAACCCATTCTTCATTCCAAAAATGATTGCTGATATAGCACCAGGAAACATATCTATAAAATATGGTTTTATGGGGCCTAACTATACTACAGTCTCTGCATGTGCATCTTCTGCAAATTCAATGATCGATGCCTTAAACACAATTCGTTTAGGTACTTGTGACGTGATTATTACAGGAGGAAGTGAAGCTGCAGTTACTATCGCTGGTATGGGAGGGTTTAATGCTATGCATGCCATGAGTACGCGAAATGATGATCCACAAACAGCTTCTAGACCATTTGATGCTAACCGAGACGGTTTTGTATTAGGTGAAGGTGCTGGTGCGATTATCTTAGAAGAGTACGAGCATGCAAAAGCAAGAGGAGCTAAAATCTACGCAGAAGTTGTAGGTGGAGGTTTATCTTCAGATGCTTATCATATGACAGCTCCACATCCTGACGGAATTGGTGTTGTTGCGGTAATGAAAAATTGTTTAGAAAATGCTGGTTTAAATCCTGAAGATGTAGATCATATTAATACACACGGAACTTCAACACCTTTAGGTGATGTTGCCGAGTTAAAAGCTATATCTGAAGTATTTGGCAGTCATGCTAAAAATATTAATATTAATTCAACAAAATCGATGACAGGTCACTTGTTGGGTGCTGCTGGTGCTATTGAGTCTATTGCCTCTATATTAGCTATGCAACATGGTATTGTACCACCAACAATCAATCATGAAACGGTTGACGAAAACATCGATCCAGAATTAAACTTAACGCTCAATAAAGCTCAGAAACGAGATATTAAAGTCGCGATGAGTAATACCTTCGGATTTGGCGGACACAACGCCTGTGTATTATTTAAAAAACTAGATTAATCCTGAATGAGTTTCATTCGTAACATATTAAATTCCCGCTCTCAAGAAGACGGGAATTTTTTTTTAAAAATTAAGGAGATCCTTGGGTTTAAACCTAAGACTAAAGCACTCTACATCACTGCTTTTACCCATCGTTCTATGAATTTAAAGGACGATAAAGGTAATACCATTAATTATGAGCGCTTAGAATTTGTTGGGGATGCCATACTAGGATCTGTAATTGCTGCATATCTATTTGAAAAAGTACCACATGGAGATGAAGGCTATCTCACAAAAATGCGTTCTAAGGTTGTTAGTAGAGAACATCTTAATAAGTTGGGTGAAGAGTTAGGACTTATCAATCTTGTTGAAAGTAAAATACCAACATCTAATTTTGGAAATAATATTCATGGTAATCTTTTTGAAGCTTTAGTTGGGGCTATTTACTTAGATAAAGGCTATCGCTTTTGCGAAAAATTCATTTATAAGCGAGTTATTAATCCACATGTAGATATTGAATCTTTAGAAGGAAAAGTTATTAGCTATAAAAGTTTACTAATAGAGTGGTGCCAAAAAGAGAAAAATACTTTCGATTACGATGTGTATGAAGATACAGGTAAGGATGAGTTAAAGCATTTTTCTGTAAAACTTACCATAAATAATAAAGTGGTTTCTAAGGCACGAGCAACATCTAAGAAAAAAGCAGAAGAAAAAGCCTCTAAACGCGCATTTTTTGCTTTACAAAATCAAATAACCAAGCTTCAATAGTATTTAATCTCTCAACAAAATTAAATCAATAGAACTATAACGTTTTCGTAGATTTTAAGAGCTAATCTTAGCATTTTCTTAATAAACTTAAGTTATTATTATACTATATTTACACTTCAAAGTTATAATTGTATGGCTTTACACAAACTTCAGGTAGATGATTTCTACGATGATTCCTATAAACTAATTGCGATTCATTGTAGGGTAGAAGATTATCGATTGGCCTATTTGCTGAACAAGCATTTAGAGCTTAAGTTAGAACGTAAGGATGCAGATATAGATTTTAAATATTTAGAGTCCTCATACAGTATTTTTGAATGGGATAATGAGACAGAATACGTGATGTGGAATTTAATTTCTAACGTCTGTAAGAAGGAGGAAGATAGTTTGCACAGCACAGGAACATTGTTTAGCGATACTGAAAAAGTACTTAAAACGTTTCACCTAATTCCTGAATTTAAGAAGGTAGACTATTTCATTAAAATTTCAGACGAAATACAGAATGTAGACGAAAATCTTATTCTAAATAAGTTAAAAGCCATTCCGCAAATTATAACAAGTTATACGGTAGATCCGTTAAAAATAAGGTCGAAAGACCATCTAATTTTTTGAATTGATGTCAAACAAGAAAACAAAAATAGTAGCCACATTAGGTCCTGCAACGAGCACCAAAGAAGTATTGAAAGCAATGCTAGATGAAGGGTGTAACGTATTTAGAATTAACTTCTCTCATGCAGATTATAAAGACGTTGAAGAACGTATAAAAATGATTAGAGAACTCAATGAAGAGTTTGGGTACAATGCTTCAATTTTAGGAGATCTTCAAGGTCCTAAATTACGTGTCGGAACCATGAAAGGTGAAGTATTTGTAAATCCTGGCGACGAAATTATTTTTGCTACAGGCGAACGTTTTGAAGGAACTAAAGAACGCGTCTACATGACGTATGATAAGTTTCCACAAGATGCAAAACCAGGTGAACGTATTTTATTAGATGATGGAAAATTAATTTTTGAAGTTGTTTCTACAGATAAAATTTCTGAAGTAAAAGCAAGAGTTATACAAGGAGGTCCTTTAAAATCTAAAAAAGGAGTTAACCTTCCAAATACAAATATTTCGCAACCTGCTTTAACAGAAAAAGATATTGAAGATGCTATTTTCGCCATTGGGCAAAAAGTGGATTGGATTGCTTTATCATTTGTGCGTCATGCAGAAGATTTAATGGAATTAGAACAGTTGATTTCTCAACATAGTGATCATAAAATTCCAATTATAGCTAAGATTGAAAAGCCAGAAGCTGTTGAGAATATCGATAAAATTGTTGCGTATTGTGATGGTTTAATGGTAGCTCGTGGTGATTTAGGTGTTGAAATTCCTGCGGAAGAAGTGCCGTTAATTCAAAAGCAGTTAGTGCTAAGAGCTAAACGTGCTAGAATTCCTGTAATTATTGCGACCCAAATGATGGAAACCATGATTACAAGCTTAACACCAACACGTGCAGAGGTTAATGATGTTGCCAATTCTGTTATGGATGGTGCAGATGCTGTAATGTTATCTGGCGAAACATCTGTTGGACAGTATCCGGTTCAGGTTATTCGTCAAATGTCAAATATCATACGAAGTGTAGAAGATTCACCACTTATTGAAGTGCCACAATCTCCACCGCATATTCGTACAAAGCGTTATATTACTAAAGCAATTTGTTATCACGCGGCTAATATGGCAAATGAGATAAATGCAAAAGCAATTTCTACATTAACAAATAGTGGTTATACAGCCTTTCAGATTTCGGCATGGAGACCATCTGCTCATATTTTAGTATTTACATCAAACAGACGTATTTTAACGCAACTAAGTTTACTTTGGGGTGTTACAGCGTTCTATTATGACAAATTTGTAAGTACAGATGAAACGATTGAAGATGTAAACGCAATTGCTTGTAAAAAAGGATATTTAGAAGTTGGTGATATGTTAATTAGTTTAGCAGCAATGCCAATACAAGATAAAGGAATGGTAAATACATTACGAGTTTCAGAAATTGAAAGTTGTAGTTTTTAGAGACTAGCCTTAATAATTAAGATAAAAGAAATGCAGTATTGTTGTTAAACGATACTGCATTTTTTATGTTGAAAAATGTATGGTTTAATCTTAATTTCGGTTGTATAAAATCATATAAAAGTTAAAAGCTAAATTTTAACTGAACACTAACGGTTTTTTTTTCTTGATCTGATGACTTGGGTTTTTTAGGCTTTTCGGTATTTAGATTAGATAAAGAGATGCCTAAAAGCCGAACAGAATTATTCAACTTATTTTGATAAAGTAAATCTTTAGCGGTTTCGAGTATAATCGATTGATCACTTATATAATAGGGTAACGTTTTACTTCGTGTTTGCAACGTAAAGTCGCTATATTTTATTTTTAAAGTTATGGTTTTACCCGAGACTTTACTTTTAGTAAGTCGTTTTGAAACCTCTTCTGATATATGCTCTAATTTTTCGAGCATAAAAATTTCTGATGATAGATTTTTGCTAAACGTACGTTCTGCTGCTAATGATTTTCTAATCCGGTTGGGTTTAACTTCACTGAAATGAATACCGCGTACAACATCATAGTAGTAGCGTCCAGATTTACCAAAGTTTTTATCTAAATACTCTAAGGATTTTGCTTTTAAATCTTTACCCGTAAAAATGCCTTTTTGATACATTTTTTCGGCTGTGACTTTGCCTACACCATAAAATTTGCGAATGTCTAAATCTTCTAAAAATTGAAAGACATCTTCTGGATTTACTGTTTTCTGTCCGTTGGGTTTATTATAGTCGCTAGCTACTTTAGCAATAAATTTATTAATAGAGATACCTGCGGAAGCCGTTAAGCCTACTTCATTAAAAATCCGTTGTCGTATCTCTTCTGCAATTAATGATGCACTAGGGAATCCTATTTTATTTTCTGTGACGTCTAAATAAGCTTCATCTAGCGATAAAGGCTCTACCAAATCTGTGTATTCTAAAAAAATCTTTCTAATACGCTTAGAAATTTCAGTGTAACGTTCAAAGTCTGTTTTTACAAAAATAAGTTCGGGGCATAGTTTTATAGCCAACCGACCAGACATCGCACTTTTTACTCCAAATTTACGAGCTTCATAACTCGCAGCACTAACAACACCTCGTGTTCCACCACCTCCAACAGCAATAGGTTTACCTTTAAGTTCGGGATTATCCATCTGCGCTACAGAGGCATAAAATGCATCCATATCTACATGAATTATCTTTCTTATTGGTAAATCGTTAATCATACTGTAAATTTAGGCATTAAATGCCTTTTAAATTGTAATTATTAAGACTTGTAATGATTGAAATAGAACGAAAATTTTTGGTAAATTCTGATGCTTTTAAAACAGAAGCACATACTTCCTACGTTATAAAACAGGGTTTTTTAAATAGTGATAAAGCGCGAACAGTTAGAGTAAGATTAAAAAATGACAAAGGATATCTAACGGTTAAAGGTAAGTCTACAGCGAATGGTTTGTCGCGTTTTGAGTGGGAAAAAGAAATTTCAAAACCTGAAGCTGAAGCCTTATTGCAACTATGCGAACCTGGAATCATTAATAAAACGCGATATGAAGTAAAGTCTAATAATCATGTTTTTGAAATTGATGAGTTTTATGGTGATAATGAAGGTTTAATTGTGGCTGAAGTTGAATTAAATGCTGAAAATGAATCGTATAAAAAACCACATTGGCTTGGTAAAGAAGTCACTGGAGATCTAAAATATTATAATTCTTTATTAATTAAAACCCCTTATAAACTATGGAAACATTAAAACGAGTACTAGTCTTATTAGTTTTTATTTTTGGCATTGTCTCATGTAAAGAGGAAGTTAAATCAGAAATCATTACGGAAGAACCAATTGTTGTAGAACCTATGGACAAAGTTACTGAAGAACCTGAAGCTCCTAAATTAGAAAAACAATCTATCGCGGCTCTGAAAGAAGAATTAACAACAAGAGGCTTTAAAGTTTTTGATTATGTAAATGAGAAAACAAAAGATACTGTATTAATGCAACAATATTTTATGGCCTTTCTTAAAGATGGACCAATCCGAAATCAAAATGAAGAAGAAGTTGTTATTCTTCAAGAAGAGCATTTGGCTCATTTGGGCAAAATGTACGATTTAGGTTATGCAGATATTTCAGGACCCTTTGGTGATGATGGTGATATAAGAGGCATTACTATTTATAATGTGCCAACACAAAAAATGGCGGATAGTTTAGCTAATTCTGATCCAATGGTTAAGGCAGGTCGATTAATCATTGAAATGCATCCGTGGTGGGCAGCTAAAGGTTATAAATTGCGTTAATAAAAAAAGCTCTGAAATAATTCAGAGCTTTTTTTTATTCAATAATAATAGTATTTATTCTGCAGCAAGTGCTCCGCTAACAATAATAAACTCAGAACGTCTGTTTTCTGCATGTTGTTCTTTAGTACAACCTGTTGTGCAATTTACTTTAGGTTCTGTTTCTCCTTTACCTTCGCCAGAAATACGAGCTTCATCGATTCCCTTAGATATTACATACTGAACGGTAGTTTTTGCTCTACGCTCAGAAAGTGCGTTATTATAAGAATCTGGACCTCTATTATCTGTATGTGATGTTGCTTTAATAACCATTTCAGGATACTTAGTCATAATTTGAACTAATTTATCTAATTCAAAAGCAGCTTGAGCTGTGATGTTAGACTGATCAAACTCGAAGAAAATTGGGGCTAAATCAATTGTTTCAGCTGCAATTAACTTCTCAATAGGATCTAAAGAAATCTGAACATTATTTTCTTCTTCGTTAGTACCTTTTACTTGTACTTTTTTACTGTCAAAACCGTCCATTACAACTTCTAACTCGGTGTCTTCTTCACATTCTACAATGAATTCTACAACACCTTCTGCGTTAGTTGTTTTTGAAACTACTTTATTTCCTTCAGCATCAAATAAAGAAACAGATGCTCCACTTAGAGGTTCGCGAGTTTTATCGTCTAATACTGTTGTAGTGATTAATACGTCACATAGTGGTTGTAGTTTTTTAAATGAATATACATCATCACTACCTTTTCCGCCGTCTCTGTTAGAAGATACAAATCCTTCATCCTTATCTTCGTCAATAGTGAATGCAAAATCATCTCCGTTACTGTTGATAGGAATTCCTAGGTTACGGATAGGTGCCATTTTTCCATCAATTTCTTTTGTGTAAAAAACGTCTAATCCACCAAGACCTAAATGACCTGTAGATGAAAAGTAAAGTGTATTATTACTACTAACATAAGGGAACATTTCTTGTCCTTCTGTATTTACTTTTTGACCTAAATTTACTGCTTCACCTAAAGTACCGTCGTTATTTATTGGTGCTTTGTAAATATCAAAACCACCAAAACCTCCTGGCATATCTGAAGCAAAATATAGAGTTTTACCATCTGCACTTACCGCTGGATTTTTAACTGAGTAGTTTTCGCTATTAACAGATAACGTTTCAACAGTATCCCAATCCGTACCTAATTTAGTAGCTTTAAATAAATAAAGTTGACTAAATTTTCTGTTACTTAAAGAATCTTTTTGAAAATCTTTTTCATAAAAGCTTTCTCTAGAAAAATACATGGTTTTACCATCTGGTGAAAATGATACTAAACCTTCGTGGTATTTCGTATTAATTTTGTTATTCACTAACTCAGCTTCTTGGAAGGTGTCATCTGTATTTTTAGTAATTGTATAAATATCTAAAAATGGTTGATCGTTCCATCCATAAGTTTTACGACTATCGTTACGACCCGATGTAATGTATAATTTACCATCGTTCATAATCCCACCGAAATCTGACTGCTCAGAGTTAAAGTCAGCATTCTGAACATTAAACTTTTTACCTTGTTCTAATATTTTAGGAAGGTAATTAGGGTTTTTTCTAAATGCAGCAGCACGATGATCAGAAGGACGCATAGATGCAAACTTTTCCATTTGTACATTAGAAGCTTCGTACTTTCCATTTGCTTTTAGCATTTGTGAATACTTATATACCATCTCTGGTTTATCTGATGTCTCCAATGCTTTAGCGTACCAGCGTTCAGCAGCTTCAGTATTAAAGATGTTATAATAACTTTCAGCAAGTTGTGCGTAAACATAAGCATCAGCTTCACCTTTATCTACGAGCTTATTATAGCTTTCTATGGCCTTTACAAATTCGTATTGAGCAAATTGCTTATCTGCTTTTTTAGTATCTTTATTCTGAGCAGTTAAGTAAAAGCCGCTCATCAAAGTAATTAATAATAATATTCTATAGTTTTTCATAATTGTTTTAGCTTAACTGATTAAAAGTATCTAGGTGAACGAGAAACACGTTTCGAAAAATTAAGATCAAACAATAGCATGACCTCGTGAGATGCTGGTGCGTACGCTTTAATATCTGACGATATAGCGTCGTAAGCATAACCTATTCTCAAAGAAGGTGTAACAGCAAAATTAACTAAACCTGAAAATGAGTCGTCTAATCTATAAGACGCACCAATTTCAAATTTCTTATAGAATCTTGCATTGACGTTAACATCAAACGATGTTGGTGCATCAAATGCAGACTTTACCATTACAGAAGGTTTAAGTTCTGTATTAGGTGAAAGATCAAACACATAACCACCAGTTAAGAAATAGTGCTGTGTTTCTGATCCTATTTTATAACCATCAGCATCTAAATGAACCGATGATAATAAATTTGGTACTGATAAGGATACATAGTACTTGTCCGTATAATAAAAGAAACCTGCTCCAATATTAGGTGTTGTACTACTAATATCTTGTGCGAAAAATGGATCTGTATTATCTACAACACTTACATCAGAATTTAAACCAATGTCGTGAAATGTAGCTCCAGCTTTTACCCCGAATGCTAAACGGTGTTCACCACCTAATTGTAGCGTATAAGAAACATCTACGTAAGCATTTGTTTCTTTAACCGGACCAATTCGGTCAGAAATTACAGATAGACCTATACCTAGGTTATTACCTATAGGTGTGTGCCCAAAGAACGTTCCTGTTTCTGGTCCACCATCAATCTTAGTCCATTGATTTCTGTATAATAGTCCAAAAGAAAGATTTTCTTTTGAGCCTGCATACGCAGGATTAATGACATTCATATTATACATGTACTGCGTGTACTGAGGGTCTTGTTGCCCATGCATCTGAAATGCTAAAAGCAAAACCGCTATAATAGAGAGTTTTTTCATTATAATAAGTTGATTCTGTTAGTTAAGTTAATTCTGTTAATTGATTTATCTGTTTATGTATACCCAAGCACTTTTTGTTTTTGCACCACCTTCGTATACAACGGTATAGAAATAAGTACCTACTGGTAACTCATTGCCATCGTTAGTTTGACCAACCCATTCATTTCTATAATTGTTTTTTGAATATACTAGGGTTCCGTTTCTATTAAATATTTCAAGTTTAGTAACATTAAAGCTACTTAAATCAAAACTGTCATTCTGACCTATTGAAACACCTGGCGAAATACCTTCTGGGAAAATACATGTTTCAGCTTCTTCAACCGTTTGAGTAATTGTATTAGAACAACCGCTCGCATTAAATGTTATTGTAGCCGCGTATTCACCTGCAACCACAACATTAGTTAATGTTAAACCACTACCATTAAAGTCAACACCATCTAGAGTCCAAGTAACAGTTACATCAGCTTCTGTAAAGTTAGTAGGTATGATACCTATCGTCTTAGTTGCTGTTGATGGAGGAGGACAAACGATATAATCATACTGAAGATCAAATTCAGCCAACGGTACTAAATTAATTTCTAAAGCAAATGATGTTGTTTCGTAACAACCTGTAACAGGATCTTGTGCTCTTACATAGATTGTTTTACCTCCACTAGCGTATGAATTAGGTAATGCAGCTGTTCCTGCCTCTGCATCATCAAGTGATGTGTGATATGAAATAATCATGTTTGGATCTGCAGTAACATCACCATTTATTGAGACTAAATCAAATACGGTTTCACCATCTACAACACCATCTAAATCATCACAGACAACAAAATCGTCAGGCTGATTAATAACTGGTCTTGCATTTACAATTAATTCTACTTGAGATAATTCTCTACATCCAATAAATCCATTGTTATATGCAGCAGTATCTTCTATTCTCATAATTAGTGTTTCTCCAACTGAGGTATATGGTGATGCTACAGCGTCAATCAATTGGTTAGCATTAGCAGTACTTGTATAGTAAGTTATTGTAAAGCCATCTAAAGCGAGAGATGTTGATAGGGCGTCTAAATCAAATTGTTCTGATCCATCTGCTTCTGGTCCATCACATGCTGTAATGGTTTGTGGAGCTAATGATTCTGGATCCTTATAAAGATTTGCAATAACAACTTGAGATAATGCATTAGCATTACACTGTGAGTCGAACGCCTGTACTTGGTAGCTACCTGATTCAGTAACAACAAGAGAGGTTAAGTTTTCACCTGGTATTACAGTTCCATCTTTTGTCCATACAAAATCATCTGCAAATGGTGAGTACGTTTCTAGAGTTATAGATTCGAAACCACAAACTGATACTTCATCCGTTTCATCTGGATCATTAGTAGGATCAATAGGAACTTCGTTACTAACAATAGAGGCATTAATATCTGCTATTGTACTACCAGAGCCAGGTTGACCAACATTTGTTTGTCTCACTTGAATAACACCAGCGCCTTCTGCATAATTAGTAATTAGTAAAAGGTATATTTCACCCTGAACAGCACCTGTAAGTGTTACATCTTCTACCGGAGCTGCAGAATAACTACAATCTACTTCTGATGATAAATCACATAAACTATCACCTGGTGCAAATGGGCCCCAAAGAACAAAATCGACATCTAGCTCATCTCCAATCGGATTGTCATTTTCGTCAAAAGCAGTATTTTGAACCATTTGAATGAAAAGATCACCAGAGGTTCCAACTTCTAAAACACTGTAAGTAGGATTAGGTGTTGTAAATAGACATTCAATTTGGCCATCACCAGGAAGTTCATTTATAGTGTTGTAAGTATATAATATATCACTTGCATCACTACCACTACAATAATTGTCTGCTAAGTCACACGTTAAATTAACAGGCGCAACGTAAGGTGTAATACATAAATCAAATGTGGTGTCTTCGTTTGAAGTACCAAAAGAGAATACTCTAATATAGTATGTGTTTCCTATCGTAAGTTGCGGTGTAGCAGTAGATAATTCAGCGTTAAAAAAGCCAGTTTCAGCGCAAGCTATTTCAACTAAGCTGTCACAAGTTCCTTCATAAAGCGCATGTCCTAGGTTAGTATCACTTCCTGCAATATTTGCTAAAGCAATTAATTGAGATTCACTTTGTGCTTCAAATTGGAACCAAACATCATCGTCAGCAGATCCACCACATGAAGGGTCTGGAATATCAGACGTAGTTGCCGCTAATATTGTCCCTGAGGTTCTAACTGCGCAGAGTATGTCGTCATTAACAACTGCTACTGTAGCGTTACATGGATTATCATTGACTGGAGGACAACCTACAACCACATAATTATTACTGCTAATTGTACAATTGTTATCTTGTTCGTTAGTAATAAATATTTTTACCTCAGTACCAAAATCAAATGGACCTATTGGATAGATACCAGCATCAAACGCCTGAGTTGTGTCGGTATTAAAACTATTCGCAATTTCTAAAGATGTTGCATCACCTACATCGGTAATATTAACTTCAATAGAAAATGAGTCGGTGGTACAATCTGTGACTACTGTATATTCTGCTTCTGCTAGTGTACAATTTAATTCTTGTACATTAAGCGTAAAATCTAAGGTAACACCCCAACTGCCATTGTAACAAGGGTTTGGAGTTGCTTGAGCAAAGTCTGTTGAGACTATGCGCATTCTATGCTCACCTAATGGAGCCGTAACAGGCATAAGAAATGAGGCATCTTGTGTATGAGGGTTGCCACCACCAGATGATACACCTTGGTATACAATCTCAGTAGCATCAAATACTAAATCATCGTTAAAATCAACCCACATAATAGTATTGTATGTTGCGCTATGTCCAAACTCAATTTCAATATTAGTATCAAGTCCTCTAAAAACATTAACAGCAGGAGATGTATTATTTTCGTAAGTTACATCACCGGCACTAGGGAAATCTGTAACGCCAATTGTAACATTATTAACACCATCACCATCATTAGATGTTGGAAAAGAGGCACAATAACCTGTAAAGAATTCGAATGGACCATTAAATGAGCTTATATCACCAGGACCACATATGGCTTGTACATAATACTCATAACTAGTATCTGATGTTAAACCTTCTAAGATATAAGGGTTTGAAGCAACATCGTTTATAAGTGTACCGTCACCTAAAGCAAAACCAGCTTCACCATATTGTATATTCCATGTTGTAGCAGTTCCATTTTCTGTCCAAGCTAATTCAGTAGAAGTTAGACTTAGGTTTGTACCTAATAAATCTGTAGGTTCAGGACAGGTTGGAATACCTCTTACTCTAAAGTTATCTACAAATATATCATTGTCTTCACTATCAGAAACAGTTCCGCTAGTACCGTAGAATGCAAACTGTACTATTTGACCCCCATATGGTGTTAAGTCTATTACAGGGTGTACGCCCGTAATTGGTAGTGCAGATGTATTATCATAAGTAATTAAAGCCGTCCATGTTAGGCCATTATCAGTAGACATTAAAAATTGTACAACATCATCAGAACCTAAAACACCTGGTTGTGTAGAACTAGCGAAATCCATAATTCCAAAATCAAATTCTACTTGAAAAGGACCACCAGTTAAATCAAATTGCGGTGATAATATCCATTCATTTAAAGGATCACCAAAAAATGGAGTGTAAAGATTTAACTTATATGCGCCTGTGGTACCGTTATTAAGAAATCCATCAGAAGTCCAAGAGCTCGCTCCTAAATCTGTAGGTCCAGTGGTTGGATTACCATTATCAGCCTCATTCCAACATTCTGGGATTACGGTAAAAGTAACATCTGCGAAATTTTGAATATAATCTGGGGTTATTACGTCACACAATGTAGTAAACGTAAAAGGTCCAGTCCATGCACTTAGGTCACCTGCACCACAATCGGCTTGAACGTAGTAGTCATAACTTGTTAATCCAGTTAATCCTGTAGCATTATAGGGGTTAGAAATACCAGTATCGGTTGCTAATCCTGTTGGTTCAGTGCCATTTGTTACAATTTCAATATTCCATTGTGGTACTGTTCCTACTTGAGACCAACTAAGTTCTGCGCTATTTGCACCAATTCCATTTGCTGCTAATGCAGTAGGTGGAATACAACTTGGAGCAGGTGTTACGTTAATACTCATATCTGCGGTAACACCCCAGATTCCTGAATAACACGGGTTAGGAGGTGCTTGAGCGCCATAAGAACTAGTCATTCTCATATTATAAACTCCTAATGGTACATCTGGCATTACAAATGATGCATCTAATGTTGTAGGGTTTCCTACTGGTGCTTGTCCTGAAAAAACGAGTTCAGTCGCATCATATACTAAATCTTCATTAAAATCAATCCAAACATAAGCATAGTATGCATAACCAGTAACAAATGTAATTTGCATATTAGTATTTATACTAGAGGCTAAATCAACAGTTGTTGCTGTAAAATCTTCATTATTAAGATCTCCTCCTGAGATTAAGGTCTCTTCTCCTAATACTATTTGTGAGATACCACTACCCTCTAGGGCTGTCGGTAAAGATTCACAATAACCAGTAAAAAAAGTAAATGGTCCTACCCATTCGCTAACACCATCAGCCGTACCACAATCAGATTGGTAATAAACAAAATATGATGTAGATTCTGTTAAACCTGTAATTGAAGTTGCAGGTGTACCAGTAGCTGTCTCTGTTCCTGATGCTTCACCATTTCCAGGTGTAAAATCAGTAGTATTATATTCTAAATTCCATGCTGTTTCTGCGTCTCCTGCATTCCAGATTAAATCTACAGTCGTAGTTGTTAACGTCGTCGTAGCCATTTCTGATGGCTCAAAACAAGTTGGGCTTTCATATATTGTAAGAACAATATTAGACCAGTTAGCATCAGAATTTGGATAACTCTGACTTATTTCAATGTCTAAAAAACCATTTGAAGTAGGGTCATATGAACCAGGAAGAAGACCTGAAAATGTAATCTCGGTATCTTGCCCGGCTGCGCCATAAGTGGTTGGTGGCTCAATCATTGTAATAGACCCTGAAGCTGTTGTAATTACGAGACCTGCTTCGGAAGACCAAGGTCCTCCACCGCCTGCAGTCCAATCTGCAGTTAACAGAAACGAATAATACGTTCCCGAAGATGAAGCTGGTACGCCAGCTACATTGGCTGCGTTATTCAGATTAAAAGTAATTGGTGATAAGTTTTCCACATTTGTGGTGCCTGTAAGTGCGGGGAAATCATATTGTGCACTAGCCGTCAGGAAGAAACTTAGCATGATTAAAAATAGAGTAATTTTTTTCATTATTAATCGGTTTGTTAAATGGTTCATTGCCTTTGTAATCATCTGATTACAAAGATATTTGTTTGTTTGGCAAAAAAAAAGAGTTGCAAATCGTATAGATACCGTTGGTTAGACGATTTTTCTATCCGAACCCGAATATATAAAAAATGACTATTAACATGTTGTTAACATTGCTAAAATAGATTAACTACCGTATTAATCGATAAATGGGTTGGCTATTTTTTATGAAGGCTTCAATTCGATAAAAACAGGGAAATGATCGCTGTAACCTCCCTTATATTTTTTGCCTACAAAGGTTCTAAATGGCTGACCTTTGTATTTTCCATCAAATTGAGTAAGAAATTTGCTATTAAAAACTTTAGCATCGCTGTATACTAAGTTAGAGTTGCTAGTATCAAAAAAGTTAGTAGAGACTAAAATTTGGTCAAACAAGTTCCATTGAAAATTATGACTTAGACTTCCGTTATCTCGAGACCAAACGGTTTTAAATGGATTAAAGAGACCACTTTCTTCTTCAAGTAACAACAAACTATTGCAATTAGGATTATCATTAAAGTCACCCATTACTATAATTTTAGCGTTTAAGTTTTCCTGTTTAAGTTTCTTAATTACAGAATTCACAACATCTGCCGATGCTATGCGTTTAAATTCAGTTTCTCGTACACCTTCTCTACGAGATGACCAGTGATTAACAATTACGTTAATAGATTCATTATTTAGTTCTCCTTGTACCAAAAGAATATCTCTAGTATAATCTTGCTCTCCTTTTTCATTTTGAAGATATACCGAAAAGGTTTCAGAATGCGTTACTTTAAAAATATCAGGTTTATATAATAGGGCTACATCTATGCCTCTTTCATCTAAAGAATCAAAATGAATGTATTTATAGTTTTCATCAATAAGGTTTTTACTATTTACTAAATCTGAGAGGACGTTTTGGTTTTCAACTTCGGCTAAACCAATTATTACTGGTGCTGATTGATTATCTTCATTACCTATTTTAGGAATCACAGTTCCTAATTTCAATAATTTATTTTGATAGCGTTTTAAAGTCCAGCGTTTTTGAGATGTTGGTAAAAAATCTCTATCATTTGTTAAAGGGTCTTTTTTTATGTCGAATAAATTTTCGATATTATAAAATGCAATTGTATAAGGGTCAATATTATTATTCATAGGATTAAATATAGGTTTTTAAAATATTAATAGGACTAATCCATTTGCTTAACTTTGTACTTTAATATATTATGATAGAAAAGAAAAATATAGATTTAGAAAAAGTAGTACTCATTGGTGTTGTTACCCAAAATCAAGATGAAGAGAAGTCACAAGAGTACTTGGATGAATTAGAGTTTTTAACCTATACAGCAGGTGGTGAAGTCATAAAAAGATATACTCAAAAAATGGCGCTACCTAATCCTAAAACTTTTATTGGTACAGGGAAAATGGAAGAGGTTGCTAGCTTTGTACAAGAAAATGATATTGGTACTGTAATCTTTGATGACGAATTAACTCCGGCTCAAGAACGAAATATTAGTAAGATTCTAAACTGTAAGATTCTCGATAGAACGAATCTTATCTTAGATATTTTTGCGCAACGTGCACAAACAAGTTATGCCAGAACGCAAGTAGAATTAGCGCAATGTGAATATTTATTACCCCGATTAAAAGGAATGTGGACACACCTCGAACGTCAAAAGGGTGGTATTGGAATGCGTGGGCCTGGTGAAACCGAGATTGAAACGGATAGACGTATTGTAAGAGATAAGATTGCGTTATTAAAAGCCAAGATAAAAACGATAGACAAGCAGCAAGCTGTGCAACGCGGTAATCGTGGAAAAATGGTACGCGTAGCTCTAGTAGGTTATACCAATGTAGGGAAATCTACATTAATGAATGTTATTAGTAAGAGTGACGTATTTGCAGAAAACAAATTATTTGCAACACTCGATACTACGGTTAGAAAAGTAGTGATTGGTAATTTACCTTTTTTAGTAAGTGATACGGTTGGGTTTATTAGAAAACTCCCTACACAATTAGTAGAATCGTTTAAGAGTACTTTAGATGAAGTAAGAGAGGCCGATTTATTACTTCATATTGTAGATATTTCACATACTAATTTTGAAGAACATATTGAATCTGTAAATCAGATTTTAGACGAAATAGAAAGCAAGGACAAACCAACGATAATGGTATTTAATAAGATTGATGCTTATGAAGCCGAACCGTTTGACGAAGAAGATTTAATAGAAGTTCGTACAGAAGCCAATTATACTATTGAAGAATGGAAAAAAACTTGGATGAATAGAGTTGGTGATAACGCTTTGTTTATCTCTGCTCTAAATAAAGAGAATATGGAAGAATTTAGAAAGCGCGTTTATAAAGAAGTGCGAGAAATTCATGTGACGCGTTTTCCATACAATCATTTCCTATATCCCGACGTTGAAGATATAGAATAAAAAGTTCTTTTATATGAAAGCTTCCCAATCACGCTTTACAACTTCGATTAAAAAGATATTAAAAAATAAATGGATAAAATGGCTCGTTATTCTCATAGCAGCCATTTTGTTATTTCTATTTGGTCTATATATTAGTATATATGTAGGCTTATTCGGAAAAGTCCCAACGATAGAAGATATCAGTTCTATTAAGCAAGAGCAAGCGACACAGCTTTTAGACAAAGACGAAAAATTAATAGGAAAGTATTATATCTATGACAGGCAGCCTGTAGCGTTTAAAGATTTACCTAAACATCTTATTGAAGCGTTAGTAGCCACAGAAGATTCTCGTTTCTATGAGCACGATGGTATAGACAACATAAGTTTAATGCGCGTATTTGTTAAGAATTTAATCCTTCAAGATAAATCTGCAGGTGGTGGAAGTACGATAACCCTTCAATTGGCGAAAAATCTATATGGAAGGCAAAATTATGCGTTTTTCAGTATGCTAATTAATAAATTTAAAGAGTCTATTGTAGCGCAGCGTATTGAGGACGTGTATTCTAAAGACGAAATTTTAACCTTATATCTCAATACCGTCCCATTTTCAGATAATACCTATGGTATAGAAAGCGCGTCCATTAAATTTTTCAATAAATCAGTACAAGATATTTCCATTATTGAAGCGGCAACTTTAGTCGGTACATTAAAAGCCAATACCTATTACAACCCAAGAGTGCATTTAGATCGTAGTAAAAATCGAAGAAATGTGGTTTTAAATCAGATGAAAAATTATGGTTACCTTTCAGAGGATTCGTTAGCGTATTATTCAAGTCAAGATTTAGAATTAGAGTACCGCTCTTTTAATCACGATTTAGGTTTAGCTCCTTATTTTAGAGCTGAAGTAAAGAAACAACTAGAGTCTATTTTAGATACTTTAAAAAATCCTGAAGGCGAAGACTATGATCTTTATAAAGATGGACTTATTGTACATACTACGTTAGATTACAAAATGCAGGAATTAGCGGAAGCCGCCATGAAGGAGCACATGAGTAAACTTCAAGCCGATTTTGAAACATCGTATGGCAATAATTCCCCTTGGGAAACCAACTCTAAACTATTAGAAAACGCAGTTTCTAAATTAGACCAAGTAAAAAGATATAAAGACCAAGGATTAACGGAACAGCAAATTAAAGATTCTTTAAATATTAAGCGACCTACAGATGTATTTAGTTGGAAAGGCGACACCATTAAAAATATATCTACTATAGATAGCTTAAAACATTATCTTAAATTTTTAAACACAGGAATGTTGTCTGTAGAGCCGACCACCGGAGCGGTAAGAGCTTATGTTGGTGGTATTGATTACAGATATTTTAAATACGATCATATTTCACAAAGTGAACGCCAAGTCGGATCTACCTTTAAACCCTTTGTATATACTGCTGCTATAAATAATGATTTAAACCCATGCACCTATTTTTCTTTAAATAAAGTAACGTATACCAATTATGACGATTGGACACCTACGAATTCTGGAAGTGATGAAGAAGATCCTTATACTAACTACACTTTAGAAAATGCGTTAAGTAATTCTGTAAATACTATTTCTGTTAAGGTTTTGGAAACGGTAGGTATTCCGAAAGTTTTAGAGCAAGTTGAAAAGTTAGGAATTTTAAAAAAACTACCCAATGAGCCTTCATTAGCTTTGGGAGTTGCAGAAATTAGTTTGAAGGATTTAACAGGTGCTTATGCGAGTTATCTAAATAAAAGCAAAGCTGTAACCCCCTATTATATTACTAAAATAGAAGATAAATCTGGAAATGTCATCGCAACATTTAAGCCTGAAATTTCTAATGAACAAGCCTATAGCGATTATACAAGACAAGTACTTCTAGAGATGATGAAATCTACGGTTAATAAAGGCACGGCATCACGATTGCGAAGTACCTACGGATTAAAGAATGATATTGCAGGTAAAACAGGAACTACACAAAATAACAAAGACGGTTGGTTTGTTGGCTTAACACCTAATTTAGTAACTATAACTTGGGTTGGTAATGATAATCACAGCATCGGATTTAAATCTACAGGTATGGGACAAGGAGCTAATTCAGCCTTACCTATTTTTGCGAAGTTCTATCAGAAATTGAATAAAGACAGTGATTACAAATCAATAACCAGAGCACAATTTGAAAAACCTTCAGAACAAGTTCTTAGCGATCTAGATTGTGAGCCCACAAAACGCGACGGGTTTATTAAGCGACTCTTCAAGAAAAAAGAGAAAAAGAAAAAGTTTAATTAGAGTAATATAATTGTATAAAAAAACCTGTCTAAATTTAATCTAGACAGGTTTCTTTTTTTTAAAATGTTGTTGTTAGAAAGCGTAGCTTAAACCAACGGTATAGTATGATTGTAATTTGTTATCCGCATCAGCTAAATCAACTTCTTGGTAATTGGCAGCTTCTTGCTTGTTACTTCTTAAAGCAAAATCAAAACCAACACCAATCATTTTCCATAAAGTATAGCTAAATGAGTTGGTCCAAGTAAAGTTAGATAAATCACTATCTTCATAGCTTTGGAATGTTGAGAAATTAGACTTAAAAGAAATTGCTCCGATTTGTCTTGTATAGTCTGCAACAATTTTAGCACCCGCAGAAGATTCAAAAGCAGCATCATTATCAGCAAACACAAAGTTGTAGTTTAAAGGGTGAATTACAACGATAAGATTTTCAAGTGGAGTCCATGTAGCACCAACACCAACATCTAAAAATCCAGGATCATTAAAGTTGTCTAAAAGTGTTGTTCTGTACTCTGCTAAACCTGAAATAGCCCATTTATCATTTAAATTACGACCATAAAGTGAAGAAATATTGAATACATCCGTTGTAGGTTCAAATTTCTCACTATCTAATTCAGTGTCTTTATTATCTAACTTCACCCAGTTAAGGTTCATAGTTAATGAGTTTCTCCAAAAATATTTGTCTTCAATTTTATTTGCGAAACCATTAAAAGTAACTCCTAAGTTTCCTGAGGAATTGTTTGGTGCACCTTGAGAATACCAATCGTTGAAGTTAGATAAACTTCCTCCAATAGTACCAAAAGCACCTTTTCTCCAGCCTGGTAAAGCATCAATTTGTTTTTGTATAGCATTCGCTTCACCTTGAAACTTGTTGGCTTCTGCTTGTTTTTCAGCTTTTTGAGCCTGTAATTCTTCCTTAGTTTGAGAAAAACCAAAAGTAACAGATAGCATTAAAATAGCTATTAATAATAGTTTTTTGTTCATAATCAATTGTGTTAAATTTTTAAGTTGCAAATATAAGTATTAAATGATTTCTGTTTATAGTTACGAAATCACTTTTTAGACCCTATAATCACTAAAAAGTCACACTTTTGTGTTATTATTTTCTTTTAAAGAGCGGAACAGAAGAACAAGCCTCACCAAACATAATAGATCTTGCTATAGGTTTTAATTTTTGCGATAGTAATGTTAAGGCATTTGAAGGTACAGGCTTATGAGAACATCCTTTAATAATTACAGGTAAACCTTCGTATATTGAAATATCTAAATTTGAAATAATTTCAGCATATAAAATAGACTCTAAATCACTTAATGAACCTATTACAGAAAGTTTAGCATAGGGTTGAAGTTCTATAGAAATTAGCATATAAGCCCAATCTGGCACTATAGCATCGGTAGAACAATGTAAAGCCACATAGCACTCTTGGTATTGCGACCAATTGTGCTCTGCTACAAAAGCTCTGAAGTCTTTTTCTCGAAGTACTAAGCCTTCCATTAACCAATTTTTTATATCAAAAAGAACACGTTCTCCCTTTGGGTAATAGTCTTCTAAATCTATAACTTTTAGTTTGCTGTTTGCAATTCTATTAATAATTTCTTCTGCCATAATACAAAGGTAAATGATTTACTGATAGCCTTCAGCTTGTAGTGTAAACAATTCAGAATACAAGGCTTGGTTTTTCATAAGTTCGTCATGTGTGCCAATTTCTAAGGCGCTTCCATGTTCTAACACTAGAATTCTGTCTGCTTGGCGAACCGTACTAAATCGGTGCGAAATAATAATACTGGTCTTGCCTTCGGTTAGACCTATAAATCGTTCAAATACTTCGCTTTCTGCTCTGGCATCTAGGGCTGATGTTGGTTCATCTAAAATCATCACTTCAGCATTTTTCATGTAGGCTCTTGCCAAAGCTACTTTTTGCCATTGCCCACCAGATAATTCTTGTCCGTTAGCAAAACGTTTTCCTAATTGCTGGTTGTAGCCGTGTTTTAATTCAGACACCACTTCGTTTGCTAAACTTAATTCCGCGGCATTTTCAATTTTGTTTTGATTATGTAGCTCATCGATATTTCCAATCGCTATATTTTCTTTAACGGTAAATTCATATCTAAAGAAATCCTGAAAAATGACTCCGAAGTATTCTTGGTATTCCGCAATATTGAAACGGTTAATATTTATGCCATCTAATAGTATTTCGCCAGAAGTAGGCTCGTAAAAACGTAATAGTAATTTTATTAAAGTGGTTTTTCCGGCTCCATTCTGTCCTACAAATGCTAGTTTTTCACCGGCTTTCAGATTAAAGGTAATGCCTTTTAAAATGTCGACTTCGGAATTTGGATAGGCAAAATGAACATCTTTAAACTCAAAACCTTTAGTGATTTTCTTCGGTAGCGGAATGTCTTCTTTTACTTTTGAAACAATTGAAATATCTATAAAATCGAAATAATCTTTTAGGTATAAAGCACTTTCAGAAATACGTGTGAATTTTGAAAAGAAATCTTGAAGGTTTCGCATTAAGCGATTAAAGGAACCGGATAAAAAGGTTAATTCACCCAATGTAATAGCACCTGAAAGTACGCGGTAAATAATAAATACATAAGCTCCGTAATAACTTAATGAGCCTAAAACATTAAATAAAAAACCTAAAGCAGAACGCTTTATCGCTAATGATTTATTGAGTTGGTAATATTCTTCGGATAGGTTTTTAAAACGATTTACCACAAAATCGGTTAAGCCAAAAAGTTTAATTTCTTTCGCTGTTTTATCGTTTGCACCTATAAATCTTAAATAATCTAACTCGCGGCGTTCTGAAGTCCAGCTTCTTGCTAAAGAATATTGTTGTTGGCTAAAACGTACTTCGTTTATAAATGAAGGAATAATACTTAGTACCAACAGAATAATTAAATAAGGCTCAAAGTAGATTAAACCAGCAACAAGTGTTGCAATAGAAATGGCACTTTGTGCTTGCCCAAGAACATTAGACATTAAGCCAACACGGCCATTAGTTTGTGTTCTGGCGCGTTCTAGTTTATCGTAAAATTCAGAATCTTCTAATAAACTAATATTAATCTGATTGGTTTTCTTAATTATAGTTATTGATGTCGCAATACTATATTCATCGCCAAGCAAGCCATCAGTTAAGGAAATGGCTCTACTTACTAAATCAGAAAGGATAATTAATGCAAACTCAACTGCAACATAGGTCCACAGCGAAGTATAATCGGGTATATCTAATGAAATCTGTAGTATAATTTCATCTATAATTAGTTTCCCTATCCATAAAATGATAACAGGAAGTAAAGCCCCAATGAGTCTACAGAATGCAGATAATATGAAAAGACTTTTGTTAACTCTCCAAATTTCTTTAAAAAATCTAGGGATATAAACTAAAGCATTAAATGACGATTTTATACTGGTTTTTTTATCGTCTTTTAAAGAGTTTGGACTGCGTCTTGGCATGTATTCATTTTAATTAAAGCATCCCAAGCTCTAACTTAGCTTCTTCGCTCATAAGTTCTTGTGACCAAGGTGGATCGAAAGTGATCTCTACTTCAGCATCTTTAACTTCATTAATAGATTTTACTTTTTCTTCAACCTCTAAAGGTAACGTTTCAGCTACCGGACAATTTGGCGTCGTTAAGGTCATTAAGATTTTAACTTCAAAATCTTCGTTTACAAAAACATCATAGATTAATCCTAATTCGTAGATGTCTACAGGGATTTCTGGATCGTAAATAGTTTTTATAACTCTTAAGATTTTTTCTCCTAATGCTGCTGTATCTATAGTTGGTTTGCTCATGTCTTTAAATTTGTGCGTTTATAATTTTAATTGCTCTGAGTTCGTTTTTAACTTTTAAACAAAAAAGATAAACTAGTTTAATTGTGTTTGGTATGCTATGGCATACATTTTTAATTGCTTTATCATACTAACCAAGCCGTTTGCTCTAGTTGGTGATAAGTGTTCTTTTAGTCCGATTTTATCAATAAAATCTGTGTTAGCTTCAAGAATGGCTTTAGGATGCTGATTAGAAAATACTCTAATCAATATCGCTATAATACCTTTAGTTATAATGGCATCGCTATCTGCAGTAAAGTTCACTTTGTCATCTTCCATAATGGCATGAACCCAAACTTTACTTTGGCAACCTTTTATAATATTATCCTCGGTCTTATATTTTTCGTCTATTATTGGTAAGTCCTTACCTAAATCTATCATGTATTGGTAGCGTTCCTCCCAATCTTCAAACATAGCGAACTCATCAATAATTTCGTTTTGTACGTCTTCAATAGTCATAGTCTCATCCTTTTGTGCAAAATTACAAAATCGCTACTGTTTTACCGTGTTTTCTTTAATGGATAACACTTTATTAACTAAAGCTTCAATGGCCTTTGGAGGATTGCCATGGTCAAATGTCGGTGTCATATATTCTATATCACCTATTTGTAACGCTAAAGTGGCGTGTGCAGCTCCATCGTGCTGATGGTTTTGAGACGGTGGTGTTAGTTTAAATAGGCCTTCTAAATCTGTAGCATCGATTAAACTTTTAAGCTCATTCCACTGAGTGGCGTCAATGTTATAATTTTTAATATTTTGAAGACTTCGATCTTCAGAAATAGCGATTTTATTTTTCGAAATAAGAATGAAATTAAAAAAACCTCTTGTGGAAGTTTGATATTTAACAGCCGTTATATAATTATCGTTAATCTCATCACTTTTTTTAGTTGTCTGAGCAGTACGAGTCGCTGTAATTAAAATCTTATCGTTTGCTAGAAGTGAAATCCCACCATTAGCATCTACGAAAAACGAATCTACTAAACTCAAAGATTTTAAAAAATACGCTTCAATGGCCATAATGTTTTTAGAACATAATTTTTTGGTCGCTCCAATATCTCCAAATGTAATAGTATTATTTTCTGTTGAATAATTCCCGAAGAAACTATTGCAGCCAGCTGTTCCATTAACTTTATTTGAATTTTCATCAAAAGTTATTTCGAGTTTGTTTAAAGCAATATCATTACCTTCTAATTGCGTTATATAATACGTTCCTGAAAGATGTTCTTGCATGGTTTTGCTGTTTTCAACAACTTCTGTATTTGATTTACATGAGCTTACAGTGAATAAAAGCGCGACTAAACTGAGTATAAATTTCATCATTTATAGTTTTTAAATAGGTAAATACACTTTTAATGCCAAAGTCTACGAGAGCATCATAATTGCTTTCTTTAAAGCCGTAATAAAAGCATCAATTTCTTCTTTTGTATTATAAAACATAAAAGACGCTCTAATGGTTCCTGGAATCTTGTAAAAGTCCATAATAGGTTGTGCGCAATGATGACCTGTTCGTACAGCGATGCCCATTTTGTCTAATATAGTCCCAATATCATACGGGTGAATAGATCCAACGTTAAATGAAATAACAGAGGTTTTCTCTTTTGCTGTGCCGTAAATTTTTAAACCTTCAATTTTTTGTAATTCTGCTGTTCCGTATTCTAACAATTCATTTTCGTATTCAGCGATATTTTCGAAACCAATAGCATTCATATAGTCTAAAGCCGCTCCGAAGGCAATGCCTCCACAGATGTTTGGTGTACCTGCTTCAAATTTATGTGGTAGGCCAGCATAAGTCGTTTTTTCAAACGACACTTCTGCAATCATTTCTCCTCCTCCTTGGTAAGGTGGCAATTTATTCAGCCATTCTTCTTTTCCGTAAAGCATTCCAACACCTGTTGGTCCGCAAATTTTGTGGGCAGAACACACATAGAAATCCACATCTAAAGCTTGAACGTCTGGTTTTAAATGCGGGCAAGATTGTGCTCCATCAACCAAAACAGCTGCACCAATGGCATGTGCTTTTTCTATAATATATTCAATTGGGTTTATAGTTCCCAAAGCATTTGAAATATGATTTACAAAAACCAGTTTTGTATTTTTATTTAAAAGTGCCTCGTATTCTGAAAGTATTAAGTCTCCATTTTCATTCATGGGAATGACTTTCAAACTAGCTCCTGTACGTTCACAAAGCATTTGCCATGGCACAATATTACTATGATGCTCTAAAGCTGAAACAATAATTTCATCTCCTTTTTTTAAGAGTGAAGAAAAACCATTAGCAACTAAGTTAATACTATGTGTTGTACCAGAAGTGAAAATTATTTCATGACTTTGCTTGGCATTAAAATGCTTCTGGATTTTTAGTCGTGCTTGTTCATAAGCATCTGTTGCTTCTTGGCTCAAGCTATGTACACCTCTGTGAATATTAGCATTGTAATTACTGTAATAATCTACAATAGCATCAATGACTTGCTGAGGTGTTTGCGATGTTGCAGCATTATCGAAATATATGAGTGGTTTCCCGTTGACTTCACGTTGAAGTATTGGAAAGTCTTTTCTTATTTTTTGTACGTCTAACATATCTATTTGGTAAAGACTTTAGAGATTAAAAATTTATTTAATGCAGATTCCTTGCCATCATTAAAACTCTAATTATTCCTACTTTCATGCGAATTTAAGGTCTAATTCAATGGCAACAACTTCAATTATTTAGTATGGACTCAATATTAATATTTAAATTAATATAGCCACCACCAGTTTGGGTTTCTGTATTATTATCTAAAGTATCAGATAGCCCGTAATCACCTACAATCTCTAAAGCAAAATGCTTTAAAAAATGAAAACCAAATCCTAGTTGTGCACCAAAATTTGTTGCTTTATAGAAGTTTTCAATTTTATTACCATCTTCATCTTTAGACCCTAAAACAAATGATATCCTAGGCCCAATAAACAGGTAAAAGCCTTTATTGTATTCCTTATTAAAATCAAACTTAAGATGTGGAATAAATTGAAGTGACTTTACTTTTATATCAAAAGGTTCAGAATAAACATACCCTGCTCTTGTAACATAAGACATTTCATTCGCAGCGCTATAAATCAAATTACCCTTAAGTCCGAAGCTATCATTTAATTGATAATCTAAAAAACCACCAAAATTATAACTAATAGCAGATTCATTATTTACAAAACTTCCACCTTGTGTTTCAATGTCGTATAAATTAACTCCTGTAACAAATCCATAAGTTAACTCTTGAGATTGAGATGATAATGTAGCTAAAAAAATTATGGGAAGTAATAATAGTTTCTTCATATAATTTATTAAAACGATTGGCTTTAGATTATTATAATTGTCCGTTTTTATACCTTAAAAGTTTTTAAATCAAAACTCTGAGATTCATTTCCGATAGCGATTTGAATTCTTGAGAATTATAAATCAAACCCAATATTTACACCCAACTTATTCGCAATAATCTTTGTAATTCTATTTTTAATCTCAGGGATTTTCACAGAATCTAAAACGTTATTACTAAAGGCAAACATTAATAAAGCGCGTGCTTCTTTTTCAGGAATTCCTCTAGAACGTAAATAAAACATTGCACTTTCATCTAACTGACCAATAGTACAACCATGAGAACACTTTACATCATCTGCAAAAATTTCAAGTTGAGGTTTGGTGTTTATGCTGGCTTTATCGCTAATTAAAATGTTATTATTTGCTTGAAATGCATTGGTTTTCTGCGCTAATTTTTCAACAACAACTTTACCATTAAACACTCCTGTTGAACTATCGTCAAAAATACCTTTGTAATCTTGGTGGCTTTCACAATTTGGTTCAATATGATGTACTAATGTGTTGTGATCTACGTGTTGCTTATCACCAATAATGGTAATACCTTTCATGGTGGAATCTATACGCTCTCCGTTTTGGTAGAACTCAAGGTTGTTTCTAATTAATTTTCCACCGAAAGAAAAGGTATGCACTTTGGCTAAACTTTCCTGCTTTTGATTAATAAAAGTGTTATCTATTAATGACGCAGTTTGTCTATCATTTTGAATTTTATAATAGTCAACAATCGCACGTTTGTTCGCGAAAATTTCTGTCACACTATTCGTTAAAACAGGGTTATCCGTTAAACTCTGGTGACGTTCTATTATCTGAACATGCGAATTTTCATTTACAACAATCAAGTTACGAGGTTGCAACATTACGGCAGCTTCGTTTCCTGTTGAAAAATGAATGATTTGAATCGGTTTTTCAACCACTTTATTCTTAGGAATATTGATGTATGCACCTTCCATAGAAAATGCTGTATTCAAAGAAGACAAACCATCTTTTTTCGCAATTTTATTGAAATAATTATCAATAATTACTTTGTATTTAGGTTTGGTTAAAGCCGCAGACATTAAACAAACATCTAAACCATCATGCGTGGTTTGTGATAAATGAGAGGCGTATTTTCCATCGATAAAGATGATTTTATACGCATCAATATCATGAATGAAATATTTTTTTACGTCTTTAAATTCTATGTCATTGTCGTGCTTAGGAAATACACTATAGTCGTGTTTTAAAATAGAATTCAACGATGTATATTTCCAATCTTCTTGACGCTTAGAAGGAAATCCTTCAGCTTCAAAAGTCTTTATAGCTTCAGTACGAATATCATGTACTGACGAGTGCACATCGACCGTGTCCTCAAATGCCATAAATGACGATACTAATTTTTCTTTTAAACTCATGTTTTTAAGTCTTCAGTAATAAGTCCTCAGTCTTCAGGTTGCTCAATCGCAAACTATAAGTTGAAGAATTAGTACTTGATTTAATGTTTTTGCTACAAATAGTCATATCCGAGTAAGTTAGTGCTTACTGAAGACTGACCACTGCCTACTAATTAAGCGTTAACCTCTTCTTTAATCCAATCGTAACCTTTAGCTTCTAACTCGTGGGCTAATTCTTTACCTCCTGATTTAACAATTTTACCGTCGAGTAATACATGTACAAAATCTGGAACGATATAATCTAATAAACGTTGGTAATGCGTAATAACAATTACAGCGTTGTCTTTAGACTTTAATTTATTTACACCATTGGCTACAATACGCAATGCATCAATATCTAAACCAGAATCCGTTTCATCTAAGATGGCTAATTTTGGTTCTAACATTGCCATTTGAAAGATTTCGTTACGTTTCTTTTCTCCTCCAGAAAATCCTTGGTTTAATGAACGCGATAAAAATTTACGATCAATTTCTAAAAGCTCAGATTTTTCTCTGATCATTTTCAGCATATCTTTTGCTGGCATGTCACCTAAACCTTTTGCTTTACGCGTTTCATTGATGGCTGTTTTTATAAAGTTAGTTACGCTAACTCCTGGTATTTCAATTGGGTATTGAAATGATAAAAACACACCTTTATGTGCACGTTCTTCAGCGGCTAATTCATCGATGTCATCGCCTTCTAATAATATATTTCCTTCTGTAACTTCGTACTCTTCTTTACCTGCAATTACTGAAGCTAGAGTACTTTTTCCTGAACCATTTGGGCCCATTATTGCGTGAACTTCTCCTGCTTTAACTTCGAGATTAATACCTTTTAAAATGGCTTTATCTTCTATACTTGCGTGTAAATTATTGATCTTTAACATAGTCTTAATTTGCTAATTTTATAACGTCTTCTTTATTTGGGTCTGGTGCTTCTACTTTTAAGATTTCTTTGATTTCTACTTTGTATTGCCAGCCTTCTTCGTCTTTGTTTTTTTCGAACTTTCTAACTCTTACGGTTACAGGAACCATATCTGTATCTTCTTTTTTAAATGCTTTTGTTTGCGCATCTAACTTGTGCATATTCTTATCAATTACAACACCGTAAATTTCTGTTGATGTTTGTAAAACTGCCGCATCTGCGAAATATACAAAGTCTCCTTTTAGTGTTATAAATCCATCATTTTGATCGAAGGATTTTGCACGATTTTCTTCAAGGTTAACCTCTTGTTTTGTTTCGTTTTTACAAGAAATAAATAGTGCAAGGCACATTAGTATTACGAGTGAGTTTCTTAACATTAGTCTAAATATTTTGGATATTTTGGTAATCGGTTAAAATCGTCGGCACTGTGCTGAATGTAAACATCGGCATTAGTTTCTTTTGCGAAAGCCTCAAAAAGGTCCATGCTTTTTAGGGTGGCATCTACATCGTAATTAAAACTTGGAACCCCCTTATTATCTCTATTTTCTTGAAAATGATATAAATCACCTGCTAATAATATATTGCCAGCGTTTTCTAATTTTAAGAATAACGCCTGATGTCCAGGAGTATGCCCTGGCATGGATTTAATTACTACCGTTCCATCACCAAAAACATCATATTCTCCATTAAGTTTTTTAACATTAGTTAAAGCGGCAATTGCGGCATAGTTATCACCTTGTTTTTGTTCTTCGCTCGTAATGAAATCGTATTCTGCGGTTTGGACTAACCAAGTAGCATCAGCAAATTTTGAAGCCGAACCAGAATGGTCAAAATGCGTATGTGACAAAGCAATAAAATCAAAATCCTCTGGTGTTAAATTCAACGCTTTAAGTTGAGAGACTACAGAATCCTTACGAGACACTGTAAATGCACCATCTGGTGTTGTAAATGGATCTTGACCAACCAAACCTTCAGCTAAACCAGCATCCCAAAGCATTCGACCTTTTGGATGTTCAATAATATAAAAAGCATCAGCAAAAGTTTTTGATTGTCCTTGGTAGGTTGTGTCTTGAGAAAAAATCTCTAGCATGTTCACTTGTACTGTTCCTCCGTCTAGTGCATATAATTTTACACCTCCCTTTTGAGTTGCTTCAGCTTCAGCTTTGGCATCATTATAACCGTCTTTAACTCCGTCTTTGAAGTCTTTACACGATACAAATGCTAAAGCTAAGGTTAATATGAATAGTGTTTTTTTCATGCTTGATAGCTATTTTTTAGATGTTATCCTACAGAACCTTCTAAGCTAATTTCTAATAATTTTTGAGCTTCCACAGCAAATTCCATTGGTAATTTATTGAGGACTTCTTTACTAAAACCATTTACAATTAGTGCAATTGCTTTTTCGGTATCAATACCTCTTTGGTTACAATAGAAAATTTGATCTTCACCAATTTTACTGGTCGTAGCTTCGTGCTCAATCATCGCAGTTTTGTTTTTAGCTTCTATGTAGGGGAAGGTATGTGCTCCACATTCATTTCCCATTAATAAACTATCACATTGCGAAAAGTTACGTGCATTATCTGCACGAGGACCAATCTGAACCAATCCACGATACGAGTTTTGTGATTTACCGGCTGAAATTCCTTTAGATATAATTGTTGACTTTGTGTTTTTACCTAAGTGAATCATTTTAGTACCAGTATCTGCTTGCTGATAATTATTAGTCACCGCAATAGAATAAAATTCTCCTACTGAATTATCACCTTTTAAGATACAAGATGGATATTTCCAAGTTACCGCAGAACCAGTTTCAACTTGTGTCCAAGAGATTTTTGCGTTTTTCTCACAAAGTCCTCTCTTAGTAACAAAATTGTAAACACCACCTTTTCCTTCTGCATTTCCAGGGTACCAGTTTTGTACAGTAGAATATTTTATTTCGGCGTCATCCATGGCGATTAGTTCTACAACCGCTGCATGTAATTGGTTTTCATCACGACTTGGTGCAGTACAACCTTCTAAATAAGAAACGTAACTGCCTTCGTCAGCAATAAGAAGTGTTCTTTCAAATTGACCTGTTCCACCTTGGTTTATTCTAAAATACGTTGATAATTCCATAGGACATTTAACGCCTTTTGGAATATAACAGAAAGAACCATCACTAAATACTGCTGAATTTAAAGCCGCATAAAAGTTGTCTTTTGTTGGGACAATGGTACCAATATACTTTCTTACAAGTTCTGGGTGCTCTTTTATAGCTTCAGAAATACTCATAAAAATGATACCTTTTTCAGATAATGTCTTTTTAAATGTTGTGGCAACAGAAACAGAATCAACAACGATGTCCATCGCAACATTATTCATTTTCTTTTGCTCATCTACTGAAATTCCTAGCTTTTTATACATAGCTAAAAGATCAGGATCTACATCGTCTAAGGTTTTGTTTGGATCTACAGAAACAGGTGCAGAATAATAAGCAATTGCCTGAAAGTCTGGTTTTTTGTAACGTACATTTGCCCATTCAGGCTCAGCCATTTCTTTCCAAATTTTAAAAGCGTCTAATCGCCATTCTGTCATCCATTCGGGCTCTTCTTTTTTCATTGAAATAGCGCGAACGATGTCTTCATTTAATCCAATAGGGAATGTTTCAGATTCTATATCTGTGAAAAAACCGTATTCGTATTCTTTGGTTTTTAATTCTTCTCTAAGATCGTCTTCTGTATATTTTGACATGTGTGTTTTATTTTTTATAGTGAAAAAGATTCACCGCAACCGCAAGTTCGGTTGGCATTTGGGTTGTTGAAAACGAAACCTGTTCCGTTTAAGCCTCCAGAATATTCGAGTGTAGTACCAATGAGGTAGAGAAAGCTCTTTTTGTCAACAATGATTTTAATATCATTAACTTCAAATACTTTATCATCTTCAGCAGCTTGTTCTTTGTCAAATTTTAAATCATATGACAAACCAGAACAGCCTCCGCTCTTAACACCAACTCTAACGTAGTCTGTGCTTGGGTCGTAACCATCATCAGTCATAAGTTCTATGACTTTCTTTTTTGCGTGATCAGATACTTTAATCATATCGTTTAACTAGATTTGTTCTAAATAGAATGCAAATATACGATATAACAAAGGTTTTACCATAGGTACTAACATTATATTAGCATATGGTTTGATAGGGTTTGGCTATTCAAGGTAAACCGAGAAGAATGTGTAATTATACAGCTACTTTTGTTTTAGGTATACGTCTAGTAAGACGGTATAATTCCCGTAATGTATCTGCGATTTGAGTGTTAGAAACGGTAATAGTTTCAAAATTTCCATGACGGTCCGTAACCACAACTGTATCGCAATGCGAACAGGTCATTTCAATGGTGTGATCAATATTCGTTTTAGATCGTTGATAGTTATGGCCAAAAATAGCACATGGTAATGCTTTAGTAGAGTTAGGTTTCATTTTTATTGACTTAGGGTAGAGCAATTTAGTAAACCATATCTAAATCATGTCAAAATGCCTACTTTTTCGATGAAATGCATATGGTTTTGATATTTTTAGAATAAAATATACCGTTTAACGGGAATTTTTAAAAAAGAAACGGTACAAATAATCGCATCGAAAAACCTGCGAACATGTGGATGAATATCATGATTTTATGTGGTTTTAGTTTTTGATTTGAATTAAATTAGGAATAAATAATTCTATTCATGCAACCTATTCAAAAAAAGCACAATATTTTTGCATTATGATAGAAGATAAAAACCCACAGCGTACTCCTTTGAGTGAATTAGGAGAGTTTAAATTGATTGAGCACTTAACCGATCATTTTAAAGTCACCCAAAAATCAACAGTAAAAGGTATTGGTGATGATGCTGCAGTACTAAGCTTTGGTAAAAAGCAAGTGGTTGTTTCTACGGATTTGTTGGTAGAAGGTGTGCACTTTGATTTGAGCTATGCTCCTTTAAAACATTTAGGTTATAAAGCTATCGTTGTTAATTTATCTGATATTTATGCGATGAATGCTATGGCGACACAAGTGACCGTTTCTATAGCGGTTTCTAATCGTTTTCCATTAGAAGCATTAGAAGAATTGTATGCTGGTATTACTATGGCAGCTAAATTTTACAATGTTGATGTGGTTGGGGGTGATACAACATCATCTACTTCTGGTTTAATTATTTCTGTAACTGCGATTGGGGAAGTTGAAAAGGGAACAGAGGTATTGCGATCAGGTGCAAAACCAAATGACTTATTAGTGATTACTGGTGACATTGGTGGAGCTTTTATGGGGTTGCAAGTGTTAGAACGCGAAAAAGAAGTGTTTAAAGTGAACCCAAATAACCAACCTGATTTATCAATGTATACCTACATTATAGAACGTCAGTTAAAACCTGAAGCTCGAAAAGATATTGTGGAATTATTGAAGGATTTAGATGTGAAACCAACGAGTATGATAGATGTTAGTGACGGAATTTCTTCTGAAATTATTCATTTATGTAAGCAAAGTAAAGTTGGCGTAGATCTTTATGAAGAGAAAATACCATTAGATCCTCAAGTGATTTCTACCTGTGAGGAATTTAATTTAGATAGCACTACAATTGCTTTAAATGGTGGTGAGGATTATGAATTGTTAATGACAATTTCTCAAGAGGATTTCCTAAAAATAAAAGGTAATCCAAATCTAACAGTTATTGGTTACATGACAGAAGAAGACAGAGGTATGCACTTAGTTACAAGAGCTGATGAGAAAATTCAGATTATAGCTAAAGGTTGGAATGCGCTTACAGATCAAGCATAAAAAGCTTTTGCCCTTTTTCTAGACGCTTGTTATGTACGCGATTTAATACGCGATTGATTTCTTTGAATTTTGGGGTTAAGGGAATAAATTTTCCATCGCCATCAATGGTCATTTCTGTTTTACAGTTTTTACACTTATATTCTTTAACATGATAAGTAACATTTTTGGACACTTTATAATCGTGACCAAACAATGAGCAATAAATGTTTTTCATTAACTAGTTTTCTTAGAGATATTATCACTTTTTATAGGGATTTAAATATAAGAAAATTAGTTACTTAGAAGTTATTAACAATTAACAAATCGATGAACTGAGTGTTTTTCGCTTTAAACGCATCGATTTATTGTTGTAAATGCGTTCTAAAGCAGAATTAATCTCCTGGTATTTAGCTGTTAATTCTGTAAGTTGACCATTGCTGTTCGTTGTCAGTTGTTTTTTACAGCATTTACAAGTGTATTCATTGACGTGATTAGTGACTTTTTTGGTAATCTGATAGTTGTGTCCAAATAAATCACAATAAAATTTGTTAGGTGTCATAATAGGTTGGTTTACAAATTATTTTTTAATCTCTCTGGTAAACTTAAAAAATAAAACAAAATAAAGCGTTTAAAGGGGTTATTTTTCGACAAAGAGTAAAATATTGTAAGATAATTCTGATTTGTTTTCGATGTAACTCATATGGCCTTCTGAAAATTCTATAAAATCAATGTCTGTGCCTCTTATGTTCTCGGTGATTTTTACTGTGTCAATTAAACTATCCTTTTTGCCAGCAATAATTATTTTTTTGCATTTTAAGTTTTTCAAAATATCAAAACGATCTGGTCTAAGTTTCATGCCTTCTTGGGCAGCAATATAACCTTGAAGTGGCGTCTTTAATGCTAATTGAAGTGCTTTTTGATAGGCAGCTTCATGTTTAACTTTACTTTCAGGCGCAAATAAATTAGCAAAAGACATTTTTACTAAAACCTCAAAATTTTGCTGTGCCATTTCAGAAGCACGTGTTCTAATTAACTTTCTAGCGTTATCATCAGCTTCATATGTAGAATTCATTAAGCATAGACCTTTAAACAATTCCGGTTTCTGTTCTGCTAAGGCTAAGGCTACGTAACCTCCCATGGAATGGCCAACGACATGCGCATTCTCAATATTTAAATGCTCTAAAACTGCTAAAACGGCTTCCGCCATAGCTTCCATGGTGTGCACATAGCCAATACAGTCTGTTTCGCCATGCCCCAATAAATCAATACAAATAACATTATTAGTTGTAGAAAACTCAGTGACTAAATCTTGCCACATCGCAACACTTTCGAGAAAACCGTGAAGTAATACAATAGGATTTCCTTCTCCTTCCGTCGTATAATGAATGCTGCTATTTTTGTAATTTAAAATCATGTTTGCAAATATAAATTTTGAAGGTATTACTGTCTACTATTCATTATAACATTTTAGTATCTTTGAAATCTTTCAAATTAAATTAAAAATCTAATGGGTTTAAAACGCTTTTTTTCAATAGTTCTTTTGAGTTCTGCTTTCTTGTTAAATGCTCAAATTAAAGAGCAGCAACTCGATAAACTCATCACAGAAACCTTAAGTACTTTTGATGTACCTGGTATTTCTGTTGGTGTTTATAAAGATGGAAAAGTCGTTTACGCTAAAGGTCATGGTGTGCGTTCGCTAACCAATAAAAAAGACATGAACAATGAAACATTAGTTGGGGTCGCGTCTAATAGTAAGGGATTTACGTGTTTTGCATTGGCGATGATGGTTGATGCTGGGAAGTTGAATTGGGATGATAAAGTGCGTAAGCATATTCCAGAATTTCAATTACACGATGCTTGGGTCACTGAAGAATTCACGGTTAGAGATTTGGTGACACATCGCAGTGGAATGGGATTGGGTGCAGGAGATTTAATGTTTTTTCCTGAAGGCAGTGATTTTACAGTGAACGACATTATTAATAATGTAAAATATTTAGAACCTGAAAGTTCATTTAGAAGCAAATTTGCATATAATAACAATATGTTCATCATAGCGGGTGAAGTTTTAAAACGTACGAGTGGTTTGTCTTGGGAAGACTTTATTGAAACCAAGATTATGAAACCAGTTGGGATGACAAATAGTAAAGCATCTTATAATCGTGTTTCAGATAAATCGAATATTATTGATGCGCATACGATGGCAGAAGGAAAGGTAATTCAGATTCCACACGATTGGAGTGAAACAGCTAATCCTGCAGGAGGAATTGTGAGTAATGTTCCGGATATGTTAACTTGGGCTCAATTTTTAATGAACGATGCGGTTACCCAAAATGGTGAACGTTTATTAAGTGCTAAACAATTTCATGAACTTTGGCAATTGCAAACTCCTTTAAATGTATCTCCAAATGATTCATACGATTCTAATTTTAAAGGCTACGGATTAGGTTGGTTTGTTGCCGATGTTAAAGGTGGTTTTAAACAAGTGTATCATACAGGTGGTTTGTTGGGAACCGTAACACAGTTTACTATGATCCCAGATTTAGATTTAGGCATTGTGGTGTTAACAAATCAAATGAATGGTTCTGCTTTTAATACCATCACAAATACAATTAAAGATGCTTATCTCGGTTATGAAAGTCGAAATTGGTTAGAGAAGTACGGCAAATCTAATGCCGATAATATTATTTATAACGACAGTATAAAAGCTGCAGTGTATTCAAAAGTTGAAAAGGCAAAAACACTTAAATCAATACCGAAACCAAAACAAATTATCGGGACTTATACAGACGATTGGTTTGGTGATGTGATGATTTCTCACGATTCAAAAAAGGGATATACCATAAAGAGTGAGCGTTCATCAAGATTGTTTGGTGAATTGTTGCCATTTAATGCGACTACCTTTGTGGCGAAATGGAACGATAGAAGTTATGATGCAGATGTTTACGTGAAATTTACCTTTAACGAAAAAGGAGAAGCGGTTTCAGCGACCATGAACTATATTGCGCCAATTACTGATTTTAGTTTCGATTTTGGTGATTTAGAACTTAAGAAAACGAACTAGGTGGATATAAAACGCAAAGAACTTTTAATTACCAGTTTTGCATTGTTCTCATTATTTTTTGGAGCGGGTAATTTACTGCTACCACCTTTATTGGGGTATAACTCTGGTGACGATTGGATTTGGGTAACTATTGGTTTTATGATTACCGCTGTGGTAATTCCTATCCTTGGGATTCTCGCGCATGCCAGACTTCAAGGGACGTTATTCGATTTTGGTAAAAAAGTATCTCCAACCTTTAGTTTAATTTATTGTATTTTAATCTATGTTATTGCGGTGGCTATTCCGTCTCCAAGAACAGCTGCGGCAACGCATGAAATTGCAATCTTTCCAGCTTTTGGAACTTCACCTTTATTAACGAGCTTTATTTATTTTTCGCTTGTGTTGGTTTTTGTGCTTAATCGCTCAAAAATATTAAGTCTTATCGGAAAATATTTAACGCCGTTTATTGTCATCATGCTTTTGGCAGTCATTAGTATTGGTTTATTTTCTTCTGAATTTAGTACAGGGATTTCTCAATTTGAAACCCCAATTGCGGTGGGAATTCTAGAAGGTTATCAAACTTTTGATGCTATTGGAGCGGTGGTTGTTGGAGCTGTAATTATTATTTCTTTGAATTTTAAAAACATGGCTGTTGAGGCGTACAGTTCTAAGCGGACGTTGATACGTAAATCAGGTTTTATAGCAGGTTTGGGTTTATTTGTTATTTATGCCGGTTTAATTTCTGTGGGAGCTTATTATAGTTCTGAAATTAATATTAATGCAGATTTAAGTAGTGATATGCAACGTGCCAATTTATTACGAGATATCAGTATCTCGGCGTTAGGTGAATTTGGAAATACCGTTTTGAGTGTTCTAATTTCATTAGCTTGTTTTACAACGGCCATTGGTATTGTGGCTGGTACGGCAGATTATTTTAAAGGCTTGTTAAACGATTCTCAAACGGTTTATGTTATTACAGCTGTTTTAGCAAGTGTTCTAGGAGTTGCTATGGGTCAGTTAGATTTTAATTCCATTATAGTTGTTGCGATTCCAGTATTATTATTTATCTATCCTATTACGATTGTACTTATTTTATTGAATGTATTTCCAGAAAAAATAGCAACGCCATTAGTGTTTAGAATGGTGATTCTTGTGACGTTTCTTTTTAGTATTCCAGATGTTGTTGGTTTTATTAATCCGACTGAAGATTTAGCAATGGTTACCAATTATATTCCGTTTTCTAGTCAAAGTTTAGGCTGGGTGTTACCCGCTTTTTTAGTCTTTGTGATTTCGTCTTTTGTGCAACAAAAAATGACAAGCAGATAATGAAGTACATGGGAAGCAAGGCGCGTTTTGCCAAAGATTTACTGCCAATTATTCTGAAAGACAGAAAAGAAAACCAAGCTTATCTTGAGCCTTTTGCAGGTGGTATGAATATGATCGACAAGGTTGATGGTGTTAGGATTGCCAACGATCAGCACCAAGAACTTATGGAGATGTGGCAAGCTTTGGTCAATGAAAATTGGGATCCACCGCAATTGGTTACTGAAAAAGATTACAAGCATATCAAATATAACCAAGAGCAATACCCAAAACATGTCGTGGGTTATGTTGGGTTTAATTCTTTCGGTGGAAAATGGTTTGCGGGTTACAGACGCGATAAGGAAGGTAAACGCGATTATTGGGGAGAACACTATCGTAATATTACGAAGCAAGTCCCAAACTTAGAAGGCGTAATTCTATCTTGTAAATCGTATAACGAATTAGAAATTCCAAAACAAAGTATCATCTATTGCGATCCTCCTTATGCTTCTACAACGAAGTATCGAGACGGTTTTGATCATGAGAAATTCTGGGAATGGTGCAGGCAACAAAGCAAAGCGGGTCACCAAGTGTTTATAAGTGAGTATAAAGCGCCAGAAGATTTTAAATGTGTTTGGGAAAAACCTGCGAAAACAACATTTTCTTGGCACGCTGAGAACTTAGCTCCTAAAGTGGCTTTGGAGCGCTTGTTTATTTTTGAAGGTTAATCCGTATTAGAAAGTTGACGTTTTGTAATGAAACAAGGTCAATCATTATGCATTTAGTTCTAGTCGCTTAAATTTCTTTTTTGAAGCGTTTAAAAAGCGTAATGGTCTTTTTGGTGTTAATAAAATACACTCCTGTAAGTAAAACAGCTGCGGCAATTATAGATTGCGCCGAAAAGGTTTCATCTAAAAAATACCATCCTAAAATTAAAGCTACAATAGGGTTTACATACGTTGAGGTCGCTACTTTTTCTGGAGACACCTTGCTCAATAAGTAGTTAAACGCCGTAAAAGCAACAATGCTTCCAAAAATAATAAGCATTCCCATAGAGTTGATGATTTCGGTATTCCAACTAGAAAAAGGGAGTCGTTCTTCGCCAACAATAAGGCTACCGATTAATAATAGGGCACCTCCAAATAACATTTGGTAGCCTGTATTCACAAAAAAGTTTGAAGGTAAGTCGGCTTTTGAAACAAAAAGACTACAATAGGCCCAACTTAGCATGCATATAAAAATCATAATCATTCCGGTAACCATGCCTTCTTGTCCAATCATTTCACGTTGACTCACTAACAAATAAATACCGATACAGCCAATTACAACACCTAATATAGACATAGGTTGAATCTTTTTACCTTCTAAAATTCGCAATAGAATTAATACAACTAAAGGTTGCGCCGAAATTTCTAAAGCAGCAAAACCGCTATCAACAGACTTTAATGCCCAAACGACTAAACCATTTCCAATCGTTAAAAACAAAAAACCGGCAATTGCTGTATTTCGTAGTTGTCGCTTTGTGATCTTTAAAGGAATTTTTAAAAATTTGGCAATAGTAAAAATCAAGATACTTGCTGTGATAAATCGGATAGAAGCAGCGTATAATGGAGCTAATTGACTAACTAAAATTTTATTCAACAGATACGTGGAGCCCCAAATAACATAAATCGAAAAAAATGCTAGTAGTATATAAAGACGTTCTTTAGTCAATTTCATGTCCTATAATTTAGAGATTAGCGGTAATCAAAAAAACTTGCAAGCTACATAATGAACTTACAAGTTTTTTAATATTTAAGGATATTTTAAAACTAAGAATTCATGATATCCTCAATCTCTTCAACTTCAATAGGAATATTGCGCATTAAATTAAATGGTTCTCCTTTTTCTTGTACGACGACATCATCCTCTAAGCGAATACCAAAACCTTCATCAGGAATGTAAATTCCGGGTTCAACAGTAAAGACCATATTAGCTTTCATTGGTTCGGTTAAAATCCCATAATCATGCGTGTCTAATCCCATATGATGAGATGTGCCGTGCATAAAATACTTTTTGTAAGCAGGCCAATCTTTGTTTTCGTTTTGAACGTCTGCTTTGTCTAATAAACCTAAGCCTAAAAGTTCTGATGTCATTAGTTTTCCTACTTCAACATGGTATTGTTCCCATAATGTACCAGGAACAAGCATTTTTGTAGCGTCATTTTTCACACGATTTACAGCATTATAAACGTCTTTTTGTCTGTCATTAAATTTTCCTGAAACCGGAATGGTACGCGTCATATCACTAGCATAATTAGCGTATTCTGCGCCAGCATCAATCAATATTAAATCACCAGCCTTACATTGTTGGTTGTTTTCAATATAATGCAAAACGTTAGCGTTGTTTCCTGAACCAACAATTGGTGTGTAAGAAAAGCCTTTAGAACGGTTATTAAGGAACTCGTGCATAAACTCAGCTTCTAAGTTATATTCATAAACGCCAGGCTTTGTAAATTTTAAAACACGTCTAAATCCTTTTTCGGTAATGTTACAGGCTTGTTGAATTAAATCTAATTCTATTTGATCTTTTACAGAACGTAAACGTTGCAAAATTGGATTGCTTTTAGCAACACTATGTGCAGGATATTTGTCTAATAGCCATTTTGTAAAGCGGTCTTCGCGTGTTTCTGTTTCTACATTGGCTCTGTAATGTTCGTTGGTGTTAATGTAAACGGTGTCGCATTGTGTCATTAATTCAAATAACACCTTTTCCATGTCTTTTAACCAATACACAGTTTTTATTCCAGAGGTTCCAAAGGCTTTTTCTTTAGTAAGTTTTTCGCCTTCCCAAACAGCAATGTGTTCATTCGTTTCTTTTAAGAAGAGAATCTCACGATGCTTTTCCTTAGGGCAATCTGGAAATAATACCAATATGCTTTCTTCTTGGTCCACACCACTTAAATAAAATATATCTCTGTGTTGCGCAAAAGGAAGCGTGCTATCTGCACTTATAGGATAAATATCGTTAGAATTAAAAACAGCTAAACTACTTGACTTCATTTGAGCCATAAAGTTTTTACGGTTTTTTATAAATAGTTGCTTATCTATTAAATCGTATTTCATGAGAGTAAAATTTTAAATGTTATCACACTGAGTGCAGTCGAAATAAATTCTATGTATGCGTGTGAAATGTTGTGATTTCAGTTCAATATCAAAAGTAGTGAAACTAATACTGTAGGCAAAAGTCAGAAGCTAGAATCTGTTAGAAATTAAGAGATATTTATGAAGTTTCAGTTTGAAATACTAATTTTGAAATATTAAAAGCGTAACCTTTAAGTAAGAACTCTAAAAATTTTATCGGTTATAGATTTTTTGTGCAGACTATTAACGATCTATTTTAAAGATTAAATCGTCATGTAACTAGATTAAATTCATTCTAAATAAATTAATAATAACAATGCGTAGTTGGGAAAACGTTAATTGCGCAGTATCTTTGTTAGACTAAATAAATCAAAATATACAATGAGCGGAATTCTAAATTCGTCGATTGGAAGAAAATTTGCCATGGCACTTTCGGCTTTCTTCCTAATGATTTTCTTATTACAACACTTTGCAATTAATCTATTATCTGTTTTCAGTGCAGATACTTTTAATGAAGTATCACACTTTATGGGAACGTTTTGGGTCATTCAATATCTGATGCAACCTGTATTAATTTTTGGTGTTATTTTCCATTTTGTAATGGGATTTGTACTTGAGATAAAAAACAATAAAGCAAGAAATATTTCTTATGCTAAAAATAATGGTGCTGCAAATTCTACTTGGATGAGTAGAAATATGATTTGGAGTGGAGCTGCAATTTTAGCTTTTATGGGACTTCATTTCTACGATTTTTGGTTTCCAGAAATAAACACCAAATATATTGTTGGTGATATGTCTGGGCAACTTGCTAACGGAGAATTTAGATACTTCGAAGAGCTTCAACACAAGTTTGTAGACCTTTGGAGAGTTGTACTTTATGTAATTGCTTTTGTTTTCTTAGCATTACATTTATTACACGGATTTAGCTCAGCCTTTCAGTCGGTTGGTGCAAATAATAAATACACAAAAGGATTAAAGGGATTTGGAAAAGCATATGCAATTATTATTCCATTAGGATTTATATTTATTGCATTATTTCATCACCTTAATCATTAAAACATATCTAATATGGCTTTAGATTCAAAAGTACCAAAGGGTTCAATTAAAGATAAATGGACCGATTATAAAAATCACATCGATTTAGTAAATCCTGCCAACAAACGTCATATTGATGTTATTGTTGTTGGAACAGGATTAGCTGGTGGTTCTGCTGCTGCAACATTAGCCGAGTTAGGCTATAATGTAAAAGCATTTGCTTACCAAGATTCACCTCGTAGAGCGCACTCGATTGCAGCTCAAGGTGGTATTAATGCAGCAAAAAATTACCAAGGTGATGGTGATTCTACTTATAGATTATTTTACGATACCGTTAAAGGTGGTGATTACCGCTCTCGTGAAGCTAACGTTTATCGTTTAGCTGAGGTGTCTGCTAATATCATTGACCAATGTGTGGCTCAAGGTGTTCCTTTTGCACGTGATTATGGTGGGTTATTAGACAACCGTTCATTTGGTGGTGTTTTAGTTTCTAGAACATTTTACGCTAAAGGACAAACAGGACAACAGTTATTATTAGGAGCATATTCAGCAATGAATAGACAAATTGCTCGTGGTAAGATCGAAATGTTTAACCGTCATGAGATGCTAGACGTTGTTATTGTAGACGGAAAAGCACGTGGTATTATTGCTCGTAATTTAATTACTGGTGAAATAGAAAGACATTCGGCACATGCTGTTGTTGTTGGTTCTGGTGGATACGGAAATGTATATTTCTTATCAACAAACGCTATGGGATCTAACGCAACTGCAGCTTGGAAAATTCATAAAAAAGGAGCGTATTTCGCAAATCCTTGTTATACACAAATTCACCCAACATGTATTCCTCGTTCGGGAGATTACCAATCGAAACTGACTTTAATGTCAGAATCATTGCGTAATGATGGTCGTATTTGGGTTCCTAAAAATATGGAAGATGTAATGGCAATTAGAGAAGGTCGTAAAAAACCAACTGATTTGTCAGAAGATGAACGCGATTATTACTTAGAAAGACGTTATCCTGCATTTGGTAACTTAGTACCTCGTGATGTCGCATCACGTGCAGCAAAAGAACGTTGTGATGCTGGTTATGGTGTTAATGCAACTGGTGAAGCTGTATATTTAGATTTTGCTTCTGCTTTTGAACGTTACGGAAGAGAGCAAGCTAAAATTCATAATATCACAAATCCTTCAGACGAAAAAATTTACGAATTAGGTCAAGCGATCGTAGAAGCGAAATATGGTAACTTATTTCAGATGTATGAAAAGATTATAGATCAAAATCCATACAAAACACCGATGATGATTTATCCTGCAGTACACTATACAATGGGTGGTGTTTGGGTAGATTACAACTTAATGACTACGATTCCTGGTTGTTATTGTATTGGTGAAGCTAATTTCTCTGATCATGGTGCAAACAGACTTGGAGCTTCTGCCTTAATGCAAGGTTTAGCGGATGGTTATTTTGTATTACCATATACTATAGGTGATTATTTATCTGATGATATTCGTACTGGGAAAATTCCAACGGATACTAAAGAATTTGATGAAGCAGAAAAAGAAGTAAGCGATAGAATTAACTTCTTCGTAAATAATAAGGGTACTAAATCTGTTGATTATTTCCATAAGAAATTAGGGAAAGTAATGTGGGACAAGGCAGGGATGTCTAGAAACGCAGAAGGTTTAATAGAGGCTATGGCAGAAATTAAAGCCATAAGAGAAGAATTCTGGAAAGATGTTTCTGTACCAGGAACAGCAGATGAAATGAATCCTGAGCTTGAAAAAGCTGGGCGTGTTGCAGATTTCTTAGAACTAGGAGAATTGTTTGCAAAAGATGCTTTAATGAGAGAAGAATCTTGTGGTGGACACTTTAGAGAAGAATCTGCAGAATTAGATGGTCCTCAAAAAGGAGAAGCGAAGCGTAATGATGAAGACTTTGCCTTTGTTGCTGCTTGGGAATATAAAGGAGAACCAGCTAATGCTGTATTACATAAAGAAGAATTAGAATTTAAAGATATTGAACTAAAACAACGTTCATACAAATAAGAAAGACGATATGAATTTAACACTTAAAATTTGGAGACAAAAAGACTCAAAAGCTAAGGGTCAAATGGTCGATTACAAAGTTACTGATATTTCAGAACACATGTCTTTCTTAGAAATGATGGATGTTTTGAATGAGCAATTAGTAAACTCTGGTGAAGAGCCTGTAGCATTTGATCATGATTGTCGTGAAGGAATTTGCGGTATGTGTTCTATGTACATTAATGGTGAAGCACACGGACCAGATAGAGGTGTAACAACATGCCAGTTACACATGCGTATGTTTAATGATGGTGATACAATTACTATTGAGCCATTTAGAGCAGCAGCGTTTCCTGTAATTAAAGATTTAGTTGTAGACAGAATGGCTTTTGAGCGTATTCAACAAGCAGGTGGTTATATTTCTGTAAACACTTCTGGTAACACGCAAGATGCTAACAGTATTCCTATTTCTAAGCATGCAGCAGATGAAGCTATGGATGCTGCAACTTGTATAGGTTGTGGTGCTTGTGTAGCGAGTTGTAAAAACTCTTCAGCCATGTTATTTGTTGGTGCCAAAGTATCGCAATATGCGTTATTACCACAAGGACAAGTTGAAGCCGTAGATCGTGTTAAAAACATGGTTGCGCAGATGGATTTAGAAGGTTTTGGTAACTGTACAAATACAGGTGCTTGTGAAGTAGAATGTCCTAAAGGTATTTCCTTAGAAAATATTGCACGTATGAATCGTGAGTATTTATCTGCGACTTTAAAAGGTTAACAAATTCCTGCGAAAGCAGAAATCTTATTATACAAAATCCCAAGCCTAATCATGACTTGGGATTTTTACTTTTCTTATATTTCAATTTTATTATAGACTTATGCAAAACCCAGCATCTTTTTACAAAGAGCAATTAGAATTAAATCAGGTAGCTTCTAAACGTATATTTAAACAGCTAAGCTTATATAGTTTACTTAGACTTGCCATTTTTGTGCTTTCAGGAATTGGAATTTATTTCACTTATGAGAATTGGAAAATTGCCGCAGGAATTGCTGTTTTAGGTATCTCTAGTTTTCTTTTTTTACTAGCGCGCTACACAGATTTAAAATCGAAGCGAAATCTACACAAACGATTAATTGCGATTAATGAAGAGGAATTAAAAATAGAAAAAGGTGATTTTCATGATCGTCTAGAGGGTTCAGATTTTCAGGATCCTAAACATTTTTTTAGTCTAGATATCGATTTATTTGGGAAAGGATCTTTCTTTCAATTTATGAATAGAACAGCACTTAAAGAAGGAGCTCAGAAATTAAGTGCCAATTTGCTTTCTAACGCTATTACCAACATTAAAGAACGACAAGACGCTATAAAAGAATTGGCAGATTTACCACAATGGCGACAAAACTATGTGGCTGTAGCGCAAGGTGTGGAAATAGAACACTCAGCAGCATCTATTATTACGTGGTTAAAAGATTACAAACCCTTTTTAGGTAAGACACAGTATGCAATAACTATAGGTTTTGGTATCGTATCGTTGGTAATCTTAGGATTGGGGGTTTTGGAAATTATTCCAATTTCGACTATTGGATATTGGTTATTATTTGGTCTAGGAATATCTGGAATATATTGGAAAAAGACCGATATACTAGCACATCATACAGGAAGAGCGAAAGATACGTTTAGGCAATATGCATTGCTTTTAGAAGCTATTGAAACGACAGAATTTAACTCTGAACTATTACAAGAGAAACAAAAATTGATCAGGTCCGAAGACCAGAAAGCATCCGAAATATTCTCAAAGTTTTCAAAAGCACTGGATGCTCTAGATAACAGAAATAATCTTATTTCATTGGTTTTAGGCAATGGTTATCTATTGCTAGATATTAGAAACAGTTATAACGTTGAAAAATGGATTTCTAAATACGGCCATAAAGTAGATGATTGGTTTGAGGTGGTTACCTTCTTTGATGCGTTTAATAGCTTCGGAAATTATGCATTTAATCATCAAAAATTTACCTATCCAGAAATAACGGATGAACCCGTTACGATTTTAGCAGAAGGTTTAGGGCATCCATTGTTAAATGCTGATAAGCGTGTTGACAGTGATTTAGAATTAAAAGAAGAACAATTTTTTATTGTTACAGGAGCTAACATGGCTGGTAAAAGTACGTTTTTAAGAACCGTTGCGCTTCATATCGTCATGGCTAATGTTGGATTGCCTATTTGTGCTAGACAAAGTAAATACAAGCCTATTAAGTTAATTACAAGTATGCGTACAACGGATTCGTTAACGGATGATAGCTCGTACTTCTTTAGTGAGCTTACTAGATTGAAATTTGTGGTAGATACGATTGAAAATGATAAAAACTACTTCGTCATTTTAGATGAAATTCTAAAAGGAACCAACAGTACAGACAAAGCGATTGGCTCCCGAAAATTTGTTGAGAAACTAGTAAAACAACATGCCACAGGAATCATAGCAACACACGACTTAAGTCTTACTGAAATTGAAACCGAGTTAGAAGCCGTAAAAAACTATTACTTCGATGCCGAAATCATAAACGACGAACTCTTTTTCGATTATAAATTAAAACAAGGTGTTTGTCAAAATATGAATGCCAGTTTCCTGCTAAAAAAGATGGAGATTATATAAGAATACGTCATTCTGAGCGAAGCGAAGTGTTTTTATTCAATATATAATAAGGATGTCACTATGAGATTCTTCGCTTTGCTTAGAATGATAGAAACAAAAAACCCTTTCTAAAAATAGAAAGGGTTTTAATATTTGATAAGAAATTTATTTCTTAAGCTTCAAAAGCTTCGATAGAAACGTAAGACTTGTTGTCTTTTTTCTTAGTAAATTTTACTAGGCCGTCAACTTTAGCATGTAAAGTATGATCTTTTCCTTGGTAAACGTTTTCACCTGGATGGTGCGTGTTTCCACGTTGTCTTATGATAATGTTACCAGCAATAGCAGCTTGTCCACCAAATATCTTAACGCCTAAACGTTTTGATTCTGATTCTCTACCATTCTTCGAACTACCAACTCCTTTTTTATGAGCCATGATCTTAAGGTTTTATTTTGTTAATATTAATGCAATTGAAAATTACTTTTCAATTCCACCGTCTAATCTGTCTTGTAATTCTTGTAACTCGTCCCACTTACCATCTGCAGCTAATTTAGCTTGCTTTGGCCAAGTATCAGTAACGATGTGTGCTAATCTTGAGCTAGCTTCAGTAAGCACAGTGCTTAATTCTTCTGGCTTAGCAGCAGCGATTTTTTCGAAAGTTTCGAAACCTGCGTTTACCAATGCTTCAGCAGCTTTTGGTCCTGCACCTTCAATTTTCTTTAAATCGTCAGCTTTACCAGTTGCTTTTTTAGGAGCAGCTTTTTCAGCTTTCGGTTCTGCTTTTTTAGCTTCTTTCTTTGGAGCAGCTTTTTTAGCTCCAGAAGCAGTAATACCTTCAATTACGATTTCAGTTAAAGATTGTCTGTGTCCGTTTTTTACACGGTAACCTTTACGTCTTTTCTTTTTGAAGACGATTACTTTGTCACCTTTAAGGTGTCTTAAGACTTTTGCACCTACTAGTGCTCCATCTATAGCTGGGGCGCCTAAAGTAATATTGTTACCATCAGCAATTAAAAGAACGTTGTCGAAATCTACTTTCTTACCTTCTTCTGTTGCTAAACGGTTAACAAAAACTCTTTGGTCTTTTTCAACTTTGAATTGATGCCCTGCTATCTCTACAATTGCGTACATAGCGTAACGTTTTTATTAATTTGTTTATTAAAAAATGAGCTTTCCTCTCAGAAAGCGGATGCAAATATACTTCTAAATTATTAATAGGCAAGCGTTTTAAAGGTTTTAGAGCTGTTTTTACTTTAAATAATTGATAGTTTAGGTATATTCATTAAAATTACCATCTGTATAAGGGATAGTTTTTACGTTATATTATGTTAAAAGTTAAATCATTGTTTATTTTTGTAAGACTTCTTGTAACAATATGCATTTAGTAGAGACAAACAGTTAAACAATTTAAATTTTAAACAAGACTACAATGAAAAACTACTTACTGGCTTTGGCTTCTTTGTTGTTTGTTAGCCATCAGGCAATAGCACAAAAAGTTGAATTTGAGGAATTTGATTTAGACAACGGATTACACGTTATTATGCACCAAGATAATACGGCGCCAGTTGTTATTACATCTGTAATGTATGATGTAGGAGGAAAAGATGGAGATAGAGAACGAACAGGATTTGCACACTTCTTTGAGCACCTTTTATTTGAAGGTTCTGAAAATATTGGTCGTGGGGAATTTATGAAAATTATACCTGCAAATGGAGGTACATTTAATGCTAATACGTCTCAAGACAGAACGTACTATTATGAAATCTTCCCTTCTAATAAATTAGAGTTAGGATTATGGTTAGAGTCGGAGCGTATGTTACATCCTGTTATTGACCAAGTTGGTGTAGATACACAGAACGAAGTTGTAAAAGAAGAAAAACGTCAGAGTTACGATAATAGACCTTATGGAAGTCTTCTAAAGACTATAGGTGAGAATCTTTTTGAAGTTCACCCTTACAAGGATGAAAATATTGGTAAATTAGAACATTTAGATGCTGCTACTTTAGAAGAGTTCAATGCGTATTTCGATAAATATTACGTGCCAAACAATGCTGTATTGGTTGTCGCAGGTGATATTGATTATGCTAAAACTAAAAAATTAGTACAAGATTATTTTAGTGCTGTTAAAAAAGGTCCAGACGTAGTTCGTAATTTCCCAAAAGAAACACCAATTACTGTAACCAAAAAAGCAACTGCTTTTGATAAGAATATTCAAATCCCGGCAATTATAGCGGCATACAGACTTCCTGGTCAATCTACTAAAGATGCTTATGTGTTAGATATGATTTCTAGTTATTTAAGTGGAGGAAAGAGTTCTGTACTTTACAAAAAATTAATCGACGATCAAAAACAAGCTTTAACAGTACAGGCGGTTAATATTGGTCAAGTAGATTATAACATTTTTGCTTTATTCGCTTTACCACTAGGAGAGGTTAGTTTAGATACATTATTGGCTGAGATCGATGAGGAAATTGTAAAACTTCAAGATGAATTAATTAGTGAGCGTGATTATCAAAAACTTTTAAATCAGTTTGAAAATGATTTCGTAAGCTCAAATTCTAGTGTTGCAGGTATTGCAGGTTCTTTAGCAACATACTACTTATTATATGGTGATGTAAATATCATTAACAATCAGTTAGACACTTATAGATCTATTACTAGAGAAGACATTCAGGCAGCGGCTAAAAAATATTTAAGCCCTAACCAACGAGTAGAAATTGAATATCTACCAAAAAAAGAAGATCAATAATATGAAAACAGCAATTAACATGAACAATAAAATAGTAGCCTTTTTCGCATTATTTATAATGACTATTGGCGCCAGTGCACAAATAGATAGATCTCAGCCACCTGTGGCGGGTCCAGAACCAGAAATCTCAATTGATAAGCCAGAAGAGTTTACATTAAAGAATGGTTTAAAGGTACTTGTGGTAGAAAACCATAAATTACCAAGAGTATCTTACTCTTTAAGAATCGATAATGCTCCTGTGGCAACAGGGAAAAAAGCAGGTATTGAAAGCTTAATCGGAAGTATGTTAGGTAATGGAACGACAACTATTTCTAAAGATGACTTTAACGAAGAAATTGATTTCTTAGGAGCAAGTTTAAACTTTGGAATTAGTGGCGGTTTTGCAAGTTCATTAACGAAGTATTCTGATAGAGTTTTAGAATTAATGGCAGATGCAGCTATCAATCCATTATTAACAGAAGAAGAGTTTGATAAAGAAAAAACAAAATTACTTGAAGGTTTAAAAGCAGATGCTAAAAGTGCAGATGCTATTTCTGGGAGAGTTGGTTTGGCTTTATCTTATGGAACAAATCACCCTTATGGAGAATTTGTAACTGAAGAGACTATCAAAAATGTAACTTTTGGAGATGCTGTTGCGTTCTATGAAAAGTACTTTAACCCAAATCATGCTTACTTAGTTGTGATTGGTGACGTAAAATATAAAGACGTTAAAAAGCAAATTCAAAAATATTTTAAAAATTGGTCACAGTCTGTAGCTGTTAACAGTACAGTACCAAAACCAAGCGCTAACGTACAGTACACACAAATTAACTTTGTTGATGTACCAGATGCTACACAATCTAATCTTTCTATTACAAATAATGTTAATTTAAAGATGAATGATGAAGATTATCATATCGCTTTAATTACCAACAACATCTTAGGTGGTGGTGGTGAAGGTTATTTATTTAAAAATCTTAGAGAAGATAAAGGATATACATATGGTGCTTATTCTAGTTTAGGAACAGACAGATATGGCGCATCTCGTTTTAATGCAACTGCTAAAGTTAGAAATGCAGTAACTGATAGTGCTGTTATTGAAGCTTTAAAAGAAATTAAAAGAATTAGAACAGAACCAGTTGATGCTCAGCTTTTAAAAGATGCTAAAGCAAAATATGTAGGTAACTTTGTAATGGCTTTAGAGCGTCCGCAAACTATTGCAAATTATGCGTTAAATATTAAGTTAAATGATTTGCCTGAAGATTTTTACACTACATATTTACAAAAAATAAATGATGTAACGGTAGAAGATATTCAACGTGTGGCCAACAAATATTTTAAAGAAGATAACTTAAGAATTATTGTTGTAGGTAATGGTGCTGAAGTTTTAGAGAATTTAGAAAAAACAGGAATTCCAATCAAGTACTTTGATAAATATGCAAATGCAACTGAAAAGCCTGTGTTTTCTAAGCCATTACCAGCAGGTTTAACTGCTGATGCTGTTATCAATAATTATATTACTGCAATTGGTGGTGAAGCGAACTTAAGTAAGATTAATACAATTTTAGTGAATTCTGATGTAACTATTCAAGGAGCACCATTTAAGCCAAAAGCGACAGTTAAGCAAATGGCACCAAACAAATCTTATATGGAAATTGTTGTAGAAGGTATGGGTGCTGTAATGCAACAAAGTTTTAACGGTGAGAGTGGCTATATGGTTCAACAAGGGCAAAAAACTGTTATGGACGATAAAATGCTATCAGTTAAGAAAGCTGAAAAAGGATTGTTTCCAGAATTGTATCTTGATGCTTCTAGCTTAGAATTAGAAAGTATCATGACTATTGATGGTGCAGATGTTTATAAGGTTAAAGTAACAAATGGAGATGTTGCATCTTATAGATATTACGATACTAAAACTAACTATTTGGTAAGAACAGAAGAGTCTGCAGAGATGGGAGGACAAACAATGACAACGATTACTGATTATTCTAACTATAAAGAAGTAGACGGTGTGAAGTTTCCTAACACTATGAAAATAGCAACAGGACCTCAAGTTTTATCTTTTGAGACTACAGAAGTTAAAATTAACGAAGGAGTATCAGATGCGGATTTTAACTAATCACATTTAAATATTAATATAAAAACCGAAGCTTTCGCTTCGGTTTTTTTTATGGGTATTATTTTGGTTTAGACTGTGGTTTATGAGATAAATAGACACCAATCAAAATAAGTATTGACGCTAAACCTTGTATATAACTTAAATTCTCGCCATCTAAAACTCCCCAAATTAAAGCGACAATAGGCATAATGTAAGTTACAGAAGACGCAAAAACTGGAGTAGACATTTGTACCAATTTAAAATATAATATTTTGGCGAGTGCAGTACCAAAAACAGATAGTATAGCAACATAAACTAAGGCGTCTAATAACTTTGGATTAGAGAGCGTTTCTGCCGTAAAGAAGTCACTAAATAGTAATACAATTAGTGCCGGAATAACAATGAAGGCATAATTGCCAGCAGCAATAGCCAATGGTTTTACATCTTGTAAATAGCGTTTTATAATATTGACGTTTGCGGCATACATTACTGTTGATGCAATTACGAAGCCTGCATATAAATAATTTTGATTAGGGTTTAATTCAGATCCTTTTAAAATTAAAATTGCCGTACCAATAAAGCCGATAATGACGCCAAAAACTTGGAGCTTGGTTGATGTGATTCTAAAAACGGCAAAGCCTAATAAAATCGTGTTTAATGGCACTAATGAGTTTAATATTGATACTACAGCACTATCAATTTCTGTTTCTGCAATGGCAAAAAAGAATGCTGGAATAAATGAACCTAAAAGCCCCGAAATTAACAACCATTTCCATTTAGATTTTGGAATTGTTTTTAGTGTATTAAAACCAAAAGCCAAAAGAAGTAGTCCTGTTATAATAGTTCTAAGCGCTCCGAGCTGATAAGCTGTAAGTCCTAAAAGCGATTTCTTAATAAGTATAAACGAGCTTCCCCATATAATGGATAGTATTATAAGGTATATCCATTTCAAATTAGGGGTTTTCGTACAAAAACGCTGTAATTGAGTCATAAAATTCGTTAATTGTTTCGCAAGGAACGTCAATATTTGTTAGTTTTAACCAAAATATTAATACTTTAAATCAATGAAGATATTTAAGACAATAAGTATAGTAGCAATTGTGGCTTTGGTTTTTACCTCTTGTAAAAATGAATCAGAACCAGAAGTAAAAACTGTAGATGTAGAAGTTGCTAAAAAAGACGTTGCTAAAACTCTAGATCCTAATGCAACGTATGCTAAAGTAGAGTTTGGAATAGACGGAATGACTTGTGCTATGGGTTGTGCTAAAACTATTGAAAAGAAGATGGCGAAAATGGAAGGTGTAAAATCTGCAAAAGTTGATTTTGATGCGCGTTTAGCTATGGTAGAGTATGATGAGGCTAAAGTAACGCCTAAATCTTTAGAAGAAGCAGTTGGTAAAGTGTCGGATACCTATAAGGTTAAAGATATGCATGCTGTAGATGATTTTGGCGCTGATAAGAAAGTTTGTAAAGCAGACTGTAAAGAGGCTTGTTGTGCTAATAAAACAGAGGGCGAAAAAACTGCTTGTAAAGCAGATTGTAAAAAAGAATGTTGTAGTAAAGAGAAAGTAACTGAATAAATTCAGATAACATAAAATAGTATAAAAACGCTATCCGAAAGGGTGGCGTTTTTTTATTGAACTTGAAGTAGTATAAGGGCTATTGCAAAGCACCCTAGAGGGAAAAGCCATAGTAAGTATATAGAAGTGTCACTGCGTTTAGATTTAGCGTTAAGAATCATTCGTTTCTTTCCGTTGTAACGCATCCAGTTTTTAGAAATTATAAACAATGCGACTATTGAAAATAATACCCAAAATTTTGTAGAAGACATTATAGCCATCTTCATTTGGCTGGCGAATGCCATAAGGAAAGTCGATAAAGCAAATATAACGGACAACTCTAAAAACGTAATATAAAACAACGCTATATTTAGGCTTCGTTTGCCTAATTTTTTTTTGTAATGGTTGAAAATTAAAATATAATAATTGTCAAATAATGAAGTCATATAGATAGAGTTTAAAAAATAAAACCTGCAATGTTTATCATTGCAGGTTTGATGAATATTATTTTATCGGTTTAGTTTGGACCTAAAACTCTATAATTATCAATTTCAAAAGTACCATCAATAGTTCCTGTATTTGGAGACTCATTGCCGCTATTATCACCACCAACGTATTTAAAAGCTACATAAGCTGTGCCTGAGTAATTGCTTAAATTAATTAATCCAGAATCTACCCAATCTTGGTAAAATGTGTCATCAGAAACTATATTTCCCGGTAAGGAAGTCCATGTTGAGTTAGTTATTGTAGAAAGATTTCCATCCCAATCAGTAGATATTAAAAGTTCTAATTCACTATCGTCATCAAAATTGTTTGAAGATTGGAAGTTAATAAACGTTAATTCTTGAGAATCTAAATCAATAGATGGACTAATTAGCCAAGCAATATTAACTGGTACACCAGAGTTATAGGCTCCCATTGACGCAATTTTGTTTCCAGGTCCTGGATTACCACTATCAGTAGTCGTTAAAGCTCTCCAGTTATAAGTGCCCTCTTCTGCATAGGCTGTCCAGCCATTTCCAGATACAGTGGCACCTGTTGACATTCCTTCAAAGTCCTCAGAAAAAAGGTTGCTGAAATCCGCAGGATCTAATAAAGAACATCTAGCACTATCCATATTTACATCATCAGTAGAGTTTAAAGCCAATATTAAGCTAGCTCCATCAAAAGTTTTACTAACAACAGCTGTAACAGATCCGTTTCCAATTGGTAAAGGCTCATTTTTAAAACTTGAAAAACTACTCGTTTCTAATATAAATTGTGGGTATGTAAAACCTCTACAATCTTGTAAGATTCTTTGAGTATCGAAAACTTCAATTGGGTCAAAATAATTTAAACCAATTTCATCATCTGCAAATTCTACATTTTCGACTTTTACTAAAACACCTACATGGCTACCATTGATTGCAGTTAAGCCTAAGTTTAAAGGAGTAAGTTCTTCAGTAACTGTAGATCTTAAAACTTTTTGTCTAATTTGAATTTCATTTAAACTTGATACAGTAGTGCCAAATTGATCAGTTTCAGTTCCTCCACCAATAGTAGTAACTCCGTTTCCAACACGTTCTTCACCAATGAATAAACCTTGAAGACTAATATAAACTTCTCTTCCTAAATTGAATTGGTTATAAGTATCAACTTGGTTTAAAATTACTTTTAAACCTGATGTTGGGTTTGTAGGACTATCTTGAATAAAAAATTCTTTAAAGAAGTTCCCTGTTTGGTCAGATGAAGATACATAACCTTTTACATAGTCATTAGTATCTACAGCTTCGATGAACTCTCCTCCTTGGTACAATGCTTTAACCTCTGCAAATGTCAATTCATTTCCAGTCTCTAACAATGATGTAAGACTTTTATTTTCTTCGTCTCCTAAGCTATTAGGAATAGTATAGTCATCATCTTGGACACAAGATGTAATAGCTACAGAAGCTATTAAGACTAATATTAATTTTAAAGATTTAATCGCTTTATTCATAACTTTTTTATTTATAATTATTGAATCTATGAAATTTGAACATTTCATAATTGTGATATTATTTGTTAATTTTTCTTTTTAGAATCTTACGTTTAGGTTAACAAAATAGTTAGCTCCACGTCCATACCAGTACTTAGAACCAAATTGAGGATTGCCATCAGCATTATCATCTCTAAGTTCTCTGTAGTTAGCATTTCTACCTTGCTCAAAACCACCTGTTTTGTAAACTTCATCTAGGATGTTACCAACACTAGCAAATAGACTAATATAATATTCATCAACTTTCCAAGATTTACCACCTACAAGGTTAATAACCATATAGTCGCTAATTTTCTCTTGTTTTAATAAGTCAGTAGCTATATCTTCATCATAGTCATTTATTGGTAATCCGTCTGAATCTAAATAGAAATTCTCTGTTCTTGTTAATGCATTAACATCTATATAAGCATTAGAGAAGAAGTTAGCTGTTGCGCCAAACCACCAGAAATCTGGATCTCTATATTCAAAACCAATAGAAGCAGCTCTTTGTGGGCCTCCTGCAAGTTTATAATCTTTTAAATTCGCTTTACCATAATCAATAGAACCGGATCCATCTGCTGTTTGAAAACTAGCAGACGTTAAGTATAAATTAGGGTTGTTGTCGTATGTGTATTGACCAATAGAAGCAGCACCTTTTAATTTTATAGTTGGTGTTACTTGTGCTTCAATTCCTAATTCCATTCCTAAATGGCTTTTGTCTATACCTTGTAAAACTTCTTGTACAAATGCAGATGTATCGTTATCTGCGATATCATTACCACCACTTAAACCATCAGCATAATAAAAGCCAACTTCGTTAGCATCTTCTATTTTTGTATAGAATCCTGTAACTTTAGCATTAACTATAGGTGATCTAAATATGTAGCTTGCATCTAAAGATGTTACTATTTCTTCACTGATATTATTTACAACAGAATGATTTTCTCTAGAGTTAGAGTACGTGTTACGTAAATTTGGTGCTCTAGTAAGGTAACCTCCATTAACATCAATTAAGTGTTTTCCAGTAATTTTATATGTGAATCCTGCTTTTGCACCAAGGCCTGTAAAAGAAAGTTCTTCTCCTTTTCCAAAAGACGCTGGTCGTCCGTCAACTCCATCAAATCTACTATTCTCCCATAACCCTTCTCTTTGGTATGTTGTGCTAGTTATATTAGCAGAAGCATAGAAATCAAATTTGTTATACTTAAACTGTCCTTGAGCATACCCTGAAATGACATCAGCATATAAGTTATAGTTATATCTGTATTTATCTCCTTCTTGTACTATTCTATCTTGATTACGGTTATCGTATTGGTACCCATCAAAAGAATCTACGTTTAATAAACCAACATCAGAGCCTAATAAATCTAGAACTTCTCCAAAGTTTTCTGATTTTAAGTTTTTGTAGTTTACCGCTCCATTAATAACGATGTGCTCATTAATTTCAGAAGTAAATATAGAATTAACCGTTAGTTGTTTGTCATCAGCTCTGTCTTCGTATAAAGCGTAAGCAGAAGTAATGTCACCTATATTATTAGTAACGTTAGCATCTATAATACGATTCCAATCTAATTGACCATCATTTATAAATTTTTGCCCTGCTAAATACGCGCCAGCAAGATCATCTCTTTGTTCGTGGTAGCTAGGTAGTAGTTGGTAATAAGCAGCACTTGGGTTACCACCACCACTATAATCTAATCTACTGTTTCCTAGTTTTCCAAATTGGTAACCAACATTAGTGTTTAATCTTGTTTTAGAAGATATATCCCAATAGTGATTTAACATAAAGATTGGCTCTTCAACTTCTTTAATACGAGAGTTGCGTTGTTCACCATCTAGGTCTCCCCAGTACTCATTATATTTAATCCCTTTAAGGTCATAAATCTCTTGCGTGTTTGGTGACGACTTTCCTCTTCTATTAGGTGTGTAAACTGAAGTAAAGTTAATACTATGCTTATCGTTTATTTTCTTTTCTACAGAAGCAAAGAATGAATTAGAATCATATAATGTTCCATCCACAAAACCTTCTTCTCCCCAACGTCTTCCTAACATAAGCGCATAAGACCAGCCTCCATCTAATAAACCAGATGCATAACTTGCCATTACACGGTTAGTATAACTTCTATTAGAAGATGAATAGGTAAAACGTCCACCTTTTCTGTAAGAAGACGCTCTAGTTATAATGTTTGATGTTCCTAAAACACCGCCAAAATTATAGTCAGAAGGCGTAAGACCAGTTGTTAAAACTTGGTTACGCATCATATCGTTTAATCCTCCCCAATTACTCCACTGTGGTCTCCCGTTGTAAAGTTTGTTCATCTCAATACCGTTCATTAAAACAGAACCGTTTTCAGAATCTAAACCTCTAACTTTAAAGAAGGAAGAACTAAACTCAAAAGCTGCTGTTCTTTGAAAAACATCTAATGAAGATGATAATAATCCAGATATGTTATCTGCACCACTTGTGTCATCATTAAGTTCATCATCAGATAACGTAATTGTAAACATATCTTGTACATCTGTGACATCGATATCTAAAGTCATATCCGTAATATCTACGGTTTGTCCTTCATTTACAATAATAGGGTAACGTTTTGTAGCATAACCAGCTTTAGAAATTCTTAAGACTTGTTCGCCTAATGGCACATTGCTAGAAAAAATAAATTCACCGAAACCGTTGGTCAAAGTTGATTGTTGGGTTTCTTCAATAGTAATTGTTACATCTGGAATTGGTTCAGAAGATGCGGCATCTTTTACACTACCTTTAATAATGGTACTTTGTGCCATCATGGTAAAGGAAGTTAAAACTCCAAATAGTAAAATAATTAAACTTTTTTTCATATCTAAATTTAAAGTTAATAATCTTGGTACATTAAATAAAAGTTATTTAAGGCGTGCAAATTTACATTATTTATAATAAATATCTACTTTTGGCTCAAGATTTGTAAAGTAATTAATGTTAACATAACATGCGATAAATGAAAAATTTAAAACACAGCTTATTAGTAGTATTCGTTTTTGTATTTATAAGTGTAAATGCTCAGGAAAAGAAAAAGTATAAAATTCACACCGTAGCATTTTATAATTTAGAAAATTTATTTGATACCATAAATGACACCACTAAATATGATGAGGCTAGTCCTATAATGGAATTAAATCAAGGTTTAAGAGCTGAGGCATATAAGAAGAAAGTGAAAAATATGGCAAAGGTAGTTGCTGATATTGGTTATGAAGATACCAAAAACTCACCTGCGATTATTGGAGTTTCTGAAGTTGAAAACAGACAAGTGCTAGTAGATTTGGTTAATGATCCACAATTATTGAGTAAGGATTATGGTATCGTTCATTTTGATTCTCCTGATAAAAGAGGAATTGATGTCGCTCTATTGTACCAAAAAGCACTATTTAGACCTATTGAAACTAGTTCTCATGAATTACTTATATATGATGATTCTTCAAGAGAGCGTGTATATACGAGAGATCAGTTATTAGTTAGTGGTGAATTAGACGGAGATTTAATTCATATTATTGTTAATCACTGGCCATCTCGAAGTGGAGGTGAAGCAAGAAGTCGATTTAAACGTGTTGCAGCGGGAAAATTAAATAAACGTATAATTGATTCTTTGCAATCTATAGATCCTTATGCTAAAATCATGACGATGGGAGATTTTAATGATAACCCTATAAATGACAGTATGAAAGAGGAATTAAAAACGGAAGCAGATAAAGAAGAGGTGAAGTTAAAAGGTATTTATAATCCTTATGAAAACCTATATAAGAAAAAAGGATTAGGAACAACTGGTTATAGAGATTCATGGAGTTTATTTGATATGATTTTATTTACACAACCTTTTTTAGAAAAGGATTATACGTCTTTTAGATTTTATAAAGCAGGAATTTTTAACAAGTCGTATTTAACGAATAAAGAAGGACGCTATAAAGACTATCCTTTAAGAATGATTGATGCAGGTCTTTCAGGAGGTTATAGTGATCACTTTCCTGTATATATATATACTTAGTTAAAGAATTATAAACGAAATTTTGAAACTAAAAAAAAGCGTCTAAATACTATTTAGACGCTTTTTTTATGTGCTATGATTTAAAATTTAGAACCAAAGGTTCCATGGAATCATATATAAAACACAAGCTAAAGCTAAAGTATAAAAAATAGCCAGTAGCTTAAATTTTGGCTTAGAGGTCAATTTCTTTTTGTGTTTAGAATAGCCTATTGTAACTAAAGCTACAGCAATAATCATGGCGAAAGGATGTTCTATAATTAATTTTCTCAATCCTGAGTTTTTCATCACTTCTCCCATACCACCAACTTGTTCAATCACTGAAAAATAATCCTTAGTGAAATACAATATAATACCAATTAGTAATTGAATATGCATTGTAATTAATGCGAATAATGAAATTCTAAAATCTTTTGCATCGAATTCCTTGTCGCCAAAAAATTTAATTAATGCGTTAAATGTTGCAAGTACTAAGACTAAAAGTACAAGATAGGCCCAAATTGAATGTATAAACTGTACGGTTTCCATAATGATAAGTTAATTAATTTCTGTAAAAATACACATTAGAATTTTACATGGATAATAATTTAATTATTTAGCAAAAAAAGAATCTGTTTAACTTTTGACGACTCTTATTATATAGACTACTTAAAATGGAGGTTATGTTATAGCATTACTTAGTAACAATGTTATTATGCATTCGGTTATGTTCTTCGTAGGAATTTTATAATTTCTTTTAACGTCTGATAAATTATTGGTGTTCTAAAATGCCAGTGAACATTATAGCTTATTTAAGTACTTACATTTTCTGTTTATTCTAAGAATCCATAAATGAAAAATTGGACCTAAACCTACATTCTCTAGTTTTACTTCTACTATGAAATAATTACTTTATGAAATGTATTTCTAAACTTTTCTCAATTTTAAATGTGTTTTTTTATTTAACCCGTAAAATTTGGGTTTAAAACAAGATGAAAAGAAACGGATTGCTTTAAAATTTGGCAAACATTTCAACAAGTTCCCATCCGTTTTTTTTAAAATAATAAATTTAACGTTATGTTAACTATACATGAACTATACAAAAGGGGTTTTCAGGGTTCTTTTTGCCGAAAAGCTATAATTATTGCACAAGGTTATATATATATTTGAACGGGTTAAACCATTTTTAATGTATACTGTTAATCAAATTCTATGAACATGCTAAACAAATTCTTAAGTCTTAAAGTAGTTATTATTTTATGTGTTTTTTCTTTTTCAAATGAAGCGAATGCACAATTAGGTTTTTGTACAGGAAGCTCAGGTGATCCTATTTTTTCCGAAGACTTTGGGACGGGCACAATTAATTCAGTCTTACCAGAAGGCACAACAACTTATTATTATACAGATGGATTTCCTGATGATGGATTTTATACACTAGGTAATGGTTCTTTTGGAAATGGTTTTGATTGGCATCAGGTTGAGGATCATACGCCTAATGATACCGACGGGAAATTTTTAATGGTAAATGCGGGCTTCAGTGCCGGTGAATTTTATAGAACAACGATTACAGGGTTGTGTGAGGCTACGACTTATGAGTTTTCAGCATGGTTACTTAATTTAGTTAAAATACCAGGCTTCTGTCATGATTTAGGTATAGAGATTCCTTTTGATGTTCGTTTTCAAATTTGGGATAGTACGGATACTAATTTATTAGCAAGTGGAGATACAGGTGATGTTTATGGTGCGGCAGATCCTACATGGGAACAGTACGGTTTAGTATTTCAAACCTTAGCGGGGCAAGATGAAGTAATTCTAAAAATGATTAACAATGGTGATGGTGGTTGTGGTAATGATTTAGCTATCGATGATATAGAGCTTAAAACTTGTGGAGATATTGTAGTTGTTACAGATGAAGTAGATAACACGTCTGCTGATATTTGTAATAGCGATACACCTTTTTCATTAGCCTTAACAGCCACTCCAGATTATGCTGTATTTACTTCTCATTTTTACCAGTGGCAACAAAGTAACGATGGTGTGACATGGACCGACATTGCAGGTGAAACAAATCAAACGCTTGTGGCATCAGTAACAGCATCATCATTTTATAGAACTAAGATTGCTGAAATAGCAACTAATTTAAATAATGATCAATGTTTATTGTTCTCTGACGTTTTTGAGATAACAGTAAATGCAAATCCAGATGCACCTACAAGTAGTGGAGATATGCCTTTTATTTGTAATACAAGCGAAGCACAACTATCTGTTACAGTGCCGTCAAATATAGAAGTTAATTGGTATGATAATGCTGTAGCTGGAAACCTTTTACAAGCAAATAGTCTTAATTATACAGCAACAGCTTTAGGTACTTATTATGCTGAAGCTGTAGATACTTTAACCGGATGTGTTTCTACATCCAGAACAGCGGTAATCGCATTAAGTGCTGTGCCAGAACCACCGATTAGTAATGGTGATGAAGATTTCAATTGTAATTTTAATGAAGCTACTTTATCCGTTTCTGCTCCAGCAGGAGTGACTGTAAATTGGTATGATAATGCTGTAGGAGGAAACCTTTTATTGGCTAATAGTCTTAATTATACGACCACTTTAGAAGGAACCTTTTATGCGGAAGCAGTAGATGATATTACAGGTTGTGTTTCTAGTGCTAGAACAGCAGTCGGTACAAGTGTATTTGCACCAAATGAACCTATAAGTAATGGTGATGTTGATTACGATTGTGTCGCTCAAGGAGCCATATTGTCGGTTAGTGTACCATCAGGGATTACTGTAAATTGGTACGATTCAGAAATAGGAGGAATTTTAGTACTTGCAAATAGCACAATATATGAGGTGAGCGATCAAGAAATATATTATGCAGAAGCCGTTAATGATCTTACAGGATGTATTTCAGATTTTAGAACAGCGGTAAGTATTTCTGTAGACTCGGGGCCTCAAGATTGTTTTATACCTCAAGGTATATCACCAGGTGTTTCCCCAGGGCAAAACGATAACTTTGATCTCAGTAATTTTGATGTTTCAAAAATAGAAATCTTCAATAGAAATGGAACTTTAGTTTATTCAAAAAATAACTATAAGGACGAATGGGAAGGTCAAACTAACAATGGTGACGAGTTACCTGTAGGTACTTATTTCTACACTATGATTTACGATGGAGGTGCAAAACAACATAGTGGTTGGATTTATATTAACAGATAATAGTATAAGCTATATCTTATTCTGAAACTGTAATATGATGTTTTAGTTCATTCCCTAATTCATCTACAATGGTAATAATATGTTTACCTGGTTCAGGCAAAACAGCTAAATCATGTATGTCTTTAGTACTGCCAATATAGTTACTGTCTATATACCAATGGATTTCTAGTTCTGGTTTAGAATGTGCGACTTTTAATATGAACTCATTAGTTTTGCCATCAAAACCTTTAGGTAAATAAATAGTACTTTGTTGGTTGGGGTAAATGAATTCCATACTAATTCCTGAAGATTCAGTACAATCTATTCTAAATGGAGGTAATGGTTTGTAAAACGGATTTTTATTCTTGAAATAGTAAGCTTGAAGCGGAGGCAAAACAAACCAAGATGTATTTGTAATATTTGAAATGTCTTCGCAAGATGAGTTGACCTGATAGTGTCCTGAAGCATTCACGTGTACTAATTTATGAAACGGGCAAGGTTCTGTTTTTTTTCCACTTGTCTGTATATATTTTAGTTCTGTAACATCACAAACTGGTGACGCTCTATAGCCACTTTTTTTGCAAATACTCACTTCAAGCATTTCATCATAAGGCTTAGCAAACCAATCACTTTTAGGTAATAAATCAAAAACATCAAACATAATTGGTGCAGCTGTTTGCACGCCAACTAAGCCTGGTCGCCCTTCGCCATCGGCATTTCCTGCCCAAACACCAACGACATAATCCTTTGTTGTGCCAATTGCCCAAGCATCTCTAAAGCCAAAACTTGTTCCTGTTTTCCATGCAATTTCTTGCGAAGAATCATAGTAATTCCAACTTTCATCACTTTCTGGTCGGTTCACTTGTTTCATGCTTTCAAAAGTTAAAAAAATAGAAGCAGCATCAAAAACCCCTTTCTCAGATGTTAATTTTCCGAAGTCAACAGTTTCATTAGAATTGTAAATAGGTTGAGAAAATTCATTTGTAAAATATTGACTAGAGTTGCTATTAAAATGATTTAAAGTCGATGCCATACTAGCATAACTTTTACACAAATCCCATAGGTTGCTTTCTGCACCTCCCAATATTAAAGATAACCCGTAATGATTGGCATTATATTTTAAATCTTTAAGTTGAAGTGCTTTGAGGTAATGATAAAACCGATCTAATCCAAATTCTTGAAGCATTCTAACCATAGGCACATTCAGTGATCGCGATAATGCTTCGTTGGCTTTTACAGCTCCGTCGTAAGTTTGATTGTAATTTTCAGGTTGGTAACTTCCAAATTGTGTAGGCACATCTGCCACTAAAGTATTTGGTAGTAAATCTCCAGCATCAAGCATGGCAGCATATAAAAAGGGCTTTAAAATACTACCTGTACTTCTGGGCTTGTCAATAATATCTACACTATTTTGGTGGGTTTTATCTGTTGGGGAATTTCCAATATAGGTGAGTACCTCTCTTGTTTTTACATCTAAAACTAAAACGGAAAGATTATGAATTTCATTTTGCTTTAAGAGATCGTAATGTTGCTTTACAAGGGCATTTGTTTGTTCTTGAAGTTCAATACTAATCGTCGTTTTTATGCGCTCCCCTCTATTTGTTTTAGCTACTTTTTGAAGTAAATGTGGAGCGATTTGTGGTAGCGGATATGGTTTTTGTGGTAGGTTTTCTGCTATCGATAATTCATAGGTTAATTCATCTATGGTTCCATTTTTAAACAATTTTTTTAATAATCGATTTCGTTTCTCTAACAACCGTTCTTGATTTTTTCCTGGGTAAATTAAGCTTGGAGCATTGGGTAATACAGCTAAAGTGGCACTTTCTGCCCACGATAGGTTAGAGGCATTTCTATTAAAATAACGCCAAGATGCCGCGTCGATACCAACAACATTTCCGCCAAATGGAGCATGACTCGCGTAGAGGTTCAAAATGTCATCTTTAGATAATCTGAACTCTAAACGTGTCGCCAGAATAAGTTCTTTTAGTTTTTCAAAATAGGTGCGCGATTGTCCTTTTCTAGAGAGTCGAATGACTTGCTGTGTTAATGTGCTTCCTCCTCGTTTGACGCTACCAGAACTTAAATTGTCTTTTAAAGCTTTAAAAATTGAAACAGGATTAAATCCAGGATGTTGGTAAAAGTATTCATCTTCAAACTGAAGAATACACGTTTTAAATTTTTCTGGAACAGTATTATTGGCAGGAAATCTCCATTGACCATCATCTGCAATTAAGGCTCCTAACAGTTCATTTGATTGGCTTGTAATAATTGTAGCCGTAGGATCTTTAAATAATTTCTTCGGTAAACAGAAATAATAGACAATTAGAAGCACAAAGAGCACTACAAACGTAATTTTATTTTTCTTAAAGTGCTTAATTAAACTATACATGACCTATACATATGTGGTTTTTGGGCCTTTTTCGGCTAAAAGCCAAAATTATTATACAAACTTATATATATATTTGAACGTGAGAAACAATTTATTCAATCTTAAAATAATCATAATTTTTTGTGTTTCTTTTTTTACAAAAGAAGTGCATGCGCAATTAGGATTTTGTCAAGGAAATTCTGGTGATCCGATATTTGTAGAAGATTTTGGAACAGGTACCAGTTATATTCCGCAATTGCCAGTTGGCACAACGACTTATACTTTTGTCGGATACCCAGGACCTCAAGATGGTCAATATACAATTGGGCCGCAAACATCTCATTATGGTTGGAGTATGCCTAGTGACCATACAGGTGATGTTAATGGAAAAGCATTAATTGTAAATGCGAGTTTTACTACAGGAGAATTTTACACCACACCTATTGATGGTTTATGTGAAAATACAACTTACGAATTTTCATCATGGTTAATGAACATATTACCGCTCTCTGGCTGTGGTGGTAATGGAATACCTGTAAATGTACAATTCGAAATTTGGGATAATACCAATACTAATTTATTAGCATATGGTGATACAGGAGATATATATAGTGAAGTTACACCAACATGGGAGCAGTATGGATTGGTCTTTCAAACCTTACCAGGGCAGACGTCGGTTATACTCAAAATGATTAATAATGGAGCTGGTGGTTGTGGTAATGATTTAGCTATTGATGATATTGTATTTAAAAGTTGTGGGGATTTAATTGCTGTCGAAGATACTAGTAATAATAATTCAGCTTCTATTTGTAATTCAGAAACACCGTATTCTGATGTTATTACGGCAATACCAGATTTTACAGTATTTAGTAATCATTTTTACCAATGGCAAGTCAGTACTGATGGTGTAAATTGGACAGATGTTGCTGGTGAGACAAATGCCTCTATTTCTATCTCAGGAATTACCACGAGAACTTATTACAGAACGAAAGTTGCTGAATATGCTACCAATATTAATAATTTAGATTGTAATACATTTTCAGATGTATATGAAGTATTTATTAATCCAAATCCTATAGCTCCTGTTAGTAATGGAGATGTTGATTTCGATTGCATTAGTAGCCAAGCAACTCTATCTGTTGCGGCTGTAAGTGGCATAAATATTAATTGGTATGATGCCGCTGCAGGTGGTACTTTGGTGCAATCAAATTCTGAATCATATTTAGCAACAGCTCCAGGAATTTACTATGCGGAGTCTGTTGATGCAATTACAGGATGTGTGTCTATAACAAGAGTGCCTGTTAATGCTTCGGGCGCTACTTTTCCTGCAACTCCAGTTAGTGATGGTGATGTTAATTTTAGTTGTATAGCGAATGATGCAACGCTTTCAGTTACAGTTCCAAGTGGGATTGTTGTAAATTGGTATGATGCGCCAACGGGTGGTGCTTTATTGCAATCAGATAGTGTTTCGTATCTCACTGCAATGGAAGGAACATATTACGCTGAGGCTGTAAATACAGTAACAGGTTGTATATCGTTAACAAGAGTTGGTGTTACGACATCTACTGTTTTACCAGAGGCACCGATTAGTGATGGTGATGCTAATTCAGGTTGTAATTCAGTTGAAGCCACATTATCTGTGATAGTGCCAAGTGGAATTATTGTAGATTGGTTTGATACGGCAACTGCAGGAAACTTATTAGTATCTAACAGCACAACCTTGGTTGTGGATACATCAGGAACTTATTACGCACAAGCAACAGATCCAATTACAGGTTGTATTTCTGCAACGAGAACAGCTGTGAACGGTGATATTTTGACCCAAGATATTGCTTCTTTTAATATTACGGCCACTTGTGATGGCGCTACAGTTATTATTAATGATACCTTAGGTGGAACTTTTAGTTTTAATCCTTCGCCTTCAGACGGAGCAACCATAGATTCTAATACGGGAACAGTTACTAACGGAACATCAGGAACGAGTTATACTATTGAATATGTAACACCTGGATTGTGTTCGGACACCAAAACGGAAACATTTAATGTATTAGTTGCGGATGATGCTTCATTTTCAATAACTCCAACATGTGATGGTGGCGCATCTACTATTACAGGAAATTCAGGAGGTAGTTTCTTCTTTAATCCAATGCCAACGGATGGAGCTTCAATCGATACAAATACTGGCCTTATTACTGGAGGAGCCTCAGATGCAACTTATACTATTGAATATACAACAAGTGGTGTTTGTCCTTCAACAAGTACACAATCAGTTACAGTGTATTCGGCTGTAACACCTATCGCACCAACTCCATTAGAAGTTTGTGACGATGGTACACCAGATGGACTTACAGTAATAGATTTAAGTTTAAAAAATGCAGAAATCACAGGGAGTAATCCTAACTATTCTATAAGTTATTACGAGACGTTCGCAGAAGCTGAAGCTGAAACAAATGTATTGCCAACACTTTATACTAACACTAGCAACGGTCAAATTATCTTTGCAAAAGTTAAGGATGTCAATACAGGTTGCTATGCAATTACAACTTTAGAATTATTAGTGCAACAAGCACCAATTGCTAATACACCACAAGCTTTAATATATTGTGATCCAGATAATGATGGTTATGGTTTGTTTACGCTTACGGATGTCAATGATGAAATCACTGGAGGTGTTTCTTCAGGTCTTACGGTAACGTATCACGAGACACAGACCAATGCTGATATTGGTGTGGATGCTATAGACACTACGGTAAGCTATAATAATATTGTGCAAAATGCTCAAATCCTTTATGTAAGAGTAGAAAGTTCAACTATAGCTACCGACTGTGCGACTATAATTTTGTTAGAGTTAATCGTTGAGCCAACACCTCAGCTCATTGCTCCAACAGCATTAGAAGTGTGTGATGATTTATCTGCTGACGGATTTGCAACATTTGATTTAACGAGCAAAGCATCAGAGTTGTTGAATGGCCAAGATCCAGCACAATATATCGTTAGCTATTATGAAACAGAAGCCAATGCGGAAATAGCGAATAGTGCAATTACAAATCCATTAGCTTACATCAATACAGATGATTTTAACCAAATAATTTGGATCCGCGTAGAAGACAATACAACGGTAGAAGGCTGTTATAAAATAACAAGTTTAGAGTTAATCGTTAACCCATTACCCGTATTAGTAACACCAGCACCATTAGAATTATGTGATGTTAATAATTCAGGAGATGAACAAGAAGGTTTTATTTTAGAAGATGCTAATGATGAGGTGCTTAATGGTCAAACAGGTATAACGCTAACGCATTATGAGACTCAATTGGATGCAGACAATGCGACAAACCCAATTGTAAGTCCGTATGTAAACACAAGTAATGCGCAAACCATTTTTGTGAGAGCACAAAATGATATTACAGGTTGTTACAATACCGTCACATTAACCCTTAGAGTTAACCCAATACCATCACCAGAGCCAAATCCAGATTCAATAGAAATATGTGATGTTGACAATGACGGTTTTGGTCAGTTTGATTTAGAAATCCGTACGGTAGAAATTACAAATGGTGAATCTGATGTTGTAATTACGTATCACGAAACACAGAATGATGCAGAGACGGGAAGTAATGCTATTGTCGGCTTGTATAATAATATTGTAGCTCATAATCAATTAATTTATGTACGTTCAGAGAATACGTTAACAGGTTGTTATAGTCTTACTCAGAATGCGCTAGAGCTTATTGTAAACCCAGCACCAGAAGTGCCCGTAAATCTAGAAGCATATACAATCTGTGATAGTAATAATGATGGTTTAGCTCAATTTGATCTCACGACTAAAGATGAAGAAATCCTTAATGGTCAAGATCCGCTAAATGTGATTTTAACCTATCATATAAGTGCTGTCAATGCTGAAACGGGAACTAATCCAATCATCAATATTGTAAACTATACGAATACGGGTAATCCTCAAACTATTTACGTACGTTTATACGATCCTATTACAGGATGTTATGATACAGGGCAATTTGAATTGATTGTAGCATTACCACCAGAAGCAATACAACCGACGCAATTAAGTGAATGTGATGACTTAGGTGAGGTGCCTGGTGATGAAATAACAGCATTTGACCTTACGGTAAAAAACGCAGAAATAACAGGTGGGAATACGAGTTGGTCAGTGGCTTATTATGAAACGAATACAGATGCGCAAGCTCAAGAGAATGCGATACCAGACCCAACAAATTATAACAATAGGTCTGTAAATGGACAAGTAGCAAATCCACAGACGCTTTATGCAGTGGTTACCGATACAAATACGGGTTGTGTAGATTTTGTAACTTTAACAATAAGAGTATTACCTAATCCAACTCCTACAGAAAGCAGTTTGTTACCAAATATAGAATTGTGTGATGACATCAATACAGGAGATGGTGTAGAGCTATTTGATCTCACGGAAAACGAAATCCTAATCCGTAACGGAGAAGCTGGAGTTACTGTTACATATTATGAGAGTGCAGACGATGCTGATTCAGGAACAAATGCAATACCAGATCCAACACAATACACAAATATAGAAGCATCTGAGCAAGAAATCTATGTTAGGGTGACTAAGGATGCTACTGGTTGCTATGCCTTAGTAGATTTTACTATTGTAGTGCATCCTCTACCAACAGTGGTTGCGGTAACCGACTTTATACAATGTGAATTATTTACCGATGGCTTTGATAATTTTGACTTAACAACTAAAGACGAAGAAGTTTTAAACGGTCAAGACCCAACACAGTTTATAGTGAGTTACCATGAAAACCTAGCGGATGCCGAGGCAGGAATTAATGGAGTTGCAGGTTTATATACGAATCTTAGTAATCCACAACAAATCTTTGTAACCATCACCAACACTATTACGGGTTGTTCAATCAGCACACAAAGTTTTAATATTGAAGTACAAGAAGCAGCTCAGGCTAATCCAAATTTGGAGCCCATTATGTACGAAACCTGTGATGACAATATGGAAACCGATGGTAATCCAGCTAATGATAGTGCTCAATTTAATTTAACCACGAGAGATCCAGAAGTATTAGACGGGCAAGATCCACTGAATTATATCGTGACGTATTTCGCGACACAAGAAGATGCAGACTTAAATGTAAACCCATTACCAACATTGTATGAAAATAGCGTTAATCCACAAGTGATTTATGCAAGAGTAGATAATGACACACTTGATACAACAGGAAATGACACATCAATCTGTTATGAAGTGGCCGAATTGACGTTACAAGTAAATCCATTACCAGAATTTAATTTAGAAGAGAATTATACATTGTGTTTAAATACGAATGGAACAGAAATATTAGAACCATTAGTAATTGACACAGGTTTGTCTACAGTAGATTATAGTTTTATATGGACTTATGAAGGTGCACTTATAAGCCAAACAGGATCTAGTATTATGCCAACTGAAGGCGGAACTTATGCTGTATATATAACGAATATAGTCACAGGTTGTGAAAATGAAGATTCGACATTAGTGATAGAAAGTGAACCACCAAGTTTAACTATAGAACTAGTAACACAAGCCTTTGCCGATAATCATGTTTTAGAAGCTTTAGCTATAGGAATTGGTGTTTACGAATACAGTTTAGACGGAGGGCCTTGGCAAGATGAAGGAACATTTACGAACGTATCAGCTGGAGACCATGAAATCACGGCAAGAGATAAGAATGGCTGTGGCTTAACAGTAACATCAAAGTTTATTATCGATTACCCGCTGTATTTTACTCCAAATGGAGATGGTAATAATGAGACTTGGAATATTGAAGGTATTGGTAGTAATGCTATAATTTACATATTTGACCGTTACGGCAAGTTATTAAAGCAACTAAGTCCTGATGGAGAGGATTGGAACGGAACATTCAACGGTAATGCGATGCCGACAAGCGACTATTGGTTTACAGTAGAGTACGACGAGCCTAGTAGTGGTGTTCGTAAAGAGTTTAGAGCTCACTTTGCTTTAAAACGATAAGTAGATTTTTAATCTAGCTTAAATTCATATTCTCTTTCAACTTTACAGATCCTCACATTATACCAATTGTACCATTGTTCGCGTCCTTTTTGTTGCGCGAGTAAATGCTCAGTATTAGCTTTCCAACTTTTAATGGCTTCTATGCTTTCCCAATAACTTACAGTAATACCGACTGCTCCACTTAGCGTAATCGAATTGTCATTTCTAGCGGAATCGATACCTAAATAACCTTCTTGTTGTTTAGCTAGGTTTTCCATTGTTTCTGCCATTTCGGGATAGCCTTCAGTAACTTCTGATTGCGTTGAGGTGAAAATAACAGCGTAGTAGGGTTTAAAATTATTCATGATTTTTAAAAATTAAACCTAACAGGTTTCAAAAACCTGTTAGGTTTTGTTATTTCTGGTTAACAGCCTTTAGGCATATCAAACTCAATTATTTTTTCAGTGATATTATCTTCAAAATCGGTCAATATGATTTTAAGAAAAACACGATTTGTTGAAACTCCAATAGGATAATCCTTCACGTTTTTTATCGTCTTAAAATAGTCTAACCAATCTGCTCCACATTGGTCAATAACTTCAGTTTTTAAATCCTCAACGGAAGTGTCAATAAATTGTTTCCAATCATTTTCAGAATACGCTAAAGTTTCAAAAGTGTTAGATCTCGTTTGTTTTAGTGGCCTCCATTCCGAATCAAAATGTTTCCAGTCATTGGCATCACATTTCTTATCGACGCTCATAAATGAAATGCTGTTTTCGTAACGCTGAAAAATACTCACATGCTTATAATCATTATCAACCAAAACAATTTGTTTTTTTTCAGGTGAAGCTCCACTATCGACATTGATTGTTATGGAATCTTGCTGTTTTAGATTGTGAGTCCTTTTGTAGTCACTTGTGGCTAAATTTTTAATTTCAACATTCAATTTATCCAAATCCAATCGGATGGTTTTAGAAATTTTTGTTGAAGATAAGTAGCCATTAAACACATAACCAATATGGTTTCGAGTTTCAACTTTTACCCATTCTCCACTTACTTTTTTTCCACCATCGAGCACGACTAATTTTTTGTCTGTTTTTTCAAGAACTCCAATGGCCTCTCCATAGGCTAATTTGCTTAGCATTTTACCGCTTACATCGGGCTGATCTCTAAGGGATAATCCGCTTTCTGCTGCTACGTAAGCATTTTGTTGTGCTGTTACTAATGCGACAGTGAAGAGCATTCCGATCGCTAAAATCTGCTTTAAATTTCTCATAATTTTGTGATTTAAGGTTAAACATTTTAGCGGTTTTGTTTCTAGGATTCTTGCCTTCCGGACGGCGAGTATTTAGTTTATGCTGAACTTGATTCAGTATCTAGTTTTTTGTTTTTTCATTTATATATTTAAATAGCTTAGGGAATTCGTCTTTAAAGTATGTCTCATCCATTTTTCCATCATAATCATTATCACCATATTCTAAGCCTACTCCAATCATACTATGTAAATAATTTAAATTTACATTATCATAATTTTTTGTCATTTCAATGATTTCATCTTCACTTAGCCTATATATAATTTGAGTAATTACATACCCTAAATTATATGAGCTCTCACCACCACCCGTTGGGAAATGAATCAATTGTTTAAAAGCTTCAGAATCCTTATTCAACGATGACTTTATAAAAGAAGCCATTTTTCTGTTTTTAGAATAATCTTGATGAACAACCAAAGTTTTCTCTAAAATGATTCCTTCAACATTATCAGTCTTACAACTTGTAAAAATGATTAAGCTTAGGAATAGAGTGCTATTTAAAATCAGTTTTTTCATATCATGAGATTCCTGCCTGCGCAGGAATTTGTTGTGCTACTTCTCAACAGTGATCCATTCTCCTTTGTTTCTCACCAAATAGTCATTATCATACATGGCTTCAGCTTGTGAGCCTGGTAAATAATAGGTGCCTAGGTAAGAGGCATTCAGCAATACGGTGAACGTTTTGGTACCATGTTTGCCTTTAGGATTCATATCGAAATAGAAATTCACTCTGTCATCTCTAATGTCTGTGTATCTCGCTTGACTTACTGTGGTATCTCCAAAGGCTGTAAATCTTGTATTGACAATATCCCAACCTGAAGGGAAAATTTGCGTTAAAGCCACATCGTGTACATAGTCATTAGTTAAGTTGGAAATACTTACCGTCGCTACAAAATCTTGTCCTTGTTGAAGCGTTTTAATATCAATTTTGTTGCCTTGTAAATCTTTGTATACAGTTGAAATAGTAAAGCCACGTTGCTCAGCTAATTCTTCGCCTAATTTCAATTTACCAGAATTTAGTACTCTCACATAAACCAAATTGTCTTTTGCGTTCGTAATGGTAAGTTGATTGGTACCATCATTAATAGGAATACTGCGTTGCGCAATGGCATTTTTAGTATCTATAGTTTCTGATTTACCATTAATACTATAAGTCAGTTTTAAATCTTTACCACCATTTTTAACAACCATTTTCCCCATGGCTAATAAACTATAAGCTGTCGTTTGCGTACTCATCCAATTATTGCTTGATAAGTCTTTAGCAATGGTTTTTGCTAAATCTCTAGCTTTTGGGTTGCCCGTAATAATCATCGTTTCTAAAGCCATAGCTCTATTTCGATCTACTGAACCATAGGTGTAATAATTAGATTTAGACGGTTGAAAATTGATGTTTGCTGTTTTAGAAATCGCATCACTCGCTTCTTGTTGTCCTGCTAAAGCATATGCTGCTGCTAATCTCCATTTGGCTTCGTTAGATAGTTCTTCAAACTCACGCAATCTATTCATGCTTGCTAAATCTGGGCTACCAGCTAAAGCTAAGGTGTATAAGCGATAGGCTTGTGCCAAATCGGAATGATAAACACGGTAGCTAGGTCTCCAATTTCTAGAGGCTTGTTGTTGGTAAGCAATCCAGTTGCTCTTAAACGTTAATGGCAATACAAAGCCTTTTTTCTCAGCTTCAATCATAAAGTGACCAGCATAACTTGTACTCCAATCATTAGCGGTGTTTTCTCCCATCCAATAGCTCATGCCGCCATTAGGTTGTTGGAAATTGCCTAAACGTTTAATACCACTTTCAATATTACTTTGGACTTCTTTTTTCTTCTGAGCCGTTAAATCAAATATATCAGCTAAGAATAGTTGCGGGAACACACCAGATGTAGTTTGTTCTAAACAGCCATGCGGATAGCGGATTAAATATTGCAATCTACCTGTAAAGTCCATTGGTGGCAAGGTTGAAAATTCTACCGTTGCTGAATTTGTTCCTACAACACCAAAGGTTGTGATATCTATTGTTTGTTTGGTATTTGCCTCTAATTCATTATCAATAACACGCGATGTGAACGGATTAGGATTCTCTACATCAATTTCAACTTTATAGGTTGATTTTTCACCGTTTCCTGTAGCGATGACTTCAATGGTATTGATGCCTTTTGCTTTGGTAACATCCAATTCAAAATAGACCATTTTTTCATCTGGTTTATCGAATCTTATCGATTGGGAAGTGTCGCCTTTTACGACAATACCATCACTTAATTTTAAGGATAGGTTGACGTTTTTCACTTTGTCTTCCATGGCAAAAACCGTCACGGGAAGTGTTACTTTTTCACCAGGACTCAATTTGCGTGGTAAAGTTGCTAACACCATTAATGGTTTTTTAACCTGAACCGATTTCTCGGCACTTCCATAAGCTTCTGTGGCATTATTACCTGCTACAACCATAGCTCTAACCGCACCAATATAATTTGGCATTTTTAGCTGATGCGTTTTTGTTTGTCCTTTATCCAATAGGAAAGGCCCTAAATACGTCACCACAGGTTTAAAACGGTTGGCTTTCTTGTTTTTTCCAGCAGCAGCACTTCCATCTCCACCAATAGCGAAGACTTGGTCAATACTTCCAGAATACGCTCCAATAACATCATCAAAAATATCCCAAGTTTTTACACCTAAAGCTTCACGTGCATAGAAACTATCCCAAGCATTTGGTGTTTTAAAACGCGTTAAATCTAACAAGCCTTCTTCTACAACGGCAATAGTATAGGTCATAGATTTGTTATGCTTTTCAGATACTTTTATCTCGTAAGATTGCTCAGGCTGAATCACATCTGGCATTTTAATTTGTGGCTCTAATTTTGTCGAAGGATCCTCAACCATCATAGGAATCACACCATACAAACGAATTGGTAAATCGTTAGAGGTAATAGCATGCGGTTGTAATAACGAAATATTAATAAACACATTTGGTGCCATTGCTGAAGTTACAGGAATATCCACAGTCGTTTCACCTGGCTTAGTTTTTACCCATTGGTGTTGTAGCACTTCTGAACCATTTTCTATACTTACTAGAGCCCGACCTTCAGATCCTGAAGGGAAGGTTAATTTTGCCGTGTCACCAACATTATAATTTTCTTTATCGGTTGAAAATACTAACATTTTAGCCGCTTCCTTATCGTTCGAAGGATTTGATGACCACCAGTTTTTATAGAAATAAGCCGTTCTACCTGTAGCATGTCCGCTTACAGGATCTACCACTCTAATTAAGTAGCGTCCGCGTTCGTCTTCAGGGATTTTAAGTTTAAAATTTGCTTTTCCGTTGGCATCTGTATTCACAGAAAAGGACTGAACAGGTCTGTGATAATTGCTCGATACGTAACTCGATAAGTTATCGTAAGAGGAATTCCACCACCAGCGCCATTCGACTTTATAAACCTTTACTTCTAGATTTTTACGTTGAATAGGTTGTCCTTCAGCTGTAACTGTAGCCACATCAAACGTGTGGTTTTCATCTGTAAAGTAGGAACCATAATTGTTGCCTTTTGGTGATTGTAACCCAACAAAACTTTCGTAAGGTGCATAAGGCATGGTGAAAGCATCTAGTGAAAAATCACCTCCGTTTTCAAACGCTCGCACTAAAAATTGAGCCGTTAACATACCAGGAGCATTTTTACCGATATTTAATTTAGCGTCAATTGTAGCATGACCTTCTTCATCTAAATTACCTTCAAAAACATTGGTTTCTTCAGAACTGAATGTTCGTGTAGGGTCGTTAAAAACGTAATCTTTATAGCCTTTAAAACTTGTATAAGTTGATGTGAATTTTGCTTTTATTTCCGCTTTTAAGTTCTTTGCTGGTGCGCCATGTAACCACGTCACATTTAAATCTCCTTGAAGCGGTTTGTCGTTGGTTAAAATATCATTTTCAAAATCGATTTTAATTTTTAATCGGTTTGGTTTTACGGTTTCAATTTTTAAACCTTTAGAAAATGTTGCTCCTCCAACAGAAACCTTCGCATTATAATTTCCGGTTTTATAGTCTGTTGAGGTTGGCACCGTGAAATCATAGAAATTATTAAGGTTATCTATAGAGATTTTTCTGTACACTAATTTTCCAACAGGATCTGTGATTTCTAATTTTACAGGATGACGCTTTGGTAGTTTGTTTGCAACATCATTCAACATAAACGTTAAAAACAAACTATCTCCTGGTCGCCAAACACCACGTTCTGCGTAGATGTAGCCTTTAAGTCCACGTTGTAGTCGGTTACCAGACACATCAAATTTACTCAGCGATAAGGACATACCATCGTGTAATTTAATATAACTCACATTACTACCTTTAGTCGCAATCGCAAAAGCAGCTCTGTGTTTAGCATCGATTTTTATAATACCGTCTTTATTGGTAATTCCATTTGCTAATTCTTGTTGTTGGTAATTGTATAGTGTGACTTTTGCAGCACTTTCTGGACTAGTTGATAGAATATTCGTTATCGCAAATAGATAAGTATTATCCGCACCTTGTTTCGCAATAATTCCAAGATCTGAACTGATTAAATTCTGAGAGACCACGCGATTGCCGTAATTAAAATAAGAGTCCGTACAAGGATTATCTCTATCTCTCCAGCGGTAATTGGTATTTCGGTAGCTATAGGTTAAATTGTCCCAATAGCGTTCTTCTCGTAAGTCTTCTTCTTCCTCAGTACTTTCTTCAGAAGCGTAGTAATCTTCCTCATAATAATCGCCGTAGTAATCATCTTCATCAATGGTTGTTGTTTCAGCATTCGACGTACAATCGTAAAGCGAATACTCCTTTTTAAAGCTTAACTCCACTCTGTAAATCGCACCAGGATCTGCTTGAAGATATTTTGATAAATCAATACTGTAAGCTTTCCATTTTCCGGTGTTTTGATTTTCTTCTTGAATTAAAGTGATGGTCTCCTTTGCAATACGTCTACCTACTTTTTTAATAGCATATTGGTCGCCACTATTAAGGTCGTAATCTTGTAAAAATTGAAGGACGTTATCTTCAAAAATTTTAATGATTCTGACATCAACTTTACTCAAGTTAACCGCTTCAAAATTGAATTTCAATTCTTTTGAATTTGGAAGAATACTTCCGTTGCTAATAAGTCGGACTTCAGGTTTTAATTCTTCAAAAGTTAACAGTTCTGAAAACGGTTTCTTTAATTTGAAACCATCGGTGTTTTTAATGCCTTTAAAGACATCGACTTGAATATCTCCAACCAATTTAGTGTCTGGATACACTCTTAGTACATTACCATCAACAATATATTTTGGATTTTTAACGCCTTGAAGCGATACTAATCCGGCGAAATTTTGCTGCTTTACTAAAGGATCTGAAAAGTTTAGCGATAAGAATTGTTCCGGACTCTGAACAACTTCTGTATTCACAATCGTGAAATTATTTTTTCCAGGAATAGTGATAAAGTTCTCACCTTTATTGTCCGCTTTTATAGCAGATCCATCCCATGTGATATCAATTTTACTATCTTCAACTAAACGGTTAATACTATCTATTTTAAACTCGAAGAATTTTGAAGTTTCATTAGCTTCATTCCATACTAAGTTTAAAGATTTTGAGTTCTGGGAAGCAGCGACTAATTTTTTAGCTTCATTAAGTGAAATCACATCAGCCGATCGTAATTGCGCAAACATATACTGCCATTCTTTACTATACGATTGTAGGTTTTGAGTGGTAATATTGAAACTTGGTGTGATGGTTTTAAATTGAAACGTATAATCTTCAAAATCCTTTGGTATAGTATTATAAATCGCACCCAATTTAACGTTTACGGTATATTCTGTAGCAGGTTCTAAAGATTCATCTGGTGTAAACAAAAGTGTATGATTGTTCATGGCTTTTAATTGTCCTTGAACGTGAGGTGTTAATTTAATAAGGTCAGCTGGTAATGTTTTATCTATTTCCCAACCACTAACAGTATCTGAAAGTGTAATTTTTATAGGATCTGCAACAGACACCAATCCTGAAGTAGTGTAACTGATATAGTCTCTAAATTTAAAAATGTTATCCGTTTCAACAGGCTTCTTTTTACAAGAACATACAAATGCTAGAATTAGGAGTAGGAGGAGGTGCTTTTTGATGTTCATGTTGCTGATGGATTTAATTGAATGTTTCGACTAAGAAGCAAAGGTAAGTGCTTTCTTGTTAAATAAGTACGCTTAGATTTTTAGTTTTAGACGTAGGTTAATTGTTAAATTGGTCTTAAAGTTAATAATTATACACAAATGAGTTAATGAAATTAAGATAGTTTTTGTAGAGAGGGTTAATTTGTTATTCGACTAACTCATAGGCCTTAATGTTATTCAATTTAGAGATGCCACACTTCGGCTAACTAAGTATTTATTACTAACTTCGCATAAAATTTTAATAATTCATAAAAAATAAGCAAATATGGAAGCAGTAGCTACCGATTTCGGAATAAAAGAAGCCTTACAACAGTTGGGTGTAAAAGATATAAATGAAGGATCTTCTACAGGTTCTAATAATTTTTCTAACGGAGAAATTATAGAATCTTACTCTCCTGTAGATGGCAAATTAATAGGAAAAGTAAAAACAACCACAAGAGCCGATTACGATAAAGTAATGGATGCAGCAACTAGCGCATTTAAAACTTGGAGAGATGTACCTGCACCACAACGTGGCGAAATTGTACGTCAGTTTGGTAATAAATTAAGAGACTTAAAAGAACCTTTAGGGAAATTAGTGTCTTACGAAATGGGTAAATCGTTGCAAGAAGGTTACGGTGAGGTTCAAGAAATGATTGACATCTGTGATTTTGCTGTAGGTTTATCGCGTCAATTAAACGGACAAACCATTCCTTCAGAACGTCCTGGTCACGTGATGAGAGAACAATGGCATCCAATTGGAGTTGTTGGTATTATTTCAGCATTTAATTTCCCAGTAGCAGTTTGGGCTTGGAACACAGCTTTAGCTTGGATTTGTGGTGATGTTTGTGTTTGGAAAGCTTCTGAAAAATCATTGTTATGTTCAATAGCTTGTCAGAATATTATTGCTGGCATTTTAAAAGAAAATAACTTACCAGAAGGTATTTCTTGTATTATTAATGGAGACTACAAAGTAGGTGAAATGATGACTACAGATCATAGAATGCCTTTAGTATCTGCTACAGGTTCTACAAGAATGGGACGTATTGTTGGTAAAACAGTTGCAGAACGTTTTGGAAAATCATTATTAGAATTAGGTGGAAACAATGCTATTATTATCACGCCAACTGCCGATTTAAAAGTGGTGGTTCCTGGTGCTGTGTTTGGTGCTGTGGGGACTTGTGGTCAACGTTGTACTTCTACGCGTCGTTTAATTATTCACGAATCTGTTTACGATAAAGTAAGAGATGCCATTGTTGGTGCTTACGGACAAATTAAAATTGGTAACCCGTTAGATGAAAATAATCACGTTGGACCATTAATCGATAAAGATTCTGTGAATACCTATTTAGCGGCTATTGAAAAAGCAAAAGCTGAAGGTGGAAACGTTTTAGTTGAAGGTGGAGTTTTAGAAGGTGAAGGTTTTGAAAGTGGTTGTTACGTAAAACCAGCAATCATCGAAGCTGAAAATCATTTCGAAATTGTACAACACGAAACATTTGCTCCAATCTTATACTTAATGAAGTATTCTGGTGAGGTTGAAAATGCTATTGAGAAACAAAATGGTGTGGCTCAAGGTTTATCATCAGCCATCATGACTAACGAAATGAAAGAAGCAGAGAAGTTTTTATCTTATGCTGGTTCTGACTGTGGAATTGCAAACGTAAACATCGGAACTTCTGGTGCTGAAATTGGTGGTGCCTTTGGTGGTGAAAAAGAAACAGGTGGTGGACGTGAGTCTGGCTCTGATGCATGGAAAGTGTACATGAGAAGACAAACCAATACGGTTAACTATTCTGACGAATTGCCTTTAGCACAAGGGATTAAGTTTGATCTTTAAGCTAAGGTTAAGTTTTTAAATATTTTAAAGCCATATCGAAAGATGTGGCTTTATTTTTTTTAACATTGTAGTGACGCAACCTTTTCTTACAAATTGCATCTACTTTAAAACCGATCTACTTCATGTTATGAAATTACTATTTAAATTCTTCTTAATACCGTTTTTTTTAACGGCGGTTTTGAGTTGTGAGGTTCACCTAGAAGATAATACTAGGATTTTAGTTGAAGGCACAATTAAAGACCAAGACAATATGCCTGTTCCAGATGCGAAAGTAAGTGTCCATACTAGAAGAAGTAATTTTAGTGGTGGTGAAAATCCGTACCTGTTAGGTGAAGGTTATAGTGCTTCTGATGGTACGTTTTTCGTGACATCATTTTATGATAAAGATGAAGATTTTGCTATTGAAATAGCATTAAATGAGAGTTACAGCACTTATGTTTATAAGTCCAATACTCTTAATTTTACTCCGATAGATTTAACTTATAATCTCGAAACGATAACCTTAAGAAGGTTAGCAAACTTTAATTATAATATTGTTAAAACAAGTAGTGCATCTAGCACCATTACCTATAGTTTTAGATATGTTGAAGGTTTTTGTTTAGAGTATTTTGAAGGGGAAACACTAAACGAATTACAAAGTGTTTGTTATCAAGAACGATTTATAAGTAAAACGCTTAATGATGATAATCCAGATTATGAATGGCTATTGCAGGTACCGATTGGTGAGGTTGTGGAGTTTACATATTCTATAAATGACGAACCAGAAATAATAGAATTTATTACAATTAATGAAAGCAGCTATGACTTTACGTTCAATTATTAATACACTAATAATTTTATTAGTTTTTTCTGTGGGTAATGCTCAAGATGAGTCTATTGGACGTGTAGCTAAAACAAGTTCTAGCAATGCATTTTTCGATTCTGAAGAGCGTCAACGTTTTTTTGCAATTATGGTAGGTGGTCACAAACCATTTACAAGCGGTGACAATTTTATGGGTGAAGGCTTAGAGGGTAAATCTGGAATTGATTTTAAAGTACAAATGTATATTTATAAGCACTTTTTTATCGGACTTGCAACAGGTGCGAGCTATTTTGATGTTAAAAATCAAGAACGCTTAGGGAGTTATAGAAAATCGAGAATTGCTGAAAACTATGCCTACTTTGGCTATGAATTATTACCTGCTGAAAAATTGAGATTAGGGATTAATATTGCTTTTGAGGGCAGTTTAGATTATAAAAACACGGGTTTTAGTACATCTGATATTGCTGAGCAGCATGATTCAGCGAAGTTAAATCGCTATGGATTATATCTTAATTATGAGTTAGCGAGGCATTTTATGGTGTACCTCGATTATGGCTATAATGTAAGTAAAACCAATATTGATGTGCCTTCTCAGTTAGATGATTTTTTTAGTAAAGGAAAGTATCATTCGATAGGAGTTGGTCTCGTTTTTACAATTGGAAGTCGCGATTTAATATCACGGTTTTTAAATTGATTTTTAGTTTTATTACTGATTCAAAAATAATTAATTTTAAAAACCGTTTGTAAAAGAGACGGTTTTTTTATTTGTAATGTTCTGAGTTAAACCATCAGAAAAATATTAAGTCTTAATTAAACATGACACAGCAACAACTTCAACATTTGTATTGGCGAGCAGGTTTTGGAATGCATCCAAAGTCCAATACAATCATATCTAAACAGAGAACATCAGTGGTTGAAGTACTTTTTGAATCTTCTAAAGCTTTTACTCCACTACATATTGATCTATCTTATTTAGATGGAATTAAACCAGTTGATCTTAAGAGTTTTCCAGAATTAGCACGAGAGATTAATCAAAAAGGTACCAAGAAAATTTTAGAGTTTAATATAGCTTGGGTAAAACGATTAGTTAATCCTAGTGAGTTACTTAGAGAGCGTATGACGTTGTTTTGGGCAAATCATTTTGTGTGCAGAGAGAGAAATCCATTATATGCTGAGCGGTATAATAATACGCTTCGATACTTTGCTTTAGGCGATTTTAGAGATTTTGTGAAAGCTATTTCTAAAGAAGCCGCAATGCTTAAATATCTAAATGGAAAACAAAATAGAAAAGCAAAACCTAATGAGAATTTTGCACGCGAATTAATGGAGCTGTTCACATTAGGTGAAGGACAGTACTCCGAAAAAGACATTAAAGAGTGCGCACGAGCTTTTACAGGCTATAGTCATGATTTTGAAGGGGATTTTGTATATAAAGAAAACCGTCATGATAATAATTCTAAGCTGTTTTTTAATAGCATAGGCAATTATGATGGTGATGATATTATCGATATTATTCTTAAAAACAAACAATGTGCTGCCTTTATTTCAGATAAGATCTACCGTCATTTTGTAAATCCTAAACCTAATAAAAAACATATCGCTGCTATGGCAGATGTGTTCTTTAAGGATTATAATATCGAAAATTTAATGCGGTTTGTGTTTCTATCCGATTGGTTTTATGATGACGATAACATCGGTTCAAAAATTAAATCTCCTATAGAGTATTTAGTGGGTATGGCGAATACAGTGCCTGTTGTATTTGAAAAAGAAAAAGACCTCATTAAAATTCAAAAATTATTGGGACAAACCTTGTTAAACCCACCAAATGTGGCAGGTTGGAAAGGTGATAAAGCTTGGATTGATGCCAATACCATTATGATACGTTTAAAATTGCCTTCTGTAATTTTGAATAACTCCGTAATTGATTCGGGCCAAAATGATCAATTCAAGAAGAAATTTATGCAAAAGTATAAAGGTAAATTACCTTTTAAAACCCTACCCAATTGGACTGCTTTTTTAGAGAATTTTGAGACTGTTGCCACGGGAGATCTTCAAGATTATATCCTTCAAGGGACTATTAATAAGGGGACTGCTGACTATTTAAAAACACTGAGTAAAATGTCTAAGCGAGAGTATTGCGTTCAGTTGATGTCATTACCAGAATATCAAATGTGTTAATTATGGATAGACGAAAATTTCTTAAAAATTCAGCACTAGCGAGCAGCTTATTTTTTGTTCCTGATTTTGTAAAAGCATTCGAAGCTGTGGCTTCAGAACGTTTAGGATATAAACGTTTGGTTATTGTACAATTGGCTGGAGGAAATGATGGACTTAATACCATAATTCCGCACAACAATGATTTGTATTACAACGCAAGGCCAAAATTAGCGATTACTAAAGATATTATAAAACTAAATGACGATTTAGGATTTCATCCAAGTTTAAGTCCGTTACGTGGGTTGTTTGATAATGGAGAATTATCCATCATCAACAATGTCGGTTATCCAAACCCTGTACGATCACATTTTAGATCTATGGATATTTGGCAAACGGCAAGTAGCTCAGATGAATATTTGCAAAGTGGTTGGTTGGGGCGTTATTTAGATCAGTATGGAAAACAGCCTTACAATGCTATAGAAATTGATGAGAAGCTCAGTTTAGCCATGAAGGGTGATCATTTTAATGGCATTGCAACTAACGATTTTAGAGTCTTGTATAATTCGGCAAAAGACCCATATTTTAAAAGTGTATTAAGCCATTATAACGATACACATTTAAGTGAACACAACTTAGGGTATTTGTATCAAACTATGATTGAAGCTAAATCCTCTGCGAATTATATTTTTGAAAATACGGATGTAAAAACTTCACAAGAAACCTATCCTCAAAACGCATTTGCAAAACAACTTAAAAATGTAGCCCAGTTTATTAATTCGGGTTTAGACACTAAGGTTTTTTACACATCTCTTGGGGGATTTGATACGCATGCGAATCAGAATAACAAGCAAACAAAATTATTATCAGAATATGCAGGAAGTGTCTCGGCATTTGTAAGCGATTTAAAGCGAAATGATACGTTTAAAGATACATTGATTTTAACTTTCTCTGAGTTTGGAAGACGTGTTAAACAAAACGCAGCTAATGGTACAGATCATGGTACTGCTAATAATGTGTTTGTAATCGGTAAGAATCTAAAGAAGGCGGGTTTCTATAATAATTTGGCGAGTTTAAGTGACTTGGACGCTAATGGAGATATAAAATACACTACCGATTTTAGATCGATTTATGCTACAATACTTTCAAAATGGATGGGTGTTTCTGCTGACGGTATAATTCCAAATAAACAAGAACAATTAAATTTTATTTAAGCGCATAAAAAAACCTTGTTTCAATTTTCAGCTTTTGGCTTTAGAGAAACAAGGTTTGGTAATTGATTAATAGCATTACAAATATGGACAATATTTAGGTGGGTCAGCAAAGTTTCTGATGAATGGTCGAAAAAAATGTATAATCAGTAGTGTTTTTAAGTTTGATTCGGTAAAACGCAAAAATCAGGGATTAAAAACATTTATTATCGGTGAACTAACTGTATTTTACTTTTCGTAATATTCGCATGGTTTCTTTGTACGAATAATAGAGTTCTAAATTGTAGCTTTTTAAATGTGGTTTTATCTCTTCCAATTTTTGCAATGCTATTTCAAATCCGTTTAGATAACAAATTAAATAGCTGGCAGCTAAATTCTTTAAATCTTGGGATTCGCTTTGAGACAGTGTTATGGTCTTTTTTAGTTTTTCTAAAATTGAATTATTAGAATTGTAAATATGGTGTAACACTTTTTTATCAAATTGAGGCGGCTCAAATACGAGATTAACTTCAATAGAATAACTAGCGTTGTTTTCGAAGTGAATAATCTTTTCTTCAAGTTTGTAGTATTTATGAGACTGATACAAGCCTAGTTTTACATATTCAATAATTATAAAAGAATCTTCGGTATATGAAATTGAAACTTCATCTAAAGCCGAATAAAATAGACGAACCTGTTCATTAATTAATTCGATATCTACTCTAGAAAAGAACAATTCATTTTTTACATACTTTTTGTAGCCAGACCAACACAACACAAAGTATTCTTTAAAAACTTTATACTGCGGACTAAAATCCTGACGCTTGTTCATAAAATCGAAAACACCATCTAATGTTAGTTCAATATTATTTTGTGCATTGTTTTCAATCGCTGCAACAATTTTTGAATTTACATCTTCAATTTCAATATCAAAAACCTTAGGCATGCTGATGCTTCCGTCTCTAAAAAACACAGAGCCACCGTAATATTTCCAGATGTTTTTTTTAAGAGCTGTAATACTATCAAGGGGTCTAATAGTTACTAAACCAACGACTTTGTCGTCTGGTAAATGCGGAAATGGAATGTTTTCGTATTGTACAATTGGCGGATTGTTGAGGTAAGCGTTAATGAGATTCTGAATTTTGCTATCATCAAAAAAATCGACACCAATAATTTCGTTATCGGTATCTTCTACTCCAATAACGATATAAGAATTGTTCTTTGGATTGCTGTTAGAGAGTGCGCAAACATGTTTTAAAAACTTCGCTTTTCCTTCTTTTTGACTAATATCAATTTTTCGCTTTTTATCATAAAAACTGTTCTCATCGTTGTGAGCAAGTAAGTGCTTTATGAGAAGGCGTTTGTTAATCAAGGACTATTGTCTATTAATTATTGTTATTATTTATTAGGGCTTAATCGAACTTTGGCCCTTTTCGATTAGATTTTTTTAAATAATTCATAAATTTTGAAAGTTGCTCAATAAGATTTTCGGCTTTCGAATTAAGCTCAGTATATAATTCTACAGTAATATGATTTCTGTTTTTTGCACGCAATAATTGTGATTTGGTTTCTGCGCAAGAGCCGCGTGAAAAACTCAAAAACATAATAAATTCTTTATTTCCACCTCTACCGAATCCTTCAGCGATATTATCCATAATTGAACCAGAAGAACCATTTATTTGTTCTCTCAATTTATAATCTTTTTGTAAAGGTGTATTTATAATGATATCCCAAATAGCATCACAAAATGTTGTAGCATTTTTGTAAACTTCTAAATCTTCAAATGAACGATAATGTGCCATGGTGTAGAAATAAAAAATAATTAATAATATTCAACAACAGTGAAGAAACTATAAAGATTTCTTTACTGTTGTTGAATTGGCTTGAGCCGTACAAAACATCAATACATCTGCAATATTTACATGAGCAGGTCTAGAGATGGCAAAATAAATGACTTCTGCTACATCTTCCGCTTGCAAAGCTTTATAGCCTTTGTATACATTATCTGCTGCGGCATCTCCTTTAAACCGAACCTCAGAAAATTCAGTTTCTACCAAACCAGGATTTATAGCACCTACTTTAATTCCGAAGGGGTTTAAATCAATACGCATGCCTTCTGTAATGGCTAAAACGGCATGTTTACTGCCGCAATACACATTACCATTTGGATACACTTCTTTACCTGCAGAAGAACCTATATTAATAATTTGTCCGGATTTACGTTCGGTCATTCCTGGAATAATAGATTTACTAACATAGAGCAAACCTTTTACATTAATATCCATCATCGCATCCCAATCGTCTAAATTTCCGGTTTGGATGGGGTCTAAGCCATGGGCATTACCTGCATTGTTTATTAAAATATCAATATGTTGATACTCTTTTGGTAAAGACGCAATAGCTTCAAATGTTTTTTCTCTATCGCGAACATCAAAATTTAACGTATGCACATTGGTTTCTTTTGAAAGTGTCCTTTGAACACTATCTAAGCGCTCTTGTCTACGACCACATAATATTAAGTTAATGCCATGTTTCGCAAATACATGAGCCGTTGCTCTTCCGATTCCGCTTGTTGCTCCTGTTATTAATGCTATTTTTTTCATGTTTCTGTCATTCCTGCGAAAGCAGTAATCTCTTTATTGTTATGATATTTGAGTTTTAAATACAAGATTCCTTCTTTTTGTAGGGATTCACTAAGGTACGTTATGTCCTTGTGCAGCTTGTAAAATTAAAAACCAATCTTCTAATTCTAATTCAATTTTCGCTGCTTCAACAGCGAGTTTTAATCGTTTTTCAGTCGTTGTTCCTATAACAGGGTGAATACCTGAGGGATGCTTTAAGATCCAAGCCAATAACAACTGATCTTCCGTTGCGTTATATTTATCCATTAATTCACCTAGTTGTTTATGGATACGTCTGGTTTGTTCATTATCGTCTTTAAATACAGAACCTAAAGGAGACCAAGCCATTGGTTTTATGCCGCTAGTGGTCATAAAATCTAAGGTGCCGTTATACATTGCAGAATGTTCGGTTAGAGAGAATTCAATTTGATTGACGTCAATATCCATGCGTAAACCAATCATGTCCATTTGCGATGGTGTAAAATTAGACACACCAAAGTCTCTAATTTTTCCGTCTTTTTTTAAAACGGTAATTGCTTCGGCAATGTCTTCAGCAACCATTAACGGACTAGGTCTGTGCAGTAACAATAAATCTAAATAATCAGTTTCAAGATTTTTTAGAGAGTCTTCAACAGAACAAATAATATGATCTTTACTGTAATTGTAATGTTTAACTTTATTTTTTCTGTTATCACTGAGTTCTTGAATACCGCATTTTGAAATTAGCTGAAGGTCTTCACGTTTAAGACTAGAGCTTTTAAATGCTTTACCAAAGTCGGCTTCAGTAGTATAAGCCCCATAAATGTCAGCATGGTCGAAAGTAGTAATGTGGTTAGAAACACAGAAGTTCATTAAAGCTTCCATCTCTTTATTTGAGAGCTGTTTTCCCCAGCTTCCCCAGGTCATAGTACCTGCAATTAATCGAGAATATTTCACTTTATTTTCAGTTTATATAGGTTTTTGTGCAATTCATGCATAAAAATACTCAAAACATACCGAATGAGGTATCATTGCTCTGTAATTATTCAATACCCCAAATTATGAAACATTTACAAGCCATTAAGTTTTTAGCATTTACATTTATCATTTTAATCAGCGCAACAAGTTGTTCTAAAGATGAGATGGATAATACCGATCAATTAGCAGCAGTGTCTGTTAGTTTAAAAAGCACGACACAAGACCTTAATAAAGTTTACTTAGATATAGCCGATGTGCAAATACGTGTTACAGAGGAGAAAAGTGCTTCAAATTGGGTTAGCCTAAATGCAATTAACACAGGTACACACAATGTTAGCGCGCTTAATGCTGATAATCAATTGCAATTAGTAAGTTATTTTGAAATTAAATCGGCATATGTTTATGAAATTAGAATCGTTTTAGGTGACAATAATTTTATGGATATTGACCAAACATTATTCAGTTTAGATGTTGCAGATAAAGGAAATGCTACACCTTCTAACTTGGTAAATACAGAATTTGAATCTAATCATATTTATGACATAGTAATAGATCTTAACCTCGATGAATCTATTAGCTTTAATGCGTCTGATAATATGATGGTATTAAATCCTAAATTGTATACAGAAATAAGAGACATTCAATATTAATTATCTAATCCATGATTAATAGAACTCGTTTTGGCGAGTTCTAAACTTTAAATGAGCAATACTTCGGTGTTGCTCTTTTTTTTAACCAATTGTTAACAGCAACTAAGAAAAAAAATTAACACTTTGCATGCTCTAAAACACACGAAGCCATTTCTTATTAAAAAATTACTTTAAAATGAAATTGGTGTAAAACATAGTTTTGTTCTTAAACCCTTAAATAATGGAAGAAACGAGTACAGTTGATATTAAGTCAATTAACGAAAAGATAGAAAGAGAAAGTGCATTTGTAGATTTATTAACCTTTGAAATGAATAAGGTTATTGTTGGACAAAAGCATATGGTAGAGCGATTACTCATCGGTTTATTAGGTCAAGGTCATATTTTACTAGAAGGTGTGCCAGGTTTAGCAAAAACATTAGCGATTAATACGCTTTCAAAAGCGATTGATGCTTCTTTTAGTAGAATTCAGTTTACACCAGATTTATTGCCTGCAGATGTTGTTGGTACATTAATTTTTAATATGAAGGAGAATGACTTCACGATTAAAAAAGGACCAATCTTCGCCAATTTTGTTTTAGCAGATGAGATTAACAGAGCACCAGCTAAAGTACAATCGGCTTTGCTTGAAGCGATGCAAGAAAAACAAGTTACTATTGGTGATGAAACGTTTATTTTAGACAAGCCATTCTTGGTAATGGCAACGATGAACCCAGTTGAGCAAGAAGGAACGTATCCGTTACCAGAAGCACAAGTGGATCGTTTTATGTTAAAAACGGTTATCGATTATCCAACGATAGATGATGAGCAGCAAATTGTAAGAGCGAACTTAAGAGGAACTTACGAAAAAGTAAACCCTGTAGTTTCTATCGCTCAAATTCTAAGCGCACAAAATGCAGTTAGAGAAGTTTATATGGATGAAAAAATTGAGAAATATATTCTCGATATCATTTTCGCAACACGTTATCCTGAAAAATATAAACTAGGGGATTTAAAACCATTAATTTCGTTTGGAGCCTCTCCTCGTGGAAGTATAAACTTAGCCACAGCAGCGAAATGTTACGCTTTTATTAAACGAAGAGGTTATGTTATTCCAGAAGATGTACGTGCTATTGTTCACGATGTTTTACGTCACAGAATAGGAATTACTTACGAAGCAGAAGCGGAGAACATCACTTCAGAAGATATTATCAATAAGATTGTAAACGTAATCGAAGTACCATAATAGTGGTCAGTAAATCAGTATTCAGTTGGCAGTGGCTAACTCCAATTCTGATTTATGCGTAACGACTAACTGAAGACTGCTCACAGCAAACTGAAAAAATGGATACTAAAGAACTTCTTAAAAAAGTACGAAAAATAGAGATTAAGACACGTCGTTTGTCTGATCATATATTTGGAGGTGAATATCACTCAACCTTTAAAGGTCGTGGTATGACATTTTCTGAAGTGCGCCAGTACCAATTTGGCGATGATGTAAGAAATATAGATTGGAACGTTACAGCAAGAACCAATTCGCCTCATATTAAAGTTTTTGAAGAAGAGCGAGAACTTACCATGATGCTTATGGTAGATGTTTCAGGAAGTGAAATGTTTGGAACACAAAACCAATTTAAAAATGAAATAGTTACAGAAATGGCAGCTACATTAGCATTTTCTGCAACTCAGAACAACGATAAGATAGGTCTTATTTTATTTTCAGATCAGATTGAACTTTATATTCCACCTAAAAAAGGACGTTCTCATGTACTTAGAATAATTAGAGAATTAATAGAGTTTAAGCCTAAGAGTAAACAAACTAACGTTGCAGAGGCCTTTAAGTTTTTGTCTAACGTCATGAAGAAAAAGGCGATTGTTTTTGTGCTATCCGATTTTGTAGCCGATAATTACAAGCAGAATCTTAAAATTGCAGCAGGTAGACACGATATTACTGGGATCAGAGTCTATGATAAACACGAGGAAGATATTCCTAATTTAGGCATGGTTCAAATGCAAGACGAGGAAACCGGAGAATTAATTTTGGTAAATACGTCATCTAAAAAGGTAAGACAGAATTATAACCAATTTTATAACGAAAAAGTCAACTATTTTAAAGACAGTTTCACTAAATCTGGAGCAGGAGTTATTGATTGCCGTGTAGATGAAAGTTATGTAAAGAAACTCTTAGGGTATTTTAAAAGAAGAGGATAGAAAAAAAGAGTAGAGGAAAAGAGTTTTGCGAAAAGAAGAAAAGAATATGAATAAGAAAAATAACATAATAAGAAATACAAGCCCAATGGTCAGCCATCTTAGGTCAACCGTTTTAGGTCTATTTTCTATATTCTGTTTTCTATCATCACTCGTCTCTTCAGCTCAAGTTACTTCTGAAATTGACACCACAAAAATTAGAATTGGTGAGCAAATCAACTATAAAATTAATGTAGAAGCAGATTCTTTAGCACTGGTTGTGTTTCCAGAAGGGCAAACATTTATGCCTTTAGAAAATGTAGAGGCTTTAAAAATAGATACCACTAAAAGCGAAGCAAAATTTCTACTATCTAGAATCTATAAGCTAACACAATTTGATTCTGGCGTATATACAATCCCGAGGCAAAAGATCATTATAGGGGAGCAACCCTTTTTTACAGACTCTTTAAAAGTTTCGGTTAATACGATTGAGGTCGACACAACAAAACAGAAACTCTACGATATTAAGCCTATTATTGAAGTTGAAGAAAGTGGAAGTGATTGGTGGAAATGGATTCTAATCGCATTATTCATAATTGCGGTTGTTGCATTTTTATTGTATTGGTTTATTTGGAGAACAAAACCATTAACAGAGGAAGAAGAAATAGCGTTATTACCTCCTTATGATCGTGCAAAATTAGCCTTAAAAAAGCTTGATGAAAGTCAATTTTTAATGCGCTCAGAGGTTAAAGAATATTATTCTGAATTAACCTTTATTGTCAGAAAATATTTAGATGAAAAAGTCTATGATCGTGCTTTAGAAAGTACCACATCAGAATTAATTACAAGATTGAATTTATTAAAAGATGGCAATCAAATTCCGCTTTCAAAAGAAACCATCTTACATATAGAATCTATATTACAACGTGCCGATTTAGTTAAGTTTGCAAAGTCTGCGCCAGATACTGCGCTTGCAGAAATGGATAAATCTACGATAGATAAAGCTATAGACCACGTTAAGGTGAGCTTGCCAGAACCATCCGAAGAAGAAAAGTTATTAGATCAAAAGTATAAAGAAGCACAAGAACGCAAAAAGAAGCGTACAAAAATATGGATTACCGTTGGTATTTCAGTATTTCTGATTATTGCAACCTTTGTTGGCTTCGGGATAAAATATGGCTTTAGCTACGTAAAAGATACTATTATTGGTCACGAGAGTAAAGAGTTGTTAGAGGGTAATTGGGTAAAAAGTGCTTATGGTTTTCCACCTGTTTGGATTGAGACACCAATAGTATTAAAACGTGTTGATCCTCAAATTCCGGAAGAAGCTAAAGAGAAACTCAACATGACCACTTTTGCTTACGGTACCATGTTAGATGTTTTTAGTGTGGTTATCAATACCACGACACTAAAAGTGCCTAAGCAAGCACCACAAGGAGAAAAAACAGAGAATCCTACCTTTGATTTATTGAAGGTTTCAGAGGAAACTATTAAAGGTTTTGAAGCAAAAGGAGCTTCCGATATAACGATTAAAAGAGATAAGTTTATTACCCCTAATAATGCTGAAGGCTTAAAAACATTTGGTACGTTAAACCTTAAGGGAGCAGAAACAGATAATTTTGTGAATGCAGAATATGTATTGTTATGTTTTTCTAATGAAAATGTATTACAACAAATTGTGATCACTTGGTCTAAGGACGATAATTATGCCGATGAAATGATTGAGCGTATTATGAATTCTGTTGAGTTAAAATCTGAAGAGCCTGTAGAAGAAAAAGAATAATGTTAGAGAATATACAATTTTTAAATAAAGAATTTTTCTGGTTGCTGTTGCTTTTGCCAATAGCAATAGTTTGGTATGTCTTTAAACACAGTAAACAAACGGCCGAGTTAAAAATATCGAGTATTAAAGGTTTTAAAGGGGCATCTTCATTTTGGACAAAATTTAGACATGTTCTCTTTGCATTGCGCTTACTTGCTTTAGCCTTTTTAATTACAGCTTTAGCCAGACCCAGAACTGTGGATGTGTCTACAAAGACTAAAACCACTAGTGGAATAGATATTGTTATGGCAATTGATGTTTCGGCAAGTATGTTGGCAAAAGATTTGCGTCCAAACCGATTAGATGCTTTAAAAGAAGTGGCAGCCGATTTTATTGATGGTCGCCCAAATGACCGTATTGGCTTAGTAGAATATGCTGGTGAGGCTTATACTAAAACACCAATCACCAGTGATAAATCTATCGTAAAAAGATCGTTAAGAGATATTAATTACAATTCTATTATCGAAGGCGGAACGGCAATTGGTATGGGTTTAGGAACTTCTGTAAACCGATTAAAAGATAGTAGAGCTAAGAGTAAAGTTATTATTTTATTAACGGATGGTGTTAATACGTCTGGTGCCTTAGACCCCAAAACAGCTAGTGTTTTAGCTGTAGAATATGGAATTAAAGTCTATGCTATTGGTATAGGTACTAATGGTACAGCATTGTCACCAATTGGTTTTAATCCTAATGGAACGTTTAGATATGGTCGTATGCAAGTAGAAATTGACGAAGCTTTATTAAAGGAAATTGCAGCAGAAACAGGTGGGAAATATTTTAGAGCCACAAACAATGATAAGTTAGCTGAGATTTATGAAGAAATTAATAAGCTCGAAAAAACCGAAATTGAAGAAACAAAATATTACAATTACGACGAAAAATACAGGCCATTAGTGCTCTTTGCAGGACTGTTATTATTGATAGAATTATTATTAAGAAATACAATATTTAGAAGCTTTGTTTAGAATTGACGAAAAAATATGGTTTTGGACGTTACTGGTAATACCGGTAATCATTCTGTTGTTTATACTACTCCAGCTTTGGAGACGGTCTGTACAGAAGAAATTTGCAGATTCTGGCTTACTAAAACGTCTTAGCCCAAATCAATCCTTATTTAAAAGTGTTTTAAAAATGTTAGTGCTTTCTGGGGCGTTTGCTTGTTTGTCTTTAGCCTTAGTGAATCCTAAAATAGGTACAAAATTAGAAACGGTTAGAAGTGAAGGTGTAGATATTGTTTTTGCCGTAGATGTTTCAAAAAGTATGTTGGCTGAAGATATTGCGCCAAACCGATTAGAAAAATCCAAGCAGTTAGTTACTCAAATTGTGAATAGTTTAGTGAGCGACCGTGTGGGTATTATTGCGTATGCTGGCAAAGCATTTCCGCAATTACCAATTACAACAGATTATGCTTCGGCAAAAATGTTTTTACAAAACATGAATACCGATATGTTATCCTCACAAGGAACAGCAATTAGCGAAGCGATTCAACTTTCTAAAACCTATTTTGATAATGAAGATCAGGCCAATAGGGTGTTGATTATTATTTCAGATGGAGAAGATCATGATGGAGAGGCTTTAAGTGTTGCAGAAGAAGCTGCAGAACAAGGCATAAGGATATTAACTATTGGAGTTGGTAATGTTAAAGGAGGACCTATTCCTATAAAGCGCAACGGAGTAATTCTTAATTATAAGAAAGACAATAACAATGAGACTGTTATTACCCGGTTAGACGAATCTACATTAAAAGAGATTGCAGCAGAAGCCAATGGAGTTTACATTAACGGAAGCAATACGGCTAAAGTTGTGGAGACTATAAAGGAAGAGCTAGATAAAATGGATAAACAAGAATTTGAATCGAAACAAATTGCAGATTTTAAAGATCAATTTCAATGGTTTTTGGCTTTCGGAATTCTATTATTGTTTATTGATATCTTCTTTTTAGAACGAAAAACAGCTTGGTTAAAGAAGTTGAATTTGTTTAATGAAACATATATCTAAAAGGATTAATTGAGAGGCTTCTTATAAAATAAGTTCAATGCGACTTTTTTAATCAACAGAAGCGAACGAATTAAAATTTTTAGATTTTTTTTAACGCTAAGTCAATTAGAGCTTTAGTAATTTAGAGGTCGTTTTCATAATTAAGAGATACACATGAAACTATATATACTACTTATTACGATTTTTATTGGAAATTTTGGAATATCCCAAGATCTCAATAAAGAACAGTTAAAAGCTGACAAGAACGCAACCAATTTTGTGTATAAAGCAAATGAGTTGGTCGGGGAAGATAACTATGTAGAAGCCGAAATGGAATACAGAAAAGCCATTTCAGAAGCGCCAACCAAAGCTACAGGTGCTTATAATTTAGCACATTCGTATTACACAAAAGGGAGTTTTGATGAAGCCTTATTTAGAAGTCAAGAAGCAGCAAATAATGCAACTACCAAAGATGAAAAGCATAGGGCGTTTCATAATATTGGTAATATTTTAATGCAAAATAAGCAATGTAAAGAAGCAGTTGAAGCTTATAAAAATGCCTTGAGAAACAATCCACTTGATGAAGAATCGCGTTATAATTTTGCCTTAGCAAAAGAATGTGCCGATCAGCAAAAAGATGATGGAGGAGGCGAAGATGATAAGAAGGACGACAATAAAGAAGACGAGCAGAACAAGGAAGACGAGCAGAAGAAAGAGGACGAAAATAAAGACGATAAAGAAAAGAAAGACGATCAGGATAAAAAGGACGAAGGAGACCAAGATAAAAAAGACGGAGATAAGGATAAGGATGAAGACGGTAAGCCAAAGGATGATGGTAAAGGAAATGAAGATAATAAGGATAACAACCAAAAACCGAAGCCACAACAAGGCCAAATGTCTCCTCAGCAAATAAAGAATATTTTAGATGCGATGCAAAATCAAGAACAAAAGGTTCAAGAGAAAATGAATGCAGAGAAACAAAAAGGAGCTAAAGTTAAGACAGAAAAGGATTGGTAATAATCAGTTAACAGTATTCAGTCGCAGTATGAGGTCTCTTACTGTGATAGGTAAGCTTGTTTTTTTAATTAAACAGTTTGTAGGTTCTCATAAAACTTTAAATTTTTGTCACACTGAGCGCAGTCGAAGTGTATTAATAAATTAAATGAAATCAATTAAAAACATAGTAATAGTATTCTTAGTACTTGCAACAAGTATCGCTTCTGCACAAGTTAAATTTGAAGCAAAAGTCAGCAAGAAGAAATTAGGGATTAATGAGCGCTTACGTATCGATTTCGAAATGAACGAAGACGGAGATAATTTTGTGCCTCCAAGTTTTGCAAATTTTGATGTCGTTGGAGGGCCAAATACGTCCGTGAGTAACTATTCAAGAAATGGTAAACGTTCTTATTCTAAAACCTATAGTTATTTTTTAGCACCAAAATCGCGAGGAAACTTTACAATCAAACAAGCAACCATTGAAATCGATGGTGAAACCTATAAAACATTTCCAATAACGGTAAATGTCACTGCTGCTGTGAGTGCTCCTAACGAAAATGCAACCGCTTCAGAAGTTGCTTCAGAGAATATTCATTTAGTTGCTGAGGTATCAAAAGCAAGTCCATATTTAAATGAAGCTATCACTGTAGTTTATAAATTATACGTTTCAAAAGATACAGGAGTAAGCAGTTGGAGAGAAAAAGATACGCCTAGATTTAATGATTTTTGGAGTCAGAATATAGATGTTAAAGGATTTACTGTTCATACAGGCGAATATAATGGTGAAGAGTACCGTTATGTTATTCTTAGAAAAACAGTGCTTTATCCTCAAAAAACGGGGGCTTTAAAATTAGAGCCGTTAGTGATGGAGGTCACTGTAGAAGTGCCATCAAATAGAAGAGATGTTTTTGGTAGGGTATTATTAACTAGAGTGCCAAAAATGGTCACTGCTGGTAGTAGAACTATTAATGTAAAAGCATTGCCAGAAGAAGGAAAACCTTCTGATTTTAAAGGTGCTGTTGGTAATTTTGATTTCAAAGTTTTAACGTCTAAAACACAGTTAAATGCTACGGAATCGCTTCAGGCTAAAATAGAAGTTTCAGGATCAGGAAATTTAAAACTTTTTGAATTGCCAAAGCTTACGGTTCCGAGTTCCTTAGAAGTTTATGAACCAGAACACCAAGAAAATGTTCGGACTAACCTAAGTGGTATGCAAGGTAATATTTCTGATACGTACACCATAGTGCCACAATACAGAGGGAAATATCCTGTTCCGACGATTTCATTTTCATATTTCGATTTAAAAACGGAAAGTTATAAGCGTATTTCTTCAGACGATATTGTTATTGATGTGTTAGAAGGTCCTATGGCAGCTAATGCGACCACGGAAAACGCTGCAGATACAACTAAACAGACGGTTAATACAAGTGCAACTACGTTTGCCTTTATAAAAACCAATTCTAATTGGACGAGCATAAAATCAGAACCGTTCTTTAAGTCTACTGGGTTTTGGTCTTTATTATTGGTGCCATTTTTGGCCATTCCCTTAGCAATCATTGTGAGACGCAAAAAGGACGAACGCGCTGCAGATGTGCAAGGTAATCGTATTAGAAAAGCAGATCGTTTGGCTAAAAAGTATCTAAGCGAAGCTAAAAAAGCACTTGGGCAAAAAGAATCATTTTACTTAGCCTTAGAAAAAGCACTTCATAATTATTTAAAGGCAAAGTTGACTATTGAAACTAGCGATTTTAACAAAGAAAAAATTGAAAGTCTATTAATAGAGAGACAGGTTTCAAAAGAAGTGGTTTCAGATTTTATTTCAATATTAGAAAATTGCGAATTGGCACGTTATACTCCAATTACACAGGTTACCATGCAGAATGATTATGATAAGGCAGCGAATACAATTTCATTAATAGATAAGCAACTAAGATAATATGAGAACAATTACCGTCTTACTTATATATTGTTTTAGCCTTATTGGCTTTTCTCAAAATGACCAAAGTTTTAATGATGCAAATGCCTTATATAATGATGGCAAATTTGCAGAAGCGATTGATGTGTATGAATCTATTTTAGATTCCAAAGAACATTCTGCCGAGCTCTATTTTAACTTAGGAAATGCCAATTACAAGCTTAACAATATTGCGCCTAGTATTTATTATTTTGAAAAAGCGCTTCAATTAGATCCAAACGATAAGGACATACAAAATAATTTGGCTTTTGCGCAAAACATGACGATTGATGCTATAGATACGGTTCCGGTTGTTGGGTTTTCAAGAATAATAAATAATATAGTCAATACGTTTAACACAGATGTTTGGGCAAAAATCGCAGTAGGTGGTGTGCTTTTATTTGTAATTATATTTTTAGCCTATCACTTTTCATATACGAGTTCAAAAAAAAGAATTGCGTTTGTAACTAGTATTGTTAGTTTATGTATTGCCTTTTTTGCAGTAGCTATGGCTTTTCAAAAAGAAGGTTTAAATAAAAAAGATAATCCTGCAATTGTATTTGTACAAGAAAGCAGAGTGAAAACGGATCCTAATCCTACTAGTGAAGAGGTGTTTAGGTTGCATGAAGGCACTAAAGTGCAGGTCGTTGAAACTTATGATGATTGGAATAAAATTCAATTATCTGATAACTCTACAGGTTGGATTCCTTCTAAAGATATTAAACTATTAAAGGTTTTTTAGAACTAATTTAACAGTCTGTTAAAATCGAACATATTATATTTGCCGCTTATGCAAAAAAGCTCCAAATACAGAATAGCTATTTTTTTAACCATAGTATTTATGGCGCTTATTTCTGCACCTACAATTATCATGTCTATTGATGACTCAATTGATGTGGCGTGTTTTTTTAGTATAACTGAAGAAGAAGAGAACGCACATGCTAAGCTTCTGTTTGATAAAGATCATCAAGATTCAGAATTTTTATTTGAAGATCAAGAAATTACACATCTTGAAGGCTATAGGTTTAAAAATTACCCTAAACCACATCTTAATTTAATTTCTCCACCTCCCGATTTTATTTAATATTTTTTCGTCCGACATTTATTGTCCCCCAAAAAAAGTATTAAAATAACTATTGAAATCTATTCAATAGATAAAATCATTATATAAAATGTTTAAAACATTAAAAAACGACTTGCCTGCAAGTGTCGTTGTATTTTTCGTTGCACTACCCTTATGTTTGGGTATTGCTTTAGCCAGTGGAGCACCACTTTTTTCAGGAGTAATTGCTGGTGTAATTGGTGGAATTGTAGTAGGATCCTTAAGTGGTTCTAAATTAGGAGTTAGTGGGCCTGCAGCTGGTTTAGCAGCTATAGTATTAACAGCCATTGGTACTTTAGGTGGTTATGAAAACTTTTTAGTAGCTGTTGTATTAGGTGGAATTATTCAATTGCTATTTGGAGTATTAAAAGCCGGAATTATTGGCTATTATTTTCCGTCTTCTGTAATTAAAGGTATGCTTACAGGTATCGGAATCATCATTATTTTAAAACAAATCCCTAACTTTTTTGGCTATGATGAAGAATCTGCTTGGGATTTAGAATTTTTTGAAATTGACGGTGGTAATACGTTTTCAGAGCTAATTTCTATGTTTAGTAACATACACCCTGGAGCTGCCTTAGTAGGAATTATAAGTTTATTACTATTAATACTTTGGGATAAGGTATTGACTAAGAAATCTAAAGTATTTGAAATTATTCAAGGGCCTTTCGTTGTCGTAGTTTTAGGGATAATATTCTTTACATTAACACAAAACCACGACGTACTTTCTATAGGAGGAAAACATATGGTAAGTGTTCCAATTCCTGATGATTTAGATTCTTTTATTGGTCAATTTAGCTTTCCTAATTTTGCTGTAATTACAAATTATGAAGTTTGGATTGTCGCTTTTACCATTGCATTAGTGGCAAGTTTAGAAACCTTATTAAGCGTTGAAGCATCAGATAAACTTGATCCAGATAAGAACGTAACACCTACCAATAGAGAATTATTAGCACAAGGAACAGGTAATATTCTTTCAGGATTAATAGGAGGTCTTCCTGTAACTCAGGTAATTGTTCGAAGTTCTGCCAACATACAATCTGGTGGGAAAAGTAAAATGTCAACTATTATTCATGGATTTTTATTATTAATTTCTGTAATATTAATTCCAACGTTACTTAATAAGATTCCTTTATCAGTGTTAGCTGCAATTTTATTAATCGTTGGTTATAAATTAGCAAAACCATCGTTATTCAAAAAGATGTATAATTTAGGATGGAAACAATCAGTTCCATTTTTTGCCACCGTAGTAGGAATCGTTTTTACAGATTTATTAGTTGGTATTGGTCTAGGATTAGCTGTTGGTATTGTTGTTATACTATTAAAAAGCTACCAAAACTCTCACTTCTTGCATATTGAAGATAACAGTAATGGAAAACACAAAATTAAGATGGCACTTGCTGAAGAAGTAACCTTCTTTAATAAAGGTGCAATTCTTAAAGAACTAGATAGTTTACCAAGAGATACGTATTTAGAGTTTGATGTTACAAAGACGAGGTACCTAGATTATGATATTATTGAAATTCTCGAAGATTTTGCCTTTAAAGCAAAAGAGAGAAATATAGATATCAAATTAGTTTCAAAACGTGGAGTTGTTGAAAATCCACCGAGTTTTATTGAGTTCTTTCAATTAAGACCTAAGTCTAATATAAGTTTAAGCTAGAAATCATGAAAAATAGTAAATATAAAATATTGGTACTTTCTGATTTAAGCAAAACGACAAGTACCACCATAAAAAGTAGTGTGAGTTTAGCACAAATGATTGATGCAGACATCGAATTATTTCATGTTAAAAAACACATTGATATTGTAGATAGAGATAATCAGCTCTCTGCAATTAGAACGTTAAATGATGAACAGATTTCGACTAAAAAGAATATCGAAGCATTAATTAATCCGATTTCAAAAGCGTATAATATAACCATCAATTATAGTTATGCTTTTGGGAAAATTAAAGAAGAAATCCGTAATCAGATCGCACTTTCTAAGCCAGATATTATTGTTTTAGGACAACGAGATTCTAATCCGCTACAGCTCATTGGAGATAGTATTACACGTTTTATCTTGAAAAATTTTAAAGGTGTCATTATGATTTCATCCAATGAAAACGCATTGGTGCCAAATGAAAAAATGTCTTTAGGAGTTTTTAATGATTCTAATAAAATCTTTAATACTGAATTTTCAAAAGATTTAATGCTGCATGCAAAAGCACCGTTAAAATCTTTCAAAATTATAAACAGCCAACAAGAAACTGAACACACAGCAACTGAAAATGAAGAAAAAATCATAGAGTATGTATTTGAGCAAAATGCAGATGCTATGGATACCCTTTCCTCATATTTGTTGAAAAACAATATTAACTTATTGTGTGTAGATAGAGCTGAAGGTAAATCGAAAAATACAGGTGAAGCCTCATTAAGAGAAGTGGTGAGCAAATTGAATGTTTCATTATTAGTTTCGGAAGCATAGATAAATAACAATTAAAATTAAACGAAAAAAACATTATGAAAGCACATACAAAAGAAACCCAAGCAACAATGACACCTCAAAAGTCATTGCAATACTTAAAAGAAGGAAACCAAAGATTTCAAAATAATTTAAAGGCTAATCGTAATCTTTTAGAACAAGTAAATGATACAAGCGATGGGCAATTTCCATTTGCAACGATTTTAAGTTGTATCGATTCTAGAGTATCGGCTGAGTTGGTATTTGACCAAGGATTAGGAGATATTTTTAGTGTACGTGTTGCAGGTAATATTGTAAACGAAGACATTTTAGGTAGTATGGAATTTGCATGCAAGTTAGCAGGTACAGAACTTATCGTCGTTTTAGGACACACAAGTTGTGGAGCTGTAAAAGGAGCTTGTGACCATGCAGAAATGGGGAATCTAACCAAGTTAGTTCAGAAAATAACACCAGCTGTAAATGCAGTTACGGAGCCTAAGGACGAAAGTTTAAGAACTTCTAAAAACTTAGATTTTGTAGATGACGTATCACACATGAACGTACAATTAATGATTGATAGAATTCATGCCGAAAGCCCAATTCTTACCGAAATGGAGAAAAACGGTGAGATTAAAATTATCGGTGCGATGTACGATGTAAATACGGGTGAAGTAAAATTTTATGAATAAAAAGTAAAAATATAATATGTTTAAAAAAATAAATATGGTAGCTCTAACGCTTTTGTTAGTGCTACCATTTTTTACGTATGCACAAGACAGTAATTTTGGTAATTGGCTTATTTATATAGGAAATAAGAAGCTAGATTCCAAATGGAATATCCATAATGAAGTACAATACAGAAGCTACAATATTATTGATGATTTAGAGCAATTACTTATAAGAACAGGTGTTGGATATAATTTATCAGAAAACAATAATAATATTTTACTCGGTTATGGTTATATTCTATCTCAAAATTATACTGATGAATCCGAAGATAAAATTTCTATAAATGAGCATCGTATATTTCAACAATTTACAACTAAACAAACTTTTGGTAGTGTCGGTTTAAGTCATCGCTATCGTTTTGAACAACGTTTTGTTGAAGACGATTTTAAAATGCGCTTTCGTTATTTTTTAGGAATTAATGTGCCGTTAACGAAAAAAGAAAGCAATAGCTATTATCTTTCCGTATATAATGAGATTTTTTTAAATACGGAATCTTCTGTTTTTGATAGAAATAGAGTTTATGGAGGCTTAGGTTACAAGGTGAATAAATCACTAAGAATAGAAGCCGGTTATATGAATCAATTTTTTGAAACTAATAATAGAGATCAATTTAATATTATTACGTACCTTAATTTCTAAAAAAAATCAAGATTTGTATCAATAGATTTTAATAGAATATAGAATTATGAAAAAGTTTTTTTCCCATCTTAAAGGTGATGCTTTTGGAGGTATTACAGCAGGTATTGTTGCGTTACCATTAGCCTTAGCGTTTGGAGTGTCGTCTGGTCTTGGTCCTAGTGCAGGACTTTATGGTGCTATCTTTTTAGCTTTTTTTGCAGCACTTTTTGGCGGTACTAATACGCAGATTTCTGGGCCAACGGCTCCAATGACAGCGGTAAGTATGGTTCTAATTGCAGGATTATTAGCTGTTAATGAAGGAGATGTTAGTAAATCACTTCCTATAATTCTAGCTGTATTTATCCTAGCAGGGTTAATGCAAATTGGTTTAGGGGTTTTCGGCTTCGGAAAATACATTAAGTACATTCCATATCCTGTGGTTTCAGGGTTTATGACAGCCATTGGACTCATTATAATTATCACACAAATTTTGCCAGCAGTGGGCTATTATGCAGGTGAGGATGCCGCGTTAATTGAAAAACATATGCCTCATGCTGAAGAAATGCTTTTAAATGATATTCTAAAAGAAGAAGCTGGTGAAGGTATATTGGTACTTGAAAATTTTAAAGAAACAGTAGATAGAGCAAGTAGAATTACACCTGAAGAAATGGAAAGTGAAGCGTCTATATTAGCAGGGAATTCTGCTTCTGGTGCATTGGGAGCATTAAAAGCAATACCAAGAGCCTTACAAAGTATAAATTGGTTAGAATTGCTACTAGCTCTTGGAACCATACTTATTATATACGGATTTAAACGTATAACTACTGCGGTACCAAGTACTTTAGTGGCTTTAGTAATTGTTTCAGGAATTGCTTTTGGCTTTGGTTTAGACTACAGGCCAATCGAACAAATCCCTAGTGGTTTTCCGGTGCCAAATATGGCCATTTTCACCGAATTTGATTTCGGGAATTTAATGCCTTATTTCTTTACCGCGTTTACCTTAGCGTTATTAGGGTCTATTGATTCCTTATTAACGAGTGTGGTTGCAGATAATGTTACTAAAACAAAACATAAGCCAAATAAAGAGCTTATCGGACAAGGTATAGGAAATACTATTGGTGCTTTATTTGGTGGTTTACCAGGCGCAGGTGCAACTATTAGAACGGTTGTAAATATTAACGCAGGTGGTAAAACTAGATTATCCGGAATGATTGCTGGTGTCTTTTTATTATTGATTCTTTTAGTTTTAGGAGATATTGCATCACAAATCCCAGCAGCAGTTTTAGCAGGTATTTTAATTACCGTTGGTTTTGGGGTTATGGATTATAAAGGTTTAAAAGCGATCCCAGCGCTACCAAAAGATATTAAAATTGGCCCATTAAAATTAAGTTCTGAAGTTTTAATTATGATTGTCGTATTACTACTATCTACATTTTGGAATTTAGTCTATGCGGTAGGTATCGGATTAATAATAGCATCACTTATGTTCATGAAAAAAATAGGTGATTTAACGGCCTTGCGATCCGATGTTAAATCTTTAAAGAAAGAGAAGGCTTGGTCAGATGAAGCTGATTTTCCTGAAAAACTAAAAGAAGAAGTTTTTATTAAACACCTAAAAGGACCATTGTTCTTTGGCTCTACTAGTGAATTTCAAGCGTTAGCAGATCAAATACCTATTACAGCTAAAACCGTAGTAATACGTTTAGGACGTATGCAATATATGGATCAATCTGGGCTCTACGCTATGGAAGATGTGCTTCAGGATTTATCAAAAAGAAATATCCAAGTCTTGTTTGTTGGGTTGTTAAAGCAACCAAGATATATGATGGAACGTATTGATATTATTCCAGATTTAATTCCTAAAGATCATATTTTTAAGGATTTTGATAGTTGCTTAAACTGGATTAAAAATAATGTAAAGGATGAATTTTAACTGATATAAATATGGACTTAAATAATGTATTTAAAAATAACGAAAAGTGGATTAAAGATAAACTTGCCGTTGATTCTAATTATTTTGAAGACTTAGGGAAAGGACAAAAACCAGAATTGTTATACATAGGGTGTTCCGACAGTAGAGTCACCGCTGAAGATTTGATGGGATTAGGTCCTGGTGAGGTTTTTGTACATAGAAATATCGCCAATATGGTTATTGGTACAGATCTAAATGCCATGTCTGTGGTCGATTATGCTGTAACACATTTAAAGGTTAATCATGTTGTAGTTTGCGGACATTATGCTTGTGGTGGTGTAAAAGCAGCCATGCAATCTGCAGATTTAGGTGTTTTAAATGGTTGGTTAAGAAATATTAGAGATGTCTATAGAATTCATCATAATGAATTAAATGCGATTGAATGCGAAGAAAAAAAATATGATCGTTTAGTAGAACTTAATGTAAAAGAACAATGCGTTAATTTAATTAAAACGGCTGCTGTTCAAAAAGCATATAGAGATCGTGGTTTAAAAGTACACGGTTGGGTGTTTGATGTACACACCGGAAAACTCATTGATTTGAAAATAGACTTTGAAAAATATCTCAAAGATATTATGGAAATTTATCACTTAGATTAGTAAAAAACGCCATTCGAAAGAATGGTTTTTTTTATGCGTTTTCCTCAGTAGTGTCTGGCTCAGCGTCTGCTTCTGATTCGCTTTTAATGATTGATGGAAAAATCATAGGAGCTAATGATTTTATAGGCTCGTAAAGCGTGCTTTTTTCCAAATCTTCTTTTTCCATAAAGGGTAAGGTGTTATTCATTTTATGAAAAACACTCAAAAGTACACTAAGAATTAATCCAATTTTAAGCGCTCCAAAAACAGCGCCTGCGAGTTTATTGATGATTCCTAAAGCGGCGAAATCGGCTAGTTTGGTTAATGCTTTTCCGGCTAGGCTAATGACTAAAACAATCACGACAAAAGTGATGGCAAAAGCAACGATATTAATGGTTTTTTCATTCCAATCTACCTTAGGTTTTAAAAAGCCTGCGGCAAAATCACTAAAATGAATCGCGCCATAAACACCCAAAACTAAAGCCAATAAAGAAGCAACTTCTACAAAAAGCCCTTTAAATAACCCACGTACAAATCCGAATAATAAAAGGGAGGCTAAAATAATATCAATTATACTCATAGAACTAGCGGTTTAAACAAAAGTACATGAATTTTTTAAGTTCAAATTTTAGTAAATCAAATAATTTAAACTTAGGGCTAATAAGATAAACTATACTTTTTTTCTGATTTATAAATAATAACGCATTTCAACCTACTTTAGTTTATTAACTTTGAAACCTTATAAGAAGTTGAACTTGAAGGAGAACTCTTCAACTTAAAACTTTGAATTATTAATTAAAGAGATTCCCGTTTTACGGGAAATGAACATGGCAAGAGACGAACAATTAAAAGAACGATGGGAGTTGGTGGTAGAGAAACTCTCAAACCAATTTGCTGATGGAGACCGATTAGATCTCGACTCTATAATATATCTTATTGGTGTACAGGAGCTTGGTCAGTTTCATCGCGAGTATAAAAAAGATCACAAACTCGATTTAATGCATATAGCAATTTGTAAGGTTTTAGCACCTTATGGGTTTTATGAGTTTGATTATGTAGATGAAGAAGGTTGGCCACACTACAAAGTATTAGCGCAATTACCACATCTAAAAGCTGGTGAACAAAGTGTGCTGATGAAAGAGGCTATTGTAAACTATTTTTTGGAAACAGAATATATCAATTAGCTAAGACTTGATACAGCTACCTTATCTCGCAAAAAAAAACTAAATTTGCACTCGTTTTTGAATAGAACTCATGATAGACAAGATAAAAGAACTCATAGCAGAAGCAGAAGCTTTTAAAGCACAATCTAAAGAAGAGGTTGAAGCCTTTAGAATTAAGTATTTAGGTTCAAAAGGACATTTAAAGGCATTTTATGGCGAATTAAAAAATGTGGCGAACGATCAGAAACGTGAATTCGGACAGATAATTAACGAGCTTAAAATTACAGCAGAAACTAAAGTCAACGATTTAAAGGAAGCTTTAGAAAGTAAAGAGGAAGACAAAGGGATTTTTGGTGATTTATCGCGTCCTGGTGAGCCGATTGCTATTGGTGCACGTCATCCTATTTCTATAGTTAAAAATGAGATTATTGATATCTTTTCGCGCATTGGTTTTAACGTTAGTGAAGGGCCAGAAATTGAAGATGATTGGCATAACTTTACAGCGTTGAATTTACCAGAATACCACCCAGCGAGAGATATGCAGGATACGTTTTTTATTCAAACCGATCCAGATATTTTATTACGTACACATACAAGTTCTGTACAAGTACGTTATATGGAAAACAATCAGCCTCCAATTCGTACAATTTCTCCAGGAAGAGTTTATAGAAATGAAGCGATTTCTGCACGTTCACATTGTTTCTTTCACCAAGTGGAAGGCTTATATATTGATAAAGATGTGAGTTTTGCAGATTTAAAACAAACCTTACAATACTTTACTACAGAGATGTTTGGGAAGTCTAAAATTAGATTACGTCCTTCATATTTTCCGTTTACTGAGCCAAGTGCAGAGGTAGATGTATATTGGGGATTAGAAACCGAAACAGATTATAAAATTACTAAAGGTACAGGTTGGTTAGAAATTATGGGCTGCGGAATGGTAGATCCTAATGTATTAGAAAACTGTGGTATTGATTCTAAAGTCTATTCTGGGTTTGCTTTCGGAATGGGAATTGACCGTATTGCGATGTTATTAAACCAAATTAGCGATATTAGATTGTTGAGTGAGAATGACGTTCGATTTTTAGAGCAGTTTAAATCAGCATTATAAACTTTGAAAAAAGACATCACAATACCAGAAGTAAAAGATGTTCATGTTGCCGTGGTGCAAGAAGAACATTTGGAATATAAAACTCAAGATTGGAATGCTTATATCATTAATAATAGCGATAAAGATTTAGATACGGTTCTTATTGTTACCAGAGGTTATAGTGACACTAAAGTAACACCTATAATGCGCCATACGATTGCAAAACTACCCGCAAGAAGTTACGCTAAAATTGAATATCTACAAGAAAAGGTTTTAGAGCTGAACAACGAGTTTAAAATCACGTTTTTTGAAGGCAACCAAATGTTTGATAAAACGTATGTATTCAGAAAAAATACAATCAACGAAAAGGCTTTACAGGCTATTCCGTTAATGCAATTACGTGGTATTTTGGTAAAGTAGCTATTAGCTGTTTGCTATTGGCCTTTAGCTAATAGCAAACGGCTAACAGCTAAAGGCTATATTGTCAATCCAACTTATCCGTCAATTTCTTAAATACTTTCTTAGGATCTTTATTGTCATAAAGAATATCGTAAACAGCATTAATTATAGGTAGCTGTGTTTTCTTTTTGTTCTTTTTATTTAATTCAAAAGCACTTTTTGTGGCGTAGTAACCTTCAGCCACCATATTCATTTCCATTTGTGCCGATTTTACGGTGTAGCCTTTACCTATCATGTTTCCGAACATACGGTTTCGAGAAAAAACAGAATAACCAGTCACTAATAAATCACCTAAATAAGCCGAATTATTAATGTTACGTTTCATCTTATGCATTTTTTTGATAAAACGTTTCATTTCTCTAATAGAGTTACTCATCAAAACACTCTGAAAATTATCACCATAACCCAATCCATGAGCCATTCCGGCTGCAATAGCATAAATGTTCTTAAGCATTACAGCGTATTCTATACCAATAACATCATCGCTCGTTTTTGTTTTAATGTAATCGCTCGATAATTTGTCGGCAATAGCTTGTGCTTTTTTAGCATCGTCGCACGCAATTGTTAAATAAGATAAACGCTCTAAAGCGACTTCTTCGGCATGACAAGGACCAGCAATGATAGCAATGTTTTCAAAAGGAATAGCATATTCATCATTAAAATGCTCACCAACTAATTTCCCTGTTTCTGGCATAATACCTTTTACGGCAGATACAATCGTTTTTTGACTAATATCTGTAGTTAGTTTCTCTAGTTCGCCATGAATAAAGGCCGATGGAATTACAAAAATAAGCACGTCTGCCCATTCCGCAATTTCATTAATATCATTACTTAGTTTTAACTGATCTGTATGAAATTCTACAGAACTCAAATAACTAGGGTTGTGTTTTTCTTTTAAGATATGTTCTTTGGCATAAACGCTTCGCATATACCAACCAACTTCATCTAAGTTTTCGCAAAGCATTTTTACAATGGCTGTAGCCCAACTTCCTGCACCAAAAACAGCATATTTTGTAGTAGTACTCATAGTGTTTTAATCAAATTTGTAATTCAAAGTTACGGAAAATTTATAGAATCGTTAACGCTAAAACCATGTTAAACCTTCGATATTAAAAGGCGTTTTAGATGTGATAACAATTAGTATAGATATACCTTTGGAAGGTCTGAAATAACGTCAAAATATTTTTTGGCACGTCTTTTGAAAAGCTATAATTAACAACCTTTAAAACGCTAGATTATGAAAACGACAAAACTACTATTAGGATTTGCATTTATTGCAACACTATTTACCTCGTGTTATGTAGAAGAAACACGTTATGTTGATGAACCGTCAGTTTCATTAAATCAATTACTAAATTCATATGATTTATGGTACGTAGATATTAATGCGACACAAGGGTACGGAGAAACACCATTTTTACAAGTTGCATTTACAGTCTCATTTAATAATGGTCGTATGTACGCAAATAATAATTTAGTTGGCATCGGAAGCCAAGGCAATGGTTATGGTGTTGAAATAGGAAGTTATAACGCTTATGACGGGATTTTAGATGTCTATCATATTATTGATGGTTACGACAGTTTTGATGTGTACCAAGTAGATAATAATACCATTGAATTATACAATCCTTTTAATGATACCTCTTATTTTTTAGAGGGTTATCAGCGTTCAAGTTTTGATTACGACTATGTGTTTTATGACAATATTCATTATTTCTTACAAGAGTATGAAGCTTGGGAAAAAACGTATACAAGCAATTATGGAGCCTTAAATGATTTTGATAGTGAGAACTATTTACAGTTTTTAGCTGGTGGAAATGATGCAACATTTAGAAGTTCTCAAGATCAAAACGTCTATAACACAAACAATATCTTTTGGGATTTTATAGGTGACTATGAGGTGCGAGATGTCTCTGGAAATAGTTACTTAAAAAGATTAACATTAGATTATGATTTCTTCAGCAATGAATACTTCGAATTGAGCGTTATTAATGATAGTACGATAGAGTTGTTTCATGCAAACTCTGGTACCCTGTACGAATTTAGAGGAAGAGGATACATACAGTATTACAGAAGCACAGGTGTAGAAGGGAAGTCAACTACAGAAGTTGATAGGTATAAAAAACGTAAGCAAAAAACAAAGAAAATAGAAAATACTAGAGAAAGTACACGAAGCATTTAAGGCTATAGATAAATTACAAGATGTAATTTAAAATTGGGATTTCATCTAAGCCCTAAAGAAAAATAAAATTATACATATGAAACTAAATTTGGTTGGTTATTTAGTTTCAAAACGCTCAGTTAAAACACTTGTTTTTACTGGGCGTTTTCTTATTAATACGATGATGAATTGTCATCCGAATTATTTTTCCATTGTATAAGTCGCGTTAACACGCTGTCATCAGTGCCGTATCTTCTAAATGAACCGGTTCGGTCATCGACGAAGGTATTTAGGATTCTATCGCTAATTTTATCAATAAATAAGAAGCTTAATGCGTCTTTAAGAATAGTAAATGGTGTTAATAGAAACCCTTTTCCAGACCACCATCCTGCGAAAAATGTAATTACGATAGCGTTTAATTTTACTGTTTTTCCACAGCTTGCACAAAGTATTTGTTCATCCCTAGACGAACTAGTTCCAATTAAAAATGATTTAACCGTATGGGTTTCAAAGCCAAATAATTTAGTTTTTTCTAAGCATTTGGGACAGTGTTGATATTGAATTTTTTGGATAAGATTTTTGCGCTCTAAACCCTCAAATGATTTAGTTTCCGAATCAATCCAACTAATAAGACTTAGGTTTAGTTGCCGTGTTATAATTTCATCTTTTAAAACACTGAGGACTTCTTTTCTTAATCCTTTAGATTCATTTCTTGCTATATTTTCAATTTTCGCGTCCGGAAAACGTTTGTAGTTCTCTCTTATGTCTTCAACGCTAAACATAAAATATTTACAATGCTTTTAGTAACACTTCTAATTCCTCAAAACCATAAGGTTTCGCTGTAATAACTTTAGACGCGTCCAATATAAAATACATTGGTGTCGCAGAAATGCCGTAGGTTTTTACAATTGGGTTATCCCATTTTTTTAATCCAATGTGGTGAATAAAATCTGGATAGTTCTTAATTTCTTTAGTCCAGTTTTCGTCATCATCTTCTAATCCAAAGGCTACGACTTTTAAATTGGGTTTATTTTTTACCAGTTTTTTTACTTCTGGTAATTCGCTAAGACAATGACTACAACCACTACTCCAAAAAACTAGCAAGTAGTTTTCTGCGCTTTCTAATTGGTGTAAGCTTGTTTTTTTGCCATTCAAAGTGATTTCAAAATTGGGTGCTTTAGATCCGATTGATGTGTTTTTAAAAGAAATGACCATATCTTCTAAAACTTTATTGTTTGTAGATTTTGCTAATTCTAGTAAATAATTATCCGTAATATAATTGGCAATCGTATTATTTTTTAAAGCTACAAATTGTTGCCAAAGCATTTCTAGCATACTCGATTTAATACTTAAATCATCATCAGTAATCGCAGAGGCAACATCATCAATGTGTTGTTTATAAGTGGCTTCACTTGGGTCTACTACCATATTAAAAACATAAGCAGTAACGCGGTCTATTAAGTAAGATGAACTCTGTAGTAGATAATCACTAAAATCAACGTCTCTTAAATAATGTTGTTTAAGATTTTTTGAATAGGTGCTAATATCTTCATATTGGGTTGGAATATAAGGTCTGTTGGCTTTGATAAACTTAAAAACCAATTTGTCTTTAGCTAATTCTTCATAAGCCGTTTGTGTGTCCTTTAAGGTTTTAAAAATAGCAGTAAAACCTTTTTTATCATTATTCTCTTTAGAGTAATAATTACTAATAGTTTGATTCACCATTTCTATACTTTTAAGATAAGAGTTCCAAAGTTTATTTTCTTCAGAAACTTTAAACTCAACACCTTTTTCGTAACTAAAATTAAAAGCTACAGTTTCTTTTCCATCGTAGATAAAATCGAAATTATTTTCTTCAGGCGGAACGGCATATACAATTTTATAAATACCAGGTGTTAAAGTTGAGTCTAATTGAATCTCAAAATTACCATCACTATCTAATTCTCCTCTATTAACATAATTAGCACTTTCTGGTGTGGCGTGATATAAAAAGGCATAGCTAAAATCTTCAGCTGGTGAAAATGAACCCTTTACACTTTGAGCTTGTAATAGTAAGGGTAAAACCAAAAGTAGGATTAATAATTTTTTCATGGTATTGTATGTTTTATAAAACTGTTTGCTAATTGTTATTTTATTTTTCGGCCTTTTATTCCGGTGGCGCAACCGTAAAAATAATTGATATATTCGACTTCAAAATTATCTCTTTTAAAAATTTGAAAAGCATTTTTAGAATTGCCGAATGCTTCTGTATAAATACCTAACATTTTATCAAATAGCTTTTCGACGAATTTTGGTTCGTAAATTTCTTTCATGCTTAAGACTTATTTACAACTAATACCAACCATTGAATAACTTCAAGAATTAAGCCATTATAATGCTATATCTCCTTTTTAGATCTAATACTTTCAATAATAACCGTAGCCAATATTAAACTACCACCGATAAATGTATTAGGGGAAGGTAGTTCATTTAAAAAAAAGAAGGCAATTATAATTCCAAATATCGGTTGTGTACTGCCAATAATACTCGCTGTACTGGCTTTAAAATATTTTAAACTATTTACAAACATGGTATGTCCAATAGCCGTAGTTACTATGGCTAATAGTAAAACATAAGGATATTGTGTGGTGATATTAGAAGTGTCCATAAAATATAAAACAGGCGCCAATACAATCGTTAACACCACAACTTGATAAAACATCAGCATGGTGCCATTATACGTCGCAATATGTCCTTTTAGCATAAGGATTCTTAAGGCATAACAGATCGCCGAAAGTACACCAAATAGAATGCCTTGCAACTGACTACTTTCTAAATCGAAATCTGGAGCTAATATATAGATGCCAAGAAGTACCATTGACCCGAGTACAATATGGATAGGGTCTAATTTTACTTTTGAAAATAAAGGTTCTAAAAGGGCTATAATCACTGGGAACGTAAATAGTGAAATCATTCCAATAGCTACGTTAGATAGTTTTAAGGCATAGAAATAGAAAACCCAATGACCTCCCATTAATAAAGCAGCAATAAAAAAAGTGAAACGGTCTTTTTTATTATGGATCTTTAAATTAATCCCTTTAAAAAGGCAGAAAAAGAAAAGTATAATTACGGCTAAAATAGAACGCCACCAAATAATTACCGGTGTTGGCATCTCTATAAATTTACCTAACGGTCCAGACGTACTGAGGCATACTGTGGCAATAATGAGCAATAAAAGGTTATTTAAATGACTTTTTTCATTCATTATATATCCTTTAAGGCCATTAATGCTTGTTTGGTGTTTTTAATTTTTTCGAACGTAATTAATAAGCGTAATCCTTTTCGGGTTTGTTTTTCTTTCATTTTGCATTTGCCAGCATTCATCTGTACAAATTGTAAAACTTTAGTAAATGCGTCACTCTGATAAAAACCACTTTGCTGATCTTGCACAAAATAACCAATCATTTTGCCTTGCTTCATAATCAGTTTTTCAATCCCCATTTTTGTTGCGATCCACTTAAGGCGGACGCTGTCTAATAGGTCTGAAACCTGCGTTGGTAACTCACCAAAACGGTCAATAATTTCAGTTTCAAATTTAGCGAGTTCTTCTTCTGTTTTTATCTCGTTGAGTTTGGTGTAAAGATTTAGACGTTCGGTAATGTTGTTGATATAATCATCTGGAAACAACAATTCGAAATCCGTATCAATAGTAATGTCTTTGACATATTGTTTAGGCTTACCATCATCTTTATATAAATCTGAAAACTCAGTTTCTTTTAATTCATCTATGGCTTCATTCAATATTTTCTGATAGGTATCAAATCCGATATCATTAATAAATCCACTTTGCTCTCCACCGAGTAAATCTCCTGCACCACGTATTTCTAAATCCTTCATAGCGATATTAAATCCGCTACCCAGCTCTGTAAATTGCTCTAAGGCTGAAATCCGTTTTCTAGCATCGGCTGTCATTGCAGAATAATCTGGAGTAATAAAATAACAAAAGGCCTTCTTATTACTACGCCCTACACGACCTCGCATTTGGTGTAAATCACTCAGTCCAAAATTGTTCGCATTATTGATAAAAATAGTATTCGCATTTGGTACATCTAATCCGCTTTCTACAATAGTGGTCGCTACCAAAACATCAAATTCACCATTCATAAAAGCGAGCATTAGATTTTCTAGTTTTTTACCATCGAGTTGCCCATGTCCAATACCGATTTTTGCATCAGGCACTAAACGTTGAATCATACCAGCAACTTCCTTAATATTCTCTATTCTATTGTGAATAAAATAAATCTGACCGCCACGTTGAATTTCATAACTCACCGCATCTCTAATGGTTTCTTCACCAAAACGAATAACATGGCTTTCTATAGGATATCTATTTGGTGGAGCCGTGTTAATGACTGATAAATCTCGCGCAGCCATTAGACTAAATTGAAGTGTTCTCGGAATTGGTGTCGCTGTTAACGTCAGTACATCTACGTTTTCCTTTATGGTCTTTAATTTTTCTTTTACAGCAACACCAAACTTCTGTTCTTCATCAACAATCAGTAAACCTAAATCTTTAAATTTTACGTTTTTACTTGCCAATTGATGTGTTCCTATGATAATATCAACGCTTCCTTTTTCTAATCCTTCTAGGGTTTCGCGTTTTTCTTTGGCTGTTCTAAAACGATTCACATAATCTACAGTCACCGGAAAATCCTTCAAACGTTCTTTAAAAGTTCGTGAGTGTTGATAAGCCAAAATGGTTGTTGGTACTAAAACAGCAACTTGTTTACCGTTATCCACAGCTTTAAATGCCGCTCTAATTGCAACTTCAGTTTTACCAAATCCAACGTCACCACAAATGAGTCGATCCATTGGTCGTTCACTTTCCATATCCGCTTTTATATCTGCTGTAGATGTGATTTGATCTGGAGTATCTTCATAAATAAAAGAAGCTTCCAACTCTAATTGCATATGGCTATCTGGAGCGTACTGAAATCCTTTCTTTAATTTTCGTTTGGCATAAAGCTTTATAAGGTTGAAGGCAATTTCCTTAACCCTAGATTTTGTTTTTTGTTTTAACGTCGCCCAAGCTTTGCTTCCTAATTTATAAACCGTTGGAGGCTTACCATCTTTGCCGTTAAACTTAGTGATTTTATGTAACGAGTGAATGCTGAGGTATAAAATATCGCGTTCGCCATATACTAGTTTTATGGCTTCTTGCTTTTTGCCTTCAACATCTATTTTTTGTAAGCCACCAAACTTACCAATACCATGGTCAATGTGTGTAACGTAATCTCCGATTTCGAGATTTGTAAGTTCCTTTAAAGTGATGGCTTGCTTTTTGGCGTACCCATTTTTAAGATGGAATTTATGATAACGATCAAAAATTTGATGGTCTGTATAAATAGCAAGATTATGTTCGGTATCTATAAAACCTTGATAAAGTGAAAGCACCACCGTCTTATAATGAACCGTTTGTTCTGCATCATCAAAAATATCATGAAAACGTTTGGCCTGTTGTTCGCTTACACAAGCGATATAATTGGTAATGCCGTTAGCGTTATTTTCATTTAAATCTTCAATCAACAAATTGAATTGTTTGTTGAATGCGGGTTGTGGCTTGGTATAAAAGGCTATAAGTTGCTGCGCGAAAAAAGCTTCTGTTCCAAATTCAACTAAAGAGTATTCTAAAAATTGACGTTTTAATAAGTCCGAATTACAGAATAATTCTTCAGGAGAGGCATGTTTAACTTCGCTAGATAAATTATTATAAGCCTCTTCCGCTTTATCATAAAAATCATCAATTCTTGAAAACGTCAGGGATGCATTTTTAGAAAAAATAACCGTTTTATTCGAAATGTATTTTAGAAAACTTTCGCGTTGTTCAGCAATCATTTTATTAGCCACATTCGGAATGATGCTCACTTTCTTAATACGCTCCGTAGACAATTGCGTCTCTACATCAAAAGTTCTAATACTATCAACTTCGTCTCCAAAAAACTCTATTCGGTAAGGTTCATCATGCGAAAATGAAAAGACATCGACGATACCACCTCTTACAGAGAAATCTCCAGGTTCGGTAACAAAATCGACACGTTTAAATTTATATTCGAATAAGACTTCATTAACAAAATCGATGCTTAAGTCGTTGCCAACTGAGATTTTTAAGGTGTTCTTATCGAGTTCCTTTTTAGTGACTACCTTTTCAAAAAGCGCATCAGGATAGGTCACAATAATGCACGGTTTTTTACGCGAATTAATTCGGTTTAAAACCTCGGCACGTAAGAGCACATTGGCATTATTAGTTTCTTCAATTTGGTACGGTCTGCGGTAGCTTCCTGGATAAAATAACACGTCTTTATCGTTGATCAGTTGTTCAAGATCATTAAGGTAAAAAGCCGCTTCTTCTTTATCATCAAAAATCAACAAAAAAGGTTTGTCTGCGGTTTTAAAAACTTCGGCAACCGTAATTGAAAATGAGGATCCTACAAGACCTTTTAAATGTGTTTTTGTTTCGCTTTGGGCAATAGCAGTTTGCAGATTTTGCAGTTGCAAAGTCTGTGCGAATGTTTGGGCAATAGATACTTTACTCAAGTTTCTTATTTTGGAACTGCAAATATAAAATTTTTGAAGTGTTCACTAATGATAATTCTTTGAATAGAATTATATTTGTTCAGAATTAATAATTAGATAATAAATAAAGTATATATATGTCATTTTCAGATTTATTCGATAGCGGATTTAAAAAACGTAATGAAGATCATTTTGCAGCTATAGTTAGAGTTGCTAATAGTGATGGTGTTATTACAGAGAAAGAGAAAGCGTTCTTAGATCGTTTAGCAACGCGATTAGATATTTCGGAGTTAGAGTACAAACAGATATTAATCGATTATAAAAGTCATCCTATTAATCCACCAACATCTTATGATATGCGTTTAGAGCGTCTTTATGATTTGGCGCGTATGGTATGGGTTGATGATATTGAAGGTCCAAATCAGCATTGGTTATTAGAGAAACTTTGTGTTGGATTAGGATTTAGTGCCAATAACGTTAAATATATAGCAGATAAGGCTTTAGCCTTGGCTCATGATAAAGTAGATCTCGATACCTTTATTGACGGTATTAAGTCAATGAATGAGTAAATAGTAATAGCATAAAAAGCGACTATATTTAACATCGATACGTTAAAATATAGTCGCTTTTTTATTGCTTCAAGTTAAGTGAAACTTGAAGTCTTAAGAGAGAAGCGTAATTTATAATTCCTCGTTACGCATAAATTCTTCTGCTTTTTCTACCATATTCACGCTACCACAAATAAAAGGCACACGTTCATGTAGTTCTGTAGGTACAATATCCATTATTCTTGTAAAGCCATCACTTGCTTTACCATTAGCTTGCTCTGCAATAAAGGCCATCGGATTACATTCATAAAGTAAACGTAATTTTCCCTTCGGATTTTTAGAACTTTTAGGATACATGTAAATACCTCCTTTAATCATATTTCTATGAAAATCAGAAACTAAAGATCCAATATATCGACTAGTATAAGGTCTTTCTCCTTCGTCTTCCTGACAGTATTTTATATACTTTTTAATTCCGACAGGGAAATCAGAATAATTACCTTCGTTTACCGAATAAATATTTCCATCTGCAGGAAATTGCATATTTGGATGCGATAAATAATAAGATCCAATTGCGGGGTTTAATGTAAAACCATTAACACCATCTCCTGTTGTATATACTAACATCGTAGAGGTTCCATATACCACATAACCAGCTGCAACTTGTGCGCTTCCTTTTTGTAAAAAATCTTCTAAAGTTACTGGTGTTCCTAATGGAGTAACACGTCTGTAAATTGAGAAAATGGTTCCTACAGAAACATTAACATCGATATTAGAAGAGCCATCTAAAGGGTCAATTAAAACAATATACTTGTTTTGGTTATTTTCATCTTGGCTATTAATAGCTATAAAATCATCTTCCTCTTCACTCGCAATACCACAAACGATATTTCTTTTGGTTAACGTTTGAATAAACTTTTCATTAGCATAAACATCTAGCTTTTGCTGATCTTCACCTTGTATATTAGTATCACCAGCATTACCAATGATATCTACTAAACCAGCTTTGTTAACTTCGTGATTAACGACCTTAGCAGCTAAACGAATAGAATTTAATAGACGAGAAAGTTCTCCAGAGGTATATTTAAAAGACGTTTGATTTTCAATTATAAATTCCCCTAAAGTTTGATTTGGTTTAGACATTAAGTATAATATTGATTAGTAGCACACAAATATCGCCTTTTTTAGCAAACTACAACGTTTTCGTACTTTAAAAAAATTGTTTTGTAAACTGAGATTAGATTATCTTTGAATCTTTTATTTGCAAAATGAAACAACCAAGATTAGCACTTATCGAAGATATGCCAAGAGTTTTAGAACTTATTGAAGAATTGGCAACGTTTGAAAAAGAGGAGGATGCTGTAGAAATTACAGCATCTGATTTAGAGAATGATGGCTTTGGAGCAGATCCGAAATTTACTTGTTTTGTTAGCGAGCTTGATCATAAGATTGAAGGTATTGCCTTAGTATATATGAGGTATTCTACTTGGAAAGGCAAAATTTTACATTTAGAAGATCTTATTGTGAGTGAAAAATGTAGAGGGAAAGGAGTTGGTACTCAGCTTTTAGATGCCGTTGTAAAACATGCGAAACAATTAGGCGTAAAACGCGTAAGTTGGGAAGTTTTAGATTGGAATGAACCCGCTATAAAGTTCTACGAAAGTAAAGGTGCAGATGTAAAACGCGATTGGAATGTGGTACATCTGGATGAAAATGGAATTGAAAATTATTTAAATAAAATATAATGCGCATTTTTAAGTTTGGTGGGGCATCGGTGAAAGATGCAGATGGTGTAAAAAATTTAGCAAAAGTTTTACAAACTACAGGTTATGATAACACTTTAGTTGTGATTTCAGCAATGGGAAAAACAACGAATAGAATGGAGTTGGTTATCAAAAATTATTTTGAACATAAAGAGGAATTACAAAGTGCAATTCACGATGTTATTAAATGCCACAATGACATTTTAGTCGATTTATTTGAGAATAATCGTCATCAAGTCTTTACGGATGTAAAGTCTTTTTTTGATGAATTAAATGCCTTTTTTAAAAGCAATAAATCGCCAGATTATAATTATGTGTATGACCAAGTTATAGGTTACGGTGAATTAATATCGACCACAATAATTAGTCATTACCTAAATGAAATTGGATTAAAAAATAATTGGGTTGATGTTAGAGAGTTTGTAAAAACAGATAATTATTACAGACGCTCTAATGTAAATTGGGAAAAAACACAAGAGAACATTTCGTCTCATTTAAATGCTAATATTCTCAATATTACTCAGGGATTTTTGGGTAGTGATGCTAATAATTTTACCACAACTTTAGGTAGAGAAGGTAGTGATTATACGGCTGCGATTTTTGCGTATTGTTTAAATGCAGATAGTGTTACGATTTGGAAAGATGTACCAGGTGTTTTAAATGCAGATCCGAGATATTTTGAAAACGCACAATTATTACATCAAATATCCTATAGAGAAGCTATAGAGTTGGCTTTTTATGGAGCTTCTGTAATTCACCCTAAAACGCTTCAGCCATTACAACAAAAGGAAATTCCGTTGTATGTAAAATCATTTTTAAATCCGGAAGGAGCAGGTACATGTGTAAGTAAAGGAAAAGCTTTAGTGCCAGAGGTTCCGTGTTTCATAGTTAAGAAAAATCAGACTTTAATTTCATTGTCATCCTTAGATTTTTCATATATTATGGAAGAAAATATTAGTGAAATATTTAGTTTGCTACACTTGTATAAAATGAAGGTTGATGTGATTCAGAATTCTGCTATTAGTTTCTCTGTTTGTATTGATAATTTATTTGATAATTTAGAGAAATTGCTTCAACATTTAAAAGCAAAATTTAAAGTTGTTTGTCATAATAATGTCAGCCTTTATACGATTAGACACTATAATGATGTTGTGGTAAAAGAGCTAGAGAAGGATAAAGAGGTGTTGTTGAAGCAATTAGCGCAGGGGACAGTTCAAATAGTTACTAAATAAATAGTTATTACATTTGTTTTATGGGGAAAGCATCCGATACTGGTTTAGTTACCGCAAAAGAAGTCGCTAAAGCAATTAATGCTGATAAGTATGGTTTCTTGGGTACTTTTTTTGGTTGGACATTGATGAAAGTCCTTAAGATATCTACAATAAATAAGTTCTATTTGCGCAACAAACACCTTAGTGATGTTGATTTTCTTGATGCTATTTTAGACGAGTTTCAAATTAAGTTTGAGATCCCTGAAGAAGACATGAAACGTCTTCCGAAGGAAGGGCCTTATATTACGATTTCTAATCATCCACTTGGTGGTATTGATGGTATTTTACTATTAAAACTAATGGTAGAACAACGTAGTGATTTTAAAATTATCGCCAACTTTTTATTACATCGAATAGAGCCACTTAAGCCATATATAATGCCTGTAAATCCTTTTGAAGGTAGAAAGGATGCAGCAAGTAGTATTGCCGGTTTTAAAAATGCTATTGGCCATTTAAGAGATGGACATCCATTAGGGGTGTTTCCTGCAGGTGAAGTTTCTACGTATAAAGACGGAAAATTAGTCGTTGATAAGGAATGGGAAGCTGCCGCCATGAAATTAATTCAGAAAGCGAAAGTACCTGTTGTTCCTATTTATTTTCATGCTAAGAATAGTCGCTTGTTTTACAGACTTTCTAGATTAAGTGATACACTAAGAACCGCAAAGTTACCTTCAGAAGTATTAACTCAAAAACGTCGTATAATAAAAGTAAGAGTTGGTAAGGCCATTTCGGTAAAAGATCAAAATGAACATCCAACGCTTCCAGAATTTTCTGAGTTTTTAAGGCGAAAAACATATATGTTGTCTAAAACTTTTGAAGATAAACCTAAGATTTTAGATAATATACAATCGCAATTAAAGGTCACAAAAATACCAAAACGTATTGTGACTCCAATCGCACCAAAAGTAATGATTGCTGAGGTAGATAAACTTAGAGTAAGCGATTGTAGGTTGTTAGAGAGTAAAAATTATGAAGTGTTTTTGGCTTCGGCAAATGACATTCCCAATATTTTAAGAGAAATAGGACGGCTTAGAGAAATTACGTTTAGAGAAGTAGGAGAAGGCACAAATGAAGCTATTGATTTAGATAAATTTGATACCTATTATCACCATATGTTTTTATGGGATAATGAAAAAAACCTCATTGCAGGAGCGTACAGAATGGGCTTAGGTTCTAAAATTTTTGAACGTTTTGGTATCGATGGTTTCTATCTTCAGGATTTGTTTAGATTTGAACCTGAATTGCATAAAATGATGAGCCAATCCATAGAAATGGGTCGTGCGTTTATTATAAAAGAATACCAGCAAAAACCAATGCCTTTGTTTTTACTTTGGAAAGGTATTGTACATATCACCTTACGTTTCCCTGAGCACAAATATTTAATTGGTGGAGTGAGTATAAGTAATCAGTTTTCTAACTTTTCAAAAAGTTTGATGATTGAGTTTATGAAATCTCATTATTACGATCCGTATGTAGCGCAATACGTTCATCCTAAAAAAGAGTTTAAGGTAAAACTGCAAGACGCTGATAAGGATTTTGTTTTTGATGCTACGGAAGCCGATTTAAATAAATTCGATAAAATTATAGATGAAGTAGAGCCAGGCGCATTACGATTACCTGTTTTACTTAAAAAATATATTAAACAAAATGCGAGACTTGTCGCATTTAATGTAGATCCTTTGTTTAATAATGCAGTGGATGGCTTAATGTATATAAAAATTGCAGACTTACCAGAAAGTACCGTTAGACCTGTAATGGAAGAATTTCAGGCGGAACTAGAACGCAAGTTTACAGAGAACAATGAAGACAAATAAGATATATATTTTAATCTTTTTGTTACCCTTTTTTTGTGTATCACAAACGCTTACTGGTAGAGTTATTGATAAAATTACACAACAACCTGTTGAAACGGTGTCTGTGTATTTTAATAATACCACAATTGGTACTACAACAAATAGTAATGGCGAATTTTCAATTGACTACACCGACGCCGTACAATCTACTTTAGTTATTTCTTATTTAGGTTTTGAAAAGGTTTTGATTTCAGATTATAGAAGTCAAAGTAACATTAGTGTAGAACTCGTTGAAGCTGATAATGCTTTAGAAGAGGTCCATTTAGAGTATGACGATGGTTTAACACGGAGACAGAAACTAAGGTTGTTTCGAAAGGAATTTTTAGGAACGTCTAAGTTTGGCGAGTCATGTAAAATATTAAATGAAGATGACTTAATATTAAAATACGATAAACATAATAAAGCATTATACGCAAGCGCTTCAGTGCCACTTAGGATTTTAAATAAAACGTTGCAGTATGAAATTGCATATGATTTAATGGATTTTGAAATCATTTTTAGATATGCAGATCTTACAGGTTTAGAATTTACAATAAACTCTGTAACTTATTTTGGAACCTCATTTTATAAAGGTTTCGATACTGTAAATAAGAGAATTTTAAAGCATAGAAATAGAGCTTATAAAGGTTCTGTGCAACATTTTATGAAATCACTTTATAATAAGAATTTAAAGGAGCAAGGCTATTGGGTTTTTCACGATAAATTTAGAGTAGATGAATGGTCTTTTTTTACCGTAGAGGCTACAGAAAATCAAGATTTTAAAAAGATAACTTTAAAAGAAAAAGTCTCTATTCTTTTTGATAAAGAACATCAATCTATAATTCAACTAGAGATTCCAGAATTTTATGTGGATACCTATGGTAATTACACGCCTGTTATTGGTGTGTATTTTAGTGGAGCAATGGGAAGTCAAAGAATAGGCGACACCTTACCTTTAGATTTTGAATTAGGTGAAAAAGAGTAAATAAAAGAGGTCGTCTAAAAACAATTTAGGCGACCTTTTAATTTTTAATCATGTTGGTTTTATTGTTAAGATACTTGATTAATTATGTAATTAGTTCTTATTTAAAATATAGCAAAGCGATTCTTACATCGCTAAACTCACTTTTTTGAGGTTATGTGCCATTGCAATTAGCCCTATTTCTGTTTCTACTTTTTCAAGACCTCTCAACATGAACCTTTTGAAGTTCATATTGTGTTTTATGTTACCAAAAACCGCCTCAACATCCCAACATCTTTGTTTTCTATGTGCAATACCTTGTGGACTCAATAATTTTTGTTTTGCTTGTGATTTGAGTCTCACTAGCTTGTGATTCCTCTCTACTATCCGATTGTCCTCTGATCTATGACATAAGCTTCTGATCTGGCATCCAGAGCAGTTCTTAGCTTGATACCTCTCTATTTTTTGCTGGTATCCAGTAGCTGTTTTTCTTATATAAC
>NZ_JABFDI010000060.1 GCF_013403915.1 Winogradskyella pacifica
CGCCATCACCAGCCACAGTAAACTGTGCACCAGCTCTGACGGATTGTAAGCGCACGGTTTCAGGTACTATTTCACTCCCCTCCCGGGGTACTTTTCACCTTTCCCTCACGGTACTAGTCCGCTATCGGTCACCAGGGAGTATTCAGGCTTATCGGGTGGTCCCGACAGATTCACAGCAGATTTCACGGGCCCGCTGCTACTTGGGTACCCACACACAACAGTTGCAATGTTTTCGTCTACGGGACTCTCACCCTCTACGACAGGCCGTTCCAGACCACTTCGACTAACACCACAATTTTTTACTGTCGGCCGATCCGGCAGAATCGACATGCATGAACCCCACAACCCTCCATACGCAACCCCTGCCGGGTATCACACGCACAAAGTTTGGCCTCCTCCGCTTTCGCTCGCCACTACTCACGGAATCACAATTGTTTTCTCTTCCTGTGGGTACTGAGATGTTTCACTTCCCCACGTTCCCTCCACACACCCTATATATTCAGGTGCAGGTAACACGACATCACTCGTGCTGGGTTTCCCCATTCGGACACCCTCGGATCACAGCTCGGTTGACAGCTCCCCGAGGCTTATCGCAGCCTCCTACGTCCTTCATCGGCTCCTGGTGCCAAGGCATCCACCGTACGCTCTAAACTACTTACAAAAAAGATGCTCGCGTCCACTGTGCAATTCTCAAACAACACACAAACAGAAGAACATCCTGCATCCATCAGACCGAAACAGTGTCACCACCACCCCGCGATAGGGATACGAACTCCCGCATGTATATGGTCTCGCCAGAAAAAACACTCACGTGTTCCCTCAGGACCCAACAGTATGCCGATATAACTC
>NZ_JABFDI010000061.1 GCF_013403915.1 Winogradskyella pacifica
AAAAACCCAGAAACCAAGTGAATAAAACGATATTTGAAATTACCAAAATGGATTGTCCTTCAGAGGAAAATCTTATCCGAATGAAATTGGACGGAATTTCAAGCATTGCAAATTTGGACTTTGATATTCCGAACCGAAAATTGACCGTTTTTCACAGCGGAGAAATTGACCAAATCGAAAAGTCCGTTATCGAACTGAATTTAGGTGGAAAAAAAATCTCAACGGAACAAACCGACCAAACGGAATTTAAAGAAAACGAAAATCAGAAAAAACTACTTTGGTCTGTACTTGCCATAAATTTTGCTTTTTTCATTATCGAAATGACGACAGGAATTATCTCAAAATCTATGGGACTTGTTGCCGATAGTTTAGATATGCTTGCGGACAGTTTTGTGTACGGAATTAGTTTGTTTGCGGTTGGCGGAACAGTAATAAAGAAAAAACGTATTGCCAAACTTGCTGGATATTTTCAAATAATACTTGCGATTATTGGATTTGTAGAAGTCTTGAGAAGATTTTTCGGAAACGAGAAACTTCCCGATTTTTCAACAATGATTATCGTTTCGATTTTTGCACTTATTGCAAACGGAATTTGTCTTTATATTTTGCAAAAGTCAAAGAGCAAAGAAGAAGTACATATGAAAGCAAGTATGATTTTTACTTCGAATGACGTGATTATCAATTTGGGAGTAATTATTGCAGGAATTTTAGTGCATTATTTGAGTTCTAATAAACCTGATTTGATTATCGGAACAATTGTTTTTGCATTGGTAATTCAAGGAGCATTTCGGATTTTGAAATTAAGTAAGTGAACGAAAAAAGCACTACTTACAACA
>NZ_JABFDI010000062.1 GCF_013403915.1 Winogradskyella pacifica
GGCGAGTGTGGCGGTAGCGGTTGCTGGGTCGCGTGTCGGCGGACATGAAAAACTGACCACAGGCGGACACGAAAGTGACCACTGACGGTCAATAAGAACTGCCCACTGGCGGACATGAAAGTGACCGCTGGCGGACGTGAATCTGCCCAGACCACTCCCATCCCGCTCGGCGCGTCAGCGCCGAAGCAGCCTCTCCTGCGGTTTCGATACCGATGCCTGGTCCGTATCGAACCCACCGCAGGAGAGACCACAGTGAAGTCTGACGGAGAACTCATGGACATCCTCACCACCTACGATCTGACCGGCTCATTCCGCGCTACCGCCGAACTCTGCGGCTGCTCCCACAACACCGTCAAAAAAGCCGTCGAGGACCGCGCCGCCGGGCTCCCGCCGGCAACACGACGAGCGAAGATCATCGACGACTGGAACGAAGTCCTCGAAGGCTGGGTATCCGAATCCAAAGGCAAAATCCGCGGCGACAAAGCCCACGAACGATTGATAGCCATGGGGTATGTCGGCACCGACCGCACCACCCGCCGGGCACTATCAGAAATCAAAACCCAATGGCGACTGGGCAATACGCGAGTGCACCGGCCCTGGATCACCGAACCAGGATTATGGCTGCAATACGACTTCGGTGACGGACCAGTAGTCGGTGGACGCAAAATTGTGCTCCTCGTCTCCTGGCTCGCCTGGTGCCGATTTCGCATCGTGGTCCCACTACGTGATCGCACCGCCGCAAGCGTCTTCGCCGGGTTGGACCGCGTCTTCCGGATCATCGGCGGCGCCCCGACCTACCTACTGACCGACAACGAGAAAAC
>NZ_JABFDI010000063.1 GCF_013403915.1 Winogradskyella pacifica
TTGTGGTGCATTTACCCAAAACGAACCGAAACCGAAAAACTAACTCAAACTTAACTGAAATTTTAATGAATTTTTCACGACATTGTGATTTATGTGATAATAGAATATCTAGTCTGGAAAAAGGATTGACTTGTAATTTGACCAATAAAAAACCTGATTTTAATAATACTTGCTCAAAAATTACACTCGACAAAAAATTTCAAGAAAAATTAGAAATTGCTAATCTCGAATTGGAAATAATACGCAGAAAACAAAAGTCAACACATCTGACTTTTTACGGCATAATAATTATTGGTTTTCTTTTAATACTTCTTGGGTACTTTTTATCTGACTGGAAAATATTTAGCTTTTATCTATGGTACGTGAAAATTGGAATAATTGTAGCTGGATTTTCATTTCTGGGAACCGCTTACTCTAAACTGAATAAATATAGAAGAGAAAATAAAAAAGCGGAACTGGAAAAAAACAAAATTGATGAAGTCCTAAATAAATATGGAATTTCATATCAAGAAAGCTTTGAGTTTAAAGAAAAAATTCACGGAACTCAAGAAGTAAATGTAAATGTTGAATTTAAAAATTGGAGAAAAGGAAAAACAACTAACACTTATAAATTTGACTACTAGAAGTAAATAAAAAAACGACACCACAACACCGTGTATAATTAATTGCTTTGGTCGTTGCCGACTTACGAACATTCCTGCGGAATATTCTATCTGTGATTTATTTGCTAAATTAGTTGCTCAACCACGCAACTAACCATACACAATTCCGTTGG
>NZ_JABFDI010000064.1 GCF_013403915.1 Winogradskyella pacifica
CGTTCGATCATGCGCGAACACAACCTGGTCCCGTGCCAGCCGCGTCCGTTCCGCACGACCACCGAATCCGGCGACGACGACGGAGTGCCGGACCTGGTCAAGCGGGACTTCACTGCCGACCGCCCGGGAATCAAGTTCGTCGGGGACATCACCTACATTCACACCTGGCAGGGCTTCATGTATCTGGCGACCGTGATCGACTGCTTCTCCCGTAAGGTCGTGGGCTGGTCGATCGCCGATCACATGCGCACCGAGCTCGTCGCAGCCGCACTGAGCAATGCTGCTGCCACCACTCTGATCGAGCCGGAAGCGATTTTTCATTCCGATCGCGGCAGCGTCTACACCTCGCAGCTCTACCGGGCTCTGGTGGCCGGACTAGGGATGAGGTCCTCGATGGGACGGACCGGTCAATGCTGGGACAACAGCATGGCCGAAAGTTTCTTCGCTGCACTGAAGAACGAATGCGTCTACCGCACTGTCTACGCGACGAAACCCCAAGCGCGACAGGATGTTATTCGTTACATCGAGGGCTTCTACAATCCACGACGGAGGCATTCAGCCCTCGACTACCAAGCCCCGAACGACGTCCACTACAGTTACCGGCAGCACGTCAACGCGGCCTGAAATCAACCATCTCCAGTGTCCGAAATCCCTGCGGCAGATCAGTTTCTCCGGGCGTTTTCCTTCGGTCACGTCCGACAACTCGACGCCGTCGCCTCCCGGTTGTTGTGCGCACTCG
>NZ_JABFDI010000065.1 GCF_013403915.1 Winogradskyella pacifica
CGACATTCGGGCGGGTGGTGCGATAGTCCTGACGAAGCTCCTCCGATTCAGTCCACCGGCGGCGAGCGTTGCGCAACAGTGCATCTCGCGGATGCAGTCGTATCTCGCGGATGCAGTCGTATCGTGCGGCCTCTACCGGAGGTGGTGCACCGCGCACGCAACGGGCACCGACGGCAGAGCACCCCGAACGCTGCTGCGCGAGTCTTGGCGCTGATCGCGCGGGTGTTGCCGGCAGGGCAGGTCACCGTTGCCGCCTCTTCGTCCACCTGAAAGTCGTCGATGGTGAACCCACCCTCGACCGGCGGCCGTATCGGGCCCGGCTTGATGACCGCCTCGTGACCGGCGTCCTTCATCGCCGCGCGCAGATCCCCTGACCCGTAGGCACTGTCGCCGTACCACCGACGCGGTTCGCCCTCAGCGTCGAGGAACCGGCGGGCCGCGGCGGCATCACTGTTGTCCACTCCAGCGGCCTTGGTCAGTTCCTCGTCGGTGATGATCCCGGTGTCCGGTTCGGCGACCACATGCGCCCGATACCCGTCTCGGCAGTTGCTCGGCGACTTGCGGGTGTGCCGTGCCTCGGTGTCGACGGCAGAAATAACTCGCTCCGGCGCGACCTTACGTGCGATCCGCCACCGCCCGTCGGTACCGTCGCTGCCCTCCGCCGGCTCGACATCCTGCCCGGCGATCAACGCCAGCAACGCCACCAGAGAGTCGTGATC
>NZ_JABFDI010000066.1 GCF_013403915.1 Winogradskyella pacifica
CGCTCGACGACCTCTTCGGCAAAGACGAAGTACAGAAGAACTTCGACGGAACGGAGCACGCATACGCTCCCAAGGCGCGCGTTCTCGCCGATTGGAACGGGGCCACATACGGAATCCCGTTCGTGTTCTCCACACCTGTGTTCTATTACAATGCAACTCTTTTCGAGCAGGCTGGCCTCGACCCGGATTCCCCGCCCGAGACGTGGGAGCAGGTCGCCGACGCGGCGACGGCGATCGCCGAGCGCACCGGCAAGGGCGGCGTCTACCTCGATTGCCTCACCAAGTCCGCGAAGGACTGGTGCTACCAGAGCCTGGTCCGGTCGAACGGGGGGCGCGTGATCTCCGAGGATCGGAAGACGCTCGAGTTCGCGGACGAAGCAGCGGTCGAAGCGACAACCATGGCCCAGCAGCTTGTGGCCGACGGGGCGACACCGGTGTTGAGCCAGAAGCAGGGCTACGAGGCGTTCGCCCGCGGTGACATGGGCATGCTCCTCGAGACCAGTGCAATTCAGGGGATGTTCGTCAAGGGTGCCACCGACAACTGGGATCTGCGCTCCACCACGATGCCGTCGTTCGGAGACAAGCCGGTCGTCCCGACCAATTCGGGTGCCTCGCTGTTCACCTTCGCATCCGATCCAGCCAAGCAGCGTGCCTCGTGGGAGTTGATAAAGTTCCTCACCAGCGAGGAGTCCTACATCACGATCTCGCAGGG
>NZ_JABFDI010000067.1 GCF_013403915.1 Winogradskyella pacifica
GTTTCACCGACAGTTCGTTACGGCGCGCTCGACTCTCCGGCGAATTGATCGCTGTCCGACCGGGCGCGTACGTGACTGCTCGCTACTTCCATTCGCTGGACTCGCCGCAGCAACACCTGTTGTTGGCCCGCGCCATGTCCGACGGCACCGTGCTCAGCCACGTATCCGCAGCCATCGCTTGGGGCATGGACGTGTGGGGACTGCCGCTGGCACGAGTCCACCTCACCACCGGCCGACCCATCACGACCAGGACCACTCGTCGACGAACGGTTCACGGCACCAGGCTGGCGCCCGCGGATTTCACCACGCATGACGGTCTGACATTGACCACGCCTGCGAGGACCGTGGTCGATATCGCCCGCACCGCTACCCACACACAGGCGGTGTGCACGGGCGACTCGGCCTTGCGACGCGGGCTGGTCACCGCGAAAGCCCTGTCCGACGCGGTGACCGCTGCCAAGTATCGAACAGGTACACCCGGAGCGGTTCGAGCCGTCGAGGCGATGACGAACCGTAGCGACAGCGTCGGCGAATCCCGCAGCCGATTGATACTGCAGGATCAGAACTTGCCGGTACCGTTGCTCAACCAATCCGTGTTCGATGCCGACGGAACGTTTCTGGGCCGGGTGGACTTCCTGTTCGCAGAACTCGGTGTCATCGGAGAGTTCGACGGCTCGGGAAAG
>NZ_JABFDI010000068.1 GCF_013403915.1 Winogradskyella pacifica
GTACTCGGCGCAGAGGGTATTGCATTTTTTGGCCGCGGTCGGATTGAGATACAGATTTCCTGAATCAACTGCGTTGGCGAGGTTTTGCCAGTATGTCAATTGGCTCGAATTTTCTTCGGTCGGTGGTGTCAATTCGGTTCCTCGAATCTAGATTTCAGGATTGAGGGAGGGTGCTGGATAGAATTTCTGAATGTCGCGTATTGATATCGCACATGTCTCCCTGCAGGTCCTGTGAGCCTTTTTTGAGTGCAGATATTTTGATCAGCCCCGCTTCGGTTTGGAATGCGATGTCGCAGGTTTCGGACAAGTCGACGATGCCGAACTTGTAGCGGAGTGATTCGCGTCCCGCTACCGTGAGTGTGGTCATTTCGCTGTAGCGAGTATCTGTTCTTACGTCCTCGATTGTGTAGACCAGTGAAAAGAAGATGGAAAGCGAGTACCACGAATTCTCCTGCGACCCATCCCAGCTGCAGATGTCCCAACCGGGAGTTATGTATCCGCCATCTGTGATGCTGGATTTCGTGGCCGGGTCGAGTCCGGCTGCGGCGATGGCGTCGTCGGGGATGGTGCAGGGGTCGAAGGGTTCGGCCTGGTCTGCGGTGGCGGTACCGGTGACGTCTCCGGAGCAGCCAGCGACCAGTGTCAGCACCGAGACCGCCGTCAGCAGCAACCGCAGTTTCAC
>NZ_JABFDI010000069.1 GCF_013403915.1 Winogradskyella pacifica
TCTATCCGCCGCGCGCGTTAGAAACTTGAGGAAGGCTGTCCCTAGTACGAGAGGACCGGGACGGACGAACCTCTGGTGTGCCAGTTGTTCCACCAGGAGCACCGCTGGTTGGCTACGTTCGGAAGGGATAACCGCTGAAAGCATCTAAGCGGGAAGCCTGTTCCAAGATGAGGTTTCTCTTTCCCCTTTGAGGGAGTAAGGCCCCCGGCAGACCACCGGGTTGATAGGCCAGAACTGGAAGTCGGGTAACCGATGCAGGTGACTGGTACTAATAGGCCGAGGACTTACCCAAAAGAAACGCCACGCGTCCACTGTGCAATATCTGAAACAACACACGTTTCAGAACCACCAACAATTGAATGAACCAACACCCTCCAACCATCCCCACAAACGGGATGACAAGAGACTCTGTTGTGTTCCGTGTGTAACAGTTTCACAGAGTTACGGCGGCCATAGCGGAGGGGAAACGCCCGGTCCCATTCCGAACCCGGAAGCTAAGCCCTCCAGCGCCGATGGTACTGCACTCGACAGGGTGTGGGAGAGTAGGACACCGCCGAACACAACCCCCAGAAATACCCCCTCGACCACCAGGTCGAGGGGGTATTTCTGCATTCCCACACCATCCCGGGCGCACCTCACCGCTCGAATAAATCGCTGGCGTCA
>NZ_JABFDI010000006.1 GCF_013403915.1 Winogradskyella pacifica
GATACGAAAATCAATGCTTCTTTGAAAATATAAAATATAAAAAAAGAGACTGCCTTTTTAGACAGCCTCTTTTTTTTTTCTTGTTAGGGCGGTTTTTCTCACATTACACACAACGCTGTTGTGTATAGTTTACTTCGTCTGTTCGCTGCGCTCGGGTGTTGCGAGGGTTTTCGTAAGTAGGCTAGAACTCGCAATAAATTATATACGGTGTTAGCAAATCGTTTTTATTTCCACCTTGTTCTTAATTCAGTTCCGATTGGATATTTTTCAGTCGTAAAGTCAGGCATATAATATTTACCAAAACTTCTGTTATTCAAAACGGAATCAATGTCGAAAAAAATCATATCATCTTCTGTATTCATTGAAAGTCGTTTATTCATTCCGTCTTTACTTCCTTTATCTAATTCTATTTCCCACCAAAAGTATTCTTTATCATTTGGGTTAGTTATTTTCTTTAAGCTTTTGATTTTAGCTGTAATGGGTTCTTTAAGAAAATACTTTTGCCATTTTTCAGGAATCTTTTTGATGTTAAATTCTGATTTTACAGAATCTTTACTTCTTTTAGATAAATACATTCCACTCGTTTCAGGTTCAAAACCATTGTTTACGTAGTCTGCAAATCTTATGAAATCATTTTCTTTATCTGTACTCCAACCAAAATCATAGAATTCTGAAAGAAGATATTTATTAGTTTCCCAATTCAGAACTTTGAACTCTGTTTTGATTTTAAGTGAGTCAATTCCGTATTTTATTTGGGTTTTAGTTGGTTTTAATTCCATTTTCTCTGGATATTCAATCAGTTCGATTTTTTCTGGAATCAAAGTTAAATTTATGCTATCCATTTTATAAGTTCCAAAAACTCTTTTTCGTTCGCCACCACCAAAGCAACTGAATAAATAATTTTCATTTATAAAACGACCATCACTTAATAAATCAAGTCGTAAACCATTATTAAATCCGCTGTAAGAATATCTCAAAGTGTCAATATTCTGCATAACATTCTTTTCGTCATTCGATTTAGTTTTGTTGTTCGAACAGCTAAAAATTAAAAATAATAAGAGAATATTAATGTATTTCACGGTTTTCTTAAATGTTTGCTAACGTTTTTGTATATGGTTTACTTCGTCTGTTCGCTGCGCTCGGGTGTTGCGTGTTTTAAGCATCTAATTTAGCAAATACAAACCAAATAGAAAATCCACGAGGATTTTCGTCAGTAAGCGAGAACTAGCCATTAATTTTATACGGTGTTGCCCACAGTTATTTTAATTTTTTATCGATTTTTGTTTTCATTGCATAATAATTCATTTCGTAACAAATGCGACCGAGTAAAATAGCTGGATTTATTTTGTATTGGTCTCCTAAAGAAATAATTTTATTATCATCCAATGGTAAATGATTATCTAAAATATCTTGCCAAATGTTTACTGAAATTAATGATTCTTGAGCATAATTATCAGCCTCTTTTTCACATTGGTCGACATTTTGATTTTTGGTTAAATCCATAAATTTTCTGTTTCTGTCATTTCTGAGGTGCAGATGGATATGTCCAATTTCGTGCATTATTGTAAAAGCAAAATTATCAATTCCATTATGGCGTAAAGTCAACGCAATTACAGGATTATTGTTAGACCAAAAAGAAAACCCATCAATTGGCGTTTTTTCTAATTTATCAATTAGTAACATTTTAATTCCGAATTGATTTAATAGAGTTTGTACTCGTTTAGTTGTATCAGAATTTTCGTAAAAAATATTATTAAGATTAGAAACAAGCTGATTAAGATTGTCAAAATTAAAAGTGTTTGTTTTCTGATTTTTAGCTTCGAATTGAGCTAAAGAACTCCAAGCAAACATATTTTTGTCATCAATTTTAAGTTTTTCAGATTTGCGATAATATGCAAATTTATCTTTTGAAAAAGAATTAACTAAATCATCGATTGTCTCAACATCATATATTTTCTTAATTGCTTTAATGTCCTCTGATAGTTCATCAATTAGGTAATTATGCTTTTTAAAGTATCGAACAGGAACATACTCTTTTATAATATTCCATATCTCTATATTTCTTAATTTTTTAATGTTTTTTTGTTTAACTCTAGCTTTATCTATTTCATATTGTGATTGAAATTTCATCCAATAGTCTGCTGAAATCCCTAAAGATTTTTCTAATAAAATAGCTAAGTCTGCTGTTACAGGTCTTTTGCCTTTAATAATTTCATTTAGAAATGATGGTTTTACACCAAGTTCTTTTGCTAAAGTTCTTTGGGTAAAATCTGGTATAGCATCAATTTCATCCTTTATTAATACTCCAGGATGTGTCGCTTGTGCAGGAATTAATGTTGTTTTTAGTGTCGCCATTTTTCGTTTTTTTAGTTACTTGTAATGATTGCTTAATTCAATTATTGAACAAATCGTTAAAGTATCAGGTTCTTCTCCTTCTACAGAACTAATAAATTCTATCCGATATTTTTTATCTACTCTTACGGATTCTAATCCATTTTTGTCTCCAATTAATTTTTCATAATTCAAACTTCTAATGGGATATAACTCTTCGGTGTATTTCGCAGCTCTTAATTTATCTATAGTTTGTATATACTTTTTTACCACAGCTGGTTGGAATCTATGCTTTTTATTTTTTGCTTTTCCACTTTCGTATAGTTCTTTTAAGTAATCTTTTTCAAAAATTATTTCCATTCTGTTTGAATATCATATTGCAAATGTACAAATATTACGCCAAAAAAGTTCACTTTATTCGTGAACTTTCTGTTTCGAGTTAATTGTGGGCAACTAGTTATAAGAGCATAATCATTCTAGTTATCCCATTTTTAATTCCGGAAAACACGATAAATCGCGCTCTATTCTACGTTTATAAAACTAAGCAATACTTTGCAAAGTTTAGTACGTAATTTTACGTACATATCCATAAAAATAAGATAGTTATGAGAGTTATGGTTACTGTTTTACGTAATGGTGTAAAAAAAGTTAAGCGATTGCTGAGAATTTTAGTTGTTGTTCATATGGGTTGGATGGTTTTTGAAGCTCTCTAGGTGATACTTTATTTTTATTGTAGATCTCTAAGTGACGTGTAAGATCATTGTAAATAATATGATGCTTGGTTATAACGCTTCTAGATACATTCTGATAAAAAAGTAGGAACACTCGAAGTGACAACATGGGGTCGCTTTATGTTTCTTAGTTTAAAAGATGGTCTTAAAAAGGCACGACAATCCCAATACCAGATCTAAAACCGCTCCAGCCAGCATTTATACGATCTCCATCATCATCTTCTAAAGCAAAATCATTGTTTTCTTTGAATTTTAGTTCGCCACCTAACACTAAGTCATAGCCAAGATTTAATCTCAATTTTACGACCGAAATAGGAATATCGTAAATGAATCTTATACCTAGTCCGATATCAATGGAATTAAAGTCAATGGATTCTGTTGAGGTGGTATTAGATATTTTTGAATAACTCTCTAAATCTAATTGTGTATAATTAACAAAAGCTCTTCCTCCGAAATAAAACACGTTTTTACTGCTGTTTTCTGATAGCTTAATTTGGTATTCTCCGCCAAGTGTATACACCTTTAATAGCTGAGTTAACCTAATTAGTCCGGAGTAATCTGAATACGATATTTTACCACCAGTAGAATTATAAGAAGCAAAAAACTGCGTATTAATATCCTCGATTTTTATACCAAACGAATAACCAATATTTGCTCCGAAATCATCGTTAACCTCTAAATTTACCTCATTAATATCGTCTCTTAATTGTAGCTGAAAGTTTTTTAAATCAGTATGTGAAAACGTGTTATAATTGACTTCAACTATAGCAGAGATATTATTTTGAGCTTGTACATTAAAATATACAAAAGCCATTAAAAGAATAATAACTTGTGTTTTTTTCATAATTAGTTAGTGTAAAGGTTAGATTCTAAAACGTACCCGTTAGGTGAGAAAATATAACCATTAAAATAGCGATAAGGCTGTTGAAAAGAGGTGTCTATTAATCTGGTTTCATTAAGATTAATGTCATAGATATGAGATTTATTTCCTGCCGAAAAATGGTTGCAATTGATAAAGGGTTTTCCAGTATCTGTATATTTTACATCATAAACAATTTCTGTGTCCCAGATGTAAGTTTGGTTATAGTTAGATAAATCTAAATAAAACGTACTTCTATACCATCCAAAAACGGCAGAATTGCTTAATTTATCAAAGGTCATATGCTCTAGATCAGGCGCATCTGTATTATATCTTAAATCTTGAATGGTGTTTAAAAATACGAATTCCCCAAAATCTAGTTTGTATAGATCACCGTTGGCATAAAAATAACTAGCATCTATGGCACTAAAGAAGTTGGTTGTTTTGTTAATGCCAAATTTTTGAGTTCCTGTTGAGATGTCATAAATCAATACTTCACCAGAAGCCCAGGGATCTTCTAAAATTATATAATTCCCTCTGAAATATGTATCTGCATTTGCTTTGTTAGCATTGAAGTCAACGGCATTGTAAGTGTTAGTAATAGAGAACGTCATAGGATTAAATACCAGTGCTTTTTCTTTGAGATTTAATAGTATTCTATCAGAATTATTGTCAAACTCTAAGGAATTAAAATCTTCTGAAAAACTTAATGTTGTTAGTATTTGCGAATTTTCTATTTCAAAAGATTCACCATTTAATTGATAAATCATTAATTCGTTTGAATTTGTTATTTCTACAATAAAATATTTGTTTATAGATGGCACATAGGTTAGGTCTTCAAACTCCGAAATAGGTAAACTATCACCAACTGGTATTTGTTCATGTAGTTCTCCAAATAAAGAATTGTTTTTGAAGATTTTAAAATTTAAGAAAATATTTTCTCCAAAATAAAAGCCTTTATCAATAATTGTTTCACCTCCTTGAGGATTCAAATTAACAAATGCACCTCCTGAGTAAGGATAGGTGTAACCAGATAATCCTATAGTATCGAAATTGCCATATAATGGGTGCTCATTGTAAATTAACTTAAATTCTCTGTAGAGAAGAGGTTCTATACTAAAATTCATTTTTGTGGTAGGACGTAGTACAAAATCAGAAATATCTTCAGTAAATGAATTTTTAAGTTTGATGGCATAGCTGGGATTATAAAATATCGTCTGATCATCATGTATTTGTAAATCGGACAAATCCTCTTCAGAAATGGGTCTTTCTTCTATAATAAAGTCATATTCATTTTTAATGACAAGGAAGGCTTCATCAAAATTAGTATCTAAAATAGGGTTTAAGGTAATAAAGATTGAACCTTGGTTTATGTTAATACTCGCTATGCCAAAAGGATCTGCTAAAGTTTTGTCTACTATAAAATTGTATTCTGCCAAACCGACAAAAAACTCGCCATTTAAAGCATCAGCTAAACTTCCAGAATTTGTAGGGACGGTATATTCTATAGTTAAGTTATGTTCTCCATCAGTTAATTCATCCACATACAAATAAAATTCTCCTGATGTTTCTTGACTTCTATAGATTTCTGTGTCATTCATTTTAACAATCATTTCAAATTCACTGTTTCCAGTTCCTGTGATGGTATATGGTATTATTTTAGAAGAACTAATTTCTTCGCCATTTACAAAATCCGTTAAAATGATAGTTACATTCGGATTATTAATTTGAATATCTTTAAAAGAATCCTCTGAGAAATCATATGTACAATTCGTTAAAAACAAAGTACTCACTATAAAAAGAATATATCTAAATCGTAATTTCATAACACTAGTTTTTCAATTGGTAGTATTTATCTAATGGGCTATCTACAAGTTATATTCAATCCCGAAATTGAAAACAAACGATTTAATATCTTCTCTTTCTATTAGTCCGGTAAATGCTCTTATGTTTACTGATAACGCATCTGATACATCATAGCCTGTACCTAGGCATACGCCAAAATCGAAATTAGCATTCCCTTTTTTTATAAAGCTGCCGTCGTTGCCATCTAAAAGAATTTGAGACGACTGCAAATTTCGGTCTATAATAAATCCGAATTGCGGGCCACTTTCCATATAAAAGGCCTCTGTAAAATAGAGTTTTATGGGTAGGGGAATTGAGATGGTGAACTCATAGACCTGATATTCAAAATCAAATGTGCCGGTGTATGGTAATGGGTTACCATTAAAATCTGTGATAGGATTATCTTTCGTATTTATTTTACTGCCCTGTAGCGCAAATAGAAGTTCGGGTTGGAATTTCATTTTGTCGGTTATTTCAATTTTATAGAAGCTACCAATATAAAATCCAACTTGATAGTCGTAGTTTCTTAAATTTTGATTTGGGGTATATTTCCCATAGTTTATACCTCCCTTGATGCCGAAATTGGCAATTTTATCTTGAGCGACAATAGTAGCATATGAAAACATGAAAAGAACCAATAGGACTGCTTGTAGTTTGTTCATTTGTAGTGTTGCTTAATTGGTTGTGACGTTGTTGCGTATGATTAAGCACCTAATTTAGTAAATAAAAACCGAATATAAAATCCGTATATATTTTTGTAAGTGGGGGAGGACTAGCCATTAATTATACACCGTATGAGCCCAGTGGTCATCCTTTTTTTCTACCTATAAAATAATAAATAATCGAGCCAATATTTAAAAACGTAATTAAACCAATAGTCCAAAATGTTTTTTGTTTATTGCTTAGTTTCTTTGATTTATTTATTTCAATAACTCCAAGTATTAAAAAAAGCAAAGTTAAAATAACACCTATAAATAAAAATGAGTTAGCAAAACTCGAATTGTAGTTCAATTTTAGAATGCTACCAATGAATGAAAATATTAATGAGCCTATAAAACTTGTGTGGATAACTATTTTATTTTTCATTTATTGACTATTATTTAATGATTTGAATTAATTTAGGATATGACTTCTGAAAGTTGTTCTTTCTTATTTTGATTACAGCTATAATTGGTAGTATTATATTTAAAAGGTATAATCCGATAAAAATATACTCTAAGAAGCTAAATTTTTCATAATGCATTATTTTTGTTAACGCGTATCCAATAATTATTATCGATGTTACGAAAGTCCAAATAATTTGAAAATTTAAAACGTTCGCACCACTATTTTTTAATCCAATAATTTTATCCTTTTTGGTCAGCCATAAAATCAATGGTAGTATAATGTTACCTATAGGAATAACTAAAAAGGAGAGCACAGAAAGATGAAAATATGTTAAATAGGTTTTATCAATCTGTTTGCCATAATCGAGAATATCCTCAGTGTTTATTTCTAATACTTTACAAATTAGGTTAAGTGTTTTTCCACGAGGTTCATTTTGGTTCGTTTCTATTCTTTGAATGGTTCTTAGATTAATTTTTGCTAAATCTGCTAACTCTTCTTGGGAAAGACCTTTCATCTTTCGCGCTTCTTTAATTTTTTCGCCTATTTCGTTCATCGTTTGTCTTTTAATAATATATCACAAATGTAATTCTGAAATGATATAATTGATAGCGGTTTGATTGCGACATTTTTACGACATTTATGTCAAGTAGCTGGTTTTTTAGGGTTTAATTGATGCTAGCGCTTCTTGAGTATTATTTTTCCGAGTTTTAAGCACCTATTTTGCAAATACAAACCGTATAGAAAATCCTCTAATTTTGGTAAGTAGGTTAGAACTCGCAATAAATGATATATGGTGTTCGCAAATCGTTTTTATTCGTTTTTAGTTTTTTGAAATATTCGATTTTAAATCTAAAAGGCCCAAAAATTCAGCGAGAGGTAATTCAGATGCATTTTTTTTTGAAAATAAAATTTTAATAATGGAAAAATAACCAATACCTCCTAATTGAGTTAGATAATAACGTTTTAATACATTCGCCGAGTTTGTTTTAAAAAGATAGAAAGGTCACTGCTGAATTTCGAATGTTTTTAAATCAGTTATTGATTTGTATTCAACTCTGTTATTGTCAAAATAAACAGCGCTTATTGAAAATTCTACTTTCTTTAAAGTGATAAATAAAGTAAAAGCTAGTATTGCTATAATCCAAGTTCCATAGTCCCAAAATCGACTTAAATTAAAAAAATCAGTTATTAAATAAGCCAGTAACAACACAAACCAAGAAAGGAAGTATTTTCTGAATATAATGTTAGATGATATTTTTTTTCGTTGTTCCATTGAAATCTCTTCTAATGTCAAATTTTGTTGTTGACATTCAGTCAATTATGTTTTTGTCAGATTTGTCAATTTTCACCAACATTTAGATTAATTTTTCACGATTCGTTAGCTCGATGAATTAATCGGATTCTGATGTGGTAAATGTTTGCCAACTTCTCATAAGAGAACAATCCCTCACATGTCCCTTTTTTAATTTTGGATAACAAAAGATATAGCAATTCATCCTTAGTTTATAAAACTAAGAAAAACTTTACAAAGTTTAATACGTGACTTGACGTTATTTTAATGAAAATAAGAGCGTTGCAATACTTATAGTTACTGTTTAGCGTAATGGCATAAAAAAAATCCTGATGTATTGCATCAGGATTTTTTGATAATATGAGTTTGAGATCTATTTATTATGGTCTGCTAAAGGTGAGATCATAATATGTGCGCGGTGTGTACCAGGATTCATAATCCAAGGATGGTTAGAGGCTACTGGTGCTTCTGGTAAGCCTGTAGATGCTGCTGTAGCCCAAGGTAAATATACCACATAACGAAGTTTTGCTTCATCTACTTTTGCTGTTGTAGGATCATACTCTGCTTTTGGTCCGGAATAGATGTGTAAGGTCGCTCCGGTAGGAATATTAAATTTACCAGCTTTCATTTCTTCTTCGCGGATATCAAATATTTCTTGATGTTTTTTGCCTTCGGCTTTTAAGGCGCGTCCTCTTGCCATAAATGGGTCGAGGTCTTTGTGATAACATGCAGCACTAAAGCCTTCTTTATTAGGGTCGTCGGCAAGTACAATAAATTCATTATCACCTTCTCTTAAAGTTACAAATTCACCTGCCATATTATAGCCAATCACCTTACAATTGGCTCTGCTGGCTTCGGGCGCAGCCATTACTGCGGTTGCAATTAAGGCGTCGTCAGAATCTATCGCTTTTAAGTTTTTATTGGGTTCAGTTGGTGTTGTTTCTGTTGTGGTTTCCGTTGTATCTGAATCTTGAACGGTTGTTTTTGTTTTGTCTGTAGAATTACAAGACATTAAGAGTCCTGTGAAAATTATTGCTGGGATGAGGTGTTTCATGTTGGATCTTTAGATTGTTAGACTGTTAGACTGTTAGATTTTTAGATTGTTGGATTGTTGGATTTTTAGATTGCTAGATTATTGGATTTTTGGATTGAATTGTTGTTTTTAAAGTTACTAAAATCTGATGAGATTAAGGAATATGAAGGTGGATGATTATTAAAGGTGCTGTTTTTTATTCTGATGCTTCTCGATACATTCCGACGAAAAAAAGTGGAAATGTTGGAAGTGACATTGCGTATATCACAAAAAAAATCCTGATGGGTTAATATCAGGATTTTTAATTCTATTAATGAGATTCCTGCGTCCGCAAGAATTTGTGTTATTCAACAATTACCCATTCTCCTTTTTCAATCAAAGGAATGGCTTGCTTGTATTTAACGTCTTTAGCTTCACCGCTCATAACATGTTTAATCGTTACTTTATCGTTACGACCAATTTTTGGTTGGTCTCTCACAATCGTTTCAACGACTTGCTGTTGTTGGCGAGAAGCGCCTTCACCAGCTTGTCTGTTTTGAGACGCACGCTCATCCAAGTTAGGAATGTCGTCTTTTTGTGTTTCAAGTTTTTCTTGCTTACGTACTCTCGCTTCTTGAATAGTGTTTGCTGTTTCTTGAGGAATTTCACCTTTAAATAAGAATGATATAACATCTTTATTTACAAGATCGATCATTGTTTTAAACAACTCAAAAGATTCAAACTTGTAAATTAATAATGGATCTTTTTGCTCGTGAACCGCTAACTGTACCGATTGCTTAAGTTCGTCCATTTTACGTAAATGTACTTTCCAAGCATCATCAACAATGGCTAAAGTAATGTTCTTTTCAAAATCATTAATTAATTGCTTTCCTTTCGTTTCGTATGCTTTTTCTAAATCCGTTACAACTTGTAAGTTTTTAACTCCGTCTGTAAATGGTACAACGATACGCTTAAATTTATCGCGTTGCGTGTCATATACATTTTCAATTACTGGGAATGCTAAATCTGCCGCACGTTGCATTTTCTCTCTGTAGTGCTTAAAGGCCGCTTTATAAATCGTACCTGCAATATCAGTGGCGTTCATTTTTCCGAATTCAGATTCAGAAATAGGAGACTCCATTGAGAAATAACGAATCAATTCGAATTCAAAGTTCTTAAAGTCGTTGGCATTTTTGTTGGTTTCAGCGATGCCTTCTGAGGTATCAAAAATCATGTTCGCTAAATCCACTCTTAAACGTTCACCATGTAAAGCATTACGACGACGCTTGTAAATGACTTCACGTTGCGCGTTCATAACATCATCATATTCTAATAAACGTTTACGAACACCAAAGTTATTCTCTTCCACTTTTTTCTGTGCACGCTCAATAGACTTAGAAATCATGCCGTGTTGAATCACTTCACCTTCTTTTAAGCCCATTCTGTCCATCATCTTAGCGATACGTTCAGAACCAAATAAACGCATCAAGTTATCTTCTAAAGACACATAAAACTGTGAACTTCCTGGATCTCCTTGACGACCAGCTCTACCACGTAACTGTCTGTCTACACGACGCGAATCGTGACGCTCAGTACCGACAATGGCTAAACCTCCTGCTTTTTTTACTTCTTCACTTAACTTAATATCGGTACCACGACCAGCCATGTTGGTAGCAATTGTTACTTGCCCAGCATTACCAGCTTGTGCTACAATATCAGCTTCTTTTTTATGTTGTTTGGCGTTTAAGACGTTATGATCTATTTTACGAATGCTTAACATCTTACCTAAAAGTTCTGAAATCTCGACGTTAGTTGTACCGATAAGAACAGGACGACCTGCATTAGAAAGGCTTACAACTTCGTCAATAACCGCATTGTATTTTTCACGTTTCGTTTTGTAAACTAAATCGTCTCTATCATCTCTAGCGATTGGTCTGTTTGTTGGAATTTCTACAACATCTAATTTGTAGATTTCCCAAAGTTCACCAGCTTCTGTAACCGCAGTACCTGTCATACCAGACAGTTTACGGTACATTCTAAAGTAATTTTGAAGCGTTACGGTTGCAAAAGTTTGCGTAGCAGCCTCAATTTTTACATTTTCTTTAGCTTCAATCGCTTGGTGTAAACCGTCAGAATAACGACGACCATCCATAATACGACCTGTTTGCTCATCTACAATCATTACTTTGTTGTCCATTACAACATACTGATTGTCTTTTTCGAATAACGCGTACGCTTTTAAAAGTTGGTTTAACGTATGAATACGCTCCGACTTAACATTGAAGTCTCTAAATAAGTCTTCTTTAAGATCTGCTTCTTCTTCAGATGATAAGCCTTTACTTTCAATCTTAGCAATTTCAATACCCATTTCTGGCATGACGAAGAAATCTGGATCATCTTTACCCGAAAGGAATTCAACACCTTTATCAGATAATTCAACTTGATTATTTTTCTCATCAATAACATAATAGAGTTCTGCATCTACTAAAGGCATTTCTCTGTTGTTATCTTGCATATAGTGATTTTCGGTTTTTTGAAGTAATTGCTTCACACCTTCCTCACTTAAATACTTAATTAAAGCTTTGTTTTTTGGAATACCTCTGTAAGCTCTCAATAATTGAAAACCACCTTCTTTAGTATCACCGGCAGCAATTAACTTCTTAGCTTCTGCTAAAACGCCTACTAAATATTTACGTTGTACTTCTTCGATAGCATTTACTTTAGGTTTTAAAGCATCAAATTCGTGCTCTTCACCTCTAGGAACAGGTCCAGAAATAATTAAAGGCGTACGTGCATCATCGACTAATACAGAATCGACCTCATCGACAATAGCATAATGGTGTGGACGTTGTACTAAATCGTCTGGCGAATGTGCCATGTTATCACGTAAGTAATCAAAACCAAATTCGTTATTTGTTCCGTATGTAATATCTGCGTTGTAGGCTTTACGACGTGCGTCAGAGTTCGGTTGGTGGTAATCAATACAATCAATACTCATACCATGAAACTGAAAGATTGGTGCCATCCAAGCGCTATCTCGTTTTGCTAAGTAATCGTTAACCGTTACTAAGTGTACCCCTTTTTCTGCTAATGCATTTAAATATACAGGAAGTGTTGCTACAAGCGTTTTACCTTCACCAGTTTGCATCTCTGCAATTTTACCTTGGTGCATCGCAATACCACCAATAAGTTGCACATCATAATGAATCATGTCCCAAGTAATAGGCTTTCCAGCGGCATCCCAAGAGTTGGCCCAAACGGCTTGGTCACCTTCTAAAGTTACATAATCATGAGCACCAGAAATTTCACGGTCAAATGCATTTGCAGTTACCGGAATCTGTGTATTGTGCACAAAACGTTTTGCTGTTTCTTTTACAACTGCGAAGGCTTCTGGAAGAATATCGTTTAAAACATTTTCAGTTATGTCGTAGATCTCGTCATCGATTTTATCGACTTCCAAATACATATCTTCGCGTTCGTCAATATCTTCAGTAATCTTAGCTTTATCTAAAAGCTCGTCTTTTTTAGTTTGAAGTGGTTTCCTTGCTTCGGCAATTTTGGCTTTAAATTCAGCTGTCTTTGCCCTCAGTTCGTCGTGTGATAAAGCCTCTAATGCTTTTTCGAAAGTTTTTATTTTTTCAACAATAGGTTTAATTGAACTTACATCTTGTTTGGATTTATCTCCAACAAAAACTTTAAGCACTTTATCTAAAAATGTCATATTGATAAGTTTGTAACAGATTGAATTGTTTCAATCTTTGTATTAATTTCAGTTAGTTGTTCTAAAACGTTTGTTTTAAGTTTTAGAGAATATATTGTATTTCGGAAAAAAACCATCCGAAAATAAAAAAAGTCTCTCAGTTATGATAACGCAAGAGACTTTTTTGTGATAATTTTATATGTTAATATTCATCCTCATTCCAGAGGTAATCTTCGTCAGTAGGATAATCTGGCCAAATTTCTTCAATAGAGTCGTAAGAATCTCCTTCATCTTCTATTGCTTGTAAATTTTCAACAACTTCTAAAGGTGCTCCTGTTCTAATTGCGTAGTCAATAAGCTCGTCTTTGGTTGCTGGCCAAGGCGCATCACTTAAATAAGATGCTAATTCTAATGTCCAATACATAATTGCGTTGTAATTTTATTTTTTGCAAAAATAATTTTTTAGTTGAACAATCCAAGAAAAAATCACATTAATTAGCTGTTAACTTATATAAAATAATTTATCGGTCTTGCTGAACATTTATGTTTATGTGGTTTGAATGATTCAAACGTCACTTAAATAAATGTTTCATCAGTATAAAAAGAACGTGTAATGGTCAACTTTTAATTTCGGATTAAATTTTGCTGTTTTAATCCTGTGCTGAAGAGATTATTCATTCTCTCTTATTGATTTTTAAGGAATTCATGATTGCTATGCCGTTGCTTCGTCCTGCGTCCTCGCAATGACATTTATGTTACGATTCTTTATTCGGAATCCATTTTATCTCTTCAGCTTGTAAGTCATGTGACAACTTCCGTGCCAACACAAAAAGGTAGTCAGATAGTCTATTAATATACATCAATGTTTCAGGTTGAAACGGTTCTAAGTCATTAAGGTGCGACGCCAAACGCTCAGCTCTACGGCATACGGTGCGTGCAATGTGACAGAATGACACGGTTGTGTGACCACCTGGTAAAACGAAGTGCGTCATAGGTGGAAGACTGTCTTCCATAAGGTCCATACCTTTTTCTAGTTTCTCAATGTCTTCGTTAGAAATCTTCGGAATGTTTAATCGTGCTTTACCGTTTTTTAATTGTGCTTTTTCAGGATCTGTCGCTAAAATAGCACCAACTGTAAACAACCGATCTTGAATATCCATCAATGTGTTTTTATACAATTGATCGATGTCTTGATCTCTGATTAATCCAATATGCGAGTTAAGCTCATCAATAGTACCGTAGCTTTCTATTCTTATATGATGTTTTGGAACTCTTGTGCCACCGAAAAGTGCGGTTGTGCCTTTGTCTCCTGTTTTTGTATATACTTTCATGTAAACAAAGTTAAGAGTTATGAGTGGAATGTTGAGGGTTATGGGTTAAAAAATTATATGGTTTATGTGGAAAGTGGAAAGTTTTGAGGATGATGCAATAACCAAGAACCTAGAGTCAAGAACCAAGATGCAAGAGTCAAGATTAAAGATAACAGAGAATAGATAAAAGATAAAAGAGCTTTTATTTATAAATGACGAATTTGAGCTAAAGGCTAAAGGCTAAAGGCTAAAAGCTAAATGCTAGTAGTTGTTGGTTGATGGTTGGTAGGGGAGAGACAGGATGTAAGAACCAAGAACCAAGAGTCAAGAGTCAAGAACCAAGATGCAAGATGTAAGATTAAAGAGAATAGATTAAAGAGAATAGAGTTTTTGGTTACGAAATGACGAATTTGAGTTAAGAGTTAAGAGCTAGTAGTTGGTGGTTGATGAATGGTAGGAAAGAGACAGGATGAAATAGTCAAGAATCAAGAACCAAGAGTCAAGATTAAAGAATCAAGATTAAAGAGAATAGAGTTTTTAGTTACGAAATGACGAATTTGAGTTAAGAGTTAAGAGTTAAGAGTTAAGAGCTAAGAGCTAAAGGCTAGTAGTTGGTGGTTGATGAATGGTAGGAAAGAGACAGGATGAAATAGTCAAGAATCAAGATTAAAGAGAATAGATTAAAGAGAATAGAGTTTTTAGTTACGAAATGACGAATTTGAGCTAAGAGCTAAGAGCTAAGAGCTAAGAGCTAAGAGCTAAGAGCTAAGAGTCAAGAATAAAGAAAAGAGAGAAAATAGAGACAAGAGACAAGAGACAAGAGACAAGAGACAAGAATTTAGAGTTAAAAAGTTTCTATCTAAAAGTTTAAAATTTAGTTTTCAACTAACAACTAACAACTAACAACTAACAACTAACAACTAACAACTAACAACTAACAACTAACAACTAACAACTAACAACTAACAACTAACAACTAACAACTAACAACTAACAACTAACAACTAACAACTAACAACTAACAACTAACAACTAACAACTAATAACTAATTAAACGTATCACTTTCAATAACACCATCTCGTAAACGAATAACGCGTTTAGCATGTGCTGCAATGTCTTCTTCGTGAGTTACCATAATTACTGTGTTTCCTGCGGCGTGAATATCACCAAAGAGTTTCATGATTTCTATTCCTGTTTTAGAATCTAAGTTACCTGTTGGCTCATCGGCTAGAATGATTGATGGTTTATTAACTAAAGCTCTTCCTACAGCGACCCGTTGCCGTTGTCCACCTGAAAGTTGGTTGGGTTTGTGGTCCATTCGGTCTGCTAGTCCAACATCAGTTAAAACTTCTGTAGCACGTGCGATACGGTCTTTTTTTGAAAATCCGGCATAGACCATAGGTAAAGCCACATTATCTAATGCCGTAGTTCTTGGTAGTAGGTTGAAGGTTTGAAAAACGAATCCGATTTCTGTATTTCTAATGTCTGCGAGTTCGTCATCTGACATTTGACTAACGTCATTTCCATTTAAGTTATATGAACCTGCCGTTGGTGTGTCTAAACATCCCAATAAATTCATTAGTGTCGATTTACCAGAACCAGATGGTCCCATAATAGCGACATACTCGCCACGTTTAATGTCTAAATCGATGCCTTTTAGAACATGAACAATTTCTTGTCCTAATTTAAAATCTCTAATAATGTTTCTAATTTCGATGACGTTGGCACTCATGATTTTATGTTTTTTTTGTCACCTTGAGCGCAGTCGAAAGGTATTAAAAGTAGAATTTTATTTGGTTTCGACTGCGCTCAACCTGACATACGATATAGGTTGTAAATCTACCTGCAAGATAAAAGATTTTGCAGTGATTTATTTAATAAGACGTAAAACTTGTTGACTTGTTACAGTCTAATTTTAAAATGTTCTTTTGCTTGTTCTTTTCTGAAAAATACAAAACCCAAATTGAAACAATCTACCGTTACGGTTACGGCATTGTGAATTTTAATATAGTCCCATGCTTCCGTCATGCCTTTAGACCAATAAATATCGTCAAAGACAAAAACAGAGTCATTATGAACGGTAGGTAACAAGGCTTCAAAATATTGAATGGTAGCTTCTTTGTTGTGATGGCCATCGAAGAAGATGAAGTCGAAGCTGTTGTGTTTTAATTCAGGGATTTTATTAGTGAAATTTCCGACTTCAAATTCAATATTGTTTATGTTGAGCTTTGTGAGTTGAGATTGTGCAAATGTTGAGGTGTTTAAGCAGCCTTCTATGGTCGTGATTTTTGCGGAATTATTTGCTAATGCCATGGCATAGGTTCCCATTCCTAATGACGTGCCTAATTCTAAAATACGCTGAAACCCGAAGTATTTTGAAAGTCTGTATAAGAGTTCTGAATCTTTTTTAGAACTGCTAGACGTTTTTACCATCTTACTAACCTTTCGCTGGTTAGCGTCTAAAACCTTTGAGCCTTCACCTAAATCTGTAATATCTAAAATGGTGTCTGCGTTTTCTAAGGCTTTTTTATAAAGTTTGAGTTTAGCGTAGTCGTCATAGTTGGTTTTATCATAAAGGCATTTGGTTACAAAATTATAGACAAAAGGGGAGTGGACACCATGTTGATTGGTGGCTTTTGAAAGGAATTTTAGGTATGCTTTTATTTGGTACACTTTATTAGTTTCAGAGTTTCAGAGTTTCAGAGTTTCAGAGTTTCAAAGTTGCTGAGTTTTGAAGTTTCAAAGTTTCATAGTTTGGGAGCTACGGAGATTAATTTATAAACTTCGTGTTTATTGGTAAGTCTTATTTAATTACAACGCTTAATTGTTTTCTGTGACCTTAAATAGATACTTTTCCTAACCATCTAACCATCTAACCATCTAACCTTCGAGCTTCTCAGCCAATTCAAACCAACGCATTTCTTTTTCTTCAATGGTATCAATAACCACTTGTAATTTTTCTGAAAGTTTACTGATTTGGTCTTGACTTAATTCAGGATTAAGAAACTTGGCTTCTAATTCGGTTTTATCTAATTCTAAAGATCTTATTTTAGAGGCTAAGTTTTTGTATTCCTTTTGTTCGTTGTAATCTAATTTGTTGGCTTCGTTTTGCTTTTCAGCTTTGGTGTCAACAACTTTTTCTACGACTTCAATTTGTTTGGGTTGACTTTCGTCATACGCTCTAAAATCAGAATAATTCCCTGGAAAATCATCAACGACACCTTGACCTCTAAAAACAAACATGTGGTCTACAATTTTATCCATAAAGTAACGGTCGTGAGACACCACTAATAATACTCCTGGGAAATCCATTAAGAAATCTTCAAGGACATTTAAGGTTACAATATCTAAATCGTTAGTAGGCTCATCTAAAATTAACACATTCGGATTCTGAATTAAAACAGTACATAAGTACAATCGTTTTTGTTCACCACCGCTTAGTTTTTCAACAAAATCCCATTGCTTTTTTCTGTCGAATAAAAACTTTTCTAGTAATTGTTGTGCGCTAATTTGTCGGCCTTTGGCTAATGGAATATACTCGCCAAATTCTTTAATAACATCAATAACTTTTTGGTTGGGTTTGGCTTTAATACCTCCCTGTGTATAATAACCAATCTTAACAGTTTCACCCAAGACAACTTTACCGCTATCTGGCTGTGCACTTTGGGTTAAAAGATTTAAAAACGTAGACTTTCCAGTTCCATTTTTTCCAATGATTCCAATACGTTCACCTTTTTTGAAGGTGTATTCAAATTCATTTAAAATCGTTTTGTCTTTAAATGCTTTTGAGACCTTATGAAATTCTATGATTTTACTCCCTAGACGTTCCATATTAATATCCAATTCGATCGTATGATCGTTACGACGTTGGTGTGCTTTTGATTTTATTTCAGAGAAATCATCAATTCTACTTTTAGATTTTGTGGTACGCGCTTTAGGTTGGCGACGCATCCATTCCAGTTCTTTTTTAAAGAGTTGTTTGGCTTTACCAACTTCGGTAGCTTGGTTTTCTATTCGAGCTTCTTTCTTTTCTAAATAGTATGAATAATTTCCTTTGTAGGTGTGTAATTCACCATGATCTAACTCTATGATTTCATTACAAACACGTTCTAGGAAGTAACGGTCGTGCGTTACCATGAATAGTGTTTGTTGTGTTTTAGCGAAATACTCTTCTAACCATTCTATCATTTCTAAATCTAGGTGGTTGGTAGGCTCATCGAGAATTAAAATATCAGGTTTGCTTAACAGTGCTTGTGCCAATGCTAAACGCTTTTTCTGTCCACCAGAAAGTGTGTTAACTTTCAAAGAAAGGTCGTCTAATTTTAATTGCGATAAGGTTTGTTGGTATTGTGTTTCAAATTCCCACGCATTATAGCGATCCATACCTTCAAATGCTTTTTGATAGGCATCGGCATCTTCCGGATTTTTTAAAGCTTGTTCGTAAGCTTCAATGATTTTTAAAACCGGAATGTCAGAAGCGAAGATGGTTTCTTCGAGTGTAAGGTTAGGATCTAAATCGGGTTCTTGGTCTAAAAAGGCTAAACGCAGTCCTTTTCTAGCGACGATCTGTCCATCATCTGGAGTATCCTTTCCTGCTAACATTTTAAGGATGGATGTTTTTCCACTTCCATTTTTAGCCACAAAAGCAATTTTCTGATCTTTATGGATACTGAAAGACAAATTTTTAAAGAGCACTAGCTCTCCAAAAGATTTTGATATATTTTCTACGTTTAGGTAATTCAAGGTGTTTTTTTTGCAAAGAACGGAAATAAACCAAAAAGAATCGTATTAGTTTTGATATTAGTGTTGATACATTATATTTGTGTTCAAAGATCCATTGTAAATATGAAGCAAATTAGGCTTTTAATTATTGTTTTGAGTTGTGTTATTGTGTCGTCTTGTATCCCTCATAAAGACACCATTTATTTGCAGGTTAAGGAGGGAGCTATCAATGATACTATTCCTAATAATCTTAGTGAAATTCAGAAACCTTATCGTGTTCAAGTTAATGATATATTGAATATACGTGTTAAGGCATTGGACCAAGAAACGGTATCTATTTTAAATCCAGTAGGTGATGAGAATTTAAATGCTACTAGTGCAGAACGTGCCTTTTTTGATGGCTTTATTGTAGATGTACATGGCAATGTAAGAATGCCAACACTTGGTTATATTAATGTCTTGGGATTTACCACAGAAGAGATTGAGAAAGCTTTAGAGCAAAAACTATTGGAAGAGCAATTTAAAGAAACTGCTAATATTTTTGTTACGGTAAAATTGGCAGGTTTGCGTTACACCGCGAATGGAGAAGTAGGCTCGCCTGGGAGCCAAGTATTGTATACCGAGCGCGTGAATATATTTGAAGCGATTGCCAATGTTGGAGAAATCCCTGTAACAGGTAATAAAAAGGATGTTTTAATTATTAGACAATATCCTCAAGGTCAGCAAATACATCATTTAGATTTAACAGATATAAGAGTGATGCAATCTCCATATTATTACATACAACCCAATGATATTATTTATGTAAAACCTTTAAAGCAAAAGTCACTTGGTACCGGTGAAACAGCACTCTCTAGTATTGCTGCTATAGCTTCGATACTTTCTTTACTTACTACAGGAGTTTTACTTTATTCAAGACTATAATACACATGAAAGATTATGACGATTTAGAAGACCAAGATTCGCAAAGTATAAGTTTTGATTTTAGAGGTTATCTTTTTAAAGTATTAAATCTATGGAAATTTGTGTTGATTTGCATTGGCGCAGCTATGCTAATCGCTTATTTTGTTAACGTAAGAAAGCAAAATGTTTACCGCTTAGATTCTTTAATTTCTATAGAAAACGATCAGAATCCATTTTTTACGGCTAATACTAGTATATCCTTTAATTGGGGAGGAACCTCTGGAAAAGTCGGTAAAGTAATGACCGCTATAAAAACGCGTACCCATAATGAAATTGTTGTGGATTCTCTTCAGTATTATATGGATTACCTAGAAGAAGGTAAGTACCGAAAAATAGATATTTATAAAAGCGCGCCTTTTGAATTTATTATAGATAAATCTAAAGCTCAAGCATTGAGCTACCCAATTGGGATACGGTTTTTAAATGCTAATGAATTTGAGGTCTTTACTGCATTTGAAGAAGCAAGTGTTTCTACACAAACCTATGGAGATAAATCTAAATCTACAGCAAAGGTGCCAACAGGCGTATTCACAAAAAAAAATAAAAGTGGTGAGGTTATTGCGTTACCATTTTTAAATGGTCAAATTATAGTAAAGCCGGAGCGTAGCATTACACCAGGATCGGAATATTATCTTCGGTTTAGTAATTTTGATGGAGTGGTTAATAGTTACAAGTCTAGTGTTATGATTACCCCAGTTGGGACTTCCGCAGGTTCTATTTTAAATTTACAGTTGGCAGGTCATAATAAAGCTAAAATTGTAGATTACCTGAATGCTACTTCTGAAATTTTGAGTAAAACCGAGTTGAAGCGTAAAAACCTATACGCCACGAACACCATAAAATTTATTGATAGTAGTTTGGCAGCCGTAAATGTAAATCTTGAAGATTTTACGGATGAGATGAATACGTTTAGAAGAGATAACAAGGTGTTTGACGTAAGCACTGAAATCTCTCAAATTTCAGAGGAGCTGCGCCAATTTGAATTGGAAAAGCGAAATGAAGAATCTAAACTAGATTATTTAAATAACCTTGAAATTTATTTAAACACTAAAACTGATTATACTAATATAGCAGCTCCTACGAGTGTTGGTATTGAAGAAGGAAACGTACTTGGTGGTGTTTCCAAGATTGTTGCTTTGGCAGCAGAGCGTCAAAATTTAGAATATACCACTAAAGAGGGGTCAGGGCTTTTTAAAGAATTGGATCGCCGTATTGATTCTGAAAAAAATGTATTGCTTGAAACCATAGATGCTACCAAAGAAACGATTGGTGTGCGAATAAGAACTTTGAATAGTAATATTGCAACTTTAGAATCAAAATTAAGTGGATTACCAGAAGATGAGCAACAGTTTTTAAGGATTCAACGAAAATTAGATCTCAGTCAGGAAGCTTATGATATTTACCTAGCAAAACGCAGTGAAGCTGCTATTGTAAAAGCGGCAAACATTTCTGATATTACTGTAATTGATGAAGCTAAAGATATTGGAGGAGGTTTAATAGGGCCTAATAAGAGTCTTAATTATATGATGGGCTTAATGCTAGGCTTTTTTCTTCCGATGTTATTAATTTTTATTGTCTATTTGTTAGATAGTACCATTCATGGATCTGATGAGATTGCCCGATTGTCTAAAATCCCTATATTAGGTTTAGTCGGTAAATACCGCTATAAAAATAACTTGGTAGCTTTTGAAAAACCGAAATCTGCTGTAGCTGAATCTTTTAGAGCCATCCGTTCGAGTTTGCAATTTATTTTTAAAAATAAGAGAACAGGAGCTCATAAGGCAGATACATTAATGGTAACCTCTTCTGTTAGTGGAGAAGGAAAAACATTTACATCCATTAATATTGCTACAGTCTATGCGCTTTCAGGAAAAAAAACCATTTTATTAGGTTTGGATTTACGTAAGCCAAAAATCTTTGATGATTTTAATATTACTAATGAGAAAGGTGTGGTTAATTATCTTATCGGAGATGATACCTTTGACAATATTGTTACCCATACACAAGTTGAGAATTTGGATGTTGTTCCTTCTGGCCCAATCCCACCTAACCCTTCGGAGTTATTGATGAGTGATAAATTAAGGGAGCTTATTAGTATGCTTAAGCAAGATTATGATATCATTATTCTAGATACTCCGCCTTTAGGTTTGGTTACTGATGCTTTAGAATTAACGCAATATGCAGATGCCACTATATTTATGGTCCGATTAGACTATACAAAAAAAGGTATGCTTCAATTGGTAAATGCTAAACATCGAAGTGGAGAGCTTAAAAACGTAAGTTACGTGCTCAACTTTTACAGGCATAAAAACAACAGTAATTATGGTTATGGCTACGGCTATGGCTATGGTTATGGCTACGGTGTCTATGGTAGTACGTATCACGAAAAAGATGATCAGTCTATTCTTAAGAAGATAAAAGAGTTTTTGAAGCGGATCTAGTTGTTGGCTTTTGGCCTTTAGCTGTTGGCTGTTGGCTGTTGGCTGTTGGTTGTTCATGAAATTCAATTTGTCTTCTTTTGAAGTTAGGGCCAGAGCTGTAGGTTTTTAAATGGTTTTTAACAGTATGCTTATGATTAGTAAATCGCAACTTAAAGTTAAACGTATTTTTGATGTTGTCGTTGTCATACTATTTCTACCATTACTTATCTTTCCTATTATTTTATTAGTACTCATTGCTACAATAGACACTAAACAATGGGGAGTCTATTCTCAACTTCGTGTTGGTCAGTATGGAAAACTTTTCAGGATTTATAAAATTAGAACTTTAGTAGATGGAGACCATCAATTAGGGCAATTAGAAAGTAGTGCAACTTCTATAGGTAAATTTTTAAGGCAAACTAAATTAAATGAATTACCTCAGCTTTATAATGTCTTAATAGGTGATATGAGTTTTGTTGGTCCGAGACCTGATTTGCAGGGTTTTGCTGACGAATTAACTGGCGACGATCGCATTATTTTAAAAGTCAAACCAGGAATTACTGGTCCGGCGACCTTAAAATACCGAGATGAAGAACAGCGTCTAAAGCTTCAAAATGACCCAGAACACTACAATAGAACGATTATATGGGTTGATAAGGTGAAAATCAATAAAAAATACGTTCAGAATTATAGTTTTTACTTAGATTTGAGACTTATTTTAAAATCTATTTTAAACAAATGAATCATTCAGAAGATAAAATTGCAATAATTGGATTAGGTTATGTTGGTTTGCCACTTGCTGTAGAGTTTGCAAAAAAATTCTTTGTCGTTGGTTTTGATATTAATAAACAGCGCATCAGTGAATTAAATACAGGATTAGATAAAACCTTAGAAGTTGAAAATGATCATTTAAAATCGGTATTAACGTCAGATTTAAATGCTAGCAAAGGTCTTTATATTACAGATGATATAGAAGCATTAACCGTTGCTAATTACTATATTATCACAGTGCCCACGCCTACAGATGCTTTAAACAAACCTGTGTTTACTCCTTTAATAAAGGCTAGTGAAACAGTTGGAAAAGTATTATCTAAAGATGATATCGTGGTTTATGAGTCTACGGTTTATCCAGGAGCAACAGAAGATATTTGTATTCCTGTATTAGAGAAAACTTCTGGACTCGTTTATAATAAAGATTTTTATGCTGGTTATTCACCAGAACGAATTAATCCAGGTGATAAGGAGCATACGGTTACAAAAATATTGAAAGTTACTTCTGGTTCTACTCCAGAAATAGCGGTAAAAGTTGATAATCTTTATAAAAAGGTCATCGTTGCAGGTACTCATATGGCGCCATCGATAAAAGTGGCGGAAGCTGCAAAAGTGATTGAGAATTCACAACGTGATATCAATATTGCTTTTGTTAATGAATTGTCTAAAATCTTTAGACTTTTGGATATTGACACCAAGGCTGTATTAGAAGCTGCAGGTACAAAATGGAATTTCTTAAAATTCTCACCAGGTTTAGTAGGTGGGCATTGTATTGGAGTCGATCCTTATTATTTGGCTCAAAAAGCGATAGAATCTGGTTATGATCCTGAGATTATTTTAGCAGGTCGTAAGATGAATGACAGTATGGGAAGCTATGTGGCTACCGAAACTGTGAAAATGATGATTAAGAAAGGAGCGACTATTAAAGGTTCTAAAGTTCTTGTATTAGGTATTACATTTAAAGAGAACTGTCCGGATATTAGAAACTCTAGAGTTATTGATATTATTGAAGAGTTAGAAACATACGATGTTAATGTCGATGTTTATGATCCATGGGCTTCTGCTGAAGAAGTAAAGCATGAGTATAAATTAGATTTAATCACTGATTTCACTGAATTAAGTTCTGAATACGATGCGGTAATTTTAGCGGTCTCTCACAACCAATTCTTAAAATTAGATCTTACAAAACTAAAATCACAAACAGGTGTTGTTTTCGATGTAAAATCATTACTTCCTTTAGACACCGTAGACGCTAGACTATAATGTATTCAAACCCACATCATACAACAGACCTTTCTAAATTAAGTTTTTTAATCACAGGAGGTGGAGGTTTTATTGGCTCTAACCTTACGGAATACTTATTAAAGTATAAGGCTAAGAAAGTACGTGTTTTAGATAACTTTTCTAATGGTCATCGTGAAAACTTAACTGAATTTAAGGATAACCCAGCCTTCGAATTGATAGAAGGTGATATTCGTGATTTAGAGACCTGTAAAAAAGCGATGGAAGGGATAGATTATGTCTCTCACCAAGCCGCTTTAGGTTCTGTGCCGCGTTCTATTAACGATCCTGCAACAACCAACGAGGTTAATATTTCTGGGTTTTTAAATATGATGATTGCGGTTAAGGATAGTCAAACGGTAAAACGTATGGTCTATGCGGCGTCTAGCTCAACGTATGGTGATAGTAAAGCTTTACCTAAAGTAGAGGATACTATTGGTAAGCCTTTATCTCCATATGCCGTTACAAAATATGTGAATGAATTGTATGCTGATGTCTTTGGTACTACTTATGATACGGATGTTATTGGCTTACGCTATTTTAATGTGTTTGGGCCAAAACAAAGTCCGGATGGTGCATATGCAGCGGTAATTCCTTTATTTATGCAAGCGCTTAAAGATAATGAGCCTTCTAAAATTAATGGTGATGGTGAGCAAACCAGAGACTTTACATTTATAGATAATGTTGTTCAGGCTAATGTAAAAGGGTTTTTCGCATCAAAAGAGGCTAAGAATGAGGTCTTTAATGTGGCTTGTGGTGAGCGTATTACTATTAACTACTTATGGGAATCTTTACGCATTGCCGCCAATTCTGAATTAAAAGCTATTTACGGACCTAATAGACAAGGTGATGTTAGAGATTCTTTAGCAGATATTTCTAAAGCGCAAAACTTGTTAGGGTATGAACCAAAATATACCGTAAGAGAAGGTTTGAAGATTACTTGGGATTCGTTTGATTCTTAATATACGCTCTTCTGCGTGTTGAACACTCCTTTCTTCATCTCGTTCCTCGGGAATTCATACCCCTCTTTTCTCAAAGAGGGGAGCAGGCTGAGGAGGTATCTGTTATAATTGTTTACTGGATTTTACTTTTTTGATTATTTAAACATCTTTGAAAAAAAAGAGGGGAGCGGGATTAGGTACTTTTTCTTGACATTGACTTCGGGATTATACTTTTATTAAAAACTGCGGGGAGAGTTGTGGTAAGTGTTTAGTTTTATTTAGAATTCTTTTTTTTTTCTAAATTGAACTAGAAACTAGGTCGTTTATACAATTTAATTTGGTCTCCAATATGTGCTCCTCCCTTTAGTCAAAGGGAGGTGGCTGAACCGCCGTAGAAGGTTCAGACGGTGGGTTTGATTTTATATTCATATTACTTAGTTTTAAAATTAACTTGTATTTCCCCTAAAACAGATGGAAGCGCATCAAAAACCATCTTGTTTTCAAAACGAACGACTTTGTAGCCTAAATTTTCTAAGTATTGCGTTCTTTTTTTATCGTATTCTTGTGCTTTTGGATTGTTGTGAATTTCTCCATCCAATTCTATAATTAACTTTTCAGCAGCACAGTAGAAATCAACTATGTAATAACCAATGCTGTGTTGTCTTTGAAATTTTCTATTGCTGAGTTGTCTTGATTTTAAATGTTTCCATAACTGCGCTTCTGAAGGTGTTAAGTTGTTTCTTAATGCCCTTCTGTATTCTTGTAATGCTTTTTTGGTATGGGTATTTTGTTTTGGCATGAATTAAAAATAAGGAATTTTATTCAGAGGTTTAACTTAACTTTTTGAACACCCCTTTTCTTTACCTTCGTTCCTTCGGTAAATTCATTCCCCTCTTTGAAGGAAAGAGGGGAGCTGGCTTAAATTGTCCTTTTAGACATTGTTTTCTGTATTTTGCTTCTTTAATTATTTGTACTTCTTTACAAAAAAGAGGAGAGTTGTGGTTGGTGGTTTACTTTATAATTTTGAACCAGAGAGTTTGTCGTTTAACTCACTCACCTTAGTTTACTATATGTGCTCCTCTTTTTAGTCAAAGGGAGGTGGCTGAACCGCCGAAGACCGTTTAGACGGTGGGTTTGATTTTATCATAAATCACAACACGTTAAAATCATATTTTATTCTAGCGGCCTTGTTTTAGATTCTTAATGGAATTAGTATATTAGCCCTATTGAAAAAAAGGATGTTTTCCTTAATATTTGTAACTATACATGGCCTTAGAAACTCGAGTTTATCAAAAACAAAGAACCATAAAATTTGGCACGCTTTTAAAAGCGAGCTTAAGCGATATGTTTCAATCACGGTTTTTAGCACGGCAATTAGCAGAACGAGATATCAAAGCCATGTACCGCCAATCTTATTTGGGTATTGTTTGGGCTTTTATTATGCCGTTAACCACTGCTGCTGTGTGGATTTTCTTGAATAGTAGTGGTACTATTAAATTGTCTGATACTGGGATTCCGTACCCTGTGTATGCGTTTTCTGGAACCTTAATTTGGTCTATAATTGTGGCTTCTATCAATTCTCCGATGACGAGTACACAAGCGGCGAAGGGTATTTTAACTAAAATTAATTTTCCTAAAGAGGCCTTATTGCTCTCTGGTATTTATAAATTGTTATTTGACACGTCTATTAAAATACTAATACTAGTTGTATTTGTTATTATTTATGGTGTTGGTTTGCAATGGAGTTTACTGTTGTTCCCAATAGCTATTTTGGGTGCTATTATTTTTGGAACCACTGTGGGCTTGTTTTTAACTCCTTTAGGGCTATTATATAAAGATATTGGTAAAATTATAACGTTTAGCATGCAGTTTTTAATGTATGTGACTCCTGTTGTTTATGCGATTCCTAAAACTGGCATTATGAAAACAATAATGACTTGGAATCCTATAACACCGATTCTATTAACGGCTAGAGATTTGGTTGTAGGGTTTACACCAGAGTATCTCAATTATTTTTTGGTGGTACTTGCTATTTGTATTCCGTTTTTATTTTTAGGGTTGATTATTTATCGTATTTCAATTCCTATTATTGTGGAGCGGTTGAGTGCGTAGTTGGTTGAGAGTCGTTAGTAAAAAGTGTAAAGTAGGAAGTAGGAAGAAAACCCTTCCGTCTTTGTTTTCTTTGATGGAAAACAAATTCACCTTTCCTTAAAAATAAGGGAAGAGCTTATTGAAGTAAAAAAAGTTTAGCGTTTAAGATAAAGAATTTAGAAAGAAAGACCAAAACATTACATGTCTGATAAAAATGAAATAATAGCTGATGATGCTGTCCTTGTAAAGGTAGAGGGTTTGAGTAAAAAGTTTTGCAAAGATCTTAAAACTAGCCTTTGGTATGGACTAAAAGATTTGGTGAGTGGAGTCTCTGGCTCTAGTGAAGACCGATTATTGCGGCCTAAGGAGTTTTGGGCGGTTAAAGATATTAGTTTTGAGTTGAGACGAGGTGAATGTTTAGGCTTAATTGGGCATAATGGTGCTGGTAAGAGTACCTTATTAAAAATACTTAACGGACTTATTAATCCTGATGCAGGTAAAGTAACTATAAAAGGGCGAGTAGGTGCACTTATAGAATTAGGTGCTGGTTTTAACCCTATCCTTAGCGGGCGCGAAAACATTTATAATAATGGAGCTATTTTAGGTTTTAGCCGTAAAGAAATAGATAGTAAGTTAGAAACAATTATTGCCTTTGCAGAGCTTGAAGAATTTATAGACATGCCTGTACAACATTACAGTTCTGGTATGAAAGTGCGTTTGGGGTTTGCTATAGCAGCTCAAATGGAACCTGATGTGTTAATTATAGATGAAGTATTGGCGGTTGGGGACTTAGGGTTTGTGTTAAAATGTTTTAAAACCATTGATACTATTCTGCCACATACGGCTGTGATTTTTGTATCTCATAGTATGCCTATGGTGTCTCGAATTTGCAGTCAAATAATCTTAATGGATAGAGGCGAGGTAAAATTTCAAGGTCCAGATGTAAGTCGCGCCATTGATTTATATTATAACCGTTTTGCTAACAATGAAAGTGGGGTCGTTTTTACTGATGACTCTATAATATTAGAAAAAATTGAATTACTAAAACCTGAAAGTATTCTAGAAGGTATCCCACAAATTAGTTGGGGTGATAATTTAAAACTGTATTTTAAATTTAAAGCAATAAAGGAAATTGGGGTGCCTCAAATTTCAATTTTTATCATGGATAAGGAGCAAAGGCCAGTGGCTATGTTTGTTAGAAACTCTAATGAATTAAGTATGGAAGGAAGAGATTTATTATTTACTGTTGAGCATGAGGGAATAAACCTATCCAAAGGTATATACTCAATAAATATAACAGTACTTGCGGACAAGAGAAAAGAACCCATATTAAGAGTTAATAATTTACTGGTATTTCAAGTGCTTCAAAAAGATGAAATTTGGGCTCCTTTCTTGCTGAAGTCTAAATATGAAATGGCTCAATAAATAATATATAAAAATTATTAAAAAATAAGTATAATGAAAACAATGGTGATAGGTCTTGGGCCAGAATATAATTATGATATTTCTAATCATGCTTTATGGAGTTCTGAAAATACAAGATATGCGAGTAATCATGGAGCTAGTTTGATTTCTAGGACTTTAATAGATTTTTTTAATGCAGATTATATTGATGATTTTTCAAAAATAGAAGACTATAGAAATACATATGATTTATGTGTAGTAGCCTTTGCAACTCATGTCACTAATTGGAGAGATGTATCTTTATATACTGATTTTGTTAAAGATTTAAAAATAAAGACAGTAGCATTTTCGTTAGGGATTCAAGATTATTCTGCGGGTAGCTCAATGGTTAATGACATCCACCATTCTTTAAAAGACTTATTAAATTATGTAGTGGAATCTTCTGGTTATTTAGGTGTGAGAGGTCCGCATACAGCTTCTGTACTTCTGAAATCAGGCTTTGATCCTGAAAATATTGTTAATTTTGGTTGTCCAACTTTATTTGCTCCTTTAAATAGAGATTTGAAAATTGAAAAGAAGAAAACTTTTAAAAATCCCCTAGTTGTTTATCACAGAACAATGGCAGATTTAAATGAGAGTTTATTAAACGATGTAAAAATTTTAGGACAAGATTTTTTAGATGAAGTTGTGTTTGTTGAAGCTGTGGATAATGAGCAAGTTGTAAAAAAGGCAGAACTTGGAAATTATAAATTACATAAGAATGGGGAAAATGCTTTAACTCAAATTAAATCTAGAGGAATGTTTGTCCATACATTTGACGAATGGTATGCAGAAGTAGCAAAACATGATTTTGTTTTAGGAGCCAGATTACATGGCTGTGTTGCAGCTTTAATACAAGGGATTCCTGCAGTAATGATTGCTAGAGACGTAAGGGTAGAAGAGATTGCTGAGTTTTATAAAATACCTTATATAAAATATGAGGATATTGGAAATTTGTCTATTCAAGATATTTTTGATCAAGCTGATTATTCTGAATTCAATAATTTATACAAACATAGATTTGATAATTTTATGAAATTAATGGCTGACTTAAATTTGTCAGATAATTTGTCATTTGAAATTAAAGAACCATCAGCATATTGGTACAACAAAGAAGATTTAAATGCGAATACCAAAATCTTATTTAGAGATTTAGCTCAATTGTCGGAAAGATTAAATCATTTGGAAAAAAAGCAGCATAGAGAACTTATCAAAATTTCTAAAAAAATAGATAAAATTACGAATACGTTTAGAAAAATACCTGGCTATAATTTTTTTAAGAAAACCCTTTAATCTATATGATTAACGTCACCAAAACATTTTTACCAGAGCAATCTGAGTATCAAGCAATTTTAAAACGTGCTTGGGATACAGGATGGATGACTAACCGTGGGGTTTTGGTGAAAGAACTAGAAGATAAGTTAAAAGAATTATTGAACGTGCCAAATGTTATTGCAATGACTAACGGCACGTTACCTTTACAAATTGCAATAAAAGCAATGGATTTATCTGGTGAAATTATAACGACTCCATTTAGTTATGTTGCTACTGCATCTAGTATAGCATGGGAAGGTTGTGAACCTGTGTTTGTAGATATTCACCCAGAATATCTTACCATAGACGAAACGAAATTAGAAGAAGCAATTACCTCTAGTACAACTGCGATTTTAGCGACTCATGTATTTGGGAACCCGTGTCACGTAGAAGCCATAGAAGCCATTGCCAAAAAACATGATTTAAAAGTGATTTATGATGCAGCACATTGTTTTGGAGTTGCATATAAAGGACAATCGCTATTTAACTATGGAGACGCAAGTACTTGTAGTTTTCACGCAACTAAAGTCTTTCATACAGGTGAGGGTGGTGCTGTTTTTACTAAAGACAAAGAATTATATAATACTTTTTTTGCAATGCATAATTTTGGACATGATGGTCCAGAAGCATTTCAAAGTATAGGAATTAATGCTAAAATGAGCGAGTTACAAGGGGCAATGGGACTGGCCGTTTTACCCTATATGAAAAAGATTATTAATGCTCGAAGAACTATCTGTGAGATTTATAATGAAGCTTTTAAAGATACGGAGTTACAGTTGCTGAAATTACGTTCTGAAACTGAATGGAATTTTAGCTATTTTCCAGTAATATTTAAAAGTGAAGAACAGTTATTAAGAGTAAAAGATGCTTTGAACTCTGCTCAAATTTTTCCAAGACGCTATTTTTATCCGAGTTTAAATACACTAGAGTATGTAAACAATGTAAAATGTCCAGAATCTGAATCGATTGCACCAAGAGTATTATGTTTACCTATGTATCCTGGTTTAACTATCTCAGATGTAAATAGAATATTAACTATAGTAATAGAAGAACTGTGAAAGTAGCTATTATGCAACCTTATTTTTTGCCTTATTTGGGTTATTTTGCTTTACTTAAGCATACAGATTTGTTTATTTTATTTGATACGCCACAATATATTAGACATGGTTGGATTGAACGAAATAGAATTTTATCCTTAAAAGGAGAGCCTATTTATATTAAAGTTCCTTTAGTAAAGCACAAAAGGGATGCGGTGATAAATCATATTTTAATAAATAACTCATTACAATGGAAGCAGAAGATTTATGCACAATTACAACATTATAAAAAGAAAGCTCCATATTATAATAATACTATTTTATTGTTAGATCGGATATTTGAAGATGAATATTATGATATTACTAGTTTAAATGCTAAGGCACTAACTATAATTTCTGAATATCTAGAGATTTCTACACCGATAAAAATTTGGTCTAAAATGGATGTAGAAATTGAAGCAGCAAACCATCCTGATGAATGGGCTTTAAATATATGCAAAGCCATAGATGCGAAAACTTATTACAATCCTATTGGAGGTAAAGATTTTTTTAATAAAGAAAAATATACTAATGATAATGTTGTTCTTAAGTTTTTAGAGATTGAGCCTATTTCTTACAAACAATTTTCAAATGAATTTGAACCATTTTTGTCTATAATAGATGTTTTAATGTTTGTTGATAAAAAAAGTATAATGGAAATGTTAACTCAAATAAAACTGATAGATTAATGATAAGTAAATCAGCTGAAAATGTAAAAAATTTTCAAAAAGAATTATATTATTTTAATTCTGCCAGAGAAGGATGGAATGCTATTTTGGAATCATCAAATTTGTCTAATAAGGTATTATTACCTTCATATATTGGTGTTACAGAAAGAGAAGGCTCGGGAATATTTGACCCAATAATTAATTCTAAGGTTTCTTATGATTTTTATGACTTGAATAATGATTTATCAGTTCCTTTGGATAAGATTACTTCTAAATTAGAGAATGGTGAATATGGTTTAGTTTTATTAGTTCATTATTTTGGTTTCAAAATAAAAAATATTGAAGAAATTGTAAAAATCTGTAAAGAAAATAAGATAATTATAGTTGAGGATTGTGCTCATTTATACAACTATAATTTATATAGTTATTCTAGGTGTGGTACTTATGGTGATTTCGTGTTTTATTCATTACATAAATTTTTTCCAATGAAAAAAGGGGGAATGGTAATTAAGAATAATGAAAATATTAACCTGCTGTTTTCTGGAATTACTTTGGATGTAAACTATTCTTCACAAGTTATAAAATATGACGTAAAGGCTATTGCGGACAAGCGTATAGAAAATTATAAATATTTAGACAAATTAATAAAAAATATTGAAGGTATCAAGCCTTTAATGAGTTTAGCTTTAGAAGATATTCCTCATAATTATCCAATTACTGTAAATAATAATTTAAGAGAAAAATTATACTTCTGGATGATTGAAAAAAATATTACACTTATTGCATTATATTATCGTTTAATAAATCCAATCTCTAAAGATAAATATTCAAACACATATTATTTATCTAATAATATACTTAATTTACCTATTCACCAAGACATAAATAAAGTAGAGTTAGATAATCTAGCAGAATTGTTAGAAGAAGGTTTAAAGGAGTTAAAGAAATGAAGAGGATAGGGGGATTTTTTGAATTAGAAATAGCGAAAGGAGATTCGTTATATCATGACGATGCCATTAAGTTATCAACGGGTAGAGCATGTTTAAATTATGTATTACAAGCCCTTAAACCTTCTAAGGTTTATGTTCCCTATTATTGTTGTGATGCTTTATACGAACCTATGACTCTTCTAGATATAGAATTTGAGTTTTATGAAATTGATAATCAATTAGAGATAAAGAGTTTACCAGAATTAGATACGGATGAAATAATTGTTTATTGTGATTTTTTCGGAGTTAAATCCGAATATACTACGTCACTAATTAGCAAATATAGCAGTAGATTAATAATTGATAATTCGCATTCTTTTTATAAAAAACAGTTAAATGCTAATAGCATTTCATTTACAACAGCAAGAAAGTATTTTGGAGTTCCTGATGGGGCCTTTTTATATATTCCAAAAAAATATAAAATTAATCAACTTATAAATAGAAATATTAAAGTTTCTATTAATCACAATACACATAGTTTATTAGGTTTTCAAGATCTAGCTTATTCAGAATTTTCAGAATATGAAAAATCTTTGAATTCAGAAATAAAGGGAATTTCTATACTATCTGAAAAAATATTGCAAACATTAAATTATAAAGAGATTAGAGCGATTAGAAATAGAAATTTTAATTTTTTTCGTGAAGAATTTAATTCTTTTAATAATATAATGATTGCTGATGATGAAATTGATTGTTTTTGTTATCCACTTTTGTTAGATAGACCTATTAAAAAAGAAGAATTATACAATGAAAAAATTTATCTGCCCAATTATTGGTTAGATACTACAGCAAGATTAGATAGCTTAAACTTTGAATTCGAAACAAAAATAAGTACACAATTATTGCCTTTGCCTATAGACCATAGATATACAATAGAAGACCTGAAAAGAGTGAGTCAGGCTATAAAAAGTAGAATTCAATAAACATGTATTTAGTCAACTAATAATGGAAGATAAAACAAGAAAAAAAGATCATAAAAAAAATACATCTTTAGAACAAATTTTCCCGGAATTAGAGAGTCTTTTAGGTTTTTCTGAAGCTAAAGTATTAAAGGATTACACTGTTCCAGCAAAGAAGGTGTATTTAATTGTAGGCTGTGCCAGAAGTGGTTCTACAATATTATATCAATTTTTGGCTAATACAAGCTACTTTTGTTATCCTACCAATTTTTTGTCAAGGTTTTATTATGCACCATATATAGGTTATAGAATACAACAAGCTCTAATAGATTTTGATCATAAAGGCGAAATATTTTCTAAAGAACATAAAGAAGAGAAATCATTTAAATCGACTTTAGGAAAAACAAAAGGTCCATTGCAACCACATGAATTTTGGTATTTTTGGAATCGATTTTTTAAGTTTGGAGCAACTCAAAAGTTAAGTTTAAGCGAATTGGATGAAGTGGATTGGAAAACCTTTTTACAAGAATTACATGCCTTAGAAGCTGCAGCAAATAAGCCGCTTTTAATGAAAGCTATGAACTTAAATTGGAATCTTAATGAGTTAAAAGAAAAAATACCCAATTGCCACTTTATATATATTAAAAGAGATGTAATTTACAATGCACAGTCATTACTATTGGCAAGAGAAAGCTTTTTCGGAAATTATGACGACTGGTATTCTTATAAAACACCGAATTATCAAACCATCAAAAAATTAAAACCAGCCGAACAAGTTATAGAGCAGGTTATTGAAAATAATGTATCTATAGAAGCAGATTTATTAAAAATGGATGCTGAAGACTATACAACCATTAGTTATAATGATTTTTGTAAAAAACCTAACGATCTAATTAATACATTAAATAAAAAAGGTGCAGCAATTGATACAGATAATACTCAGAGTTCTTTCAATAACGGAGATGTTGCAAAAATAAATGATGATCTTTTTAAAGAGTTAAAATCATATTTTGAAACCAGATAGGTTAAGTTATGGATTTTAAAAGTTTTAAAACTATATATCAAAAAGAGGAGGTAAAAAAATATACCAATGCAGTTGGCTCAAATACTTTAGTTAGTGTTTGTGTACAGACCTATCAGCACGCAAAATTTATAGAGGAATGCTTAGAGGGAATTTTAAATCAAAAAACAAATTTTGACTTTGAAATTATATTAGGAGATGATGATAGTAAAGATGGAACTACAGAAATTTGTTTAAAATATGCGAAACAGTATGCAAATAGAATTAGATTTATAGCGCATAAAAGAATGAATAATATAGCAATAAATGGCCGTCCTTCTGGGAGATTTAATATGTTATATAATCTGTACTCGGCCAAAGGCAAATACATAGCCCTCTGCGAAGGCGACGATTATTGGACAGACCCATTAAAGTTACAAAAACAGGTTGATTTTTTAGAAAATAACCAAGATGTTAATATTTGTTTTACAAGAGCACAATTGTTGAAAAATGAAGTGTTTAGTATGCACGATATTCCAAAGCCATTTTATAATAATTCCTTCAAGTATATTGAACTTTTAAAACATTATAATTTCATTGCGACGTGTAGTGTTGCTTTTAGAAAACCGTTGCATTTTGAATTTCCAAACTGGTTTCATAAATTACCATTTGGTGATTTGGGGATTTATAAGTTGGTTTCTGAAGACAAAGACATACAATGTATTGATGAAGTGATGAGTGTATATCGAATACATGATAATGGGGTTTATTCTGGTATAAGTGCATTGAAGAAGCAACAAAATTATCTGAATTTTTATAAAGCTATTTTCCCAGCATTGAATTCGGAAGAAAAACAAATAGCATCATTAAAAATAAAAGAAGTGACTTATAGAATAAGTAAATTGAAATTTCCAAATAGACCTTGGTTTCAAAAGTTTTATAATAGATATCTTCATTTAAAATTTTAGACAGAATGCATCCTAAAGTAAGTATAATTATTCCTTGTTATAATAGTGAACGTACACTTAATGAGACCTTGCAATCTGTTTTTGATCAAGATTATGAAGCATGGGAAGCAATTATGGTTAATGATGGTTCTCCTGACAATTTAGAAGCGGTTGCTTTAGAATGGGTAGAAAAAGATGATAGATTTAAATATTATAAAAAAACAAACGGTGGTTTAGGTAGTGCTAGAAACTATGGATTAAAAAAAGCATCTGGGACCTATGTTTTACCTTTAGATTCCGACAATATGGTACGGCCAGAATTTGTGAACATGGCAATTGATGTATTGGATTCCCAAAACCAAATAGGAGTCGTCTATGGAAATGCTATGTATTTTGGGGAGAAAACAGGAATTTGGAATGTGGGTGCTTTTGACCATTACAAAATGTTGAATCATAATTTTATAGATGCGTGTGCTGTAGTCCGGAAATCTCTGTTTGATAGTATTGGCGGTTATGAAGAGAATTTACCCCACCAAGGTCATGAAGATTGGGATTTTTGGTTATGTATTATGAAAACTGATTTTGAATTTATGTATTTAAATAAAATCACTTTTGATTATAGAGTATCTGGTAGCTCAATGATTAGGTCGTTTAGCGACAATATGGCGCTAGAAAACATAAATTACATCCAACAAAAGCATTCTGAATTGTATATTCATGCTTATCAAAAAGTGTACTTGGAAAATAAATATTTGAAAAGAGAACTATCAACATCGGTAATTAGAAAAGTCTTTAAAAAGTTAAAATCACTTTGAATCCTAAAGTTTCCATTTGCATCCCTACTTATAATGGTGTTAAATTTATAGCAGAAGCAATGGATTCTGCTATTTGTCAAACTTATGGCAATTTAGAAATTATAGTTTCGGATGATGCTTCAATAGATGGAACATTAAAAATTATAGAAACTTATAAGTTTAAGACAAGCATTCCCATTTCTGTTTACCATCATGAGCCTAATGGTATCGGAGCTAATTGGAATAATTGTATAAAAAAAGCAAAGGGAGATTACATAAAGTTTTTATTTCAGGATGATGTGTTGATACCTAGTTGTATAGAGCAGATGGTCAATATTCTAGAACAAAATCCTAAGTTGGGTATGGTTGCTTCTAAACGGAAGTTTATTGTTGAACAAGATTTAACCAGTGATGCAACAAAACTATGGATAGAAAAATATGGTGACTTACAAAGAGGGCTTCATTTTAAAATTAATAAAAATGTACAGATTATAGATCGTTCTCTATTTAAATCTAATGAATTTTTAAAACCACCGATAAAGAATAAAATAGGAGAACCGAGTGCTGTTTTATTTAGGAAAAGTATTACAGACATAATAGGTTTTTATAGAGAGGATTTAAAGCAAATATTAGATTATGAGTTTTGTTATCGTCTATTAAAAAAACAGGATATAGCTATTATAAACGAAAATTTAGTTAAGTTTAGGTTACATCATAACCAAGCCACTAATGTTAATAGCCATAGTAATATTAGTGATTATAAGACATATAATAGAATTCTCTTACGAGAGTATTTTTGGTGTTTAAATGCTAACGCTCGCAAAAGGTTGTTAAAGAAAGAATATAAATTGATTAATTTTCTGTTTAAGATAAAATCAAAGTTACATGGTAAATAGTATATATATTATAATTGTCACTTATAATGGCATGCCATGGTTAAAGATGTGTTTGGATAGTTGTGTTAACTATGCGGTAGTTGTTGTAGATAATGCTTCCACAGACGATACGGTTTCCTTTATCGAGACTAACTATCCTGATGTCACTTTATTTAAACAAGACCAAAATTTAGGCTTTGGGCAAGCAAATAATTTAGGCATTCGTTGTGCTTTAGACCAAGGAGCGGAGCATGTGTTTTTATTGAATCAGGATGCATATATTGTAAATAAAGCTTTAGATGATTTGGTTGCATTTCAGAAAAAGAAACCAGAGTATGGTGTGTTAAGCCCTATACATATTGCAGGAAATCAAAAAAAGTTAGATAAAAATTTTTCTAACTTTATGCTCAAAGAATATACAGATCAGTTTTATTCGGATTTTGTACTTGGCAATACTTTAGCGGAAGCCTACGATGTGCCTTTTGTAAATGCAGCAGCTTGGTTGCTTTCTCGGGAATGTTTAGAAACTGTTGGAGGTTTTGATCCTTTGTTTTTTCATTATGGAGAAGATGACAATTACTGTCAGCGAGTATTGTATCATGGTTTAAAAATAGGTGTTTTACCTAAGTCTTATGTTATTCATGACCGTGAAGATCGAAAACAAATAAAACCTCTTGAATTTAGTGATGCATATTATAATAATAGAGCAAAATTTTATAAAAAAAAATATGCGAATGTTAATGCAGATATGCAAATTGAACCAAGAGAGAATAGACTACGAAAAACAATACTAAAATTGCAATTACAATTGAAGTTCTCCAAGGCAAATGGTTTTAAGAAAGAATTATTGCTTTTAAAGGCAATGAAGCCTTTAATTATTAAAAGTAGAACTAATAATGTATTACCTGGTTCACATTATATATAATTTTTAATTTAAGTGAATTTTTAAATTAATCTAGAAAAAAGAGAATGAAGGCATACGTTCTTCTTATATAAATATACTGACAGAAAAAGTACTTTAAAAATTTATAATTATGCCAAAACAACCACTTGTTTCTATTATCATACCCACATTCAATCGGGCTCATATAATCGGAGAAACATTAGATTCCATTATAGAACAAACATACCAAAATTGGGAGTGTATTGTTGTAGATGATGGGAGTACGGATCATACCGACCAACTATTGGCTAACTATTGTCAACAAGATTCAAGAATTCAATATCACCACAGACCTAAAGATCGACCTAAGGGTGGAAATACTTGTCGCAATTATGGATTTGAATTGAGTAAGGGTGAATATGTGAATTGGTTTGATAGTGATGATTTGTATCTGCCAGATGCCATTAAAACCATTAGTGCTGCTTTTGAAACTGATACTGATGTTGTGATTAGTCCGATGGCTAGATTTGATGGTGATACAAAGCAATATTTAGGGATGAATACTATAGAGAAAGACCCCCTAATTCCGGCCTATTTAGTAGGGGAAGTTGCGTTTTACACCGATGGCCCTACTTGGAAACGTAGTTTTTTAGTGCAACAAGAATTATTATTTGATGAAGATTTACCCATTATTCAAGATTGGGATTTTAATTTACGCATGTTGTATCAAAATCCAAATATTGTGTTTCTAAAAAAAGCTCAAATAAACTATCGTGTTCATAATCAGTCCTTGCAAAAAGAATTGGCTAAGTTAAATCTACACATGATTGCCTCCGATTTTAATACGCGATATAAACATTTAGAGTTGTTAGCCAAACATTATCCAGCTGGTGTCCTCGTTTTAAAACAACTTATTTTAGACCGTCGAAAACATTTTGTGAAATTGGCATTTTCTAGAAACGATGCTTCTAAGCATAGTTTAGCACAAGATTTAATACAAACTCAGAAAGCTAATCGAGATTATATAGGTGTCATTAAAAGCTATCTAGGACTTTGGTCTTATACTTTTTTTGGTAGAGGATATTGGTTTTTTAGGTAATGAGGTTTTGGAAGTGAGAAGAGCAAAGTGTAACGCAATAAGCTATGATGAATGTAGATTGCACATTTCGTTTTTTTAGAATTCTTAAATATTATTTAGTTCCGTGATATGAATTTTTATTTATTTGTTAATTTCGTTCCTGAAAAAGAAGAACATAGAGTGAAATTTATTCTTTTAAAATTTAAATACAAGTGATAGCTATAGTTATTCCCTATTATAAAAGACTGTTTTTTAGAAAAGCATTAGAATCTTTAGCTAATCAAACTGATAAAAGGTTTAATGTTTATATTGGTGATGATGCGAGCCCTGATGATCCTAAAGATTTAATAGAGGAGTATAATGATAAGTTCAGAATAAAATATAAGAGATTTAAAAATAATCTAGGAAAAACCTCACTAACTCAACAGTGGAAAAGGTGTATAGAATTATCAGCAGATGAAGAATGGATTATGATTTTGGGTGATGATGATTATTACAGTACTAATCTTATAGCATGTTTTTATAAAAACGTTGATAATTTTAGTGGTAAATCAAATGTAGTAAGATTTGCTAAAGAGAATATTTTTAATGATCAAAATAGTATTGCAGCAGTGCAATATAATCCTGAATTGGAAACCGCTGCAGACTCGTATTACAGAAGAATAACTGGTGCAACAACGAGTACATTATCAGAATATGCTTTTACGAGAAAAATTTATGAGAAATACGGCTTTTTTGACTACCCTTTAGCATGGCATTCAGATAACCGTGCATGGATTGAGTTTACTGAAAATGGCCCAATTTATTCTATCAATGATGCGGTGGTGTCTGTAATATGTTCAGCGCAAAGTATAACAGGAAGTACCCTATACGCTGATGCAAAAAGAAAGGCAAATTTGGAGTATTATAAATATTTAATTACTAATAAATTGGACATATTTAATAAAAAGCAATCCATTAGGGTTTTGCATAAATATGAAAATGAAATTAAGCACAGAGAAAACATGACACTTAAAGAGTATTTGTTTTTATTGCCTTACTATTTAAAAAATTATGAGCAACAATCGTTTAAGAGTTTTTTAAAAAAAATGATAAAATCATCTCTGAATATAAAATGACATCAATCCTCTTAATTATTCCTTATTTCGGCAATTGGCCACTTTGGTTCGATGCATTTTTAAAGTCGTGTGAAGCCAACCCTACAATTCAATGGTTTTGTCCTACGGATTGTGTACTTCCAAAGGCTTATCCGGCAAATATTACATTTTTTTCTACGACTTTAGCAGACTTAAATAAACATGTTAATGACGTTGTAGGTGCAAAGGTTCCATTAAGTCCGCGTAAATTTTGTGATCTCAAGCCCGCTTATGCAGATATATTTGCGAAGCAAGTTAGTGATTACGATTTTTGGGGCTTCTGTGATATGGATATTATATGGGGTAATATTCGGAAGTTTATGACGCAAGATATATTGGAACAATACGATATTATTTCTAGTCGAAAAGAGGCTATTTCAGGACATTTTAATTTATTTAGAAATACCCCAGAAATAAATGCATTGTATAAGCAGTTGCCTGATTATAAAACCCTATTTGAAGTTCCTGAATTTAAATGGACAGATGAAATAGTTCTTTCTAATTTTATAAAGGAAGATGAAGTGTTCAAATCGATGAACTTAAAAGTATATTGGCCTTTCATACTTTGTAATCAAGAAAATGGACACGACTCTCACCAAGAATATTATTTAGATAAATGGCTTTGGAAGGATGGTGCAATATTAAAACTGAAAAAAGGACAACCAGTAAATGAAGTGATGTATTTACATTTTATTAATTGGAAACGTACTATAAAATATAACGATGTTCAGTTTGAAGGTATTCAAACCAACTTTTATATTTCGTACACCGGTCTGCATTATCATTTGCATACTGAATGGCAACACTTTTTAAACATTTTTAAGAACGTTTTTAATGGGTATTGGATAAAAGAAAAAAGAAGACGAAAAAAACTGAAAAGGAAAAGTTTTATAAAACGAGTTAAACGAAAATTAAGAATAGATTAAATATGTTTTTATTTACACATATTGAAAAATGTGGGGGGACTTCCTTTAATGAAGTTTTAAGTTTAACCTATCCTCGTTATTTTCATGTAACCAAAAATAAATACGGAGGAAATGAAACACGTAATGACTTAACGAGTATACAGTATCATAAAATCATGAATTATTGCCCTCAAGGTATAGGAGGACATAGTGTGCGTCCTTATTTTGATTTTTTACCACAGTCAAAAAGGATAACTTTTTTTAGAGATCCTTTAGAGCGATATTTATCACAATATAATCATATGGCAGAGAGAGGATGGGTGACCTCTATTGATGATTTTTTGGAAATAAATTTTTATAGTAATTTCATAACAAAAAAAATATCAGGGGTAGATGGAGACATAAATTATGCTATAACCCTTTTAGATAATTACGAATTTATAGGAGATGTAAACAGGTATAATAAATCTTTAAATTATCTTCAAGATGTATTACATGTAAAATTGATAGGAAGTATAAATCAAAAAAATGTAAGAAAATTTAATAAAAATTATTTGAATCTTAATGATTTGTCTGAAAAACAATATTATAAAGCAGAACAAAACAATCAGCTAGATATAAAATTATATGAAAAGTATATTTTAAGTAAAAATATTTTAAATCAATATAATGATGATATTATTTTAAAGAAACCATCAAAATTAAGATTGAAATTACTTTCAAAGATTAATACTTATAAAAAATATAAAATAATAACTCCTTTAAGATTAGAATAGTTTGAAAGAAACCATTTCTCTACTACATCCTTTTTCAGCTAAATCCGTGGGTTTAAAACCTACAGATTTATACTACTTTCATAGTAAGCCACATGAAAATGCTTTGCGTGGTTTACAAAGAAAAGGCTATGGTGTCGCAATAGATTATTTTACGAGTTCATTTTTTCCTTATGCTAAAACGATAAAAGGTGTTAAAAAACGTTTTTGGCCTGTCAGTTGGCCTATATTAAAAAAGCGACATGCTTGGAAAAAACAACATTCAATATTTAATTATTTATACACTAGTGTTATGCCTTCAACACTTACGATTATAAATATGTCAGGACACGGCAGTGCCTACTGTTTTAATTTAGCAGCTTTATTAAAAAAGCAAAATAAACCGTATATCGCTATGATAGGAGGTATGCACATGGGAAACTCAAAAGACGTTTTAAATTATTATAACAATGCCAATCACATTATTGTACATACACAGGTTCAAAAAGATATTTTAAAACAAACTAATGGATTTAGGGATTTAGAAATAAAAGTGATGCCATTAGGTGTGGATACGAGCTTGTTTAAACCCCGGTTTAACGTAAAAGAAAAATCTAGCTTGTTATATGTGGGACGTATTTCACGATTAAAGCAAATAGAGTGTGCCATAGATTCACTCGTGTATCTGAATAAAAAAGGAGTAACGGGAGTAAACTTGACTATTATAGGTCCTATAAGTGATACTGAATATCATAAAGAATTACAAGAAAAAGTACGAAGCCTAGGATTAGAATCTCAAATACATTTTAAAGGTCCACTAAAACAGGAGAATTTAATACCTTATTATCAAAGCGCCACATTACTTTTAATGCCTAGCAAACATGAGTCTTTCGGTATGGTTATGGTCGAAGCTATGGGATGTGGTACACCTGTAGTAGCTTTTCGAGGCTCAGGTGGCCCAGATGAAATTGTGACTAATAACGTTACAGGAGTATTGTGCGAGGACGTTAATTATAGTCAACAGGTTTATAATTTATTAGTAAATAAGAAAGTATTAGATGACATGAGTCGTAGTGCGGTGTTAGACGTTATGCAGCATTGGAGTTTAGATTATACCGCCCATTGCTTAGAGGATTCAGTTAAATTTGCATTAGAAAAATTTTAAATGAAACCAAGATATACTGTAATAATATATACTCCACAAGATTTAAATCATTCGTCATATATGCAAACAGGCTTATTTGAACTTGAAAATATGGGATTGATAAGGTGTGAATTAAAAATTGATATTTCCAAGAAGGTAGGACGGATAAGTACAGAAACGGGTAAGTCGTTAATTAGTAATCACCCACAACAAAAAACGTCTTTTTATAAACTTATTGATCACTACTTGAGTAAAGAGTTTTTTTTTGCAGGGGATTTGTATGATATTTCGCATTTTTTTTCACAATATGCATTAGAAAATTGTGATTTTATTTTTAAGAGGAATTATGTGTCGAAAGATATCGATTGCTTGGAATCTGAATTTAAAAATAAGATTTACCCAATGGGCTTGACTTTGGGAGTTCAAGGTTCAAGTCGGAAGTTTTGGGGGCTTCTAAAATTATCATATTTTTTTGCTAATTTGAATCTGCAGCTGAAGTTAGATAGGAATTTGATTAAAAGAATTCGAAATGTTATAAGCCATACTTCTCGCCATATCGAATACGTTACCCGCGGAAGGTCAATTGATTTATTAGAAAAAACACCTGAATCAACAGAATTGAATGTGTTTTATCAAGTTCGTTGTTTCCCACAAATACATGATGAAAATGTTAAAATTATTCATAGAGAGAGAAGCTCATTAATTAGATTATTAAAAAATCAATTAAATGATTTTTATTTGGGAGGTATTGTGCCAGGAGAAATTTCTAATACTTATTACAAAGATTGTTTAACCACCTTACCAACAGACCCTGTCTCCTATATTGCACAAATCAAGAAATCTAGTATCTGTATTTATACCAAAGGACTTCAAAATTCACCTGCTCGAAAATTGTCAGAATATTTATCACAAGGAAAATGCATAGTCGCAGAAAGATTTGAAACCGAGTTACCTGTGCCTTTAGAGAATGGAAAAAATATAATTTATTTTGATTCTCCAGAACATTGTGTTGAAATATGTAAGGAATTATTGAAGAATCCAAAAAAAGTAAAACTTCTTTCTAAAAATGCCAGAGTTTATTTTGAAACCCATGTACACCCTGTTAAAAATGTAAAGCGTATTTTGGAACTTATGTTAAACCATAAAATAAATTAACTATTGGGTCATACGCTATTTATACATCACAGATCTAAACACCATGCTAAAAACTCGGGTTATAGTAGGTTGGTAGATTACTATATAGGTTCTGCCTCGGTAAATGGAGATCAAAATTTACCATTTATAGCGGCAAAACAATGGGCTAAAATGGCTAAAAAGCAAGCTGGTATATATGATGCAGGAAGCGTTTTTAAAGAATATGCGCTCTTTAAATCATTAAAAAATAGAGATAAACAAGAGCCTACGACTGTTCATTATTTAAATGGTGAACGCGATATTCGATACATTGTGCGGTATGGAAGCGTATTTAAAAACACTAGATTTTGTGCAACGTTTCATAAACCACCAAAAACTTTAGACACTCTAATTCATAACACTAATTATATTAGTCGTTTAGATGGTGCTGTTTGTGTTGGAGAAAATCAGGTCAATTATATAAAAGAGCGTTTTAAAATTCCTCAAGTAAAGTATATTCCACATGGAGTAGATAGTACGTTTTTTGTACCAACATTACATAAAGTGTATAATCAGCCTATATTGTTATTTGTGGGACAACATATGCGTGATTTTGAGGCTTTAAATTATTGTGTACCTAAGTTAGCAGAAGCAATTCCAGATTTAAAAGTACATGTGATTATTCATAAGGCTTATGTGAATAAAGTATTACCACATCGCTGCGTGGAAGTTTTTAGCGGGATTAATGATGCAATGTTGTTAAAAAAGTACCAAGAGGCTACCGCTTTGTTTTTACCTTTACTAGATAGTACTGCTTGTAATTCTATTTTAGAAGGTTTGGCTTGCGGATTACCAATTATAACCACAGATGTTGGTGGGAATTCGGGATACTTAAAAAGCACGGATGCTGTATTAACAAAATTGGGCGCTTATGATGATTTAATAGAACACACTATAAAAATTGTTTTAAATGAAAGTCTTTTAGAAACAATGCGTAAAAAAAGTAGAATGAAGGGAGAAGCCTTAGATTGGGAATTTGTGGCTAGTGACGTAAATGATTTTCATGCGTCTTTATTTTAAATACATGAAAGTACATGCGTCTTAATTTTTTTTTAATTATAAAATTAGTTTTTGAAACCACCACTTAAAATCGCCATATACACAGGTCTTATTCCGAATACGACGTTTATAGAAACGCTCATTGCGGGAGTGGCTAAAGAGCATGACGTTTTACTTTTTGGTACCGTTAAAAGAAAGACAAGTTATCCTTCTAAGCGTATTAAAATTATAGATACGCCCACGTCGTTATACAGAAATATACCGTTAACACTTTGGAGAACCCTAAAGTTGGGTGTTCAGCATCCTAAACGATTATCATTGGCTATAAAAGAAGCGAAAACCTATCCAACATTGTATACAAAATGGCTTCGGTTTTCACGTTTTGTGCCAGTGTTATTACACGCTCCAGATATATTTCATTTGCAATGGACGAGTCGTATAGACCGTTGGTTGTTTTTAAAATCGGCCTATCCATGTCATATCGTGGTGAGTTTGTTAGGATCGCAAGCTGCTATTTTACCCTATATAAATCTGGAGGTGTATAAAAGATATCAACGCTGTCTTCCTAAAGTAGATGCTATACATGCAATATCGGAGCATTTAGGTCAACAGGCTTCAAATTTTAATGTGCTACCAGAGCGTGTTCATGTAATTCCGACCAATATACCAGAAGCGGCTTTCGCTTATAATAAGCCTTTTGAAAAACGAGATGCTCAACCATTTCAACTGGTATCTGTAGGTCGTCATCATTGGGTTAAAGGCTATCGTTATGGGATACAAGCAGTACATCAGCTTATTCAGTCTGGTGTAGACGTTCATTACACGATAATTGCGGCAGGGAACATTCCGGAAGATCTTTTATTTCAGGTCAACCAGTTGGGATTACAAGATCATATTACGTTTAAACCAGGTTTACCTCAAACCACATTATTTGAGCACTTGCAAACGTATGATGCTCTGCTATTACCAAGCTTAAGTGAAGGTATTGCCAATGTGGTATTGGAAGCCATGGCTATAGGTGTCCCTGTGATTTCTACTAATTGCGGAGGTATGGCAGAAGTTGTGATTCCCGAAAAAACGGGATGGTTGGTACCTGTTAGAGATGCTAAAGCCCTTGCTGATGCTGTTATTGATTGTATGCAAGTTGACGTTGAAGATAAGCGTAAAATTATACAGCAGGCTTATGATTTTGTGAATGCTAATTATCATGAAAGACATAGTATTGCTCGGATGCTGCGGCTATATGATGAGGTGAGAAGTTGAACTCGAACTCGAACTCGAATTTGAGGTTGAGGTTGAATTTGAAGAAGAACCCTTCCGTCTTTGTTTTCTTTAAGGGAAAACAAATCCACTTTCACTTGAAAAAAGGGAAGGATCTAGAATGATAGGATTTAATAGAGATAGGGAATAGGAGTTAGGGAACACGTGTATGTGCTCTTGTGTTTATAACTTACCTTTGTCAGTGTCATAGTTATTTGAACTAATTACAAAATTATGGGCAAACGTCTTAAAATTGCTGTTTTTTCAGGAACCATTCCGAGTACTACTTTTATTGAGCATTTAATAAAAGGAGTATCTCAAACACACGAGGTGTTACTGTTTGGTGTACAAACGAAGCCTGTAGCATATGAATCTGTACACATTAAGGTTTATGATACACCAAAGCCCCATGTAAAGAATGCCGTTGTAAGTAGTTATAGATTACTGCAGTTGGTTCTTAAATCCCCAAAAGATGCGGTAAAATTATACCGACATACATCTCAATTTAAAAAGCGCTATGAGCGATGGGTTTGGTTTACTAAACTCTTGCCAATAATACTGCACAAACCTGATGTATTTCATATTCAATGGGCTAAAGATGTCGCCTTTTATACGGTATTACAGGATGCGTTTGGTATTCCTATTGTAGTGAGTTTACGTGGTGCTCATATTAATTATACACCTATAGTAGATTTGAGTACGGCAATAATTTATAAGCAGGAATTCCCGAAAATAAAGGCTTTTCATGCTGTTTCTAAGGCTATTGGTGAAGAAGTAAAACTTTATGGAGCTAAAGCCTCTAGTATCCATACTATTCATTCTCCGATTCCGCCTTTCTTTTTTGATCATTATAGGGCTTGTGAAACAGTACAAGATAAAACCATACGCTTGGTTTCCGTTGGACGTTTTCATTGGATTAAGGGTTATGAGATAGCATTAGATGCTGTAGCGCTATTAAAAAATAAAGGCTATAATATTCACTATACTATTGTAGGGCCAGATGAGTTTACTGAAGCCTTATTATTTCAATGCCATCAGCTCAACCTAGTAGATAACGTTGTTTTGGTTGGAGCTATGCCTCAAACAGAACTAATTTCGTTTTTACGACAATTTCACGGTATGTTATTGCCTAGTTTAAAAGAGGGTATTGCTAATGTGGTATTAGAAGCTATGGCTGTTGGCTTACCTGTGGTGTCTACCGATTGTGGTGGTATGGCAGAAGTTGTGATTCCTAATGAGACCGGATGGTTGGTGCTTGTAAGAGATTCCGAAGCTATGGCTGATGCTGTGATAGCTTTGAGTGAAACGTCAGAATTAGAATTACATGCGATAACGAAACGCGCCCATGAGTTTGTGAAGGAGGCTTTTAATGCTGAGGATAGTATTTCCCAGTTTGTGAGGTTGTATGAAGAGGTCGTTGGTGATTGTTAATTATTGGTTTTTGGTTTAAAGTTGAACTCGAACTCGAAATTGAACTCGAAGTTTAAACTGAAGCTGAATTTGAAGAAAACCCTTTCGACTTTGAATTTTTTGATGAAATCAAATTTCCCTTCCTTTGAAATTATTATATTCGTCGTGCTATTACACTATGAAAACAATCACCACACCAATAATCCCTGTTACACCCACTTATGCTAAGGTAGAAGCACCTCATGAACTGCATTTGGAAGCCATCTGTGTTTTTGCGGCTATCGGTTTTTTTTTAGATACAGATACCTATTGGAAAGATGAGGTTGTGTTACGACCTGGATGTCAACATACCATTTCAGATGATGGTTATCTCTTAGAGAGTACTCCTTGGTTTGAATGGCACTATACACCTGATAAAACCCGTGATTTTGACGCGACTTTACAAGAATTTACGACACTGTTCGAATCCATTATAAAAGAACAAACGGTTGGTAAAAACGTAATTTTACCATTATCGGGTGGTTTAGATAGCCGAACACAGGCTGTAGCGTTACAGCATTTAAAAGCATCTGTAAATAGTTATAGTTATGATTTTCAGGGTGGTTACAAAGAAACTAAAATCGCAGAGGCTATTGCTAAGGTTTGTGATTTCGATTTTACAGCCTATACAATTCCGAACGGCTATTTATGGGAGGTGATAGAGGATTTAGCGACATTGAATCGTTGTGAATCTGATTTTACAGCACCACGGCAAATGGCGATAGTTGAGGAATTTGACACTATGGGTGAGGTATTTTCATTAGGCCATTGGGGAGATGTGTTGTTTGATGATATGGGAGTTAGTGATGATTTACCATTAAAATCGCAAGTAACCGTTCTTCAAAAAAAACTTATTAAAAAAGGCGGACGAGATTTAGCCGTACAACTTTGGACGCATTGGAATTTAGAAGGCGATTTTGACTCTTATTTTGAAGGTCGTATTTCTACATTGCTTTCCGCTATAGATATTCCTAACAGTGCTAATGCGCGCATTAGAGCATTTAAAAGCTTATTTTGGGCACCACGCTGGACATCCGTAAATTTAGCAGTGTTTGCTAGTAAACATCCCGTAACTTTACCGTATTACGATCAACGGATGTGCGAGTTTATATGTACAGTCCCAGAAGCATTTTTAGCCAACCGAGAGTTGCAAATCGCTTATATAAAAAAACGAGCTCCAAAACTAGCCAAAATTACATGGCAAGAGCAAAGACCATTTAATCTCTATACCTATCCTAAAAATAAGATACCTTATAATTTGCCATACCGTATTACCAATAAAATGGAAAGAGTCTTTCAGGAAATTTTAGGAAAGAAGTATGTAGAACGAAATTGGGAGCTGCAATTTTTGGGTGTTAGTAATGAAAAGAAATTATATGACTGTTTATCACATAAAAATTTTAGTGATTTTATATCGAAAGACATTGTAGACGACGCCTATTATGGTCTGCAAACAAAAACGCCTTTAATTTATGCACATCAAGTGAATATGTTGCTGGTCTTGGCTCAGTTTAAACGATTTAACGATGAGTAGACCATTACGTATTCTGTTTACTATTCCAAATTTTAAGACGGCTGGTAGTCAATATGTGTTATTAGCATTAATCGCTAGGCTAAATAAACATAATTTTAATGTTATAGTAGGTATTGAGAATCATTGGGATGAAGCAAAAAAAGTAATTCCTGTAAGTGATTTGGTAGAACTACCAAAGCTTTTTAAAGTTTCTAAAATAAATTTCCTAAAGCAGTATATTAAGGTTCTTAAAAAGAACCAAATAGATTTAGTACATTCTTGGGATTATAAATCGAATTATTTAGAGCCCTTGGCTTGTAGGTTGTCAGGTGTAAAATATTTGTACACAAAAAAAAATAATTCATGGTCTCGCTCTTGGCAATTAAAAAGTCTATTTTCTCATTTTATTGCCTATGATCAACCTGAAATGAAAAAGCGGTTTTTTTCGAATAAACATTATGCGAATAAAATAAAACTAATTCCACATGGTGTGGATTTATTAAAGTTTTTTCCATTAGAAAAAACGACAAATTCTACATTTAATTTATGTTATGTTGGAAATGTAAATAGAAATAAAAATCAATTATTTGTATTGAAGGCGATGTTGAACCTTCCTGATAATATTCATTTAAATTTGTTTGGAAAGTGTGATTCTAATTATAAAAAAGAGTTAGGGTTATTTATTCAGAATAATAATTTAAAACATCGTGTGCACTTTCATGGGTTTATTAGTCAAGATCATTTGCCCAAAATGTTAAATTACCAGGATGTTTTAATACTGTCCTCTTTTGAAGAAGGGCTGCCAATATGTTTACTAGAGGCAATGGCTTGTGGGTTACCTGTATTAAGTTCTGATTCTGGTGGAGGTACTCGTTTTATATTAGAGGAAACAATGAGTGATGCTTTGTTTTCCCTTGATGACGTAAATGATTTAGTATTAAAATGTAAACGATTATCGTCAGATAGAAAAATTTATGATGAATTTAAAGTGAAAGGGGAAAAGTGTGTTAAAGATCGTTTTTCTATAGAAAAAGAAGTGTTGAGTTATAATATTTTATACAATAAGGTAATTGCTACGAAGTAGAATTAAGAAAATGATCATTTTATGCATATAGCTCTCATACTATCCCAGCCACCAGGCTATTCCGAGACCTTTTTTAAATCAAAAATTAAAGGCTTGCAACACGCAGGTCATCAGGTGAGTTTATTTGTTTATAAAGATGATCCGAGGTTTATAGACTGTAAGGTTCTTCCAATGCCTAAAGTATATGCTAATCCTATTCGTCAATTTTTTGCGACACTAGGAGTCGTTTTTGGTTTACTACCTTATTTAAAAAGGGTAATACGCTATGTGAAACTAGAGTTTAAAGCGGAGAGAGAACTTAAACAGATTTTTAAATATATTTATATAAATGCAACAATTTTGAAGTCAGATGCAGAATGGCTACATTTTGGTTTTGCAACCTTAGCTTTACAAAGTGAACATGTCGCTAAGGCGATAGATGCAAAAATGGCGGTAAGTTTGAGAGGATTTGATATTGCTATTTATCCGTTAAAACATTCTGGCTGTTATGATCGATTATGGCAGCTAGTGGATAAAGTACATACCATTTCAGATGATTTATTACTTTGTGCCTATGATCAAGGGTTATCTAGAAATATGGCCGTAGATAAAATAACACCCGCAATTTCAATGGAGTTGTTTAATACAGGTGCCGCTAATAAAAATTTCAAGACTAAGCCTATAAAAATATTGACTGTTGGAAGATTATTTTGGAAAAAAGGTGTAATCGATATGTTGGAAGCATTGTCTATTCTAAAAAAAGAAAAAATTGATTTTGAATATCAAATTATAGGTGAAGGTGAACAAAAAGAAGAAATTCTGTTTGCTATTTATCAGTTAGGATTACAAAATGAGGTTTCTTTGCTAGGTGTAAAAACACCAAAAGAAGTTAAGGAATTAATGGAAATATCACATATTTATATGCAATATAGTCATTCGGAAGGTTTTTGTAATTCGGTATTAGAGGCTCAGGCTATGGGGCTGTTATGTGTAGTCTCGGATGCAGAAGGGTTGCCAGAAAATATAAAAGATGGTGAAACTGGTTGGGTAGTGCCCAAACGACAGCCAAGATTATTAGCAAGAACGTTAGAGTCCGTTATAGGTTTAGATGCTATTATTAAAAATCAATTTTCCGAACGTGCCAAAATGCGTGTTAAAGATGAATTTAGACTGGAACAGCAGCAAGCTAAGTTTGTTGAATTTTATAATTGAAGATAATTATCTATGACATTTTATTTTCCAAAACAACATTACGACAAATCATTTCGTGGTCAAACCTTCCCCTTATTAAAACCATTCATTAAAGGTGAAGGGTTTACGGATCAAGAACGTAAGGAAATGTATGGTATTTCGGAAACGGATGTTGTGTTTGTAGATGCCTTGGAAAAATCTGATGTGGCTATATTGACGATGTCTTGGAATTATTATGTGAGGACTAAGCAGCAATCCAAAGCGATTGACTTTTTAAAAGCGACTCAGCGTCTAAATGTACCTACTTGGGTGGTGTTATTAGATGATGTCGGTTTAGATTTTCCTGATTACCCGCATGTCAAATTATTTAGGCAAAGTGGATACAGCTTGAAGACACCGGAATGGCATATTGGTTTACCGGTTTTTATTTCAGATCCCCTAAAAGAACAGTTTAACACCACCGCTATTTATGAGCGTCCTTATACCAAACACCCCACCGTTGGTTTTTGTGGATTTGCAACCTCTAATGCTGTATTAGCTCTAAAGACAAAACTTAAAATAGGCTTAAAAAATTTAGCGTATTATCTGAAATTACATTTACATGAACCTGAAATGCTTATGGCGGCTGCACAGTGGCGGTATGGTATCTTAAAACGCTTAGAATCGCATCCAAATATCAATACAAATTTTATATACCGAGAACAATACCGTGCCGGAACGCAGAATGCCGAGCAACGCGCTGCATCAACATTAGAGTTTTTTAATAATATGAAAAATTCTGATTATGTAGTTTGTGTGAGAGGTGCTGGTAATTTTTCAGTACGTTTGTACGAAACCTTAGCGATGGGACGGATTCCTGTTTTTGTGAATACGGATTGTATTATGCCATTAGACGATGTTATAAATTGGAAACAACATGTGGTTTGGGTGGAAGCTGATGAAATTGATAATATAGGCGAGGTGCTTTTGGCATTTCATAAAAGTTTGACCCCAATGGAGTTTGTGAAAATACAACAGAATAACAGGCAATTATGGTGTGATAGTCTAAACTTGAAAGGCGTATTTACATGTTAATTTCAGAAAAAATGTTAAAGAAGTTTAATTCTTAAATTTATTTAAGTGCAAGATCTATCAAAAAAAATTCCATTTCTGAGTCTCAGAAAAAAATTATGGAAAAGTTGGCCATATCATTTTTATATTAAAATGTACGATCAATTTTTGCGTATTTTTGTAAGTTACAATACTTCAGGTATACGAATTATTTTTGTTAACGGAATGAGACGTTCTGGAAATCATTATTTAATTAAGACAATAATGGAGTCTTCAGATGCAACGGTTTTATTTTATAATAATTTAAAGCCATATAGTGTTAGACCTACCGTTATTGGAGGTGTAGAAACTAAATTAGTAGCAAAGAAAAAGGTATTGGTTATTTTAGGATATGAAGATTTGTCTGCATCTGACTTTAATTCCTCGTGCGAAATTATGATCAAACATTGTTTTGAAGGGCTTCCATATAAGAAACTCTTAATTTGTAGAGATGTTAGAAATGTTATGGCAAGTAGATTGAATCATGCTCATATGGCCTTTGGATTAAGAGAAAAACTTGAAATAAGAAACGCTACAAAAAAATTATGGACGGATCATCATAGTACTTTTAATCTGCAGGATATTAATAGAATAAGATATGGGTATCTTCAAGAAGATTTGAAAAAAATAAACTTAGAATCCTTTTATGTTAGTGGTATCCGGGTTAACAATAAAATTTCAAATAGGTACGGCGGGGGTAGCAGTTTTGATTCTAATAATTTTAATGAGAGATTTCGTAAATTTATAGGTCGTGAAGATTATGAGTATTTGATTAAGGATTTGCAACCTTTGGATAATAAAATTCATAATACAAATTGGGAAGTTTAATTCTTGTAAAATAGTTGCCATTGAAAATCTTATTATTATACACTTTTAACAAGAGTTTTTTATCCCGTTTTTATGAAGAATTAGCTGTTGGTTTAGTTACTTTTGGCTATGATGTTACGGTGCTTTCTTTAAAAGGACAAGATAATGCGTTTCTGAAGGATAATGTCCATTATATTCTGAAGTCTAAAGGAAATCTTTTAAAAAGTTACCGGGACATTTATTATATCATAAAAAAGACTAAACCCGATGTTATTATTTCAAATTTCAGCTATGTAAATCCTGCATTGTTATTTGGAAGTTTATTGAAAGTGAAGCAAAATATAGCATGGATACACACGCTAACCGACCAAATTAGCCCTAGTAAAAAACAAATATTTATAAAGCGACAGTTTTTAAAACTAGCCAATTTGGTTATTGTTAATTCTGAATATTTAAAACAAGACTTGGTGGCTCATTTTAAAGTACCTCCTTCTAAATTAAATGCCATTCCTTTTTGGACGACATTGGTGTCTTTTAAAAAAGAGAATGTAAAGGAATTATATCAAAATTCACATTTTAAAATTGGCTGTCCAGGTCGGTTGGTCGCAGATAAGAATCAAGATTTAATTATTTCTGCATTAGCTAGATTAGAAAACAGAACCAATGTTACACTATACTTGGCTGGAGATGGTCCATATAAACAAAATCTAGAAGAGCAAATTGCTTTACAAAACTTAGAAGGACAAGTTGTCTTTCTGGGAGCTTTATCGAGTGAAGGAATGGTAGATTTTTATAATAGTATTGATGTTGTAATACTTCCTAGTTTACACGAAGCTTTTGGACTTGTATTTATAGAGGCGATTTCTCAAGGAGTTCCGGTTTTAGTGTCTTCTGCTTTCGGCGCGTTGACATTTATTGATCCCAGTTATGATGGTTTGTCGGATATTGTTTTTGACCCTAAGGATATTGAGGGTTTAAAATTGAAAATAGAGAAATTAGTAAATGGAAAAAGAAAATCTAAACAGTATTATGCCGATTTATATCATCATCATTTTAATAAAGACTATATATTACATCAAATTAAACAACTTATAACGTCTTAATGTTATTTACTTTTCTTAAATATTTACAACCCACACACTATTTTCGATTACCGAAACATGATGGGAATTCTATTTTCCCTAAGGTCCATTTGTTGCCTGAAGCTGTACGTTCTGCCTTAACAGAGGATTTAAATTATACTAGTCTTTTGGCCACGTCTTATGACTTATCTTGGCAAGCCGTACAATGTGGTTATATTGGTCCATGTGAAACCTATACCCAATTTGAGAATATCCCTGTTATAGATAATTACAGATTCGCTTGGAAATATTTTAATTCATTTTGGGTGTTCTATGTATTAATAATACGCCTTTTTAGTTTTTATAATCCCATAACAGAGGTTCTTGGATGGTGGAAGACGCGTAAGGTTTCGCGTAGCACGTATTTGGAAACTCCTTTAGTATATACAGCGTATGCTGCTTTTGAATCAGAGTTGATACAACAGAAGCCATTAATTAGTGTCATTATCCCTACTTTAAATCGTTATCCATATTTAAAGGATGTGTTACATGATTTAGAGCAACAAGATTACACGCCTTTTGAGGTTATTATTATTGATCAATCTACACCATTTCAATCAGAGTTTTATACGCATTTTCAATTGGATCTACAGGTGGTGCATCAAAAAGAAAAGGCCTTATGGTTGGCTAGAAATAGCGCGATAAAGATGTCTAAAGGAGACTATATCTTATTATTTGATGATGATAGTCGTGTTTCTAAAGATTGGATGCGTGAACATTTAAAAGGCTTAGATTTTTTTAAGGCCGATTTGTCTTCTGGAGTTTCTATTTCTGAAGTAGGAGCGCCTACACCAGCCCATTATGCGTATTTTAAAATCAGTGATCAATTAGACACAGGTAATGTGTTGTTAAAAAAGGCTGTTTTTGAAGCTATTGGTCTCTTCGATCGGCAATTTGAAAAACAACGTATGGGTGATGGTGAGTTTGGATTGCGGTCGTATTTGGCAGGCTATTTAAATATTTCTCACCCCTACGCCAAGCGCTTACATTTAAAAGTAGGCAGTGGAGGTTTACGAGATATGGGCAGTTGGGATGCTTTTAGAACCAATTCGTTATTTGAACCGCGTCCTATACCTAGTGTACTTTACTACTTTAGACGGTATTGGGGAAATACGGCAGCACGCTGGGCTTTATTGCGAACGGTACCCTTATCGATTATGCCGTACCGATTTAAAGGCTCGAAACCGATGATGCTGTTGGGTGCCTTGGTTTCTTTGTTTATTTTGCCTTTAGTGGTCTTTCAGGTGCTAAAATCTTGGCGTTTGGCAAGTAATAAATTAAGAGAAGGGGCTCTCGTAGAAAAGTTAAAAGTTAAAAGTTAAAAGTTAAAAGTGAAAAGTGGGGAGTTGAAATTGAATTTGAAGCTGTACGTTAAGTTGAATGATTGGATTGTCCCCTTGAGGTGACTTTATGGGTTGTTAGAAATGTAACGAATAGTTTTCTCGGAGCTACCGAGCGAAGCTCTTAGGGGTGTTTATAATTTCGGTACTAGGAATAACCCTTCCGTCTTTATTTTTCTTTTGAAGAAAACAAATCCGCCATCCTTTAATTTCGATGGTTATCGGTTGGGAGGAGGAGGAGCTTAATAAAAAAACATAACGTCATTGCGAGGGCGTAGGACGAAGTAATCTGTATACTATTTGCGGACGCTTTACGGGACTGCCACGTCCTTTGTCCTCTCAGTGACAAAATAGAATATACATTGAATAAAAAGATTCTTATAGTTACCTCTGAATTCCCTCCGCAACCTGGTGGCATTGGTGACCATGCTTACAATATGGCACTTCATTTAAGTAAAGCTGCATATGATGTTTCTGTTATTGCGGATCAACGTTCTTTAGATGGGAAGGAAGAGGCTGATTTTGATACGACTTTACCTTTTAAAATGTTACGAGTTGCGATAACTAGCCCTCGTTTTAAGATGTATATTAAGAGGCTAAGATTTTTAAGAAAGGCAATTTCTTCAGCAGACGTGGTTATTGCTTCAGGTAAATTTTCGTTGTGGAGTGTGGCTATTTTAGGTCGGCAACGATCTACTGCAAATTTAGCCGTCATACATGGGTCTGAAGTTAACTTCACCAATATACTATTAAAAACCAGTATTAATTGGGCTTTACAACGGTTTGTTAAAATTATTGCTGTATCCCAATTTACAAAATCGTTAATACCTATTGAGGCTCAGAATAAAACGGTAGTTATACCCAATGGTTTTAATTCTGATAAATGGAACATTAATACGACTACAGTCATACAACTAAAAGGTACTCCTAAATTAATCACTGTAGGGCACGTCAGTGAACGAAAAGGGCAACACGAAGTGATTAAACTTTTACCAAAATTAGCGTTGCGTTTTCCAAATATTGCTTACCATTGTGTTGGATTACCAACAGCACAAAAGGCTTGCGAATTACTAGCGAAACAATTAGGTGTTGAACAGCGTGTTTTTTTTCATGGGCGCATTAGTAACGCTGCTTTAAAAACAGCCCTAGAAGATAGTGATGTATTTGTGATGTTGAGTACAGCCACCACCACAGGAGATGTTGAAGGCTTTGGGATTGCATTATTGGAAGCAAATGCCTTAGGGATTCCGGCCATTGGAGCAAAAGGCTGTGGTATTGAAGATGCCATACAAGAAGGTGAATCGGGATTTTTAGTGGATTTAGGAGATGAACCTGCTTTTGAAGATGCTTTAGATCGACTGTTGATGTCTAAAGAGGTATATGCTAAAACCTCAAAAAAGTGGGCAGATCAGCACCAATGGGCTATCATTATTAAAAGCTATATTGAAGAAATAGAAAAATTGAATATTAATATTAAGTAGTTATTAATTGTTCAAGGCTGTTATGTTTACGCTAAGAGAAATTTAAAAGTTTAGTGTGTGTGTATTTGGTTTTACTATTTTTTAAAAGTGCTAGGCAATTGTTTATAAACTAAAGCTTCTATTCTCGAAACAAATTTTATTTTTGTCAATCGTGAAAAACAAATGAATTATCAAAATTCACATTATATAGATGATATTCTTACTTTTAGGATTTTAATGCTATAACCGATACCCATGAAATTAGTAATCATATCTCATACCGAACACTATCAAAAAAGCGATGGCAGTATTGTTGGTTGGGGACCTACGGTTACTGAAATTAATCACCTTACGGCTATTTTTGAAGAGGTAGTTCATTTAGGGATGCTATACGCTGGTGAGCCGCCCGCAAGCGCATTACCCTATACGAGTTCAAACATAAGATTTGTAAATATTCCGACTGTTGGTGGTGCTGGTTTAAAGAATAAATTAAAAATTATAACATCGGCTCCAAAAACCATACAATTAGTTCGGCGTTTTGTTAATGCTTCGGATTATTTTCAACTGCGCACTCCAACCGGAATAGGAGTTTATTTGATTCCTTATTTGACTTGGTTTACTAGAACACCAGGCTGGTATAAATATGCAGGAAATTGGAAACAATCGTCTGCTCCTTTAGGTTATGCTTTTCAGCGTTGGTTTTTAAAAAGGCAATCACGTAAAGTAACTATTAATGGTGCTTGGAATGACCAGCCACAACATTGTGAGACATTTGAAAATCCGTGTTTAACTGAAGCAGATTTAGCTTTTGGTAAAGCCATTATGACCACAAAAAGAATGGTGAATCCGATTAACTTTTGTTATGTTGGGCGGTTAGAAACACCAAAAGGAGTTGGACGTATCATTGAAGCTGTAACAGCTTTAAAACCTGAAGACAAAGCAAAACTAGGTACCATTCATTTGGTTGGAGATGGGGCTGAACGGAAAGACTTTGAAACGCAGGCGGCATTAAGCGGAGTTAATTTTAAGTTTCATGGGTTCTTGTCACGTCATTCTGTTGTTGAAATCTATAAAGTATCCCATGGCTTTTTGATGCCTACAACAGCATCTGAAGGGTTTCCAAAAGTATTGGCAGAAGCTATGAATTTTGGGTGTGTCCCTATAGTTTCTAATATTTCTTCTATAGGGCAATATATTAAAACTGATGAAACAGGTTTTGTATTGCTAGATATTAATACAGACGCGCTAAGAGCACTTATCACTGATTTCGCAAATCTGCCTGCAAATGACTATTTTCGCTTAGTATCTAACGGACAAGACGTTGTAAAACGTTTCACGTTTACATACTATAATGACCATATAAAGCAAGCTATTTTAAATTAGGATATGGGAATAGCAAAGAAATATAAGCGTTATAATGATAACTTTATTCCACTCCTTTTAGGACATGTACTTTTAGGAATCGCTATTTATTTTTTTGAACCTATTGCACGTGTCTATTTTTTAGGGGTATTATTTTATTTTCTGTGGCATATAATTACCTCGGCCGAAAAGGAAAAAACGATGTTCGTCCTGTTGGGGTGTGCTTATATCGTTGGTGGAGAGGTATTTTTACGGATGACCAAAGGCTATTTCTTTTATGAAACAGGTAAGTATTGTGTGTTATTAATGATGCTTGCCGGAATTTTTTATAAAGGTGCATCTGGTAAGGCTTATCCTTATTTTTTATATCTTATTTTATTAGTTCCAGCCGTTATCGTTGCTTCCATTACGTTAACTTATGATATTAATTTTAGAACCAGTGTGACTTTTGTTCTTGCTGGGCCTGTAACTTTAGGTATAGCCACATTATTTTGTTATGATAAAAAAATAACACAACAACAAATTTTAAAGGTCTTACAGTATTTAGTATTGCCTATTATTTCTATGACGGTGTATTTGTTTCTGTACAACCCCTCTATACGAGATACTATATCAAATACTGCATCTAACCCTGCAACGTCAGGGGGATTTGGACCGAATCAAGTGTCTACAGCTTTAGGCATGGGTATGTTTGTAATGGTGGTACGTATCTATATGCAGTCGCCAAGTTTTTTCATGAAAGTTTTAAACATTCTTATTTTCGCCGCTATTGCATTTAGAGCAGTTGTGACGTTTAGTCGTGGAGGAGTCTTTGCTGCTATAATATGTATCTTAGCATTTCTTGGAATTTTATTTCTAAAATCGAATTACAAGGTTAAAAATCAAATCATAGGGTCGACATTTGTTTTTTTATTTGCTATTAGTTCTACATGGCTTATAGCCTCAGTTGAGACGGGTGGTATGTTAGATAAACGCTATGCCAATGAAGATTCATTAGGACGTGAAAAAGGGGATGCAACCACAGGAAGAGGAACTTTGTTTATGCAAGAAATGGATGGGTTTTTACAAGATCCTATATTTGGTATTGGGGCTAGCAGAACGAAGGATATTCGTGTTCAAGAAACGGGTGAACATGTACCAACCCATAATGAAGTTGGTCGTTTGTTAGGAGAGCATGGGATGTTTGGTATTATTATATTACTAATTTTAATTATAAAACCCTTAGCATATCGTGCAAGACATCCCGGTAGTTATTTTTTTTATGCTTTTTTGTTTTTTTGGTTTGCTACCATTAATCATACGGGTATGCGGATTGCTGCACCTTCATTATTTTATGCATTAGCCTTATTAAATATTACAAATGTTAAGAAGAAAAATATTATACATAGGAAACAACTTGTACAATAATAAAACCAATCCATCCTCCATCCAAGTCATTGGAAAACAGTTGGAAAGTGAAGGGTTTGATATGTTTTATAGTTCTAGTAAAAACAATAAGATTTTAAGGCTATTAGATATGCTTTATTCTTGTATAAAATATAGAAAAGCCGTAAGTAATGTTATCATTGATACGTACAGTACTAGTAACTTTTATTTTGCTGTCTTAGTCGGGCAATTATGTCAATTTTTAAAATTGCCTTATGTTTTAAGTCTTAACGGTGGTAATTTGCCTGCACGATTGCTGAATAATCCTAAATTATGTGCTATCACTTTTAAACCAGCTAAAGCCTTAGTATCTCCATCGCTGTATTTGATGGATGCTTTTCATAAGCATGGTTATACCGAGGTGGCTTATATACCGAATGCCTTGAATTTAAATCATTATGAATTTAAGTCGAGACCGATAGAAAATATTAATTTATTTTGGCTTCGTTCCTTTTGTAAAATATATAATCCGTGCTTAGCGGTTGATGTACTGAAAGCTTTACAAGAGCAAGGTTATAAAGTGAGTTTATGCATGGCTGGCCCAGATACAGATGGTTCTCTTAAAAAAGTAAAAAAACACGCTAGGTCTTTAAATGTCGAGGTTTTTACGCCTGGAAAACTTACTAAAGCAGAATGGACACACCTCGCTAAGGATTACAACGTGTTTATCAATACAACTAATTTTGATAATATGCCAGTCAGTGTTATTGAAGCCATGGCCTTAGGTTTACCTATAGTCTCTACCAATGTTGGAGGGATGCCATTTCTCATTGAAGATGAGGTTGATGGCATTCTGGTGCCGCCTAATAATTCAAAAGTATTTGTTGATACCATTTTAAAATTAAAATCCCAACCTACTGAGACAGAAACTATGGTGGTTAAGGCTCGGGAAAAAGTAGAACAGTATGATTGGATGCTTTTAAAAGAGCGTTGGGTTGAAATATTAGTTACTAATTAGTTTTTTAATTTTAAAATATTACCTCTAAATAATATATTACATTGCCTAAATTTTGATTGATAAATAAAAAAATGAACGATACTCACCATAAAACTTTAGAAGTTAATAAACGCCAAAAAGAATTCTACAACGACACTAATAAGCATAAGAATTTCGCAACAAAGCTTTGGTCAAAGTTAAGAAATGGAACTCTACATAAATATACTCATGACTTAGATCTTAAGAATAAGGTTTATTCAGAGCATAAAGTATGGTTAGGGAATTTAGAGGATAAAAAAGTGCTAGACTTAGGCTGTTTAAGAGGAAACAATCTTTCTTTATATATGGCCAAAAACGCAAAAGAATATGTTGGTATTGATCTCAGTGATGTGGCCATAGAAGAATTAAACGAGAAGCTAATTAATGCAGGTTGCACCAATGCAAAAGGAATTGCTGTTGATTTTTTATCAGCAGATTTTAAGCATGAAAATTTTGATGTTATTTATGCCTATGGTGTTTTACATCATTTTGAGGATTTTGATTTATTAATTAATAAATTACAGGAAAAATTAGCCAAAAATGGTAGTATTATATCTTACGACCCTTTAGAAACAAGTTTTCCTATAAAGTTTGTAAGAATGCTGTATAGACCTTTTCAGTCCGATAAAGACTGGGAATGGCCATTTACTAAGGTGACCTTAAAAAAATTAGATTCAAGTTTTAATATCGTGGAAAAAAGAGGAATTCTCGGCCAAAGTAAATATGGTTTATTATTAAATTACTCGCCTTTATCCTCTGTGTCAAAAAAAGCTAAAATTCTAAAAATGATTGATAACGATTGGAATGCTGAAAATTGGACAGATATCTACCCATGTATGCACCTTACTATGCTGTTAAGAAATAAAGTATAATACTTTTTTTATTTGTGGTGTGCGTTATTCACTGAATCCTATCTTAAATAAATAGCGTTTTTTTAATTATTATATTACACTTTTAATTAATACAAATTATTGATGTTTTAATATCATTATTTTACTATGTAAACGGACAAAATATTAATGACGTTGAAAGTTAAAAAAGTTCACAGAAAACGGAAAACCTTAATTAACCTGATATAATGCTCAAAAGGAAAGTTCTTTTATTCTAAATAAATGTTAAAAAACCATTAGACTTCTTATATTTACAGCAGAGTTTATATAAATAATGTCTAAGAAAAAAAGTATACATTTCGAGGTTTCTGAGCGTAAGATTCTGCTGAGGGTTGTTGACTTATTAATGGTGTTTTTTGGTGTCTATGCCTTAAGTTATCATTTTGATTTTGAATACATTGTTTTTAGCAAAGAGAATAGTGTTGCCTTAATCTTATTAGGGGTTTATGTTACACTTTTTGGAACTATTTTTGAACTCTACGATTTACAAAAAGCCAGTCAGCTAGACACGACGTTTAAAAATATTGTCATCACCGCTTCTACGGTACTTTTGTTTTATCTGTTAACTCCGGTGCTAGCTCCATATTTACCAGTAGAGCGTTTACAAATTGTATACCTCTATCTTGTTTTAATAACTTCTATTCTTTTATGGCGAATCTTTTACATTAACTTAATAGAATCTCCACGGTTTTATAAACGCGTGCTTTTAGTTGGTGAAATATCAAATATTGATGGTTTAGTTAAAGCTTTAAACACGTCCGATCCCAATTACAAAATAGTGGGTTTTATTAATAGTGAAGCCTCGTCTTTAGAATCTGTAAAGTATAATGGACTTCCAGAGTTTGAAGCTAAGGACTTTTTAGAGACAATTAAGAAAGAAAAAATTTCTGAAATTTTAGTGGCGAGTTTTAACACCGAAGCTATTATGGCAGAAGTGTATCACGATTTAATTTCATTACTAGAACGTGGGTTTAAAATTAGAGATTATACTCAAGTTTATGAAGAACTGTTACATAAGGTTCCAATTCAATTTGTTGGAAAGGATTTCTATAAATATTTTCCTTTTAGCCGAAGTAATGAGAATAAGCTTTACATATTTGTGCAGCGTGCCTTTGATGTTGTATTTGCAATTATAGGTTTGTTAATTGGTGTTTCACTATTGCCAATTATTTTACTAGGAAATGTGATAGGGAATAAAGGCCCTTTATTTTATACCCAAGAGCGTGTTGGTAAAAACAGTATGCCCTTTAATATTTTGAAGTTGAGAAGTATGGTGGTAGACGCCGAACAAGATGGTGCTAAGTGGGCACAGAAAAATGATTCTAGAATAACAAAATTTGGAATGTTCTTAAGACGCTCTCGTATGGATGAGATTCCTCAATTTTATAACGTACTAAAAGGCGAAATGAGTATTATTGGACCACGTCCAGAACGTCCGTTTTTTGTGAGTGAACTATCGCGTATTATTCCTTTTTATGAAACACGCCATATTATAAAACCAGGTCTAACAGGCTGGGCACAAGTAAAAACACGCTATGGAGCTTCCGTTGATGACAGCTTAACCAAACTGCAATACGACTTATTTTACATCAAACATAGAAGCATCTTTTTAGACTTTAATATTTTTATTAAAACCCTAAGTACGATTTTGTATTACCGAGGACAGTAGGTTTTTGAGTGAAAAGTGAAAAGTGAAAAGTGAAGAGTGAAGAGTGTGAAGGTTAAAGTTAAAAGAACTAAGAAAAAGGTTTAATTCGAACACTAAGATTACCATCTATTCCTTCAAGAGAAAACAATAGTTTCACGACTCTTTCAAATTGTTTTAGGAATTCTTGAAATCTGAGATCAAATAGGTCAAATAGCATTGATTGGGTTAATTACATAATACAAATGTAACTAGTTATGAATCGAACATTTCCGATTTAAAATGGTCTGGTATTTTAGCTTAATTCTGATTAAAGAATTTTACCAAATAGATATATCTTACTAATAGTGCAATGAGTAATGGAATTAAACCAATTGCAAAGACTTGCACACCGATAATCCAATGCGACGTTAGTAAACAAAGCATTATAATTAGGAACTTTAAATACTTTTTAAACCAGGTTTTAACTTTTGGCTTAAGCAATTGAGCAACTACAAAAATGTTAAGCGGGAATGCCCATAATACATTATAATTTTGAGCCGTCGCAGAATGGTCAGTCGCAAACCATAATAACAAAACAACGATACCAATAATTCCTGTAACACTAAAAAGTAATATATCTAACCACTTACTTCGTACCTTATTTTTATAATCCTTATAGGTTATAAATAAGATGATAATGGCTAATATACCAATTACCACCAAAGGACTAAATAAGATGCCAGATGCCGCATTTGTATCTTTTTTTTGATACAACACCGTTGAATTCTTAATCAAGCTTTCAGACGTACTTGTTTTTGCGGTTTCAAAAAAAGCATGAATATATTTCGGTAAAAACATAAACTCATAGGCTGAAGCTTGTTTATCAATAACAGCTCCTAATGCGATGTCAATTCCAAAGCTTCCCCAAGTATTTAAGCCGACTTGCTCATGTATAAGTTCTCTAAATGTTTTTGGATCTAGATGTTCAGGTGTTATAAAGTTGATATCACCTTTTGTGGTTGTTTGTGCAACATCTCTAATTCGAGTGGCACAATTATCATAGAAAAAATCATATAAATACCGTCTATTTTCGGGTTTGTAATTGTTTTCTAGGTAATTGAATACATTCTGTTTTTCTTCCCTTGAAAGATTTAAAACCTGTTCTTCAATCGTACGATTCGCATTGCTATATGCATAAAAGAAACGATCGAAGTTATGTCTGCTAATGAGATAGTTTAACTTTCCTTGTGCGAATTTTAAATAAAAATTAGGGGCATCAAAATCGTACTCACCATAGCCGTAAACAACATCTAGTCCTAAGTTAGTATCTTTTATTCTAAAACCATTATGACCAAAAGCATCATTTAAAGATTCACCTGGCCCAATAGTTAATACAGATATTTTAGCAGTATCTGAAAGTTGAAATTGCTGAGCAAATGTTGAAGTAATAGCAAATAGGAAAATAAATGAGAGTAACTTTAATTTCATAAGTAAAACTATCTAAAGACACTAAAGTCTATTTTTAAGGAAAATACGTTAGAATACAACGCCGCACTTTGGTCTCCAATATCGGTAAAGGCATAATCGATTTGAATACCTCTGTATTTAAAACCAACGCCAAAGTTGGGTTGGAATGTTATTTGTTCGGAGTCATCAATTTGTAGTTCATTTTGAAAATTACCCACTCCAGCTCTTAAAAACACTAAATCGGTATAGCCAAATTCAAATCCTAACGCAGGATTGATACTTGCAAACGATGTAGATATTATATCATTATTTTGAGCAAAGCGCATATTTAAGTTTGCCGCTGCTAATAAGGAATAGTCATAATGGAAAACCCATTTTTTAGACATTCCTATTTGTAGTTTAGGGATGGTAATTTCAGTGGTTTCAGGCAACTCTTGGTTTTCGCCATCAACAGCACCACTAATTTGTTCAAATTTATCTTCATCAATAGACCACGCATTATATGTGGTGGTTATATCTCTGGCCATGATACCAAACTTCCAATCATTTTTGCTTTCAAATTGAATACCAGCATCAAAACCAAAACCCCAAGACGATGCAAAATCACCTATAATTCGTCGGATAATTTTAGCATTCACTCCAAAATTTAAACCATCTAAAGGGAGTTTTCTAGCATATGAAAATGTGAGTCCATAATCGGCTGTAGAAAACGTACTTATTCTATCGTAATTAATATTGCCTTGGTCATCTATTAATTGTGTGGTATCTAAAATATCATCGACGCCAAATCGTATAAGCGAGAAGCCAACAGCACTTTTGTCATCTATAGGCATACCATAAGCGATATAGTTGTAATTGGCAATATTAGCAAAGTAGCTAGAGTGCATTAAAGCCAGTTGACTGTCTTCAAGATGTACCAATCCAGCAGGATTCCAATAGCTAGAATTAACATCGTCCGTTTGAGATACAACAGCGTTACTCATACCCAAAGCAGCAGCATCAACACCAATATTCATAAATTCATTTGAATATTTTCGGGTTGTCTGTGCTGAAACCATAAGAGTAGCAAGTGTCAATACCAAACTAAACACATAATGTCGCATATAAATCGTTTCTTTTTAGCTTACTTTTTATTAAAAATTGTTACCGTAACAAAGGCTATGCTAAGAATTTGTAATTTCAATTAATCTAAAAATAATTCAATTTCTTTATACGACATTAGTTTTTCAATTTGATATAAGAGAATTACATAGTAACTGTTCAATAGCAAAATTTTTTTACAAAGATGCATAATATTTTTCTATCTATTTAACTCTATAAGTCTGTTCTTATTGTTTTCTTTTAAAGTAAATTGAAAATAATATGAGATTAGACACAAATTCTTTTATATTTTTACAAAAAATACATCTATGAGTTTTAAAAGACACATTCCTAATTTTGTTACACTTCTTAACCTGTTTGCGGGTTGTATAGCTGTGATATTTGCTGTAAATGGTAACTTTATTGTTGCCGCTATTTTTGTGTTTTTAGGAGTGTTTTTCGACTTCTTTGATGGCCTTTTGGCGCGTAAACTAAATGTGCAGAGTCCATTGGGTATTCAACTAGATTCTTTAGCCGATTTGGTAACTAGTGGAGTAGTGCCGGGTATTATAATGTTTAAGCTTATTTCGTTGACTATTGACGCACCAGATTATTCAGCCTATAATGATAACTGGAATTCTGTTTTTCACTGGCAAGGCTTTAAAATGTCTCTATTACCTTTAATAGGTTTGTTTATTACCCTAGCGTCTGCTTATCGTTTGGCTAAATTTAATATAGACGAAGATCAACAATCGTATTTTAAAGGTTTACCGGTTCCTGCAAATACTTTAGTGATATTATCACTGCCATTAATTCTAGAATATCAGAATAATGATCTTATGAATTCTATAATTATTAATAAATGGTTCCTAATCGGTTTAACCTTTTTGAGTTGTTATCTTTTAAATTCTAACATTAAATTATTTGCTTTAAAATTTAAGAATTGGGGATTTAAAGACAATAGTGTACGTTATATCTTTCTTTTACTGAGTGTAGTCCTTTTAATTGTGCTTCACTTTGCAGCAATTCCTCTTGTTATCGGTTTATATATTGCTCTTTCTTTATTGACACAGTCTAAAATTTAATTTCACCCAACTTAACTATTATTAATGGCTTCAGGATTTTTTGCACTATTAGATGATATCGCAGCTATAATGGATGATGTCGCTGCAATGACTAAAATTACCACAAAGAAAACAGCAGGTATTTTAGGAGATGATTTAGCAGTGAATGCTGAAAAGGCTTCAGGTTTTATTTCTTCTCGTGAAATCCCAGTATTATGGGCTATTACCAAAGGATCAATGCTTAATAAGATCATCATATTACCATTGGCATTTTTGTTAAGTGCCTTTATTCCATGGGCTGTTATCCTGATTTTAATACTTGGTGGTTTGTACTTAGCCTATGAAGGTGCAGAAAAAATATATGAATTTATAGTACCACATCCTAAAGAGGTAACGGTTAATCTTAAAAAAGATTTAACGAAAGACGAATTATTAGATTTAGAGACATCTAAAATAAAATCAGCTGTCGTAACAGACTTCATTTTATCGGTTGAAATTGTAATTATAGCTTTAGGTTCTGTAGTTAATGAGCCTATAGTAACACAGGTCATTGTGGTTTCTATTGTGGCTTTAATCGCTACAATAGGTGTTTATGGTATAGTGGCATTAATTGTACGAATGGACGATTTGGGATTAAAATTTATTAGCAAAAGCAATGGTAAAAGCGGATTTTTATTTGGATTAGGAACGTTTTTAGTGAAAGCGTTGCCAATCATCATTAGAAGTTTATCAGTTATTGGTACAATCGCTTTACTCTTAGTTGCTGGTGGTATTTTTGTTCACAACATTGAGTTTATGCATCATGTCTTAGAACAAATTCCTTCGATTTTAAGAGATTTTATTGTTGGACTTGCTGCAGGAGCTGTTTGTTTACTCTTAGTCAATGGTGTGAAGTTATTACTTCCTAGCAAAAAAAATAAGCATTAAAATTCTATTGTTTTTTTTTGTAATTGTTGGAGGAAAACACCAACAATGGCTAAGTGGAAAATAGCAATAATGGCATGGCGAGCCTCAAGTTGCCGACGTTGGTGTTTTTCACCAACGTGTTACTTTCTTAAATAAAAAATTTGTATCATCACTGTGTTTATGGCAGTTGTGAATTCGATTCTGAATGTTTTTTACAAATTACAATTTATAATGATTTTAAAACCTTTGATAATAGACGATTGTCCACAGTTTTTTACTGCGACAATTTTGGATTGGAAAAGCTCTTACAGCCGGAAAAATATAAGCTAATTATCATTCAGTCTTTACAGTATTTAGTGAACGAAAAATGAGTAATAGTTTATGGTTATGTGATAATGGATAATCATATCCACCTTATATGGAAACCAACACAATTATATTCTTTAAAGCATACACAGTTGAGTTTTATGAAATTTACAGCACAACGTATTAAACAAGATTTAGAACTAAATCATCGCGCAGTTTTAAAACATTTTCTTGTTGAATCTAAGGATAGGATGTATCAGTTTTGGAAACGAAGTTCCCTTTGTATTAATCTGTACTCTAACGATATCATTGCGCAGAAATTGAATTACATTCATCAAAATCCTGTAAAAGCGGGTTTGTGTAATTATCCTGAGAACTATAGGTTTTAATCTGCTCAGTTTTATAATGAAGAAAAGGATGATTTTAGTTTTGTTACTGATTTTAGAATATGATTGCGTGATTCTAGATTTTTATTAAAGGCGTAATTGTTGGTGGAAAACACCAACAATGGCTTGTTTTTTAATACTTGTGAATGGCATTAAAATACTGTTTTTTAAGAATGGGAACAGGTTTGGTTAGTATTTTGATATTGCAATGCATTGTTGGTGAAAAACACCAACAATGGCAAATAAAAACACCAAAAATGGCGAAGGTAAACACCAACAATGGCAAAGTTATTACTTCCTAAAAAAGAAGGTAAGCATTAAATTTGAGTGACTAAATTCGTTTGGTGTTCGCAGATAAGCCTCTATCAAGACGGAGATAGGAATCAAAAATAACGATATTTAGTCTTCAAAGACTTTTAATTCAGTGCCTAAAGTGATATTGTTAACCTTATCTTTTTTTCGTTCATTTAGATAAAACAAAGTCCAACTTTTGTCATTATCAAAGCGAGAACGTCTATAGGTGTTATTTGTGCTTTTACTATAATTTACAGGAAAATAGGGTTTAATATGTTTTGGGAATTTATATAAACCTTCTTTAGTTGCCTTTTCATAAAATGGTGACGTTGGAATGAGGTTGCCTTCAGCATCTGCAGGACCTAAGTTTAATAACGCTAGGTAAAACCCATTTTCTGGTAAGTAAATTTGATGCTGTTCTAAATCTATATTTAGTTTATCCGTTTTTTCATTGAAGAGGATAACAATTGATTCCGTTGTGATCTCTTTTCCAGGTAAACCATTCTCATTGGTGTAAAAACTCAGGCTATACAATGTAGTAAATGGATGTCGCTTTAAAACTTGTTTTTTCTTACCCGAAAAATCCATAGTTTTATTATAGCTTGGGATAGTGATAGATTTGATTTTAACCTCTTTATCACTAAAATTATTCTCAATTAGGCAAGCAATTTCACTACCGATAGGATTTCGATAAGAGTTTAAGAAATCCTTATCGTTAATGGGGTTCGTCTTTTCTGTTTTAAACTTTCGCTTCTTGTCAGATAAAACCACTTCCTCTAATTGTGTTGCAACAGGATTTAAAACTATAAGTTGCGCTTTTATGGAGTCTACAAAAACGATTTTTGTTTCATAGCCTAATGCAGAGAGTTGCATGCTATCAGACGCGATGAGACTTAAGTTAAATTGTCCGTTTTTATCTGTGTAAATACCATCTTTATCTCCAAAGGAGATATTTACATAAGCAATAGGTAGCGCTGTTAATTGATTACTAACGGTAATGATAGTTTCATTTTGCCCAATAATTGGAGTAAGTTTGAGGAAAATACAGAGGCTTAAAATGAAATATTTGATGTTCATTTATAATGAATGAAAGTTTAAGGAGCCTTAATGGTTCTCCTTACGATAAGTAATTAGAATTCTAATTTCTTCTTACGTAACTCAAAATTCTGTCCCAAATAAACCTTACGTACCATTTCGTCACTCGCTAATTCTTCAGGTTTACCAGCTTTAAGAATGGTGCCTTCAAACATTAAATATGTTCTATCTGTAATCGCAAGAGTTTCTTGTACGTTATGGTCGGTAATCAAAATACCGATATTCTTTTTTGTCAATTTTGCAATGATACGCTGAATATCTTCTACCGCTACCGGATCGACTCCTGCAAATGGTTCATCTAATAAAATGAAGTTTGGATCGGTTGCTAATGCTCTGGCAATTTCTGTTCTACGACGTTCTCCACCAGAAAGTAAATCACCTCTATTGGTTCTTATATGACCTAAACCAAACTCTTCAATAAGCGATTCCATTTTAAGGTGTTGTTCTTTCTTACTTAGTTTAGTAAGTTGTAATACGCTTAAAATATTGTCTTCAATACTCAGTTTTCTAAACACAGACGCTTCTTGAGCCAAGTAGCCAATTCCATTTTGAGCACGTTTGTACATTGGGAATTTGGTGATATTGGTATCGTCTAAAAAAATATTCCCACCATTGGGCTTAATAATCCCAACAATCATATAAAAAGACGTGGTTTTACCAGCACCATTAGGCCCTAATAAACCAACAATCTCTCCTTGATTTACTTCTAAAGAGACATCCTTTACTACTTTTCGTCCGCTGTAGGACTTCATTAAATGTTCTGCTCGTAACTTCATATATGGTGTAAGAACGCTAAAAATAACAAAATCATATAGATTCTATTCGCTTTGGCTATCATTTATTAAAAGTTTAACCTTGAGAATTGTGGTGTTCTATAGCATCCCAATACTCATGGGCACGTCGTAAATGCGGAATCACAATAGTACCACCAACCAAAGTTGCTATACCCAACGCTTCACTAATTTCTTCTTTGGTGATACCTTCATTATAAGAGGCTTCTAAGTGGTATTTAACACAATCGTCGCATCTTAGTACGGTTGAGGCTACCAAACCTAATAGCTCTTTGGTTTTTTTATCTAGAGCCCCTTCTTGAAAGGCATTGGTGTCTAGATTAAAAATTCGCTTTACTATTTTATTATTATCAGCTAATATTTTATCGTTCATTTTAGCACGATAATCATTAAATTCCTTTACAATATCAGACATAACTTAAGACTTAACTTTTGATTTTTTATTTTCTTTTGCAGCTCTTCGCTTTTGTTTTCTAATAACTAAAGCCGAAATATAAATGCTTATTTGGTACAACAATAATATAGGAATAGCTACAATAACCTGACTCGCTATATCTGGAGGAGTAATAACAGCAGATAAAATCAGCACAATAACTAAGGCATATTTTCTATATTGTCTTAAAAACTGAGGTGTTACCAATCCGATTTTAGTTAAGAAATAAATAAGTATAGGTAATTCAAAAACAAAACCAGCGGCTAAAGATGATGATCTCACAATAGAATTATAAGAACTTAAATCAAAAGCGTTTGAAACTTCTTCTGCAAATGTATAGTTCGTTAAAAAGTTTAATGATAAAGGAGTAATGACATAATATCCAAAAGCAACACCTAAAAAGAAAAGTAATGATGCGATTATTATAAATCCTCTAGAATTTCTACGTTCGTTAGTTTGCAACCCTGGACTTATAAAACTCCATAATTGATATAAAACATAAGGGAAAGCAATGACTAAACCTGCATAAATAGAGGTCCAGATATGTGCAGAAAACTGACCACCAACAGATCTTACTTCAATAACAAAAGGTAACTCGCTGGCACAAAATGACATATCCATCCCTAGGAATTTAGACATTTCGCACAGTGCAACGTAGGTTGGAAAATCCATGTGCTTAGGAGCCATTATAATTCCAACAACAAAATCTTTAAAAATGAAAGCTAAGGTGGCTGCAACTAAAACACTAACTACAGATCTAACTAAATGCCATCGTAATTCTTCGAGATGATCTAAGAAAGACATCTCATCTACATTCTTTTTTGCCATTATATAATGCCTTCTTTTATTAAATCGTGAAGATGAACTACACCACAGTACTTACCATCGTGCTCTACCAATAATTGAGAAATACCAAATTCTTCCATAACCTCCTTAGCGTCAACTGCCATAGCATCTTCTAAAATACGTCTTGGATTATTACTCATTATATCTTTGGCTTTTAAAGCGGTAAGATCATCACTTTTGCTCAGCATACGTCTTAAATCTCCATCTGTAATAATCCCTACAATTTTATCATTTTCAACTACTGCAGTTACGCCTAGCATTTTTTCAGTGATTTCAACAATCACTTCTTTTAATGAGGCCTCAAGACCAACTTGTGGTTTTTGATTTTGAGAGGATAAATCATTTACTCTTAAATATAAACGTTTACCAAGTGCACCTCCTGGATGGTATTTTGCGAAATCTTTACTCGAAAATCCTCTTAATTCTAATAAGCAAACCGCTAAAGCATCTCCAATTACGAGCTGTGCCGTAGTACTTGTTGTGGGTGCTAAATTATTAGGACAAGCCTCTTGCGCGACAAAAGCATTCAAAATATAATCGGCTTGTTGCCCTAAAAAGGAGTCGATGTTGCCTGTAATCGCAATCATTTTATTATTTGCATTCTTAATAAGTGGTACTAAAACTTTAATTTCAGGAGTATTTCCACTTTTTGAAATGCAAATTACAACGTCATCTTGGAGGATTAATCCAAGGTCTCCGTGGATGGCATCTGCAGCGTGCATAAAAACCGCTGGCGTGCCAGTTGAATTTAATGTAGCAACGATTTTGTTAGCAATAATGGCGCTTTTGCCGATTCCGGTGATAATAACACGACCCTTAGAATTGTAGATTAATTCTACAGCATCAGCAAAATCTTCGGTTAGTAATTCAGCTAAATGGTCTATTGCTTTGCTTTCTAATTTTATGGTAGACTCTGCAGTTTTTAAGATAGTTTGCTTAGTGTTCAAAACTTATTATTTATTGAGTTTTCTAAGTTTAAAGATTTTATTATCTTTAAACTTGTTGCAAATGTATATAAAATACCAATAGGGATTAATGAGTATTGCAGAAATTGACTTACACTCCGCATTAAAAAAGTACTTTGGATTTTCAGAATTCAAAGGCCTTCAAGAAGAAGTAATAAAGAACGTCGTAGCCGGTAATAACACTTTTGTTATTATGCCAACAGGTGGTGGGAAATCTTTATGTTATCAACTACCAGCTTTAATTGCTGAAGGTACTGCTATTGTAGTATCTCCTCTTATTGCGCTGATGAAGAATCAAGTAGATGCCATAAGGGCCGTGTCTGAGCACGAAGGTGTAGCACATGTTTTAAACTCTTCTTTAAATAAAACTGAAGTAAAACGCGTTAAGGATGACATTACAAACGGCATTACAAAGTTGCTATATGTCGCTCCAGAGTCGTTGACAAAAGAAGAATATGTTGACTTTTTAAGAACCGTAAAAATTTCTTTTATGGCTGTCGATGAAGCCCATTGTATTAGTGAATGGGGACACGATTTTAGACCAGAATATAGAAATCTTAAGACGATTATTAAGCGTATTGGCGACGATATTCCGATTGTTGGACTTACAGCAACGGCAACTCCGAAGGTTCAAGAGGATATTTTGAAGAGTTTAGGCATGCCAAATGCCGTAACTTTTAAAGCGTCCTTTAATAGACCTAACTTATATTATGAGGTACGACCAAAAACTAAGACAGTAGATGCCGATATTATTCGTTTTGTAAAACAGAACGATGGTAAATCTGGTATTATATATTGTTTGAGTCGGAAACGTGTTGAAGGTTTAGCGCAAGTTCTTCAAGTCAATGGAGTAAAAGCGGTGCCTTATCATGCAGGTTTAGATGCTAAAACAAGAGTGAAACATCAAGATATGTTCTTAATGGAAGATACCGATGTGGTTGTGGCAACTATTGCGTTTGGGATGGGTATTGATAAACCCGATGTACGCTTTGTAATACATCATGATATTCCTAAAAGTATAGAAAGTTATTATCAAGAAACGGGTCGTGCTGGTCGTGATGGTGGTGAAGGCCATTGTTTAGCCTATTACGCTTATAAAGATATTGAGAAACTTGAAAAGTTTATGGCAGGTAAACCTGTTGCAGAACAAGAAATTGGCCATGCCTTACTACAAGAAGTAGTTGCTTTTTCTGAAACTTCAGTGTCTCGACGTAAATTTATTCTTCATTATTTTGGGGAAGAATTTGATAATGAAACTGGTGAAGGTGGAGATATGGACGATAATGTTCGTTATCCTAAAAAGCAAGTTGAAGCTCAAGATGATGTTAAAATTCTTTTAGAGACTGTTGCTAAAACCAATGAAAAATATAAAGCTAAAGATTTAGTACAGGTACTTGTCGGCAATTCAAATGCACTTATTTCGTCACATAAAACGGATTTACAAGCGCACTTTGGTGTTGGTAAAGCTAAAGATCCTAGATATTGGATGGCTTTAATTCGTCAGGTTTTAGTGGCGCGTTTTTTAAAGAAGGATATTGAAACTTATGGTGTTTTAAGGTTAAGTAATGAAGGTAAGGGCTTTATAAATAATCCGACATCTTTTATGATGGCTGAGGACCATGTGTTTGATGAAGAATCAAATGATGGTATAGTTACCAATTCTAAAGGAGGAGGAGCTGTTGCAGACGAAAAATTAATGAGCATGCTTAAAGACTTACGTAAGCGTAATGCTAAAAAGTTAGGAGTGCCTCCATTTGTGATTTTTCAAGATCCGTCATTAGAAGATATGTCTTTAAAGTATCCGATTAATATAGAGGAATTATCTAACGTCCATGGAGTAGGTGAGAGTAAAGCAAAAAAATACGGTAAGGATTTTGTTGGTTTAATTGCAGATTACGTAGAAGACAATGATATTTTACGACCAGAAGATATGGTGGTAAAGTCTACAGGGACTAATTCTGCTATAAAGTTATACATCATTCAGAATGTAGATCGTAAATTACCTTTAAGTGATATTGCCTCTTCAAAAGGTATGGGGATGTCTGCTTTTATAAAGGAAATGGAATCTATTGTGTTTTCTGGCACAAAGTTGAATATCAATTATTGGATCGATGATATTTTAGATGAAGATCAACAGGAAGAAATCCATGAGTATTTTATGGAAACTGAAAGCGATAAAATAGATGATGCTATTGAAGAGTTTGATGGTGATTATGACGATGAAGAATTACGCTTGTACCGCATAAAGTTTATGAGTGAAGTGGCTAATTAAGTGTTCAGTGTTCAGTGTTCAGTGTTCAGTGGTTAGTTGGTAGTGGTTAGTGGTTAGTGAAAAGTGTAACGTAAATGGTAAAATATTTAAATTTTTAGTTTCTCGCTAGGTTTAAAATTCCACGTTTTTTTCTGTGGACATCTCTGTTTAAGATTTTCGCGCAAAGTCGCTAATGTAAAAATCAATTAATTCGAGAAAAATTAGTGTTAACTTTTTTAATCTTAACATTCATATATTGAACCCATTTTTAATTCTTTTTCTAATTATATGCATACCTTTTTATATATGGATAGTTAGTTTTTTAAATGCCTCGTTTTTCATACCATCTTTTGAAGACCATGAGGCTAAAAATTTTTTAGAGGCTCATGGTTATGAATTTGTGAAGTGCGAGGAAGTGAAAAACGATGGTAATCATAAAATCGAAGAACGTTTTTTTAATAGCCTATATTCATTTAAGACGCATTACCAACTTACAGCATTGTCTATTGCAGATGGTTCAGAGAAAAAAATCCGACTCATTTTAAAGAAAACCTATGTCCCTTTAAACGCTAAGAGGGTGTTGCATTATTTTGAAGAATGATAAAAGTTTAGAAATTAAATATTTGTTTTATTCTTCCTCGTCAGTAGCTTCAATAACCACATATTTACTAAATAGAATATCGTGCTTCTTTACTTTTATTTGAATGCTTCTAAGTGTGGCACTTTCTAAATTTTTAACATCACTTTCTTCAATCTGAAAATCGATTTTAGTAACATTTCTACCTTTAGTATCTGAGTTCTCTGATTCAAACTCTGGCATATCAGCTTCTAATTTTAATTTGAAGTCATCTCCAACAAAGTATAATTGCGCTCCATTTTTAGATTTCACATTGAGCGCACCAACAATAACAGTTTGAAAAAAGAAATAACCTCCCAATTCATTTAAGCCAGCAAACAGAACATTATTTTCAGAGACACCAAAAGGTCTGTTTTCAACATCATTAATGATAGCTTCAATAGTATCACCAGACTGAGATGTTGTTTCAGAATTTTTAGAACCAAAGAGTTTAGATAACGAAAATGCCATGTGATTTGTTTTTTTCAAAACTAAAAAAAAGAATCAGAACCCGAAATCGAATTTGAAGTTGTTTTTATTTCGATTTCAATTTCAGATTCGATTTCAAGTTAACTTTCTTATCTTTGCATCCTTAAACAAATTAAAATACAATGCAAGACGGTATATACGCAAAATTCAACACTACAAAAGGTGCAATTTTAGTGAATTTAGAGTTCGAGAAAGCTCCAGGAACAGTTGGTAACTTTGTTGCTTTAGCAGAAGGAAATTTAGAAAATTCAGCGAAGCCACAAGGAAACCCTTACTACGATGGATTAAAATTCCATAGAGTAATTCCAGATTTTATGATACAAGGTGGTTGTCCACAAGGTACAGGAACTGGTGATCCAGGTTATAAATTTGATGATGAGTTTCATCCAGATTTAAGACATAGTGGTCCTGGTGTTTTAGCTATGGCAAACTCTGGCCCTGGTACTAACGGAAGTCAGTTTTACATTACACATATTGCAACGGATTGGTTAGATAATAAGCATACCGTTTTTGGAAACGTAGTTGAAGGACAAGATATTGTTGATGCTATTGCACAAGGTGATAAAATTGAGACTATTGAAATCATAAGACAAGGTGATGCTGCTGAAAAGTTTAATGCTATTGAGGCGTTTAGAACATTTGAAGGGTCTCGCGAAAAGCGTATTGCTGAAGAGCGCGAAGCTGTAAGAGCAGAGTTAGATAAATTAGCTGTAGGTTTTGATGAAACTAAATCTGGTTTACGTTACCAAATCATCCAAAAAGGAGATGGTAAAAAAGCAGAAAAAGGAAATACAGTTTCTGTACATTATAAAGGTCAGTTAGCTGACGGAACGGTTTTCGATTCGTCTTACAAAAGAAATTCTCCACTAGATTTTCAAGTTGGAGTAGGTCAGGTAATTGCAGGATGGGATGAAGGTATTTGTCTTTTAAATGTCGGAGATAAAGCACGTTTGGTAATTCCTAGTGATTTAGGTTATGGTGCTGCTGGCGCAGGAGGAGTCATTCCACCTAACGCAACTTTAGTATTTGATGTAGAGTTAATGGGTGTGAAATAATCACATTGTATTAGATACATACTTCATAAAATTTAAAAAGTCTCACTTAATAGTGAGGCTTTTTTTTTGTTCACATTTATAATTAATTAAACCAAGATGATATCTAAAATGTTAAGAGTATAAATTGAATTGAACACCTGCATTGGTTAAAAGATTGTAATTGGTTATCTCTACGTACTTTAGAGGAATTACGTGTGCTTTTTGTCATAAATCTTGTTTTTTAACAGTAAATTCTTACATTATTCTTTAATTTTAGAGAAAATCAAAACATACAATTTATGAAACAACTATTACTTAATTTTTTTGCAACAATCGGTATGATTGGGATGGTAACTGCTCAAGGTTACACAACACCAGATACAAATAGTACTTTTACTTTAGATGACCTTGTATCAGCGAGTCCGTCTTCCATTTCGGTGAGCGGAACGACGTATACCTTAGTAGAAGATCTTACAATCTCTGCAAGTGACACTTTTAATATCAGTGAGGATGTCACTTTAGAGATTGGTGCAGATATACTAATAACTATTTACGGAGTTTTTAATGTAAATGCGGATAATGCTGTTTTCACTGCTATTGATATTACAGCACCTTATGATGGTTTTCGTTTTCAAGAATTTTCAGATATTACGATTCAAAATGCCACAATACAATACGGAGGAGGTCTACGTGTGCTTACAGAAACATTTACTATTGATAATTGTTTAATAACCAATAATGTTTCGGGAGTTTCTACAGGTGGTGTTATTGGAGTTTCAAGAGGTAAACCTCAAATTACTAATAATACTATAATATTTAATCAAACGACTGCTATTGGGTCTGGCGCTACAAACCAAGTTTCTCCTTATATATTTAATAATTATATTGAAGGGAATAACCAAGACAATTCTAACCGTCCTCAGATTAATTTAGGACCGACATTAGAAGATCCTACACAAATTATTCAGAATACTATTAAAGGTGATCGCAGTTTATCACAAGTAGGAGGAATTTCTGTTTCTGACTTAATAAGTGCAGGAAGTGTGAATGCTGTAATCGATGACAATATTATAACTGACAACCGTTATGGTATGGTGATACAAAGTAACAATGTGTCTGCATTTATTAGAAATAATGTGATTGAAGACAATAATACTCAAAATAATCCTAATCTTGGTGGAAGTGGTATTTCATTGGTTGCTGCGTTAGAAGGCAATGTTATTGTGGCTAGTGGGAATGAAATTCGCAGGAATTTATGGGGAATTACACTTCAAGGCGAGTCTATGATTAACTTAGGTGACGATGTTGATAACGTTGGACAAAATGTGTTTTCTGAAAATGGTAATGGAGGTGTAACATATGCACTTTATAATAATACAGATAATCCATTAACTGCGATGCATAATTGTTGGGATGAAATTAATGTTCCAAATACATTAGCTGATGCTGAAGCTGTAATTGTACACCAAAATGATATTGGGACATTAGGATTGGTTACATTCGATCCGGTGAATTGTGGTTTTTTAAGTGTAGATGAGTTAGCTTATAATGAGATGGCTATTTATCCTAATCCTACTTCTGGTCAATTTAGTTTAACAAATAATACGTTATTTAATCAGATGAACGTTTATAGTATTGATGGAAAACTTATCATGCAAAAAACGCTTCAATCAGGTTCTAATGATTTATATCTAGATTTAAATACAGGTTTATATCTATTAGAATTCAATGGATTAAATGCAAAATCAACTAAGAAGTTAGTAATTAAATAATTTGAGACTTATAAAATTTCAAAAAAGCTCTACCGTAGTTGGTAGAGCTTTTTTTGTGGTTTAAAGTATACTTGATTTAGCTTATGGATAACAACGGTAATATTTCAGATCAACAGGGGTAAAACGTAGTTATATTAAAATTTAGTGAGCTAAGTTAAAAGGTGTGTCGCTGGTTTATCGACTTCTTCTAGTCAGTTCATCTTCTGTAATATAACCATCGTTATTTTGATCACGCTTATTAAAGTTCTCTTTTAATTTTCCTTTAGCTTCAGATTTAGAGATTTTACCATCATTGTTGGTGTCCATATTCTCTAGCATTTTACTAAAAGACGGAGTTGTGTTTTTTGTATCTTGACTATTAGATTCTTGTTGGTTTTGCTTTACAGGCTGGGTATTTGGAACAGATTGTTGTGTAGTCTCAGTCTTTTCTAAGTCGTTTATGTTTCTAACGTTTCTATTTGAATTCTCGCTAGACGTACTATTTTGAGAGCTTGGTAAAGTCATTAAGTCTTCTCCATATATAATATTGCCTAAATAGTTTTTCCGTAGCTCTGCAGTTGTGGCGTCTTCATCTACTTCTGTAATGTTGAAATGTGTTAAAACTAAAGTCTTAACATTGGACTCTTTAGCCATTTGCGAGCTTTCCGCTAAATTAACGTGTGCCTTTTCTTTTGTGCCGTTATTTTTCCCATTGGTTTTAGTGCCTTTGTGTTTTGAACCAAGCGCAATAGCACCACCCGAATCCATTATTAAATAATCTGCATTTTTAGCCAAAATGGGTAAAGATTCTGAGTAGGTTAAATCACCTGAAATTACAATAGACGTGTTACCGGCCTCAAAACGATAGGAGAGCGTTGTAATAGTATGGTTTACGTGAGTATACGACACGCTAATATCTCCAATTTGAAAGGTGTTATTTCCTGTTAAGTTTTTAGCTTCATACTTAGAGGTTACATCGCTTAGAGTTCTTCCTGATTTTGATAATCTATAATCAATGTCTTCTTTATAAATGTTAAGGATGTGATTTATTATTGAAGTGGTTTGTTCTGGTCCTGCTATAATTGTGTTGTTGCCACCAAGAAGTGATTGAATAAAAATAGGGGCCAACTCCTCATTATGATCTAAATGATGGTGTGTAAACAGCAAACCGTCTATGTCCTTAATTTTTGTGTCAATCTGATCTAAATTGGCTTGAGTGCCATTACCCATGTCGACTAAAATATGAGTGTTTTTAGAAGAAATTAACACCGAAGGCCCTGAACGTTCTGTATTATATTTGGGAGATCCTGAACCAATTATGGTTGCGGTTAATGGCGAATTGTTTTCTTGAGCGCATAGTTGTGTTCCTAAAAAAAGCAGTATTAAAACCCAGTGGTTTTTCATTTTATATATTTCTTTCTTTGACACCTCGTTTTCTTAAAGGTTTAATTTAAGAAGGAAATAACTATATTTAAAATTGGTAAGGAGCTTGTGTGTGATGAGTTGCAGTTTTCTTTTGCTATAGGTAAATTGGAGAAAATAGTTGGAGGGGATTAGAAAAGTGCTTTAGTTGAAAATTAATGAGTATTTCTCTTGCCCTCAGTTATTTTGAGCGATAACTAGTCTTCCTTTTTCTCCGAAATAGATGTACTTATTTAAAAATAGAAGTTGTTATTTCGTAAGGAGGTTTCATTCATGATACTATCATTTGATACTATGAAAGATACGATCGTTTAAGTTGACGTAAGTAATGAAACGGTGTTTTTTAACGGTCACCACGTTGCTGTGTGATTGTGCGCTAGTATTTTTAAATAGGAAATAGGATGTAATAAAATAGCATTAATGTTTGATGGAAACTGTAAAAGTGCTTTAGTTAAAAGTTAATGAGTTTTTACTACAGTACTTTGTCGCGGTGCGTAATTTTTTGACGCAGACATTGGATTCACCTGTATTTGTCCCCCGATTGCTTTCAATACTTTCATAATTGTCGAAAATTGTGGTTTCGCACCATCAGATAAAGCTTTGTATAAACTCGGTCTGCTTAATCCTGTTTCTTCCGCAATTTTTGTCATTCCGATGGCTTTTGCAATATGTCCAATTGCATTAATTATATCCGCATTATTTCCTTCTTGCAAAACGGTATTGAGGTATTCCGCAATCATTTCTTTGCTTTCTAAATAATCCGCTATTTCAAATCTTGAAGTACCCATTTTCTATTTATTTAATTTTTTCCAAATTTCTTTCGCGGTTGCAATATCCTTTTGTTGCGTAGATTTATCTCCTCCAACTAGTAAAACAATTATTTTTCCGTCTTTTTCTCTAAAGTAAACTCTGTAACCTTTCGCAAAATTTATTCGCATTTCACGAATCCCATCGCCAACTGTTTTACAATCGCCAAAATGTTCGTCAGTTTCTAATTTCTGAATCCTAAACAAAATTTTTGCTTTTGCCTTAAAGTCTTTTAACTTTCTCAGCCATTTGTCAAATTCATCTGTTTTTTCAATAAAGAACATAAGCACTGTATCTACTTGGATACAAAATTAAGAAAAATATTTGAATATATTCAATTCAGATTGAGTTTTCAGCAGAGTGAATTTTTATGCACCTCAACTAGTTACAACAATATTAAGATAAACTTCATCTCATCCTTATTTTGGAATAAGCACAATTTTCAACCTCACTTCCTTCCAGCTAAAACTAAACTCAACTGCTTTCCGAAAATCGCAGAAATTCCTGCAGCTAATCCACCAACAACACCTGTAACCAGCATTAAAACATAAGGATTACCTCCTAATGGTAAGAGCACAGCGATACGTTTGGCTAACGTAAAATCGTTTCCACTACTTAAAAAATAACTCATTACAAACCAAAATAAAAGTACGGCTAGAAACGGAATAACAAACACGGCTGCTTTTCTTAAGGGTATAAATAAAGCTGTTGCTAATGCGGCTGTCATTACAGACCACCATGGCAGAAATAAGGATAATACATATGCTAAGACTATAGTGACTATAAAATTGATGATATTTTTGCTCATTAGTTCGATGGTGTTAGGGTTTGTGTGCCAATAATAGCGTCGGTTGCTGTATTGCTTTGTAGAAAATTAAGGCTATGGTATTTTCCGGCAGCCCAATCGTCTATAAAATTATCGTAATATTTACTTCCTGGGTTTCCAGATTGTCCACCTGGATAAATACCAAACGCCGTAGGAGGTGAGGTCATTTCTACAATCATTCTCCAAGATGGGCCATGATCTTCGGAAGTGGCATTAACAATACTTCGATCTCCACCAATCGGAATATCGAAAACAGAAAAAGCAGGTAAACCTTGTAATAAATGACTTGCATGAGTGGCTTTATAAGTTAACCAAGTGTAGTCGCCTTTTTCGGCTTTAATTTCTATAAGACGTGCAGCAGCTTCTTTAAAGGCTAATAAAAACAAGTCTTTTGCGGTTTCTGTTTCAGGTGTATCTACAATATCCATAAAGGCATCATCGCCTTTGTTTTTTAATAAATAAATGGTTTGGTAGGTGTATGGTTGTTCTAAGGCTGTATCTTCTACATCAAACTCATCCCAAACCATATCGTAAAGTTTTCCATACCATTGTCTAAAAATACTAGGTCCAACTTCGTTAATATCGTTATTAAATTGCCAAGTCTTTATTTCATCATAGATGGCTTTTTCTTCTTCAGTTAAGCTAGAACTATCCATGTGCTCTAACATATAGGGTACAATTTCAGCAGCTTTAAGGTTGTAGTTATTGTTGTGTAAATCCTTAAAATCTTGAACACTAAATTTATCTTTAGAATTAAAGAAATCATTAATGACACGGTTTCTATAAGTTTCATAGCCATCATTAAATACATAATACGGATAGGTTTCATCAACAGGATGCTGATTTGCAGAACTTACAAAACCACGTTCCGGATTTTTAGTGTGTGCATTAAATTCTTGTGGAATAAATCCTTGCCAATCGTTTTCAGATTTGCTACCGTTCATAATAAACTTCCCTTGACCTTCCCATTTATTCGGTAATAAGCCTTGTATCCATAATGCAATATCTCCTTCGGTGGATGCAAACACAAAATTCTGTGCAGGTGCAATCCAGTTTTTTAAAGCCTCAGTATAGTCATCATAGTTTTTAGCTTTGTTTAATTCGGTGAAGGTCTTTTGGCCATTCCCAGGAATATGACCTGTCCACTGCATGGCATAACCCGCTAATTCTTGGTCGGACTTAAAGTTTTTATCATAGACCACAGGACCATGATGTGTGTAGAGTACAGAATCCTTGTAGGTTTCTTTACCTTTTATTTTAATCTCTTCAACGCGTACAGACACATCTTTCCATTGGTCATCGAATTTATATTGTGTTCTATCCTCATTAAATTCAATTTTATACCAATCAATAACATCTCTTGTGGCATTGGTTTCTCCCCAAGCAATATGTTGATTAAAACCAGAAATAACAGCTAATGCACCAGGTAATGTGGCGCCAAAGGCATTGTAGTCCGGTGTGCTCAATTGCATAACAAACCAAATGGAAGGTAGGTTTAAACCTAAATGTGGATCGTTAGCTAAAATGGCATTTCCGGTGGTTGATTTTTTGCCAGAAACAGCCCAGTTGTTACTCCCATTATCTGGATTCGGTTTATCGATAGTTTCGGAAATAGAATCTAAAACAGGTGTGCTATTTGGTGTTGGTGTTTGTGGCACATCAATAAAACTCCAATCGGTGTCTTTTGAGATTATTGGATCTGTAATGTCGAAGAAATCTGGAAACAATAAATCGAATCGTTCTTGTCCAAACAATCGTAAGGCATTCGTGTTTTCCATGTCGTCGTCTCCACCAGCCAACATTTTAGTCATATACATTAACAACAAAGCCGTTTTTTTAGGTGTCCATGCTTCGGGTTCATAATCCAATAATTTATATTCAACTGGTAAATCTTTTGGCTCTAATTGGTTAATGTAGCTATTTACACCATCTGCATAGGCTTGCACCATGGCTGAAGTACTTTCATCTTCCGCCATTTTGTTTAGGGTCTGTTCTGCTCCATAACCCATGCCGCGTCTACGCTCTTGTCGGTCGTAACTGAGGGCGGCGTCTCCTATAATTTCAGATAACCGACCAGAAGCTGCAAACGTCTGAAATTCCATTTGCCATAACCTGTGCTTTGCTGTAAGATACCCTTGTGCTCTGTATAAATCGAGATCGTTTTGAGCAAATACATGGGGAATTAATTCGGCATCATAATGTACGGTGACGTTGTCTTTTAAATCGGGAATCGAAACCTCTCCTGTAATGGATTCGTCGGTTTCATTTTGCCAGACTCCAGTGTATGGATTTAAGAATTTACCAATAGGTGGAATGGATCCGAACTTAGTGTTTAGCGCAAAGAAAATGGCTATTGTTAGTCCGAAGGATAGAATTAGTTTAAAATACTTCATGAAGTTAAATTATAGAGAATTTAAAAATAGGAAAATTATTGTTAATGTGAGGCACGGACTGCACTAATTATTAGTAGTGTTGAATGTGAATTAGTGACACTGTAACTAGAACGAAATACAAGGGGATAGAAGCTTTGCGACTTAAAGGCTATACGCGAGAGATTGTAGTGGGATTTGAGGGGGGGGCTTAAAGTATACGACGTTTTTACACAGAGCGACACAGAGTTTACACGGAGATGCACAGAGAAAAAGAAGGAAAATTAAAATTTTAAGAACTAAATTAAAAATGAATAACTAATTTGCTAAAGGCTAAAGGCTAAAGGCTAAAGGCTAAAGGCTGAAAACTATCGAAGCACCAACTTCTTAACGACTTCCTTTCTTAAGGATTCATTAAGCATCTTTATAATTTTATCTGTACCGTAACTCAATTCTTCACGTAGCACACTAGAGCTGAGTTGTACATAGAGTGTATCGTGTTTTAATTCAATTGCAGTTGTGTAATTATTAACTCCGTTTCCCATAAGATTTGCCCAAGCTTCGCGCACATCTACTTTATCTAAACCAGACTGTAAATTGTTGGTTTGTACAAACTCTTTTAGAATGTCTTGTATGGGTTGGTTATCGTTATTTCGTTTTGCCATTTCTAATTGTCTTTACGTATTTTAATCGCTCTGTTGCCCAATTAATTGAAATTATTCTAAATCTAATTTTATAGGAGTGTAACGTTTGTAAAGATACACATTTTCATCCTCATTAACGATTTTAAGTTGGGTTGGTGTGGCCTCTAAAACCGTTTCAGTCCAATTCGCATAAGGAGTTGTATAATAAATGTTCAGTTTATTATCTTCAATTTTTAATTGAATGGTCTCCGCATTATCAGATGTAAAATAGGTGTCATTTATGCCGGGCTTTAGTTTTTTTCTAAAACCCTTTAAGCTATCGTTTACACTTATGTAATCTATAGTTTCATTGAACTTGTATTCCTTTTTACTGCCATTAGCCATGGTAACTTCTTCAATTTCCCAATACCCTTCTACGTGCTCAATGTAGATTTCTGGATTTGGAGAACAGCTAAATATAAAAAGGCAGAGTAGCCAAAAATAGTTTTTCATAATTTGAAAATTTTATAGGATTGGTGGGTTTGCTTTATCACATCTTCAGTACGTTCGGCATGTGTATCGCTTATAAATATTTGTCCAAAATGCTCGTCATCTACGAGGTTGATGATTTGCGCCACGCGGTTTTCATCTAACTTATCAAAAATATCATCTAATAATAGAATAGGGGAGACTCCACTTTGTAGTTTTATAAAATCGAATTGCGCCAACTTCAACGCTATTAAAAAGGATTTTTGTTGCCCTTGACTTCCAAACTTTTTAATCGGAAAGTCATCAATTAAAAAGACCAAATCATCTTTGTGTGTACCGACAGTCGTATATTGAATCGCTTTATCTTTATTAATCGACTTTTTAAGCAAATCCATTAATTCATCATCAAATAAATCACTTTTATATTGTAGATCGATGGTCTCTTTACTTTGACTTATAGCTTCGTAACGTGCTTTAAAAATAGGTATAAACGTTTTTAAGAACGCATCTCGTTTTTTAAATATTTCCGTCCCATAATTATGAAGCTGTTCATTATATATAGACAGCGTATCATTATTAAAGGTATTGTTGACTGCGAAATACTTCAGCAATGCATTACGCTGAGATAGTACCTTATTATAATTAATGAGTTCCGTTAAATAGTTTTTATCACTTTGAGAAATAACACTATCTATAAATTTACGTCTGGTATCACTACCTTCAATAATGAGATCGCGATCTGCAGGAGAAATAATAACGAGCGGTATAAATCCGATATGCTCACTAAACTTTTCGTAGGCCTTACCATTCTTTTTAATGACTTTTTTCTGACCTCGTTTTAAGGATACAATGATTTTTTCGGTGCGTTCATATTTGGAGAAATTACCATCCACTACAAAAAACTCTGCGTTGTGGTTGATATTTTGAACCGCAATAGGATTAAAGTAACTTTTTCCGAAAGCTAGATGATAAATGGCGTCTAATGCATTCGTTTTTCCGATACCATTGGCACCAACAAAACAGTTGATTTTGACGTCGAAATCGAAAACCTGACTTTCAAAATTTTTATAATTAACTAAAGATAGCGTGTTTAGATTCATGAAAAGATAACATTATGCCTAATTTTACTGATGTAATCAAGCATTTTCAACGTGTAATTAATAATTCAAAAATAACAAATAAATAGGCTTTTAAATCCCAATAAAAATTTTATTTTTGCGGACGCACAAAATGACAATTTATGGCAACGTATAAGAAAAGAGGCTACAAACCGAAGACAGTAAAAGAGAAGGAAGAGGTTTTTGAAGAAGAATCAACAACAGCAGAAGTGTTTAACACTTTAGATGAGGGTGCTTCCAAAACAGAAGAGTGGGCCGTTAAGAACCAAAAGTATATTTTAGGTTTAGTTGGAGCAGTAGCTTTAATTGTTCTAGGATATTTAGGTTATAATAAGTTAGTAGCAGAGCCACAACAAAAGGATGCTATGAACGAAATGTATACTGCTAAAAAGTATTTTGATGATGCTGTAAGTGGTATATCTTCAGATTCACTGTATAGAATGTCTTTAGATGGTGGTGAAGGTAAATACGGAATGCTAGATATTATTAGTGAGTATGGAGGAAGTCCTGCTGCCAATTTAGCAAACTATTATGCTGGTATGGCATATTTGAATTTGAAAGATTATCAGAATGCTGTAGAGCATTTAGGGAATTTCTCAAGTGATGATAAAATGTTAAATCCTATCGCAAAAGGTGGTATTGGTGATGCATTTGTACAATTAGATCAAAAATCGGATGCTTTAGGGTATTACGAAAAAGCATTTAAAGCTAACGTTAATAGTTTTACAACTCCATTATACTTAATGAAAGCAGCGCGTGTTGCTATGGATTTAGGAGAAAATGCGAAAGCTTTAGAATATTTAAAGCGTATTAAGTCTGAATTTTCTGCTTCAACTGAAGCTAAGAATGCAGATGTTTTAATCGGAAAAGCAGAAGCAAGCTTATAGTCTATGGCTACAGTAAATCATAATTTATCGGCTTACGATAAAGCAACAATCCCAAACGCGAAAGATTTTCGGTTTGGGATTGTTGTTTCAGAATGGAATGACACCATTACCGAAGGCTTATGGCAAGGTGCTTTTGATGCCCTGTTAGATTGCGGAGCCATAAAGCAAAATATTGTACGTTGGAATGTTCCAGGTGCTTTTGAGCTAACTTACGGTGCAGCCAGAATGAGTAAAAGTATCTATGCCGACTCCGGAATGTTAGATGCTATTATTGTTATTGGTTGTGTTATTCAAGGTGAAACAAAACATTTCGATTTTGTATGCGAAGGGGTGACTCAAGGTATTAAAGACCTTAATGTAAAAGGAGATATCCCTGTAATTTTCTGTGTGCTTACAGATAATACACAACAACAATCTATTGATCGCTCTGGCGGCATACATGGTAATAAAGGTACCGAAGCAGCAATTGCGGCAATAAAAATGGCAGCTTTACGTAAGGAAACTTTTTAAGTATTCAGTCCTCAGTCCTCAGTTGGCAGTCAAATCGCCTTAAAATAATACATACTTATATTTTGTGATAGGCTAAAATTTAATTTTGCACACTGCACACTGCACACTGCACACTGCACACTGCACACTGCACACTGCACACTGCACACTGCACACTCTGGCATCCTTTTTGTTAATAATTTTAAGGAATCCTTAAGGTATATTTCCTTGTATTTTCAGTACTTTTGAGATTAATCAAGTTTAATTTAAGAGCCACTTGTTTAAGCAAAGAAAAAATAAACGTTTTAATTATAAACCTCGTTTTCAGGATTCCGAAGACAAAAAGTCGAGAGCCGACTTCGAAGCAAAATGGAATGATGCTAAAGATGGAGACAAAAGTAGAGGCAAATTCCTCTCTTCATTACCAGCTTTGATCATATTATTAGTTTTGATTTTTGTTATAATTTATATTCTTGAAGGATATATTAGATAAGACTATTATGGGATTCATGAAATTGAAAAAAAATAAAAAGTTTAATTATCAACCACGTTATTACAAAGGGGACGGTAATCCGTTTGAACTTAAGCATAAGTTTGATGAGCATAGAACTTCAATATCTCCTGCAAAAGGTATTAAAGGAAAATTTAGTGCTGCTATTGATGACTACAAGCACAATCCGGATGATAATGTTAATAAACGCGTTATTATTATTGTTGCAGTTTTAATCTTGCTGTTTTTGTTTATTATTGATTTCGATTTATCTATTTTCCTTCCACAAAGCTAATGTCAGATATTATTCAACTTTTACCAGATCATGTTGCGAATCAAATTGCAGCAGGTGAGGTCGTTCAGCGTCCGGCTTCAGTAGTAAAAGAACTATTGGAAAACGCCATAGATGCCAACGCTACAGAAATTAAACTCATTATTAAAGATGCTGGTAAAACCTTAGTACAGGTTATTGATAACGGTAAAGGAATGAGTGTTACCGATGCTCGTCTTAGTTTTGAGCGTCATGCAACTTCAAAAATCAAAGCTGCTGAAGATTTATTTCAACTCAATACCAAAGGTTTTAGAGGCGAAGCATTAGCGAGTATTGCTGCGATTGCGCATGTTGAACTTAAAACGAAACAAGACGAAGACGATTTAGGAACTGTCATTGTAATTGAAGGTAGTGAGGTGAAATCTCAAGAAGTTTCCGTAATCCCAACAGGAACTTCCGTTGCAGTAAAACATTTATTTTTTAATATTCCGGCAAGACGAAATTTTTTAAAGTCCGACACTGTTGAACTTCGCCATATTACAGACGAGTTTCATCGTGTCGCTTTAGCGCATCCTAATATTGCTTTTGCTTTTTATCATAACGGTAGTGATTTGTTTAATATTCCAGAAGAAAACTACAGACAACGTGTGGTGCATATCTTTGGAACTAAAACCAATGAAAAGTTAGTACCAGTTGAAGAGGTAACGGAAGTTTTGAAAATTTCAGGTTTTGTGGGCAAACCTAATTTCTCTAAAAAAACAAAATCGGAGCAATTCTTTTTTGTCAATCAACGTTTTATTAAGAGTCCTTATTTGAATCATGCTATTAAATCGGCATTTGAAGGCTTGTTAAAAGATGGTTATCACGCTAGTTATTTTCTAAATCTTACCGTCGATCCGAAATCGATAGATATCAATATTCACCCAACAAAAACCGAAATTAAGTTTGATGATGAGCACACGCTTTATGCGATTTTACGTTCTGCTGTTAAGCATAGTTTAGGGCAATTCAACATTGCACCAGTTTTAGATTTTGAACATCAGAGTAGTTTAAATACGCCTTACGATTACAGGGATAAAAAAGCGTCCACGCCAGCTATTGAGGTGGATCGTAGTTTTAATCCATTTGCAGAGGAGTCAGGTATAAAACAAAAGACCACAAGTCATAATACTGGGTTTAAGTCTTCACCAACAGCATCATGGGAAAGTTTGTATGTAGGTTTAGAATCGAAAGCTAATAATTCGCCATCGGATTTTAGTCAGGTGACTTTTGAAAGTGAATCTAAAAACGAGTCTATTTTTAGTGATTCGTCTATTGAAACTAGAAAAACGACGTTTCAATTGCAACAAAAATATATTGTGAGTACCTTAAAATCTGGCATGTTAGTTATAGACCAGAATAGGGCACATCAACGTATTTTATATGAAAACTTTTTAAGGCATATTACGATAAAAGAAGCGACAAGTCAGCAATTATTATTTCCGTTACAATTGCATTTTACACCCAACGAAATAAAAATTATAGAAGACTTAAAAGCTGATTTAGAGCATACAGGTTTTGTGTTTTCGGAATTGAGTGCAAAGGAGATTATGATAACTGGTGTTCCAGTTGGAGTGCCAGAAAGTGAAGTGTCTATTATTTTAGAACAGTTAATTAGCGATGTAGAAAATGATGTGCCAGACACTAATTTTAGTGCTGCAGATTTGTTAGCTAAATCTATGGCAAAGAGTTTAGCTATTAAAAACGGTCAATCATTAAACAGCACAGAACAAGAACATATGGTAAATAGTTTGTTTGCCTGTAAGGAACCCAATGTATCACCAACCAATAGACCAACGTTTATTACGATGGCAGTTGATGATATTGAAAAAAAATTCATGTAGTTTATGAGACAAGGAATAACGGATGCCGTAAAGCATTTATTGATTATAAATGTAGTAATGTTTATAGGTACTTTGGTAATTGGTAATGGAGAAGCCTTTTATCAATGGTTTGCGCTTTATTTTCCTCAGAATCCAAATTTCCAACCTTGGCAGATTTTGACTCATATATTTATGCACGGTAATTTTATGCATATCGCATTTAATATGTTTGCTTTATGGATGTTTGGTACAGCTGTAGAACAGGTTTTTGGATGGAAAAAATTTATAGTATTCTATTTACTTTCAGGTTTTGGAGCTGCTTTAATACAACTTGCATTTTTGTATTTTCAGTACAATACAGGTTTAACAACGTTAATAGACTCTGGGATCTCTCAAACAGAAGTGGTAAGTATTTTAAGTGAGGGTAAGTATAGTACGGCTTGGGTTCCACTTTTAGGGGATCATTTTGATAGCTTTATTGGTGCATTTAACGGTACTATGGTGGGCGCATCTGGTGCTATTATGGGAGTTTTAGTAGCTTTTGGAATGCTATTTCCTGAAAATAAATTAATGCTTATTTTCTTACCTATACCAATTAAAGCGAAGTATTTTATTCCTGCGATTATTGCGTTAGATTTGTTTTCTGGTTTAACAGGGCAATCCATTTTTAGCCCAAGTAATACAGCGTACATGGCTCACGTTGGTGGCGCACTTACAGGGTTTTTATTGATGTATTTCTGGAAGAAAAATGAAATGGATAAATACCGTTGGAACTAATTATGAGCACGATTCACGATTTAAAATATAAATTTAAGAACCTCGATGTTTTCGGTAAGATCATTGCGATAAATATTATCGTATTTATTATTGGTCTTATTTTTAAATCATTATTGCGGTTTAATCTGTTTAGCTATTTTGAATTGCCATCAGATATCATGGATTTTCTGTTTCAACCATGGTCTTTAATTACTTATGGCTTTCTACATAATGGATTGTTGCACTTGGCGTTTAATATGTTGTTTCTTTACTATCTATCTAGAGTGACGACAAATCTCTTTCGCCAAAAAATGGTTCTTAATATTTATTTCTTAGGAATTATTTTTGGTGGTTTAGCCTATTTAGCGGTTGCTAATTTGGTGCCACTGAGTTTCTTTAATGCTTCTGGAGTACTTGTAGGTGCATCTGCAGGAGTCAGTGCTTTATTACTTTTTGTGGCTGCTTATATGCCTAATAGCGAAATTAGATTGTTTAATTCTTTTAATGTAAAATGGAAACATATCGCTATGGTTATCGTTGGTTTAGATGTGTTTAGAATGTCTTTAGGACTTAATCAGGGTGGTTATGTTGCGCATTTAGGAGGGTATTTATTAGGTTATATTTATGCGACTAAATTGCTCAAGGGTGTAGATATAGGAAAAGGATTTGAGCGGACTATGGATAGTTTTATGAATTTATTTAAACCTAAATCTAACTTAAAAACGGTTCATAAAAATAAATCTAAAAGTACAACGACTAAGAAGACTAAAAATCCTTCTGATACGTTAGATAAACAGAAGAAGATTGATACGATTCTCGATAAGATTAGTAAAAGTGGTTATGAGAGTTTAACAGCCGAGGAAAAAGCATTTTTATTTAAAGTAGGTAAAGACTAAAACGCGTGAAAGGTTTAAGATTTGGTAGTAAAATTGTGTTTGTCATCAATTCATTGGTGGCATTTTTATTGCTCATATCTTACATTCTACCTTATGTTTCACCGAGAAGTTTTGCGTCATTGTCTGTTTTAAGTTTAGGTGTTCCTTTAATGATTTTAGCCAATATTGTTTTCTTTATTTACTGGTTACTTCGTGTAAAGAAACAAATGCTGTTATCGTTAATTGTGTTGTTGTTAGGTTGGAATTATATAAATTCAATGTATAAGTTTTCAGCTTCAGAAGATACTAAAGATGAGGCGAGTTTTTCTGTGATGTCGTTTAACGTCAGACTATTTAATAAGTATGATTGGTTGAAGGATAAAACAGTAAAGGAGACTATCCTCGATTTTATAAAGAAAGAACAACCAGACATTTTGTGTCTTCAAGAATACCCAAGAAGCGAACGAGTAAAACTTGAAGGATACAATGACTTTAATGCTACTTATAATAAAGACGTTAAAGGTGGACAAGCTATTTACTCTAAATTCCCAATTATCAATTCGGGTTCGTTAGAATTTCCCAACACCTATAACAATGCTATTTTTGTAGATATCGTAAAGCAAAAAGATACGATTAGAGTTTATACATTTCACTTGCAATCGTCAGGTATTGAAACTGATGTGGAAAAGCTTAAAAAAGAAACATCTAGTCATTTGTTTAAGCAAGTTGGTGCAACGTTTAAAGCACAACAAGATCAAGTAGAATTGTTTTTAAAGCACAAGTCCAAAACGAAATATAAGACGATAGTAACTGGTGATTTTAATAATACACCTTATTCTTATATCTATAGAATGGTGAAGGGCGACGATTTAAAAGATACCTTTGAAGCTGCTGGTAATGGCTTTGGTAGAACTTACGATTTTAAGTTTTTCCCGATGCGAATCGATTTTATTTTAGCGGATGAAGATTTTACAGTTAATGGTTTTAAAACTTTTGATGTAAAATTATCAGATCATTACCCTATAAAAACCACGCTTAGTTTACAGTAAACTACATTAGCCAGCAATCTGCGGTGTCTGCAATAATGTGAATTACCAATCCAAGACCAATCAATCGTAACTTTTTAGGAATTAGCAGCGCTATATAAACCACAATTGCATAGTAGGAGTGGAGTGGGTGAAAGTTAATACTGCAACGGTTAGGGTCAAAAATAGGATTTGCCAATAAGTGGTCTAAATCTATTAACATACCTAATATCATAATGCCATAAGCCTTTAACCAATACGTCTTATAAAACACAATAGCCACGACTAAAGGTAAGCCAAAGTGTAAACCGTAATGAATAGAGGATTGAAGCATTATTTATGTGGTTAAGTCATGTTTAAGCTAGGACGTAGGCTACGCTCTGTTACTATTTAAATTTTTCAAGATTTACGCTTTTAAATGAGTACTAATTCTTGTTTTTTTAAATACAATTCTGTGTTTGGTCCTTCATTAAATAGCAGATCTAAAATACTAAGATTAGGAATAAACCCATGCTTCTCAGTAAAAACTTGGGTGTAAGGCTCAAATGTTTTGACTTCGGAATTTCGCTTTACTAAATTTCTATAATCTATTTTGTCTATCGGTTCTTTTTCAAACGCGGTAGTTTGAATAGGTTGAGTATTTAATTGAAGGCTATTTGTCAGGATTTCAAAACATGTCAAATTAAAGTCTAATATATAATCGAATTGCTTTTCAAATAACGGCATAAGGTCATCGATATAAAACTCAAAAAATGGAGACATACTGTAAGCTGATTGTAGCGACTTTAAATGGAGAAGTTGCCATTGTTCTTCATTAGCAATCTTCACATCCTTATAAAGCTGTCTGTTCTTCTGAGTGTAACTTACAGGAACTGTTAAAGCCAACTTACCATTAGCACCATAAATTTCGGTTCGGTTTCTATACGATTGTTTTTGATAATTATCAGAAACTTCAAGATGAATGGAATCCGCATTTATAACAGCCCAAAAGTGTGCAATATTTGGAAAATATGTTGGATATATAAGACCTGTCATAGCGACTACCTGAGTCTGTTTTTATGATGTTGCCTTTTTCTTCTTTCTCCATTTGTTAAAGAATGTAATTCCTAAAACAAGGATAATAAACGGAATTAAATATGAGGTACGTTCATGGCCACCACTCACGGTTGTAAATATGCGATCCCAACGGAAACTCCAATTTTTAATACCATGATTAATACCATCAATACTCATCCAAATGAAAACAGGCTTACCAAAAATATGATCGTTTGGCACAAATCCCCAATAACGACTATCAATAGAATTATGTCTATTGTCACCCATCATCCAATAGTAATCTTGCTTAAACGTGTACGATGTAACTGGTTGGTCGTCAATAAAAATTTGATCACCTCTAGTCACAACATTGTGACCTTCGTATTCTCCAATAGCACGTTTATAGATAGAAATATTTTCAGGAGTTAAGTTAACTGTACCACCAGCTTTCGGTATCCACATTGGTCCAAAGAAGTCTGAATTCCAAGGGTAATTAGCGTCTCTAGGAAAAATTTTGCCATCAACACCATCTTCTTGTTTTGTTGGTACAATAGATGCCACTTCTGGGTGTAATCTTAATTTAGCAACCGCTTCATCCGTTGCAGCAGGTATAGAATAAGAACCTTCTGTTGTTCCATAACCTAGACCATCTGTGATATCATATTTCTTTAAGATATCAATAATTCGGGCAGGTTGTAATTGTCTGTTAAACGTAATATCATAAGAAAACTGTAAGTGTGATCTTGGTGGTAATTGATTTTGTTTCCCGTTGATAAAGACATAGCCATTTCTAATTTCTAAAGTATCACCAGCAACACCAACACAGCGTTTTACTAAGTTGGTTTTTTTATCGATAGGCTTGTAGTAATTTCGGTCTGGATAAAAATCATTCATGTTCAGCAAGGTATCTGCTGGCTGATTAAAAACAACGATATCGTTACGTTCTACGTTTTCAAAACCTGGAAATCTGAAAAAAGGCAACTGAAGTTTATTGATCCAAGACGTGTTACGTTCTTCAAAATTATCGTTATATAAATACGATTTTTTACCTATAACAGGAATGGTGTCATGTACCATCGGTGCTCCAACTGTGGTCATAGGTGTACGTGCACCATAATGAAACTTACTCACAATAAGAAAGTCACCTACCAATAAAGACTTTTCTAAAGATGAGGAAGGAATTACAAAAGGTTGAAAGAAATACGTGTGAACAATTGTTGCAGCTACTATAGCAAAAAGGATAGATGTTATCCATTCGCCAGTCGCTGTTTTTGGTTTAAGCTGCCTATCTTTAATATAATTAACGTCTGCAATATAATTAAGGTAGAACAGGTAAAAACCTAAAGTAACAATGCATAAAAGGGCATCGATTTTACTGTCTTTTCCATAAGAACGCGCTGTTTCTATCCATACTGCAGGAATCATAATAAGATTTACAATTGGTAAAAACATTAAAATTACCCACCACCAAGGGCGTGAGATAATTTTCATTAAAACCACGGCGTTGTAAATTGGCACAAAGGCTTCCCAAGCTTTTCTGCCTGCTTTAATATATAATTTCCATGTCGCTAGTCCATGTATAATTTGTAAAATGAGTATAAAAATAAACCATTGTGTCCAGGTCATAACCTTATATTTTGTCTAGTATCGATTGAAAATTATTTTAATTCGTTGCAATATATTGGCAAATTAACCAATGTTTAAGACATCTTTCATACTAAAGATGCCTTTTTTATCTTTTATCCATTCTGCAGCGATTACAGCTCCCATAGCAAAACCTTGTCTGCTGTGCGCTGTATGTTTAATGCTTATGGCATCTACTTCAGAATTATAAGTAACTTCATGAGTGCCAGGAATTCCTTCAATGCGTTTAGCATCAATCTGAATTTCGGTAGCTTTTGGCGCGTCTAAAGTCCAATTACTATAATCGGTGTGCTCTATAATTTGCTCTGCTAACGTAATTGCTGTTCCGCTTGGTGCATCTAATTTTTGTGTATGATGAATTTCTTCTATTTCTGTTGTGTATTCAGAAAATCCAGACATTAATTCGCTCAATTTTTTGTTGAGTTCAAAGAAAAGATTAACACCCAAACTAAAATTTGAAGCATATAAAAATGTGCCCTCTTTAGCCTTGCAATAGTCGATGACGTCATCGTAATGATCTAACCAGCCTGTTGTTCCTGATATTACAGGAACACCTGCATCTAAAGCTTTTTTTATGTTTGCGACAGCAACCGATGGAATACTAAAGTCTATGGCAACATCAGCATCAGCAAAATCATAATTAGAATCTGCATCTGATACTTTTAATACGATATTGTGACTGCGATTTACTGCGATAGCCTCAATACTTTTTCCCATTCTTCCATAACCGAGTAACGCTATTTTCATGTTAAAATTTAAAATTAAATGTTAATCCCAAATCCGAAGTGTTTTCCATTTGGTTGTATTGATAATGTGGACTAAAACTTAGGTTTTCATCAACATTAAATTGAAGTAAATGCGCGTCTATATTGGCATCAATTATATTTAGGGCGTATAAACCTAAAGTTATTAAAACCGACATTTCTTTATTTCGTCTAAACTGCTCTTGTGCTCTAATAAGTCCATCATCAGAAATTGAACCATAAAACTCGTCAGTTGTATAACCTGCTAAACGACTTTTGTAAGCATCTCTATAACGGTCAAATTGCTTATCATTTCTTACAAAAAAGTAGACACCTGTACCTATAGCTCCCCAAACAATCGGAATTTTCCAATATTTTTTATTGTAAGCCTGACCTAAACCAGGAAGTACTGCAGAGTAAAATGCAGCCTTAGAAGGTCTTAAAGGATCTATTTCTTTTTTAACTAAGGTTTCATTTGCAATAATCGGACTCTCTTCTATGGCAATACTAGTGCTGTCTTTTTCGATTTGTGAAAATGAAAAAAGAATAGAGAACAAGCACACTAAAAGACTGTAAAACCCTTTATTTGTCACGTTGAACTAATTTTTTAATTCGGTTAAAATCTTCTTCAGAATGGAACGGTATGGTTATTTTTCCGCTTCCGGTCTTAGTCACCTTAACATCTATTTTATGTCCGAAGTATTCTGAAAAGTCTCTTACTCCTTTTTTAATATGCTTAGGAATTTCGAAAGTAGGTTCTTCTGCTTTAGCCGGTGCATCAGTATTTAAATGCTTTACTAATTGTTCCGTAGCTCTAACGGATAATTTATTGGTAATGATTTTTTCGTAAACTTCTAATTGGTCTACTTGGTCTTCAATATTGACCATAGCACGTCCGTGCCCCATACTAATAAAGCCATCTCTCATACCTGTTTGTATGATGGGATCTAACTTTAACAAACGTAAATAATTTGCAATCGTAGAACGTTTTTTTCCAACACGTTCGCTCATTTGCTCTTGTGTAAGTTGAATTTCATCAATTAAACGTTGGTAGGATAAAGCAATTTCTATTGGGTCTAAATCCTGACGTTGAATGTTCTCCACCAAAGCCATTTCTAACGACTCTTGGTCATTAGCAATTCTAATATAGGCAGGGATAGCCTCTAAACCAATTAATTTTGACGCTCTAAAACGACGTTCCCCAGATACCAATTGGTATTTGTTAAACGCTAATTTTCTAACCGTTATAGGTTGAATAACTCCAAGCTCGCGTATAGAAGACGCCAGTTCTTTTAATGTTTCTTCGTTAAAATTAGTTCTTGGTTGAAATGGATTGACCTCAATACTTTCAATATCGAGTTCTACAATATTACCAACCACTTTATCTGCATTTATATCCTCTGCAGAATTTATATCATTATCAGGATCTTTTAATAAGGCCGAAAGACCACGTCCTAATGCTTGTTTTTTTGTTGCTTTCGCCATTATAATTCATTTTTCTTAATCAGCTCCTTTGCAAGGCTCAAATAATTTACTGCTCCTTTGCTGCTTACATCGTAGTTAATAATGCTCTCTCCATAACTTGGGGCTTCTCCTAAGCGCACGTTTCTTTGAATAATCGTATCAAACACCATATCACTAAAGTGTTTCTGAACTTCTTCAACGACCTGGTTAGATAAGCGTAAACGAGAATCGAACATTGTTAATAATAAACCTTCTATGTCTAACGCTTCATTATGGATTTTCTGTACACTTTTAATAGTATTTAACAGTTTTCCTAAACCTTCTAATGCAAAATATTCGCATTGAATAGGTATAATTACAGAATCTGCAGCTGTTAATGCATTCAAAGTAAGTAATCCTAAAGACGGTGCGCAGTCAATTAAAATGTAATCATACTCTGACTTTAAGTCGATAATGGCTTTTTTAAGCATGTACTCACGCTCTTCTTTATCTACAAGCTCTATTTCTATAGCTACAAGATCGATATGAGCAGGTAAAACATCTACATTAGGGGCATTAGATGCTACAATGGCGTCTTTTGCTAAAGCAGTGTGTTCTAAAACCTGATACGAGCCTATCTCAACAGCATCTACATCAATACCTAAACCCGAACTTGCGTTGGCTTGAGGATCGGCATCTATGAGTAGGACTTTCTTCTCTAGGACACCTAGTGAAGCGGCTAAATTTACTGAGGTTGTTGTCTTACCAACTCCTCCTTTCTGATTTGCTATTGCAATGATTTTACCCATTAAATGATTTGGTTAAATATAAGGGCTTAAAATTACGATTATTTACGACTTTAAGAAATTGAAGTTGTTAACAGTTCTATAAAAAAAAAGCAGCCTTCTATAGAAACATAAAAGGCTGCTTAATATTAAAAATGTTATTTTATTGTTCTGGATTATGAATACCAGTAATATAACCTTGAGTTAAATATTTTTTCGCCGCACTATGCAAGTCGGCAACGGTTAAACTATTTACAGCGTCTTCAAATTTTAAGATATTATGCGCATCTTTTTTAAGATAATCTGCATTTTTAAGTTGTCCTAGCCAAAATCTATTCGTTTTTAAATCTTCTTCATAATCTAAGATTTGAGCTTTTTTTACTTTTTCTAAATCCTTTTCTGTTGGGCCTTCATTTATTAAAAGATCAACTTCTTTCATGGTTGCTGTTATAAGTTTATCAACATTTTCTGGACCGCAAGGAAAGCTAATATTAAATCTAAACCAATCATAAGGCATGTTACTAATACTCGCATTGGCACCAGCTCCGTAAACGCCTCCTTCTTCTTCACGTAACTTTTCAATTAATTTAATTGATAAAACTTCTGCTAAACTTTTTAAGGCATGAGCTTCTTTTTCATCGTAATCCGTTGGGCCATGATAGGTTATTCTTACTGAGCTCTTAGGATCTTCACCTTTCTCAACTATCTTTTCGTGAGAACCTGTTAGTGGTCTAAAGTCACTTACGTTATAAGATTCATTACTTTCTGTTGATGGTAAACTTGCTAAATAGGTTTCGCATAATTCAACGAGTTTAGTTTCGTCGATGTTACCCACAAAATAGAAATTGAAATCACCTGCATCAGCAAAACGCTCCTTGTATTTTTCGTATGCTAAGTTATAGTCCGCATTGTCCATGTCTTCAGCAGTTGGAAATCCGGTATATCTTGGGTTTTTTCCATAGATAAACTCTGATAATTGATCTTGAAAATAAAATTGTGGACTTGATAATAGGTTGCCTAAAAATGCTTTTTGTTTATCAGCAAAGCTCTTAAAGGCGTTTTCATCTTTGTTTAAAGCTGTAAAATGCAAATGGGTTAATTGAAATAGTGTTTCTAAATCTTTAGGCGTTGTATTACCTGATAAACCTTCGCTATAAGTGCCAATTGACAGCCTTACATTTGCGATTTTGCCAGACATCATTTTTCCTAATTCAATCTTATCAAAACCATTAACACCTGCTTCTGTTAAACCTCCATTAGCATTAGAGGTTGCTTTGTATTCTTCATCTGTGTATAATGACGTTCCTCCGTAGCTAAATGCATCAAATAAAATTTCATCATTTTTAAAATCAGTTTTTTTATAGGTTACGGTAGCTCCATTGCTTAAGAATAAGGTGGTTGTGCCTAGTATGTCGTCAGTTTTATAGTCTGCGATGCTACCTTTAGATGGCATTTTAGTAATTAAGGAGGTCGCAACAGCTTTGTCTTCATAAGGTTTTAAATCCATGGCGTTAACTGAGTCTAATAACTCTAGTACTTGCGCTTCTTTAACTTGCTCTAAGTCGTCATTTTCTGGACCTGTAAGTATAACTACGCGATTATCTTCTTTAATATAAGATTTAATCAATGCGTTAACTTCATCTAATGTAATAGTAGGTAGTTGTGAATTCATAAAATCGAACCTCCAATCCATACTAGGGATAGGGTTCTGTTCTAAGAAATTACTAACATAACGACCTACAATTCTATTCGATTCCATTTTGTCTCTGTCTTTGTAGGCACGTTCCATGTTGGCAATGATGTCTTTTTTTGCCCGATTAAATTCTCCTTCGAAAAAACCATGTTGGCGAACACGTTGGTTTTCTACTAAAAGTGTTTTTAAAGCATCTAATTGCCCGGTTGGACTCGTCATAGCAGAAGATTGGTATGCGTTCTTAGTACGTGCATACGTGCCGCCATAATAGGTGAAGCCATATACAAAAGGAGGGTTGTCGCCATTTCTAATTTCATCTAGTCGATTATTTATCATTTGAGAGAATAAATTTTCTACCATAGATTTTCTGTAATCAGCGTAAGTCACATCTGGTTCAGAGTTTACCTTATCCTTAAACATTAATCGTACGTTTGAGAAAGGTGCTTCCTTGTCAGATTCAATAGCTACAAAGGTTTCCTTATGATTAGGTAAATCAAATGACGGTCTTGGTCTTGGATTCTTCGGGTTTTTTATATGTCCGAAATGTGATTTGATTTTTTCTTCTAACACTGCTACATCAATATCACCAACAGCAATAACGGCCATTAAGTCTGGTCTATACCAGTCTTTATAAAAACGCTTAAGGCTTTCGTATTTAAACGTTTCTAAATTTTCTTTTGTGCCAATAGGGAGACGTTCTGCATACATAGATCCATGCATCATTTTTGGTAGATATTCTTGCATCATTCGCTCGTCAGCTCCTTTGCCCAAACGGTATTCTTCTAAAACAACGCCTCGTTCGTTGTCGATTTCTTCATCGGTTAAAAGCGCATTGTGCGCCCAATCTTCGATAATTTGAAAGCCTTTTTCAAGTTTTTCCGGATCATCGCTAGGTATAGGAAGGATGTAAACCGTTTCGTCAAAGCTAGTGTAAGCGTTTAGATGTGCTCCAAATTTTACTCCGATGCTTTGTAGATAATCAACTAACTCATTTTTTTCGAAATTTTTAGTGCCATTAAAACACATGTGTTCCATAAAGTGAGCTAGGCCTAATTGGTCTTCATCCTCTAAGATAGAACCAGCATTAATAACGAGTCTTAGCTCTACTTTGTTTTCTGGTTTTGGATTGTTTTGAATGTAATAGGTAAGGCCATTCGATAAAGTGCCTGTTTTAACATTGGAGTCGGTGGGAATAAGATCTGATGGGGAATAATTAACTTTTGATTCTGTGGCTACAACCTGAGCATTTATTGGAAACACGAAGGTTAGGCACATTATTACTAATGTACCAATACTAAAATTTTTCATTGACTGATGGGTTTAATGGATTAGTGTTTTATAAGAATTCTCTACTAATCTAAATATAAAATAATGAAAATCAAAGTAATGACAATATTTTAACTAAGTACTTAGTTTGAATACGAGGCTTGTCTGTTCAGAAATTCCAGAATAGAATTAAAGTAATCTTCGCCTCCAATTTCCCAAATATCCGAATGGCCAGCAGCTTCAAGCTCTATAAATTCTTTGTCAATACTTTTAATTCTTAAGTAGTTGGCTTTTCCTTTTGCAGCAGGAATGGCTTTGTCTTTGGTGCCATGAACAACTAATATCGGTTGTGTGATATTTTCGCTGTATTTGTATGGGTTAGCCTCATCAGGGTCGAAACCGGCAATACGCCCTGCGCTGTTCACAAGATAATTGCTGAAAAACTTTAGATTGAATCCTGTGTGACGCTTAAAATAATATTGAATATTTGCCTTTAAGTCTGTGAAGGAACTTTCTGCAATGCCGTATTTAACCCGTTTGTCAATGCCCATTGTTTGTAAGGTGAAGGCTCCTCCTATGGATTGTCCCCAGAGTCCTATATTATCTAATTTTTCATTATTAATTAATTGGGTAATTACTGTTTGAATATCTTTAGTTTCTTTAGCTCCATAGGTGAAAAATTGCCCCTCGCTTTCACCAAACCCTCTAGAATCTAATGCGACGGAGTTAAAACCATTGATTGAAAGAAATTCACTTAAATCTATAAAATGATCTTTAGTATGGCTACTTCCATGGAGTAGTATAATTGTGCCTTTAGCATTTGCTGAGGTTGAGTAGGTGAGTAGGGCAGATAGTTTAAGCTTATCAAAAGTTATAATGGTTAATTTCTTTCTTTTGAAATTAGAGTTGTTATTAAGTTCTGTTTTAAGGTTTGTAGCTTTTTCAGTTTTAAATAATTCTGCAATAGGGTTTCTCGTTTCTACAATAAAACGCGGAAAAATAAAATGTATAAATAATAACCCTAAGGTGATAAGGATTAGAATATACCGTTTAATGCTTTTTTTATTTGTCCTCATAGAGTGTTGGACATCGTTTTAGTATAGCTCAAAAATTTAAAAAGAAAAGCTACTAATTAATCAATTAGTATTTCTAAAATCTGAATAGCGGCTTCACTAATTTTAGTTCCTGGTCCAAAAACTGCAACAGCACCAGCGTCGAATAAATATTGGTAATCTTGCTTAGGAATTACGCCTCCAACGATAACCATAATGTCATCTCTACCGTATTTTTTTAGCTCTTCTATGACTTGAGGTACTAGTGTTTTGTGTCCTGCTGCTAAGGAAGATATGCCTAGAATGTGAACGTCGTTTTCAACGGCTTGCTTTGCGGCTTCTTTTGGTGTTTGAAAGAGTGGTCCGATGTCTACATCAAACCCTACATCGGCATAACTCGTAGCGACAACTTTGGCTCCTCTATCATGTCCATCCTGTCCCATTTTGGCAATCATAATTCGAGGTCTTCGTCCGTCTTGTTCTGCAAATTGATTTGCTAATTCTCTTGCTTTTTGAAAGCTTTTGTCGTCTTTTATTTCTTTGCTGTACACTCCTGAAAATGATTTAATTTGTGCTTTGTATCTACCGAACTCAATCTCTAGAGCGTCGCTTATTTCTCCTAAAGTGGCACGTTTTCTTGCGGCATCTACTGCTAAAGCTAATAAATTTCCTTCACTTGTCTTTGCGGATTCTGTTAGTTTTAACAGTGCTTCTGTGACAGCGGTATTATCACGACTTGCTTTTATGCTGTTTAAGCGTTCAATTTGTTGTAGTCTAACGGTTTGGTTGTCTACTTCGAGTGTGGATATTGGGTCTTCTTGTTTTAAACGGTATTTGTTGACGCCAACAATAATGTCTTGAGTAGAGTCTATTCGGGCTTGTTTACGAGCTGCAGCTTCTTCAATTCGTAATTTGGGAATTCCGGCTTCAATAGCTTTAGTCATACCTCCTAATTCTTCAACTTCTTGGATGAGTTTCCATGCTTCTTTCGTAATATCATCCGTCAGTTTTTCAACATAATAACTTCCGGCCCAAGGATCTACAGTTTTAGTGATATGTGTTTCTTGTTGTAAATATATTTGCGTGTTTCTAGCGATACGCGCAGAAAAGTCTGTTGGTAAGGCAATTGCTTCGTCTAAAGCGTTAGTGTGTAAGCTTTGTGTGCCTCCAAAAGCTGCCGCAGAAGCTTCAATGCAAGTTCTGGCGACATTGTTAAAAGGGTCTTGTTCGGTAAGGCTCCAACCAGAAGTTTGGCAATGGGTTCTTAAGGCTAACGATTTCTGATTCTTAGGGTTAAATTGCTTTACAAGTTTTGCCCAGAGCATTCGCGCAGCACGCATTTTGGCGATTTCCATAAAGTGGTTCATGCCAATAGCCCAGAAAAAGGATAGGCGGGGAGCAAAGGTGTCGATGTCCATACCTGCTTCAAGTCCTTTTCTTATGTATTCTAGGCCGTCAGCCAAGGTGTATGCTAATTCGATATCGCACGTGGCACCTGCTTCTTGCATGTGGTACCCAGATATGCTGATGCTGTTGAACTTTGGCATATTCTTGCTAGAATATTCAAATATGTCGGAGATGATCTTCATGGATGGTGTGGGAGGGTAGATGTAGGTGTTTCTTACCATAAACTCTTTTAGAATATCATTTTGAATGGTTCCTGCGAGTTGTTCTGGTTTAACTCCTTGCTCTTCAGCGGCCACAATATAAAATGCCATAATAGGTAGCACGGCTCCATTCATGGTCATAGAAACCGACATTTTATCTAGTGGAATTTGATCGAAAAGAATTTTCATGTCTTCAACCGAATCTATAGCAACACCTGCTTTACCAACATCACCAACCACGCGTTCGTGGTCAGAATCGTAGCCTCTGTGTGTCGCTAAGTCAAAGGCAACTGACAATCCTTTTTGTCCTGCAGCGAGATTTCTTCTGTAAAATGCGTTGCTTTCTTCTGCTGTAGAAAAGCCTGCATATTGTCTAATTGTCCAAGGTCTGCTAACAAACATAGTTGAGTACGGTCCACGAAGATTTGGAGCAATACCTGCAACAAAATTAAGGTGTTCTATATTTTGAATATCGTCTTTTGAATACGTCGATTTTACCTTGATGTTTTCGGCTGTAAGAAAGTCATTTTCTTGGCCTTGTTTCAAAGTTTTAGCTTCGTTATTTAGTGTTATATGTTGAAGGTTTTTTCTAGACATTCTTAATATGTTTTAAGGGATAAAAGAGAACTATAGGTTTTGTCAATACCGAGTTTTACTCGTTGTTTAATCTTTTGATTTCCAATTTTTCAGACAGTCTTTTGTTAATGATTGGTTCAATTAGAGTTTTGCGTTTTTCGATTTTTAAAAACGGACTAATTTCAAGATCATTTTTCATTTTGTCAGCATTATTAGGATGTTTGTTTGTGCCTAACAAGACTAATTTTTCTGCATCGAAATCGGCCTGTTCTTTAGCCGCACTTTCTTTAATTTTTCTTTGAATGGTTCCTTCTTTTAATTGACTTAAAAAGCCTCCGTTGGCTTCGATATCCTTAAATAATTCGAGTGCTTTTTCTGCTAATTGTTCCGTTAAACTTTCAATATAATACGCTCCATCTGCAGGGTTATTTACCTTATCGAAGTAGCTCTCATTTTTTAAAACCAAGAGTTGATTTCTGGCAATACGATCTCCAAATTCATTTGGTTTATGAAATAGAGAATCATAAGGTAAGTTGCAAATTTCATTAACTCCACCAAGAATAGCGCTCATACATTCTGTAGTTGTTCGTAGCATGTTAACGTTATAATCGTATATCGTTTTATTACGTTTGCTTGGTGTGGCTATTATTTTGCAATCTTCACTAACACCATATTCAGAAGCTAAGGTTGTCCATAATTGACGTAAAGCTCTAATCTTTGCTATTTCAAAGAAGTAGTTTGAGCCAATTGACGTATTAAATGTTGCGTTTATCTCCTTTAAAGACGTGTCTTTATGTGCTTCGTAATGATTCAGATATTCATTTGCATGCGCTAAGCTATAGGCTAATTGCTGAACAATAGTAGCTCCAGCATTTTGATATTGACTTAGATCTATACTAATTTGATTAGTAGATTTTACAATTGCTTTAAGTTTACTAAAGTCATCATTAAGATTGCTGAACCAGTTTCCTGTTTTGGCTAGATTACCTATGATGTCTGTATGGATATGAATTTGAGGGGTTTTTGCCGTGTTAGGAATAGCATTCATTAATTTTTTAGTGAATACTTCAGAAAGAAAACCGCACTTAATATGAACATTTACGGTATCTAAATCTATATTTTGAAGCAAGTGCTCTGCTGAAGTGTTTTCAGAAGCTATATTAAATATAATGCTTTCAGCTCCACGGTGAATAGCATCTATCGCTTTTAAATTAGCGACGTTAGCATCAGTAACTGTAATAGATTGTGCTATTTTCCATTTCGTTGCTTTGCTTTTTGAAATTTCAGGTAAGGTTTCAAATTCATCAGCATGGTAAAATGGTTTTACATTGATGTCTTCATTGGTTTTCCAGATTAATGTATCGTTGTAATCTGCACCTTTAAGATCGACTTGTATTTTTTGTTTCCATGCTTTTGATGACACGGAATCAAAATCTTTAAATAATGATTTACTCATCTTGTTTGTTTTTCGGAATACTGTCTTCGTATTCAATAATGAAAATATCTTCGTTAGATTTCTTCATATAGTAAGTTTCGCGTGCTGTACGCTCAATACCTTCGTCAGTACTTAGTTCTTTAATAGCTTTATTGTCTTTTGCCATCTCATTTCTATAGTGCTCTTTTTGGTATTCTAACTCGTTTATGTCCGTGTTTAATTCATGATGAAATAACCATGAATGCGCATCAAAAAATAACATCCAAACCATGAAAACGACAAGAACTATAACATAGATGTTCTTAAATGGTTTAAGATATTTTATATTGAATTTAGACATTATAAGCGTTCGTTGATTATGGTTTTAACGATATCTACGGCAACGGTATTGTATTTGTTATTTGGTATAATGATATCAGCGTATTCTTTCATGGGTTCAATAAACTGCTGATGCATTGGTTTTAGTGTCGATTGGTAGCGTTGAAGCACTTCGTTGATGTCACGACCTCGTTCTGTAATATCTCGTCTTAAACGTCGTATTAGACGCTCATCAGAATCCGCATGCACATATATTTTGATATCAAATAGATCTCGGATTTCAGCATGAGATAGTATTAATATTCCTTCTACAATCATCACCTTTCTTGGTTTTGTAACAATAACATCGCCTGTTCGGTTGTGTTTCACAAATGAATATACCGGTTGATTAATACTGTTTCCTGCTCTTAATTCTTTGAGGTGTTGCTCTAATAATTCAAAATCGATAGATCTTGGGTGGTCAAAGTTAATTTTAACGCGTTCTTCAAAGCTTAAATGCGAGGTATCCTTGTAATAGGAATCTTGAGATATTACTCCAACTTCACCTTCAGGTAATTCTTTTAAAATAGTGTTTACAACTGTTGTTTTTCCGCAGCCTGTACCACCTGCAATTCCTATAATAAGCATATGTAATTTTGATTTGTTTGATTGCTACAAATTTAATTATTTATGTAGTATAGTTCATTTATAATTCGGAAACTTTCTCTGGCGTAACAAAGTTGTTAATCGTATTTCCCCAACTGTTGTTGATGTAATTGATAACATCAGCAACTTCATTATCGGAAAGCCCTAAAGGTGCCATTGTACTATTGTAAGTAATACCATTTACTACAATCTCCCCAGACATACCATATTTTACCGCTTTGATGCTTTCGGTTTGGTTTTCTCTTAAAAAATCTGAATCGGCTAGGGGAGGAAAGGCCCTTGGTACACCTTTACCATTTGGTAAGTGACAAGTGATGCACATATCATTATATACAATTTTGCCACGTTCTATACTAGCTATTAGTTTAGGGTTATCTTGATTAACTGTATTGTGGTTTTGAGCTATTGTATTCGATTTTTTAGTGTTTGAATTACATGATACAAGTGCTAATATCGAAATTCCGAGGATAATTATTTTTTTCATTTTCTTATTAATTTTACAATACCTAAATTTTCTATGCCGACGTAAATAAACCCATCAGGACCTTGCTCTACGGATCTTACGCGTCCTAACCCGTCAAGTAAACGTTCTTCTTTTATGACTTTATTATCTTTTAAAGTGCACATGTCTAAATATTGAAATTTTAGGGAACCTACTAAAAGATTGCCATCCCAATCACCATAGTTGTCACTATTAATGAAAGCCATTCCACTGGGTGCAATGGACGGATCCCAATAGTGAATGGGCTGTTGCATACCTTCTTTTTCTGTGATATCGGTGAATTTTGTGCCAATATAATTTACTCCGAAGCTTATTATAGGCCAACCATAGTTTTTTCCTGGTTTAATGATGTTTATTTCGTCACCACCCTTAGGGCCGTGTTCATGCGTCCATAGTTGTCTTGAATCTGGGTGAATTGTCATGCCTTGAGGATTTCTATGGCCATAAGAGTAAATAGCCGTTTTGGCACCCGATTCATTAACGAAAGGATTATCTTCAGGAATAGAGCCATCAGCATTAAGGCGGTAAATTTTTCCGCCGTCTCTGGTAATATCTTGAGGGTTCTCATCTCTATTTCCTCGGTCTCCAACCGAAAAATATAAATATCCATCATCATCAAAAGCGAAACGAGATCCAAAATGTTGACCTTTAGTTGTGTTGGGTGAGGCCTTATATAATACTTGTAGATTTGTTAAACTATGATCTTTAAGTTGGGCTCTTGCGATAGTTGTATTTCCGCCAGAATCTTCACCTTCAGATGAAGCATAAGAAAGGTAAACCCAATTGTTTTCTTTGTAATCAGGATGTAAAATAATATCTAGTAAACCGCCTTGGCCACGAACATAAATTTCTGGCAGACCAGAAATACTTGTTTTTGTTCCATTCTTAAAATGAATAAGCTCACCTGATTTTTCGGTAATTAACATGGAATTATCAGGAAGAAACGTAAAACCCCAAGGAATATTTAGATCTGAGACAATTATTTCGTGTGTATTTTCTGAATTTTTAGGATTTTTATCTTGCGCGCATGCTAGTGTGCTAGAGAGGATTAGTCCGATAATGATACTTTTTATATCCATAATTTTTTTGTCTAAAAAAGATTAAGAGTTTAAAGTTAGACAATTGTTGTTGGATTATAAAGAAAAATTATATATTTGCAGTCCGAAATTGGGAATACAACTTCGGGGTGTAGCGTAGCCCGGTTATCGCGCCACGTTTGGGACGTGGAGGCCGCAGGTTCGAATCCTGCCACCCCGACTAAAAAAAACTCTATAAGTCTTTTGATTTATAGAGTTTTTTAGTTTTTAAACTATTGTAATATAAGATGTTCGGTGTCTTCTAAAAAAAAACTGCTTTTCAAAGTGATATGAAAAGCAGTTTTTTAAAATTAGTTATTACTCTTTTATAAGTCGATGTTGACTTATTTTTCCATGAGATGCAATTCTAACTAGATACACTCCACTTTTAAGCGAAGCGATCTCAATAGTATTATTTGCATTAACTTTTTCTGAAATCACCAATTTACCAAGCATATTATAAATACTTACATTGACTTCTTCAACTGTTTTAATGTAGAATTTATTAGAGGCTGGGTTTGGGTAAATAGCAATGGTGTCAAGATTTTCATCATCGACTCCTAATACCTGTTGATTGATAACTCCAATGCCATCCAAATCAAACCCACCAGAATAAAATGGTGTGGTAAAAGGATCATTAATAGCATTACCAAAACTATCATATCTGGCATAAGCTGGGTCAATACTTCCGACGACATCAATAATTTTGATGTGCGTAATATTATTTTTGTCTAATAAAACATCCTCCTCTAAGTCTGATAAATCAAAAGGTGTTCCGAATAACCCTTTGTATTTTCCTGCGAGATTGTTGATATATGTCGGATCAATAGTTCCAAATCCATCAATTTGCGTTTCTGTTTGCGTTTCACTATGAGATGGAAACCTGAAATAATTAACACCATCAGAACTCACTTCAACAAAAGCTAATTCTAGAAAAGTAGCACTAAAACTATTTTCAAAAACAGCAAAGTCAAAACCATCGCCATCGGTAATTGGTGTCTCAAAGGTTAGGGTGGCTTCACCAGCATCTCCTAAGCTTACCACGCTATTGGTTGCGGAGCCTAAGGCATCTTCAGCTGTTCCATAAGTTGCATAATTACTATCCTCATGCTCAAATGTAGGGTTAGAAATATCAACATGTCCACGTTGTAATTCTATGTCAGTAGCCCAAGCTACAAAAACAGGACTATCAGCAGAAATAGCAGTAGAACCTGGTTCACCTGCAGCAGGCGCATAACTTTGAGCTTGTAAAACAAAGCTAGAACACAGAAAGAGAAGAACCGTTTTTATCATTTCACCATTAGTTTTAGAGTTGTAGAATTTCCTTTCACTTCAACATTAACTAAATACATTCCGGTTTCTATACCTTCTAAAGAGATTGGTTGCGTGTTTGTGTAATTTACGTCTTTTACTAATTTTCCTGATACATCATATAATTTTACAGTAGCATTTTCTGTAAGGTTTAATTGAAAACTTCCAGATGCAGGATTCGGGAATATAGTTGTGTTTTCAAAAGCATAGTTATTAACGCTTAGAGTTCCTTCGTTTTTGTAAACTCCATTAGGAAGTGGTCCTACGATGTGTTGTGTTAGTAAAAGTCCGCTTTCGTCATATACAAATACTTTTCCTGGGCTTACATAATCTATAGCATCTAATAAATAGAGCTTGTCGTCAACCTTGTCAAAACCATAAGTGAGTTGTGCGTCAGTCGTTGTATTAAAGGCTACTGTTGGAAGCGTTGTATCTGTTGAAGCCATTTTATAAATGTTATTATTTAAAACATAATATAAATCAGTAGCATCTAATGCTAAAAAACTTGGGTGCTCTGACGTTTGAAAATCAATGGTCACATGGTTTTGATAATCTGATAAATCTATTTTGTGAATACTACCTAAAGTTTCATCACCTGTCCAAGCTTGTTTTCCACTAGCAAGTACATATAAATAATCATCGTCAACTTTTAATGATGATGGCACGTCGCCTACAGTGATTGATTCTACAGTACTTGTTGCTATATCAATTACAGAAACAGAATTACCATAACCATAACCACCTTGATGCGCCACAAATAATTTTCCATTTTTCTGAACAATTTTTTCAGGACCTTCAGCTACAAGAATTGTTTCAGTAATGGTATTAGTTGCTAAATCGATTACAGCAACGTAATCATCAGTTGTATCTGATGGATCTCCCCAATTAGTCACATAACCATAACCATCATAAAATGCGATATTACGTGGGGCGCTTAATTGATCTGTAATGCTAGCCGAAAAAGCAAAAGTCGTACTGTTCATTACTTTTATTTCGTCACTATAATGAAGTATGACATAAGCAAAATCGCCATAGAAGCCCATTCCTTGTCCTGTATCACCTAAAGTCATACTAGGATTTTGAGTCGTGAAAATATCATTTTCTAATGTTCCATTGGCATCAATATGTGAAACTGAAGCCGTATTTGTACCAAATAAACCTTCGTTTAAAATAAAGAGACCATCAGAGTAGTCTTGAGCGTAGCTTGTTGCAGATAATAAAACTGCAGATAGAATGTAAAGTGTTTTTTTGTAATAGTTTTTCATAGTTTAATTGTTTTTAATTTATTATTATAAGTTGTTAAAATAGAATGCATTCGGAATGATTTGGACTGAGAATTGGTTTTGTAAATCGCCATTAAGATTATAAATAAATGCTTCTCCATTAGAAACGTAATCTTTAGCATCAGCGATATAGATAGCACCTTCGTGCACCTCAAAACCATAAAGAATCTCAACACCATCTGCTGCTGTTGAAAAAGAAGGGGTTTCTGGAAGCTGAAAACCATTGCTGTCTAAACTGTATACAGCATTGTCCATGGTGTAATACAATGTTCCATTTTCAAATTCAAGATGACTAGGATGTTGACCTGCAGAAAAAGTGAGCGCCGTTACATCATTAATGTCAGATAGATTAATCTTAAAAAGTTTTGCTAGGGTTTCATCTCCTGTCCAAGAGGCTTTACCAGAACAAATGACGTAGAGATATCCGTTGTCTATTACCATGCCATCTGGTACATCTGCCACCGAAATAGTATTTGCTAGACTTTGTGATGCCACATCAATGACACTTACAGTATTACCATAGCCATAGCCACCTTTGTGCGTTATGTAAAGTTTATCATTGTTCAATAGTATTTTTTCTGGACCTTCAGCTACAGGAATGGTAGCTTCAATAAGATTTGTATCTAAATTTAAAACCGCGACAAAGTCATCGTTGACGTCATTTGGATCTCCCCAGTTGGTGATATAGCCTTTGTTGTTGCTAAATTCAATGTATCTAGGATTGACAATCATATCACTTACTGTTGCGATATATTCAAACGTATAGCGATTAACAACTTCTATTGTAGATGAGTTGTTGACTACTAAATACGCATTGTCACCATTAAAACCCATACTTTGTGCGGTGTCTCCAAGATTTACACCGTTAACTTCAGTATAAATGGAATTATAAACGTCACCTGTCTCTCCGAAAAAAGAAATTGAAGCATTAGAATAACCAAATCCGCCTTCATTCAAAATAAATATACCGTCTGTATAATTTCCAGAGGGTGGTTGCACAGCAATAGGATCGTCTCTGTCATCACTAGTACAGGATGTTATACTTAGTGTCGCTATGATTAAGAGGCTTGCTAATTTGTGAAAATGGTTTTTCATATTTTAAAATTTTAAATGTAAATAGAAGTTGAAATTCCGCCCAGGCATTGGTCGGTTGAGAACGCTTTCGTAAGATTCGTTCCAAAAATTGAGTATTTGTGCACCTAGCTTATAGTTGCGTTTTTTACTAAGGGTATATTCGGCCCCTAAATTAGCCACCATATAGCTGTCTAAAATATGTTCGGTAGCATGGTCGGTAGTTGTAAAGACTTCATCATTATTGAGGTATTGGTAATAAGCTGAAATTCTTTTGTAATTGTAACCCACTGAAGACGTGAACTTGTAAAACGGCACATAAATTAACTGCTTTCCTGTTTCTTTATTCTCTGAAACCGTGTAAGCAAAGGTTGCAGAACCTGTTAATTTATGATTTCCAAATGATTTTTGAAGTGTAACGACCGATTCAAGCCCGTAAATTTCAACCTTATTCGTGTTTTCTGGTCTGAAAATACCTGAATTATCAGGAATCCAACGCAACAAGTTTTCGACATAATTATAATAACCAGTTAACGAAATGGATAGGTTTTTAAAGTTGAAATTATTGCTGATTTCACCTTGATAAGAGGTTTCGGGTTTTAAATCCGTATTTCCAACGCCTTGCCAATACAAATCATTATAAGTCGGGATTCTAAAATTCTTGGATGTATTAACTTTTAATTGATAAACGTCGGTGAGTTGAGCACTAAAACCTGCAGAATATAAAAGTGGATTCCCATACTGTTCATTGGTTTCTTGACGCAATCCTAATTCGTATAGAAATTTTTCTGAAAGCACATGTTTAAAACTCACTAAAGCAGCAGATAAGTTACGGGTTTCTGAAGCAATATTAGAGCCACGACCATCATTGTGTGTGTAATTAAGTCCAGCGGTAAGTAACATTTTATTAGACAGAACGTAGTCTAGCCCGTATTTAGCTATAAAACTAGTGACCTTTCCATAGGTGTAAAAGTCATTATTAATATTTCCAAAATAGCGGTATTCTTCAGTGGTGCTGGCTACTTTAAGATTGGATTTAAATGCACTAAAATGACTTTCCCATTCTATTAATGAGCGCGTGTTGAAATCTGTATATTTTGTTTTTAAAGCATTTGGTGTAGGTACCGAAAAATTCCGTCTACCGTCATATATATTAGCAAAAACTTTAAGTGTGTTATTTGAATTCAATTTTGAAGTCGCTGCAAAACTGACATTAGTATTGTGGTATTGGCCATTAATATTGATGCGGTCGGTTTCGGGATACGGATAATTATTATCTGAAGCATTTCTTGCAATACCTAAAAGCATGCTGAATTTCTTTGAAGAATAATTGGTTTGGTAATCTATTCCGTAGGTGTTAAACTCACCATAATTAGCAAAGAGTTCATTATGAAATCCTTTGTTAAAGCCCAATTCATTTACTAAATTAATAGAGCCTCCAATAGCGCCACTGCCATCAGCAACACTAGAACCTCCTGGTTTTATTTCTATTTTGTTATAACCACGTGTATTAATGGTGTTAAAATCAGTTTGCCCAGTGGTTTGTGAGTTAATATTAATACCATTCCAAAGAACTGAGGTTTGCGATGCTGTAGTCCCTCGAAACGACGGAGAAGAAACCATGCCTAGACCATTTTCCTTAAAATAAACGGTACTATTAAAGTTTAGAAAATTGGTTAATGAAGCTTGGTTTTGTTTTAGAACACTGTCTTTAACTACAATAACGTTTCTAGTGTATGTAGAATCTTTAAGTCGATAAGAAATAAGACGTACCTCTCTCAAAGCCGTTATAGAGTCGGTTTGCGAATGAAGCATAGAACAAAAACCTATGCAAAACAAAATGGTATATACAAAATATCTCATAAACCCGATGCCTTTTACCCGAAAGCCGTTGTGTTAATTGTTGGTAAAATTGGCAGGTCTCCTGACTCGTGTCCTACTAATGGTCCTTCCCATTCTAAAAGAACAGTGGATGTTGAAGATTTTCATTAGAGGCATCCCAAAAAGGGACTAAACTTACAGTTGCGGGAACAGTTCAGGATTATTAAGTTAATAACTATTTTACCTGATTCCCTTTTAATCATATCTATAATACATAGACATAAACCAATAGAGGACAAAGGTAGATAATTGTATTCTATTTTAGATAAAAACACCTTCTTATTTAGTGTAAATATTGAAATTGTTTGATGATAGATTAAATGCCTTTTTGGAGGCATTTTTTGATCTCGATTATAATCGGTAAATCGTCGTGAGTAGAAGAATTTTTACATAAAAAAAACAGTGCCAGTATGTGGTTTCTGGCACTGCTAAAAAACATCAAAAATCTAACCCAATTTTAATGTAATTGTTTATGTCTTTTAATAGGTAAATATCTAATCAATGATTTTTATATCAACAGAAGTTCTGCTTTGCCAACCTGTTTCATCGGTTACTGAATATGAGCAATGGTAGTCCCCTGTGTCTATATCATCTGGGATAGTGATACTAATATTAATCTCATAAGTTGATAATCCACCTTCGATTTCAAAATTTTCCATGTATATGAATGGATTTACGGCTCCTTTTATCGGGTCTAAATCACAAGTCTCTCCTTGATCATCATGAGTATGGTGATCAAAATTATGGTGAAGGTCTAAGCTATATGAAGCCAGTGCTTTGTTGTCTGCAACCTGTGCTTTAAAGCTATAAGTTTCCCCTTTTAGGAGTTGTTCGCAAGCTTGCGGAAAACCTTCAGCGTAATTAATACTAATAGTAGGCTTTTCTTCATCAATAGTATTACTGTCGTCGCTAGAACATGAAGTAAAAAGTACTATCACTAAGATTAAATTAAAATATTTGGTAATCCATTTCATGGTAAAAAGTTTAAAACCGCATAGTATTTGCGATACTATGCGGAATAATTAATGTTTAAGATGCTGTAACATCGATATGTGTTTCGTAGGCTTTAGTGTTTCCATCTTCATCTTCAACAGTAAAAGTTATATGATACTCTCCTGCAGGTGCAGTTGCTGGGACATCAATATGCTCGTGGAATTCTACGTCTGTTAAGCCATGATAACCTTCTGAGAATATGATTTCAGAATCCCATTCTACTTCACCAGCACCAACAGGAAGACCGTGCGCATGGATATCTACTGTAATATTGTGAATGCCATTACGTGCATTAATCATAAATTCAGCATGAAAATCGCTCCCTTTAGCTGCAGCAGCATCCACAGAGAAACCACTTAATATTATGGAATCTAAAACCTCTAAATGCCCTTCGATTGCTGTACTATTTCCAAGCTCATCAGTAACAGTTAATTCAATGTGGTATTCTCCAGAAGGAATATTAGTTGGTACATCTACATGTTCATGAAATGTAGGATTGATGACTTGATAATTACTCCCTGAGTATTCTTGGAAAAAGTCCCACTCAACTTCACCATCAGCTAGAGGTAAATCGTGAGCATGGATCGAAAGCGTAATACTACTGACCACAGCTTCTGCATTTATTTCGGCTTCTAAATGAATGTCTGATCCTTTAAAAGCAACCTGATCTGTAGAGTGTACGCTGCCTTCCCCATATTCAAAATTAGTTATTTCTGGAGCATTAAGACTAGGTGAACTAGTGTCATCATCACTGCTACATGAGTTTAAAAGGATTCCGAAAAACGCGATAAGCGCTAAAAATTTAAAATTTGATTTCATAAGTTTTGTTTTTGTGTTCATAATGTTTGTGTTCATGGTTTATAAATTATTTATGGTTATTAAAAGGATTGTGTGAGTGCTATAGAGATGTTTCTTCCGGCTTCTGGCACATCGATTAAGCGGTAAAAACTCGTATGGTCGTAATATTTAGTATTGAAGACGTTATTGAGTTTAAACTTTATTTCTAATGGTTTCTGAGTTTTAAAGACATCTATTTGTGTGAGTAATGCCATGTTTAAGACTTGGTAGCCCTCAGTTTGTTCTTCTGGTGGTACAATGTCATCTTGTGCCGTTGTAATTCTGTAATCGGCAATAAGTTGAGGTTGTTTAAAAAAGAGTGCATCTTTAAACTGATAGTTTGCAGAAAACAATCCGGATAATGGTGGAGAAAATGGAATAGTAAAACCTTCTTTTGGGCCACTGGTTTGTTTAGAGTAGACGTATTCAGCAGAAGCATCTAATTTTAAATTAGGAATAACACTTGTACTCGCTCTTAATTCTCCACCTGCTCTAAATACCTTGTTTTGTGTGTATTCGTAAATTTGTAACGTCTCATAATAATTTGAAGTCGGATTCAGGTAAATAAAATTTTCGAAGAAATTGACGAATGGACTAACTCCGATGCTAAAATCCTTTGTGGTGTGGTCGATATCAATATCTAATTGATAGGATTCTTCAGGATCTAAATTGAGGTTGCCTTGCTCATAACGGTACATGTGATAATTCACTCCATCTGAAGCTAATTCATTAGGTAAAGGCATTCTAAAACTTTTTCCTGCATTTATTTTAAAGGTGGTATTGTTTAGAATATAACTTAAGCCTACAGAAGCGCTCACATTTCCAAAATTGAGCGTTTTATTTTCGGCTCTTTGTAAATAGACATATGAGGTAGAACCATTAGCATTATTGATGGTAGAAGGGTACCAATCAAAATAAGACTTACTATGTATTTGTCCAAAATCATAACGAATACCAGCTAAAAGATGTAAGTCTGAATTGATTTCAAACTGATCAAAAGCAAAAGCACCAATAGTGAAACGGGTATATTCAGGTATTAAAAATCCCCAGCCGCCAATGTTATTATCTTGAAATTCTACATTGATACCGGTAACAATATGATGATCATCAATTAGTGTAAAGGCATCTTTGACATTCAGGGACAACGTATTTTTTTGAAAACTACGTTCCTTACTGTTAGAAGGAGTTGGCATATAACCATGCGGTATTGGTTCGGAATGCTCCTCTCTTAAATTATTTTGAAAACCGAAATCGAGATTAATACTGTGCTTATCTAAAGCTATTGATGTATTATTAGTAATTTTAAAATGGTTCACTTTATGATAAGGCAGATCAATATCTCTATTAGACTGGTCGTAATCAATGCGCGATGTTCTCACTTCTAAACCATGGGCATTAGCGAAAAAGCCATTTTTAGCATTGACGTTGCTAATTGTGGTTTCTGTCGTTATACGGTCTGAAATATACCCTACACTTATACTAGCGTTAGCTTCTTTTCCTGCGGTGTTACGTAGATTATTGTCGTGTAGCGTAAAGATGTAATTTTCGTAATTTATTTGGTCTGTAGGAACTTTATAATCGCCATAATCTCTATAAGTGAGGCGTCCACGATAAAACCATTTTTCTTTTCTGGCTTGGATTCCTGCAGAAATACCTAATAAATCATTGTTGCTTTCTCCTAAGACATTCACTTCTCCATTAAAAGAGTTTGCAAGCGGTATTTTATTTGGTTGAATATCTACAACACCAGCAATAGCATCAGAACCATAAACCAAAGAAGCCGGTCCTTTTACAATCTGAATAGTTTCAATGCCATATTGGTCTATTTCTAAACCATGATCATTTCCCCATTGTTGTGCTTCGTGTTTTATACCATTTTGAACCACAGCAACTCTATTAAATCCTAAACCTCTAATGACAGGTTTAGATTGTCCGGAGCCAATTTTAATAGTACTTACCCCCGGAATTTTACTTAGGGTTTGCATCAAGCTATTTTCCCTGTTGGTAGTAAGAAATTCTTTAGAGACCAATTGAGAAACTACAGGCGATTCTTTATGTTCTCTCTTTTTAGTTTTTCCGTTGACCTTTATTTCGTTGAGTTCGGTGGTAGATTCCTCTAATAAAATTTTAAGGTTTTCGCTATTTGAGCTTGCTTTTATAGTAATTGTTTTAGAAGCGTAACCTAAATGCGAAATCGTAAAGGAGTAGATGCCTTCAGTAACATTAGGAATGGTGAATGTTCCTGAAGCAGATGAAATCTCATGAAGATTTTCGCCATTAATAGTGGCACCTTCGATGGGTTGTAAAGTGTTTTGGCTTATTACGGATCCTTTTATTTGAAAAGAATTCTGTGCAATAGCGATTGTGCTTAGGCTAAAAAATAGCCATAAACTCAGGGTTTTGTATAACATAATGTGATACTATAAGATTTGTAGGATTCGTCAAACGGACGACCCATTATAAAATCTATTTGGTTTGAATGAAATCGGATTTTCTATAACGAATCAAATGATTTAAATAGCTAAAGTTTTAGAGCTTCACTATGGAAGAAGACGTCTAAACGCATTAAATCATGGGGTCTCTGAGTATCTCGATATTGAAGCACATAATTCTAAAAATGGAACTAATGCTTCAAAAGCTAAAAGGTATATAGAGAGAGACTTATAGTGAAAAGGGAGGAGGTCTAGACAGTAGTTGACTAGAAGTAATCGTCTTATGAGTTACAAAACTGTAAGCGTTAAAGTTGTCTCTAACGATGACTAATTCTGTGTTTTTAATGTAAAACTCTTGTGCCTCTGGAGTTAGGATAGGTATTACATTATTAATTGTAGCATAATCACAAACCTCACAATGTAAATCTTGGTCCTTATCCTCATCGTGAGTCAAGGCGTGAAGCCCAACCATTTTTAAGGAAAGAAAAAGAATAATAAAGAAGTATGTGATGCTGTTCTTCATTTAATAATTAAAATATTTACGTTTTTAAATTTGTTTACTAAGTTTTAATTAGTGGTTTTGCTTAGCCGCTATGCGTAATAATTTCCAATTAGCATAATGTGCTAAAGCTAGTAAAGTTGCACCTATAACCGTATTACTAACTTCCCATAAATTTGTGAGGTGAAGTCTGCCTATAGCTATAAAAGCAAACCCTAATAAAGCAATCTTTAAAGGTTTGGTTTTATGGTGAATTGTTTTATAACTTGGCCAAAGCGAGGTTAATAAAAACACAATTCCTAAACTTATGAATACCCACTCAATCATTGGATTATTTAAAAAATATAAGCTACTCAATGAAGAAAACGAAAGTAAAATAGGGAATATAGCACAATGAATGGCGCAAATTAAAGAGCTTGAAAGTGCTATTATATCTAGGGTATTATTTTTTATTTTATTCACTTTACTAAACGTTAAAGAATTTAAAAGCGACTACGTCGCATTACTGGGTTTTGCAAATATATTATTTATTTATAATATTGCAATGTTGTTGCAATAAATTATTGCAAATAAATCGCATTAAGAATGAAAAGAAGAAATACACCGACTAAAGAAGCCGTTTTAAGTGTAATCACTAAAGCCGGACAAGCTATGAGTCAGGATGCGATTGAAGGCGAAATTTCTATTGATATTAATAGAGCAACAATCTATCGTGTGTTAAATCGTTTTTGTGAGGATGGTGTGTTGCACAAAGTTATTGCAGAAGATGGTAAACAATATTTTGCCTTATGCGATGGTTGTGATGAAACACATCAAATGCATCAACATTTTCATTTTAAATGTACGGTTTGTGAAACATTAGAATGTCTTCCTAATGAAGTTAATTTTTCGATTCCAAACGGTTACCATGTAGAGAACGTAAATTGTGTTTTAACAGGAGTGTGTAAAAAGTGTTCTTAATCGTTGAGACCTAAAAATTCAACATCACTTAGGGTTTTCATAAAAGCAATTAAGTCTGTTTTTTCCTGTGGTGAAAGTGGTATTCTGTTGTTATTATCTTTTAAAATAGGATCTAAATTATTAGCTTCTAAAACACCAGTATCTAAATAATTGAGCACATCTTCTAATGTTGCAAATTGTCCGAAGCTGCCGTAAGGAGCAGTATATTCTATATTTCTTAAACTAGGCACCCTAAAACGCATATAATCTTCAACAAGACCTGTAATTCTGGCACGTCCGCCTTCTTCGGGATCCGAATTTATAGGAAATCCGATATTTCTAAAGCTTTGATCCGTGAATAATTCTGTACTATGACAGCTGATACAGTTATCTTGAAAAACAGCGTAACCTTGCGCTTCACTTGTAGTAAATGTTTCACCCTCATTGCGTTTTACTTTATCGTATTTACTATTTGCTGAAATTAAGGTATATTCATATTGTGCAATACTATTATAAATACCATCAGCGGTAATACCTTCACCATCAAATGCTTTATTAAAAAGCTCAACATAAGATACATCTGTTTCAAGTTTACCTATCACTTCTAAAATTGAAGAATCCATTTCTTCATGTGTAATAATAGGCACTAATGGCTGATCTTCTAATTGAAGTTTATTGCCGTCCCAATTATAAAACTGCATAAACGCCATGTTTTGAACAGGTGGTGCATTACGAAGTCCTATGCGGCCTTCGATTCCTATTCCTTTGGGATTATGATCTGCAAAAGCGCTTTCTTGAATATGACAACTAGAGCACGAAATCGTGTTATCTGCACTCAATTGTTTGTCAAAAAATAGTTTTTTCCCTAATTCAACACCAAATTCTGTAGGTGTATTAGTGTATACTGAATTGTTGAGTTCAGGAAAATTACTAGGAGTATTCAATGGGATTTCCGGATTGTTATAAGTAACACGTTCAGAATCATCGTTATTACAACTCGTAATTAGCAATACTATAGCGATATGTCGTATGAGTTTTTTCATGAAAATATAGTATGAAACTAGTAAAAAGAGTCGGCTAGAGGTAGGCCTCATAACCGACTCATTAATTTTAGATTTAGTTTTCTACTGACGTAATAGAAAACATTCCTGTAACATCTGTTGTGCCGTTACCTCCAATATTCTCTACAAACTTCATCATTTCAGTGGCTGTATGAGCACTTGGTGTTGCGTTGTTCGAAATATCTTCAGTTGAAACCAACGTTACTGTGTGACTATTTCCACTTAATAAATAATCAAAATCAGCTTTGATAGCAATTGTTGGTGCACTATTACCAACAGTTGCAGTAGCAGGTAGACTTAATGTAATATCTCTATAAGCATCGACTCCTTGTGTATAATTTTCTTCGTCACCTTCTAAAGTACTTCCAGAATGGAAAGACAACTCTTTGTTATCTGTGTCATAGAAGCCTTCAATTTTAGTAAAACGGTATCCTGTTCCCCATTCCCAATGCATTTCAGTATCATTTGATCCTGCGTTATCATAAAACGTTGGAAAGCTAACTTGATCTAAAGTATTTAAGTCTGATCTTACACCTAAACCAAATTTAATTTCTGTATAATCTCCAACAGGAATATCACTTAAAACGTAGCTTAAAGTCTCTGGTTTTGCTTGGTTAACCACCGTTGCGCCTGTATCTAAATTGTTGACGTTATAAGGAATTTCAGTACCATCAGCTTTTATAAGACGAATGTTACTGACTACGTATTTTAATTCAGAAAAATGGTGAACTTGTCCTGCATCAGAAGTATTAACGGTAGCTTCTGCAGAAGTTGCTGCACCAAGAACAATAGGCGTACTGTTAAATGTATTGCTGAATTCTAAAGTCACATTGTTTGCTACACGGTTGTCGTCATCAGAACTACAAGACATAAACGCAACAAGTACTGCTGCTGATAAAATATATTTTTTAAGATTTTTCATTTTTTAAATTTGTAATAATTGGTAATTTGTTTTAAATAATATTAAGTGCGATTAAAACCCTGTGTATATATTGGCGGTGGCACCAGTATTTCTAAATAGGGTTCGGTATGCTGAAATTCTTTGTAAATCACCAATTCCCTCTTTTTTGAGATTTTTGGAATTTTTAATTCAATTTCGAAATTTGAACTGAATGCTAAATCAAAATTTCTTGTATTAATAATTTTTTCTGAAGGGGTATCTTCGGTTTCTTGTAATTCTTTTGTTAAATGACATGTACCATTACATTGTAGTTCTGGTTTGCTTTTATTGATACAAAATTGTTCTATAATGGCTTTTTGGTTGAGTTTAAAGTGCATAATAACGACGGCTTGCTGCGAAACAACAAACAGAAATATAAGGGTCATTATGAAACTAAAAACGCTGCGCATCTCTTTAGAAATTGAATTTTAAAGAAGTGAAAATATTACGTCCCATTCTCGGAATGTTTCCCCAATCGGCATAAGTACTGTAGTATGCATTCAATACATTTTCTGCCCCAACTTGTATAACGGTTTTATAATCTTTAATGCGGAAGGTGTAATCTGCAGATAAATTCCAAATGGTATAAGAAGGTGTTTGGTCTTCACCATATTCTGGACTGTAATGGATTTGTTCTAAATCTCCATTTATCGATGTTTGAAAGCTTAGATTATGATGCTGATAATGAAGTGCTGTTTGATAGCTTAAAGGCCTAATAAATGGCAAGTTGTTTTCGTTTTCATCCTTTCCACGTGCGTAAGTTAGAACGCCTTTCCAGTGTAAATTGTCTAAAATGGAATAACTTCCATTCAGTGAGAAATTGAATAACGTTGAATAATCCAAAGACGTGTAGCCTTTAACACCAATAGATTGATAATTCATTGGGCTACCCAAACTTAATATCCGACCAATGATATAATTCTCAATGTAGAAATAATTCACACTAGCTTGAATACTAAATTTATCATCTTTATAACCAGCACTAGCATTGCCTTCGTATGATATTTCATTATCAAGATCAGGGTTTCCAATATAATCGTAACGATCAAAACTATTATAAATGTAATAGCCATAACCTTCGGAAACCGATGGTGCTCTGTGACCGTAACCACCTCCTACAGAGAAATTAAATTTATTGATATCTAATTGATAACCTGCGTGTAAACTAGGTAATAGTCTCGTTTTGTCTTGTGGTGTGCCTGGGTGAAATATCCAGTTGAATTCTACATATTTCGAATGGTTGTAATTGACACCCAAAGAGCCACCAAAATTCAGTTGACTTTTCTCAGACATTTCCCAGGAGTTGTTGATGGAAAGTCCGGCAAAAGTCGTCGTAACTCCAGGCCAACTGTAAGCAAACATGCTACGCTCACTTCGGTCTTGAGGATACATGCGCATTTCGGCTGTAGATAAATTATTATAAGCGTTTAGTTGAATTTCAGAGCTAAAACGATTCTTTTTAATATTCGCTTTAGAGAGCAAACCATAAGTGGTGCTCCAGCCTGGCATATCCATATGGACCAAGTTTTCAGGACGTGTGGTATCATCCATATAATGTTCAATAGCATTAAAATAAATCTTAGTATCTAAGGCTCTGAATAAACCCTTTTCAAATACTTGTTTGTATGTTGCTGAGGTAATTAAGGCACGCGATAACCATAAATCCATGGGTAAAGCAGGATAGCCAACATCATTAGCTTGGTCATAGATTGCTTCTAACTTTACAGAAGATAACTCACTTGTTTTATAGGCTAATCCTAGTGAAGCATTGAATTTAGTGAATTGTGAATGCTCAACGTCATCGTTATTTCCGTCACTATAATTTTCGGCGTTACGGAATGCTAAACTTCCATCGACGACAAATTTATCACTAGAATAAGAGGTGTTCGCTAAGTTGAAAAACTGCTTATTATTAAATTCAAAACCTGTTTGGTAAGCGCCATTCCATTGCTTTGATAAGCCAAAAGGTGTGCTTTTTCGCTTTAAATCAATACTTCCGGCAACGGTTGCACCATGCATATTACCTTCTTGCCCGGATTTAATATCAATCGCAGACAAATTATTACTTTCTACATATGAAGTTATTGGGTCCATTTTATCTGTACAGGCACCAAAAACGTGCATACCGTCAATGGTAATTGTAGAGCGTTCCGAACTCATATTGTTTAGTAAAGGTTCCCATGCATATGCACCGCGTTTTATAAAACTGATATTTTCTGAAGACGCTAAAAACTCATCAACGGAAACGGCCATTTTCATGTCTGTTTCAATCTTCTTTTTAACTACAGATATTAATTTTACTTCGCTGAGTGCTATAATGCTGTCTTTCTTTTTTTCTGTGTTTTGTGCCTGGATGAACAATCCGGCAAAAAGCAATAGTATAAGGGTTAGGAATTTCATCAGTATTAGAATAATATATCGATATATAGTTCGCTTCTTGCTCCTTCAATTCCTGGTGTGAATTCGGTAGATACTTCTGTTCCTTTTAAAATTTCACCAAATTGGTTTTGCATTCTGAAATTTAAAGTCCAGTTTCCTGTCATAGTATAATTGACGATTCCATAATACAAACCATCTTCTTGCTGAGTTAAATCTTCATTGTTTAAAGAGGAATGATTTCCCATTGAGGGTTCTGGCATTCTTGGATCTAATAATAAGGTGTAATCGGTGACTTCAGAATATGAAAACTGAGAAGCATCAGGAAAAGTACCAGCGTCATTACTAGGTGGATTGTATGTGTAAATGCCTGCAACCAATTCATTTTGTGCAATTTTGGGTTTCTGTGGTGCTACCAAAGCAATAAAATATTGCTCACCATCACTTCCTGTAAAGGAGGTCATGTTTAAATTCATATTGGTTTGCGCTTCTACAATAATATTTTCATCAACGGTGTACGTTTCGTCATTGTCGGTAAATGAGAGGTATAGTTTCCAGTTTTCTGAATCGGTACTTTCATTGGTGAAGACAGCGTAGCCAGAATAATAATCCTCTGTGGAATTATAATTTAAATTATAACGATGTGGACCCGAAGAATTATTACCATTATAATTAGTGCTAATAGGTAAGAATGTGATTTCTGACGTATTTAAACTTTCGTTAGTTTGAGTGTTGATGATTTTTAAACGGAAGTCATTGTAACCTTTATAGAAGGTTCCGTTTAAGGCTTGAATACTAATCTGATAGTCATTTTTAGTGAAGGACACAACTTCGAGATATTCAAAATGCTCTGTAACTACAGTGCTTATTTCAGATTCGTAATCGGTTTTATCTAGGGTACACGATGTAACCGCAACCAGAATTGCAGCTACGAGAAAAATGCTTTTCTTCATCACTTATAAGTGTTTTTATTTAAAAAAAAATAAGATGTAGCTGCAGCTATTTTAATACTTAAACGCTGTTTAGATAGTAACAATATTAGTATCAAAATAGGTACGTAGAACGACAGAAATTACTGTTAGTTTCGCTACAAAGGAGACATAGAAATCTTGTTTGTGTAGAATAGTAGATATACAGCAAAAGTGATAGATTATTAATGAGCTCTAATTAATGATCTATGGATGTAGTGCATAGCCTAATAATAAATCACATAGCGACATACTAATTCTATAAGTTACAGAGATTCTATTTTAAAATTAAGCGAGCGGAGGGTGGAAAATAAAATTCATAAAATTGAATTTATAAATTTTATGATATGAAGCGTCTATTTTTGAATTTTCTTCTTTTACGATGCTATCTAAAGTATTAATAAAAATATCTTGAAAGAAAACGACTTGATGTTCCGTGGCAGAAGACTGGTTTTTATCGCTACTTTTTTCAGAATCGGAAGCCTTGGCTAATTCCTTTTTTAAATAGCATTTACCATTACAACCCATTTCTGGGGTTTCTTTATTAACACAAAGTTCATTTTTAATGTAATTATAAAAAGCAGCGTACTCCACAAATGGAATAGTAGGTTTTAAAAGCATAAATAATGCTAAAAAGAGTGTAGCTGTTTTCACATATCAAAGGTCTTTAATTATTTTAAAATTTCCTAATGTTTTTAAATTGAAAATAAGGGGTGTTATTTGTGCAAATGAAATATTCAGAAAGGATTACCTCTTTTAATTTATAAGGAATTTATAGTCGGAAGGTGTTATTTTAGCTTCATCACTACGAATTCAATTTTTTGACATTATTTTTAGAGCAATTCTTAAAAAGAGTCTTTAATTTCGCAAAGGAATCAATGTGCCTAACAAACAATTATGAAGATTGATAAATTTGTCCTATTTATTATAGGAATTATAATACTAGCTTACTTTTTTCCGGAATGGGGAATTGAAAATAGCGAAATTCCTATCGACACTATTAGTGCCATAGGAATTTCACTTATATTTTTTTTCTATGGATTGAAATTACATCCAACCCAATTAAAAGCAGGACTTAAAAATTGGAAGTTGCATCTTCTGGTGCAAGGTTCTACGTTTTTAATGTTTCCGTTACTAGTGTTGCTGCTGCGTCCATTTATTCAAAATGAGGAGCAAGAAACGATTTGGTTAGCCTTCTTTTTCCTGGCAGCATTACCATCAACAGTATCATCGTCTGTAGTGATGGTCTCAATGGCAAAGGGAAATATACCTGCAGCTATTTTTAATGCTAGTATTTCAGGAATTATAGGTATTGCCGTTACGCCCTTGTGGATGGGGTTGTTTATAGATAGTACGCAAACCGATTTTGATTTTACCGATATCTACCTAAAGCTTATTATTCAGATTATATTACCTGTAATATTAGGATTACTCTTACAACGTTTTTGGGGTGATTTTGCTATTAAGCACAGTAGTAAATTAACGTTGTTTGATAAGTCTATTATCTTATTAATAATCTACAAAAGTTTTGCAGCATCGTTCTATAACAATATGTTTAGTGCGGTTTCACTTTTTGATTTAGCTTTACTTTTAATTGGCGTAATGGTGTTATTTATTATCGCGTTTTCGTTAACAGGCTTTATGGCTAAAAAGCTTGGTCTTAACAGAGAAGATAAAATAACAGCTCAGTTTTGTGGTACTAAAAAATCATTAGTCCATGGGACAGTTTTTTCTAAGATTCTTTTCGGTAATATGGCGACTATTGGTATTATTCTATTACCGCTGATGTTGTTTCATGCCATACAGATATTAATAATAAGTGTAATAGCATCAAAAAACCGATAAAGTTTTGGAGTTGCTCTGTTATGAACTTATTCTAATCAGAGTTTCTTAAAACCACTTGAAATGAATTCCTGAAATAGCTACGGCTACAACTAAAATTAGTAATACAATTATTATAAACCACGCACCAAATTTAGTTTTCGTGTCTTTTTGGAATATATAATCTCTTGTCTTTTCTTCTTCGTCTTTTACAAATTTCATAATTTCTCTTTTTTTACTTGTTAATATAGGTTGTCTTAATATTTACAAAGGCCAACATACCTTCTTTGGATAATTCACGACCATAACCTGAAATTTTTGTTCCACCAAAAGGTAGTCTAGGATCAGATTTTACCATCTCATTGATAAAAAAGCCACCATCTTCAATTTCTGAAACGCGTTTTGATGCCGCTTCATAATTTGAAGTAAAAACCATAGTTCCCAGCCCAAATTTTGAATTTGCAGCTGCTTCGTAAGCGTCATCTTCCGTTTTTACTTTTATAATAGCGGCAACGGGTCCGAAAGTTTCTTCTTTAAATACGGGCATTTCAGTAGTTACTTCGGTTAGAATTGTCGGTTCGTAATAAGCTCCATTTCTTTTATGACCTTTTATGACTTTAGCTCCTAAATCAATTGATTGTTGAACTTGTTTTTCTAAAGTTTCTGCTAAATCTTCACGAGCCAAACAAGATATTGTGGTGTCTTCTTCTAATGGATTTCCATATTTTAAGTCTTTTACCTTAGAGGTGAATTTTTCAATAAAGACATCATATATATCTTCTACAACTATAAACCGCTTTGCTGCAATACAACTTTGTCCAGAGTTTTGCATTCTCGCTTTGACGATAGTGTCTATATATTTGTCTAAATCCGCATCTTTTAATATGATACACGCATTATTTCCGCCTAATTCTAAAAGCGACGGTTTTAAATTTTTACCAGCCAATTCTGCGATTTTTCGACCTGCTTTTTCGCTTCCGGTTAAAGACACTGCTTTTACAGTATCATTTCCCATAAGGTCTTCAATAGTTTCATGATCCGTTACAAGTGTTTGAAAACATCCTTTTGGGAATCCTGCATCTATAAATAGTTTTTCAATGGCAATAGCACAACCAGTAACATTAGAAGCGTGTTTTAAAAGTGCCACATTCCCTGCTGTTAATGTCGGGATTGCGAACCGAAATACTTGCCAAAACGGATAATTCCAAGGCATAATGGCCAATACACAACCCAAAGGATCATAACTTATAAAGCTTTCGTGCGCTTCGGTTTCAATAAGATCATCTTGTAAAAATTGTTCTGCATTTTTTGAATAAAAGTCAATAAGATAAATGCATTTTTCAATTTCAGCTTCACTTTCAAGAATTGGTTTTCCCATTTCTTCTGTCATTAGTAAACTCAAGTGTTGCTTGTTTCTGAATACTTCCTCAGCTAAATTTTGTAATAATTCTATGCGTTCTTCAATTTCAAGCTCTTTCCACGTTTTAAAAGTGGAGTCTGCCAATTCAAGTTTCTCTTTCAATTTTGATTTTGAATCTTGTGCATAGGTCTCAAGATGATTCCCATTAAAAGGGTTATATGTTTTTATAGATTTCATAGGCGTAGTTATCTTTCAAATTTAAATAAGTTCGTCAAAATGCGTTAGTTCTATTACAAAAATGTTTAACGCTAATAACAAATAGCATTTCAGCTAATATTGCTATCTAAAGAGTCAAATTATAGCCTCTATTACGTATATATTTGTACCACAGCAACGTGCTGAAAATTAAAAATAATTATAAAAAAAAAGATAACATCATGAGTAATAACGGAAACACAGTTTTAGGAATATTAGCAGGAACAGCAGTAGGAGCAGTCTTAGGAATTTTATTCGCGCCAGATAAAGGTAGTGTAACAAGACAAAGAATTGCAGATGAAGCGGCAACTAAAAGAGATTTAATGGCCGAAAAAGCAACTGAGTTAAGAGATTCTTTAGGCAATACTATTGCATCTCAGAAAGAAAATTTAGATCAACAAGTAGATTATATTGTTTCTAATGCGAGTTACAAGGCGGAAGATGTGATTACCACACTTGAGGCTAAACTAAAAGACTTAAAAGAAAAGAATAAAACTTTACAGAAAAAAGCATAATCCATGAGTGTATTTAATGATATAAATCACACCACAGAAAGAGCTTCTCAGATTGGTGAGCGCTATATTAGAGCGTCTCACCAATATTTTAAGTTGAAGGTTTTTCAGCAGTTAACCCTGTCACTAAGTATGGTGACTAAGGTTTTAGCTGTTGGTAGTCTTTTGTTTGCAGGATTGGTTTTCTTGTCTATTGCAGGAGCTATAGAATTGGGAAATGCCGTGAATAGTTATTCATTGGGATTTTTATTAGTTGGTCTTATTTACGTAGTGATTTCGATTTTAATCTATCTACTTAGAGCAAAATTCAATGCGTATATTATAAAGAAAGTCGGACTTAAATTTTTTAATTAATATGAAAACATATACCACATTCAAAGATATAGAGCACGATTTAACGCGTCATAAGTTAGAGCGCGATATTGCCTGGGAGGAACTTAAACTCATTAAAACGGAGTATAAACAAGATTTAGAACCTTTAAATTGGATCAGTACAGCCCTAAAATTAACAGGAAAATACAGTTTTATCGCAATGATAAGAAACTGGCTTTTTAAGAAGTAAGTTATATAAGTTTGCTAAACCTATACTTTAGCAACAATTTGCTTTTTAAACTCATTAGGCGAAAGGCCAAATTTTTCCTTAAATATTTTAGAGAAGTAACTTCTACTTGTAAAACCTATAGAATAAACGATTTGAGAAATATTTAAATCGGTTGTTTTCATTAGGTTTCTTGATTGTTCTAGTCGGATATGACGAATAAACTCAGTAACAGTACGCTTATATATAAATTTAAACCCATCTTGAAGCTTAGCCTGAGACAATCCATAATCGATAGACAACTGGTCTAAAGAATATTGTTTTGCAGGCTCTTTTTGTATAAGATCACAAATTTTCTTAATCGTCTTTAATTCCTTTTTCGAAACAGAGGTAGGCAGTTTTTTACCTTTAATTTGTCTATCGTGTTGTTGAATGTGTAATGAAAGAATTTCATACACCTTGGCTTCAATTTTTAAGATTCGAAGCATGCCTTTGGATTTAATCTTATGGATAGATTTAACATCATCAGCCATTTTTAAATTTAGTTCTCCAAAATGCGAAAATCTATTTTCGTGATCTGTGTCTACAAAAACTTCGTATAGCTTTTTATTAAGAGAGGACACATTTGTGGTCCGTTTCTTCATAAACTCTTTACGTACAATTTGAATAATATTGATTTGTAATTTTTCGTTTTTAGGAAAGTGTATATAATTAACACCTTCAGACTTATTAGTGAAAATTACAGATTGAAATTGCTCTGTCTTGTGTTCTTTATTTTGCACCCCAAACCGATGAGAAAAATAGCCTTGAAGGTTATACATAAAACGGACAGGGTTAAATTCTTCACCTTCAATTCTAAGTATAAATTCTTTATGAAATGTTATATTAAAATCTAAGAGATTAACTCCCCAGTCAAAAGGAATATAAATGATTTGACCTTTAGCATTGGCGTTATCGATTGTCATGGTATATTCTCCCCAACGTTCTTCAATTTGACCATTTAAATCCTCACTAATTTGAGTAAGGATATCTCTTGTGTTTGTTGGGTTAATTACAATTTCTATCATATTGATGTTTGGCTAGTACTTAGTTGTGTAATTACCTGTTTTAATATTGTTTAAGTACAGATAACATGTTATAATAGTTGATAAGGTTTTTTGAATGCAATTGAATAATTGTAAAAATAGACGATTTAAAATCGATTTCACTTATAGTTTTTACAAAAATCAAAAATTCGTGCAACATTATCGTTGTGAAAGGTATAACAGTTAATTTTTCAACTATATGAGCAAATTATAGGGTATTTCTATAATTAACTTTGTTAAACAACATTTTAACCGCCAAAACGAAGAAATTATGAACATATATGAAGCTATTAGAAAAGATCACGATATTCAACGCAATTTGTTAGATAAATTAGTGGACACTTCTGGTGATACTAAAACACGACATGATTTATTTAAAGAATTACGTAAAGAACTAACGCTTCATGCTAATGCAGAAGAGCGTCATTTTTATAAACCTTTAATTCCAATCGATATGATGCAAGAACATGCGCGACATGGTATTGCAGAGCATCATGAAATTGATGAGCTTATTGAGCAGTTAGAAAAAACAGAAATGGATTCATCTGCATGGTTAAAAATCGCGAAAGATCTAAAGCATAAAGTAGAACATCATTTGGAGGATGAAGAGCATAGCTTTTTTCAACTATCTGGAAAAGTCTTTAATGACAAAGAAAAACAAACATTAGCCACAAAATATAATGCTTATATGGAGGAGCATAGGTAATATTATTTCTACTAAGAATAAAAGCTATCTTTTAAATTTAAAGGATAGCTTTTTTAATTTAAAAAGTGTTGATAGTGAGTTCTTTTCTAATGTGTTTGCCAAATTCTTCCCAAAATGTGTTAAGATTTTAACCTGTAATTAATTGCGTTAATTTCTTCAGTAATAGAATTAATCAACCTTTAAAAAGGTGACTATTTTTGAGTATCAGTTAGTGCTAATAACACTATCGATGTAAAAAGGTAGGCATCTAATGAAAATTACCTTAAAATTAAAATCAAAAAAAAATGGCAACATACACAGAAGAAGTAGGAAATAAACTTAATGGTTTATTAGAGAAAAATTACGACGCAGAAAAAGGGTATAAAAAAGCTGCTGAAAATACAAAGCATACTGGATTAAAAACTTATTTCAGTAGAAAAGCAATAGAGAGAAAAACTTTTGGGCACGATCTTAAATCAGAGATCAGAGCGTTTGGTCAGGACGTAGATAAGGGAGGTAGTTTTACAGGATCAGCGCATAGGACATGGATGGACGTTAAAGCGATGTTCTCAGCCGATAATGAAGAATCTATGCTAGAGGAAGCGATTAGAGGTGAAAAAGCGTCAGTAAATGAATATGACGAGGTCTTGCAAGAGGCAAGTTTACCTAGCAGTACAAAATCGATCTTATTATCGCAGAAACATCAAATTGAAACGGATTTATCTAAAGTGAAATCTTTAGAAAATTTAAAGTAGATGTAATCTGCTTATTACATAAAATTAAAAGAGCGTATTCTACTCAATAGAATACGCTTTCTTTATTTTTAGATTGGTGTATATTCTGTTTTCGGCACGTATTTCGCATTTAAGAAAATTGATTTTAAGGGCATCAAACAAAAATTCATTTTAATATGCTTTTGTTTGAGGCAGTTTTTTAAGTATTCAGGATAATAATGATCAGTTATAATGACGTACTTGCTAATAAAAACGCTCATGTTCTATAAACTATCAAATACAACTGATTTATTAGATATTGAATCTGTTTTCAATGCACAGTTTAAATATCCTTTTCTTTATAATTCAGAACCTATAATTAATGGTTTGTCTGAGCAATCATTACCTATCATTCGCATGAATAATCCACACGTTATTGAATATGCAATTTGGGGAATGTTGCCGCAGAATTACACTGATGGTTGGGGTAGTTTTCAAAATTTAACCAATACATTAAATATATCATTACACCAGATTAATAGGCTAGAGTGGATAAAAAGTAGCTTAATTAATCAACGCTGTGTTGTAATTGTATCTGGTTTTTTTACATCGTATTTATACAACGGAGAGGTGTATCCATTTTATGTCTATTCAAAAAACCACGAACCCTTTGCGTTGGCTGGAGTTTATTCTAGATTGTCGGATGGCTTTATGACGGTTAGTTTAATAACGTCAACTATAGAACACAAATTAAAACACGTGCACAACTTAGGTCAAGATTTTCCTATTTGCATGAATGCTGATGACTATGACGATTGGCTAAGTCTAGATTTGGATCTAACAACTGATGGTATTGAAAAAATTAAAAGAGAAAAATTAAAGGCACATACCATTTCAAAAGAATTTTACAAAAACGATATTGTCTTTGAATCTGTATTAGAACCAGCACATTATAGTGATTTGCCAATTCTTACAATAATTTAACTTATTTAAAATCGTCTGATTGCGTCAATAACTTCTGTTTTCGAGTCAAGCTTAGCGCCATTTAGAACATATCTTTGATATATATTAATAGTAACTTAAGTTTAATTACTTTTTTTAGTTTAGTATAGGTTGGTTACCTAGTGTTAAAGCGAGTTTTCGGTTAGAGAACTCGCTTTTTCTTTATGTGATATTTTACGTATCAAAACGGTTAATATCAGTAGTATATGAGCAAATCAGTCTTCTAAATATATACCATCTTTGTAGGGAAGGTTAGAAGTTCTAACCTAATAACTTAAAACCAAAAAATATGTTACGTTGGACAATCACATTCGTTATAATAGCAATCATAGCAGCCATCCTTGGATTCGGTGGAATCGCAGGAGCAGCAGCAGGAATCGCTAAAATCGTCTTCTTTATATTTATAGTGCTTTTTGTACTGTCTTTATTAAAGGGAGTCGTGAAAAAGTAAATAGATAAATATTACGATAATGGCCTTGAGAAGCTCAAAATTCTCAAGGCCATTTTTTTTGTTTAAATCATAATATAACTTTAATTACTTACTGTGTATACGTTTCATTTATAGAAACGTAATAGTCCAAAGCGAATTAAAGAGGATAAAAAGACCTTTCAAAAGCATCGTTATTCTATACGTTTATAGTTTTCAGAATAGATTTTGTTGCCATCTTCATCTATTTCAATTTGTTCAAAACGATTTTCTGATAATTCTAGTTTAAAATTAAATTCTTGTTTTTCCTCAATAACTTCATTCATAAAAGCAGAACCAAATTCTAAGGTCTCAGTTAAGTTACCATCGCCATAGCGGTAAGTTCCATACCCAAAAAACTCAATAGAATCTGTTTTTAAAAGTTTACACCACATCACTCTATTATCAGAATACATTTTAATTTGTCTAGAAATAGTGTTGTTAGAAAACGAATCTACAACGACATTATCTTTATAATTATAAAAGCCGACCAATTCCCAAGTGCCATTTAGGTTTTTTTTGGTGTTTTCCGAAATTTCTTCTGATTCACTATTTTCTACAGGCTTTTGATCTGGTTCCTTACAGGAAGATATAAACACCATAGCTAAACTTACAACTAGTAATTTGTACGACATAATTTATAAGATTTTACTTTTAAACACCTTTAAATTACGAAATTATAAGCAGAAAGCACTTATATTCATAAAATTTATGACGTTATAAGTACTGTTAATAACTTCATTGTAAGGATTTGAACAAAAAACCTACTTTTGTTTTATATAATAAAATACAAAATATGTCTGATACAATTGAAAAAGTAAAGTGTTTAATTATAGGGTCTGGACCTGCAGGATACACAGCTGCAATATATGCGTCTAGAGCAAATATGTTTCCTGTTTTATATCAAGGGGAACAGCCAGGTGGTCAATTAACCACAACCAATGATGTTGAGAATTTCCCGGGTTATCCTGAAGGTATCACTGGCCCAGGAATGATGATTGAGTTACAAAAGCAAGCGGAACGTTTTGGAACAGATGTAAGACACGGATGGATATCTAGAGTTGATTTTTCTGGTGATGTTCATAAAGCTTGGGTAAATGAAGAAAAAGAAATTCACGCAGATACGATTATAATTTCAACAGGAGCATCTGCCAAATATTTAAATTTACCTTCTGAACAAAAATATTTAAAACTAGGTGGTGGTGTTTCGGCCTGTGCCGTTTGTGATGGGTTCTTTTACAGAAATCAAGAAGTTGTAATAGTAGGAGCAGGAGATTCAGCTTGCGAAGAAGCACATTACTTATCTAAACTTTGTAAAAAAGTAACGATGTTAGTAAGACGCGATGAATTTAGAGCCTCTAAAATTATGGCACAACGTGTAAAGAATACTGAAAATATTGAAATACTTTTCAATACAGAAACTGATGAGGTTTTAGGTGATGGACAAGTGGTAACTGGTGTCCGTGTCATTAACAACAAAACAAATGAAAAGCAGGATATTGAAGCGACTGGTTTCTTCGTTGCTATAGGCCATAAACCGAATACGGATATATTTAAAGACTATTTAGATTTAGACGAAACAGGTTACATTGTTAATGCAAAACCAGGAACGAGCAAAACCAATATAGAAGGTGTGTTTGTTAGTGGAGATGCCGCAGATCATGTGTACAGACAAGCGATTACGGCAGCAGGTACAGGTTGTATGGCTGCATTAGATGCAGAACGCTATTTGGCAGCTAAAGATTCTGATTTTGAGGTTGCTACCTCTACTTATAACTAAACAGTTTATAACATATACTGAGAGCCGAAGTTAACACTTCGGCTTTTTTGTGCGATTTTTTTAAGGAAAATTAGGTATATGACTTTTGTCATAATTTAAAAGGCTTTTAATGTCAATCTTTGTCGAAACATTAAAACACAATTATGAAACATTCAATTAAACTCCCGGTATTCTTTCTAACAGTTTTTTTTAGTAGTCTATTTTCTTTTCAGACTGTTTTCTCTCAAAATTATACTTTAAATAATTCCTCTTCGGTTTTAGAAGTGCATGGAACTTCTTCGTTACATGATTGGACATTAGAAACAGAAAAGCAATCAGGTAAAGTAGTTGTGACAAACTCAGAGGAGCTAGAGATTAGTAGTCTTAATTTCTCTGTTGAAGCAGAAAGTCTTAAAAGTGGAAAATCAGCAATGGATAAAAACACGTTTAAAGCTCTAAACACAGATGATCATAAAACGATGGACTTTAACCTTACATCATTAAAAAAGGTAACAAAACAGTCTGATCAATCATTCAAAGTTTCTGCTTTAGGAAAAATGACTATTTCTGGTGTAACGAAGTCTATTACAATTGACATGACTGTGAAACTAGAAGGAAATAAGCTTTTTCTTAATGGTGAAAAATCATTCAAAATGACAGATTTTGGTATCGATCCACCTAAAGCTTTGCTAGGAACAATTAAAACAGGTGATGCTATTAAAATTGAATTCAAATCCGTATTCGAAAAAAAATAAATAAAACTTAAAATCAATTCAAACTTAAATTTATAAATTATGAGATCAGTATTAAAACTCGCAACACTTGTCATGGTTATGACCATGGGATATTCTATATCTGCACAAACAAAGAATCCAAGAGACTTTGATAATTACAGACAACCAGATCAAAGAGGCGTTAATGTTTTTGAAGCAAAAAAAGACACGGTGACTGCTTTTGAAGAACTACATGTTAGAATCGGTGGATCATTTGCATTGCAGTACCAAGCTTTAGATAATGAAAACTCAGGTGTAACACCGTTATCAGAAGTAGGTAGCAACTTTAATTTAGCTACAGCGAATTTAGATTTAGATGTAGCACTTTATGATGGTGTAAGCATGCACTTAAGAACCTATTTATCTTCTAGACACCACCACGAACCTTATGTAAAAGGTGGTTATTTTAAAATAGATAAATTAGATTTTATCTCTAAAGGATTTATGGAAGATCTTATGAAGCATACGACTATAAAAATTGGTCATATGGAGAATAACTATGGTGATGCACATTTTAGAAGAAGTGATAATGCACAAGCTATTCATAACCCATTTGTTGGAAACTTAATCATGGATTCGTTTACAACAGAGGTAGGGGCAGAGGTATACTATACTGCTGATAATGGATTTTTTGGTATGGTCGGATTCACTAATGGTAAATTAAATCAAAGCACTACAGTTTCTGACGGTTCAACCGGTGGAGCTTCATTTTTAGCAAAATTAGGTTTCGATAAGCAAATCAATGATGATTTCAGATTTAGATTATCAGGATCTTTATATAACACAGGCTATGCACCAAATGTATATTTATATTCTGCAGATAGAGCAGGTTCTAGATATTATAACATTATGCAAGATGCTTCTGCAACTAGCGATAACTTTAGATCTGGTCGTTTTGACCCTGGTTTTAGAAATCAAATTACTGCAATTATGATTAACCCATTTGTAAAGTATGGTGGTTTAGAATTTTTTGGAACTGTTGAGTTAGCTTCAGGAAAAGCTTTAAGTGAGGCAGACAGAAGAAACGCTGATCAGTATGCTGGAGAGGTTATTTACAGATTCGGACAAGCAGAAAACGTATACTTAGGTGCGCGTTACAACACGGTAAGTGCTGAATTAGCTAGTGGTGACGATGTTAGTGTAGATAGATTTCAATTAGGTGCAGGTTGGTTTTTAACTCAGAATGTATTAATGAAAGCAGAATATGTAGTACAAAAATATAAGGATTATCCAACAGGAAATCTTCTTGAAGACGGTCAGTTTGATGGACTTATGTTAGAAGCAGTTATAAGTTTCTAGAGGTTAGTTTTTTTTAAGGCCTTCATCATGTACGATGGAGGTCTTATTTTTTTTATATTTTTAATTATGGTTAAGACAGTATCATTTATCATTTTAGTTTTCTTAGGATCTATGCAATCTGCTTTTTTTGAAGTAGAACCGTTAGAAACCAAAGACTCAACTGTGGTTTTTTCTTCTGAAAGCTTTCTAAAAATTAAGGGTAAAACTAATGTAAGTTCTTTTGAATGCCAGTTTGATATGGCAACGATTTCTGAAGCTATCAGTATTAGCTATAAAGATTATGACAAACGCATACAATTTAAAGACACCAAATTAACGCTACCTAATTTAGAGTTTAACTGCGGCGGTAAGGCCATTAATAGAGACTTTAATGAACTATTAAATACCGAAGAATATCCTGAAATAATTCTTAAGCTAAAAGAAATTTCTAAGACTAAAATAGATACGGGTTTAATTACAGCGACTATAGAAATTACAATTAGTAATATTGTAAGGACGTATACAATTCCTATTTCCATAGCAAATAATGAAGGTTTACACGTCAGTGGAGTGATGCCCTTAGATATAAATGACTTTAATTTAATAGCACCAACAAAAATGCTTGGTATGGTTAAGGTTTCCCCTGAGATAGAGATTCAATTTTCTCTTAAAATTAAAGAGTCTTAATACTTTTTAGCGTTGCTTCTTTTGCAACTTAGCGGTATCATCAAACTTAGTAATCGTTATTGCAGGACTACCGAAAAGATAAATTTCACTATCACCAGAAGCAGCAATAGTAATATTTTCAGTTGCAGAAATCGTTAAATCACTACTATCTTCTAATTTTACATCAACACTTTTTACATCAAATTTTGCTCCATCAAAGTTAGTTGAACTATCGAGTTGAAATATAGCATTGTTTGCTCTACCTTCTATCACAGCATCTGCACGTTGATATAAAATAAAACCTGCAATTTTACTGTTAACTAAAGCATCTAATTTGCAGTTATCGCTTAATTCAATTTTGGTTGTATCTGCAGTAAGATTTAAACGTGCTTTAGATTTCCCTGAGCTTTTATAGTTAAAGGTTTTAGAATTAATGTTTAAATAAGCTCTAGAATTATCAGCAGTTGTTAAGGTAACATCAACAAGTTCCATAGAGGTTAACGATCTAATTTCGCCATCGCCTCTCGTTTCTATATTACTGAGTCCATCACTGTAATTAACAGTGATACTTAGCTTTTTCTTAGATGAAATACGAACGGTCTCAGTAAAGGTTAGTACACCATCCACAACATTAAACTGAATAACATCATGTAAGTTGTCGTCCGCTTCAATATTCACTGATGGTTTGCTGTTGTAAACGATTTCAATTGAAAAATCTCCATCGACTATAATAGAATGAAAATTATCAATAAACGTTTGCTTTATGGTAACATTTCTATCGCCTTTAATTTTTTCATCAGACTGTGCTTGTAGTACTGGTAAAGCCACAATCATTAAAAGCAGAGTAAGTATTCTTTTTTTCATGTTCTATTGTTTACTGTCTTTTAAGAGACACAAAACACCTAAAATAAGTCACTATTTATGTTTATAGACTACTAGGAGGAGTTCCGATTGTCAATATTAAGGATTTCTGTTTAATATTGGTCAATTAAAAGTTAATAAACTAAGATAAGCAAAAACCATCCCAAACTCTATTTAGAATTTAAGATGGTTTTTAGTCACTTGTATATTAGGTGTTTATCTTGATGATTAAATAAACAATCAGTGTTGTATTATATGCTTATTGTTGTTTTACGCTACCAGCAGAATTATCAGATTTGTTCACTTTTTCAGGATTTCCGGAATATCTTATATCTCCACCACTAGTTGCATTTGCGGTTAGTTCTTTAGAGGTGTTTACAGAGATATCCGCACCGCTTGTTGCTTTTACATTAGACGTTTGTGCTTTTAAATTAGAAGCATCAATATCGCTACCACTTGTGGCTTCGGCAATTAAGGATTTCGTAGTTCCACTTACATTAATATCGCTACCACTTGTAGATTTACAATTTAGGGTTTCGGTTATGACATCTAAGGTTATATCCGCTCCACTGGTACAATTGAGTTCTAAATTTGGAACAGATATAGTATTCGTAGAATAGACATCGCTTCCGCTTGTTGCTTTAATTGCTGAGATGGTTTCAATATTTAAGAGTACTTTTTTTGAGCTTGCTCTTCTTATGTTTTCGGTAGTGTATATGCGTAAGATGCTATTTTCTACGTCTGTCATAATTAAGTCCTGAAGGTTTTCGTCGGCTTCAACACTAAGTCCTATAGCATCAGACTGGGTGATGTATAAGTCAATACCTTGGCTGACTTTAATTTCGTTAAAGTCTGATGAAATATCGCGATCCATAGTAACAACGTTGCCATTGCCGTCAACACCTTCTCCCAAATTCATAGAGAAGTTGCAAGAGAGCATTAATAAACTAATAATACTAATAATGATAATTCTGGTTAGTGTAGTCATGATTTCTGTTGGTTTTTTGATTGATGAATTATTTGTTATATAAATTTAAGTGGATTAGACTCGGTTACATATTTTAAAGTGATGAATTGTTGAATATTAAGTCTCAATTGTCATTAACTTCAATACTCACTCCGTCTTCATCATTAATTTTAATGTTGACTTCAGATTTCTTATTTGAATTTAACGGTTTATTACCTGTGTTTTCAAGCGTGCTCGTTTCTTGCTCAATGATGTCTTCAACCGCTTCCTCAAAGACATCTTCGATATCTTGCTCTTTGATTTCTTCAATACAGTCTAAACATTCAATGGCATTCATATCAACTTTATAATAATGATTATCCATTTCGCGTGTTAATAAATTATTTGGTGCGTTGTAATATTTTGAAAAACGCGACACATAATTATCAGTCTGAAATACGGTGCCTTCTGGTAAATAGATATAAATCTCTACTTGTTGCTCGCTAAATTTATTAGATCCTTCAGTGGTAAAATAAGAATCCATTTTTAGTTCGTTTTTATTTAATTCATAATTATAATTTATATTCTGTGCGCGTTCTCTAGCTAAATCGTAATTGCTACCACTAGCTAGCGAGTGAATTTTAATACTAGCTAAAGAATCTGAAGTCTGTTTTATAATCAATCTAACATCAGTACTCGATATTATTTTCTCACCGTTATTTATTGGACTAATCTTGTAATTTTTATAATTTCTAATGAAATTTTGATTATAAATATCATGACTCAACATTCTTAATTTTAAGGTGTCTTTTGAAGTGACGTTTATTTGCTTTTCTACTTTAACAATAGTTGCATCATACGCATGCTCTGTAGCTTGTTTTACACCAGTGATGACTAAGCCAATTATGGCCATTATCCAAAGCCCTAAAAGTGTAAATTTTGCAATGTTACCAATAGATTTAAGGTTGTTTACAAGAATCTTTAGTCCTAAGTAAAAGATAAAGAAAAAAGGAATTCCGACCACAAAGAACAATAACATTGACATTAACCAAATTGGAATATTTGCGGCATTTGAAGCATCAATAAAATCCATACCAGGAAAATGAACGGCATTGGTAACACCAACGGTGAAAAAGGCAATTATTAATCCGATTAAGGCACTGATGCCAACGATAATTAAAATAATACCGATGAATTTTGCAATCACTTTTAAGAAAAACATAATGATAGAACCAATAGTTTCAAAAAAAGATTGAGAACTCGATTTTAGCTTACTACCTTGCTTCTGAAAATCGACATTTTTTACAGTTTCAGATATATTATCTGAGACATGATCAAAACCTTCTTTTAGTTTATCTCCATGTTTTTTTAAATCTACATTTTTGAAGTTTTCGGATACAGTATCAATACCGTCTTTAATTTTTTTTTCGATGTTACTGATGTTCACAGCATCACCAGTCATGGTGAGTTTTTCTGCCGTAGTTTTGGCTTCAGGTATTAAAGCCCAAAGTAAAATATAAAGTAAAAATCCTGTACCAGCACCAAACATTAAAATAACCCAAAGCAGACGAACCCATAAAGCATCAATTCCAAAATAATGCCCTAAACCAGCAGAAACACCACCAACATACGAGTTGTCTGTATCTCTAAACAATCGTCTCGTTGCACCCGATTTTTGCTTGTAGTGCTGTTTTGGTTCATCTTCAAAAATTTCGTCATCTACTAAGTAGTCTTCTGGTTGTCCCATAATGGTAATAACCTCGTCAACTAATTTTACACCAACAACTTGCTTTTCATTTTGAATACGTTCAGCAAATAATTCAGCAATTCTAGCTTCAATATCGGCGATGATTTCTGATCGGCCTTGAGAATCTGTAAATGAACGTTTTATAGCCTCAAGATAGCGTGATAATTTGAGGTATGCATCTTCGTCTATATGGAAGAATATACCTGCTAAATTTATATTGACTGTTTTATTCATTTCTTTGGTGTTTTTGTGTTGGTTACTAGGTTAACTGCATTTTGTAGATCGCTCCATGTGGAGTTTAATTCGTTAAGAAACAGTTTTCCTGTTTCAGTTAGTCCATAATATTTTCTTGGTGGACCAGAAGTCGATTCTTCCCAACGGTAATTGAGTAATCCTGCATTTTTTAATCTTGTTAATAGTGGATATATAGTTCCTTCTACAACAAGCATCTTTGCGTCTTTTAATGTGCCGAGAATTTCTGCAACATAAGCATCTTCATCTTTTAGGATGGATAAAATGCAATATTCCAAAACACCTTTACGCATTTGTGCTTTTGTGTTTTCTATTTTCATGTGTGTTTTCTATTTTTTAATAAGGACACATGCAGTTCGCGCGTGCGATATTTATTAATTGATGATGTTTTGTAATGCGCTCGTGTCATAGTCGATGTGTCATTAAGTTAATTAAACTGTTCATTTTTTGATTGATTTGATTATTGATGAATACTTTATTTACTTTAAAAAATTTATGGTTAACGGATATTTAAATGTGTTTCCATCTCTTGCAGATAGACTAGCTTTAACAATAAGTGCTAATTCAATTATAAAAGCAACAATTGCTAAGGCACCTAAACCGCCACCTATATAAAGTAGAGGAGAAGGCTCTCCTATATTAATATGAAAATTATTAAAGCCATTGAAATCTAATATATCCATACCTCTAAATATTTTGAATATAAAAAACGGAACACTGAGCGTACCTATGATAATAGCATAGAGCAGAACACTTATCTGAAAATTGATAGCCTGTTTTCCGTGCAGATCTATAAATTCGGATTTGTTTTTATTGGCTGCCCATAATACTATAGGACCAATGAAATTTCCAAATGGAATTACAAATCGTGAAAACGTTGACAAATGTATAAATGTCGCTAAATTTTTATGGTGATTATCTATCATGTTATAAAGTATATAATAGTTGCTTATACAAATATATGTCTTTAAAAAGGTATTATGTTACGCATAGTACTGAAAATTAACATTTTTTTAACATTAGTTAGGTCTGATATTTTCGCTTATTTTAGTGGTAAAATAGAACAGTAGTTATGAATATCACCCCCTCTAAACTGAATAAATTCTTAATGTTTAAGTTACCTGCCGCCTTTTTTACAGGTGTTAGAACTAAGGAGTTAAATGAGAACTCTTGTGTGGTTTCTGTAAAACACCGTTGGGTCAATCAAAATCCATTTAATTCTATGTTTTGGGCTGTACAAGGTATGGCTGCCGAATTAACAACCGGAGCATTAGTGATGAAAAAGATTAAAGGAAGCGGTAAAAAAATATCCATGTTAGTGGCTTCCAATAATGCCTCATTTACAAAAAAGGCTACAGGTAGAATTACGTTTACGTGTAATGAAGGGCATAAAATAGACGACGCTATAAATAAGACTATTGAAACAGGAGAAGGCCAAACGGTTTGGTTAAAGTCTAACGGAGTTAATGCAGATGGAGTAGAGGTCTCAAGTTTTAATTTTGAATGGACGTTAAAAGTGAAATCGTAATCTTAGAGTTAGCGCCGCATGATTATCACAGTAATAGCTTCATGAATTTAACTGTAACATTATTAGATTTTGAACAACCTATAGAAGAATCAATCTTAAAAAATCAAAAAAATTATGACAGCACACGAAATTGACTACCGTATTTACGGTGAAGAAATGCAATACGTAGAAATAGAATTAGATCCTCAAGAAGGGGTTATTGCAGAATCGGGAAGTTTTATGATGATGGACGATGGTATTAAAATGGATACTATTTTTGGAGACGGTTCTCAAAACGATTCCACCTTTTTAGGGAAAATATTAGGCGCAGGAAAACGTATTCTTACAGGAGAAAGTTTATTTATGACAGCCTTTTACAACGATCTTACAGGTAAACGTAATGTATCTTTTGCCTCTCCGTATCCTGGAAAAATTATTCCAATAGACTTAACAGAGTATGGCGGAAAATTTATATGCCAAAAAGATGCCTTTCTTTGTGCCGCAAAAGGAGTGAGCGTGGGTATTGAGTTTTCTAAAAAATTAGGGAGAGGACTTTTTGGTGGTGAAGGCTTTATAATGCAGAAGTTAGAAGGTGATGGAATGGCATTTGTACATGCAGGTGGCACCACTGCAGTGAAGACCTTGGCAGCAGGAGAAACTCTACGTGTAGATACAGGATGTATTATCGGTTTTACACAAGGTATAGATTACGATATAGAATTTATAGGAGGTATTAAGAACTCAATTTTTGGAGGAGAAGGTTTGTTTTTTGCTAAACTTCAAGGGCCAGGAAAAGTGTATATTCAATCCTTACCATTTAGTAGGTTAGCAGGCAGAGTTTTAGCTTCGGTTCCAAGAGGAGGAAAATCTAAAGGGGAAGGTAGTATTCTCGGTGGCTTAGGTGATTTATTAGATGGTGATAATCGGTTTTAAGAATTTGGTTTATGTAATAGTTTGATATATAGCTTGTTGCGACGTGAGAATTGCCCTCTAAAAAGTACAGGCTTCATCGCATAATTTCAAATTTTTAACATAACAAGCTGTTAAACTTTTCTAGAAAGTGAATTTCATTAGTATATTTTGCTATCTTTAAGTCAGAATTGAAACAATAGCGTATAGATAAAAAACTACTTTTTGTTAACCTAAAAACTTAAAAATAACTATGGCGCGAGCAATGTACGAGTACACTAAAACTGTACTTAGCAAAGTGAGTTTTGATGCGACATTATTCTGTAAGGAAGTGCAAAAAGCAGTAAGACGTTTACTGCCTCACGAACTTGAAGAATTAAGAATCTTTATTCAGTCCTTAATCAATCAAAACCCAGATTTAAATCAATGCTTAATTTATTTAAAGGCATAATATAAAACAAGCGTCCTGATATTTATCAGGACGCTTGTTTTGTAATTCATCTCATTGTGAAATCACAATAGACGTGTTGAGTCTATTTGGCTTTCGGACTAATAATTTCTACATTCTGAAAGGCTATAGCACCACGAATAATTCCTGAAATAACATTGTGCATCGCATCTATAATTTGCATTTTTAATTCACTTTTATGATAAATAATGCTCACTTCTCTCGCTGGAGACGGTTCTTTAAAGTGTCTTAAATTAGGCCCCAGTTTTTCTTTGACATCTAAGGTGTGTAAATACGGAAGTAGTGTCATTCCCATACCTTCGTTAGATAATTTTATTAAGGTTTCTATGCTGCCACTTTCAAGTTGGAAATTTTCATCCATTTGATCTTTAAATGTTTTACAGAGGTTGATGACTCCATCTCTAAAACAGTGTCCGTCTTCTAATAGCAACATATCATCGATGCTTAAATCTGAAACTTCAATAACTTTTTTGTCTTTTAAACGATGATTTTCAGGGATATAAGCTACGAAAGGTTCGTAATATAAAACGCGTTCTTTTATATTGTCGCTTTCTAATGGTGTTGCTGCGATTGCTGCATCTAAATGACCATCGCTAAGGCGCGTTAAAATTTCTTCAGTGGTTAACTCTTCAATTTTTAATTTAACCTTTGGATATTTTTTAATAAAACTCTTCAAAAACATAGGTAAAAGCGTTGGCATTATGGTTGGGATAATGCCCAATCGAAACTCGCCTCCTATAAATCCTTTTTGCTGATCTACGATATCTTGAATTCTATCGGCTTCATTAACAATATTCCGAGCTTGATATACAATTTTTCGTCCAACGTCAGTTAATTCTATCGGTTTTTTACTTCTATCAAAAATAATGATATCTAATTCGTCTTCTAATTTCTGAATTTGTGTGCTTAAAGTAGGTTGCGTTACAAAACATTTTTCTGCTGCTTTCGTAAAATTCTTATGCTCTGCAATGGCTAGAGCGTATTTTAGTTGTGTAATCGTCATAACTATTAATTTAGGCTATAAAAGTATAAAAACTATTCATAAAAGCTATGCGTAGGAGTCCTAATTGTGTTGTAAATTTGAATAAATTAAAAATCAACGATTATGAAACTAAATAGCATAGGTTTAGATACCGTAAAAACAAAAGGATTAGCTGATGATTTAAATCAATTATTAGCAAATTTTCAATTGTATTATCAGAACTTAAGAGGTATTCACTGGAATATTAAAGGGCGTGGTTTTTTTGATCTTCATGTAAAATTTGAAGAATTATACACGGATGCCAATTTAAAGGTCGATGAAATAGCTGAACGTATTTTAACGTTAGGTGCCACACCGCTTCATACGTTTGAAGATTACACAAAAGCAGCAAAAGTACCTGTAGGTAAAAATATTTCTAAGGATGAAAAAGCAGTTCAATTAATTGTAGATTCACTTTCAGAATTATTAAAAATGGAACGTTCTATTTTAGAAGCTGCAGGTGATGCTAATGACGAAGGAACAAATTCTATGATGAGTGATTTTATTACCGAACAAGAAAAAACGGTTTGGATGATGAAGGCTTGGTTGGGTGAAACAGTTTAAGATTGAATTATTTTAAAATAGAAAGAGGCTGCTAATTAGCAGTCTTTTTTTGTTTTGATTGATGTGTCACATTGAGCGCAGTCGAAATGCTATGAAAATTATATTCATAAGGTTTTCGACTGCGCTCAAACTGACAAATAGTTAAGGCTTAAATATGTGATTTTAGAAACGAATATTCATTTCCAAATCTTTATCTGCAACTTTAAATTTAGCGTCACCGTAATTAGGTGGTCCAAATGACATAACGTTATTAGAAACTCCATAAGATTCTAAAGGCATTCCGTTATCTTGAAAATCCATGCGTTTATTGTCATTTTCATCATGTAGCGTCATTATTGCATATTCTCCAGGTAGTACGTTTTTAAAGGTTATGGTTACTTTTCCGTCTTTTATTTCAGTTTCGGCGTCCATAATTCCTTTACCTTTCATAAACGTCTCTGAATTGTGTAACGAGGTTAATACTTTTCCGTTATCACTTTTTACATTATCAATGGTGATAGTGATTGTTGCCCCTTCATTTTGAGAAAACCCGATGATTGAAGTTAAAGTTAATGCGAATGTTAATATTAATTTTTTCATGAGTAAGCGTTTTAATGGTTAGTGAACTACTGTTCGTTTTTGTTGATGATTCAAATATCCCATAAACGCTTCAATTCTTATAATTGTAATTACCGAACTGTAATTTTTATAGGATGGACTGTTGTTTGGTTGGGAGTTGTGAGCTAAGAGTTGTGAGTTTTGAGTTAAGAGCTAAGAGTTGTGAGTTATGAGTTAAAAAGTAGCGTGTGAATTTTTAATTTTTCACTAATCACTAATCACTAATCACTAATCACTAATCACTAATCACTAATCACTAATCACTAATCACTAATCACTAATCACCACCTACAAAAGTCCCCGCGCCTTAATCTCCAAATACTTATTAATGGTATTAATAGTCAAATTCTCAGGAGCCGTTAAAATAGATTGAATACCATGTTTTTGAAGTTCCTTAACCATTAAGCGTTTTTCGAAAGCAAATTTTTCTGCAATAGTTTTATGATATATAGATTGTAAATCTTCGGCATTCTCTTTTAATATGATGTCTAATTCTGTATTTTCAAACAACACAACCACAAGCATGTGCTTTTTAGAAATGGCTTGTAAATATGGCATCTGTCGTTTTAACGCACTGATGTGTTCAAAATTAGTGTATAATAAAAGTAAGCTACGGTGTGTGACTTTTCGTTTTAATTGCGCATAAAGCAGACCGAAATCACTATCATTAAATTGCGTATCAATATTGTATAGGTTTTCTAAAATACGATTGAGATAAGTGATTTTCTGAATGGCAGGTAAGAAGGATTCTATCTTTTTTGAAAAAGAAATCATGCCAACTTTATCGTGTTTTTTTAACGCCACATTACTAAATGCTAATGTTGAATTGATAGCGTAATCTAACAGTTTTAAACCGTTAAAAGGCATTTTCATTATTCTGCCAGTATCAATAATAGAGTAGATGGGTTGTGATTTTTCATCTTGATATTGATTCACCATCAATTGGCCACGTTTTGCTGTCGCTTTCCAATTTACGGTTCTAAAATCGTCACCAGGAATATAGTCTTTAATTTGTTCAAATTCTGAAGTGTTCCCAATACGTCTTATCTTCTTTAAACCAAACTCAGTCAATGAATTGCTGATCGCTAGAAAATCGTATTTCTGCATTTGAATAATGGAAGGGTAGACCATTACCATTTGCTGATTTTGAAACTTATACTTGCGTTTTATGATTTTTAGAACCGAAGACACAAATATATTAAGATGACCAAAATAATATTCACCACGATCTACAGGTCTTACTAAGTATTCGAAGTCGTGATTTTGATTAGGATTTAAAGATGTTTGATAAAGAAAATCGCGTTTCTGAAATTGTACAGGTAACTCATCTATAACATCGATATACGTTTTAAAACCATACTTGTTGGTGATGGTAATTGGCACAGGATTATTATCGCTATTGGAAAACTTATCTGGTAGAATTCGCCGTGCATTAATAGCATCTTTTGGCTGGTAGAGTAGCAATAAATCTATAAGTAGCAGTACTGCTATAATAATAGTCACTATCCAAGCCACAGCATATAACACAGGCAACCAAAACGATAAAAGAAAGCACACCGAAGCCATAGCTATATAAATATAGAGCTGGCTGTGTATGTATAATGATTTTAAAAAATTCATAATCAGTTAAGAGCTAATAGTTATGAGTTAAAAGTGTAAAAACAGTTAATCTATTTAAGCTTTATTCTTCATGGTTTTAATTGTGGATACCAACATTCTTATTAATTCTTGATTCTTACTGCAAAGTGTTTCAAATGATTGAATTGATATATAGTTTGAGTCTTTTAGAATAGATAGCCAATAATCAGTTTCATTTGCTTCTTTTAAAGCAATACTCATTTTGTGAATGAAATCTTTACTAGATTGCGCAAATTCAGCCTCTCTAATATTTGCACCTATCGAGGTTCCGCTTCTCATTAATTGTTTCGATAATATAAATTCTCTTTTATCAGAAGCTAAAGTTTTATAGAGTTCCACTATGTTTAATGCAAAGTCGTAACTTTTATTGCGTAAAATAGATTCTCCCATAACTCTCAACTTTTAGTTTTTCACTATTCACTATTCACTATTCACTATTCACTATTCACTATTCACTATTCACTAACGCGGCACTTCAACCGATTGCACAATCATTTCAATGACATTTTCTGTAGTCATACCTTCCATTTCGCGTTCTGGAGTTAGAATGATACGATGATTTAATACCGGATTTAATGATTTTTTTACATCTTCAGGAATTACAAAATCACGACCATTTATAGCAGCAAATGCTTTGGCTGTATTAAGAATTGCAATAGATGCTCTTGGCGAACCACCAAGATATAAATGCGGATGATTTCGAGTTTTTGAAACCACCTCTGCGATATATTTTATAATCTTTTCTTCAACGAGAACAGACTGCGTTTTGCTTTTGTAATCTTCTAATGAAGCGACATCTAAAATAGGATTAATCCGTGTTTGTGGTTTCTCACCTTTACGCTCGTGATGAGAGGCAATAATTTTAATTTCATCTTCTAAAGACGGATAATCCACTTTAATTTTAAAGATAAAACGGTCTAATTGCGCTTCTGGTAAAGCATAAGTTCCTTCTTGCTCAATTGGGTTTTGAGTGGCAAGCACCATAAACGGATTATTAAACGGATACGTTGTGCCATCAATTGTTGCCTGGCGCTCTTCCATAGTTTCAAATAAAGCCGCTTGCGTTTTTGCAGGAGCTCTGTTGATTTCGTCAATTAAAACAATGTTCGAAAAAATAGGTCCTTTTTTAAATTCAAATTCCGAAGATTTCATATTCAAAATCGAAGTTCCCAAAACATCACTTGGCATCAAATCTGGAGTAAATTGAATTCGGCTAAACTCAGTTTTTAAAACTTTGGCGAATAGTTTTGCGGTCACTGTTTTTGCAATTCCCGGAACACCTTCAATTAAAACATGGCCATCGGCTAATAAGGCTACGATAAGTAATTCTACAAAATTATCTTGCCCAATGATGACTTTCCCTAACTCACTTTTAATGCTTTCTACGGCATTTTTTAAATCTTCTAATTGAATGCGATTATCAAAATTTAAGTCGTCGTTTACTGTTTCGTTTTCTTCCATTGATTATGGGATTTAAATTGTTCTATTAAGGTGTTTAGCCTTTCTAATTCCGTAGGACTGATGTCATTCTTCTGATTCAAACTTTCAATAAGTTGAAATAAAGCCTTCGTATCATCTACCGTGTTATTACTTCGCGCTGCTAAATTATTTATAAAACTGGTGTTTATTTCTGCAGTCGAAAGGTGTAATGTGTTTCTAATATACTCTAAAAAATGATGCACTTTATGTTGTGAAATGTCTTTGTGTTTTCCGCTTTCATAATACATGTTGGCAATAGTTCTTGTAAAATCTACAGTCTGATTTTTCAACGATTTTACAATCGGAATGGCGCGTTGTTTTCGTTTACCTTCAAAAATAATATAGATTAAAGCACCAATCAGTACTAAATAATACGCCCATTTTAAGGATTTTGTATTTAAAAACAAATACATTGGTGAGGTGTAAAATGTCTTTCCTGTTTTGTAATAGGTATCCACGTACACAGGTTTGGAAGTGTCTATGTAAGATAAAAGTCCGGCGGTATAATCTTGATTTGGTGATTGTAGTATAAAGTAGTTTGTAAATGCCTGAGGAAATGTACTAAGTATAATTTCACCATCTCCAAAAGGTTGTTTTATACTGCTGACTAAAGTGTCCTCCATAGGTTTATTTTCACCTCTATACGTATCAATAAGACCAATAACCGATGTTTTTAAGGTATCGATTTTATTAAAGTGGAAGAATGTTGTTGAGCGATCGTACTTATAAGTTTGAGAGTCGTCTATTGCGGGATTTACCAGTTTAACTTGGTATTCGTTATTAAAATTATCAAACGTATTAACAGATTGCATATTAAGATTTAAAGTGTCTAGTAATTTTTCTTCAAAATTTACCGCAGCAACAATAAGTGTGTTTCCACTAGAAACCCAATCTAAAAGGCTATTTAATTCTTCTTTTCCAAATTCAATACCTCCATTATAAAACAAATATGTACCATTGATGTCATTGTTTTTTAAATATTCAAAAGGCGGACGGTCTACAATAGAAACAGAGTCTGCAACGTGTTTTAATTGGTTGTTAAACACATACGTGCCAAAAGGAATTTTATGATGTGTTGCATAAGAAGGAAACCAATTTATAGCCTTCGGTTTGTTCATTTCTAGAACAACGATAGCCAAAATGGTAAATGCTACAAGGATGATATATAGTTTTCCTTTTTTGCTCAAGGTGTTGTAATTGTAGTATTTAAATGTTCAAAAGGAAGTTTTAATGTTTCAAATTTTGCAACATCGATATTAAACTCACCGTACCATACGTAATCATAGATTCTGGTGATATTTTTGAAATCGGCTTTTAAAAGTTCCTTATTAATTTCATTGATATAATCTTCATTTGTTTTTTGTGGTTGCCAAGAAATATGATCGGTTTCGGTTAAATATTTTAAAGACAATAGGTAATAATAGCGAATGGCTAATCTGTAATTGTTCTGTTGAATGGCTTCATTTATTAACGCAGGAATATCTTCATTCTTTATAATTTGTTCTTCTTCGGTAAACAAAATAGAACCTTGTTTTCTGCTTTTTGCTATGAGATTATTCGAATTCACTTTTAAGAAAAACCGAATTAATAAGAATAGTAAAAAGGCTAATAATAAATAAGGTAGAATTTTAAAAACAAAGTACAGAAAGCCAGAGGCAGTACCCACTCCAAATATGGCTTCCCAAAACTTGTTAAGTATATTTTGAAGCCAACGATACGCTTTGTCTAAGAAATTTTCTTCAGGTTCAACTTCTGTATAGTTAAAATCCTTATCGGCTTTGTAGGCTTCTAAATCGTCTTCGGTTATTTCTTGTTTTTCAAGTGTACTATCATCAAACCTTACGGATTGCTCACTTTGTTGCGCAACAGAAAGTTGCCCAAAACAAAAACAAAGAAGTAGCAATCTGTATACTAACATTTAGTCTTCTGTATTTCCAATTTCATTAATACGATCATAGGTGCCAGTAAAATTTACTTTTTCGTGTAAATGAAAGTAAATCACCGCTCCAGCAACCATTAAAATGATATTTAATAAAAACTGAAAGAATGTATTTAACACGTTAAGTATAATAACCACCGGATCGGCAGAAAAGGTATTGAGGTTGGCAGGATCAATTTCTCCAGAAAAAATACCTGTACTTACTAGTGCGTAAATAACAGATGGAATTGAAACCACCATAAGAAGAATGTAATAAATGATGCCCAAAATGATAATAACACCGAAAGCCGTCCAGAAATCAGCATTAGCTAACGTAAAACTCTGACTAAAGGCATCGGATGTTGAGCGCTTAGGTTCAAAAACATAAATACTAAATACAAGTGCCATAGGAACCATGGCGTAGAGCACAGGTACAAAGCAAAGCATTATAGCGATGATCAATGTGACTCCTTTTAAAAAACTAAGTCCAAAAAACGACCAAAATGATTTAAGCACATTACTTTTTATTTCAGCAGCGTCAACAATACCCTTATGATCTATATAAGATTTAATGTAAAATAGTACTGTAGAAGCTGTAAGAATATAAGCTGCAATTGCGGAAATAAAGTAAACAATGACAACGAGAATGGTCACAAAGACATTAGGGGAGTTTAAGCTAGGCTCATTAAATCTTGTAAAATTTAATAAATCACCAGCCACATAATTATAGGCAGCAAGTGATAGCATAAACAGAACAATCGCAGGACCAGCAATATTGAAAATGGTTCTTATAAATGGTTTAAATTCATTTCTAATAAAGCCAAAGGTGTCAGTAAGTATGCTACTGAAATCTCTCTGTTTTCTAAATTCGATATAGGGTTTATTCATGTTTAATCGGTTGGTTTATCGTTAAGTTCTATGGTGTTTTTAGATACTATATTCTGTTTTAATTTTCTATGGAGTTGAATTGGGTAAATTACGTAGTAAAAAAGAATTAATGCTAGAGAACTCGTAATTATTAAAATGGCGAGCCAATCTGGCATTTCTGTATGTCTGGTAACAAAACCTTCTAAAAAACCTGCAATTATAAAAAAGGGAATGGTGCTCATTAAGATTTTTAAACCATTTATAACACCACGTTTAAAAGCTTCTAGTCGTGGCAATGTGCCTGTAAACAACATGCCGTTTCCCATAACGAGACCAGCACAACCTGCTATAATGATTACGGATATTTCAATAGTTCCATGAATCCAAATGGTACGTGCAGATTCCCATAATAAACCTTGTTCATAAAAGAAATATTGAAAACTGCCTAACATAATACCATTTTGCATCATTATAAATAAGGTGCCAACACCTAAGAGAATGCCATAGCCAAAGGCCATAAGGGCTACTTTAATATTATTAAGCGTTATACCCAAAAACATATTAAACTCTCCTTGTTGCTTATAAACCGCCATAGGATCTCCTTTTTCTATGTTTTCTATCGTCATATTAACATAACCATCTCCAAGAAACGATCTTACAAAGTCGTCTTCGCTAGCGGCAGAAAATGCGCCAATCATTACAAAAAGGGTGAACGTTAAAAAGGCAATGAGAAGTTCGCGATGATGTTGATAGAACATCGAAGGGAATTCCGTCTTAAAAAAAGAAATCAGTCTGTTTTTGGGTTCTTTCTTCGTTTTATAAATAAGTCGATGCGCGTTAGATGCTAATTGATTGAGATAGCGTTCTGTATTGCTATTGGCATAAAATGTTTTGGCGTAGCTTAAATGGTCGGTAACTTCAATATAGAGGTCAGATAGTAAATCGGGATCTATTTGCGTTTTATTTGTAAGAATGTTTTCAAATTCTAACCATTTATCTTTATTTTGCTTTACAAAAGCTGCTTCGCGCATTATATTCCCTTTTAGACTTTCAAAGAAAAGAAAATATGGATGAATTTCAAATAGAAACTGCCCAAAATGTGGGGATTAATCAAAATGTTGCTAGTATTGGTGATAGAATGCTTGGTTACCTCATTGATAGTGCTATTATTCTTTTGTATGGCATTGCTGCGATACTCCTTTTAACCACTTTAAATATGGACATGGGAGATACTTGGGCCATTTATTTGTTGGTGTCGTTACCTGCATTTTTATATTATGTGTTACTCGAAACATTTTTGGATGGTAAAACGGTTGGTAAAGTACTTATGAAAACAAGAGTGGTGAAACTAGATGGTTCTAAACCTAGTTTCTCTAATTATTTTGTACGTTGGATTTTACGAATTGTCGATGTGGTTTTAACCTCAGGTGGTGTGGCTGCATTTACTATTTTAATAAAAGGAAACGGACAGCGTTTGGGTGATATTGCGGCTGGTACAACTGTAATTAGCGAAAAACAGCTTTTAACGATTAATGATACGCTTATAAAAGATATCCCTGTAAATTATGTGCCTACGTACAGTCAGGTTACGGTGTTAAATGATAAGGATATGCAGACGGTGAAAAATTTGTATGATGATGCGCTTAGAAATGGCCATCATAATATTATTCTGAATTTGCACCATCGCTTATTAAAAATTATGGCGATTGAAACTCAAGATAAACCGGTAGATTTTGTGGCAACGGTTATAAAGGATTATAATTATTATACTCAGAATATGTAAGCAGAGAACCACTTTTTCTTTTTCTGAAAAAGTGTGTGAATCGCTTATGCTGAGCGCAGCCGAAGTATCTCATAGATAGTATTTGAATTTGTTATACTGAACAATTAAAGTATAAGAGAAAAAGTGAGTGAATCGCTTATCCCAAACTGGTTTTGGGATCTCAGAGAATCGCTTTTTCTTTTTTTATTAGGAAAAGTGTGTGAATCATTTAACTTAAGCTTAGGACTGTCTTTAAGGTTTTTAGCTATGAATTTTAAATTAGATTCCTACCTTCGCACGACTGATAAATATGTAAATATAAGTACCCTATGTTTTTTCAAGTCATAGATATATTAGGAACTATTGCTTTTGCCATATCTGGTGCATTAGTAGCCATGAATAAACGGATGGATCCATTTGGAGTCCTAATAATTGCTTTTGTGACAGCTGTAGGAGGTGGAACATTACGAGATGTTATGATTGGTATTGAACCCGTATCATGGATGCGAAATATGACCTTCGTTTATGTTATTATTAGTTCTGCGTTTTTTGCTGTATTATTCAGGAAGCGGATTAACTACCTCAGAAAATCACTCTTTTTATTCGATACTATTGGGATTTCACTTTATACGGTTGTTGGTATAGAAACAGGGCTTATAGCGGGATTACATCCTTTAATTTGTATTGCTATGGGGACAATGACAGCCTGTTTTGGTGGAGTATTGAGAGATATTTTATGTAATGAAATTCCTGTAATTTTCAGAAAAGAAATCTATGCAACGGCCTGCATTTTGGGTGGAATTACCTATTTTTTGCTGTTACAATTTTTTGAAGATAGAAACATCTTATTTGTTATCGTTGGTTTGGTTGTTATGACCGTTAGGTTAATTGCCGTGCGCTATAAAATTAGTTTACCTACTTTGTATAAGAAGGATGAAGGTATACTCTAATTTTTATATTAGGCTTTTTATGAAATTATTTGTTTGATATTAACTCTATAACCTATCATTTTTAACCACCATTAGCTTTATTGCTTTTTCAGAATCTTCTATAATCATAATTTTATAGTGCTTCCATTCTATAATTAGATCCTTGTCTTCAGCTTTATTTAATGACGTAAATGACACCGTTTTCTGCTCATCGTCTTCTGATAATGACATATGATATGAGTTAAAGGCATCGGTCTGATTGCCATCTATGTCCTCTGACCATTCACCAATATAATCCTTAAATAAAATTTGAAGGTTATCAATAACAGCGGTTTGTCCTAAATCAATAAACATTGGTTTTCCAAAATCTAATTTCGTAACAACTAACGCAACGTCGTTTTTCTCAATTTTTAAATCAAAAGAATAGTTTTGATAAGCTTTTGGGTAGTTTGTTTTTTTACGATCACTAAACGCATCATAACACCAGAGAAAAGTAGCGTATTTTTTGTTGTTATTAAATACGTTTAATTCGAGTTGAATTTGAGGTGAGTTGGTGTTTAATAATTTTGATTGAATGAATAGATTAACAGGTTCTATAACTAATGCTTCAAATTGAACACTAAGATTTTTTCCTGCTACTATAGGTATTGTAATAGAATCGTTTGTCATGTTATTTTCTGATTGTGCAAATCCTGTGTGTTGTATGCATACAAGTAGTAAAATCAATATATTAAAGTTGAAAATCGTCATAGTTAAGTGTGATTTATCGTTAAAAAAGTCTATCAAATTTGAATGCTAACATATAATAAAGTAGGCCTATTGTCACCAATAAATGAAGTCCAAATCCAATACTATTTATGACTTTGACGGGCATTTTATTATAAAAACCAAAAATAGCATAGAACGCAAATAGTAAAATACATGCTTCCAAACCGATGACCACTAATTCTCTAAATTCAAAGTTATGCTCTTTTATATTCGGAGTATTGATAGCCCAAAAAACAAATATACCGATTACCATAGCCATATTTAAATACGGAATTATTAAAGTCGATTTTCCCTTTTTGTATGCGACGATTATGGAGACTAAATGGCAAATCAAGATTATAATTAGCGTTGTGTTAACATATGTGTCATTCATAAATAACTGTATGTGAGTTTGTGTCGTGTTTAGAGAACGAATTTAGGAAATTCAAATTGAATAGACCTGAGTGTAGCAAACTGGCGAAGCAAAACATGAGACATTTATTATTTATGTGCAGTTTCAATGCTTGTAAACAAAACAAAGCTTGTCGAGATCTTTACGAGCGCATAGTTGCCAAAGGAAAGCGTAAAAAAATAGTATCAATAGCGGTTTGTAGTAATCTACTAAATCAGGCTTTTGCAATCGCTAAATTGGGATTAATATATGATGGAAATTATAAAAGTACTTTAGTGAAACAGTAATGCGTTTTTACTTGTTTTTTGCCACAGTACTTTGTTGCTATTATTCAAATGCTTTTGTTATATTCGCCATCAACTAATCTAGTTAGACTTTCTTCTTAGACTTTTTTCTGCCCTTTTCATTGAGTTGATTTAAGACGAATCTAAAAAAAATCAATTAAATGAGAAACACTACACTCGTAGCCTGTCTATTACTTGCTACACCATTAATTTATTCACAAGAAAACGTTCCTGCCTCCGGAGGCGATGCCACTGGTAGTGGCGGTTCGTCCAGTTATTCAGTTGGCCAGTTGGCGTATACCACCAATACAGGAAATGGCACGGTTACACAGGGCGTACAACAAAGTATCGAACTGTTTACCTTGAGCAACCCAGAACTAGCCACCGTAAAGCTGTCGGCGGTGACCTATCCCAATCCAACATCAGATTATGTGGTATTGGCCATAAGCGACGCCAAATTTATAGGTTTGAGCTATGTTCTTTATGATTTACAAGGTAGAGCGGTATCACAAGGTCAAGCACCCCAATCTAACACGCAAATAGACATGCGAACCTTAGAATTAGGCACCTATTTGCTTAAGGTAAGCCACAACAAAAAAGAACTAAAGACCTTTAAAATCATCAAAAACTAATCGTAACCAATTATGAAGAAATTTTACACAATTTTAGCGGCGGTTTTATTAACGCTAAGCACGTTTGCCCAAACGCCAGAAAAAATGAGTTACCAAGCTGTTGTAAGAGACAGTGGTGATAACTTAGTCGCTAACCAACCCATAGGGATGCAAATAAGTATTTTGCAAACCACCGCAACAGGAACAGCGGTTTATGTAGAAACACAGACTCCAACCACGAATATCAACGGATTAGTAACCTTAGAAATAGGTACAGGAAGTGTTGTAAGTGGCGATTTTGCAACTATAGATTGGTCTGCTGATACGTATTTTATAAAAACAGAAACCGATCCAACGGGCGGAAGTAGTTACACTATTACCGGCACTAGCCAATTAATGAGTGTGCCTTACGCTTTATATGCAAAAACATCAGGTAGTTCTACGCCTGGTCCAACAGGCCCACAAGGTCCCTCAGGTAATGATGGTGCCGACGGATCCGATGGTGCTGATGGCACTAACGGTTTGGATGGAGCAACAGGAGCAACAGGGTCTACTGGGCCACAAGGCGCACAAGGTCCAGCAGGTAATGATGGTGCCGACGGATCCGATGGTGCTGATGGCACTAACGGTTTGGATGGAGCAACAGGAGCAACAGGGTCTACTGGTCCACAAGGCGCACAAGGTCCAACAGGTAATGATGGTGCTGACGGAGCAGATGGAGCTGCAGGCACTGACGGTACGGATGGAGCTACAGGAGCTACAGGGTTACAAGGACTACAAGGTCCTGCAGGTAATGATGGAGCCGATGGAGTAGGTATTGCACAAACATTAAGTTTTACATCACCTAACTTAACACTATCTGATAGTGGCGGAACAGTAGATTTAACATCACTTATTAATGATGCTGATAGTGATATTAGTAACGAAATTCAAAATTTATCAGAAGTACTTACTGAAGGTAATACAGCGGATGCTCAAATAAAAAACGTAACCGACCCAACAGATGCCCAAGATGCTGCAACAAAAGCTTATGTAGATGCATTACAAGCGCAAATAGCGGCGTTGGATGCACGGATTATTGCTTTGGAACCTCTACCAACTATAGGCGAATTTAGATATGGAGGCGTGGTATTCTGGATAGACCCTACAGATAATACCCATGGGCTAGTTTGCGCCATAGCAGACCAAAGTTCAGCAATACAATGGTCTAATGGTTCTTACATAGTTACCGGAGCTACAGGTGTAGCAATTGGTACTGGTGCTGCAAATACAGCTACTATTATTACAGCACAAGGTGCAACAGAAACCAATTATGCAGCAGGTTTAGCAAAAGCTTATACAGGAGGTGGTTTTAACGATTGGTTTTTACCGAGTGACGATGAGTTGAAAGAAATATTCCTAAATGGAGCAGCTATAGAAGCTACAGCAACGGCTAACGGCGGTGCTGTTTTTAATACTACTTTCTACTGGAGTTCTACGGAGGTTAATTTTGAGAAAGCGGAGACAAGTAAATTAACTAATAATGGCTCTGCAGCTAAGGGCTGGGGATATAATGTGCGTGCAGTTCGGGCTTTTTAAACTTTCTTAATAAATAAAAAGGCGGCATTTTTGCCGCCTTTTTTATGCCACAATTCTATCGCAGAAAAACATACAATATCGTTAATAAAATTGTTTAAAGTAGTGTAAAAGGGAGGCCACGAATAAGTAAAATGGGGCATAAAAAGTTGAGAAACTTATTATTTAGGCGCAGTTTTACTGCTTGCAAATATAACCAGGCTTGCAAAGCAATTTATGAGCGCATAGTTGCCAAAGGAAAGTGTAAAAAAATAGTATCAATAGCGGTTTGTAGTAATTTACTAAAGCAGGCCTTTGCAATTGCTAAACCGGGATTAATATATGATGGAAATTATAAAAGTGCTGTGCAACGTTGTATTATTTTAATATATAAATTTTTTGAGTTCAGCCTTTAAACCTCCAGAATTATCTAATATTTCATATGGTTCAAAATCATCGTTTTTATACTCTTTGTCTTTTAATGATTTATTTATTAGATCTGTTTTTTCAAATGATTTTTTAGAAATTTTAAATAATTTTTCAAAACTAAAGCCTTTACTTCTCATATGAATATTACCAGTAGAAAAAATAACTAGAACTTCTTTAGAATTAGGTTTTGTTAAAACAATGTATTCTTTTGGCCCATCTGAAATTATTAAATCAACCTGATAAAAGTTATATGATTGACCTTTGTATTTAAGTTGTGGTAATGTAAAGATCATTGCTCTTTTTATTGGTTTTACAAATACTTTTGAAAAATCCAGAGGAATAAATGAGTCGATAAAGGTCTTTTTATTCTTCTTTTTATAACCACTTCTTATGTAACTATTTGTGGTGTATTTTAAAGTAACCTTATCAAAATATTTGCCATTAAATTTACACATTCCCATTTTGTTGTCACATTGTATAACAGAATACATATCCTTTTCTGACAGCTCTAGTATTTCTTTACTACCGTCTGAATAAAATATTGAATCTGAATTTTTGGTGTTAATATCTTCAGATTTTTTAATGTTAGGGGAATAGACTCTAGTTTGGCAATAAGTATAAGAAGAAGTAATTAATAAAATTAAAAGAATAGCTTTTTTTATTTTTTCGTAAGTTATAAGTTAATAATATATTTGAATATAAATTGGCGTGATTGATTGCTAAAATTCGCAAATTAAATTGTAATCATTGACTAATTCAATAATATCGATTTCTTCATAGAGGTCTTCTTTTAAGTATTCAGTCAGATCTTTACAATCTGAAAAATACTTGAGAGCTCTGTTTTTAAAATTGCTTAAGGAATAATGAGATATTAATGGTGTTAGTTTTGTTTCGTCTTCTCTAATTACATAAAACTCTTGTTCTTCTTCATAATGATATTTAAAAACATCCACATCCGAGTTTGGATTATAAGGATTGTCAATAATTTTTTCTTTGTGTTCAATAGCTACAGTTCTAGTGTATAACTTTACCTTTCCATCAAGTAACAATTTAAAAATTCTATATTTTCGTTTTTTTAATAGTGCATATTCATAATATCCAGGATTTGCATCATAAGTGTTAAATATGATTTTTTCCACTTGCGATTTGTCATAGCTATTGACATATCCTTGCATATCTTCTTTAAACTCAACCTCTGATTTTCCTAATGAAACCAATCTAGCAACATTCATTGGAATCTGTATAAATCCAATTAATGAATCTCCATTCTTTAAAATTAGTTGACCTGAAGTCCATTCATATTGAGCATAACTTAAAAAACAATTTAGTAATAAAAATATTAAAGTTAACCTTATTTTCATTGGTAAGTTAATTGTTTGCAACGGTTTTGTATAAGAATAGTTGCGATGGTAATAAACGCAATTTAACAAGTACAAACCGAATAGAAAATCCGCAAGGATTTTCGTAAGTAGGTTTGTATTAGCAATTAATTTTATATGATGTTAGCAAACGTTTTTAAAATTGGTTGATTGCGATTAATTATTTACAAGCTCTTCTAAAACACTTTTCAGTTGACCTTGATTTATTGGTTTGATTAAGTAGTTACTCTTTAAGCTATACTGTTCAGCCCTTTTAATATCTTCTTCACTATTTGAACTTGTTAAAATGTAAATAATAACTTTTTGTTCTATAGGTATTTTAGTGAATTCATCCAAGAACTGCCAACCATCCCAAATAGGCATGTTTAAATCTAAAAATATAATTTGGGGCAGTTTTTCACTATTTAGAAACATAGCTTTTAGTGTATCATATACTTCTTTTCCATTTTTACAAACTAATATTTTTTCAACAAACCCTGATAGTTCCATATATTTCTTTGTTATAAACAAATGCATTGGATCATCTTCAACAATACATGCTAAATCTATTTTTCTCATTTTGGTAATGTTATTTTAAATGTTGTACCTAAGTTTACTTCACTAGCTATTTCAATTTTGCCATCCATACTCTCAATTTGGTTTTTTGTAATAAATAGACCCACTCCTCTGGAGTCATCATGACGATGAAAAGTCTTGTACAAGCCAAAGAGCTTGTCCCCATTTTTTTTCAGATCTATCCCTAACCCATTATCTTTAAAAAATAAAGTGATCATTGATTGTTCAGTTTCTACATCTGCATAAATCTTCAAATAACTCGCTCTTTCTTCACTTCTATATTTTATGGCATTTGTAATCATGTTTAGCACAATACTATCAAAGTATGCAGGAACACCTTTGACGGTTAAGTTCTTATCTACATTGTTGATGATTTCAAATTTAGCTTTCATTATTTGTATGTTTAGGATCTCTATGTTTTTTTGAATGACTTCATGGATATTTACTTTTGAAACATCAGCCTGTGTTAAATTCACTTTTACAATTTCTGTCAAATCATTTACGGTCTGATTCAGATTTTCGGCTCCTAAAATAAGAAGTGCAAATAATTCATTCTTCAATATGTCTGGCTGTTCCATTTGAATTAAATCGAGAATTCCAGATATACCTCCACTGTGAGAACGCAGATTATGGGATACAATATGTGCGAAATTTCGGAGCCTTCCATTTTGTTCATTCGTAATATCGAGCAGTGATTTGATCTCTTTCTCTACTTTTTTTAATTCACTAATATCGGTAGCTACACCCAAATATCCCACTATATTATCATGATCAAGAATAGTATTGATAGAAAGTAAAACAGGAAAAGTTGTACCATCATTTCTTATATAGGTCCATTCTTTGGTGGTTGGCTCACCAATTTTAGCTTCATAAACAAAGGTGTCAAAACCTTTTACTTCTTTTTTATGTTTTTCAAACAATTCAATGCTTCGCTTTTCTACCTCTTCACGTTGGTGAATTAACTGTGGATTATGTATTCCTACCAATTCTTCGGCTTTATAACCTAGTAATTTTTCGGCACCAGAGTTGAACAAGGTAATTGTACCTTTAGTATCGGTGGCAATAACCGAAACTTGTTTACTTGCTTCCAATATGGCTTGCAAACTCGAGATAGCATGTTGAAGTTTTCTTTCCGCCTCTTTTTCCTGACTAATATCCCTTACAAAAGACCAAATCAGTTTCTTTCCTTTGCTGTCCTTTATCACCACTCCTTGAAGAGCTATAGGGTATCGTGAGCCATCTTTACGGATGTATTCCTTTTCAAAGAGATCATAGCTTCCTTTGCTTTCCATTTGCTGAATTGCAGTAGTTTCAAATGGCCCATACTCCTTAGGCGTAGTATCCCAGTAACTCAGTGATAAGAATTCCTCTTTGTTGTAACCTGTTGGTTCAAGTAGTTTATTGTTTACATCTAAAAATTTGCCAGTGTCATATTCATTTAGGGCGATTCCTATCGGGGATAAATTGTATAAAGCAGATAACAGGTCTTTTTGGTAGTCAATATCTAAAAGGAGCTTTTTGCTTTCAGAAATATCTATAATTTGCGAAATAAAGTAGACTACTTTACCTTGCTCATTCTTTACCATAGATACTGCTAATAGGATATGAACTATATGTCCATCTTTATGGAAGTATCGCTTTTCCATTTGGTAGTGATCTCTTTTGTCTTCAATAAGTTCAGTTAAAAGCTCTAAATCAGAATTTAAATCATCGGGATATGTAATGTCTTGAAAAGTAAGCTTAATTAACTCTTCTTCTGAATACCCAATTATTTCGCTAACCTTTGTGTTTATCTTTAGCCATTTCCCTTTTTCATCTAACAAAGCCATTCCAATGGCAGCATTTTCAAAATTTCCTCTAAAAGCTTCTTCACTGATTCGTAGCCTTTCTTCTCTTTGCTTTCTTTCGGTAATATCCTGGTGGGTACCATACATCATCAAGGGTTTTCCGTCTTTAGTCCATTCAAAAACTTTGCCCTTATCATAGACCCATACCCAGTGCCCATCTTTGTGCTTTATACGTGCTTCAAACTCATAGTAGTCTACCTTTTTCTCAAAACAAGCATTTAATCTACGATTGGATTCTTCTAGGTCATCTGGATGAGCTAATTTCACCCAGGTTTCTATGCTAATAGGAGTGAGCTCTTCCAAGCTATAACCAACAATTTCAGCCCACCTCGCATTATAGACGGTTTCCCCAGTTTGTACATTCCATTCCCACGTGCCAACATGGGTGCCTTCTATTACCGATTTGAATCTTATTTCATTGTGCTTTATTTCAGTAATATCCTGAAAACTACCAATGAGCTTATCGCCCAATTTTCTTCCTGTTGATCTTACCCATATCAGTTTGTCTTTAGCGGTGATCATTTGGCATACCAAATCAAATGGGGCGCTATTAGAAATACACTTTGTAATCGCATCGGTAATTATAGGACGATAGTGAGGATGGTAAAATTCTATTGCATTTGCTTTATTATGGTTAAAATCCTGAGATACTTCGTGAATTTCATAAACTAAATCACTCCAGGTGGTTTTTCCTGTAGCGATGTCCAATTCCCATATACCTAGCTTATTAGCTTTTTGTGTTTCTTGGAGCAATTCATTCTTTTTCTCTAGTTCTTGATTAAGAACATCTAGCTCAATACTTTTTATTCTGTTTTCAAAAAGTTTTACCGTTTGTCCTGCTAATTTTTTAAGCTGCTCCAGCTGCGATTTGTTGATGTTTTTAGGCGTGTCATCAATAGTACAAAGCGTACCTAATGGGAAGCCATTGGAAGTAACCAAAGGGATACCCGCATAAAATATAACATTTGGATCACCGGTAGTTAAAGGATTGTCATGAAACCGTTCGTCTTTTCGGGCATCCTCCACTATGAATGGTTCATTTGGTTGATTGATAGCATGTGCGCAAAATGCGTAGTCTTTTGGTGTTTCACGAACTTCCAAGCCATGGTGAGAAAGAAACCATTGCTTGTTTTCGGTTATCAAACTAATTAAAGATATTTTTGTACCGCAAATTTGTGCAGCCATAGAAGTAATAAAATCAAAATCGTCATTCTCGGAAAGCCCAATCAATTGATAACTTTCCAATTCTTTTAGTCTTTCAGACTCATTTTCTGGTATTTTGGGGTTTTTCATAATTCGATTTTATTTTCAAAATTCTGACTAACGCCAATTTACAATAATTTTTGCACACAAGAATTTTACTGGTTAGCTCAAGAAATTAACAGGTTTTTCGCTGCATTCAAGGTTCTAACGCAACAACCGTTGCTTTTTTTTAATGAGTCTAAGCTACAAATTTCTGTTCATTTTCGAGATCTGTTGTTTAATTTTTTTTGTATATCTACTAATGTTTTTTGATCAATTTTATTAAAGTTAGTATCTTTAGGAAGGTATCTTCTAATGAGTCCATTAGTGTTCTTGTTAGTGGCTCTTTCCCAAGAGGAGTAAGGGTGAGCAAAGTAAATATTTGTCCCTGTTTTTTGTGTAATAAATTCATGTTTTGCCATTTCAATTCCGTTATCATAAGTCATTGTTTTTTTTGAATAACGGGTTTAATTTATTTAAGTGTTTGGAGAACATTTTAGCGACTTCTTTAGAGTTTTTAGCTTTTAACTTGACTATTATTGTGTATCTAAATTTGCGTTCTACGATGGTTCCAATTGCAGATTTTTGGTTTTTACCAATCATTAAATCACCTTCCCAATGTCCAATTTATTCTCTTAATAGAATATGCTTAGGTCTATTGTCAATACTGACCTAGTTGATGATTTTGCTTCCAATTCCCCGTCTTTTTTTAGGGGGTCTACGTCAAGTTTTTTACGTACGAGTAGTTTGATTAACTTTTTGTATAAGCTAGCTTGTAGTTGTGTATAAATGTTTCTGTATATAGATTCTTGGGAAATAGACATTATAGGGTCGTTAGGATACTCTAGTTTTAATTTACCAGCAATTTGCTCAGGTGTCCATTCAGATAATAATCTTCTATAGACGTATAACCGAAGTCTTTTATATGTAGAAATTTTATCCGTATTTCTCTTGTTTAAATAATCCTCTTTAGCATACCAATGGGCTAACTCAGCGGCGTATTTATCTCTATGAGATTGCACCCATTTATTGACCTCTCTAGTGATTGTAGAACGCGATCTATTCAAAGTTTTGGAGATATGTGCTTTTGACTTATTTTAGTTTAAAAGAGTCTCTATTTGTATTTTTCCTTTCAGAGTAAGTCGACCAATTTTTTTACGTAACATAATAACAAATCTATTAATTTATATTTGTTGCGTTAAGTTATTGAGTACAGCTTCAACTAGACTCATGTTTTTGGGTTATGAATAGGAATACTTTTTATAAGGTTTAACACATTTGTTGCCCTACTTTGCATAAGACGGAAGAAGCGCTACACCATTGTCAACACTCATTTAATTATAAAAAAAAAAGCCATTATACAGTAGTGTAAAATGGCTTTCAGATTTGGTACAGGTTTCAACTAATTCCATCCACCACCTAAGGCTTGATAAATTTTTACATTCGCCAAGAATTGGTCTCTTTTCGTTTCAATAATTTCAATTTTAGAATCTAAAGCTTCTCTTTGCGTCAATAGAACTTCGGTGTATTCTGCTCTAGCAGATCTAAACAATTGTATAGAAAGATCAATAGCTTCTGTCATAGCATCAACTTGCTTTTCCTTTAACTCATAATTTTCTTTTAAATTATTAATGTTAGAAAGCGTGTTGGCCACTTCAATATAACCGTTTAGAATGGCTTTTTCATATTCAAAAACCGCTTGTAGTTGTCTGCTATTGGCATTACGGTATTCCGCTTTAATAGCATTTCTATTGATTAACGGACTAACCACATCTCCAACTAAAGAATATAAAAGCGATTCTGGTGTACTGGTTAAATACTTTGTTTTAAAAGCTTGCAAACCAATACCTGCTTTAATACCAATAGAAGGGTAGAAGTTCGCTTTGGCAATTTTAACGTTCAATTTTGAAGCTTCTAATTCATATTCTGCTTGTTTAATATCGGGTCTATTTGCTAAAAGCTGCGCTGGGATACCGGCTTCAATTGTATCTATTGGGCGATTAATAAAATCGTCAGAATCTCTGTCAATTTTTTGTGGATAGCGCCCTAAAAGAAAATTAATCTTATTTTCAGTTTCAACAATTTCTTGACGAATTTCAAATTTATTACTTTGATTTTTATAGACTTCTGCTTCAAAACGTCTCACCGCTAATTGCGTCGCTCTCGCAGCTTGCTTTTGAAGTTTAACCATTTCTAAAGCATTTTTTTGAATCTCTAAATTCTGCTCAATAATGTTTAACTGATTATCTAAAGCTAAAAGCTCGTAATAGGAATTGGCTATTTCTGAAACAATAGTGGTGATCATAAAATTCTTACCTTCAATAGTACTTAGATATTCTAAAACGGCTGCTTTTTTTCCATTGCGCAGTTTTTTCCACACATCGAGTTCCCATGACACATCCAAACCAACTGAAAAATCGGTTAAAGGTTCTGGAAATTCTTCGCCTTCACGAATATCTAAATGCTGTTCTACAGCTCCATTTCGGGTGTATTCACCAACTTTTTCAACTTCTGCGCCTGCGTAAACATTTACAAAAGGTAAATACTCTCCTTTTCTAACTTGTACCTCATTATTAGCCATTGCAATTTGCTGTAGCATAATATTAAGCTCCTGATTATTGGCTAGCGCAGTATCAATTAATGCGACTAACTTTGGATCTGAAAAGAATGTTTTCCACTGTATGGTGGCGCTATTTACCGAATCTGTAGTTTTATCTAGATACTGATCAGGCACCGTGGTGTTCGCTTCTTTTACAGCGTGTTGCGTAGGTACACAAGAGCAAAGTAATAGTAAGGTAAGCATACCAATAAGGTGTGCTTTTCTAATCGTTTTTATCTTATTCATCGTTTTTATTTTTACGAAGTTTTTTCAATAGTTTTGTGAGTTTACTGATTTTTTCAGCATTAGCTTCACTTTGATTTTTAGTTTCACTAACGCGCATCATTTCTTCCGAAATAGGCTCACTAGCTTCGTCTTTAATTAGACTTTTTCCATCAGCCATTTTTGCAAAAATGTAATACAGACCAGGAATAATTAAAACACCACCAAGCGTACCGATAAGCATTCCTCCTAAGGCAGAACCACCAATAGTTCTATTCCCAATAGCACCAGCTCCAGAAGCCATAACTAACGGAATTAATCCGGCAATAAAAGCAAAGGATGTCATTAAGATTGGTCTAAATCGTGCTCTAGAACCTTCAATGGCGGCTTCTAAAATTGTAGCACCTTGCCTGCGTTTTTGAACGGCAAACTCCACAATTAACACGGCATTTTTACCAAGTAAACCAACCAGCATAATGACTCCAATTTGAGCATAAACATCATTAGCTAATCCCATGGCTTTAAGAAGTATAAACGAACCGAAGACACCAACAGGTAAAGATAAAATAACCGCAAAAGGTAACAGGAAGCTTTCATATTGTGCTGCTAATACAAAGTAGACAAATATGAGTACGACTATAAAAATGTAAATAGATTCATTTCCGCGTTGCGCTTCATCAAAACTCAAGCCTTCCCAAGCAATATCATAACCCCTTGGTAATTGCGTCGCAGCAACTTCTTTAATCGCTTTAATAGCATCATCACTTGTAAATCCTGCTGCAGGCAATCCTCTAATGGATGCCGAATTGTAAAGGTTATAACGTGTAATTTCGTTAGGGCCTAGTTTCTTTTCAATACTCATAAAAGCAGAATAAGGAACCATTTCTCCTTCCTCATTTTTTACAAATAATTTTTCGAGATCACTTGGTAAACGTCTGTATTCTGGTGCTGCTTGCGTGTACACTTTAAAGAAACGACCAAACCGAATAAAGCCTTGCTCGTAAGTACTACCAATTAAAATGTTGAGGTTTTCCATGGCTGTACCAATGGTTACTCCTTTTTGCATCGCAATTTTGTTGTTTATTTTTAACTCATATTGCGGATAGTTGGCAGAGAAGAAGGTAAATAAACCAGATAGTTCTGGGCGCTTAGATAAGGCGTCCATAAACTCGTTATTCACACTCTCAAAATGGTGATAATCTGTAGAGTTTGTTTTATCTAATAAACGTAAAGCGAATCCACCTGAAGATCCAAATCCTGGCACTGCTGGCGGTTCAAAATATTCTATAACTGCTCCTAAGTCTTTGGTTTCTTCTTCTAATTCTTCCATGATTTCATGAACCGAGTGCTCACGTTCTGACCAAGGTTTCAGGTTAATTAAACAGGTTCCTGCGTTGGATCCACGACCTTCTGTCATAATTTCATAACCAGCTAAAGAGGATACGGATTCGACACCTTCAGTTTCTTCACATATTTTTTGAAGTTTTTTAGCCACTTCATTGGTACGCTCTAAAGTCGCACCAGGTGGTGTCTGAATAATGGCATAGATCATACCTTGGTCTTCATTAGGAATAAACCCGGCAGGTAACACTTCATTTGTAAAGAAAATTCCAACACAGAAAGCGGCAAGTATTCCAAAGGTGATAAAGCGTCTCGCGACTATTTTGTTTAGAATCTTAACGTAACTTCCTGTCAGTTTTTCAAAACCACCGTTAAAGTAATCAATAAATTTATCTAAAGGTGAAGTACGTTTCTTACCATGATTATTCTTTAATAACATGGCACAAAGCACTGGAGTTAACGTCAAGGCCACAATGGCAGAAATAACAATTGAACCAGCCATGGTAATTGAGAATTGTCGGTAGAAAACACCAACAGGACCCGTCATAAACGAAATAGGAATAAATACCGAAACCATGACCAAAGTTATGGCAACAATAGCACCTCCAATTTCGCCTAAAACCTCTGAAGATGCTTGGTAGGGAGTGAGGTGATGGTCTTCTTCCATTTTTACGTGAACAGCTTCAACGACCACAATGGCATTATCGACCACAATACCAATCGCTAATACTAAGGCAAAAAGCGTAATAAGATTAATGGATAACCCAAACATCTGCATCACGAAAAAGGCTCCAATCAAGGAAACCGGAACAGCAATAATAGGAATTAAAGTTGAACGCCAATCTCCTAGAAATAAGAATACCACTATGGCAACTAAGATAAAAGCATCTCGCAGTGTATGAATAACTTGATCTATAGAAGCATCTAAGAAATTAGAAACATCATAACTAATTTGAAAATCAACTTCTGGAGGAAGATCAACTTCAAGTTCTTTTAGCTTTTCTTTTACAGCATCAATAACATCACTACCATTACTACCAAAAGTTTGTTTTAATACAATTGAAGCCGAAGGTTTTCCATCTAAATTTGAATATATATCAAAAAATTCACTTCCTAATTTTACATCAGCAATATCAGCAAGCGTAACAATTTGCCCTTCTTTATTGGCTTTAACAATAATCTCTTCATATTGTTCGGGTTCGTTATAACGGTTTTGATAGGTTAAAACATACTCTAGGGATTGGGCTGTTTTACCCGAACTTCGTCCTAAACGACCAGGACGTGCCAAAATACTTTGGTCTTCCATCGCTTCTAAAACTTCTTCTGCAGAAATATTATAAGCGCGCATACGATCTGGTTTTAACCAAACACGCATGGCATATTTTCGACTTCCTAAAATTTGAGCACTTGCAATCCCTTTAATTCGCTGTATTTCAGGAATTATTTTGGTGTAAGCATAATTGTAGAGGAACTTTTCGTCGTTGTCTTTATTTGTACTCGATAGGTTAACGTACATTAACATACTAGGTTGTACAGGTGTAATAATAACACCTTCACGCTGTACCAATTCTGGAAGCAATGGCATTACCTGATCGACTCTAGTTTTTACTCTAACAACCGCTTCATTGGGATCTGTGCCTGGTTCAAAAATAACACGTAAGGTGCCTTCACCAGCACTAGTAGCATCTGATGCGATATAACGCATGTCTTGAACACCATTGATGGCGGTTTCTAATGGAATTAATGTGGAATTCACCAATACATCAGCACTCGAACCTGGATAGGCAATAAAAATATTGACTGTAGTCGGTGCAATTTGCGGGAATTGAGATATAGGTAGTTGCTTTATCGCTAAGCCACCTATAAATATAATGATCACCGAAATGACAATAGCCAAGACGGGTCTTTTAATAAATTTTTTAAACATGATGTGTGTAGATTAGTTAGAATTACTCTGCGTAAAGTTCTAGATTAGATAATACAGTAACAGGATCTACAGTTTTAGTATGGATCTCCTCTTGATCTCTGACCATTTTAATACCTTCGAGAAGTATCGTTTCGGTTTCAGATAACCCTTTATCTACGATAAATAAGTGCGGCAACTCTGCACCAATAGTGATTTCTCTTTGGTGTACAACATGGTTCGTGTCAACTACGAAAACATAGGTTTTGTCTAAGATCTCAAACGTGGCTTTTTGTGGTATAATAACAACATCTTTGAAAGGAATGGTCATTAAAATGCTTCCTGTTTCACCATGTCTTAAAATTCCATCGGGATTAGGGAATGTAGCTCTAAACGCAATATTTCCGGTTTCGCTATCAAATTCTCCTTCAATAGTTTCTACAATACCTTTTTGGTTAAAAAGCTTGTTGTTCGCCATTAGAAGTTCAACATTTGTGTTGTTCTTTTTAGCTTCACTGGTAATATAATCTAAGTATTCTGCTTCAGGCACATTAAAATATACCCACATTTCACTGTTGTCTGAGAGTGTGGTTAATAATTCACCTTCATCTAAAAGGCTACCTTCTCTAGCTTCCAAATGGTTAATAATACCATTAAAAGGCGCTTTGATACTGGTAAAACCTAAATGGGTTTGCGCTAAAGAGACTTCGGCATTGGCTTTTTCTAAGTTGGCTTGTGCCATGGCCAATTCATTAGGAGACACTACATTACCATCAGCTAGTAATTGCGTGTTGGCGAGTTCTATTTGCGCGACTTTAGATTCGGCTTTAGCCTTATTGAGTTCAGCTTGATAAATGTTAGGCATGATCTGAAATAACTGCTGTCCTTTCTTTACATGTTGCCCTTCATCTACAGAGATATTTTTTAAATAGCCCTTTTCTAAAGCTCTCAATTCAATGTGTCTTATGGAGTGGATTTGACTCACATAATCTTTAATAAGAGTCGTGTCTTTTTTTATAGGATTGGTTACGAGAAATGTTGATTCTTCGTGTTTTTCTTCTTTGTGTTCTTCACAGCTCGCCAGAGTTATACACATAAATAGGCCTGTGAAAATAGTTATTTTCTTAATGATGTTCACTTGTAAATTATTTTATAAAATGATATAAGTATGAGGTCAGACCCATTGGGAATTGAGCATGACATTTTAGAGTTTTGGTCTAAACTCTAAATCCATAAATTAGAAACAGACCGTTTTAAGTTGTATGTCTGTTCTTGTGGATATCAAATTATAAAAACTTGGAATTGGATATGAAGCCTAAGACAAGGTTCATTGATAACGCTTTCTGAGCGGTATGGTTTTTTTTGTAGTTCTTTAGAGGAAAACTCAAATAACAGTGCATTTATGAAAGCTGTTTCTAGGTAGTCTTTATAGTACTGTTTTTTACTAGACGCTTCTTCGTCTTCTACTTTGTTACTTTCAATAACTTCAACATTTCTTCTATCATCCGCACCTTTATGATACGGAATAATAGTTGCATCACTAAATTGTTTAGTATACGTAAGTGTTATACTACCATGATGGGTAGTGAGCGTGTTTGTTGTATTGCCAATAGCTTCATTAGCTTGTAAATTAGCAAATGTGCTTAGTAATAGAACAACAATTAAAGATAAGTATCTATTGAAAGTCTTTTTCATTTCGGGGGTCAAAACTATACCATTAGATTTATATTACCAACAAGAGATAGTTTTAATTTTAGCATTACAATGATAAATATTTCTTAAAAAAATTAGAGCGCTTAATAAGGTGAAATGGTTTTTCTTAGTGATAGCAATGCTTTTAAGCTAAATAAAAGAAATCTAGTATAAAAGTTAATCTTTTATAATATCGCTATATTCATAAAAAAAGGATTCAAATAAATCCATATTTTCATTAAAAAATTCCATAACGTCTCTCCATGTATTTTTATTATGGATCGATACTTTTTGCTCTAATGGTAAATATATTCGTGAAATCTCCTTTCCATTTTCTAGGATGTATTCTTCTTCAAAAATAATTTCTGGAAGAAAATCATTCTTTAAAATGCCTTTTAATGAGGTGAGTTTTTCCCAATATTTAATACGATTCTCCAAATCATCTTCAATATCTAAAGCGATTAAAGCGGACTTCGTATCGAAATGAAACTTAAACGAGAACCCTTTTATTTTTGTATCGTATAATAACCATTTTCTAGGAAATGATTTTCCGAAACTGATCCAGAATTCTTGTCGTAATAATCGTGATTCTTCTTTTGAAAACATTTAAATGAAATAAGCAATTAATATTCCTAAGCAGATAGCGACTAATTTAGATAAATTAAACTTGTGGCCCTCGCCAGATTCAAATAAAATAGTGGTAGAAATATGTAAAAAGATACCTATAACAATAGCATTAATGACATCTACATAAGTTGCCATAAAGCTAGAGTGATTAGATATTAAGGTTCCTAAAGGCGTCATAGCCGAAAATATTGCTAAGAAGCTTATAATCTGTAATTTGCTATAACTAGATTTTAATAAAAATGCGGTTATTAAAATGGCAATCGGAATTTTATGAATTAAAACTCCATAAACCATATCATTATGTTGGTGTATGGGAAAGCCTTCTAAAAAACTATGAATGCATAAACTGATAAAAAGTAACCAAGGAAATTCGTTGTCCTCTTTATGAATATGAACGTGTCCATGCTCAGCTCCTTTAGAAAAGAACTCTAAAATAATTTGAAGTAATATACCACACATTATATACAAACCAGTGAGCTTGGCATCAATGTGCTGATAGACTTCTGGTAGCAAATCAAAGAGTGTTAATGCTAATAAAAAGGCACCACTAAAAGATAAAAGCAATTTGGTGTAAATTGACTTTTGGTGTTTAGTGACTAAAGCGATAGCAACACCGATGATTACGGCAAGTAATGGTAATAAATAGCTATTCATGCAGTTTACTTAAAAATCATAATCATACGCTCAGATGTCTGAGTATGATATTTGTGTAATTTATAATCTCCAAAAACATCCAACAAATGCACTCCGGCTTTTTCAAAAAGCGCTTCAAAATCTTTTAGCGTAAAAGCTTTTACACGTTCCTGAAATTCGAAGTGTTCACCGTCAGCATCAAAACTAATATCTTTAATAATGTAACCATCTTTAACCGATCGTTTTTGATGAAAATCAATCCCTTCAACCGTTTTAATATTTTCTGGAATTAAATTTTCAATAACGTAATTGGTGTTCATAAAATCGATAACCCCAAATCCAAATTCATTTAATTCTGCTTGAATAGACTTTATCGTTTCAAGATTACATTTTTCGTCTTCAAAGTAACCAAAACTAGTAAAAAGATTAAAAACAGCATCAAACGTATCAGGATAAGGTTTACTCATATCGTGAACCTTAAATTTTAGTGTGTCATTCTCAAATTGCTCCGCATAAGCAATACTTTGTTCTGATAAATCGGCACCTGTAACATTATAGCCCAAAGAGTTTAAGTACACAGAGTGTCTTCCCTTACCACATGCTAAATCTAGAATTTTACCTTGTTCGGGAATGTTAAGATAATTTGTTAAATTATCCATGAAATCCTGGGCTTCAGTATAATTTCTGTCTTTATATAAGATATGGTAGTAAGGTGTATCAAACCACGATGCGTACCATTGTTTTGCTGGTTTAGTCATATTTATCTCCTAATAAAAGTAGGAGTCACTTTCGTTAAAATAATTAGTTGTCATTACGAGAAGCATAAGCGTGGTCATCTCATTATCAATAAAAAGATGGTGTCAACTTTGTCTTAAAATTTCGTAATGACGAGTCCTATTCAAATTTTAGGGTGTCATGCTGCAAAAATACTGTATTTTTGCAATCTATTTGACGGAATTTATGGAAGATAATTACAAGATGTTAGCCAAAACACTATTTGGCTTCGAAGATATTTTAGCAAAGGAACTCACACAACTTGGAGCCATGAAAGTGGAAAAAGGTGTGCGAAATGTGAGCTTTGAAGGAGATAAAGGCTTTATGTATAAAGCGAACCTTGGAATTAGAACGGCCATAAAAATATTAAAACCTATTCATTCTTTTAGAGTGACTAAAGAGGAAGATCTTTACAAAAATGTAAAGAATATGAAATGGGAAGACTATTTAAAATCTACTGGATCCTTGGCTGTTGATGCTACGGTTCATAATAGTGTCTTTACGCATTCGCAATACACCGCTTTAAAAACGAAAGATGCTATTGTAGATCGTTTTAGAGATATTGACGGTACGCGTCCGGATGTCGATTTACGTTTTCCAGATTTAAAAATAAATGTACATATAGATCGTCAACGTTGTACGATTTCTCTAGATACTTCTGGAGAATCATTACATAGACGTGGTTATAAAACGGCAACGAATATTGCTCCAATTAATGAGGTTTTAGCTGCCGGACTTATTATGATGAGTGGTTGGGATGGTCAATCTGATTTTATGGACCCGATGTGTGGTAGTGGAACCATGTTGGCAGAAGCCGCTATGATTGCTTGTAATATTCCGCCAAATTTAATGCGAAAAGAGTTTGCCTTTGAACGTTGGACAGATTGGGATGTGGAATTATTCGAAAAAATTGAAGAATCCTTATTGAAAAAAACACGTGATTTTCATCATAAAATAATGGGGTACGACAAATCTCCGTCGGCAATTGTAAAAGCAAAAGAGAATATTAAGAATGCGCATTTAGATGAATTTGTACACATTCAGCATGAAGATTTCTTTAAAACTCAAAAATCGGGTGATGAAAAATTACATATGGTTTTTAATCCTCCTTATGGTGAACGTTTAGAGAATTTAAATGTTGAAGAATTCTACGGTAATATAGGAACTACCCTAAAGCATGGATATCCTAATACCAATGCGTGGTTAATTACCTCTAATATGGAAGCTTTAAAATCTGTAGGTTTAAGACCTTCAAGAAAAATAAAAGTCTTTAACGCTAAGCTTGAAGCACGTTTGGTGAAGTACGAAATGTATGAAGGTAGTAAGAAGACTCATAAGCAGTAGGTTAATCTTTAGTCGTTGGTTGGTAGTCGTTAGTTAAAAGCCTAATGTCTTAGTAGTAGTTTTCAGAAACGAAGTGTTTTTTCGAATGGATTTATAATATGAATGAGCAAATAGAGTTTGTTTTTTAGAACAATCTCTCCGTGCATCTTTGAGCCTTCTTCGTGTAACTCTGTGTCATAACTTTCAGTGCTAATTTTCAGAGTTCATCTTTGCGTCTTAGCGCCTTTACGAGAAATACAAATTACCGCTCCAAAGCCTCCAATTGCAAATTATAATCATACTGTAAATCTTCATGCAGTACTTTAATTTTTTTCTTCACAGAAAGTACTTGACGTTCATATAAATTACTCAGCGTAGTATTTTTATGAATTGAAGGTTTTAATTCATTCATCCGTTCACAAAAATAGAGTAGGAGCTCCACTTCGGTTGTTTTCTTTAACGAATAACGACTGTATACTCTGATTTCTCTGAGAATCTTACGTATCGTTTTCTTCATATAGAAATAGCTATCGGTATTAATACCTTCAAACAAATTATCTAAACTCGCTTTTACACTTACGATGTAACCATCTTCATCATGAGATTCAAATAATAGATAGGTGAGTAGTGCTTTATTTTCTTTTTTGAATTTGCCTAAGCGTAAACACAGCTCTAAAAGCTCCTCTTGAGAAAGGTGTTTGAGTTCTTTTTTAATGGTAACGATGGATTCAATCTTCATGCTATAAATTTAAGACTTTTCGTTGTAGTTGTATATGAAACCCATGTAAAACTAAAAGCAGCTAATTATATGTCATAATTAACTGCTTCTATATATTTTATAAAATTGTGATTCTTATTATCTTAATTTAGGATAATCAGCAGGACTCAATTCATGCATCACATCATAAATAGCTTCAAAGATATCTTCTGCAGATGGCTTTGAAAAATAATCTCCATCTGTACCATACGCTGGTCTGTGTGGCTTTGCTGCTAAAGTTTTTGGTGCACTATCTAAATACTGAAAGGCATCTTGTGTATTTAAGATTTCATTCAGAATATAAGCCGAAGCTCCTCCTTTTACATCTTCATCAATTACCATAACACGGTTGGTTTTGGCAATACTTTTAACGATATCGTGATTCAAATCAAAAGGTAATAATGATTGTACATCAATAATCTCTGCATCAATACCAACCACTTGCAATTCTTTTGCTGCTTTTTCAACTAAACGTAATGTTGAGCCATAAGATATAAGGGTAATATCATCACCTTCTCTAATGGTTTCTACAACTCCGATTGGTGTTTTAAATTCCCCGATGTTATTTGGTAATTTTTCCTTTAACCTATAACCATTTAAACATTCTACAACCAAAGCAGGTTCGTCACTGTCTAATAAAGTGTTGTAAAAACCAGCGGCTTTAGTCATGTTTCTTGGTACTAAAACATGAATACCTCTAATTAAATTAAGAACACCACCCATTTGCGAGCCAGAATGCCAAATACCTTCTAATCGATGACCACGAGTTCTTACAATTAATGGTGCTTTTTGGCGACCTTTAGTTCTGTATTGAACTGTAGCTAAATCATCACTCATTATTTGAATTGCGTACATAATGTAATCCAAATACTGAATTTCTGCAATTGGTCTTAAACCACGCATAGCCATTCCTATACCTTGTCCTATAATGGTCGCTTCTCTAATACCAGTATCTGAAACTCTAAGTTCTCCGTGCTTTTCTTGAAGACCTTCTAAGCCTTGATTAACATCTCCGATATAACCAGCATCTTCTCCAAAAATTAAAGCTTCTGGATAGTTACTAAATATAGCATCGAAATTTTCTCGTAAAACCACACGTCCATCAACTTCTTCGGCGTTGGCATCATAAGTTGGAATAACTTCAGATTGGTTAAAAGCACTTTTCTGTGATTCGCTATGTAAATGCGAACTGTATTTAGGTTGAATGGTATTAATATAATTTGTAATCCAATTTTGAAGGGCTGTTTTTTCTGAAGATGATTCAGAAACCACATAGCGTAACGCCTTTCTAGTTGCCGTAAGTATATTGCGTCGTAAAGGTTCATCAAAACCTTCTAATTCGTTTTTTAGTTTGGTAATAAACACGGCATTTGGACTAGATGCTGCTAGTTGCTCTAACATACTCAGTGCTTCTTTACGTTCTGCGATTATAGGATTTATACACGCGGCCCAAGCTGCTTTTTTACCTTCTCTAACTGCTTTCTTAATGGTACGCTCTATAGCTGTTAGTTCTTCGTCTGTAGCAATGTTATTCTCGATAATCCAAAGACGCATTTGTACATTACAATCGTACTCTGCTTCCCATGCTAAACGTTCTTTATTCTTATAACGCTCATGAGATCCAGATGTAGAATGGCCTTGAGGTTGTGTTAATTCTTGAACATGTATCATTACTGGTACATGTTCGTTTCTCGAAATCTTAGCAGCACGTTGATACGTATCAATTAACTGAGGGTAATTCCAACCATCAACTCTAAAAATCTCGTAACCTTTTTGGTCTTCTTCACGTTGAAAGCCTTTTAGTATTTCAGAAATATTTTCTTTTGTTGTTTGATGTCTCGCATGTACAGAAATTCCGTAATTATCATCCCAGATACTAATGACCATAGGTACTTGTAAAACACCTGCAGCATTTATAGTTTCAAAAAACAAGCCTTCACTTGTACTGGCATTACCGATGGTTCCCCAAGCAATTTCATTACCTTCCTTAGAAAACATTGCGGTATCAATACCTTTAACTTCTCTATATATTTTAGACGCTTGAGCTAAACCTAAAAGTCTAGGCATTTGTCCTGCGGTAGGAGAAATATCTGAACTAGAATTTTTTTGTTCTGTTAGGTTTTTCCATTGGCCATTTTCATCTAAACTATGGGTTGCAAAGTGGCCTCCCATTTGGCGACCAGCAGACATAGGCTCTTCTTTAATATCTGTGTTTGCATACAGGCCAGCAAAAAACTGCTCTATAGTCAATTCACCGATAGCCATCATAAAGGTTTGATCTCTATAATAACCAGATCTAAAATCCCCATTTCTAAATGCTTTTGCCCAAGCGATTTGAGGGATTTCTTTTCCGTCACCAAAAATACCAAACTTGGCTTTCCCAGTTAAAACTTCTCTACGACCAAGCAAACTACATTCTCGGCTGGTTACCGCTAATTTGTAGTCGCTTAAAACTTCGGTTTTAAAATCGTCAAAAGTAATTTCTGTTTTGGTGTTAGGATCCGTCTTCATATAGTCACTGTTTAAGTCTTGCGAAAGTACAAAAAATTAAAATTTTATGCAACAGTGAGCAGCGTTATAATCTTGTGATATTCTCAGTGAAATAGCTTTATCGCTGACAATAGCTTAAATTATTTAATAATTTTAACTTTTCAATAAGAATTCCTTAATACCATTTTCGTCTAAAAAGCCCTAAAAGAACTTGTGGGTCTACAGTAAACATAATACGAATAGACTGATCGTAATTTGGCTGTCCGATTTCCCAACCGAGATTAGAGTAGATAGGGAAGTAGATTTCAAAATAATCCTCAACAAGGTTTAATCGTATGCCAGAATCGTAAACAAATTTAGCATTACTGAATTTGTTTTTTACTAAACCTGCATCACCATAAGCTTGAATGTATCTCCAAATAGAGGTGCTAAAATTAGCTGTAGTCATCCATTGGTTAGCAAAAGGTGTTTCTAACTTTGATTTAAAGCCTCCTTCTGCAATAATAATTTGTTGACTAAAAAGCCCTGAAGCTTCCGAACGACCAAGATAGTTTAGGTCGAATAAATAATCTGTTGGTCGGTCTAAGGCGAAACTAAAATAATTAGAACTAAGGTCAGAACGGTTATCTAAGAATGCACCTGCAAAAAATCTAAAGTTAATATTTCGGTTGCTTTGAGTTAGTTTTCTAAATTCGTAATTAAATGAAATTTTACTGAACTTATTGGCCACTTGGATATCAGTATAAAATTTTGAATAATTAATAACGCCAGGATTGAAATGCGTATACCTTAAATTAAAAACACCATAATCTGGTTCGTCTTCGTCTAAGGGAACTGTAGCGTCCTCGCCAAGTTCTCTAGATATGCTAACATACCTAGCCATAATCTGATCCGTTTGTGGGGATCTAAAATCCGAATCATCTCTAAAACTAAAAGTAACCGAAGGTCTTATTCTGGTAAAAAAGGCATCTGTAGCAAAGGATTGGTAACCTGCAGAAAGCCCATAGGTAATATCATATAGATTTTGATCTTCTAAATTGTGTGAATAGAATACAGAAGTAGAGCCTGTTAATGATTTTGATTTTGTAGCATATTGTGGCGAGAACCTATAGTTTAATCGCTTTCTTAAAATCGTTTTATTATACACTTTTGTGCCTAATGTTAAACCATCATAGATATTATTAAACTCAACCAATGGCATAAAGAATATTTGATTGTAATTAGGGTCTTCAATATCTTTAAATAATCTAAACTGAAGTGGTTTGTTATTTAGAAAAGAGCCATTAACAGCTTTATAATTATCACGCTGATTGTATTCTGGTATCACATTATCGTAATCTAAAACAAACTTCTCTGTACTGTCTTTTGGCAGTGTTACAGTTTTAGTGCCATTTATGTTTTCTACCCATAATTTTCCAATAACGGAATCGTTTTTCAACTTAAAAACTGAAATAGGCATCGCATTATCGCGCTTATTTTTTATGGTTAATTCTAAGGAATCTTCTAATGATTTTATCGACGAAATTTTAAAATCTATTTTCTTTCTAGTATTTAGGTAATCGCTAAAGAACCAACGAATATCTTTAGATGTTTTAGAGCTGATAAAGGTTTCAAAATCGGTAAGAGAAACTGTTTTTAATTGATTTTCTTGTAAGAACTCTGTGATATTATCAGATAAGTTGATGTCGTCTGTAAACTGATCTAAGTAATCTAAGCCAACACCTGCTTTATATTTGCCCGCAATATTAGTATTGAATTTAGTTAAGGAATCTTTAGACGTGGTTAAAGGCTGATCTCTGTTTTTTCTAGCAATCTCCATGGAGTACAAAAAGTACTGAAAATTAAAATTTAAATCGGCAGCATGAAAAGCTCTAATTCCCCAAACGTCTGCTAAGGTTCCTAAGAGTTTCATGTCGGGATAATTTTCTTCAACATAATTAATTAAATAATATACTTGAAGCCCTTCACTTAACCAATGTTCTTTTCTAGGGTTTAATAATAGAATATTGTCTATGTACTTTTTTAATGCGGTTTTAAGAAGTTTTAATTCATACTGAAAATCCTCAGGAAAAGGTCTAAAAAAAGAAGGTAGTTGATTAAGGCCGTACAGTGGATCTTTTTGGTAATCAATAGAGGTTACCAACAGTTGTTCATGCGGGTAGGTTCCAAGATGCTTAGTTAGATATCTCGTAACCTTATCTGTTATCAATGCTTTTGCAGGACCAGGTAAGTCCTTTTCTTTTATATCAGAAATTATAATAAAGTCATCAGTCTGTACAAAATTATATGACGAGAATTTATAAAGTGATAAATAGGTATCTATTCTATCTTTTCCGCTTAGAATCGTGGTTTGTGTGTTCTGTTCTTCGTTAATTTTTGAGGTAATAAAATTGAGCTCAGAAGTGGCTTTATAGTTTCTCGGGTGAGTAATGCTAATAGTTACATCTGCTTTAGGAATAAATAAGTCATCTAAATTCTTGTTGCTATAATAATGCCATTCGCCATCGTATACGGCAGGTGTGATGTACCAATATTTTAAGTCGAAATCTTTAGCTTTAGTTATGCCATAATTCGTAAAAGTAGCATCAGGAATTAACAGCTGATAATTGAGCTGCAAAGTATAAGATTCGCCAGGTTGCAATGGGTTAGCTAAGTCAACTTTTAAAACATCGGGATGTGCTTTTAAATGGTCGTAATTTAAAGGAGTTTCAGCGTCGTTTTTTATTGAAGTCACCAACGTAAACCCACGTTGTTCGTTTTTAGCTAAATGGAATTTAGTGCTAAACTCTTGTTCAAAACGTTCTGCTAATGGTGTGGATTTGGTAGAGTAACTATTATTCCAGTCATTAAGATAAATACTGCTAAGCACGTCCTTAGTTTCATTCTTATAAACTATGGTTTGTTCTATAGCGATAGTTTTGGACTCAACATCGACATCTGCATTAATAGCAATTATATTTTGAGCCGCAATAGTGTAGCTAAAAACAATGAAGAGGGCTGTTATGAATAGGTTTTTATGCAATTAAGGAATTATAAAGTTTTTGGGATTAGTAACTGCATCTTTTAAAGGGTAATAGCATAAATTATAAAACATCACTTTAACGGTTTCTTGATTAAGAATCGTTAAAGTGAATATTTTTATTGTAAAATAACTTAAAAATTTTTTTTCAAGGCATTGAATTGAAAAATAAAGATTTTTTTTAGAAATTAGGACTAAGATCGTATTCTTTATAAAAATCGTTAAGTATTTCAATTACTTCATCTCCAGAATCCACAAGGTGAATAAGATCTAAATCTTTAGCGCTAATGTTTCCGGCATCTAATAAGGTCGTTTTTACCCACTCCATTAAACCGCCCCAAAAATCTTTTCCAACTAAGATGATAGGAAATGATTCTATTTTGTGCGTTTGAATTAATGTTATCGCTTCAAAAAGTTCATCTAAAGTTCCAAAACCTCCAGGCATTACAACAAAACCTTGCGAGTATTTTACAAACATTACTTTTCTAACAAAGAAATAATCAAAGTCTAAGCTCTTGTCTGAATCTATATAAGGATTGTCGTGCTGCTCAAATGGCAATTCGATATTTAGACCTACAGACGTTCCACCTGCGATATGCGCGCCTTTATTTCCCGCTTCCATAATACCTGGTCCACCGCCTGTAATAACGCCATAGCCTTGGTCTACAATTTTAGCAGCAACTTCTTCTGCTAGTTTATAATATTTATGGTCTGGTTTAGTTCTTGCTGATCCAAAAATAGAAACACAAGGACCTATTTTACTCAGTTTTTCATATCCGTTGACAAATTCTCCCATGATTTTGAAAATCGCCCATGAGTCATTTGTTTTTATTTCATTCCATCGTTTGCTGTTGCTTTCTGTTCGCATAATATCAATATAATTTATTATAACAATATAAAAGCCATATATTAATATGGCTTTGTCTAATTTTTAAGACTTTCAAAGTTAAGTTAAATAGATTGAAATAGATATTTAAACTCAAAAAAAATAAGCGTACCTAAATATTGAGATACGCTTATGAATTTATTTTATTTAGAATTTATAATGGTTTCCTACCCGAAATTATATTATATAAGATAACAACCACAGCAATAACTAATAATATATGTATGAGACTGTTACTGCTCATTCCTGGAATAATGTCTAATAATCCAAGCAGCCATACTACTATACAGATAACGGCTACAAGCCAAAGAATACTTTTCATAATGTTAAGGTTTTTGTGTTAGTGAAGTCAAGTTATAAAATATAACAATAGCTTCATTATGGTAAAACCGATTGAGTTAACAATAGTTGTAAAAAAGTTCTTTTTAACTTAAATTTTGTCTGTAGTCTTTAAATGTTTAGAAGGAAATCTTACTTATAGTAGATTGTTGAGTTGCACTTACTGCATTTCCTTTTTCAAAAACTTAGCAGTATAACTCTTTTTATCTTTTATAATTTCTTCAGGTGTACCTTTAGCCACCACATTACCACCGCCTTTTCCGCCTTCGTAACCGATATCTATAATGTAGTCTACGGTTTTTATAACATCGAGGTTGTGTTCAATAATTAAAACGGTATTACCTTTATCTGCTAATTTGTTAAGCACTTTCATTAGCACTCTGATATCTTCAAAATGTAAACCAGTAGTTGGTTCATCGAGTATGTAAAAGGTATTTCCAGTATCGCGTTTGCTTAATTCTGTCGCTAATTTTATACGTTGCGCTTCCCCTCCAGAAAGTGTTGTAGATTGTTGGCCTAGCGTAATGTATCCTAACCCTACATCTTTAATTGTTTTGAGTTTTCTATGGATCTTAGGAATGTTTTCAAAGAAACTAACTGCTTCTTCGATGGTCATATTTAGAACATCACTAATCGATTTTCCTTTATAGCGAATCTCTAATGTTTCTCGATTAAAACGTTTGCCTTGGCAGGTTTCACATTCGACATAAACATCTGGTAAGAAATTCATTTCAATAACACGCAAGCCACCACCTTGGCACGTTTCGCAACGTCCACCCTTGACATTAAAACTAAAACGTCCTGGTTTGTAACCACGAATCATGGCTTCGGGAATCTTAGCAAACAAACTTCTAACTTCATCAAAAGTCTTCGTGTAAGTTGCAGGATTACTTCTTGGTGTTCTTCCGATTGGTGATTGGTTAATGTCAATCACTTTGTCTAAATGCTCTAAACCTTTTATGCTTTTATAGGGCATCGGTTTTTTTACACCATTAAAATAGTAAGCATTAAGAATAGGGTATAAGGTTTCGTTGATTAATGTCGATTTCCCACTTCCGGAAACTCCCGTCACACCAATCATTTTTCCTAGTGGTAACTCAATATCAACATTCTTTAAGTTATTACCAGTACAGCCTTTTAATATCAATTTTTTACCATTGCCTTTTCGTCTGGTTTTTGGGATTTCAATTTCCTTTTCGCCATTGAGGTAAGCTGCGGTTAATGTCTTTTGTTTTAGTAATTCTTTTGGAGTGCCTTCACTAATAATTTCGCCACCATATTTACCCGCAAAAGGACCGATATCAATAACGTGATCGGCACGTTCTATCATATCTTTATCGTGTTCGACCACAATAACGGAGTTTCCAACATCTCTAAGAGAAATTAAAGAATTGATTAGTTTTTCGTTATCGCGTTGGTGTAAACCAATACTTGGTTCATCTAAAATATAAAGTACACCAACCAATTGCGAACCAATTTGCGTGGCTAATCTAATACGTTGTGCTTCGCCTCCAGACAAGGATTTTGAACTTCGATTTAGGCTTAGGTAGGTGAGTCCTACGTCTAATAAAAACTGAACACGACTTCGGATTTCCTTTATGATTTCGGCAGAAATTTGTTGTTGCTTGCTAGATAAACGGTCCATTAAACCATCTAGCCAAACGCCTAACTCTACCACATCCATATTCACCAAATCGGCTATACTTTTGCCATCCACTTTAAAATAGAGAGACTCTTTGCGTAAACGAGAACCTTCGCAAACAGGACATTCTACTTTGTCCATATATTCTTTTGCCCAACGCGTTAACGATGTGGAATCTGAATTGTACTGGCTTTCAATAAAATTAGCAACTCCTTCAAAATCAATTTTGTAATCGCGTGTAACACCTAGTAGCTTACTTTCTACTGTAAATTTATCTTTCCCACCATAAAGAATAATTTGTTTTGCGTCTTCAGGAATGTCTTTCCAAGCATCGTTTAAAGAAAAATCAAAACGTTGTGCTATGGTTTCAAACTGTTTAAATATCCAGCTTTTCTTCTGTGGGCCATGGGGTGCTAAAGCTCCATTTTTTATGGATAACGATTCGTCTGGCACCAATTTCTTTGGGTTTACCACATACAATTCGCCAATACCATTACAATTAGAGCAAGCTCCTTTTGGTGAGTTAAAAGAAAAATTATTAGGCTCTGGGTTGGGATAAGAAATACCAGAAGAAGGACACATAAGGTTACGACTAAAAAAGCGTGGTTCGTTAGTGTCTTGGTCAATAACCATCAATACGTCTTCACCATGATACATGGCTGTATTAATGCTTTCCATTAAGCGCTTTTCATCGTTTTCAGTGCTATCAATCTTTAGTCTATCAATAACAATTTCAATATCGTGGGTTTTGTAACGGTCTAGTTTCATACCTTTTTCGATATCTACAATATCTCCATCGGTTCTAACTTTAACAAAACCTTGTTTCGCAATTTGCTCAAATAATTCGCGATAATGACCTTTACGAGAACGCACCACAGGTGATAAGATGTTAATGCGTTTGCCTTTGTAAGACTCTAAAATAAGGTCTTTAATTTGCTCATCGTTATAGCTTACCATTTGTTCGCCTGTTTCGTAGCTATAAGCATCTGCAGCTCTGGCGTACAACAAGCGTAAAAAGTCATAGATCTCGGTAATTGTGCCAACCGTAGAGCGCGGTGATTTACTCGTTGTTTTTTGCTCTATAGCAATAACAGGAGAAAGGCCATCAATTTTATCGACATCAGGACGTTCTAAATTACCTAAAAACTGACGCGCATACGCTGAAAATGTTTCAATATAGCGACGTTGTCCTTCGGCATAAATAGTATCAAAAGCCAAGGATGATTTTCCGCTTCCTGATAAACCTGTAATTACGACAAGTTTTTCCCGTGGAATGGTAACATCAATGTTTTTAAGGTTGTGAACACGTGCTCCTTTGACTTCAATATAATCGTTGAATTGGCTCATATTTGGATTTGTCCTCTTATTGTTTTTAGCAAAGCTGCAAAGGTACAAATTATAGTTGTTAAAAATAACCGTAGTAATGTCTGTAATAACAATCTAAAATAATGATATGAGCGTAAATTTATTTAATTACAGCACCATAATTATCTAAACGCGACTTAACTTTACGATATATAATATGTAACGCTATGGAAAAATTATTAAGAATTATAGGTGCTGCTTGGGGAGCTAAGAAAATAGGAGGAGGTAAGTGCGGTTGTATAGGTACTATCGTGGTATTTTTTATACTCTATTGGCTGCTTGGGTATGTATTTGAGGTATTTTAGAAGTTGTATATTTTTTTTATTGATAACCTATTTTTTAATAGGTTTTAGAATGGCTTTTTCTATCTTTATTCTTAATTAATTTGAAAGATAAAACCACATGAAAATAATAGGTATTGGCAAAAATTATGTCAACGAAACATCAGAAATTAGTGCTCTAAAAACTGGTGCACAAACTATATTTACGAAACCAGACTCTAGTTTAGTTACCGATAATAAAGATGTTGAATTTCCGAAAATTACAAATCAATTAGCTTACGAAGTAGAGCTGGTGGTTAAAATAGGAAAACGTGGTAAGGATATTGCACTCAATGATGCTGTGTCTTATATTTCAGAATTGGCAATTGGTATTGATTACACAGCCAAAGATGTGTTAGCTGCTAGTAGAGAAAATAAAGGGCCTTGGGCTTTGGCTAAAGGGTTTGATGGTGCCTCGCCGATTTCGGGGTTTAAACCGATTTCAGAATTTTCAGATTTGAATGCTATAAATTTTGATTTAAAAATTAATGGAGAACAAAAACAAGTGGGTATAACGGGTTTAATGATTTATAGCTTTGCTGAAATTATTACTTATATATCGTCTTTTATGACATTAGACGAAGGTGATCTTATTTTTACAGGTACGCCTGCCAGTGGCACGGGCTTGGTTGTTAAAGGTGATCATTTACAGGCTTCAATTGAAGGGGAATTGCTTTTGGATTTTAAGATGATTTAAATCTTTAGCACATTGCTTTTTTTACAACGTAAAGATGATTGTTTTACTTAGTCATTTCGATCTATCTTATTATAAGCGCGAATGACCAAAACAGCCCAAACGACTACGCATATAGATACAAATATCGAAAAAGTAAAAATTATTTCATTTGCCTCCATTGAAGATTTGTTTTATAAAGATTGCGAACGCGAGAATTGTCGGTACCCAGAGTCCAATAAAAATAGCATGACGCTGATCTCCTCTTAAGAATAAATACATGGCTACTATAATAATTAAAACACATAGTGCTATCATAAAGAGGTTTAATGAGCCTATTTTTTTCATAAAGTTTAGTACGGATTAATTAATTGATCTAAATTTAATAAAAAAAACACACATTCAATTCTCTTTAATGTTTCATTAAAGCGTTTTTTATGAAAAGCTAGTTGAATATGTCGAAAGATAAGAAACCAGATCAGGTTGTATATGATGAAGTTACCAGCCGTTATGATGCGTATCTAAAACCGTATGCCACTAATGTTGGTGCACCTGCCATACAAGTTACAGATAATTCGTCTTGGAAAACCAGAAACATCAATAAGGCCAATAAACAAATTAAAGCCAAATATTTAGAACTTAAAGCAGCATACGAAAAAATGATGCAAGAGCTAGAATATAACACATTGGTTTATAATTCGCGTTACACCTTTGAGCCCATCGTTGGTGAGACTTACCACTTGTATCGCGATAAAAAGGAAGAATCATTCTTATCTATTATTGCTCCTTCAGATTGTAATTTTGACCACATAGGTAGTTTTTTACTTAATAGTGAGTTGATTTGGAAACGGATTGAAGACGAAGAATAACGGAATTTTAAAAAACTAATGAAGTTGGACGTTTAACACGCATTTGTATTTTCTTTTTCACTATATTTAATACTAATTAAAAAGTGAAAACTTAAAATATATAGTCATGGCTAAATCACAAGATGCAAAGAAAAATTCAAAAAAAGAGCCAGTTAAATCGGCTAAAGAAAAAAAAGCAGATAAAATCGCTAAAAAGGTAAGTCGTAAGTAACGATTACAGTAAAGTTTAACAAAACCACTTCAATTGAAGTGGTTTTTTATTTTAAAGCCCTTATCTTTAGGATTACAAAAATTAATATGTAAAATCACTTATGGATATAAAATTAGCAGTACTGATTGATGGTGACAACATACCATCAGCTTATGTAAAAGAAATGATGGAAGAAATTGCCAAATACGGCAATCCAACTATAAAGCGTATTTATGGTGATTGGACCAAGCCACATTTATCCAAATGGAAAAATATGCTTTTAGAAAATGCCATAACTCCTATACAGCAATATGGTTATACTACAGGGAAAAATGCTACGGATTCTGCTATGATTATTGATGCTATGGATATTTTGTATTCAGAGAAAGTAGATGGTTTTTGTTTGGTCTCTAGTGATAGTGATTTTACACGGTTAGCAACCCGTTTGCGCGAAGCAGGTATGGCGGTTTATGGTATAGGTGAAAAGAAAACACCAAATCCCTTTATTGTCGCTTGCGATAAGTTTATATATATAGAGATTCTTAAAAATATAAAAGAAGAAAGTCCATTAGAAGACAAAACGAAGTCTACAACATCAAAGAATAATTATGATACTATTACAGCAAAAGAAATAAAGCTGATTGCGACAACTATAGATGATGTAGCAGATGATGATGGCTGGGCATTTTTGGGTGATGTGGGAAGCTTACTATTAAAGAAGCAGCCTAATTTTGATTCTAGAAATTATGGTTTTCAGAAATTAACTCCTTTAATTAATTCAATTTCAGCTTTCGAAATTGAGCGACGCGAGGATTCAAGAGGACGTTCTAAATTAATTTATGTAAGACTCCAAGAAGACAAACCTAAACGAAAAAATAAAAGATAGGCTGAAATGAAAACCGCTTTATGGTAATTTTTAAACGAGATTACATTAAATAAATTTTAGGTGATGCTTATGTTAAAGAGTAATAATTCTAAACATTTATCTTAAAACAAAAAAACTTAGTCTATAATTAGACTAAGTTTTTTTGTGTCTAATAGCTAATAGCTAAAAGCTAGAAGTGATGTTATTTAATTACAACAAGTTCTCCTGATCCTATAGCTTTTGTATAATCAGCTTTAACGTTACTTAAAAAGCCAAAGAATTTAGAACCATCTTGTTTCTTAAGAATTACAGTCGTAGATCCGTTAGCTTCAGTTTCTACTTTGTCTATAACAACAGTCTCATTATTTACGGATTTATAGTTCGTTACGACACCCCGTTTTATTAAAATATTAGCTTTAGGAAAATCAACGTGATTAAATCCTTGTGCAGTTGGTGTTTTTACCGTTAATAAATCCCCAATCTTAGGGTCATTATTCGCAGAAGCTGTTAAGATAAAGCCGAAGCATAAAAGTGTAAAAATTATTTTTTTCATAATTAATTGGGTTTAGATTGTGTTTACTGTAAAAATAATAAGATTAATTCGTACGAAATACAACTTTTAATAATTCTTAACATTTGTAAATTCAATTTAATTTTAAGCTGTTTTTTTTGTTATTTTAGTTTTTTTATTAACTCAAATAGCACATAAAGAACACTATGAAATTACTGGGAATAGGATCTAGAATAAAGCATTCAGAATATGGAAAAGGTGTGGTGACCAACGTCACTTCAAAGCACTATTGGGTCACCTTTATCGACGATGGTTTAGAGACTCTAGATTTAGATTCTGATTTTGAAGTGATTGAAGCCGCAGAGGACGACGTGGACGCTGTAAGTTTTTACGATGTAGAGCGTAGTTTAAAGTCCATCTTAAAAAAATGGTCTGATGTATCTGAAGTTATTACAATTGCAGATAAATGGAAAGGTGGAAAATTGATTATGACACCTGGAGATTCTAATTTAAAGTCTAGTGAAGTACCAATAGATACATTCTTTCATAAAATTACTATGGTACGTGACCGCCTTCGTGTTATGGAACAAAAGATAAATTCGAGTAATCTCGAGGAGCAAGAGAAGATAGATCTTCAACAGTATATTACGAGAAGCTATGGAAGTTTAACAAGTTTTAATGTGCTATTTAAGTTGAAGAGTCAACAGTTTGTTGGGCAACGGTCTAAATAGTTTTTGGTTAATAGTGAAAAGTTAGGAGTGAATAGTTAAAAGAGATAGTTTCTTTAATAACTTAATTGAAACCTTATTACAACACATTAAATAATTTCATTTGGTAATGCAACAGTATTACATCTTTAAGCCTTTAATATCTGTAATCTCAATACCCAAAATCAAAAGTTTATGAAAGGTTGGTAGCTGGGCTCCACTTTCCGTAGTCGTCCAATTTTCCCAAGTAGCTTCTAAACCTTTAATGGGTAAAATATCGACCCACATTTGGAAACTTTTTGGTTTTCCTTCATCATCAAAATGCCACAAATAAGAATCGCCTGGTGTTGTACCGCCAGACTTATAAGTTACCAAAAGGGCTTCTTTGTGGTCTTCTGTGATCACAATACGACGCTCAGTGCCTTCGTCCAAAACTTTATACGGCGCAACTAACCAAAACGAATCGTTATTAAAATAGTTTTCGGCTTTTGTAATATACTCTTGTTTTTCTATGCCATTATACTCTTGTTCTAAAACAAACACTTTTGAGTTGTTGCGATTTTCTAAATCTAAAATCACTGTAAAATCTTTCCAATAGACTTCGCAGGTATTGTCCGATTTATACCATTTATATTTTTGTCTGCCTTTAAAAGTCCATTCTATATAATCCGTGTTTAAATATGCCGATTCATCTAATGATTTAAGCATTTTATTAGCTAACTGCTCAGCTTTAGGACCTTGTTGACCTGTTGGTAATTCTTCGTTATATTTAAAATATATAAACCCAAAGAGTAGTAGAGTTGGTAAGGTGAAGAATACAATCACTCCTCCTATAATTTTTAATGCTTTTTTTAGTTTAGATGCTTTTGCCATAATACGTAACTAGTCCTATAAAATTTAATAAAGCTAAAAACAGCTTTAGCTATTTACTTTTAAGGTTGCTAAATTAGTGGTTATTTTAAATTAAATTGCTTTTCAATCTCAATTCGTTTCAAAATACTGAACGCTCTAAGATCTTCAAAAAACAACGTAAAATCGGCCTCAAAAGCATCATAATGTTCTCTGAGTTCTTTAGTTGCTTCATTCATTTTAGATAGTCCTTTGGTTCTGTGATTCATTCCGTTTAATACAATCTGAATACCTTCAACGGTAGCATAGCTCAGTAGCCAATTACCTTCAATCATAATCGGAGTCAAACTTTGAAATCGCGGCGGTAAAATAGCAATATGATGCGATAAACTTTTATAGAAGTCGGCAATATATACATCTAGTGGAATATCGGAATAGGTCGTCCAGTTTTTAGCTAAAAAGTGATCGAAAAATATATCTACAATAACTCCGCTGTAATGACTATACCCTTTATGCAAGCGTTTGGTACATTGTCTAAAAAGAGGATGTGCATCTGTAAACGTATCAATGTTGCGATGTAATTGAATACCAATTTGTATTTCTTTAGGGTATAATTTGTATTTATTACCTCTTACTCCATCTCCAACAAAGTTTCCGATAGTAATGAGTTCGTTACCTCCTGAAAGGTAAATATGAGCGAGAAAATTCATATTTCGAAATTACAAATTCATAATCACAAAATAGTTAAAAACAGTATATCTATTTATATTTGTTGAAAATAGAAATATACATGACTTTAATAAAATCAATATCAGGAATTAGAGGTACTATTGGAGGACCAGTAGATGATAACTTAACACCAATTGATGCGGTTAAATTTGCAGCAGCTTATGGGACTTGGTTAAAGCAACAGCGCCAAAAAGACAATTATATCGTTGTCGTTGGACGTGATGCTCGTATCTCTGGAGAAATGATTCAGAATTTAGTGATGAATACTTTAGTCGGACTTGGAATTCACGTTATTGATTTAGGTTTGTCTACCACACCAACGGTTGAAATTGCTGTACCATTAGAGCATGCTGATGGTGGTATAATTTTAACAGCAAGTCATAATCCGAAAGAATGGAATGCTTTAAAACTTTTAAACGCCAAAGGTGAATTTTTGAATGGAGCAGAAGGACAGAAAATATTAGAGATTGCAGAGTCTAATACGATGAATTTTGCTGAGGTAGATGACTTAGGGAAAATAACAGTTAATGATGCCTATATCGATATTCACATCGATGAAGTTTTAGACTTAGAATTAGTCAATGTACAAGCGATAAAAGACGCAAATTTTAAAGTGGTTGTTGATGGTGTAAATTCTACAGGAGGTATCGCTATTCCATTATTATTAGAACGTTTAGGTGTTGAGCCTGTAAAATTATATTGTGATCCAACAGGTCATTTTCCTCATAATCCAGAGCCCTTGAAAGAACACTTAGGTGACTTAGCAAAAGCAGTTGTAAAAGAACATGCGGATTTCGGAATCGTTGTAGATCCAGATGTAGATCGTTTAGCTTTTATGGATGAAACAGGAGAAATGTTTGGAGAAGAATATACATTGGTCGCTTGTGCAGATTACGTATTGAGTAAGACACCAGGGAACACCGTAAGTAATATGAGTTCTACACGTGCGTTACGCGACGTTACTGAAAAACATGGCGGAACTTATGAAGCTAGTGCTGTAGGTGAAGTCAACGTTGTAACTTTAATGAAAAAGAATAATGTAGTTATTGGTGGTGAAGGAAATGGAGGAATTATTTATCCAGATTCTCATTACGGACGTGACGCCTTAGTTGGTGTGGCTTTATTTTTAAGTTTATTGGCTGAGAAAAAAATGAAAGTCAGTGAACTTAGAGCGTCTTACCCAAATTACTTTATGAGCAAGAAGAAAATTCAATTAACTCCAGGATTGGATGTTGATGGTATTTTAAGCACTATGGAATCTAATTATAGTCATGAAAAATTAACCACTATAGATGGTGTGAAAATTGATTTTTCGGATAGTTGGGTGCATTTACGTAAGAGTAATACGGAACCAATAATTAGAATTTATACAGAAGCTCCTTCGCAAGAAGCAGCAGATACGTTAGCAGATCGTTTTATTGCTGAAATAAAAGCTATTGCTAATATTTAATATCTTTAAATGAAATTAAGTACTTATAAATTGAAAAATTGTAGGGGTATTTTAATTGAATAATTGTATAAATATAAATGTCACATTGAGCGCAGTTGAAATGCTTTAATGGTGACTGTTTTAAGGTTTTCGACTGCGCTCAAACTGACATTTCATTACCTTTTTAATGATGCATATATAATAATATTTGGCCATGATTTTAGAAACAAATACAACCGAAACCACTGAATTAGAAACCTATTTTAATCAGTTTAGACAACATATTATTGGTCAAAACCAACGGTTTGAATCTCCTTATGGAGAACAGAAAATTATCTATACCGATTGGACGGCTTCTGGTCGGTTATACAGACCGATTGAAGAAAAATTAATGAATGATTTTGGTCCTTTTGTTGCAAATACCCATACGGAAACTACAGTTTCTGGTACAGCTATGACGAAAGCCTATCATAAAGCGAGGCATATTATTAAAGATCACGTTAATGCCAATGATGATGATATTTTAATCTGTTCAGGTAATGGTATGACCGGTGTTATCAATAAGTTTCAACGTATATTAGGATTAAAGATTCCTGAAAATATAAAAGACTATACAAACATTCCAGAAGAAATGAAACCAGTGGTTTTTATTTCACATATGGAGCATCATTCCAATCAAACAACTTGGTTAGAAACGATAGCAAAGGTTGAGGTTGTACCACCAAATGAAGACGGTTTATTTTGCCTTAAGAATTTAGAAACCTTATTACATCAATATAAAGATTGTACCATTAAAATTGCGTCAGTAGTCGGTGGTTCTAATGTTACGGGAATTCAAATTCCGCATCATGATGTGGCCAAACTAATGCACCAGCACGGTGGAGTATGCTTTGTAGATTTTGCATGCTCGGCACCTTATGTAGGTATTGATATGCATCCTACTGATGAAGATGCGCAATTAGATGCTATTTTCTTTTCACCTCACAAGTTTTTAGGTGGACCAGGAACTTCAGGTATATTGGTTTTTAATAAGAAATTATATAAAAACATGGTACCCGATTGTCCGGGGGGAGGAACTGTTAGCTGGACGAATCCTTGGGGCGAACACAAATACATAGATAACATTGAAGACAGAGAAGATGGTGGGACGCCAGGATTTCTTCAAGTTATAAAAACGGCACTGTCCATTCGTTTAAAAGAACAAATGGGAGTGGATAAGATGTTGCAACGCGAGCATGAGTTGGTTGAAATTATTTTTGATAAACTTGGGGACGTATCGAATCTTAACATTCTTGCAGGCCAACACCAAGATAGGCTAGGAGTCATTTCATTCTATATTGACGATTTGCATTTTAATTTAGCGGTTAAAATATTGAATGATAAATACGGTATTCAAACCCGTGGAGGTTGTAGTTGTGCAGGCACTTATGGCCATTTCTTACTACATGTAGATCAGCAAATGTCTAACGAATTAACTAATGAAATTTCCATTGGGGATTTAGTTCGTAAGCCAGGTTGGATTCGTATGTCTATTCATCCAACAACCACGAATGCAGAGATTAAATATGTTTGTGATAGTATTACCGATTTAGCTAAGAATCATGACGCATGGGCTAAGGATTATGAATACTCAAGATGTAATAATGAGTTTGTGCATAAAACCTTAGTTGATACCCCTTGTGATGCTATAAATGTAGATGCTTGGTTTGATATGAATTAATTGAGTTCTAGACTTAAACATCAATTTCCACACGAGTTATACTATTTTTTATAGAAATTCAGCTGGCACTTTATCTCTATGTTTCCAACGTTTATGCGTCCATAGATAATATTGTGGCGCTTCTAAGATTTGTTTTTCTACCATTTTAAAAAACAAGTCTGTGATTTCATAATCTTTGTATTCTTTTGGGTTTTCGGTAATGGTTGTGAATGTGGTTTCATAATAACCACGTTTAATTCGTTTCACACTGAAAAATACCACCGCCATATCTAATTTTTTAGCTAGCATTTCAGCACCTGTATACATGGGTACTTTTATGCCCATAAATTCATTCCAATGAAAAGCTTTATGTGCTTTTGGGGATTGGTCAGAAACAAATCCGTTAATGGTGAGTTCATCTTTTTTCTTGCTTTTAAGAAGGACACCATAAGTTTCTTTAGTGGTGATTAAATGCGAATTATATTTGGCTCTGATCCGTTTAACGAGTTTGTCAAAATACTTGTTTTTTAGGCGCTTATAAACGGCATAGCCTTTGTATTCAATATGTCGTTGTAAAATAAAAATCCATTCCCAACTGCCATAGTGGGCACACATTAAAATAATATTTCGTTGTTTTTTTTCTAAATCATTAATGAGTTCTACGTTCGTAAACTTGAAGCGTTTGTTCATTTGAGCCTCCGAAATTGTTAGGGATTTAATCGCTTCAACCATCATATCACAAAAATGATGATAGAATTTTCCTGTTATTTCAGAAATTTCTTTTTCAGACTTATCAGGAAAAACCAATCTTAAATTTTCTTTTACAGTGGTTTTTCTATAGCCAAATATGCGATACATAAAAATATAAATCACATCAGAGAATCCATAAAGTAATCTAAAAGGTAAAATTGAAATTAACCAAAGAATAGGGTAGATTAAAATATAAGCAATAAGTTGCATTAATGTATATTAGCGTTGAAGTACAAATATATATTATATTTGATTTATAGGATTAGAGTTTATGGACAATTTGGGTATAAGTATAGTTACCATCGTGATTATTGCAGCTAACGTTATTATGTCTTTTAAAGGATTTGATGACCGCATTTTTTTTGAAAAATATAAATTCAATGTTGGGAGTATTAAACGTGGAGAACAGATAAGAATGTTGAGTTCTGGGTTTTTACATGCAGATATAACCCATCTACTGTTTAATATGTTTACACTTTATTTTTTCGCAGATGCTGTAGTTATGATACTTGGCTCTTTTAAATTTATAGTGATTTATTTTGCGAGTTTAATTTTTGGAAATTTACTCTCATTATATTTTCATAAAGATGAGTATTGGTATAGTGCCATTGGTGCGAGTGGTGCGGTAACCGGTGTTTTATACGCAGCTATACTTTTACGACCAGATATGAACTTATATATGTATTTTATACCCATTCCGATTCCTGGTTATGTGTTTGGTATTGGCTATTTATTATATTCTATTTATGGCATGAAAAATAAAATAGGCAATATTGGGCATGATGCACACTTTGGTGGAGCAGTTGGTGGCTATGTTGTAACTTTAATAATGATGCCAAGTTTATTTACAAGTAATCTAGGCTATGTTGGCTTATTGGCCGTGCCTATAATTATTCTGTTTGTGCTTTATAAAACAGGAAAGTTGAAATAAGACTTTTCATTCACTAACAAGATCAAAGATCAATAAAGGATAAAAAGGTGTGACATAAGTCATGTTTTGACATAAAAACTAAAGTCATCTTTGTAGCTTATTCAATTTTTAAACAAAATTAGAAGATGGCTTTAACAAAATCACTCCACAGTTTTCATATACCCGTAATGGGTTTAGCGTATACTATTGATAGTCCTATTCGAGTGGCTCAATATGGTATTTCGTCCGTAGTTTCTATTATAGACGACGAGCTCATCGAAAAGATGAATTCATTTTACAGCAAAAAATTCAACGTACCATACCAAGAAATCACAAAGAAAGTACAAGATTATCGCGCAGAGCGGATTACCTCGTATTTAAATTTGACTGATACAATTGTAAAAGAAAAATTCGTAAATTTTAAAACAGAATTATCTGAAAGCAAAGCAGCTTTAGAACACTTCATCACCACCTTACCTAATACATCTGATTTTAAAGATGGACTTTCCAATTTACTACAAGAAGGAGTTGCATTTAAGGACAAGGCTAGAAGTTATCTTGAAACACATCTAAAAGTGGGAACTATTGATGTTAACATCATGACCAAAGTAGATAAAGATAATTTTATTAAAGGGGAACAATTACCAACACAATTCAATGATGCACATGCATCGCTACGTGGTTTTGCGAATAGTAATTTAAGTTCATCTGTAGTCCTTTCTGCAGGAATGAATCCGAGGTTATACAGTTACTTTGAAAGCTTTAAGGACTTCTTTCCAGATGTGAATGGGCATTTAAAAAAGAAAATTATATTAAAAGTTAGTGATTATCGCTCAGCAATTATTCAAGGGAAATTTTTGGCTAAAAAAGGCCTTTGGGTTTCCGAATATAGAATAGAATCCGGATTAAACTGTGGTGGTCATGCTTTTGCTACCGAAGGTTTTTTATTGGGGCCGATTTTAGAAGAGTTTAAAACGAAGAAAATAGAATTAATACAAGACACGCACGCGGTTTATGTAAAAGGTTTAAATCAAAAGGAAATCGATGCTCCTGAGCAACCTTTAGAATTAAAAATCACGGTTCAAGGTGGTGTGGGTACCGCAGAGGAGCATCATTTTTTACTTGAAAATTATCAGGTCGATTCGGTAGGTTGGGGAACACCATTTTTATTAGTGCCCGAAGCCACATCTGTAGATCAAGAAACCAGAGACTTATTGCGTAGCGCTAAAGAAAAAGATTTGTATTTAAGCGGTATTTCTCCTTTAGGTGTGCCTTTTAATACTATAAAAGGAACGACCAATGAGTTTCATAAACAAAAACGTATTGCTAATAATAAGGCAGGAAGTTCTTGCCCAAAGAAATTTTTGGCTTTAAATAAAGCGTTTGGTCCAGAAGGGGTTTGTACCGCGTCTAAAAAATATCAAGATGTTAAGCTACAGGAACTAGAAGCTAAAAAAGCGGACGTGTCTCCTGCCATTTATGAGAATGCTAAAGCAAAAATAACTGAAAAAGCGTGCCTTTGTGTTGGTTTGGCAAATGCTTCTTATTTAGAAAACGATATTAATATTAAAGGGCAGGAGCAAGGAGTTGTTATTTGTCCAGGACCAAATATGGCTTATTTTGATAAAGAAGTATCGCTATCTCAGATGATGCAACACATTAATGGAAATGCCTCTGTACTTTCTAATGTAGGTCGTCCAAATATGTTTATGAAGGAATTGAAAATGTATGTGGATTATTTAAAGACTGATATTGACACCATTTCTGAAGACCTAACGGCTAAACAGATTAAAAAATGGACGGCATTTAAAAGCAATCTGTTTGATGGTATTGCTTATTATGAAGACTTGTTTGTAAGTGTTCTATCTTCAAAATATACGACTATTCAAAATGAACTTCAATTTTATAAAAATGAATTGACGCATATTTCTATACCTCAGTTAGAAACGGTTTAAGAGTCTAAAATAGAATGCTGCTAAAAATAAAAGAGGCTGTCTAAAAAGGCAGTCTCTTTTTTTATATTTTATATTTTCAAAGAAGCATTGATTTTCGTATCTTAA
>NZ_JABFDI010000070.1 GCF_013403915.1 Winogradskyella pacifica
CTCCGGCGGCATCTTCACCAACGCAGAGGTCACCTATCGGGGTGTGCCCGTCGGGACCGTCGGCACCTTGTCGCTGACCCGCGACGGTATCGATGTAGAGCTGCTGCTCGACACAGGAGGTCCGAGCATTCCGGCCTCGGCGCTCGCCGTGGTGGCGAATCGATCGGCCATCGGCGAGCAGTACGTCGATCTACAGCCCGCAAACAGTGACGGACCTTTCCTCGCGGAGGGTGCGATCATTGCTCCCGCGGACACTCGAACGCCCGTATCGGTCGAGAACGTATTGGCCAGCACCGATCAGCTCATCAAGACCATCCCATTGGACAACCTCGCTACAACGGTCAGGGAACTCGGAGCGGCGTTCGATGGCAAGGGAGAAGATCTTCAGGTTCTCGTGGACTCACTCGGCACTTTGTCGGAAACAGCCGAGGAAGCACTGCCCGAGACGCTCGGACTCATCCGGGACAGTCGAACAGTGCTCGACACCCAGTCCGAGCAGTCGTCGGCGATCGGACAGTTCAGCGCAGACCTGAATGTTCTTACGGCACAACTGCGCAGCAGCGACCCCGATGTTCGGCGCCTGATCGGGACCGGCACGGATGCAAGCGACCAGATCGGCGCACTCGTTGCCGACGGCGGTCCGG
>NZ_JABFDI010000071.1 GCF_013403915.1 Winogradskyella pacifica
GAGGGGATCAGGCGCCGAGGAGGTCGTAATCGAACACGCGGGCATGCAGAACAGTCCGACTCCGGAGCGCTGCCCGCACGGCTCGGTGCAGACCGTCCTCGAGATAAACCACTCCGCGGTAGTGCACGGCATGCGGAAACAGGTCGCCGTAGAACGTCGAATCCTCGGAGAGCAGCCGGTCGAGTTCGAGCACCTTGGTCGTCGTCACGATCTCGTCCAGACGCAGTTGACGCGGCGGGATCCTGGCCCAGTCTCGAAGTGAGAGCCCGTGATCCGGATACGGCTTTCCGTCCCTGACACCCTTGAAGATCATGTGTCGTACGTCGTCGAAGTCGAGTTGGCCACCGGACCACAGTAAGGCCTTTCGGCGGTGATCGTGCGGCGGCTACTAGACTCGAGCGATGGATCGATAGTGGCGGCGTCGTAGCTGCCCGCAGCGGAGGATCGGAGGGGACGGAAGTTGTCTAGCACCGAAGACAGACGATTCGAGATTTTGCGCGCGATCGTTGCGGACTACGTCTCTACTCAGGAACCGGTCGGCTCCCGCGTGCTGGTCGAGCGACACAATCTCGGCGTATCCAGTGCCACGGTCCGAAACGACATGGCAGTACTCGAAGCCGAGGGCTACATCGC
>NZ_JABFDI010000072.1 GCF_013403915.1 Winogradskyella pacifica
TCAGCTGCCGCGCAAGAGTTTTCAGTACGAAGTCCGTTTTCTCCGCCCCCGGCACGATCACGGTCTGCTCCGCGAGCGCAGTGATAATCGAGTCCGCGACCTTGTCACCGATGCGCGGTGCCGAACGTTTCGCGACCCGTCGCAGTGCTGCCGGGGTTGCTGCGGCGAACCCGGTCGGGCCTCCGAACTCGGCCAGCAGCGTGAGTGCGACGGGTCGGTACAGGTGTTTGCCGATGGCCCGTTCGAGGGCGGGGTGAACCGAGAGCAGCACTGATCGGATGCGGCTCGAAATGCGGTTCTCTTCGGTGGCCAGGTCTGCGTCGAACCCGGCGAGCATCCGCAGGCCTTCGACGATGTCATCGTCCTGGGTGACCGGCAACAAGGTGTCGGGCAGGGTACGGGCGGCGTCGGCGATGATGAACGCATCGCGGGCATCGGTTTTCGCCTGCCCCGGATACAGTGCCGCGATCCGCCGCATCCGCAGGCCGGGCAGGTATGCAACATCGAGGCCGCTGTCGCGAGCCACCGCGATCGGCAGTGCACCGATGTTGCGGGGTTGGTCGACCACCATCAGTACCGAGCCGTGTGCCGCGAGCTCGCCGAACAATGCACGGAGC
>NZ_JABFDI010000073.1 GCF_013403915.1 Winogradskyella pacifica
CGTTTTCATCGCCGAGTTCCTCGGTCGGCGTCTGACCTACACCTACGAGGTCGTAGAACTGGTTCCAGACGAACGTTTCGTTATGCGCACGGCCGAAGGCCCCTTCCCGATGGAAACCACCTACGAGTGGAGGCCTGCACCGAACGGTGACACGAAGATGACGCTGCGCAACCGCGGTGAACCATCGGGGTTCTCACGGCTTGGAGCACCATTGATGGCCCGTGCCATGCGTCGAGCCAACAACAACGACCTTGCTCGCCTGAAGGCCATCCTCGAAGCCACACCCGTGGACCAGTGACAACACAGCCCGGTCTGCCACATGCCCTTCTCGTTGGCGTTGTCCCGGCACGACGGACCGAGTCGGCCACACGGTTCGGTCAGCTGCTCGGCCTCTCGACGTACGCGGCAAGGTCAGCGAGCGAAGCGCGTGCTGCCCGCCGCGCGAGGGCGCGGGCGGGGCCCGAGAGGAGCAGGCCGGTCAACGGTCCGCGGGGCACTAGGTGGCCGCTGACCTCCACATACGTCGTTTCCCGATCAGCGGATCTGTTCGGGGCGCCCGCCCGGATGGTCCAGCGTCCCTCTGCGGAGCGGAACGGCCCGGCGCCGCCGTGCA
>NZ_JABFDI010000074.1 GCF_013403915.1 Winogradskyella pacifica
TCCTGGCCCGTCACGTCCGTAACCGGCGGCTCTACGACGCGATCGACCAATGGGCTTTTTGCGCCCTCACCCACAGTCCAGGAGCTCGCGTGTTCTACGACCAACACCGCGCCGCCGGCGACCTTCACCACCAAGCGCTACGCGCACTCGGCAACCGACTCGTGGGGCTGCTGCACGGCTGCCTACGCCACCACGTCAACTACGACGAACACACCGCTTGGGCACACCGCACCGCGCAACAACCCGCCGCAGCTTGACAAGTTACGGACCTGGGATGTCTAGGGTTGGTCCATGTAGAGCGGGGCATCCTGGAGCCGACGAGGATCGGGGCCCAGCTCGCCGACGACCCGGTCGCGCTGTGGCACCACTGTGCTGCGCGTCTTCCTCTGGGCCGTCTCGAGATCGAGAAGGACGCCGGAACGTTGTTTCTAGTAGCTCTTGCAGCATCGGCGTCCGCGCGACAGCGCGAGGCCATGGTCGCCGAGACGATGGATGGTCTGCAGCATGGACTTCAGGGTTGGGGGACCGACCAGTTGGATGCGCTTCGTATTCAGCAGATTGCTCACCCCACGGTCGCGTTTCTCGATCTCATCGGAGCGCACGGCCCGCGG
>NZ_JABFDI010000075.1 GCF_013403915.1 Winogradskyella pacifica
GGCCTCTTACGCCCAGGCACCCGCCGAGGTCGTCGTCGGCATCGAAACCGATCGCGGCTTGTGGGTGTCTGCCCTGGCCGCGGCCGGGTATGCCGTGTACGCGGTCAACCCGCTCGCTGCTGCGCGCTACCGAGACCGCCACCATGTCTCGGGTGCCAAATCCGACGCCGGTGACGCCAAACTCTTGGCCGACCTGGTGCGGACCGACCGCCACAATCATCGCACCATCGCCGGCGACTCCGCCGACGCCGACGCGATCAAGGTACTGGCCCGCGGGCACCAGAATCTGATCTGGTCCCGTAACCGGCAGACCAACGCGTTGCGCTCGTCCTTGCGCGAGTACTACCCCGCCGCACTGGAAGCGTTCGACAGTCTGCACCACAGCGACGCCATTGCCGTACTCACGCGCGCCGCCTCACCCGCCGAAGCAGCACACCTGAGCGTAGCGTCGATCCGAGCGTTACTGAAAAAAGCTGGAAGGCAACGCAACATCGAATCCCGCGCTCAGGAAATCCGGACAGCGTTGCGCACCGAACATCTCACGGCACCACCACCGGTCGCCGCTGCATTCGCTGCCACCACCCGATCCGCGGTAGCGCTGATCG
>NZ_JABFDI010000076.1 GCF_013403915.1 Winogradskyella pacifica
GATATTAGCTCTATTGAGAGGACTTATAAAGGAGGTGGAACTTCAAGTTATCATCCAAGAGATTTACTGAAGATTTTAATCTACGCTTACCTTCGCAATCTTTATTCATCTCGTAAAATTGAACAAGCCTTAGGAGAAAACGTTCACTTTATGTGGCTTTGTGGCTGTATTGAACCAGATCATAATACCATTAGCAATTTTCGCTCAGCAAAACTTAAAGGTAAGTTTAAAAAGATATTCAACCAAGTGGTCATTCTGTTGGCAGAACAAGGTTACTTAAGTTTGAAAGATATTTACGTTGATGGGACTAAGATTGAGGCGAATGCTAACCGTTACACTTTTGTGTGGGGAAAAAGCATCAAGACCTCACGCACCCGTATCGAAAAACAATTAAAAGATTTATGGCGCTATGTGGAGACTGTATATGCTGAGGAAGAACAAAAACCCAACGAACCTGATAATTTTGAAGCGATAGACCCTAACAAAGTCTCTCAAACAATTGATAAAATCAACCAAGCACTTCAAGGAAAAGACGTCGATAAAAAGGTAAAGCAAAAGCTTAATTATGCCAAGAAGAACTGGCCAAAGAATATCGCCAAGTA
>NZ_JABFDI010000077.1 GCF_013403915.1 Winogradskyella pacifica
TTCTGTGCTCACAGCAGCAAGGATGAAGAGCAGTTCGTGACACTCACTTCGAGTATTCGTTGCCTCTGCGCAGTCGCTGCGGCAATGGCGCTGCTGGCCGGTTGTACTCAACCGGCCACGTCGTCTTCGACGCGAAATGCAGTGACGGTGACAACCAACGCCGCCGCGCGGCCTGCGCAGCCGACTGATAGCGCATCGAACGCACAGCTCGGAGGGACAGAACCCGGGGCGTTGCTCGCTGCCGAAGACTTCGACACCGTCGTTCCCCGCATCGCTGAAACCGGTGCCGAGGTCACGAAGATTCGCTATGTGTCGACATCCGGTGATGGGTCGCGCACAACCGAGGTGACCGGGACCGTATTCGTGCCCAGCGGCACCGCTCCCGAGGGCGGCTGGCCAGTGGTGTCCTACGGCCACGGCAACACCGGAATCAACTTCGACTGTGGCCCGTCGATGTATGACGATCTGCTCAACCAGTGGCTGCCCATCACCGCATTGCTGTTGAACGGATACTTGGTCGTGATGTCCGACTACGAGGGTCTCGGCGCCGGTGGTGTGACGGTGGCACACCCGTTTCTGGACTCGAACACTCTTGGGC
>NZ_JABFDI010000078.1 GCF_013403915.1 Winogradskyella pacifica
GCTATGTCGATCGACGATCGCTCACCGAGGGGGGTGCCGTCGAGTCGGACAACCCCGCAGCGGGGCCGCAGGACCCTGGCCAGCGCCATCAGCAGCGTCGACTTGCCGGAACCCGACGGCCCGATGACGGTGGTGGTTCTACCCGCGTCGACGTGAATGTTCACCCCGCGCAGCACCTTGTTGGTGCCGAAGGCGAGATGAATGTCAGTGCCGGTCAATGAGACAGCCATGTGCTCACCTCTCCACCACGATGATCTTCTCGACCGGGTCGAGCGTGCCGGATGTGTCGGCTTTGCCCGATCGCAGACGGGAGTCGATGAAGTTCACCAGGTGCGTCAGGGGGATCGTCAGGAACAGGTAGAACACCCCGGCGGCCAGCAGGGGTGAGAGATTGCCGGTCTGCGCGGCGGTGTCCTGCCCCACCCGGAACAGCTCGATGCGAGGCCAGCAGCCCGAGGAAGTAGATCAGCGAACTGTCCTTGATCAGCGAGATGAACTGATTGACGATGGCCGGCAGGACGCGTCGAATCCCCTGCGGCACAACCACCAGCGCCATCGACCGCCGATAGCTGAACCCCAGCGCGCGGG
>NZ_JABFDI010000079.1 GCF_013403915.1 Winogradskyella pacifica
CGGACATGGAGAGATCGCTCCATCGCAGGGCTGATGTTGTTGTCCGGATTGAGATCCGGTGAAGTGCTCACCCTCGATGTCACCGATATCGACATCGGCACCAGGTGGGTGCGGGTGCTCGGCAAAGGCGGCAAAGAGCGCCGCGTCCCACTCGATATCGAAGTCGCGGGATTGATCCAAACATACCTACTCACAGAGAGACCCGAATCAAACTGTGCACGTCTGTTTCTCGTCGCTAAAGGGCCGAACCGGGGACAGTCCTTGACGGCCGCAGGACTGCGCACCATCTTTCGATACCACCGGATCAAATCAGGTGTTCTCGCCGGACACCCGCACGCCCTGCGCCATACCTTCGGAACCGCCATGGCCGAAGCCGGTGTGGATCTGGCAGTGATGCAAGCACTGCTCGGCCACGCGCACGTCGACACCACAGCCCGATACATTCATCTCGCTCCGACACACGTCAAGGCAGAATTCGATGCAGCTCGCACCCGACTACGCACCCGCCCCTGAATCACCGGTAGAGATCTACGATGCCTATCTGGTGCATCTGCAGCGACGGCATCGAGGCAACCCCGCCT
>NZ_JABFDI010000007.1 GCF_013403915.1 Winogradskyella pacifica
TAATGGTCCACAGTCTTTTTTTTACAAAAATCCGAAAAGTATAGATAATTCACACACAACTTTTGAGATTGATCCCTTCAAAGCGCAAAAGCATAAAAAAAGGCCAAAGCAATGCCCTAGCATTGCGGACTTTTACTATTGTATAGCTCACTCGCGAAGATTCAGCGAAGCTAAACGCGTAAAACAAGAGCGCAAAAGCATAAAAAAAAGACCAAAGCAATGCCCTAGCATTGCGGACTTTTACTAATGTACAGCTCACTCGCGAAGATTCAGCGAAGCTAAATGAAGCACAAAAAAAACACAAAGCCAACCAAATCAATTCAACAACTCACGGTTTTGCGTCCCTATTCTATAGCAACGTTCTTCACCAAGATATAACGGATTACCATGTTTCTCTGACCAAAAGCCTTCCAACAAATCGTTAGTGATACATTTATAAACCACCACGCCTTTATAAATACGTTCATCATCTCCTTTATAATTGAAATTAATAATCAAGATGTTATCTTTAAAAAAACCGGTTCCTAATTGTTCTTGACTAGAATTAATAAGCCACTTCGCTTCTATTCTGTTGTACTGATTTAGGGTTAATTCTAATGTGCCTTTATAAGCGATACCGTCTTCATCTTGGTTGCTTCCTATAATGTTGTAGGTTCCTGGTAGTTCGTTTATGGTCATTTGAGTATTAAATTAACATCTTATTTAAGCAAAAAGTTTAAATATTGTTCTAAACGATTAAGTTTTTCTTCTATAAAACTTGAAACCTCCTTTTCATTTAACATAATTTCTTTGAATTCTTTATCAGAATAAATTCTTAAACGAGAGCCTTTTATAAAATAGAACATCTGACCCTTCACTATTGAAAATCTAACACTGTCATGAAAAGGATAAATTGAAGAATCGACGAATCTATTTTTAATATCTAATAAAATATCTTCCTGAGACTTAGACACTTTAGGTATCACTATCATTTTATTATACTCATATGAAGCCTTGGTTTTGTGATATAAAAAAATTTCATTATCGTTTATTTCTGTTTTAAAATTCATACCATAAACAGAATATTCAATTTCTTTAAACTCAGGAAATAATTTAACTGATGGCCAACCTGAACCAACATCTATAAAATATTTTTTATCATTAATAATAACAGAAAGCATTCTATGACATTCTATGCCATTAATAAAAGACGAATGTAGCTTACTATGAATATCGTTGTCATCTAATACCCCCTTAAACCTTAAAACTTTATCAGAACAAGTACCTCCTAAGGATAATTGTTTATTCTGAATATTATTTAACATAAACAGGTTGTGAAAAGGAACCGTTTTAAATTCATTTAATAGTAAAGACTCTATTTTATCGATGGTACTCAACTTATCTATGTTTAATTCCTCTTTTATCAATTGCATCATCAAAAACAGGATATTTATGAAAATAATTCTTTTCTGCTAGTTTTTCGGGATAGTGTATTGACCATATTTTTTTTAAAGACAGTCTCTCCAATTCGTTATTATGATTAAGATGTTCTACTACTAATTTTCTAATACCTGAACCTACATCGAATGCTGTTTTTTTTCGAGAAATAATATCTTTTGGTAACTCTTCAATAAACAAATCTCTCAATATTTGTTTATCTGTTAATTGCTCTATTGATAACCCTAAAGAAGCTTCATACACCTGTTTATCTAGAAAAGGACACCTCGCTTCAATAGTATTTGACATTGATGCTAAATCTAATCGTCTTAACTCTGTAACATGCAAATTGTTAATCAAAATTTTACTTTTATCCCTAGTTACTTCTGCATCCTTGGAAATTTTATAACCACAAAATAGCTCATCTGCTCCTTCGCCTGACAATATAACTTTTAAACCGTCTTCTGAAGCCGATTTAGATAAAAGATATGTTGCTAAACCATTACTTATTATAGAAGGATTATAACTTTCTGTTTGATAAACCAACTGATCTATTAACTGATTTAATTCATCTCGATCAGGTAATGACACCATTATTAATTGCTCTTCTATACCTAGAAAAACTGATAATTCTTGAACATATTTATAATCTTCACTATGAAGATCTACCAGTGAATAATAAACCACATTTTTAGTTAACGTATTCACTATTGACGCTATTATAGAACTATCTATTCCACCACTTAAAAAAACACCAAAAGGTATATCTTTGTTTTCAGGAACCCTTTTTTTAACAGCAATTTTAATGCTTTCTTTTAAATCTAATGGTGATTTATCTAAAAACTGATGTTTTATATTCTTTGAAATTTTATTGTTTTCTATAATAGAAAACCCTTTTGGAACACATTCAAAATTTTCTATATCACTAATACACTTTAACTCACTTGTAATAAATTTAGATGAAAAACTAGAACCGTAAAAGAGCGGTTTTTTTCCAATATAATCTCTTATTGTATATAGATTACGAGTTAATTTATTAAAAATCAAACCTGAATAGAATCCATCTAAAAGATGAATTACTCCGCCACCATATTTAGCAAATAAGGGTAAAATAATTTCGATATCGCATTTAGAGACTAATGAAATGTTATTTTCTTTTGCTAAAGATTTAAAATTAAAAATCTCTCCATTAAAGACGCCAATATAGTCTCCATACTCAAATGGCTGCATCCCCTTTTCAGATTCATCGTTAATTGCTAAACGATTAAAACCTATGGCTATATTATTATCTTGATATACTTTAGAACCATCTTTCCCTCTATGACTTAAAAGCCTTAGGCATTTTTGGATAGCTTGAGGATTATGATTTCCTATTAAAGCAACAATACCGCACATATTTATATCTCAGTCTTGTTAATCCATTGTATAAATTTTGTAAATACTTGTTTATGTTTTTCTAATTTAATCATGTCTAAACTTTCATTTTCCCTATGTATGTTACATCTACCATCATTTGGACCAAAACCAATATAAAAGCCATCTTCTGGTATATTAGATACAAAAGGGCATTTTGTGAATTTACTTAAGCTCCTATTATCAAAAATAGCGTCACCATTATATAATGCACTGTTTAATTCCGTTAAGAAAGAAGGCTGTTTTTTAGTTATTGGTAAATAAAAGATTACTGGTATTTCTCCTTTATTGACGCCTGTTTCTTCAACATATATTTTAGAACCAAATTCGGCAATATGTTTTGGTATCACATCAAAAGGTGTTTTTCCTGCAACCTCTTCTTCACCTTGAATAATCCATAATATATTGGGTATTCCAAGTCCTTTTTCTTTCATTTCTAACAACGCAAATATGCGGCAAATAAGTATCCCTTTATTATCTGCTATTCCTCTTGCATAATACCTCCCATCAGTTTCAGTTAGAACAAAAGGGTCTGTTTTCCATTTTTCCTTTTTATTTATTTTTTCAACATCATAATGGTTATATAATGTCACTTTTTTTGAAGAATCTAGATTAGTATATTTCGCTATAATAACCGGTTGGTTATAAGGGCTATCTCCTTCTATGGAAATCGTAAAACCAATTTTTTCTAATAAATCTTTAACTAATTGAATTCCTTCAAGGTTTGCTTCTTTATCATTAGCAATCGTCTTGATAGAGATAAACTTTTTTAATGTATTAATCATTTAACTAACTCTTTTGAATTTATAACCTCCTTATTTTCTTTATCATTAATGACTTTAGACATGAAACTCGCCCAGCCCCTAATTTCCAATGGAATTTCTCCTGAATTAATTTTTGTTGTAAGTCCCCTAAATTCTGAATCTAACATTTTAGGATAATTAAGCATTAAAAATGCTCTTTTAATCATGTTTATATATTTACTCTCTGTATAGGGTTCAAATGACCTACCATAATCTATAAGCTTTAAATCCTTGTCATTAATAACTATAAAATTTACAGGTTTAATATTTGAAAATATAAGCCCATTATTTTTACAGAATCTTAAAAAATAAATGATTTGATTTTCTTCTATATAATCCACTGATTTAAAAGGATGGTATGGATATTTAATATAGTTTCCTTCTGCATCTTCCACAAACTCTATAGACTCTAATAAAGTACATTGAGAAAACACATTCTTGTTATTTTTTAACAACTCCCATTCATAATCTTTTATGGAATAGAATGATTTATAAACAAAAATATAGTCTGTAAAAACAACACCTTCAGATCCTTCTCCGAGCAACACTAGATCTTTATCTAACTTAAATGCTTCTTTAATTTTTTGTTTATTACTATCCGTTGTTTCAATATTTCTTTTAATTGAATCGGTATAAGACCATACTGTAGTCGCTAGAGATTGTATAAATTGTTTTAATAATATTTCGCTTTGTGAAGCTTCAATAACATCTATAAAATATTTTTTAAAAACAAGATTTGTAAATTGTTTAGTGTAAGCATCTATAAAATTATAGTCTTTACCTAACATCTCCAAAAGTCCAAATATTCTATAATAGTTCATTAAAAAACGAGACTTTCTTTTTATAATGGTCTTTTTATATTCTATTAAAAAAACATTAAAAAAGCCAACTTCATTTAACCTTTCATAAATATCCTTTGGTCTATTAGGTTTGGTTTTCTGTTTTATCTCTTCGATTGTTTTTATGATAGCCTTATTAAAAGCATAACCTATTAAATCATTAGCTGATTTATCAAGTTCATGTTCTATTTTAAAATTTTGAATAGGTCTATTTTGATCCACACAAAACGTATGCTCTGCAATTTTCCTATTAGATATTGATTGATTTAAAAGTGCCCAAAACAAATCACCTCTTCTTACAAACTTATCATTTACTTCTAAATTAACTACAGGATAAAATCGTAACAAATCCCTATTAAAAATCAAAGTATTCGGACCTCTGTTACTAACAGATTCCGAATGATTAATCTCTTTTTTTTGTAAAACAGGTCTAGAAACTGCTTTCCCTGAAAAAATATGTGTTATATCCTTTTCTATATTGGAAGCATAATAAATAGGTGATTCAATATGTGTAAAATGCGCATCTGAGATATCATAATAATAATCCTTTAATTCTTTAAGACTATTAAAATCTAACTCTTCTTGGTTATTGGAATACGTGCTATAAACTAAATCCACCAATTGTACTCTTATCGATGATAAAAACGGTAATGGAGGGTCTTTACTTACACTGCCAATTAATGCATCGAATTTATCTTTATAGTTATTAATAATAGAAAACAAATCTGTTTTTGAACTCTTATTATTACCATGTGTATTAGAAAAAGTGATATCATCATCTATAACCCAATACACTGGTTTTTTAAATGCCATAGATTCCGTAAACAAATGATGTTGAAGTATTGTGCGACCAATAGGAATGGAGTTTATTTTAGTAAACTTTTTAAAGTACGTTCCATAATACCCTAATTTTAAATTAGTCTCCCAATCTGCTCTATGCACAATTATAAAGTCTATTTTAAATTTGACTAATTTTTGTTTTACATCATCAAAATTATCTAGAGAAGATAGATTATCTATTATCAAGAGTTTATCTACTCTAATTGTTTTTTGTATAATAGAGTCAGTAATTCTTTCTGCAATTTTTTTATCTCCTGCAATAAAGCCTACAATGAAGTCAAAATCTTTACAATCCTTAAATAGTATGTCTTGTTTATTAACTAATTCCTGTTTTCTAATAGATCTAACAATATCATTTTCATTTAATTCAAATACCTTTTTTGCTCTGTTGAAAAAACGTTCCTTATCTAGAGAAGTCATAAAATGCTGATATTTATAATAGAAATACCTATAACTCTCTTTTTTTAGTTCTAAATTATTTGTCAAGCGCTGACGTGTGTTTTCAACATGCAGCGTTACTAGATTACTTTCCAGAACTCTATATTTAGGCTTCAACTGAAATAACCTTACAAATAAATCTCTATCTACTGTAGCTACCATTGCTTCATCAAAACCACCTGCTTTTAATAGTGTTTTTAATCTTACAAAAGTGTTAGAGCCTCCAACGCCTGGATTGCCATACAAGAAATTATGAAAATCTAGCTGTTTAGGTAATTTCAAAAAAGACGCTGCGTTTGAATCTTTTCTTATGAGGTTCGTAAAAACAATATCTTCATTAGTTGTATTAGAAGTCATCGCATCTAAATAATCAAAATGCCATTCATCATCATCGTCAAGTGACGAAAAATAAACGGTATCATCAATATCGTTACTGCTAATAAAATATTCTATGCCTGTATTTAAAGCTCCTGAATAATTATTTGTTCTTTTATTTTTAATCCAAACAACGTTATAAGCCTTACATATTTCCTGCTCTGCGAGATGATTTTTTTGTTGGGAATTAGACACCACGATGACAAAATTTGGTTTCCGAACTTGATTATGAATAGATTTAAGTGCTCTTTCTAATAATTTTACTCTATTACAAGTAACTACAACTGTAAAAACAACCATATACTTTTACATCTGTTTAATATAATTTTCAATAGCTTCAATCGTCTTCACCGGAATCAATAAATCTTTCAATCTATGATCTAGATTTTTCCCTGCCAATTCCTTAGACCAGCCACCAAATTCTGTGACACATAACACTATTTTCTTTTTTTGCCATGCAAAAGCTAATTCGGACAATGTACCTGCTCCGCCTCCTGCTGCGATAATAATATCAGAGCTATTTACTAAAATCATATTACGTGCTATTCCCATTCCTGTTGGTATGGCTATATCTATAAACTCATTAGCTTCTTCAGCATTGTCTCCTTGTAAAATACCTATTGTTTGACCGTCGAACGTTTCTTTAGATGATTTTACTCCTTTACTAACAGCTTCCATAAAACCACCTGCGCCTCCATTTAAAAATACACGATCTTTTTTCGCTATTACTTTACCTAGGTTTTCTCCAAAATCATACAAATCATTCCCACAAACCGATTTATTAGGACCTATTATTCCAATCTTTATCATTTATTAATTCTTAATTAACTCGCTATTTGATTATAAACACTTTTATCACCACCATAATAATTAGTATAAATATGTTGATATACATTTGCTGTTTTTACACCTACTTCTTCGTCTGAATAATAGTCTTGTGGCAAATAAAGTAAATTGTCGTAAATAGCACTTTTAATTTGTGCTTTTATTTGTCTGCTTTCCCGCCAATTTTCAATTTTAAGCTTTTCAGACTTTAGTGTTTCTAATGTTTTAGTGGCTACTTTTTTGACTTCTTTAAGCTCTTTAGTTGTTAGCTCTTTTCCTTCTTTAAGCAAATCGAAAATAGCTAGTGTTTCTTGATCTTTTAAATTTTCTCTAACGACACGTTGTTCTTCAAAAGATAAATCCTTGATGAAATCATTTAGATTATCAAAGGTCTTAACTGTATCTTCAAGACTTTTCCCTTTATTGTATTCTTTTATAATCTCTTTGTAACGCTCATAAAATTCAATACGCAACGGATTTTCTTTTAGCATTTGTTCCAATTGCTGTTCTATAGCTTCTTGTAAGTTAAATACTAATGTGTTTTTACGAGGTGTTTTAGCAAATGCTGCTTTCAATTTATCAAAATCTAACGACGACAAATCGACGTAAACCTCTTCTTCATCCTCATTTACTTCGTTATTCTGAATCACCACACTATCACTTACTATGGATTGCAATTCCATAATAATTTGTGTGACATCTGCTGACTTTACATTTTGATTTAAAGCAGTGTAAATAGCCTCAATTGCATTAAAATCTTTAACATGTTTCTTTAATTTATCATTAGGAAACAAGGCTTTGTATTTTCTAAATACATTTCTTGCCACCATTTCAAAAGTAGTACGCGTGGTTTCATTTAAACACACACAATCTGTAGCATCCTTAATTTTAGCAATTTTAGACATTGGTTTTGCATCCTTTAAATCTTGAAGCGAAAAGTCCAATTCTTTTAAATATGCCTTAACATCTTTTATAGCTTGTTTTAATTCAATTTCTACGTCTTCTAATGGCTCCACAGGACTTCCTGATGGTTTCCCTATGCCTCCAGATTTTCCACCTTCTCCATAAACTGAATACGCCTGCTCTAATTGTTTATATACATTACCATAATCTACAATTAAACCATTTTCCTTTTCATCATCATACACACGGTTTGCTCTGGCAATGGTTTGCATTAACGTATGCCCTTTTATAGGTTTATCTAGATAGACCGTTGAGACACAAGGTGCATCAAAACCAGTAATCCACATAGCACATACAATAGCAAGTCTAAATGGATTCTCTTCATCTTTAAATTCTTTTTCTAGATTACGCTCCACCATTTTTCTACGATGCACTTCAATATCTAAATCCATTTTCTTGAATTTATCTACTTCGTTTTGCTCGCTACTTACTACAACGCAAACCTCTGTTTCTTTTACTTTGTTGTATTTACGTTTTAGTTCTTGTTCTTCTTGTTGGTCTTCTGCGTTTTTAATACGTTCTTCTAATTCTTTGAGATATTCTGGCCAATACCCTTGAATTAACTCATACATTCTTACTGCTGTAGGTTTATCTAAGGCAACATACATAGCTTTACCTTGATACCCTCTTTCGTTAAAATGCCAGACTAAATCTTTTGCAATGGCTTCTAGTCTTGGTTGCGCTGTAAGAATTGGATAATTTCTACTAAACAGATATTCTAATTTCTTCTTTTGGTCATCATCAAGATCTTCGTTTTCAAAAACGGCAGCCATTTGCTCATCCAATTCTGGATTGGTGATATCTAGTTTTTCTCCTCTATTTAAATAACGTAGTGGCAAAGTTGCTTCATCCTCAATAGCACGTTTAAAATCGTAAATAGACACATATTCACCAAATATATTTTTGGTTAACTCTTCTTCTTCTTTTATAATTGGTGTTCCTGTAAAACCTAAATACGATGCATTTGGTAAACCATGAAAACGCATGTTTCTTGCATAGGTTCCGGATTGTGTTCTGTGTGCTTCATCACTAATGACGATGACGTTTTTACGATCTGTAATTAAGGGGTATTCGGTTTCTAATTTTGGATCTATGGAAAACTTATGAATCAATGAAAACACATACCTATGGTTTTCAGATAACAACTCTCGTAAATGTTCACGACCAGTCGTCCCTTTCTTTTTTCCTGCAATACAGTTTTTATCATTGACTGCGCCAACACCCGAAAAGGTATCATATAATTGATTTTCTAATTCTGTTCTATCTACAGCAATTAAAAAAGTATAAGAACCTCCTAATTTTCTATGAATCTTTTCGCATAAAAACACCATAGAATAACTTTTTCCAGAACCTTGCGTGTGCCAAAACACACCCAACTTCCCTTCTAAATCTTCAATGTTATTTACGTTTTCTATGACTTTATTGACACCAATATATTGATGGTTTTTAGCCATTAACTTCACCACATCGCCTTGCGAATCGTCAAATAACAAATAGTTTTCAAAAATATCCATTAAACGATGTTTGTCGCAAGTACCACGTAACATGGTATCTAAACTTACTTCTCCTTCTTCATCTTCTTCAATACGTTTCCAGTCTAAAAAGTATTTATATTTACTGGTTATGGTTCCTACTTTGGCATCTAAACCATTGCTTAAAATAACAAATCCGTTATTATGAAACACCTGTGGAATGGCATCTTTATAATCTTTTAGGTTATCGTTATATGCATGACGTAAATCTTGATGATGTGCTTTTAACTCAAAAAACACTAAGGGAATCCCATTTACAAAACCAATAACATCTGGTCGTCTTAAATACAACTCACCTAAAACTTCTAGTTGACGTACTGCTAAAAAATGATTGTCTTGATATTTATTAAAATTAAAAACCTTTAGCTTGGTTTTTATCAATTCGCCCTTATCATTGGTGTAACTTACAGGAACACCATTTTTAAGTAAATTGCTTTTTTCTTTATTTATAGAACCTAACGTTTGGTCCGCTACATTTTGAGTGATTCTATCTATAGCTTGTTGATACGCTAACTCTGGATGGTTCGGATTTAATTTTTTAAGCGCCTGCAATAAGTAACGTGTTAAAACCACTTCGCTTTTATCTTCTCTACCTAATAAACCATTGTCTCCAAAAGACTCTTTATGCCAAGCAGAAACTACGGTCCAACCCAATTGTTCTAAAACATCTTGTGTTGCATTTTCTATTAAACCGTCTTCTGAATATTCGTAGCTCATAGTTTATATAACTTTTAAATATTGATCTTTTATACTCAGACTATTTTCAGTTAATAACTCTATTCTGTTTAGAAAAGATTTTTCTGAATTTAATAAATCTTCCATAGTCATATTTTCATTTACAAAAACACCATCAACAATGAACTTACTTGTATTTAAATCTCCTTTGCCAAATAAACTATTTGAATGGGCTTTTTCTTTATTTAAAGGTTTAGATAATGGATAAATTAAACCTCCAATAATAACATCTGGTTGATAATATTGCATATAAGTATGTATTTGATAAAAATCACTTCTATCTAAATCTGAGTATTTACTTTGATTAGTTTCTAGTTCCATTTTCTTAAACTTAGCATCAAAAACAATAACTTTATTCGAGTATTTATGTTTTAAAACTAAATCTGGAAGCATCTTTCTACTATAAAACAAGCCTTTGTATAATTTTAACTCTTCTTGACCTGTTACATACCAATCTTGAAAGTGACGACTTAAAAGTTTTTCTAAATACACTTCAAACAACTGAGAAATATCAAATAAATATCCAGAAGTTTCAAGATTATTGTTTGTTTCTTTTGGACTTAAATCATGTTCTAACAATATAATCTCTGCATACTCAATTACTTTTTTAAATGAAGCATACATTGGATTATTAAGTATTCTATGATTTTTTGCTTTACGTAGCGTTTCCATATTTGCAAAGCGGCCAGAATAATTTTGTTTTAGCAATTGATTAATACTAAATAGTTTATTATTAATATCGTTGCCAAACTTATTTTGCAGTCTTTTTACTGTTAGGTACAAAATATCAATAATCTCTTGAATATAAATTTGTTCTCTAAAGGTTGTTGTTAATTTTCCTCTAAATGGAATATCTGTTTTTAAATATGCATTTAAATCTATTTTACCTCTTACTTTATGGCTACGCTGTGTAATACTTTGATATTCTTTTGGCAAGCCCAAAACAGATGCTTTTTCTAACGATTGTATAAATAGATATGCAATGATGTATTGAAACTCATTATGCTCTTCTTTTTTAGAAGCTTTAGATTTTTCTGTATCAACATAAATATCATTTACAAAATTTAGCATTCTTCGAAGAAAAGCACCTCCATGTCTTGTTGTTATATTAAACTTACAACCTTTATAGTATACTACACCTGAAAATAAGCCAGACTGAATAAAATACTCCTTTTCATTTCTTGTATTCTCTTTTGTATATAGTTTTAATATTAAATTATCTTCTTCTAGTACGTCTTTTTGATTTTTAAAACCAACTATCTGTAATTTTTCTACACTTACGTTATTTGTTTTTAATTCAAAAACAGAAGAAAACAAATTAGATATTACTTCTCTAGATTTTTTCTTTCCACGTATTCCAGTTTGCTCCAATAAGTATGCTTCACTTAAAGGGCTTTCTTCATAATAGTTATGATTATTAGGAACACTTATCTCCATTAGTTTTATTTTTTTGAAAATGGACTTTTAAAAATATCTAAAGCGACATGTAATTTAGCATCTAATTCACTTTCAGGATATAATGCTCTTAAATACTCTTTTAAAGTTGGTTTTAAATAAAGGTCAAACAACTGTTTTATATTGTTTTCTGAAATAGATTTACGACTTGCTATATCTTTCATTTTCATAAAAAAAGAATGTCCAAATTCATAAGATTTACCTAAACCTAACTCTTGAGAGATATAGGTGTTTAGTTTTTCGCATGCAATTACATATTCTTCAATATTTATAAAATCATCTCCTTTTTTGCGTTTTGTTTCCTCTGAAATAACATTATAATCACAATCTTTTCTAATCCATTTAAAACGTCTTCTTAAAGCCAAATCAAAAGTATCTATACTTTTATCTACATCATTCATCATCCCTATAAAATAGACATTACTTGGCACTCCAAAATAAGCTTGACCGTTTATTAGCTCGTAAGCCAATTCAGTTTTTTTATCTTCTTCTAATTGTTCTATTAGTGATGAATATTGTGTTTTTATCAAGTTTGATGTATCATTATTTACAACATCATGTCTGTAATCTTTTTCTAATCTCGATAAGGTTTCACCAAATACGGAAGATAAATTAGCTCTGTTAATTTCATCAACTACAAAATAGTAAGGCTTAACGTCCCTTGCTTCTTGAATAGCATCTAAACATTCTTGTTTTGCTCTTTTACAAAAGAGTTTAAAAACACCATCAACCAACTCAAACTTAATATTACCATCTTTTGTAACTCCTTTAGGCTTTATACCTTCAATAAAATCTTCGTACGTAAAAGAGGGATGAAACTGTAACATTTCATATCTCGATTTTTCTCCTTGACAAACAAAATCTAAACTATTAGTTACTTGATATGTTTTTCCTGTTCCTGGTGGTCCATATAAAATAACATTTGGTGTGTTCTCATCAGCAATTCCTTTGGTATTCGAATACATCCAGAGAAATCTTGATAATAAAAATCGGTCTGAAAATGTTGTGCTATCTAATGCAAATAGTTTTACAAAAAGCGTTGTAAGTGCCTCGTTTTTTTCTAAATTAGAAACATGATTGCTACAAATAAACTCTTCATATAAATCATTTACTACATCATCCGAATAAATATTAATAAAATTAAAAGGATGGGCAATAACCAGTAATTTTCTTAATACTTGCTTTGCAGTATAAGCGCTACCTAAGTTTTCAATATAGCTTATTGTTTCATCTAGGTTCTGGCTTTTAATAATTGTATTTAAAATAGGTTTTATTTTATCATTAAAAAAAGTGGTCGCTTGAACTTTATTTATGTTACCAACATCTGTTCTTGAGATTAATTCTTCTCTTATAGTGTAAGTTTGCCCATCTTTATTAAGCTTAACTTCAAAATTTGTTGCATTACCTGGTTTAGACGAACCAAAGACATGACTTGTTGTGCGTTCTAAAAAATTACACAAATAACCACCCTGTTTACCATCTGTTTTGTATAATACATTTGTATAATCATCAAGACCAAAACTACCATCTTCTATTTTACTTTTATAAAATTGATAATCTATTATATTATCCTGATATTCTGCCTCTATTTGATTTAAATCTTCTTTTTGTATAGATTTATAACTGTCCCATAAATTAATAAGTTGTTCTTGCCTATCTTCACTTAACAAATTATTTTTTTCCATTTCTTGTTTGATTATTTTATAATCTTTTTTATTTATAGCAACTATTCTATTTCTAGTATCTTTTTTTGATAAATATTCATACAAACCATCCGTATCAATAGTATACAACCACTTTTTAAGATTTACAAGCTCGTAACAAACTGCTTCAGAATCGTGATTTGTATTTACTCTACTTATATTGATTATAATAGCTTCTCCCCAATATACCTTGGTAACAAATTCCTTAAAAATAATAACATCTCCAACCTTTGGCTTATCTACTAAACCTAAAGTACTGTCTATGTAATACTTTTTTGTGACTAAAATATTGTTAGTATCCCAAATAGAATTATCATACTCTCCTTTTGGTTTGTTTGCAAAAATGTAATAGTTAGGATGTGACATTATATAGTTTGCATTAATTTACCAATCTCCAAACCAGCAACATCTATCATTCCACTCATTAAACGAGAAAACAAAATATCACGTGCTTCTATTAATTGTTGATATTGACTATATATTCTTTTAAAACTCATATTAATTAATCAAAATTTAGGATAATCACTTTTATCTTTAGGTAAATTAATTCCCTTACCATCATACTTCCAATACTCCGAATCTTTCAAAGATGAATGAACTTCAATCTTAAAATCCGAAGAAATAGTAATCAATCTTTTTTCTTCTTTATATAAATCAAATAAGTCATGAATATCTGATCGTAATAAAATACCATTATTAACAACACTTGTATAAGCTCCATTATAAGGCTCAATATGTGCGGCTTCTAATATATCTAAAACTTTACATCCTGTTACTGCACAGGTATTATCGTAGGCCTTTAAAAGCTCTTTTCGGAATTTAGACTGGCGAAGACGTTTTTTTATTTTTTGATAAGTGTATTCTAAATCTTCTTCATTTTGATTATTGATAAGCTCTTGAACTACAATTTGATTCGTAGAAGTATTTCCAAACAATTCATTCCAATCATTTTCATTTAAGTCTGAAGTTATAAGCAGTTTTTTATGTATTGACCCATTTGGACTATTTGGATCTACCTTTCCTTTCTCTCTGATCTCATCATTTGCATTGGACATAAATTTGGCTAAATCAATATTTCTAAAATTAAATTCAGATTGATTTTCAAATTTTATCTTTCGATAATCATTATCAGGATAATTGTTAGCTGCTGTTTTGCATGCTGCTACATAAATAGATACATTATGTGAATTATTCTTTTTAAGTTTACTTAAAATATCCCTGAATAATATGGTATGATCAGGGTTTCTATTATTTCCTCCTCCAGAATCAATTAATAATCCCACCAGACCAGTAACTTTATCAAAACCATAATTTAAAGTTGCATCTAATTCTGTTTTAATTTCTTTCATAATTATTTAAATGTGATAGATATTGCAAATAAGCTTACTGAGTTATTCAAACTACGCCAAAGCTATTTTTTAATTTAATGTTCAAACTGCATTAATACACTTTATCAATTCTAACTCTTTGATTCCTTTCTGGAAACATTAAGATTTCACCTTCTTTGTTACCCATCAACAACTTCCCTAAATCACTATATATTGATAAGATCTGAATGCCATCTCTACTTTTAGGCTGTTGATTTCTTGGGATATCCATTAACAGAACTTCCATTATTTGGTTTTCAATATCAAGCATAGTTATTTTACACTTACTATTCACTTTTACAGTTGGTTTAGTATGACCCTCTGTGATTGAATAATCTGACGAAAACAAATCCGGTGTAACACTTTGTTCAAATAATGATTCATCAGCATCGACTTCTTCAGTCGTCTGATTATTCTTAATATCTAGTGCTTCCTTATTTACCTCAACTCTATTAAAATTTTCTTCTTCTAAAATTTCAACATCTTCAATTTCCTCCTCTTCTAACTCTGGAAGAACTTCCACTTGTCTTTGAGAATTTCTTTCAATAAAATTAATAAGCTTTTCTAGTTCACCTTCAGGGTCAATTCTAAAGCTTGAGTAAGTGACTCTATGTATTTTCCACCCTATTCTTTCTAAAAACTCTTGTCGCTCAATATCGTATGCTACATCATCTATTGAAGAATGATACGCATCACCATCACATTCAATCGCCAGAGGCGTACCGTTGTTATATACTACCAGATCTAATTTAAAATGCACATAAGTTTCTCTTCCTAATCGTGGATTATGAAATAGTTCTTTCTTCTTAATTTCATATTGAGGTACAATATGATGATATCCACTTTTAAATAACAAACTTGCCACATCATATTCAAACCAACTATCGAAAGGTTTGGGCCTGTTCTCAGGGATTCTGTGTTTCTTTTCTAAATCTGGCGGTAACTCTATAGGTAAGACTGGACTGAACTTTTCATCAAAAAAAGAAATGATTTTACGACGAAAATCTGTGGTCTTTAATTGATCTATTTCAATAGAATGAAATAAAATCATTTGTTCTTTTGCCCTACTTAAACCTACATTTATCCCTCTTAATTTGGAAGTAAGATTCTGATCAATATTGTCTATTATAGATCCTGGAGCAGTTAATGAGTGGTCTTCATTTACAGTACTTGCAACACCTAATGAAACCAATATAACATCTCTTTCATCTCCTTGAAATTGTGAAGGACTATCTATAATAATGTTATGTTTTTCTAGCTTTTTAATAGGAAAGTCTTCAATAATCATTTTTAACTCTCTGGTATGTTTTGCTAGACCTAAACTAACCACTCCTATTGTTTTATTGCTATACAAAGGATCTTCAATCATCTCCTGTAGCTTTTTTGAAATTGCAGCAATTTCTTCTTTTACTACTTTATCAAAATAATTTGTATTCTTAACAAACACTCTTATTTTAGGTATAAGCCTATTTGCACTAATAACCTTTAACGGAACTAGCTTGTTTTCATAAAAGTGTTTTTTTGAAAAATCTATTAACTCTGGCACACACCTAAAGTGCTCCCTTAGCATTTGACTTGTAGAACCAGAAACCAAATTTGCTAACGAAAACAAGCTAGCATCTGCCCTTATATTAATAGCTTTTGATCCCATAAAATCAAGATTATCCTTCCTAAGAGAGTCAAAAGCTTCATTTGTGATGGCTACATCTTCTGGTGACGTTTGTTTTTCATCTCCTACCACAATCATCTTTTTACCGTAATAACCCAGTAAAAGACTATTAAAGTTGAGTTGACTAGCTTCATCTGTAATAATACAATCAAAAACCTCTGGTGTTGTATCTACCGTTTTTAATACATCATCAAACTTCATTACCCAACAAGAAATATTTGGCGCTATTGCTTTTGCAGTTTGTTGTGCGTTTCTTCTAAATTTATCTTTATCTGCTATACCTCTTTTACTTTGCTTAAATTCATATTCAAAATTTGAAAGTAAATTAATGAAGTTATTTTTTTCTTGTTGATTAAAACGCTTTTTAAAATTTTCTTTAGCCAGACCACTTAAAATATCTGCTTTGCAATTTTTAATTGCTTCTGTTGCGTGACGCAGTCGCTCACTTGTTTGTTGTAGATCTATTGATGTTGCTTGCTCAACTAATTGTGCGCCATATTTTAAGTAAAAAGAATCTTTAGTAATAACACCTAAAACCTCTGTTGCGTCAGACTTTAGACTTTTTAAAGTCTCTGGAATAAAATCTTTAAGATTTTTTTCTGAACTTAAAGATTCTTGATGTGCTATGTGTGCGCTTTCTAACTCTTTTAATTTTTTCTTTGCGCTTACTATATCTTCCTTTTTATTAAATGAACTAATTCCTATTGTTGAAATTACCTTTTTAGTATTTTTAATAGCAACTCCTACTTTTTCTTTTAGATCTTTGATTGTTCTTGCTTCTTCATAGACATCTATTATTTTTTGTGCTGTACTTGTTATTTTTTCACAGGTTGCACCTGTTATTTCATACTTATCTTTAAAGTAACGTACAGACTCTTCATTCAACTTATTTAATACTGCTAAGTTAACATCAACTTTATTAACTCCCTTTTTAGCAGCTGCTTGCATTTCTTTTAAACTACACTGTTCTTTAAGAGCGTAGTCAATAAAATTATTTTTTATGAGTACTTCTATTAACTCATTTAACTTTGAGAAGCTATTTAAGAAGGCTCTAAACTCCATCAATGTTTTTCTGTTATTACAGAACACATCATTAACAGATATTAAATCTATGTATTTAACAGTTTTATAAAGTGAATTAAAGTTTTTCTGAAAAAATGAAAGTTTGTCTTTGCCCTCTGGTAAAAGGGCTAAATAGGTAGAGATGTCTCTTGCATATTTTGCGCTGTCTAGCTTAATTTCATGGGCAGATCTATTAATTTGATAATCTTCGACTACTTTTTCAACAATAGAACGTTTCCGAAGTAAAGACTCTAGCAAGTCTTTATTTTCACTTATTAAGTCTTCATTTTTATATGATTTTAGACTTTTTAGGACTCCATTAATCCTGTCAATATTAAATTCTCTTAAGCTCGATACTTTTAAAATTTCAAGTTTATTTTTAAAAGAATCTGTTAGACTATCATATGTATCAAAGTCTACTACATCTAATAGATTAAAAGTCTCCTTAAAATTTATTGTCGAAAACTGCTTATCTACAGTTTGCAGCGAGATATACTTTTTTAATGCTTTATTAATCTCTTCTGAGTGCGCTAACGTATCATCATTAACAGTATCTTTTATATAATCCCAATTTACCTTTTGTTCATAAACAAAAGTGTACAACTCATAAACACTAAAATCTCTCTCAAAATAAGGAATGTTTATATCTGTATACTCTTGATTTAGTAGCTGTGAGAGTATTTTTTTTTCTGTAATATAATTTTCTTTGCTTTTATTTAATCTTTCTAAATCTAAATTAAGATCATAGCCGTTATTATTTAATAACAGTTGACGAATATTATCTATACTGTTAGATAATGTATAATCAGATTGATTTTGTTGCTTTATATCTGCCATTACCAAACCATCAAATTGAGACGGTATTTTATCTAACAAAGATTCTAAAGCCTTATCTGTCTTTGCTGTGATAAGTATACGCTTACCTTCTGCTAGCATTGCACAAAGTAAGTTTACAATGCTATGAGATTTTCCTGTTCCTGGTGGTCCGGTTACAACAGATAACTCGTGAGTTTTATAATTTTTATAAATCTCTAACTGTTCTCTGTTATAAAGTAAGGGGAAAAACGCTTCAAAATCTGTAGCTTCTAGACTGGCAAATTTATCTTTAATAGACTCATATATATTTGCAAAATAATGCGATTGGTCTTGTGCCAGATTATTTTTTTGCCCGAGTAGAATGTCTAACACAGAAGGATTAACATTGTTTTCTTTTGTGAAATCAATGATTTTATCCATTAATTTTTGAAAATGCCGTGAACGTTTTTGCCTTAAAATAAAACAAGGCGCAAATTTTACAAAATTAGTAGTTAGCGTATCTATTGGTTTTGATGTGCTAGGATCATAAACCAGACTTGGGTGTAATGCTAAAACATCATTACTCATCATTTTTTTTAAAGCTGGTGACTTTAAATAAGCGATACCTTGCTCATCAATGCCTTTTTCAAAAGCACTTATTATTTCTAGAAGCTTACTTCTATCTATTTGTGGATTGTTTAGAAAAAAAGCATCTATGTAGGGATCTTCACTAATGTGTAGTTTAAAGACAACTTTACTGCCTTTAATAACTGCGGTAAGTGGAATATGGAAAAGATGTACTTTTACCATTGAATCACCTAATTTAAGATGAAACAGCCCAAAAGAATACACAAATTCTAAACTACTATTCTTAGCTGTATCTCTAGCTGCTTGGTAAAAATAAGAATAGGCCTCTCTATCAAATTTTTCCTGAAACGTCTCTTCATCTTCATCTTGGGTATCTTTTTTAGCTAACGGACGTTTAACATCTAGCAATGTTGTGGTATTCACACCTTCTTCTCCAACAGTAAACAGGTTATCAAAGTTGTTTTTAACAACTATAGAAGATCCTTCAATATCTTCTTTCCATAAGGTGTTTTTAAGACGTAATACATTCTTAGATCCTTTTTCAAGTAACTTATTGTATTCTCTTAAAAACTCAATATATTTTTGAATAACTGTCATTATATCATTTGTTTATTCAACGACTTTGTTTACTTAATTGCTAATATTTCTCATTATCCTCCGCAACCATCCCCAATCCTTCATTAACTTCCAAACTATTCAAATCTATCATCCCACTCATCAACCGTGGTAACAAAATATCGCGCGCTTCTTTTAAGTGTTGGTTCTGGTTTTGAAGGTTATTTGAAACTTCAAGAACTTTTCTAAATTTATTATCAAATTTATCCAGAAGATTTTTTGAAGGAACGACTACATCAGCATCTTTAAAGTCAATAGCTTTTACAGCAGGATAAGCTGCACCTCCTGCCAAATTAGTTAAATATGCTACAAATGAATCTGTTGTTAAATATTTAAGTAAATAGGATGTTGGAAGAGATTTTGGTGAAATCACACAAAAGCCAGTTGATGCAATTAAGTTGTCTTCAGGATTCCAAATAACAGAATGAGATTTTCTGTTCGGTCTTACACATGACCAAATTATATCTCCATGTTGGACAATTCGTTTTGCTCTTCCTGGAGCTTCAGAAAAGCCATAAGTAGTTGTTGAATCTATTTTACCAATTGATACACTCGCAATGTCAATATATTTAATTTTTCCTTTGAAATCCTTCTTAAGACTTTTTGAATTTATTTTGGATACTTCATTTAATTTCTTTAAATCCCACCCAACAGGCAAACCACTAACCGCATCAATATCCACATCCTCATAACCAGGAAATTTAAAACGTACAAACCACTCTTCATAAGTTTGTTGTGCTTGTTCTTCTAATAATTTTATGCGTTTTAGGTTGTTTTCTATTAAATCATCATACCCAGATAAAATGGATGCTATTTTGCGTTGGGTTTCAATTTCAGGAAAATCGATTTCAAAACTCTTGATTCCACCTATAGGAATTCTCATTTGATTTGCTGCTCCTTTTCCTCTTTGCTGTATAAAATGTTGAAATAATTGAGATTTACACAAATAACCTAAATAACGTTGATCAATGAAGTCTAGATTATTAGATCTGAGACATAAAGCATTTTGATTTAATAATAAACCAACAGCATCTTTTGGTACAGTTATACATCTTCCTGCTGCTGAATTTATAAGTGATGGATGCGAACCAACAGTTGCTATTACAATGTCATGTAATTTTAACTCATTCTTTTTATACTTACCAAAACTACTTTCCTGTAAATAACTCAACTCATTATAAGAAATAGAGGCTTTGTCAAAATTTGAAACTTTCAAAACAGGATAGCCTGAATCTGCATATTCATTAGCTGTCCAACTTCCACCATTAATAAATGTGCAATTATCTTCTAATTTCAATCTCATAATTTCACAGACTGTATTTGCTCCATTAAACTATTGGCTTCGGTATTGAGTTGTGCTAATTCGGTATGTATTTCAGTCATACGTGTTTTGTAGTCAAAATCCATATCAATATCCATCTTAACACCAACGTAACGTCCTGGTGTTAGGCTGTAGTCTTGTTCTTTAATTTCTTCAATAGTAGCTATTTTACATAAGCCTTCTACGTCTTGGTAGGTTCCTTTTGGGAAGTGTTGGTTTAGCCAAGAATTCTCCTTTGGTAAGCTAGCACTTCGACTACGCTCAGTGTCCAGATTCAGGGTGACATCGTTACTCCTGAATGAATTCATTATTGCTGTTAAACCCTCTAAATGTTCGTCACTAAAGTCGTTAATGGTTGTGCTAACTTTGTTAAAAGTGTTTCGTGCATCTATCATGAGCACTTTGTCTTTGTTGGCTTTGGTTTTTCCTTTGTTAAAAAACCAAACGTGACATGGCAAACTACGTGTGTAAAAAAAGTTGTTGCTAATGGCTACAATACATTCTACATCGCCTGTTTCTATTAGTTTTTGACGGATTAGTTTTTCGGCATTTCCAGCATCGGTTGCAGAACTTGCCATTACAAAACCTGCGCGACCTGTTGCGTTTAAATACGAATGGAAATATTGCATCCATAGATAGTTACCATTGCTTATGGTGCCTTTCCCTGTTAAAGGCGCACCAAATGGTAAACGATCATCATCTGCTAGAAACTTATTTTTGGCGTCAATTTTATCGACGTTAAATGGTGGATTCGCCATTACAAAATCGCACTTTCCTGTTAAGTGGTGTGGATTGGTGTAAAAACTATTGGCTTCTATAATTTTACCTTCTATACCATGAATGGCAAGGTTCATTTTTGCTAAACGTGTGTTGTTGCTTTTTAATTCTGTACCATAAACTCTTATGGTCTCATTTACTTTTTTATGTTCGTGGTTTTCTACAAAATGAGCGGTTTGCACAAACATACCACCAGAACCACAAGCGGGATCGTGCACAATACCATGATTGGGTTGTATAAAGTTGACAATTAGGTTTACTAAAGATGGTGGTGTAAAAAACTCACCTCCTTCTTGTGCGCCCGCACCTTGCATGGAGAATTTCATTAAGAAAAACTCGTAGATACGTCCAAACACATCGCCTTTTGCATTTTTTACGGCGTCTTTATTAAAGACACGTACTAAATCTCGCAATAGTTTATCATCAAACTCTTGGTAGCTTTTTGGTAGAATACCTTCTAGATCTGGATATTCGGCTTCAATAAGCTTCATGGCATTATTAATGGCTTCGGCTATATTTTCTTCTTCTGGTAAATCTGCTAGATAATCGTACTTTGCTTTTTCTGGTAAAAACATGGCACCTTCTCCTGCATAATCTCCTTTATTGGCTTCTCGTTTTTTTCCTGTTCTTGGGTTTATAGGTAGTTTTTTATCTACGTCTATTTTTGCATCTTCGAAACGGTTTTGTGCAAAACGCAGTAATACTAAACCTAAAAGTGGGTCTTTATATTCACCAGCAGTTAGTTTTGAGTTTGCTCTAAGGTCATCTGCTGCATCCCAAAGTTCAGTTTCTAATTGCTTTATATTTTGTTGGTTCATTATTGGTTTTTAAACAAATAAATCGGCTCCAAAGAGCCGTTAGTTATCATTAAGTTAAAGTGACTTTAAATATACAAAAAGCCTTTAACTGTCAAAGGTAAACTTGCTAAGGTATTTGTGTTTAATCAAATATTTCATCATACCATGCTCCCACATCTTCACGTATCTCTTTATGGTATTTATAAATGGTTAAGGCGAGACTAAAATCGGCGCGTTTAGCTTTATAAGCGTTGACTGCGAAATATCCATAAAAGCTTCCATCTTTATCTACTACAACTGGTGGATCTGAAGCATAGGCATTCCATGGTGAATATGAATTGTATTCATTTCCGTAAGTGCCGTATGCATTCCAAATGGAGTTTGAGTTGTAACTATTACCATAGGTTCCGTATGCGTTCCAAATGGAATCACTATCGTAGCTATTACAATTGAGACAGCCTAGATATTCCTTATGATTATCACCTCCATATAAGTGAAGTGTTTGTCCATAAGTTGTTATTGGTATTACCAATACTAGAAGCATAAGGTATATTTTATTCATTCTCCTCTATGTTTTTAATAATAAACATCATTTTACTTAATATCTATATTCTTGTTCCAATCTGTAACAGGTTTCATACAATGAATCCAAATCATCGCAATTATTGGTGACACAAACCCGAAAAAACCCCAACCACCTGTACTTCTATTTAATTCTTTTGCTTTGTTTGCACATACTATTATACCTACAACTCTTAATCCTAACTGAATAATAACAACTGCTCCTTCCATTTTATTACATTTTAATTTTTAGTTCTTCTTTTGCTCTTTCCTTTAATTCGGAAAGTTTTTGAAAATTTCGTTTGTGTTTGGTTATGTCTTGAAAAATCGTTTCTGCTAATTCCTGTTTTTCAGAATTAATGAACCTATCTGGATGACAACGCTTACTTAGTTGTTTATAGAGCTCTTTTGATCCATTAATACTATTCATTACATTCCCCATATCAACTTGAGAAGATTTTGCTGATTTTAGTTTATCTTTTGAAATATTCGAAAAGTCTAAATCTGTTTTCTTCTTGGTCATTTTATATACTAAGAATCCGATAATTAAAAACTCTATTATCGCTACATACAGCCACAAATTAATAGCATACTCTTGATTCGTATTGGCGACCTCAACGACTTTTGATATTGAATCAACTGACAGGCTATCAGTTTTAATTTGAATGTTATTCATCATCATAATATCTAATTTAAAAATCCTCCAATATTTGCAAACTCTTTTAATGGCCACTTAGCTCCATTAAAACCTCCATTGGAATGCACTTCTAAAGTATCCCAACCTAATGTTATTAATTTTCTGGTTAGTTCCTCATTATCTAAAATAACGCGACCAATTTCTATTAATTCACTTTTTTCTAATGGCCTCCCTGTTAAAGCTCTTATCCTAAATCCACTCGCCATCCATTTTGAAAATGCATGTTTATACAAACTATCTCCTTTAGTTATTTTTGCTTCTAATAGCGTAGGTGATTCTCCCTGTATAAAAGCATACTTAGCTGCTCTATTAAAATCCTTAATTAAACGATAACGTTCAGTTACTTCACCAAACCAGTCTTTAATTTCAATTATTTTATACCACATTTATTTTCTGTTTAAAATCTATATCCTCAAACATAAACCCATTAAAAAACAAAACCTTACGGAAATCCGTAAGGCTTTATTTTTTTATAATAGATTTTGATTTTTTTGAGTCAATTAAGTATTAAAATTTGAAAAGATTTAAACCCAATCCGACCCCTATCCATGGCTCTTTATTATAATTCCATAAATCAACATCACTACCAAGAGCATAATCAAAACCATAAAAAGCTCCAACATTAATTTTATTGAAAGAATAAGTTAGTCCAAAGCCAAGACTAGCCAATCCTTTAGTAACCTCAGTGTCTAATTTATTTGAAGAAAAGTCAGTATTTGTCTTATTTAATTTAACGGTCGATGCTCCTATAAAAAAGCCCGCTGTAACCTTCCACGTATTGGTAATATTGCCCACATCTTTTCTATAGAAGAAACTTGTTTGCCCAATAGAAACACCTAAAAACAAATTAACATTAAAACTTGAAGAAAAATCTTCAGGTATATATTCTCTAGCCATGGCTTCGTCTTCATTCGGTGGGTTAGGATCATTATCAACAGCAATTCTTGGTCTATATTTGAGTGGTATAGTCACTGTAGAAATAGTAATTTCATTAAACCATAGTTTAGCTTTTTGTCTGTTTTTTAACTGATAACTGTAAATATCTCTGACATAGGATTTTTTTCCAGTACTATCCTTTACCTCATTTGCAGTAAGATAAGGATTAACAATTATTTTGCCACTATCAGTAAATTTTACAAAACCTTTTTTAGTTTTAGTTTTTAAATTTACGTCCCGTTCTACACTAAAATCCATTCTAGTCAACATGTCCATTTTAAAATAGTCGGTGTATGTAATAGTTGACTTTGAATCCTTTGGATTTGTTATGGTTATTTGTAATTCTTTACCTTTTAATTTCTTGTATTTTTTAATTATAACCTTTTGTTCTCCTGAAGTTAAACTATCAAAATTTAAAGTAATAGTTTTTTTTAAGTGTATATCCCCAGAATCAAATGGAAGTGAATTTGATATATAAAACTTTGATTTTATAATTTGTACTTCCTGAGCTCGCATTGAAGTCAAAAAGAAAATAACAAGTAATGATGTTGTAAATAATCTCATAATATGGTTGGTTTTGGTTAGTAGTTATAATTAAAAACAAAGCATTCAGCACACCCAATACGCAAACTAAACAATAACCGTATCCTCCAGCACCACAGACACAGGCCGATGATCACTAGAAACAGTCTTACTGTTAGAATCGGCATTCACCCGCTCAAAAATCTCATGCTCCACCTTGCCTGCTTTCGCATGCACCTTTAACGGAAAACTGCCATTGCACAAAGGTTGGCTCACTAAAATATGATCGATAAGCAAGGGGTTTTTACTGGCTGGAATTTTAAGAATGGGATCTCTAAAGCGTGCCGTCCAACGCAGGTCTTTAGCCACATCAAACAACACGTGGTTAAAATACTTTTCGGCCATCAAAACTTCACCTTGCAGATTCTGTATCAAATCGAAAAACAGATAATTAGATTCAAAATAATCTTGCCCAGGGCCATCATTACAATCTCCTAAAATCACTAAAGCCGGGGCTTCTAATTGTCTAAACTTCGCATCTACATAATGCCGAATATTACGGGCTTCGGTAGCGAGTTTCACGCGGGCTTTTAAAGCAGTGTTCACATAATCACCAGTGAGGTTCTGCTCAGCATCATAAGTAATGGGGTCTTTATTAATCTTAGATTTAAGATGCACACCAATGCATTCAATTTCTTTACCGTTATCTAATCTATAAATGAGAACTTGCGGCTGACGGTAATGCTCGTGGTTGTCACGTTCAAATTGCCCCCAATAATTCACCTGCCAATTATCACGACCAATAAAAGAGTGCCATACGGTAGCGGCTTGTATACGGCATTGCGATAATATAGAAGGCTTCACCAAATACCATACCCATTGCGTGCCTCGCATATCATAACCATAATCCCGATCCCGATCTCCCACTCCATCAGTTGGACCTGGCAAAAGCACAGGTACCCAGGCATTATCTAATACCTTATCGCAAAAGTCAATAATCTTAGCTTCTCCTTTCGGACCTTCAACGACTAATAGGATGTCGGCGTTAATTAGAGTAATGGTGTCTTTAACACGCCCAATCCGTTCTAAAATATCAGCAGAAGGATGGTCTTCAATAAGTTGCTGACTGTGTTTTACATTCCAAGTTGAAATTTTTAGTGGCATAATTCCGTGGTATTATGTTCAATAGGGATAAAATTAATAGCTATCAGTATAGCAAACCATACCCAATAATGGGTAATCTTATTAACATGTGTCAACATCGAATTATAGTAATTCATACGGTTAAGGAAGCCGTACTTAAGGGATATATTAAAATTACAAATAATAGCTAAACAACTAATAGTAAACAAGATAAAACACCAAATTCATCTTTATAATGCATTTTCCAAACCTAATCCCCAACCAACCAATCACCAACAACCAACAACCAACAACCAACAACCAACAACCAATCACCAATCACCAACAACCACCAACCAACCAACCAACCAACCAACCAACCAACCAACCAACCAACCAACCACCAACCACCAACCAATCACCCACAACCAATCACCAATCACCAATCACCAATCACCAACAACCAACAACCAACCACAAGCGCATCATAAGCGCATCATAAGCGGGTCATAAGCGGGTCATAAGCGGGTTCGCTATACTTTTTTCCTACAAATCGTAAATAGTGGTATATATAAAGCTGGCAGAAATCGCCAATTGAGAGGCCGCAGAGCGTATAAAAATTAGTCTAGAATATTTAGAAACCATTAAACACACAAAAAGGCAATTATTTCTAATTGCCTTTTCTCACCACAACACTTACGATTATAGTATTCCCTAAAATATTAAATCCCGATAAGTGCTGGGCTTTTACTTATATGTTGTTGTATTATATCACTCCTAAATCTTTGGTAATCGCCACCAAATGTATGGCATTGTTGGCTTTAAATTGCTCTCTAAGTTTATTTAATCGTTTTTCAATGGTACTTAAGCTGTTTGGCGTAACTCCATTTAACTTAAGGTTACTACTAATTTCGTCTTGAGACTGGCCTTCAGATATCATTTTTAGTAACCTAATATCATAATCGTCTATTTCTAATTGCGACTTAGGGCTCAGTGCCTTTTTAACTTGTGGAGAAACATAAATCGCTTTTTTAGATACCGCTTTTATAGCTGCTGCTAATTCGGCACTGCCATTTCTATCTTTACACACGTAGCCATTGATATGATAAGTATTGAGCAAGCCTCTAATCTTTTGAAGCTGATCTTTCATAGAATATACGATGATGGGTAAATCTGGAAATTCTTCGCGTAGCTTTTCTATAAGCATTTCGCCAGATGCTATGGTTGTATCTCTATGATCTTGTTTAAACGAGAGATCCGTGATTAATAAATCGAAATTACGAGCTTCTAAAGCGCCTTTTTTTAATTTTAGATACGCCTCATCACAGTATTGCGATTTTTCAATTGATTCCACATGTAATTCCCGTAATATCTTTGTGATACTCGCAAGAACCGCATCGTGATCTTCATTAATTAAAACGTTCTTAAACATTACTATATGGTTATATTAGCTTTAAACCCTTTATCTGGATGTGTTACAAAAGTAATAGTTCCATTAATAGATTGAATACGGTTTTCCGTATTCTGGAGTCCATTTCGCTTTTTTAACGTCGTTCCTACTCCATTATCGCTATAATTAACCTGAAAACCGTTCTGATCTTTAGTAAACATGATGACCACAATAGAGGCCTCACTATGTTTTTTCATATTGATTAACAACTCTTGTAAAACCCGATATAGCGTAAGCTGCTTTAACTGCGGTATGGTATCCCAAGCGATGCCCGAAAGTCCTTTGATAATAACATTGGTTTGGGCATCATTATAACTTTCTAATAATTCTTCTAAATATTCTATAAATGGATAGTCGTCACTTAAAACACTGTGCTTTTTAGAGATATCTCTTGTTTTAAGATATAAATTATGGAGCTCATTTTTAAGAACTTTATGCTTTATTTCTTTATGTTCTAGTCTAGTCATCACCTGAAAGACATCACTTGCGATCTCATCATGAATTTCTTTTGAAATACGCGATTCGGTATGAAACACTTGTTGTAACTTTTCTTTTTTATGTCGTGATCGAATTACAAAATATAAGAAGACCGATGCCAAAACTACAAATGCCACTATTAACAGCGCATAAATGGTTCTAGATTCTTGCTTTTCTTTTTCGAGTTGACTCTCTAAGGCTGCTCTTTTATATTCTGAATGGTCATATTTAAGTAAGGCATATTGGTTTAATTTCGCTTTCTCTGCCGCATATATACTATCATTCAACTTTTTATAAGCTCTAGCAATAGGGTCATCGCTTAGCTTTACTAATAAACCTAACGCTCTATTTTTATAAGAGGCTAAATTTAGTTTTTCGGCAAGTTGAAGCGACTTTAAAGCATAGGCTTTAGAAGTTTCTTCATCATCCATTCGGTCATAATAATCCGCTAAATGTGAATAACTAGTGTAAATGGTAGAGCTGTCTTTTTGGGACTCCCTCAACTCTAAAGCCTTCATCATTAAAGTTATACCATTCGCTCTATGTAATTGCGATGCAATAACCCCATAATTATCGAGTATAAGCGCGTGAGTAATGGTATCGCTTATTCTTGGTAATAACTGATAGGCTTTAAGTATTTCTTTTTCGGCATTAGTAATGTCATCAAACTTACGGTACACAATAGATAGATTGTTATAAATCTTAGCACTGTCGGAGGCTGATTCAGACATTTTAAAAGCATTGGTATACAACTCTATGGCTTTGGGTTTATTCTTTTGCTCAGAATACATTAAGCCTAAAAGATTATAGAAACTTTTACGTGTTGCTGTAATGTGAGGTGAGGACGTGCTAGCATCCAAAAATCGTAAGGCTTTTACAGCGGTTTGTTCACTCTCATTATACTCCCCCTTTTTATAGGCTATACTCGAAATATAATATAAATTCCTAATGGCCAGTATGGTATCCCCCTCCTTTATTGCTTTATCATAATTACGATTGAAATAGATTTCGGATACCATTAAATCTTTCGCACTTTGAGGCTTTAGAGCCAATGCCTTATAATAATGCTCATTATCTATGCTTTGCTGTGCAAATGTGTATTGAATGCCTGTGAATAGCAGTACACTGCATAGGCTAAAGAAAAAGAGGAATGAACTAAGGTTGGGTTTCATGCTTCAAAAATAATAACAAAATAGGACTACACTACCTTTTTCTGCTTGCAGTTGAAAGGCGCACTAAGCGTCTATCTTGAAGATACCTTAGATAAAATTTACAACCCCTATTAAACAAGCCGATGACATAACGACTTTGGAAAGCCGAATGGCTCGGAGATATGATAATGAACACGTTAAAGAAGTGAAACCTTTTCAATTCCATTTGCGTTAGTATTTATTTCAAATGAGAAACACTCTATCTCTTATTAGACCTATTTTCGAAATGTATTAAATTAAAAAACAAAACATTATGAAAAATTCAGAATATAGTGACCCAAACGCAAAGCATGAATTAGACTTTTTGAAGGAGTATCAGAAAAAAGGCTATACCCATAATTTTAGAGTACAAGACGATTCGTTAATTGCTTCGGGTGAAGACACCAAATATAAACCTGAGGACGTGTTTATTGTTGCAGAACATCGCTATGAAGGCATGAGTGATCCGTCTGACCAATCTATTCTTTATGTGATTACAACGGAAAACGATAAAAAAGGAACCCTCCTTAATGCGTATGGCCCTTCAGCAGATTTAGATATACATGAATTTATTGAAGCGATTCCTGAAAAAAATAAGAGTCAAGATGATAGTATTTTGAATATTGACTAAGCCAGTATTTTATAACCTACTGTTTTCAATTTATTATTTAGAGACGCGAATATTTAAAAGTTAAACAATCATGAAAGCTATGGTTTATGCTATATTTCAAACGGTTAGAGGCTATAATATATTTCGTCATGGTTAATTTATAAAATATGTCATTAGCTTCTTAAATTTATTTAAATAAGATGAATTGAGCAAAAAACTTATCTAATCCGATTAATAGTAATGATCCGTTGTAATTAATTTTAGACTAATAAATAACATATGCAGTGAAACTATAATAGGATTATATAGCACTGTACTAAAACATTATAATTATGGCACTATTTGATAAAAAAACAGAAGAAAAACTTAATGACCTCATCGAGAAAGCTTACGATGCAGAAAAAGGATTTAAAAAAGTGGCAGAAAATGTGGACAATCCTAGATTAAAAACATTTTTTCTTAATAAGTCGCGCACACGTAGTGGTTACGTCAACGAGTTGACAGATACGCTAAGAAATAGCGGAATGGACATCACAGAAAGAGATGGCAGTTGGTCAGGGTCCTTGCATAGAGCATGGATAGACACCAAAGCATTCTTTTCTATGGATAATGATGAATCCATGCTAGAAGAAGTTAGGACTGGTGAAAAACAAGCCATTGACGATTATAACGATATCCTCAACAATTACGAGTTAAACCCAACCGTGAGAGCGCTGCTATTAAAGCAAAAAGCTGAGATACAAGCGAGTTATAATAAAGCCGATTATTTAGAGGGTATTCAGTAATTCGCTTTATGACGTTAGCGTTAAGTATAAAGGGTTTGATGTACACTGTTAGCGCTGTACATCAACCCTTTTTTTTTATACCATGTAAGTTGAGCACCTATGAATAACACAGCATAAATCCTATTATTATGAATAAACCGAAATCATTTCCAAAGCAAGATCAAGAATTACCTGGAAAACAAAGTAAAATGACTCCAGAACCAGAAGTTATCCGTGAGGATTATAAGGGTAGCGATAAATTAAAAAATAAAGTGGCGCTTATTACGGGTGGAGATAGCGGTATTGGGAGAAGTATTGCCGTACACTTTGCACGAGAAGGTGCCGATGTGGCTATTATTTACCTTTCGGAAACAGCAGATGCAGAACACACCAAAGCACTAGTTGAAAAGGAAAACCAAACCTGTCTGCTTATTAAAGCAGATGTACAACATACCGACCAATGTGACAAAGCATTAGCACAGTGTATTTCTACATTTGGCAAACTTAATATATTGGTTAATAATGCAGCCGTTCAATTCCCCAAGGATACTATTAAAACTATTTCAATGGAGGATTTTAACACCACCTTTAAGACCAATATATACCCTTATTTTTATCTGTCTAAAATAGCTTTAGAACATCTAAAAGAACACGATTGTATAATTAATACAAGTTCTGTTACAGCCTATAGAGGTAGCAATCATTTGGTAGATTACGCGAGTACCAAAGGAGCCATCGTGAGTTTTACAAGATCCTTATCTAAGCAGTTGTCAGAAGCTAAAATTAGAGTTAATGGTGTGGCACCTGGTCCTATATGGACTCCATTGATCCCTGCAACATTTGATGATGTTAGCGATTTCGGAAAAGACACTCCATTATGTCGCGCAGGTCAGCCTAGCGAAGTGGCACCAGCTTATGTGTTTTTAGCTTCTAAGGATGCGAGCTACATTACAGGGCAATTTATTCATGTTAATGGAGGTGAAATTATAGGTGGCTAAGTTAGCCCTTTACCTACTGCACCTAAAAGGCCAATTGCGATGTACACACTGAAGCATTTAACCAAACATAAGATTTTTACATTATGAAAACGTCTACATTAGCACTCATCGGTTCGGGGCCTACTTCCATATATGCCTTGCAGCATATTTTGGATAACTCTGAAGCTCTAGGTAAGCAATTTCATCTGATTTCAATATTTGAGAAAAGTTCTAAACTAGGCTATGGCATGCCATTTAACCCTGAGTTTACAGATATATATAATTTGGCGAATATTTCCTCTGAAGAGATTCCGAAATTACCCCAAACCTTAGCTAATTGGTTAAGAGCACAAGACCGCAACTATTTAAAAGATTTAAATGTTGTTGAATTCCCTATAAAAGATACAGAGGTGTACAGCCGGATTGCTCTTGGCGCCTATTTTAGTGCTCAGTTAAAACTTTTAATTCAAAACCTAAAAAGCAAAGGTTTTACCATTGCCACCTATCGCAATCACAACGTTATTGATATTAAAACCATTAGTAATACTACAGCTGAAATTATAACCGAAACGCATCGTTTTAAATTTAATAAAATAATTATAGCAACGGGGCATCACTGGGAAAACAAAGACCAATCCGAATCTGGTTATTACGATTCCCCTTGGCCAATCTTTAAATTGCTTAATCCCTCTAAGGACTATTATAATTTTGATATCGGGATTTTAGGCGCTTCCCTTAGTGCTTTTGATGTGGTAACGTCCTTAGCGCATCGTCATGGAACATTTTTACGCAAAAACAATCGGCTTACATTTAAATTACATGCTAAAGCCTCTGGTTTTAAAATTACACTGCATGATGCTAACGGTTGGCTACCTCATTTGCAATACGAGCAAGAACAGCCGTATAGAGAAATCTATAGGCATACCACACGCGAAACCTTAGTAAATCTTAAAAATGAAAAGGATGCTCTTTTTATAGACACTTACTTTGATGAAATTTGTAGACCTGCACTATTAAAAGCTTTAGAAAAAGACGATTTAAGAGATGTTATACAACTGTTGAATGATAACAGTTTCGATTTTAAACAGTTTATAGAAACTATGGCAAAAAAGCACGAATACCTTGATTCTTTCGTTGGTATGCGTGAGGAATTAGAATTAGCTGATAAATTACTGAAACGAAATAAACCCATCCATTGGATGGAAACCTTAGATGATTTAATGTATAGTCTAAATTTTCATACCGATTTGTTTTCAGCGGAAGACCATCTTTTTTTCCATACTGAAATTAAGCCATTCCTTATGAACGTGATTGCTGCACTACCGTTACAATCTGCCGAAATTCTATTAGCACTTTATGAGGCGGACTGCATAGCGTTGATTAATGGCAAGGTTGAAATTCAAAATAAGACAACTCATGGCACACACATAAAAATTGTTGATGAGGACAATAACGAGACTACCAAAACTTACAAGCTTTTTATAAACTCTTCTGGTAATGATACCATTGCATTTGATAATTTCCCTTTTAAAAGCCTGAAAATAAACGGTGATATTTCAATGGCAAAAGCCAAATTTAAAACCCTATCACGCATTAAAGATGTGCGGTCGTCAGTTCCTGAAGACGCGCTACTACCAGTTAACGACACATTGTATCTTAATTTAGGAGGTATTGCCATAGACAACGTTTATCGTTGTCTTGATGAAAATGGCCAGCCGTCGCAAAGTATATATGATTTAGCCTTTAATCATATTTATGGATTGCGACCTTATTCCTATGGATTGCAAGCGTGTAATGCCACGAGCCAAATTATGGTGACCTCATTATTAGACTCAACATTACAGAGCGACGAGCCTGTAGAAATCCAAACGATTACACACACTTATGATGAAGAGCGTATGCTTTAAACATAATTAGTCGTCTTACGGTTTTACATTGTCAAAGAAGACAGAAAATTATAACCCACATTTCCTATGTTGACATTAGGAAAGTAAGCACAATCCCCTGCGTACAATTAAGTTGAAGTACCGTTAACAACTAAACATGTTCCGAATGTGACGACTTAAACTATTCAAAATAATAAAATATATAATGCCAAAAGGGGTATAGATTTATGCGGATGAGTTAACGAATGGTAGTGGATTACGTAATTTTAAATGCGAGTAGAATATCTAAAAATTCATACGATGGCTAAGCAAAAAACCACTACAACCGAAAAATCAAAAGACCTAAAGCAATTTGAAAAAGATGCGGAAAACCAGGTTATGACGACTAACCAAGGTTTAAAAGTTAACGACACCAATAATTCCTTAAAGGCTGGTGAACGTGGCTCTACCCTTTTAGAAGATTTTTTATTGCGAGAAAAAATTACGCACTTTGACCATGAGCGTATACCAGAACGTATTGTTCATGCTAGAGGAAGTGCGGCTCATGGCTACTTTGAACTCTATAATAGTATTGAAAAGTATAGTAAAGCTGGCATTTTTACGGACACCAAGAGAATAACACCAGTATTCGCAAGGTTCTCTACAGTAGCTGGATCTAAAGGCTCTGCGGACTTAGCTCGGGATGTACGAGGGTTTGCAGTAAAGTTTTACACTCAAGAAGGTACATGGGATTTGGTAGGTAACAATATGCCTATCTTTTTTATTCAAGATGCGATGAAGTTTCCAGATTTAATCCATTCGGTAAAACCCGAGCCTAATAAAGAAATTCCACAAGCAGCCTCTGCCCACGACACTTTCTACGATTTTATTTCGCGTTCTACCGAAACACTACACAACCAAATTTGGGTAATGAGCGATCGTGCTATACCTCGAAGTTTACGTATGATGGAAGGCTTTGGTATTCATACGTTCCGATTGATAAATGAAAAAGGCGAATCACACTTTGTAAAATTTCATTGGAAACCACTATTAGGTGTTCATTCTGTAACTTGGGATGAAGCTGTAAAAATTAATGGTGCAGATGCTGATTTTCACAGACGGGATTTATGGGATGCTATTGAGGCGGGACAATACCCAGAATGGGAATTGGGAATTCAAGTCGTAGCTGAAGAAGATGAGCATAAATTTGAATTTGACTTATTAGATCCTACGAAGTTAATTCCTGAAGAATTAGTTCCAGTTGAAATTATTGGTAAAATGACCTTAAATAGAAATCCTGAAAATTTCTTTGCCGAGACGGAACAAGTCGCGTTTTTACCTGGGCATATCGTTCCTGGAATAGACTTTACAAATGACCCTCTACTTCAGGGCCGTTTATTCTCGTATCGGGATACCCAGTTATCGCGCTTAGGAAGTCCTAATTTTCATCAGATTCCAATTAATAGACCTATTGGAGAGGTGCATAACAATCAGCGAGATGGACATATGCAAATGGATATACCAAAAGGTCAAACGGCCTATTTCCCCAATTCTTTAGGAGGTGGCTGTCCACATTTGGCTAAAATGAGTGAAGGTGCATTTACCTCCTATGAGGAACGTGTAGATGCCAAAAAAATCCGAACACGTAGCGAAAGTTTTAATGATCATTTTTCACAACCCGCACTATTTTATAGAAGTTTAGCCGATTGGGAAAAACAACACGTTGCAGAAGCCTACACCTTTGAACTTGGAAAATGCACTCAGAAATCTATCAAAGAACGGATGCTATGGCTTATTGCTCAGATAGATAGGGATTTATCTCAAAAAGTAGCAGAAGGATTAGGACTTAACATTCCCGATACCATTGAGCAGCCCATTAACCAAGCCATTGGAGCGGATGCCGATGTAAAAAAACATCAACCTCCAAAAAAGAAAAACTATTTAGATAAAGACAAAACTTTAAGTCAGGCTCATACAAAGTTTAATAGTATAGCTACAAGACAGGTTGCAGTATTAGTTAGCGATGGGTTTTCAATGAAAGATTTTAGCACCATGAAAAAGGCCTTAGAAAAAGAGAATGCTATGGTAAAACTAATAGCTCCTCACGGCGGAACAGTAGTGTGTGATGAGCATATGGAACATCAAGTTGATGCGGCTATTATGACTACAGAAAGTGTGTTGTTTGATGCTATTTATATTCCAGGCGGCAAAACCGCTATCGACAAATTATTAAAAGAAGCTAAATTTAAGAAGTTTGTAAACGAGGCTTTTAAACATTGTAAAGCTATCGCCGTAGATAATGAAGGTGAACATTTACTAGACAAAACATTTGTGGCAGATTATAAAGATGATAAGACTGTGTTTATTAATAAGAAACCTAAAGCATTTATTGATGCTATTTCAAAACATCGTAATTGGGATAGAATGGAAATTGCCGCTCAGGTTCCTGCTTAAATAAAGACAATCGATGATGGATAGTTATTTTAGCGTTTTACTCATTGTTGGGATTACGACCTTATTAGCCAGTTTTCTCCCTATAGTTTTAAAACGCTTTAAAATTAGTTTTACACTTCCAGTTCTAATCTTGGGAGGGCTATTTTATTATATAAACGTGCCGTTACCTTGGCCAGATCCCACTTGGGAAATCGATTTAACCTTACATTTTTCAGAAATGGTGGTTATTATTAGTTTAATGGTGGCAGGACTTAAAATTGGATTAAATTATTCTTGGAGAGAATGGCTTAACCCATTGCGCTTGTTAGGTATAACGATGCCTCTATTTATGGCTGTGGTCTTTATCGTTTCGTATTATATTTTGGGGTTTTCGGGCGAACTTGCGCTCTTATTAGCTGCCGTCTTAGCCCCTACAGATCCTGCTTTAGCTTCCGAAATTCAATTGAACAAAAAGCAGTCGGTATCATCAAAGAATTTAGGGGCGCAATACAACCTTACTGCAGAAGCCGGCTTAAATGATGGCTTAGCATTTCCATTTGTATATCTTGCCATAGTATGGTCTAAAAACGATGGACTACATACTGATGTTTGGTTAGAATGGCTATCCTTCTACGTATTTTTCAAGACTGTAGTAGGCATCTTAGTCGGCATAGCAGTTGGTTTTCTATATAGTTATTTTACCACACGGCTTTCCGAAGGAAACACCCATAAAATCCATTTAGCATTTGTAGCCTTATCGCTTACCCTTATCTCTTATGGTTTGGCTGAGGTATTGAATTCTTATGGTTTTCTAAGTGTGTTTTTTGCTGGATTATTTGCACATTACCATCAGCATAAAAAGGATGTTGAGCATCCTGGTCATCCGAGTTTAAGCTTTATATCTAACATTGAGAAGTTTCTTATTGTGTTTTGGATGCTGTTTTTTGGGGGGTCAATTATGGCAGGAATTCTGAATTTTATTAGCATAGAGATTATAGTATTTAGTGTTTGTTTAGTCTTAATCGTAAGGCCCATTTTAGGATACATTTCACTCTATGGTTCTAAATTAAATAATCGTCACAAAATGGCCATTTCCTTTTTTGGAATCAAAGGGATAGGATCTGTATTCTACTTAACTTACGCTATAAAACATGGCGAATTTACCCACACAGATCAGTTATTTTCAATTGTGGCATTAGTTATTTTGGTCTCTATTCTTCTGCATGGCTTAACGGCTAAACGCTCTATGGCTGCCATAGAAGACGACAATACATTAATAGAATAAATAGTATTAAATAGTGATGAGGTATGAATTTAGAAGAACTTATAGGAATTTTTGCTGGGATATTTACAACGATTGCTGTATTACCGCAAATTCATAAAGCAGTTAAGACAAAAAAAATAGACGACGTTAGTCCAAGCATGTTTGTTATCTTATGTCTTGGTGTTGGCTTGTGGACAATTTATGGTATTTTAAAGATGGATTGGCCAATTATTATAACCAATGGTATATCCTTTATATTGAATGGCATTATGTTGAAAATTGTTTGGTTTCAAAGTAAACATAAGTCAAGTTAAAATCACTATATTTCTATTTAATACGATCAAGACTTCATCGCTTCTTTTTCATTCTCTATCTCGTCATTTAAGTCGTCTTTAGATAACATTGGGTGATCTTTTCCTAGACCTATAATTGCGATTAGATTCGTAACCGCTCGGTATAGCATTAATATCACTGTAATCATCATACCACTTATTACTGAAGTCGACCCTAAGGTGACCCAATAAATTACCGAATACCAATTGGTGGGTACATTATCTGATTCTACGATAGGAATATTAAAGAATTGAAATAGGATAAGTGCTGCAATAAATAATATGACATCAAATTTAGCTATACTAAGAACTTGTTTGTAATGAATTTCATTTAAGGACATTTTAGAGCCAAAGCTCACGCTCAATAAAGTTAGCAATAGCGCTAAAATAGTTGCTGACGCTAACACTATAGTGTTACATAACATATTGAGCCCGCTTAGAGACTCTTTCAATAAATGCTTAGCTTCATAACCCGAAACATTTCCTAATAAGAAAATACCAACACCTGTAAAAAGGGTTGCAATTAAACCGCCATAAATGGCATTTTTATTTTCCTCTATAAAATTAAACATATAGGTCGTGGGTATTTACGTCATGTAACAGTGTCGGTTCAATGTCCTTATTAGAACTATTATGAATAACGGACACATCGCCAGTACTTTCAAAAATAACGGCTTTTACTTCGCTAAAATCATGCACGTTTGCTTCTCTTAATTTAGCGATTAAGTCACTTTCCCCCACATTACAAGCCTTAAGACGACTGTGTAATATTTTACCATTCCACATAATAATTTGTGGCTTATTTGTAAACCATCTTTTAAAAAGTGAATTCTTACGCACCAAATATGAAAACAAAGTTTGAAACCCAATAATAGCAGTGAGTACAATACCACCTTTAAGAAGCGAATAATCTGAATTAAGTATAATTGAGGCTAATACAGAACCTACGGCAATAGTAGATGCAAAATCGAAACTCGACATTTTAGCAAAAGTTCTCAGTCCGAATACTCGCGTAATGATTATGATAATAGTAAATATACCCAATACCGATGCCACGAGCCATAAAACGTCTTCAAAAGTCATAATAAAATAGTTTAGTTAGATGATAAAATTACAAGGAGTCTATAACTTGTATTAATTCAATTAGAATAAAGACTAACTGAAATCATTTCTACACCACCACCCTAATTAAGTCCTAACGTATTGAGGTAATGATAACTCGGATAGAGGAAATCCAATTATATGTTCCCTATTAAATTTGATGTCACGATACATTTAATACTATGTCATTATGAAATCGATCAGCAAAACATATCCATTATATAAAACTATAGATGAAGCTTACAAAGATTTTATCCTTACGCAAAAACACCCTTGCGTTATGGCTAAAACATTGTTTATGACAGATAATTATCATCTTAACGTATATAGTTCCTCTACCCGAACTGAAGATTTAAAACATCTAATAAAGGATTTAGAATCTTTTATAGATCAATATGATTTTGAATCGCATAACGTCGAATCTTTCTTAGCCGTTTTTCCCTTTGAACATTATGAGTCTGAGGTAGATTTCGAAAAAAGCTTATGGCAAACGCTCCAACAATTACATGAATTGGATGACCATGACTGGGATCCTTCGGTAAGTGATGATCCAGAGGACTCTAATTTCAGTTTTAGTATAAAAGGACGCGCATTTTACATTGTGGGTCTTCATCCTAATAGTTCGCGGATAGCGCGTCAAAGTCCCTATCCTACTATTGTATTTAATCTACATGCCCAATTTGAACAGTTGCGTGACATGGGTAGTTACCAAAAGGTAAAAAAACGTATTAGAAAACGAGATAAAAAATTACAAGGTCATATTAACCCTGTACTGAAAGATTTCGGAACAGATTCTGAAACCAAACAATATAGCGGTAGAGCTGTAGACAGCTCTTGGAAATGTCCTTTTCACAAAACCACTAAAGTTATATGAAACCACTAGTTAATATTATCCAAAAACAATCTGGAGCAGCCTTTACACTTAAAAAAAATGACATCCTTACGGTTATAGATCCTATGGGAGAACAAGTCAGCGACATGGTATTGTTCAATGCTGATGATTATAAAGAAAAACTATCCTCGGGCAAATCTTTAGATTTTGAAGAATCTCTATTGTTAACTAAAGGGAATTATTTATGGTCTAACCGTTCTCAGAAGATGATGCATATTTTAGAAGACACCAACGGACGAAACGATTTTCTCTTAGCGCCATGTAGCCCAGAAACATTTAAGATTATGTACGATTATCAAGGTGAGCATCCAAGTTGCTTAGGTAATTTACAACAGCACCTAAACCCTTATGGTATTGCGGTTGATGATATCCCTACGGCCTTCAATATTTTTATGAATGTACAATTTGATGCTAATGGTAAACTATCTGTTAATCCTCCCACATCGAAAGCAGGAGATTACATTCGTTTACAAGCGCAAATGGATCTTTTAGTTGCACTTACTGCGTGCTCAGCAGAAGATAGCAACGGAGGTACTTTTAAACCTATTCACTATTACATAGAAACTGAACCTCAACATATAGAGCGAAAACGATCTTAAAGTCATCTTATAAAGATGCTCAGCAACTGAAAAAGGAAAATAATTAATAATTAAATATCTCATATTATGAAAAACGATAAAGACAAAAAACCAAAAACAGAACATGAAAAGCGTTTGCATCAAAATGCAACTGATGAAAAAGGGCCGTTAAAAGACGACCATTACAACCAATACGGTAAACAAAATGAAACTCGTCGTGAACGCGCTGAGCGCTTAAAAGACGAATAAAAATGCTCTAAACACCGATTAAAAAAAAGTCCAGCCTAAAGAGGTTGGACTTTTTAAAGTTATAAACTGAAGCTTTGTAAGCATGTATGCGATTAAGACTGAAGACCTATTATAATGACACTTCAAGTTTCAAAAGCAATATAAAACAAGGTGAGACTTGATTTCGACTTTATTTGTAAGACTTATTTCTTAGTCACATGTGTCGTATTTGCAGGAAAACTGATTTTATCTAAAGCAAACGCACAACAACGTCAACTTATTAAGAACCTGATTATAAACAGGTTCACAACTAGAAATATGACGTAAAGATTTCAATATAATATCTAATTTATAAGCACCAAAAACCGTATCATTATGGAGTTTCAAATATTCTTTCGCCATTAGTTTATATAAACATAAAGGTATCGTCGTCTTTTGTGAACGTTCTTTCAATCATCGTTTTGGGTTGAGCATCCTGAGATGATCTCTTCAGATTTGTTGGCTTATATTTCGTTGAAAAAAATTGTTTTTTTAATAGCTGTAGTAGTCTCATAGCACATATAATTTGGTGTTTATAAAGATACGACGTAAAATATAATTTTGGATCTCCGATTGAGACATAAACCACCTAAAACTAAAGATTTAGCACTAATTTAACATTGTCATATACTTGTGGTAAAATACGGACTAAGAGAATTTCTGAACATAGTGCGTAAAGCTTTTACCAATCTTGTAAAAAAGATATATAATTAATTAGTGGTCCTTAATTATATGTCGTGGTAATCTGCTAAAGAAAAACGTTTCTATGTTGGACAATTTAAAAACCAAAAAGCCTTCGGTGTGAATTACCGAAGGCTTGAAATAATAATTTAGATATGAATTTAGTTTACTATTAAATTGTAAGAGGTAATTAAAAGTTGTTCATTATCTACAGATTTTTTTTGTACATATATTTCAATATAATCATCTTTAACTACATTAACTGTTCCAATAACCGTTACAGATTGTCTAGAATCGGTTTGAATCACATCAACTATAGCTTCGGTTCCTATCACTTCAACTCCATTTTTATATATAGAGAACGCTAATCGCGTACCTGCTGTTGCAGTAAGTGACGCAGTAGCAAAGATGTTTAAAGGACGTCTTGTTTCCCCTTTATATATAATACGGTTTTCACTATTACCTCCAGTACCTTCTGCTGTTCTAAAAAGTCGTATTGCTTCTGTATTCACAGGTAGCTTAAAAGCATTATTATTAGTAACATATTTAATACTAGACGAAGCATAATACAAGTTACCAGAAGTTACATCATCGCTTTCCCTTGGAATACCGGGAGCACTTACGGACCAATCATTGTTAAAGTTAAAATCTAAATAAGACCCTGTTGTATAACCGTTAATATAACCTGAAGGATTAGATGTAGTCCCTGTAAACACTGTACCTTCTATAATTCCAGTCCCTACGCTAAGACTACCACTACTAACGTCCATTGCCACATCTGCTCCATCTACTGTACTAAAACCACTCACTTTTTCTATTAAACCGAAGTTGCCTGTAAAGGTTTCAAAAGTACCATTATTGCTGCTTAACCATGCTTGGGTATTTAGTAACAAGTTACCAATATTAGAAAACGTAATTCCATTCGTATTATTTATAAATTGATTGATATTTCCAAAATATAATCCTAATCCTGAAACGCTTCCTACACTTGAGGTCATACCATCAATAACTACGTTTTGAACTAAAAGCGTTGCAGTGGTTGCTAAACCTGGCCCGGTAATTTCAAAAGCTTTAGTTCCTTTCAGCGTTACATTTCTGATACCACCACCAGTACTACCTTTAAAAACAACTCCTGTAGCAGAGAGTACATCTTCATTAGCATCTAAACCAGAAATGTAGGCGTTATTTAAATCAATAGGAGATGATAATGTTATCGTTCCGTTGATTTCATAATAGGTGTTTTCTTCTAGTTGATAACTAGAGCCTCCACCTGCAATTAACTCTGCAGCTAAATCGTCTGCAGATTTTATGAGTTTGTAATTGTTTCGTTTAACAGCGTTGTTATTCGCTAATTCTACCCACGTGCTCGTTGTGTTATTATAATAATAAAAGGCATCTAAGTCTGTGTCAAAAACTAATAAGCTTTCTGCCGGACTTACAATTGCTTCGCGATCTAAGGTTGTCATTCGTGGTGCTAGCAAACCTTGAGAATTTGATTGTAAATCTAAAAGCGATGAAGGATCTGGTACTTCTGTACCGATTCCTACTTGTGCAGTGGTTACTCCGGTAACTGTAAGTAATAAACTAAAAAGTAATGTTTTAAAATGTCTCATAAATTTAGGGTTGTGAGGTTAATGAATATTTGGGGGTAGTTAAATCGTATTCATCCTGAAGATGAACGTTTTTTTGTTAATATATTGAGTATAAATCAATGGTTTACACCCCATTGAAAGTACACACTTAATCCTTTTTTAATTAAGAAACAAACCGCCGTTTTAAAAACATATTATAGAATCGCGTTGATATTGTTGTATCAACAATGTTTAAAACCGTGAATTGAAACTTATTTAAAAATCACTTTCTTTATTTGCTGTTGCTCTTCGTTATTCAACTTTACGACATAAATGCCTTGGCTTAAACTTGCCGCATCAATTATGTTTCTGTCTGACGCTTCCTTTAAGAGCGAAGACATTACTAATCGTCCTTGAATATCGTAAATTGAAACTTCTGTATCGGCCAAAAGTGCTCCATTAATAAAAAGGGTTTGCTCGCTTGCAACGATTTGTATGCTTTCACTATTTAAATCTATCGTTGATAATGAACTGTTTTCAAATCTTAGATAAAATCGTCCTGTACCAGAAATAGCGGTATTCGCGGTAAATGAATACGTATTAGTATTTAATAAGGTAAACGTATTGGTCTGAGTATCTTCTAAATAAACCTCAATCTCACTTGGCAATGTAGATGCCTCAATACTAAATGTAATCTGCTGCCCTTGCGCTGCTTTAAGTCCAAGAGGAATGCTAACATCATTTTGATTGTCAAACCCAAGACTTTGAATAGCCATATTTTTGCCGAGGTTATTTTCTACCAAATGAGAATACACTAATAAATTATAACCAACTCCATTATAAAGTATTGCATCGTATCCTGGATCTAAACCTAAAGTTGAATTAGCATTATAGTAAATTTCTGTTGCAAAATCATCCGTACCATTTTCAACTTGAAGGCGTAGCATTTGGTTTTGATTGGTCGCTCTACCTAATATAAAATCATCCGTTCCTTCATAAGTTCTCATAGCCGTAGTGAAGCTTATTATGTTTGTTGGATCAGCAGGATCATTTGCTACTAAGAATGCTTGTCCTGGTGCAATATTTACAACTGTTTCCGTTAGTCCATTAATAATTGTAAAGTTTCCAAAGGTTCCGGCTCCTATATCGGTATCCGCACCATTATTATAAGCATAGATCGCTACTGCATTTGGATCTAATACTGCAGAATTTGCAGATAGAAAAGCTTGAGAATCTATAAATGTTGGGTAGGGATTACCTATTGAGTTCCATGCATTATTAGTTGTAGAGATCTCAACAGTTTCTGACACCTTAGATACTGTACCCGTAAATCTTACGGTCTGCCCGCTATAACTAGCAGCTCTATACCCTACTCCTCTTTTAAGTATAACACCTCCATCTGTAGCTGAATTATAATTGGTGTAGGATTGATTAGTGTTGTTATAAGGCCCAAAGGCAAATAACGTTGGAAGCGATGGTGAGTTGGGTATAATCGTTAGATTTGCATTTAGTCCATCAGTGTAGGTTAAAAAATCAGCAAAAGTAGCAGATGCCACTGTTTTTACTGGTAGCGAAATTAAATCGTTACCTCCGTTTTCACCAGATGTACCAATAACATTAACATAACGATCATAATTAACTACTGTAGAGGCGTCTAAATCCCCATTTAGAAATAAGCATGCAAAGCTATCTGATGTGGATTTGAGGTTTACTTCTTCTGTAGAAATTTTAGTGCCCGATGACACAGTAACTGTTGTACCAGCACTTACATGCAAAGTACTAGATAAGTCTTGAGCTTTTGTTGTGTAACAAAAAGCCACAGCCATGGCCGTAAGGTAAAATAGTTTCATTTTTAGTAGATTTGGGATTACAAAGGAACAGTATAAACATCAGTTACTCCAATTAAAACTAAAAAGTTATCATTTATTTTTTAACTGAATTTCAATTACTTAACCCTCACAAGTAGGAAAAATCACATCTTTTAGTTAACCGCCTAAATTGAAATATCGGGATAATACAATACCTTACAGCTAGAATTTCACCATAAAAGAAATTCAATAAAAAATAGGAAAATTAGTACCTTAAAAAACTACTAACCATTCGTTATAAAAGTTATGAAATCAACAAAACAGAAGATTGGTCTCGTTTTAGGCCCATTATTATTTATACTGATTAAGCTTTTTTGTTACCCTGAAGGCTTAGGCGAATCCGCAAATGCTATTCTAGCCTCTACTGCTTGGATCGCCGTTTGGTGGATTACTGAAGCGATCTCAATACCTGTCACCGCTTTATTGCCTATTGTATTGTTTCCTTTATCTGGTGGCCTATCTTTAAGTAGTACTACAGCGGCTTATGGTCATAAGTACATCTTCCTATTTCTAGGAGGTTTTATACTCGCTATTGCCATTGAAAAATGGAATTTACACAAACGGATTGCCCTAAACATCATTAAAATTGTTGGGACTAATGTCAGTCGTATAATTCTTGGATTTATGGTGGCGACGGCCTTATTATCCATGTGGATTTCTAATACCGCCACAGCAGTAATGATTTTACCTGTTGGTATCGCTATTGTTTTACAACTACAGGATAACCCCAAAACAAAAGCTAATGAGAATTTAATATTTGGAAAAGCCTTAATGCTGGCTATTGCCTATAGTGCGTCCATAGGCGGTATGGCCACGCTTATTGGTACACCACCAAATTTAGTCTTAGCTGGTGTGGTTGAAAGTACTTATAATACCGAAATTACATTTTCGCAATGGTTTATGTTTGGATTTCCTATAAGTGTTATTTTGCTGATTATTTGTTGGTTTTATTTAACCCGATTTGCCTTCAAATTTGAACAAAAAGAGTTTCCTGGTGGTCGAAAAGAAATTGAAAATCAGCTGAATGCCTTAGGAAAAACGTCTTATGAGGAAAAAGTGATTCTCATAGTCTTTACCATTACAGCCATAGCATGGATTAGCAGATCGTTTATATTAACGCAATGGTTACCAGCAATTGACGATACTATTATTGCAATGATGGCCTCTGTTATTTTGTTTTTAATTCCGAATAAAAAAGGAAATGAGGCTTTAATCTCTTGGGAAGATGCCGTAAAATTACCTTGGGGTATTTTGCTACTTTTTGGTGGTGGCATGGCTTTAGCCAATGGCTTTGAATCGAGTGGTTTGGCCATCTGGATTGGCAATCAACTAACCTCTTTAATTGGCGTTTCTCTTTTTATTCTGCTACTAGTCTTAATTGCTTCGGTTAACTTTCTAACTGAAATTACATCTAACATGGCGACTACAGCAATGCTATTGCCTGTGTTGGTATCCTTAGCTGCCATTATAAATGTGCATCCTTATATCTTACTGGTAAGTGCAACTTTAGCAGCTTCATGCGCTTTTATGCTTCCTGTTGCTACGCCTCCAAATGCGGTGGTTTTTGGCTCGGGCTATTTAAAAATAGAAGATATGGTTAAAAAAGGCATCTGGATGAATGTGATTTCTATTTTACTCATCACATTAATTGTCTATTTTGTACTACCTCTAATTTGGGATTTGAATTAATCACTAGATATTTAAGCGACTATACACCATGGATTTATAGCTTTCACCTATTGGAATGCGTTCTTCTTTAATTATAATTCTATTTTTTTGAATAGAGGTGATTTTATTGACATTAACAAGGTACGAGCGATGCACTCTTATAAACATTGCTTCGGGTAATTTAGATTGCATCTCTTTGAAACTCATTAAGGTTAAAATAGGTTTCGCGTTTTCTGAATGAATCTTCAAATAGTCTTTTAAACCTTGAATATGTTTAATCTCTTTAATGTCTATTTTTACGTTTTCGTACTCCGATTTTACAAAAATGAAATCATCTTCGTGCGTTGAAGCCTCACCACCTGCTGAAGACACATTGACAGATGTACTCACTTCATTGAGCTTCATCATCTCTTTAACGCGGTTTACCGCTTTTAAAAACCTGGGAAACGGAATGGGCTTCATTAAGTAGTCCACAGCATTGAGGTCAAAACCTTCTAAAGCATATTCTGGGTAAGCAGTTGTAAAAATAAAGTAAGGTACTTTACCTTCTAAAGATCGTATCAGTTCAATACCCGAAATATTTGGCATTTCAATATCAGAAAACACCAAATCGATACGGTTATTATTTATAAAATCTAAAGCTTCAATGGCATTTGTAAATGTGCTAATCACCTCTACTGCTCCTAAAGCCTGACAATAGGATGCGATGACATCTATTGCCAACGGCTCGTCATCAATTATTATGCACTTCATTGTCATTTAAATTTAAGGTTAGATGCACTCTGTAATACGAATTGTCTTCTTCTATGGCCAACTCATGATTGTTTTTATACAAATAATTTAGTTGATTTTTTATGTTCTCTAATCCGACTCCAGAGTTCTTATCGTCGCGTTTATATAAGCCTATTATATTTTCTACGTTTAAGCTTAATTTATTATTGTCGACGACTATTTTTATATCTATATGTGTATTTCCTTTATAATCTGTGCCGTACTTAAACGCATTTTCAATAAAGGAAATTAATAGCAAAGAATAGATTTTTAAATTTCTTGTCTCTCCTTTTATGTTAAGTTTAACAGCTTCAGTATTTTTGAGTCGCAACCGCTGTAACGCAATATAATTCTTAATGTAATTTATTTCTTTCTCTAATGTGACTTGCTCATTTCCTGCTTCATAAAGCATATAGCGCATTAACTCTGATAATGTTATTACTGCTTCTGGTGCATCATCAGATTTACTTCTCACTAAAGCATAAATACTATTAAGTGAATTGAATAAAAAGTGCGGATTTAATTGATTTCTTAAAAACTGTAACTTAATCTCTTTTTGTTCATTTTCTAATTCTTTAGACAACCGATCGCGTTTATAAAAGTCTACAACCAAACTAAAAATACCACCTAAAAGAAAAATAGTTAATGAAAAGACTAAAGGTATAGCATGTCGTATACCAAAAGGCCCTCCTGGTCTATTAGAGCGCATACCCATATTTCTGAACTCATCTCTTATTGGGTTTGAAATTAACACTTCACTCACATAATTATAGAGTGCCAAAAATAAAATAGACACTACAATGTAGAGGAACAGTTTGCGTTTTAGTAAAATATAGGGAACAAGAACTAAGTAGTTAACATAAAACAAAATGGGGTTCATTAATTGTTTTAAAAACACCTCATGAGGAATTTTACCTAAATTTAGATAAGCCGTTAATAAAGGAAATATACTAATACAAAGCCAAACAAGGATATGTACAATAAATTCTTTATAAGATATGTTTTTAGTTAGCATGTACTATTTAATAACGTCTTTTATATTCGCTTAAAATGTATGGCATTAGCATCTAAATCTTTTATACTAACCACAGGCATTTTGTTTTCTATAAGCTTACGCATTACAAGATTTCCGATTTTTTCGGCATCTGCTTTAGATGTAAAACCTTGTTGTCCTTTTACGGCAGGAATGTATTCTTGACGAATAAATAAATTATCGTCATTATACACCTCATAGATCCAAAAGCTATCTTGTTCTATTACCTGTAAAGCAAAAGATGTTTCATTTACGGCATTCTTTTCAACATTTCCAGATTGGAAATAAAAGAATGCTACACATAAAATTATAATGCCTAAAAATACAGCTTTACTGTTATACTTATTTTTCATCTCATATATTATTAAAAAAAGAGTCAGAATTAATGAAGGATATCAACATTCTCCTGACTCTAAGTTGGCTATTACTCTCAATCACTAAAGTAATAGCCCATCAACCAATCTAATCTCCCTTTATATTTTAATTATCGTCGTCGTCTTGTTCTGCATTAGGGAAAAACTCCATGTTATCATCTAAATACAAAGTACCGTTTCTACCTAGGGCTACGAAGGCACGGGCACCATCACTAAACGCTATAGCATCACGCCTTGCAAACAACTCAAAAGGTGTTTTTTCTACCCAGCTTCCAGACGATGGAGTATATTCGTAAACCGTGCTTAAACTTCCAGAATATTCACCACAGGCCACATAACCTTTACCATTCATTGTAAAAGCTACAGCATTGGATCGGTACACATAGTCCTCGTCATCGTCATCAACATCTGTAAGTTGCGTCCAGGCTTCAGTATCTAAATTAAATGACCAAAAATCAGTCTCGTACACTCCATTACTGACACCTGTTGCTAAATAGACGTCGTTGCCAATTGTAAAGGTGACACCATCTTTTCTTTTGTCTCCTCCAAAACCAAACACTTCCTCCCACGAATCTGAAATTGGGTTGTATTTCCAGAAGTCTTTTTTATCACTTCCGTCGTTTCCTGTACCTACATAACCATAGGAATCAGATCCAAATCCAACGGCACCGTATCTTGCTGAACCACCGAAATCGGCAATGGTTGTCCAGCTATTAGTATCGACATTATATTTATAAAAATCAGACAGCTCATCATTAGTATCACCATTATAACCTGTACCCACGTAACCATCGTTACCGATAGCAAAAGATGTTGCAGAACTTCTTTCTAATCCAGGAAAGTCTGATAATTGTTGCCAAGAATTGGTATCCATATTATAAGCCCAAAAATCTTTATAATAATCACTACCATCATAACCGGTTCCCATATAGCCAACATTACCAATGGTAAAAGCTGTAGAGCTGCTTCTCGACTCTTCATTAAATGTCGATTTCTTTACCCAGTTTCCTAAAGTGTCATCATCATCGTCATCACTATTACAACTAGAAAACAACGCCAATACGGCACCGAAATAAAGTAATCTTATGGCTGATTTGTTATTCATTTTTCTCATTTTACTTCTTATTTATATTAAAACTAATTCCTATGTTTAAGGATAATGATTCCTTAGAATCAAAATCATATATGGTATTATCGTTTTCACTTAACGTCAGCTCACTTGCTAATAAATACCCCATATTAAAATGGGTAGACCAATTATCATCAAAACGGAATTGATATCCCAATCCTAATTTCAAGGCTTTAAATTCTAGTTCAGAATTATAAACGACCTCATTATTTGTCATGCTAAAGTCTGAAGTATTATTAGCATAAATAGATTCGGGTTCTGCTTTAAAATCAAAACTATTCTGCTCGTTTAGTTTATAAAACACACCTGTTACAGGCATTCCTATTTCGTATCTCAATTTGTCATTGACATGTTTAGAATACGATAGTAAAGGGTAAAAATTAGGCTTACCAAACAATGAACCGTAACCTGCACCTATTTTTAAGGATGATTTAAGTCCGTCTTTATCCCAAGTCTTTGTAAAGCTTCCTGCATAACTCAATATAAAATCGTCGCTAGAAATGGCTTCATTAAATGTTGAAGACACATACGGTGCTACAGTGACATTTACATCCCAATTATTACGTAGCGCTTTTTTATACCTTGCAAATAGCTCTATACTGTGTAATTCTTCAAATGCACTATAATCGTGAAACCGATCGTACGCATCAAAATCTAAACTATTATTAGTGTAGCTCATACCAAAACCAATGGTTGGTTTATCTAATACAGATGTAAAATCTATAGTTACTGATTTCGTATCTAATTGAACGTCGTTCAAATTAAGATAACTGCTATACTCTAATGCCATTACATCTCCTGCATGGGTAGTAGTGAACATTTTCTGCCCATACGACACCATAGAGACTAGGCTAAAGGTTAAATAATGTAATGTCTTTTTTCTCATCGGCTGCTAACTTACTACCACAATCTTTTACAACAATTACAAAATATACCTAGACTCTTTTTTTATAGACAAACCCCAAATTTTAATCTACAAAACCAATTATGAATTTTAATCGTATAAATGTCCCTTTTTGTAGATACATATATGCCATAGGTATATTAGACTTTTTATTACCTCAATTGGGTAGTTGATTTGTAGAAATTATACAAAACAAATGCTGAAATCCTTTCTAAAATTACTGACAGTTATTATCACTTTAATGGTCATCATATCTTGTTCTGCAGACGCTGAAGATGAAAACTTAGTTGCAGGTGAAGACTTTACAGGTACCAACATAAGGGTGTTATCTATTGATACGTTTTCTGTAAAACTATCGACTATGAAATTTGATTCTATTACAACCTCAACAAGCGAGCGCTTATTAGTTGGTAAATATCAGGATGATGATATGGGAATTGCAAATACCTCAACTTATATTCAGATTAGTCCTTCTTCTTATTACTTAGATAATGATGCTATTTTAGATAGTGTTGGTTTAGTGCTTGGGTATGACACCTACTATTACAATGACACCACGCAGGTGGCCACTCTTAATATTCATAAACTCACCGACAAAATGAGTTCTGATGACACCTTTTTCTACAACACCACAGAGACGGCTTACGAAACAACTCCTTTAGCCCAGAAAACGTACTACCCAACTCCAAATAGAGATTCGATTTCTATAACGCTACCTTACAGCTTTGGTGAAAACCTATTTAATGCTATTAGAGATAACAATATTACAGATCAAGAATCCTTATACCAGCAATTAAAAGGACTAACCATACAACCTGGCACAGATGACAATGCTTCTGTCATTGGCTTTTCAACAGACATTAGCACTAGTTACCTTCGATTTTATTATACCATTCCAGATGAGTTAGTAACCGATGAATACACCTATGATATGTCGATTAACACCTATTATAATCACATAGAAAGTGATGTTACAGGCTTACCTCTAGAAGCTATTGATGGCCAAGAATACAATTTATCGTCATCGGAAAGTGGAAATATTAGTTACAACCAAGCTGGCACAGGGTATGTAACTCGAATTGAATTTCCAACAATTAAAGAGTTATATAACTTAGGTGTAGAAGGCACCATATTAGATGCCACACTTTATATAGAACCGAATTCAGCATCACATTCTGATATTCACCCTTTAAGCGAAACATTGTTACTATATACTATAGATCAAAATAATGATTTAGCTAGCCAAATTAGTAATAGTGTAGATGTGGTCACCGCAACTACAACTAATGTAGATTCAGAATTTAATCAAATTGCATTTACAGTACCTGTTATAGATTTTATAGATCAAAAACTAAGTGAGAGTCCTGTGACTAAAGATGCCCTTATTTTAATTCCTACAGACTATAATTCTACTATTAATAAAACCATTTTTAACGACAGTCAGCGATCTGGCTTTAATACCAAATTAGTTATAACCTATGCACTATATGAATAAATATCCATCCCTAATGTTTTTCGTACTACTGTTTGGGTTACAAGGTTACTCTCAGTCTAGTAACCTAACGGGCTCACCATACTCGCTTTTTGGTTTGGGTGTAGAAAGTAATTCTGGTACAGGTAGAAATAGTGGACTAGGTAATACTGGTATTTCCTTAGATGCTAACTATGGTATTAATCTTTACAATCCTGCTGCTTTTGCTACTCTAAAAGAAAATGAAATCACCTTTGATTTTGGTGGTGCTGCGGAATTCAATAATCTTACGGGCGACAACGTCAGTGAACAAAGAACAACCTACAATTTTACCAATATCTCAATAGCCTTTAATCATAACAACGACTACGGTATTGGTTTAACTCTAAAACCATCTACTACTGTTGGGTACTCCTTAATTGGTTTGGAGAATAATATTGAAGGTAGTTCAGAACAATTTACAACGAACATAGGCGGTAATGGTGGTATAAGTGAATTACGATTAGATTATGCCAGAACAGTCTTCAAAAATTTTAATGTAGGTATAAAAGCATCGTATTTATTTGGAAAAATAGAAGAAAATGAATCCATAGTAACCACAAACAGTTATTTAGAAATTAACGAAACTAATTATTATAGTGGTGCGCAATTGGGGGTCGGTTTACAATACAAGTTATTAGACAGACATAATTTTGGCTTGACTTTAGATTTACCTACCGTATTAAAAGGTACAAAAGATGTTCTTGTTGGCAAATATTCAAATGCCGCGTACAGTATATTGGAAGAAACAGAAGACGAATCCGTTGATAGTTTTTATCTCCCTTTAAAACTAGGCTTTGGTTATAGCACAAAATTTAAGAATCTACTATTAACTGCTGATTATAAGAAAAATTTCTGGGGAGCTACAAATCAGTCTGATGCCATAGGAGATTATACCGATCAAAATATTTTTGGCTTAGGAGCGTCTTATGCTGTAGACCCAACGAGTTATAAATTTTGGAAACGTGTGGATTTTAGAATGGGATTAAATTACAATTCGGGTTACCTTAAAGTCGATGACACCAATATTGACACCTATTCCGCTTCCTTTGGTATTGGTTTGCCTATTGGTAAACAATCGCTATTAAATGTTTCTTATACCCTAGCTAAAAAAGGAACTACAGATAGTATTCTAATTCAAGAATATGTAAACACCTTAAACATTAATATTTCATTATCTGATTTATGGTTTCAAAAACGAAAGTTTAACTAGTCTAAAGTGGTTTTAACGTTTGCGACTACGATTTGTTTTACAACGTCTACAAGGGGACAAATAGGTTACTGACACCTCATAGACTCCATTGGTTCGTCCTATTTTAGAGGTATTCATATCATACGACAACCCGAACCTAAACTCTGTAAACTCTAACCCAAAGAACCCATTGACAGAGGTTAAAATGTGACTGTTCTCATCATTTTTAGCCGGATTGGTAGCTGCAGTCACACCAACAAGGAATTGATTAACAACAAACAATGCCCCGATATCTAAACGATTATATTCGCCTTGTTGCATGTAATTAGCGGTCATCATGATGCTGTAATCATTCATAAATGGAAATCTAAAATTACCATGCAAGGAATAGAAAATATCTAAGGGCACTTCTTCTCCATCTACAAATGAAATATTAGGACGATTGAGATGCTTAGCAGAAGCTCCAAACCAATAGGTTAATCCATTGAACTCTTCTCTCTCAAAAACAAAACCTGCAGAAATATCTCCAAAAAACACATTATCTAAAGTATTACTCAGTGGGTCTACAGACACAGGATTCACAACACCCGAATTAATATTTATTTGATCTGCCAAAGTAAGATTACTAAACCCTACATCTTTAAACCCAAGACCGACTTCTAAAGCGGGTCTAAAATACCAACCACCATCAAGATTAACTCGGTGTGCATAATTAGCATTAAGTTGATAATAATTGTATTTGCTAAATGCTTCGTGTTGTCTTAAGAAATTTACTCCAACTCCGAAACCCAAACTTGGACCATAATCAAACGATTTATTGAGATAGGCATATTGCGTATCGACTCTTAGATCTAAATTTGGCCATTGTGTTCTGCTTAAGACTCCGGCAGCTATTCTATCGCTATCTTCAAAACCTGAAAACCCAGGATTTATCGTTTCTTGTATATAGTTAGACTGTGTAAAAATAGGATCTTGAGCTTGTGCTTGAATCCCCACCAAAACCGCTATAATACTTATAATTCTTTTCAATGTCATTTCGGTTTTATTTGATAAATACAAAAGCTCCTTGTTTCTTAATTTCATTTCCGTAAAAAGTCTTGGCCGTAAAAGTGTAATAGTAATTTCCGTTTTCGGCTTCTTCATCTTTCACTTTACCATCCCATCCGCGTATTGCATCACCCGACTCTTTATAAATAAGACTTCCCCAAGTATCAAAGACCGTCATTTCTAAACTATTGAGTCCGATGTAAACAGGTCCAAAGAAATCATTTATACCGTCATCATTTGGAGTAAACGCATCTGGCATTATTAATTTATAACCTTCTTCAATAATTAGGGTAATTGTTTTTTCGTACACACAACCAAAAGGATAGGTAACGGTTTGTTTTATCACATAACTTCCTGGTGTAAAATATGTGTGAAATGGATTTTCTTCACCCGAAAAACTACCATCTCCAAAGTCCCACAGTATGGTTTCATAGTGCCCTGTGGCTTCATTTATAAATTCAATCGGATCTTGAATCGCATAAATACCATAATTTAAATAGCCAAAAGAAGAGGTATCATAATCTGCATCACCAAAAGTAGTTAACTCTACATTATAAGTGTAATTGATAGAACACCCAAAACTATCCGTAACTTCTAAAATGACTAAGCCATTTTCATCAGTCGTCATAAGTTCATTATTAACACCACTAACTGTTCCGCTAGACCAGCTATATTGAAATGGTGGTACTCCGCCACTTGCTATAGCTATAAACGTTTGATCTATAGTTCTGGCATCACAATTCACATCAACTTGCTCTTCAACATTTAAAACCAAAGGCTCAAATCGTGTCACCTCCCAACTGCCTTCAATGGTACAGCCATTAACATCTGTAACTGTCGCTATGTATGTATTTGGTGGTACATCAACTAAATCTTCAGTCGTTGAACCATTAGACCAAACCACATTAAAAGGCGGTGTTCCTCCTTGTATAAGTAAATTAATGGCACCGCTATTAGCATCCTCACATTCTAAGGCATTAGTAATTGTTGTAGATAAAGCCAATGGTAAAATATTATGGATGGTAAAACTCTCTTGAATAACACAAGGTACACCATCTGTAATGGTCACAGTATAAGTGCCTGGTGCTAAATTATTTCGTTCTGTTCCGGCCGTAGGGTCATCATCCCAAACTAGTGTTACAGGATCAATGCCTCCAACAAAATTTAAAGTGATACTCGCATCATTTTCACCAGCACAAGACATTTGTGTCACTTCGGGATCAATTAAAAACACAGGAGGTTCATCGATTATCACAGGAAATTGACGTTCGCAATTTTCAGCATCTGTAATGGTTATTGTATAAGTACCACCCGATAAATTAGTCTGACTATAACCTGATCCTAAATTACTCCATGCAACTGTATAGGGTGAAACACCACCTGAAATTGAATTAATAATAATTGATCCATCATTATCCCCATAACATACAATTTGTGTTACACTAATATCGATATCTATTTGATCATTTTGAAGAATCTCGACCTCTAAAGTATCTGTACAACCGGAATTATCTGTGACCGTAAGATTATATATTCCTGCGATTAATGTATCTATATTCTGATTTGTACTTAAAAAACCATTCGGTCCGGTCCAAGCATATGTGTAATCCGTTCGACCTCCAATGAGGTTTACAGAGATTATTCCTGTAGCATCACCAAAACATAAGACATCTGTTTTAGAATCTAAAGTCACTTCTAATTCATCTGGTTCTTCCACATTAAAAGTAAGCGCTATTGGTCCACAAGAATTAGCATCAGTTACTGAAATGTTGTAATCTCCCGGTCCGAGGTCAGTCAAATCTTCATCTGTAGAAAATGGAGCACCATTCAATGTCCAAGTATACATATAAGGTGGAGTTCCACCTGAAACCTCAATGCTTATTTCACCATCATTTGCACCAAAGCATGAAATAGTTTCGACATCAAAATCTACAGCGCTAAATAATAATTCATCTGGTTCTGTAATGGTTATAATTTCAGAATATGGACAACCTCCATCATCTACAATATCTAATGTGTAATCCCCAGCTTCAAGATTAGAAATATTTTGGTCTGTGCTAGAAAATCCGTTTGGCCCTGTCCAAGTGACATTATAATCATTTCCTGTTGAAAATGGAATACCACCGACAATGGTAATATCTATAGTTGCGGTATTCACTTGATAACATAAATTATGAATCACGCTCGACGTTACTGAAATGGATGGATTCACCGTAACCACAACTTCAAAATCTAAACCAGGACAATTTCCTGAGACTGGCGTTACCGTATATGTTACGGTTGCGGAATTGGTAGTTGTATTTTCTAAAAACTGAGATAGCGTTGCTATTGGTGTTAATTGCGCTGTGGCTCCTGTTATGCTTCCTGCAGGACTAACCACAGGAGTCGTCCAAGTGTACAATGTATTTAAGGGCACAATATCACCTGTATTCGTTGTGTCTGGAAAAAACTGAAACGTATTACCACTGCAAATCAACAGATCTGCATCATCGATAATTGGCGTTTCATTAATAATAATTTCTGCTGTAGTTGAAATGATTTCAGTACAACCACCAGAACTAAACGTAATGACCGCATAATAGTACGTCGTTCCGATTGAAGTGACTTCTGGGTTGTATGTATCTGAAATTGCACCTGTAATAGCAGTACCAGTTGCAGTATCATCTACTCCATTTCGATACCATTGGTATGTTGCTGTACCTGTGCCATTGGTATAAGCGACTGTTAAAGCGGGAGTGGTTTCACCTAAACATATCTCATCAGACATAGGTTGTGCACTAAACTGTGCGCCTGCACTAATTTCAATCTCAGCGATGGCACTTGTCACGTCACAACCTGAAACATCTTGGGTTATGACACAGTAATAATACAGTGTTCCTACCGTGGTTGTTGGAGGAGTATAAATGTTTGATGTTGCTCCTGCTATTGATGTTCCGGAAGTGGCACCGTTTATTGTACTCACATACCATTGGTAAGATAAAGTACCTAAACCACCAGAAACAGTAACTTCCAAATCTTGAACCGCAGAATTCTGACATAAACTCTGAAAATCTATAGGTTGTGTTGTTATCACAGGATCTTCAACGACCTCTATTTCAGAAACATCACTTAAGAGCATTGAACAGCCATTAGATATAAAAGAAATTTCTACATAATAATAAAATGTCCCAACCGTGTTAAATACAGGAGGTGAATACGTTGACCCTGTTGCTCCAGAAATTAAAGTGCCACCAGAATTACTATTTGTGGTATTACTAAACCATTGGTATGTTGCATTTCCTGATCCACCAGAAATAATAACTGAAAGTTCCTCTGAACTACCACCAACACATATGGATTGTGAGTTTAATGGTTGCGTATCTATTTGCGGCGCATTGGCCACTTCAATTTCTGCGGTATCTGATATAATTTCATTACAACCACCAGAAGAAAATGTAATACGAACATAATAATACGTTATACCAACCGTGCCTGTTGGTGGAGAAAATGTGGCTGAGGTTGCTCCTGCAATAGCAGTTCCTGATGTGGTATTGTTTACAGAATTTTCATACCATTGGTAAACTGGAGTGCCTGTACCTTGATAGGCTACCGATAAATCTGCTGTAGTTCCATTTTGACAAACTCCATTAGATAAAGGCTGCACCGCAATTAATGGCGCTGGTTCTACAATAATCTCAAAATCAACAGGCAATCCTTCACAACCATTAATTTCTGGCGTAACCGTATATACCAATGTTATTGGAGATGCTGTAGAATTGATAATACTTTGCGCAGGAATTGTGTTAGCTGTTCCGCTTGGTATATAACCTGTTAGTCCTGTTGGATTATTAGATGACCAACTAAACGTTGTACTCGCATCATCTGAGGTTAAGATAATCGCCGTTGTTGAAGCCCCAGAACAAATGGTTTGTAACACATCGGTATTTGTAATTGTGGGAGAATCATTCACTGAAAATGTTTCCGTTTCTGTAGTTGTACCACAAGCATTTGTGATACTAAACGTAACCGTATAATCTCCAACCGTTGTATAATTTATTAGTCCTGGATCTAATTGATCTGAGGCTGCAGGAGAACCTCCTGGAAACAACCAACTATAAGTTATAGTGTCTGAAACTGGTGCACACGTATCTACTGTAGCAACAGGATTAAAAGTTAAAGAACCACAAGCATCTGCAATAGGATCTAATACGGCTGTTGGTGGTCGCTTAACTTCAATAAATTGGGAAGTTGAAACATCACCACAAGAATTTGTCGCAGTCATGATGATTTCATAGGTTCCTGATGTATCAAACTGAAATGAAGGGTTTTCAGAGTTTTCATCTGTACCATTCGTAAAACTCCAAGATTCTGAAGTCCCACAAAATTCTGAGGTGTAGAGGACTTCCCATGAATATGTTGGTGGTACACAACTTTCGGATTCATCTGTAGTATTTGTTGTATTTACTTCTATTGGTCCGCAGCCTTCATTTAGGTTTGTTGTAAAAATAGGAACTAAATCTTCTTCGACACAAATAGTCTTTACTACAGTATCCATTCCACATCTATTCCCTGTTTTTAATGTAACTGTATATGTACCTGTATCTATAAAATTTAAGCACAAATTATCACTGCCCGAAATCCATAAATTAGGATCTGCTAAACCAAAATCATCTCCTAAAGAACCACTGGATATAGTATAACCAACTGCGGGTGAAATATCCCAAATTACCTTAGGACTTGTATCACAACTATTACCTGAACCATAATTTTCATCTCCAATAGACAAATTTTCTAAACATACTTGAGTATTTGTACAAGCAACGTCAGGAACTTCAATATCTGCTTCTGGAGCTATAGACACATATATAGGAACAACCCCTACTGACGAGGTACTACAAGGATTAGATGCAACAATTATTGCTGAAAATGAATTTTGGTAAGTATTTGTTCCATCTGAACTAACAGTATCACAAGATGATGTTGTAAATGTATGGGTTACATTAGCCGGAGGAGGATGATTAAATGTTTGTGGAGTAGATCCATCGTTAAAAGTAACAGTATAAACCGTTCCTGGCGGATTATTTTCTGTTCCTGTAATAGGAAATGTTAGTGGACTAATATTACAAATATCAGTATTACCAGGATTACCTAATGAAACTGCTGGATTAGATCCTACAAAAATCGTATAATTCTTAACTGTTGTACAGCTATTATTTCCCTCAATAGTATAAACTAAATTATAAATACCGACATCATAAGTATGGTTTAATATAGACCAACTAGTGTTTTGAAAATCAGGCGAACCATCACCCCAATTTATAGTGTAGTTTGTATTTAATGATGAAGTGTTCGTTGCGTTTGTAAATGTAAATTCAGAAGTCTCGTTTACACATATTTTAAAAACAGGTAAGCCTTCATATGTACTAAGCCCAGGACCATTCATTGTAGCATCTGGTGATTGTATCACAACAATTTGAACACTACCGTTAGCATTGTCCGAATCACCTTCATCATCCTCAACAGACAATAGATTATAGTTAAATACGCCAACATTATTTGTACTAGCCCCTATTGATACAGAATCATTATTTCCCGTTGTTGTAACAGTTTGATTAGGTCCAGCACCTATTCTGTAAGTAAATATATATGGTCTTGTTCCTCCCGATCCCGTAAAAGTGATTTGAGGAGGAGAGTCAGCATTCTGACAAACCGTTGCACCGCCTGTGATATTTGCACTTGGCAGTAAAAGAACTGATTCTACTTTCGTTATTTCAGATATATTCTTCTTAGAAAGAACTCGATCTGAAATATTAACTGCTCCAATTATACCAAAAACCAAACCGACAACCATCAGTAGGTTATATTTTATTTCCCCCATAAATACGTAATAGCTAATTACTTAAAAGCGAACAATGTAATTAAATTCTTCCTATGGTGTCTTTAAATTCTACAAATTTTCGACAAGACTATTGAAATCACTATGAACAACACTTTTAGCAAAATAATTACGTGTAAATTATAATCTTTCATTAGTATTTAAAATACACGTTAGCGGGTATTTTTTTCTAAATTATATGCATTGATTATAAAATTTTAATTTAAGCATTTACAAAACTTCAGAGAATTTTTCAATGTGACGCATTCATTTCCCCACAATGTAGAGGTTGTAATTATAAAATTAAGATATGGATCTCATTCCTATTTCAAGCTGTAATCCTTCATAAAAACGCATTTCATCGGATTTTTTTTACCTTTTATGGATTAAAATCCAAAAATAATATTATATTCGCCCCATAATTATTTCATTCACCCCAAATCTAATGAAAAGAATTACATCATTTTTTTACCTTTTAGGACTAGTTGTTATCTCTAGTTATGCTCAGCAGTTAGATGGGGCTAAAAAGTTAAATTCTAAAACTATTGATCAAAGCGATTTATCGCAATTAGAAGGTTATAATTATAACGTCTCGTCAATACAAAATCTAAAAAACACAAACACATTTTTATCTTCTTCAACAAGAACTTCTCGTTTCAGCAATTACCCTGATATGCTTATCATTAGCTTAGCCGACGATTTTACTGCAAACACCACAAGCTTTAATAATTTAGCGAGTACCATTCACAATTCTTTTATATGGGGAAATAACGGTGCTTCTTTAAACCCAAGATCCTTGCCTGTAAGCGTTAATCTTAGTTCTGAAACACCTTCAGAGCTTACAACCAATGTCTCATATACGGCTATACAACGTACTTGGAAAATTGTAAAACAAGGTGAACTCATTCCAAAGCTAAATATTAAAATACCACAAGAAGCGATAAATAACGCAAGTACTTTGGGTAGTTACTATATGCTTATTTCTAATTCGAACACCTTTGATTCTAATGTCGATTTTAGAATTCTCAACTTAGATGACAATGGGTACTTAGAAACCGATTACAACTTTAATAACTCATCCTATATAACCTTTGGTTTTTCACCTCAGATTGCAGAAGAACGCGCCATATACTTTAACGGCACAGATAGTTATATCGATATGCAAAACACATTAGATTTAAATCCTTCTGGCTTTACTATCTCTGCATGGATTAAGTCTGAGACCTCAAATACTGGTCATGTTTCTATACTTTCTAAAAGAGATATCGCATTTACTGAAGGTTATGACTTAACATTGACCGATACCAATAAAATCAATATAAAGTGGAAAAATGAGCATAGTCAATCACTTACATCTTTCACTTCAATCCCAGATAACAAATGGCACCATATTGCTGTTACGTATGATGGCTCACAAGTCTCAATATTCATTGACGGTGTATTAGATAATACTGCTGAAAAAACGGCACCTACAGCTACAAATGAATCGTTTCATATTGCAGCTGCCGGAAAAAGATTACCGATTCAACATTTTAAAGGTCATATCGATGAAGTCCAAATTTGGAATACATCTCTGACTGAAGACCAATTGCGTTATATAATGAATCAGGAAATTACTAATGATTCTGGACAAGTTATTGGGAAAGCGTTACCAATTTCAGTTTCTAAAAATGAAATTAATACAATTCCTTGGTCAGATTTAGCGGCTTATTACCCAATGTCTAATTTCACTTATAAAAATACTATTGACGCTTCTGGAAACAATAATAACGGCTACCTAAAACATCTTTTAACTGTTGATAAAGAAACAGCTCCTCTACCTTACACATCAAAGCAAGATGGAGATTGGGCTGCTGACACTTCGTGGCTTAATGGACATCTCCAAAATGTACCTGGATCTAAATCTATCGTTAATCCTGAAGAAACCATAGATTGGAATATCGTTAGAACTTCTCATAGGTTAACCATGGATAATACGTATTTACCAACTCAAAAAAATAATAACAGAACTCTCCTTGGATTATTTGTTGACGCTAATGAATTAACACTTACTGGCGACACAGAATTCTACCTTGGAAATGGCTTAACCATTACGCACCATTTAGGTCTTACCGGAACTATAGATTTGGAAGGCGAATCACAATTAATTCAAACATTAGGAAGTGATTTAGAGGTTATTGCTAATGGTAAAATTGAACGCGACCAACAAGGAACTGCTGATACCTACACCTATAATTATTGGTCATCTCCTGTAAGACGTATAAATTCTGAAGTTGAAAACTTTAGAGTTATGGATGTTTTAAAAGATGGCACAAATCCTAATGCCCCTGCAGATATTCAATTTTTGTCTTCAGGATATAACGGAGCAGCTACGCATCCTATTAAAATTGCAGATTACTGGATTTGGAAATATACCAATCTGCCAAGCAACAACTATTCCGCATGGCAACATATTAGACGTACTGGCACTATCTTGCCTGGCGAAGGTTTTACAATGAAGGGACCAGGGACAGGTTCGGTTTCGTCACCTCAAAACTATGTGTTTTCGGGGAAACCAAATAACGGGGATATTGATCTGCCCTTGCTTTCCAATAGCGATTATTTAGTGGGTAATCCATATCCTTCGGCAATAGATGCCTTACAATTTATTAAAGATAATGGTCCGGATGCAACACCTGATGGCTCACCATTAATTAGTGGAACGCTATACTTTTGGAATCATTGGGGCGGAGGTACGCATGCGGCGCAAGATTACGACGGAGGCTATGCCACATACAATTTTTCTGGTTCTGTTGCTGCAGCTTATAAAGGAAGTAATCTTTCTACTTTAGAATCTGATGGAGAACCAACCAAAGCACCACAACGCCATATTCCTGTTGGACAAGGCTTTTTTGTGATCGGACAAAACACCGGAACAATTAATTTTAATAACGGCCAACGTACTTTTAAAAAGGAAGGAAACGCATCTATATTTATGAGGAATTCTAATTCTTCGACTACAGAAACCAACGAAACCATCCAAACTGAAGATCAACGTATGAAATTTAGAATAGGTTTCAATTCTGTAAATACAATTCGTCGTCAGTTATTATTAACGATAGACGAAAATGCATCATCAGGCGTAGATTGGGCTTATGATGGGGAAATTAACGAAACACAAATCGATGATATGTTTTGGCTTATTAATGATGAAGCCTACATTATCCAAGCCAGTAATGAGTCTGGCATTTCCGCAACTTATCCTTTAGGTATAAAAACAAAAACAGATGGTATCAATTCTATACTGATTGATGCTTTAGAAAATGTTCCTGATGCTATGAATGTGTATTTACATGATAATGAATTAGGCATCTATCATGATTTAAGAACAGGCAGTTACGATATTTTCTTAATCAAAGGTGATTATCTCAATCGTTTTGAAATTACATTCGGCACACAAGATGATGTATTAGGTATTGATGATTATACCATAAATCCTATTGATGTTTTATATTCTAATACAATTAAAAAAATTGTTGTCGTTAATCCCAATCAAATCGATGTAAAAATGATTGGTGTCTATAATATGTTAGGACAATCCGTTTACAATATCAATACCGTTGAACCTCAAAAATATTCAGAATACAATATAAAGAATTTAAGCACTGGAACCTATGTCGTTAAATTACAAACGACTTCAGGCTTCACAATAACCAAAAAATTTATAGTTGATTAGTTTAGTTAGTTAGTGATGATTAGAAAGTCTCAGTTTGTAAAAAGCTGAGGCTTTCTTTATTTTAACAAGTCTAAAAGCGCGTCAAATTCCACTTTATGCTGTTCACCTGAAGCCATATTTTTTAATGTAAACACCTCGGACTTCAATTCTTCCTCACCCATAATTACAACGAATGGAATGTTGCGACGGTTCGCATAATTCATTTGTTTTTTCATTTGCTTACCAGAAATCGCAGCATCTGGAAACAGTTCTGCTTTTATATGAGCTTGTCTTAATTTAGTTACAGCTCCCAAGCTAAACATCGCTTCTTTATCTCCAAAATTAATGAAGAGTACTTTTGTAGATTCTGCTATGGTTGAAGGGAACAAATTCAATTCCTCTAAGACCAAGTAAATACGATCTAAACCAAAGCTAATCCCTACTCCACTCATATCTTTAAGACCAAAGATTCCGGTAAGATCGTCGTAACGACCACCTCCTCCAATGGATCCCATTTTTACACCTTTTGGTGCTGAGACTTCAAAAATAGCTCCTGTGTAATAATTTAAACCTCTCGCTAAAGTCACATCTAATTGTAATGTTGCTGTTTTTAGTTTTAAGTTTGAAATGGCTGTGTTTATAAATTCGAGTTCTTCAATTCCTTTTAGTCCAATTTCTGATGTACTTAAAATAGATTTTAAACTTTCAATCTGATTACCGAAATCTCCTTTTAAAGTGAATAAAGGTTGAAGCTTCGTAATACCATCTTCCGAAATGCCTTTACCTCGCATTTCTTCTTTTACTTTCTCTTCTCCTATTTTATCTAACTTATCTAAAGCCACGGTAAAATCGATGAGTTTATCTTGTGCACCAATTACTTCGGCAATACCAGATAAGATTTTACGGTTGTTGATTTTAATCGTAACACCTTCTAATTTTAGAGCTGAAAAAACAGCATCATAAAGTTGAACAAATTCTACTTCTTGAAACAACGATTTAGAACCAACCACATCGGCATCACATTGAAAAAACTCTCTAAAACGTCCTTTTTGTGGACGGTCTGCACGCCAAACCGGTTGTATTTGGTAGCGCTTAAAAGGGAATTCGATGTCATTTTGATGTTGTACGACGTATCTTGCGAACGGCACTGTGAGGTCGTAACGCAGTGCTTTTTCAGATATTTTTGGTGTGATTAAACTTTCCGATTTTTGATTATAATCGTCGTCTGAAATTTTCTTCAAAAACTCTCCACTATTCAAAATTTTAAAAATCAAGCGATCACCTTCATCACCATATTTTCCCATTAAGGTTTCTGAGTTTTCAAAACTTGGAGTTTCAATCGGTTGAAATCCAAAAACTTGAAACTGTTCCTTTATCGTTTCCATGATATAAGAACGCTTTGCAACTTCCTCTGCGTTAAAATCTCTTGTACCTTTTGGGATGCTTGGTTTTTGTGCCATAATATGTCCTGCGAAAGCAGGAATCTCTTTTAGTGAAACTTTATTTAATTACACACATCAATTATCTTTGAAAATTCTTAGTTCCAAAGCATTTCGACTGCGCTCAATGTGACAGTAGTTTGAATTTTAAAATCCGACTCCGATGTCACAAAAATATTATAATTTTTAGAGGTCTTACTAAGATAATTCATTTTTATAGTAACTTTATGCTGTTTAAGTCGTCTTATCGATTAAACAACCCAACTAACGCGCCAAAAAACTATGTTTTCATTAGCTAAAGAGAATATAAGAATTGCTTTCGATTCTATAAAAAGTCAACTGCTCCGAACCATTCTTACGGTTTTAATTATTGCAATTGGTATTATGGCTTTGGTGGGGATTTTAAGTGGAGTATCTGCCTTAGAGAATACTATTGCCAGTAATTTCTCTTCTATGGGTTCTAATACCTTTAATTTTCAACGTTATGAATTTACGGCACAGCGCCAAAGCAGTAGAGAACGTCAAAAGATAAATCCTGTAATTGATTATCGTGATGTTAAAGATTTTGAAGATAATTACAACTTTCCCTTCACAAAAGTGGCCGTATCATTCTATGGAACTTCTGCTGCTGAAGTAAAATACGAGAACAAAAAAACAGATCCGGAAGTCGCTGTATTGGGGGCCAATGAATTTTATCTCGAAAACTCTGGTTTAGAGGTTGAAAATGGTCGTTCACTAAATGTATTTGATATTCAAAACAGTAATGCTGTTTGTGTTATTGGTAGCGATTTGCAAAAATCTTTATTTCCTGTTGAAAACCCTGTTGGAAAAACTATAAGTATTAGAGGATCTAAATTTAAAGTGGTTGGTGTCCTAAAAGAAAAAGGAGCCACGTTTGGTAATAATCAAGATTTACGAGTATTTATGCCGCTTCAGAAAGCGCGTTCTATTTTTACGAATCCCAATATTAATTACAGTCTAAGTGTTAAAGTTGATAAGTCTGAGATGCTTGAAGCTGCGCAAGATGATGCCATATTAACATTTCGAAATATTAGAGGTCTTAACCCTATTGAAAAAAATGATTTTGGTATTGAACGCAGTGAAGATTTATTGAATCAGGTGGCACAAAATACAGCGGCACTGTATGTTGCTGCTTGGATTATTAGTATTATCACCATTTTTGGATCTACTATTGCACTTATGAATATAATGTTAGTTTCGGTAAGTGAGCGCACACGTGAAATTGGGGTTCGAAAAGCACTGGGTGCGAAAAGCAAAACAATCGCCTTTCAGTTTTTTATGGAAACTATAATTATCGGTCAGCTTGGTGGTCTGTTAGGAACTATTCTTGGAATCTTAATTGGTTTAGCCGTCGCTAATGGTTTTGATCTTGAATTCTCAACACCTTGGGTGGCGATGATTTGGGCAACGAGTATTGCCTTTATAGTGGCTGTTATTTCGGGCTTATACCCTGCAACGAAAGCAGCTAAATTAGACCCTATTGAGTCTTTACGTTATGAGTAACACATTCCTGCGAAGACAGAAATCTCAAATAACATCAGTAACTTAAATTCTATTTACAACTAAGTATCAGTTAGAGTGACATTGCTCTTTCCGCAATTTTATATCGAGAAGCTTTTTAAAGTCGAATTATCTAAACAAAGCTTCTCGATACAATTTGCTCGCTCCTCATAAATCACTCGAAGTGGCTAAACGAGTGTCGTTTTTTTTCTAAGGAATCTAACCTTTAACTAATTTAGAAAAATAATTGAATAATTCTCCTTTTGTAATACTCGCACCAGATTGAATCATTTTGAATATATCTAAATACTTATCTTCTGAATAGTCTTTTTTTGCATTAAAAAACTCAACAGAATCTGATAGTAAATTATCTCTCAACCAATTAAACCCTTCTTTTGTTGTAAAATCTACATGTTCATTTTCAATTCTTAAAGCAATTAAACGCATGCTTTTTTCATTACATTCAAAAAGATGAATTTGGTTTGGCGAAATATGTTCTAGATATTTTACTTTTGTTAAAACCCCAAGCCAAACTAAATCGCTAAACACATCTAATTCTTGTTCTGCAGCTTCTGGTTTATTCTTTTTAATATCTTCCCACTCATCACCTGTAATAGATTGTGTTGCTAAAAAGTTGATGAATTCTTGGTGTAATTCTTCAAATTGTTCTTTGGTTAATCTTGAATATTTCATGTGTTTAAATAATTACTGTTTTTATAATCAAGTACTGTGAGCTATTTCTCAATTTAGAAGTTGATAACTTAACGTTTCATCTTCAGTAAATTCTTTTAAAAAATTAATTTATAGCTTTAGAAGCTTCAAAAGGTCTATCGGTTGCTATAATATCGACTCCTTTTTCTTTCCATTGACGATATAATTCATCGCCTTTCGCTGCTGCACTTTTATCTAAGTTTCCTAACGTACCTAACATGCAAACAATGTTATTATCGTGTAATCTTTTAAAAAAGGCATCTTCTGACAAACGTGTTCCGGTAAAAGCTAACATGTTTTCCGTTGGTATTTTTGCGTCTAATAAACGTTCAAATTCATCATTATTTCTAGCTGAAACAGATAGTAATAATTGTGGCGCTAATTGATATGCGGAGACCGCTTGTTCTACATCGTAGGTTATAATAATACTATGATCTTCTGCTTTAGCGGTTTTAATAGCGTTTATAACGACTTTTTGACTCACCGTTTTTTTAATGTCTACAGTAAGAATGACATTCTGTTTTACACACCAGTCTAATACGTCTGAAAACAAAGGAATCTTAAACGTGGTTTCATTACCATAATCATCGACTAAATTAAATTGCTTCAATTCATCGTATGTTAATTCATCAACGTTTCCACTTCCTGTGGTGGTTCTATCAATCGTTTTATCGTGAAGTAAAACCAAATGCCCATCTTTAGTTTGTGCGACATCAACTTCATAAACGGCCACAATACTATCGTTAACATATTTTAGAGTCTCTAAACCGTTTTCAGGATAGTTTACAAGCCCTTTACCCCCGCGATGCACACTAATATTTGGATAACCAGAATTAGAAGCTTTAAAAAGCGCTATAAGCTTAGAAGGTTGTACCTCTGAACTTTTAGTCGATTCTGTAGATTGTTTGCAACTAATTAAAGTGCAAAAGGCAAAAATTAATAGAAAGTATTTCATGTTTAAACCGTTTAAAAAACTGCTTGATTAAAGAACTGATCGTTTTCTGAAAAAAAACTATAAAAAAACCGCTTAGTAAACTAAACGGTTTTTTAAAATTGTAATAAAGAGATTATGCGTCAGCAATAACTTCGAAAGTTAAATCTACAGTTACTGATCTGTGTAATCTAATTGCAGCTTCGTACTGACCTAAACGCTTAATGTTACCACCATTGATAGAAATAAATTTCTTATCAACATCGTGACCAGCATTTTTAAATGCAGCAGCTAAATCCATAGTGGTTATAGAACCAAATAATTTATCTCCAGCAGTTGCACCAGTTCCAGCTTTAGCTGTAATTTTAATATCTAAACCTTTAATAGCATCAGCAGTTTTTTCCGCTTCAGCAATAATAGTTTTTTCTTTGTAAGCTCTTTGCTTTAAAGTTTCTGCTAATACTTTCTTAGCAGAAGAAGTCGCCATTACAGCTTGTCCTTGAGGAATTAAAAAGTTTCTACCATAACCGTTCTTAACAGATACAATATCGTCTTTAAATCCTAAATTTTCAACGTCTTGTTTTAATATAAGTTCCATCGTGTTATGATATTTTATTTTAATAAATCAGCAACATATGGCATAAGCGCTAAATGTCTAGCTCTTTTTACTGCCACAGATACTTTTCTTTGATACTTTAAAGACGTTCCTGTTAAACGTCTTGGTAATAATTTACCTTGCTCGTTTACAAAACCTAGTAACCAATCTGCATCTTTATAATCTACATACTTGATTCCAGACTTCTTGAAACGACAATATTTCTTTGTCTTAGACGTCTCAATATTTAACGGAGTTAAATATCTAATTTCGCCGTCTTTTTTTCCTTTTGCTTGTTGTTCTATTGATGACATAATTACGCTTTTGCTTTTGCTTTAACTTTCAGTTTTTCTCTTCTTCTCTCAGCCCATGAAATAGCATGTTTGTCTAATTTCACAGTTAAGTAACGCATAAAACGCTCATCACGTCTAAATTCCACCTCTAAAGGCTCAATTGCTTCTCCAGCAACAGTGTACTCAAATAAATGGTAAAAACCACTTTTTTTGTTTTGAATTGGGTAGGCTAATTTTTTTAGTCCCCAATCTTCTTTTGATACCATCTTAGCTCCTTTAGAAACGAGGAAATCCTCATATTTCTTTACTGTCTCCTTTATCTGGTCTTCAGATAAAACGGGATTTAAGATGAAAACAGTTTCATAATGATTCATAATAAATAATTTTGTTTATTGTTAAAACGGCTGCAAAAATACATATAATTTCTATATTTGACAACGTTTTTGACTGTAAAATTTAAAAGGATTTTACGGCATATAAATAGTGTTAAATACTACGGTTTGTCGGCATTATTTGTTTTTTAACCGAATTTATCGTACTATTGTCGATATCTTAACCTAAAATTAATAATGTTATGACTTTAAACTGTGTAGTTGTTGATGATTCTGCGATTCAGCGCCTCTCTATAGTAAAGTTAATCGAGAATCATTCTTCGCTTAACCTTATTGCAGAGTACAGCAGTGCGTTAGAAACAAAAAACGGTCTTAATACCCATAAAGTTGATCTTATCTTCTTAGATATAGAGATGCCGGTATTGAACGGTTTTGAGTTGCTAGATGTGCTCAACAACAAACCCCAAATTATTTTTGTTACCGGAAAAACCGAGTATGCTTTTAAAGCATTTAATTACGATGCCACCGATTATCTTCAGAAACCAATCACAAAAGAACGTTTTAATGTTGCCGTAGAAAAAGCTATTGAGCAACACAAATTAAAATTAGACTTTAATGAAACTGATGGCGAGCATATCTTCGTAAAAAGTAATCTTAAAAAACGTAAAGTTTATATTAAGGATATTAAATGGATTGAAGCCCTTGGTGATTACGTTAAAGTAGTAACAGAAGAAAACAGCTTAGTTGTTTTATCGACAATGAAAGCGTTTGAAAGCGAATTGCCCGAAGGTAAATTTTTAAGAATTCATAAATCTTATATTGTGAATCTCGATAAAATTGACCGATTTAACAGTAAAAATGTTGAAGTCGGTGCGTATGAGATTCCATTGAGTCGAAATAAAAAGACCCAATTAGTAGATGCTTTAAATAATATGTAGAACATTACATTAACATTAAAAGCGTTACATTATAATTTTAAAAAATCCTGAGCACTTGCTTAGGATTTTTTTTATTTAAAAATTTATGGTTAACAAATTACTGGATTTTAACAACCCTAAAGCCCTCCTCAAAGGAACAATATTGCCTGAGAGCCATCAAAATCATTATAAAATTGATTACTTACTAGTTCTAAATCTGCTAGGTATTAGTAATTATCAACATTAATAACCACTCTCACAGGCCTAAAATCCTTTACTGCATTAAAACTGTTATCTATTTTCCTTATCGCCTCTTTTGTTTTTGCTAAGGATTGTTTTTGTGGAATTTTCACCAAGATATTTTTATGATATAAATTTCGAATTCTTGATACTGGCGGAAATTCTGGACCTAAAACATTAGCTTTAAATAATTGTTTTAATGATTTTGCGTACCAATCTGCTGCCATATTCACACGATTATAATCTTTATGTTTGAAGGTGATTTTAATCAACCTATAAATGGGTGGATATTTAAAATTATAACGTTCATTCATTTGCTCAGCATACATTTCTTTATAAGCATTTGTAGACACTTGTTGCAAAATATTATGATGCGGATTGTAGGTTTGAATTAAAACTTTTCCACGCAAATCTGTTCGTCCTGCTCTACCAGATACCTGAGCCATTAATTGATAACTGCGTTCATGGGCTCTAAAATCTGGGAAGTTAAGTAAGTTATCAGCATTCATGATACCAACTAATTTTACAAATCTAAAATCGAGACCTTTGGTTAACATTTGTGTCCCAACTAAAATATCAACCTCTCGCTGCTCAAAACTATTTATGATTTTCTCAAAACCGTATTTTCCTCGTGTCGTATCTAAATCCATACGTGCCACTTTCTTATCCGGAAATAAAACTTTGACCTCTTGTTCTATTTGCTCTGTACCAAAACCTTTAGTATCTAAAGTCGCATTACCACAACCCTGACAACTTTTTAGCATGACTGAGTTATACCCACAATAATGACAGCGCAATTGATCGCGATATTGGTGATACGTTAAACTCACATCACAATTAGGACATTGAGGCGATGTCCCGCAACTAGTACATTCTATGATCGGAGAAAAACCACGTCTATTTTGAAACAGTATAATCTGAAAACCTTCTTCTAGCGTTTCAGTCATTTCTTGGATCATCCTATCACTAAAATGCCCTTTCATGCGTTTACGCTTGTACTTATCGGCTAAATCTACCAGTTCGATATCTGGCATTAACACATTGTTATAACGTGTGTTTAATTCTACTAAACCATATTTTCCCTGACTCGCATTAAAATAACTTTCTAAACTTGGCGTCGCAGATCCTAAGAGTGTTTTTGCTTTAAATATGTTTGCTAATACGATTGCTGCATCTCTTGCGTGATAGCGAGGCGCAGGATCGAATTGTTTATAAGATGACTCATGTTCTTCATCTACAATGATCAGCCCTAAATTACGAAATGGCAATAGCAATGAGGAACGCGCACCAATAACAACTTGGGCTTTTTCAGAATTAGCTAACATATTTTGCCAAACCTCTACCCTTTCATTTCCTGAATATCTAGAATGAAAAACAGCAACTTTATCTCCAAAATAATCTTGAAGTCTATTTACCAACTGCGTTGTTAACGCAATCTCAGGTAATAAATACAGTACTTGTTTTCCTAAGTCTAATTGATCTTGAATGAGTTGTACATAAATTTCAGTTTTACCTGAAGACGTCACACCATGTAATAAGGCAACTGATTTTTCTTTAAAGATAGCCTCAACTTCATTATAAGCATTCTGTTGCGCTTCACTCAACCGTTTGGCTTCCGAATCTCCATCTCCATCAAACTGAACACGGTCGACTTGAATGTGATATTCCTCTAATACATTTTTATCAATTAAGGTTTTAACTATCGAATTAGATGCACCGCTGCGCTCTGTTAAATCTGACACTTTAATAGGTTGCTTCAGCGATGCTTCCATGGTGAATAATGTCAGTACCACTTCGCGCTGCTTTGGAGCACGACTCAATTCTTCGAGTAATAATTGTAATTTTTCTTGTGATTTATGATTGTGATGCAACTTTACATAACGTACTAATTTCGGCGTGTACTTTTCGTACATTTCTTCCTGCAAATTCAAAACACCTTTTTCTACTAAGCTATTGATAATAGGCAGTACACGCTTTTTATCTAATATAGAAACGACATCATTTATCTTTAATGAGGATTGATGCTGTAAGGCTTCATAAATCAAATATTCTTCGTCTTTTAAATCAGACGCTTCAATAGTCACTTTCTCATTTCTAGAAATGACTGTCTCACTTTCTAATAAAAATGCATTTGGCATAGCAGCTCGCATCACCTCGCCTAAACTACACATGTAATAACTAGAGATCCATTCCCAATGCTTTAATTGCGTTTCTGTTATAACAGGCGCATCATCCATAATCTGATGAATGGTTTTGGCATCGTAAGCTGTTGGTGGATTTTGGTGAATACTATACACTAATGCTGTGTAAATCTTACTTTTACCAAAAGGTACAGAAACACGCATTCCTGGTGATAAAAACTCAGATTCTGCTTCTGTAATATGATAGGTAAACGCTTTTTGAAGCGGAATTGGCAATATGACGTCTATAAAATGTAGCATTATTTTACGCGTTTCCAATATTGCGTTCTGTAGAAAAAGGCCAGATAACCTCTTACCTGAAGGGTATCTGGATCATCCTCAAGCTTAAGACGACACCTGTAAGTGGTACCATTTTCAGGATTGAGTATGGTGCCTCCGTCATAAACCTTTCCGTTTTTGGTTAAACCTTCTATAAAAACCAACCCAACAATTGGTTGATCTTTGTGAGCACCGCTACAGTCATTACAAGTTCTAGATTCAACATCTGGATTAGTTACAGCTATGATTTTACCATATATTTTACCGTCTTCTTCATAAATTTCAACTATAGATTTCGCGTCACCTGTATTATCATCTATGGTTTTCCACTTCCCTAAAATATTCTGAGCTGGCAAATTAAAAAACACGGTGAACAAAATAAAAAATGCTAGAGTGTTTTTAATCATAGTTATTGTTTTAGAGGTTTGTACTTCAAATGTAATTGGTTTAATTTAAAAAACCATCGCGATTAGAGATGGTTTTAAAAAAACGTGCAAAATTCCGTAAGATGTAAAGATGCATTTTACTTAATTAACTCCTCAACATCTTTTTGTTTAATTTCTTTTCTAGCTCTTGGATTCTTCCTTAAAAACTGAAGCGATGCATTGAGCTCATAACCCAAAAGTATAATGTTAGAATTGAGCCACAAATAAAGTAGTAAAATCAATAAGGCTCCAATAGAACCATAAAGCTCATTGTATTGCGAAAAATTTTCAATATAAATACCAAACAGAAAGGAGGTTAGCATAATAAGCAAGGTTGTTAATAACGCACCAACCGAAAAGAATTTAGACTCCTTCCCTTCTTTAGTTCCAAAATAATATAAGGTTGCTGTGGCTAAATAAACCATAATTACAAAGAACAAGTACTTTCCAAAGATAATCCATCCTAACCCCTGGTCATCTTCTGAAAATGCATGACCGCTAAAGCCTTCATATAAAGGTTGAATTATATAAATCTGAAAATACCCAAATACAGCTACAGTAAGTAATAGAAGAAAAACAAGAATTAAAGCCACACCGAGCGCAAACATATATTGCTTAAAAACATTACGATATAGTTGTTTGTGATAAGACGTTTCAAAACCCGAAAACACAGCATTAACACCATTAGCCATTAAGAACATAGACAATAAAAACACCGAAGATATCAAGCCACCACTGGTATTGCTACTCATATCTTTAAAAATACTATCGATTAAGAATTCTGATGTCTGAGGTGGTAAAATTGAATTTAAAAAATCTAAGAAATCAGCTCTAAAACCATCAATAGGTATATACGGAATCACAATAATAACAAACAGTAAAAACGGAAAAATAGCGGTAAAGAAACTAAACGCAATGGCACTTGCTCTTGTAGTTAGAGCACCATTTACAATTCCCATAATGTATAGCTCTAGTAAATCGTACACCGATAAACCTTCAAATCCTGGTAACTTAATTTGCTTAAAAAAACGCACAAGTATGTTTATAACCGGAATTTTATTTAATTTATCTTCTATAGGTTTAGTCATTGTTTAGCTTTTAGCTCTTGGCTGTTAGCCTTTAGCTCACCTTTATTATCTCCAATTAATTGTACTATCTACAAACTAAACTATACTGCTTTTAAGCTTAAATCTTTATTATGTACCGAATGTGTTAAAGCACCAGACGAAATAAAATCGACACCACATTCCGCATATTTTCTAAGTGTATGTTCGTTAATGCCTCCTGAAGACTCCGTTAAGCATTGGTCACCAATAAGCTTTACGGCTTTACGCGTATCTTCATAATTAAAATTATCGATAAGAATTCTGTAAACCCCTCCACAGTCTAAAATTTCTTTGATTTCTTCGAGATTTCTGGCTTCAACAATAATTTTCAAATCGCGATTGGTATCTTTTAAATACTGTTTTGTTAAATTAATAGCTTTTGAAACTCCACCAGCAAAATCAATATGATTATCTTTTAGCATTATCATATCGTATAAGGCAAATCTGTGATTCTCTCCACCTCCAATTTTTACAGCCCATTTTTCTAAAGCTCTAATACCTGGAGTGGTTTTTCGTGTGTCCAAAATTTTTGTTCCTGTACCTTCTAATAAATCTACAAATTCTCTCGTTTTAGTGGCAATTGCACTCATACGTTGCATAGCATTTAGGACTAAACGTTCTGCTTTAAGAATAGATTGCGAAGCTCCTTCAACATAAAAGACGATATCGCCATGCTTCACTTTTTGACCATCTTCTATTAAGGTTTCAACTTTCATATTAGCATCCACATAAGCGAACACCAATTTTGCAAACTCTACACCGGCGATGATACCTTTATCTTTTACCAATAATTTTGCTTTTCCTTGAGCCGAAGCAGGAATACACGCCAAAGAACTATGGTCCCCATCACCGACATCTTCTCTAATGGCATTAGAAATTATTAATTCTATTTCTTTATCGAACTGTGCTTTTGAAATCATCTGAATACATATTTAGTGTAAAAATAGGAAATTGATTAACGATATCCGATTTTAGAATTATGAATTACAAATTGGAAAAAAATCTAAAATCCTAAATTGTAAATCGTAAATTTGAATTATGAATATAAAACTCATTGCGATAGGCAAAACCGACAATAAGAACCTCATTGCATTAATCGCAGATTACTCTAAACGCCTTAGTTTTTATATTAAGTTTGAATTTGATGTAATTCCGGATTTAAAAAAGGTAAAAAACTTATCTGAAGCCCAGCAAAAAGAAAAGGAAGGAGAGCTTATTTTAGCTAAAACACAAACTTCTGATGTGCTTATTCTACTCGATGAAAACGGAAAACAAATGGATTCTGAAGCCTTTTCTGGTTATTTACAAAAACACATGAATTCTGGTATTAAAACTTTAATCTTCGTAATTGGAGGTCCTTATGGTTTTTCGGATGCGGTTTACAATAGAGCCAATGGAAAATTAGGATTATCAAAAATGACATTTTCACATCAAATGGTACGTTTGTTTTTTATAGAACAACTGTACCGAGGGTTTACAATTCTTAGAAATGAACCTTATCACCATAAATAAGTATTCAGGCACATTGTGCAGTTTCAAAGCTTACTTTTACTTTAAAAAACAAAAAAAATCTCAGATTTATAATTAACCTGAGATTTATACTATTCTACTTTCAGTTCTAACGAATCACCATAATTTAGTGTATAAAAACTGTGCCTCCAACTGAAAGCTTATGACTAATGTGTTTTATAAACTTCTTTTCGTTTTTTTAGTTGTCTTGTTAAATCGTTAATCGTTTCATTCATAGCCATTTCATAATTCTTCTCGTTAGACGTTGCAAAAATACGTGGTCCTGGTAAGCTTAATTCAATGTTACAAATTTTACCTGCATCATGATCGTTATCATCATGCTTAAAATATACTTGAGCCGAAATAAGAAATTCGAACTTATTAGCTAATTTTTCTAATTTTTCTGTTGTTAGGTCTGAAAGTGTGTCACTTACATCAATGTCTACATATTGAAAATTTACCGTCATAATCTATCTTGTTTTAATGAGTTATTCTTTTCACTAAGATACAAGATTTAGTCAGTCTAATCACTGATAAATATCATAATTAATTGATAAAATTATAAATTCATTTAATAAAGAAGGCCTTTTCACAAGGTTGATGAAATTCCATTAATCAATAGAATCACTTACTCTTTTTATTAAACTTATAACCAATGGCTAATTTTGCTTTTGTAAGATTTAGAAGATAGTTATTACCATAATCCAAATCGGTACTATACAGACTATTATTATAGCTTACACTGACATAAAACTGTTTTAAATTATAATTTAAACCAATGAGAAAATCTAACTTATAGAGCATTGGATTACTTGGTTTGTAGCCTCCATCTTGTAAGGTCACTTTTTTATTTACCAAACCTATTCCTGGCATAACGTTAACCGTTGCTGTGATATTTTCTGGCAGTTGAAAATAAGAGATGATGCCGGCTAAAACACCGAAAGACAAGCCTTGGTATCTTTTAATATCGCCTTCCTCATTAAAATAAGGACTCGTGGTTTCAGATAATATACTAGGCTTTGCAGAAAAATAATCAAAACTACCGAAGACGCCCACACCTCCTGTTATGAATATATTATCGGAATTCTTATTAGACAAGCCCGCCTTTAATTGGGAATATGAAAACTCTATATTGTCTAAAGTGTACATATAATTCAGCCCAACACTTACAGATCTAATATCGTCTCTAAATACGGTAGGTTCATCAAAGTTATTTTTAGCATTAAACCCCCTATACACTTGCGTAAAAATTTTCACATAATTTTTATCCTTTAAGATGGTTGTGGCTTGTAAATCGAATCTAGAAGTCTTTTCTTTATTTGGGTTTTTAATGTTAATAGCAATGTCTAGTATAATTTTTTTAGTAGCAAAACCAAGTCCTAAACCATATCTATTATTAGGCACAAATTTAGCTTTAGAATCATCATCGGAAATACTGAACTTATTCACCTTAAAATTAGAAAATATACGCAGAGAATAATTTTCAATATCTCTATCGACCAATAGCGAATCTAAATCATCCAAATCTTGAGCACTAAGACTTAAGCAACTAAAACAAAAAACGAAAAGCATAATAGGTTTCAGCATTCTTATTAGATTAAAATGTTTGTTTTGATAAATGATACTAAAATAGATTGCTATTTTTACAAAAGCAAAATTAAACTAAATAAGCTCAAAATATGCAACTTGTTTTCGCAACTAATAACTTAAATAAACTAAAAGAAGTACAATCGATGTTACCAGAACATATTAAACTTTTAAGTTTAAAAGATATTGCTTGTAATGAAGATATTCCTGAAACCCAACCTACCATTGAAGGTAATGCGATACAAAAAGCAGAATACTTAAAAAAGCATTATGGTTACGATTGCTTTGCTGATGATACAGGCTTAGAAGTCGACGCTTTAAACGGAGAACCAGGCGTGTACTCTGCACGATACGCTGGTCCACAACGGAATGCTGAAGATAACACCAACAAATTGCTGACAGAACTTAAAAGTAAACCCAACAGAAATGCCCAATTTAAAACCGTAATTGCATTACACCTTAATGGAAAACTTCACACTTTTACAGGCATATGCAAAGGCAGTATTACAACAGAAAAACATGGTGAAGGTGGTTTTGGCTACGACCCGATTTTTAAAGCTGATGGTTTAGATAAAACGTTTGCTGAAATTACTTTAGAACAAAAAAACAAGATAGGCCACAGAGGCTTAGCTGTAAAGCAACTCGTAGAATTTTTAAAATAACTATTCTATTGACGTTACAGTTTTTAAACACCTAACTTCGCTTACGCAAACTGAACTCGTTTTTATAATTTGATAGCAGTCATTACTTCTGACTAACATCAGTGTGATCACTTTTTTGAACCCCACTAAATGAAGCTGTAATGTTTAGACATCAAGGAAAAAGTAGAACTTTACAACACAATCTTCGAATTGCGATTATTTTATCTTTTGTTGCTGGAATTGTTAATGTTTCAGGATTTTTAGCTTTTAAGCAATTAACGACAAATGTAACTGGTCATTTTGCACTCTTTATTGATGACGTAGCTAATTTTGAGTTTTGGAAAGGCACGATATATTTTCTTTATATTTTTTCGTTTTTATTTGGGTCGTTTTCATCTAGTTTTTTAATTGAAAAATACAGGAAAAACAAACGTCTCAATGTATTTGCGCTACCAACACTCATCGAATGTCTAATTTTAATAACCATCGGGATTGTGAGCAATTTTGTAGAAATGCAATACCCTGATTTAATTATTTGTACACTACTTTTTGCGATGGGTCTTCAAAACTCATTTGTCACTAAAATTTCGAATGCAGTAGTAAGAACGACGCACCTTACAGGTCTTTTTACTGATTTGGGCATCGATATTTCTCAGTTGTTTTTCACTAAGTACAACCCACAAAAAGAGAAATTAAAATCAAATATAAAACTGCGTATTTACATCATTTTATTCTTCTTTGCAGGTGGATTGGTAGGAGGTTTCTTTTATTCTAAAGTCAATTTAAGACTAAACACGTTAATTATTGGAGCCATCATTTTATTAGTAAGTTTATTCTATGATGATTTGAGATATAAACTCATAAAAACAAGACGGAAATTTCATCAAAAAAGAATGGCCCTTTGATTGAAAGAAATAGCTTAAAATTCATCAAATTCAAGAAAATTTATCCTCATATAATCGAATTTAAAGGCATCAAATTTGTGCGTGACACCACTGTTTTTAATACATAAGAGCAATAAACACCGCAACAATTGATTATTCAATTAATTGTTGTACCTTTGCACCTTGCAAAAAACCTATTATAGGCTTTTGTAAATTCCTCAGAGTGAGGATGTGTTACCTAGAAGTTTAAGTGTTTAGTATGTCGATTCGCTTCTTTTGTAACACCAACAGAACATAATCGAATACATATACTCAAGAATGAGCACATTCAAAGAATTAGGTCTTAATGAAGACCTTCTTAAAGCTATTACGGACTTAGGTTTTGAAAAACCAAGTGAAGTACAATCAAAAGCAATCCCACTTTTATTAGAAGAAGACAAAGACTTAGTTGCTTTGGCACAAACTGGTACAGGGAAAACTGCAGCATTCGGATTTCCGATGTTGCAAAAAATAGATATTGATAGCAGAACCACTCAAGGACTTATCTTATCTCCAACTCGTGAACTTTGTTTACAAATTACTAACGAACTTAAACTTTACGGTAAATACTGTAAGGGCTTAAATGTAGTAGCCATTTATGGTGGATCAAGCATTTCAGACCAAGCAAGAGAAGTAAAACGTGGTGCACAAATTATTGTTGCAACTCCTGGACGTATGAAAGATATGATTAGCCGTAGAATGGTAGACATTTCTAAAATACAGTACAGCGTTTTAGATGAAGCTGATGAGATGTTAAACATGGGTTTCAAAGAAGATATTACTGATATTCTTTCGCATACACCAGAAGATAAAAATACATGGTTATTCTCTGCAACAATGCCAAAAGAAGTGGCTACGATTGCAAAGAAATTCATGGACAATCCAACAGAAATTACTGTTGGTAATAAAAATGAAAGTACAAGTAACGTAACGCACGAATACTATTTAGTAAATGCAAGAGACCGTTACCAAGCTTTAAAACGTTTGGCAGATGCTAATCCAGATATATTTTCTGTGATTTTCTGTAGAACAAAGCGTGATACTCAAAAAGTAGCCGAAAACTTAATTGAAGATGGTTATTCTGCGGGAGCATTACATGGAGATTTAAGTCAGAACCAACGAGATTTGGTGATGAAATCTTTCCGTAATAACCAAATACAAATGTTAGTTGCTACAGATGTTGCAGCTCGTGGTATCGATGTGGATGATATTACACACGTTATTAACTACCAATTACCAGATGAACCTGAAATTTACACACACAGATCTGGTAGAACAGGACGTGCTGGTAAAACTGGTATCTCAATGGTTATTGTTTCTAAAAGTGAAGTTAGAAAGATAAAGAGCATAGAGCGTATCATTAAGAAGCAGTTTGAGAAGAAAGAAATTCCTTCTGGAGGTGATATCGTTGAAGTGCAGTTAATGTCTTTAGCTAATAAAATACACACTACTGAAACGAATCATGAAATTGATAAGCATTTAGAAAGCATCAACGAATTATTCGCAGATACAGATAAAGAGGAGTTAATCAAAAAATTCTTCTCTGTAGAATTTAACCGTTTCTTCAATTATTATCAAAAATCGAAAGGTTTAGGTGTGGTAGAATCTCGTGGAAGCGATAGAGATGATGGTGGACGCGATTACAGTAAGCAATCTAACGATTCTCGTTATTTCATTAACGTAGGAAGTAAAGATGGTTTTGATTGGATGAAATTGAAAGATTTCTTAAAAGAACAATTAGAATTAGGACGTGATGATGTCTTTAAAGTAGATGTTAAAGAAAGTTTTTCATTCTTTAATACAGAAAAAGGATTACAAGAAAAAGTACTTGCTTTTTTCACAGATTTCAAACACGACGGACGTTTTGTTAACGTAGAAGTGAGTGAAGATAAAGGTGGAAGAAGTCGCGGTGGCGGAGGAAGAAGTCGCGGTGGAAACGAAAGACGCTCTGGTGGCGGTGGTGGAAGTCGCAGACGCGATGATAAACCAAGAGGCGAAAGACGCTCTGGCGGTAGACGCTCTGACGATAGTGGATCTGGAAACCGAGGTGACAGACGAACTAGTGATAGAAGTGACAGAGGAGATAGAAAGTTCAACGACTCTAGAGGAGATAGACGTTCTTCTGAATCTAGTACCTCTGGATCAGAAAGACCAAGACGTTCTAGACGACGCGATTAAGCTTTTGAAACTATAGAAAATTTCAAAAAATATAAATAGTAAAATCCAAAACATGAAAAACAATTTTCAGGTTTTGGATTTTTTTTTGAAGACCAAAAAAGAATGCCTAATGCTTAAAAAAGTTAATTTTAAGTCAAATCTACCCCCGCAAACTGTTAAATCCGTTTTCTTTATTACCTTTACCTCGTAACACATGTGCATGCGATATCTACTTATTTTAATTTTTTGCGTAAGTACGGTCAGTGGTTTTAGCCAAGACAGTACAGCAACCCAAACACCTACTAAAGTTAAAGGAACAATAGTTAGTGCTTCGACGAGCTTAGCTTTAACTGAAGCCAATATTGTAAACATTAATCAAGTTATAGGAACGGCAACAGACGATGATGGTGTGTTTGAAATAAAAGCTAAAGTTAACGATACGCTACATTTATCTTATTTAGGTTATAAATCTATTAAAGTTAGAGTAACTAATGACTGGTTAAAATTTGGGAATACCAAAATAGAAATGACCGAACTTGCTTTAGCATTAGAAGAAGTAACAGTAAAACAACTAGAGCTCACAGGATATTTAAAAGTTGATATGAATCAGGTTCCTGTGACGTCTAATAACCGTTACCGTATTTCTGGTTTACCTGGCCAAGGTTATGAAGCTGGCAAACCAAACATTGCCACTAAAGTACTTGGTGCCATATTTAATCCTGCAGATTTCTTGTATAATATGTTTGGCCGAAAGCCTAACGAAATGCACAGATTAAAGAAAATGAAAGAAGATGACGAGATTAGAAATCAGTTATCTAAGCGTTTTGATAGGGAAATGTTATTAGTGCTTTTACAAGTCACAAAATTCGATTTAGACGAAATAGTTAACCAATGTAACTACTCTAAAGATTTCATTAACACCGCAAATGACCTTCAAATATTGGATGCTATCAGCGAATGTTACGAAGAATATAAAGTGATTAAAAGAAGTAAAGAGCGAAAAAATAAAAAAAATTAAAACTTAACTTCTAAGCATCTGAGTGTAAAGCCACTCTATTACCTTCCGTATCTATAAACATTCCCATAAAACCATTTTCATCAGAAATTTTGGTTTTTTCCAGGCCTATTTTTCCACCTGCTGCTTCCACTCTATCGAGTTCTATTTGCACATCTTTAGATATAAAATAAATCAATGTACCTTCCTTACTCGGTATATAAGAATTTTGCTTAATCAGTGTTCCGGTTGCTCCATACCCTCCATTATTATCAGGAAACCAACCCATTTTTAAACCGTTAAATTCTACATCTTTTATTTCAACTTTAAAAACCGTTTCATAAAACGCTTTAGCACGATTCATATCGTTTACGGGAATCTCAAACCAACCTACCATAATATGTGTTTTTAGTTCCTTAAAATTACAACATTTATCCTTTTAAGTTATAACGCTCCACAATCGCATCATAATCTTTTAAAGTTTTATTAATCCAATCAAACCGTTTTTCAATAATCTCTTCTTCAGTTAATTGCCATTCTATTGATGATTTTCGTAATTGTGCTGTGACATGTTGAAGGATAATGGCAGCAGAAACTGAAATATTTAAACTTTCAGTAAAACCAACCATTGGTATTTTTAAAAAGCAATCTGCATTATCAATAACCTGTTGTGATAAGCCTTCAGTTTCTCTACCAAAGAAAAAACATGATTTCTTAGTGATATCAAAATCTATTAACTCACAATCCTCAACATGAGGGGTTGTAGCGACTATTTGATAATCTTTAGCTTTTAAATCGGTAATACAATCTGTAATAGAACTATAGCGATTCAAATCCACCCACTTCTGGGCTCCCATAGCAATTTCTCTATCAATACTTTTAGAATTCACCTCTTCTACAATATTCAATTCTTGTATCCCAAATACATCACAAGAACGCATCACTGCACTCGTATTATGTAACTGATAAACATCTTCAGTGGCCACCGTAAAATGTTTAGTACGTTTTGGTAAAACACTATTAAACCGCTCAATACGGCTTTCAGTGAGGAATGTTTCTAAGTATTCTAGAAGTTTCAGGTCTTGCATAGCCCAAAAATAGTAATTTTATAATATGAAACGCGTATGTTAAAAGCGCAAAAATTGAAGTAAAACATTAAAATCAACCTTAAATTTAACCTCATGAAACATATAGTTGTACTAACAGGAGCTGGCATGAGTGCCGAAAGTGGCATAAAAACATTTAGAGATGCAGATGGACTTTGGGAAGGACACGATGTTATGGAAGTCGCTACACCAGAAGGTTTTAAACGCAATCCTGAATTAGTCTTAAATTTCTATAACGCACGGAGAAAACAATTAAACGAAGTTGAACCTAACCAAGCACATAAAGATCTCGCACGCTTAGAAAACAATTATAAAGTCAGTATTATTACCCAAAACGTAGATGACTTACATGAGCGTGCAGGTAGTAGTAACGTTATTCATTTACATGGTGAACTGCGTAAAATACGAAGCACTAAAAATGAAAATGACATTAAAGTATGGACCGAAGACATTCATTTAGGCGATACATGTGAAAAAGGACATCAACTCCGACCGCATATTGTATGGTTTGGCGAAGCTGTTCCTATGATTGACAAAGCCGTAGAAATTTGCCAGCAAGCCGATATTTTAGTGATTATTGGGACGAGTATGCAAGTATATCCTGCTGCAGGATTACTAGATTTCGCACCTACCCAAACACCAATTTATTATATTGATCCAAAACCTGCTATGGATAAAAATGGTAAAGTCCATATTATTGCTGAATCCGCAACAGAAGGTGTTAAAACCTTATTACACCTTTTAGAAAATGCCACACAAAACTAATGATCAAACCCTAAAATTAATTAAATACGCATATGAAATTAGAAAATAAAGTAATTATAGTAACAGGTTCTTCAAGAGGAATTGGAAAAGAAATCGCCATTCAATTAGCTAAAAATGGTGCTAAAGTTGTAGTCAATCATTCTAATAGCACGACTGAAGCGGAAGACACCGTATTAAAAATCACTAATGATGGCGGAACTGCATTCGCCGTAAAAGCAGATGTGAGCAATAGAGATGATGTTACACAATTATTTGACAAAACCATTGCGGAATACGGCAGAGTCGATGTTTTAATAAATAATGCAGGTGTTATGATTTCAAAAGAAATAAAAGATAATACTCAAGATGATTTTTCTAAACAATTTGATATTAACGTTAAAGGTATTTTTAACACCTTACAAGAAGCACATTCTAAACTTGCTGACAACGGCAACATCATTAACGTGTCATCGAGTACTGTGAAATTAATGTTTCCTACTTACGCATTATATTCAGCATCAAAAGCAGCTGTTGAACAAATGACACGTGTGTTTTCTAAAGAGATTGGGCGTGGTATTTCTGTAAATGCCCTTGCACCAGGAGCTACAGAAACCGAATTATTTATGAATGGTAAATCTCAAGAATTTATCGATAAGCTGAGTAGCATGAATGCCTTTAACAGATTAGCAAAACCAATAGACATCGCAAGAGTGGCTGTATTTTTAGCAAGTGATGACTCTAAATGGATTTCTGGTCAGGTTATTGGTGCCAACGGAGCTTTAGTATAAAATACCCGTTGAATTAGAATCTAAAAATAACAACTGAATTCATACACAATAAACAAAGCCATGATAGTATTATAATTCATGGCTTTTACTATAAACGTAAATTTCAGAAATCACTAAAAGACAATTCTTTGTATTACACTTCAATTCTGAATGCTTAGTTATTAAGATTACAGTTCTCCTTTGTTATCTCTTTAACTCCATTATCCTTTTTGCAATACTAGTGCATCAATAAATTCATATATTTGTCGCAATGAAAAATTTAGCATTTATATTGTCATTTTATATTTTCGCGCTTAATCTAGCTCCATGTGCTGATTTTGTGTTGCCTGATAATGATGTTACAACCGAAATTTCTCAAGTCATTCAAGACGATCACCAGCACCAAGACGCGTCTGATTCATGTTCGCCATTTTGTATTTGCCAATGTTGTCATATCAATGCTACACATTTCAAATTAGTCAGCATAAAGATTGACAATTCTTATATTTCAACGCAAGACTTTTTCTATTTAAATGGAACGGAAAAAGACTTCTCTACTTCAATTTTACAACCACCAAGGGCATAATTCAGTTTTTTATAGGATAACTATATCCTAACAGGGACCGCTAAGGTTCTTCTCATTTTGAATAATTCTAAGTGTTTACATCAGAATTATATCGAGACGTTTAACTGAATTAATACCATTTTTTATGATTAATAAAATCATTGATTTTTCAATCAATAACAAATTCATTATTGGCTTGTTTACACTCGTCATTATTGGTGCAGGTCTTTGGAGTATGACCCAAGTACCTATAGATGCTGTACCAGATATTACCAATAACCAAGTTCAGGTTATTACCCAAGCCCCTAATTTAGGAACAGAAGAAATTGAACAATTTGTAACTTATCCTGTAGAGTTAGCCTTAAGCAACTTACCCGATGTTACCGAAATTCGTTCTGTTTCTAGATTTGGCTTATCTGTAGTTACTATTGTTTTTGACGATGCAGTAGGCACGTATTTACCACGTCAACTAGTCTCCGAAAAATTACCAGAAATTGCAGAACAAATCCCTGAAGGCTTTGGTACACCGACTATGGGTCCTATCTCAACAGGATTAGGCGAAATTTATCAATATACATTAGAAGTAGAAGACGCTTATAGGTCAAAATATGATCCTACAGAATTACGTACGATTCAAGATTGGATTGTTAAACGACAAATGGCTATGGTTCCAGGTGTTATTGAAGTTAATGCCTTTGGAGGAAAAATAAAGCAATATGAAGTTGCTGTAAAACCAGACAATTTAAGAGCTATTGGTATTACAATTTCTGATGTTTTTGAAGCACTAGAAAACAATAACCAAAATACAGGTGGAGCTTATATTGAAAAAAATCATCAAGCCAATTTTATTCGTGGAGAGGGTTTGGCTAGAACCGTTTCTGATATAGAAAACATCGTCGTTAAGACTGTTAATAACCTTCCTATTATAATTAAAGATATCGCTGAAGTACAGATTGGTAGTGCAGTGCGATACGGAGCATTAACAAAAGACGGAAAAGGAGAAGCTGTAGGAGGAATGATTTTGATGCTAAAAGGCGCCAGCTCCAATGAAGTTATAGAAAACGTTAAAGAACGTATTGTTCAAATTCAAAAATCATTACCAGAAGGCGTTACCATAAAACCTTTTTTAGATAGAAGCGACCTTATTGCAAAAACAACAGGTACCGTAAAAGGTAACTTATTAGAAGGTGGTTTAATTGTCATTTTTGTGTTGGTCTTATTATTAGGAAACTGGAGAGGCGGATTAATTGTGGCTTCAACCATTCCGTTATCCCTTTTGTTTGCATTTATATTGATGAATGCTTTTGGAGTATGGGCAAACTTAATGAGTTTAGGTGCCATTGATTTTGGAATCATCGTAGATGGTGCAGTAATCATTGTTGAAAGCACCGTTTTTCTGATATACTCACAAATAAAGAAGAAAAAATTAACGCCAGAAGAACGTGATAGTATTGCATCAAGTTCATCAAAAAAGATGATGAATGCCGCCTTTTTTGGTCAATTAATTATCTTAATCGTATTTATCCCAATCCTTGCTTTAGAAGGTGTTGAAGGAAAGATGTTTCAGCCAATGGCATTAACATTTATTTTCGCAATGATTGGCGCCATGATTCTGTGTTTGACTTATGTACCTATGATATCGGCGTTGTTTTTAAGAGCACCAAAATCTGATAAAGTTTCTTATGGAGACCGTTTTGTTCACTGGATAGAACGTAAATACGAGCCGTTATTAACAAGAGCAATTCGTAACGGAAAAACAATTGTTGTTATTGCTGTTGGCTTATTTGCTGTAGCTGTTTTTATGTTTACCAGAATGGGTGGTGAATTTATTCCAGATTTAGATGAAGGTGATATTGCATTTCACGCTATTTTAAAACCAGGAAGTTCACTAACCGAAACCATTGAGACCACCACAAAAATTGAGCAAATTGTTAAAGTTGAATTTCCAGAGGTTTTAAATATAGTCAGTAGAATTGGTGTTGCAGATGTACCAACAGATCCAATGCCCATGGACATTGCTGATGTTTTTGTTATTCTAAAACCAAGTAGCGAATGGACTTCAGCGTCATCAAAAGGAGAATTGGTAGATAAAATGAAAGCAGCCGTAAGTATCGTTCCTGGTGTAAATTTCGAGTTTACCCAACCTATCGAAATGCGATTTAATGAGTTACTTACTGGTGTCCGTGAAGATGTCGCTATCAAATTATTTGGAGATGATTTAGACATACTCGCAGCAAAAGCAGATGACATAGGAAAACTAATTGCTAATGTAGAAGGTGTTGGTGATATGAAAGTGGAAGCCACTACAGGACAACCTCAAATTTCAATTCATTATAAGAGAAATAAACTAGCGCAATACGGCTTAAATGTAAAAACATTAAATACGATTGTTGAAGCGTCTTTTGCAGGAGGACAAGCTGGTGTTATTTTTGAAGGGGAACGACGTTTTGATTTAGTGGTAAGACTAGACAAATCAAATCGTACTGATATTTCAGATCTTCAGAATTTGTTTATAAATCTTCCTTCTGGAACACAAATACCATTAAGCGAGGTTGCTGACGTTAGTTTTCAACCAGGACCGATGCAAATTAGTAGAGACAATACAAATAGAAGAACCTATGTTGGTATCAACATTAGAGATCGTGATGTAAAATCTGTGGTGTTAGATATTCAAGATATCTTAGACGAAAAATTAGAGTTACCAGCAGGGTATTACATTCGTTATGGTGGTGCATTTGAAAATTTAGAACGGGCCAGTAATAAATTAAAAACAGTTGTGCCTTTAGCATTGCTGCTCATTTTTATATTGATATTCTTTGCATTAAAATCCTTACCACAAACCTTAATGATTTACATCGCTATTCCAATGGCAACCATTGGTGGTGTTTTTGCTTTATGGTTACGAGATATGCCTTTTAGCATTTCAGCAGGTGTAGGTTTTATTGTACTATTTGGTGTAGCTGTGCTTAATGGACTGGTTATGATTAGTGGCTTAAACGAATTAAAAGAAGAAGGCGTCACCAATCTTAAAGACCGAATTATAGAAGGTACAAAACGACGTATTAGACCTATTATGTTAACCGCTTTTACAGATGTATTAGGTTTTTTACCAATGGCAATTTCTTCTGGATCAGGAGCAGAAGTACAACGCCCATTAGCTACTGTTGTTATTGGAGGTTTACTAACAGCAACCTTACTTACACTGTTTGTTTTACCAATATTATACCATTGGGTTGAAAACAAATCATTCACCTTTAAAGGAAATAAAAAAGTAATTATGGCTACTGCAATGCTAGCACTTATGCTTGCCATACCTGCAACTATAAATGCACAAGAAGCAAACAGTGAATTGCCTCAAATTACTATAGATGAAGCTGTAAAACTCTCAAAAGAGAACTACCCGAATTTAAAAGTAATGCAGTTAGAAATCAGTAAACAAAAGCAACTAAAAAGTACTGCTTTTGATTTGGGAACGACACAGATTTTTACAGGTGGTGAGGAAATTAATAACGGTGCTGGTATTTATACAACCATTGGTGCTGGTCAGACTAATATTGATTTGTTTGGTATTGCTCCTAAACAAGAATTACAAAATCAACGCATTCAATTAGTCGAAAAAGCATTTCAACTTTCTGAATTAGAATTAGAACGAGAAGTTAAACAAGCTTGGGCAAATGCTCTTAGAAGCAAGAGAAACTATTTGTTATATAAAGAATTAGATGTTATTTATACAAAATTTGAAGACGCAGTGACTTTAAATTACGAGGTAGAAGCCATTTCAAAATTAGAGTATTCAGCAGCTAAAACGCAAGCTTTACAAATGCATAATAAACTAGTACAAGCTATGAGTCAATACAATGTAGCCTTGCAGCAATTAAATTTATGGTTGGTTTCTGATGATTTTTATACGGTTCCTGACTCAATTGAAGTCGATGGCTTAGAAATTGAAAATTTCAATGCAGAAATGCATCCATTGTATGGTATCTCTCAATTACAAGTTGCAGAAGCAGAAGCGAATTATAAGGCTGCAAAGGCAGATAACCTTCCTAAGTTTAATTTACAAGGTGGTTTACAAAAAGTGAATGGAAACTCAGGTTATGTTACATATCAAGCAGGTGTTTCAATACCATTTTTATCTGGTACAAATAAAGCACGTATAAAAACGGCTCGGATAGATAAAGAAATCGCTCTTGTAAATAGCGACTTTAAGAAAAAGCAAGTCGTATCAAAATACACACAAAGTCAAGAAAATTATCAAAAATGGAAAACAACATGGCTTTTTTATAAAGACGAAGTTCTTCCTCTTGTTAAAGATCAAAAGGCAGGTGCTTTATTTGCTTATAAAGAAGGTGAAATAGACTATTCTGCCTTTACGCAACTCATTAAGGACGCTATTCAATTGGAAGTAGAAGCTGAAACCGCCTTAACCAATTACTTAGAAAGCACTTTTCAATTACAATATTATAAAAACTAATAGAATGAAAAATATACATTATAAACTTATAGCCCTATTTATCGCTTCTTTTTCAGTAGTCGCTTGCGGAAACAGTAGTCATACAAAAGAAGATGATCACCCCCATAGTGAAGAAACCACTAAAGTCAGTCTCGACGATGATGAATCAACTGAAGAAGCACATAGCGAAGGCGACGATGTTATGTTAACCGCAAAACAATTTGATGCGTTACAAATGAAAGTAGACACACTTTCCCTTAGAAATTTAAGTGGCTACGTAAGTGCTAATGGTACATTAGAAGTGCCACCACAGAGTGAGGCTGCAATTACGTCGGTTGTTGGTGCCAATGTCGTTTCTATTGAAGTTATAGAAGGTGATAAAGTCAATAAAGGTCAGGTGGTAGCCTACTTATCACATCCTAATATAATTAATATGCAAACAGACTATTTAAATGCGACTAGTAATAGTACTTTTTTAAAGAAAAGTTACGAACGCCAGCAAAAATTGTATGATGCAGGTGTTGGTTCTGGTGCCAATTTTCAAAAGGCAAAAGCAGAGTACGATGTTTCAAAAGCAATGGCTAGTGGATTAGCTGCACAATTACAAATTTTAAACATAAATCCATCTACCGTTCGTAACGGCACCATAGCGCAACGCGTACCATTACGAAGTCCAATTGCAGGGTTTGTTAAAAAAGTTGAAGTTAAGACAGGTCAATATGTAGATCCACAAACCGAACTTTTCGATATTGTAAACACCGATGATGTTCATGCCGACTTAATCGTGTTCGAAAAAGACGTTTTCAAAGTTAAGAAAGGTCAAAAAGTAATATTTAATATACAATCTAATTCTGATGAAGATTTAGTGGCAGAAATACTATCGGTAAGTAAAACTTTTGAAGACAATCCTAAAGGAGTTCATGTTCATGCTGAAATTGAAAATAAAACGAAGACCTTAATTCCTGGGATGTATATTACAGGGAAAATTCAAATAGAAAACAATGAAACAACTGCTTTACCTGAAAGTGCCATAACAAATGATGGTGATAAATTTTATGTCTTTAAAGCAGAAAAAGAAGATGACAAATGGGCTTTTACACCAATTGAAGTACTTATAGGTGTTAAAGATGATAATTGGGTAGAAGTTAAATTTACAGTGGAACTAGAAGCCGATGTAAAATTCGCATACAATAATGCGTATTATCTTATTGCTGAAATGAAAAAAGGTGAATCTGAACACTCTCATTAATTATGCAGTCGATAGAACAACTATTACAGTCAAACAATATACGTGTTACGGCAATGCGATTACTTATTTATAAGTTTCTTGCAGAAAAACGTGTTGCCGTTACATTAACAGATATTGAGAATGCTTTTGACAAAGCAGATAGAACCACACTATACAGAACCGTAAAAACATTTGAAGACAAAGCCATTGTACATCAAATTGATGATGGCACAGGAATAACAAAATATGCGCTTTGTGAACAAGGCTGTAACTGTGAAATTGAAACCGATTTACATTTGCATTTTCACTGTAATAATTGCAACGAAACCATTTGCTTAACGGATCATAAAATTCCACAAATTAAAGTCCCGGAAGGTTTTGTTTCCGAAAATGTGAACTTGGTTGTAAAAGGGATTTGCGACAAGTGTAGTGGCAAATAATTGCACTTCCATTGCACTTCATTTTATGGCATCTTTGACTTAAAGTATAATTAAAATGAAAAAAGAAAAACTCAATTTAAGAGATATAAAACCAAATTCGAATAAAGAACACAGCCATGATGATGGTCATAATCATGGTGGTGAATCTAGCGGTTTTAAAGCTTACACTCCAGCAGTAATCAGTTTTGTAATGCTTATTATTGGTATTGCATTAGATTATTTTGAGTTTGCATTTTTTAAAGATTGGATTCGCATTGTTTGGTATGGCATCGCTTATCTACCTGTTGGACTTCCTGTGGTTAAAGAAGGTTGGGACAGCATAAAAAAAGGCGATGTTTTCACTGAATTTTTTCTAATGTCCATCGCTACTATTGGTGCATTTATAATTGGTGAATATCCAGAAGGTGTTGCTGTAATGTTATTCTATGCCGTTGGTGAATTGTTCCAAAATGCAGCAGTCAACAAAGCCAAAGGAAATATAAAAGCCTTATTAGATGTTCGTCCAAAAGAAGCGAATGTCTTTAGAAATGGAACTATTGAAAGTGTAGCACCAGAAACAGTTGAAATTAGTGAAAACATTCAAGTTAGAGTTGGAGAAAAAATCCCGCTAGATGGTATTTTAGTTTCCGAAAAAGCATCCGTAAATACAGCAGCCTTAACAGGAGAAAGCAAACCAGATACAATTGCCAAAGGAGCAAATGTATTTGCAGGAAGCATTAATTTAGAAAGTGTCATTGAAGTTGAAGTAACCAAAGCATTTAAAGACAGTTCTATTGCTAGAATTTTAGATTTAGTTCAAAATGCTACGGCTCGTAAATCTAAAACAGAATTATTCATCCGAAAATTTGCCCGCATTTACACGCCTATTGTTGTGTTTTTAGCAATTGGAGTTACCTTATTGCCTTACTTCTTTGTTGATGATTATGTATTCAGAGATTGGCTGTATAGAGCTTTAATTTTCTTAGTAATTTCTTGCCCTTGTGCTTTAGTCATTTCTATTCCTCTAGGCTATTTTGGTGGATTAGGAGCGGCTTCAAAAAACGGAATTTTATTTAAAGGTGCTTCTTTCTTAGAGGCCATGACCAAAATAAATATGTTGGTGATGGATAAAACAGGAACTGTTACCAAAGGTGTTTTCAAAATTAAAACGATAGAATCTATTGGTTGGGAGGAAAAAGAATTCATGAATTACCTCATGGCAATGGAAGCACAATCCACACATCCTATTGCTAAAGCTATTTTAGAATACAAAACTGAAGAAACCGATTTTAAAGCTACAGAAGTATCCGAAATTGCAGGTAAAGGTTTAAAAGGAATCGTGAATGGTAAAACTGTTTTAGTAGGAAACAAAGCTTTAATGACAGCCCATAACATAAGTGTTATTGCAGAAATAGAAACGATTGTAGAATCGATAATTCTGGTGGCTATCAATAATACATTTGCAGGTTATGTGGTTATTGCAGACGAACTAAAAGACGATGCTAAAGAAACCATTATCAACTTAAAGAACATAGGTATTGAAAATATCATGATGCTTTCGGGAGATAAAGATTCTATGACACAAAAAGTAGCTTCCGAATTACAAATTAGAAATGCAAAAGGTGGTTTATTACCTGAAGATAAGCTGAATGAAGTAGAACGATTAAAACAAAATCCTAAAAATAAGATTGCTTTTATAGGAGATGGCATTAACGACGCCCCTGTTTTAGCAGCCAGCGATGTTGGTATTGCCATGGGTGGCTTAGGAAGTGATGTTGCGATTGAAACTGCTGATGTTATTATTCAAACCGATCAACCTTCAAAAGTTGTAAAAGCGATTAAAATCAGTCGTTCAACGCGGAAAATTGTATGGCAAAATATTGCATTAGCATTCGGAGTCAAAGTGATTGTACTAATCTTAGGTGCTGGAGGTTTAGCAACTATGTGGGAAGCTGTCTTTGCCGATGTTGGTGTGGCATTGTTAGCTATTTTGAATGCGGTTCGATTACAAAAAATGAATTGGGATTGAGAAATAAAACGTACTTTTCATGAATTATGATGCTTTACAGAACATTTGACGCCTCATATACGTTCCATTCACTTAGCGAAAACAACAATTTATGGAAACAATTTTCATATAGACATTAATAAGCCTAACTAAAAATCATCAAACACACCGAAACCCATACTGCCCCTAAACGCTCTACTTCTATTCGACTACAGGAATATGGTGTTGGGATTTTTGATGCGTTTCCCACAAAATCAGCTTTAAAGAAAGCCTTAAAAAAAGAGTTTATCTCTGTAGATAATGTCATCGCAACGTCTGCGACCTATATAAATGGTGGAGAATCTATTACATTATCTGTTCCTGAAAATATCAGTCCGAAGAAACGATTACGCTTTAAACTCAAGGTATTATTTGAAGACGATTATCTAGCTGTCATTCATAAACCCGGTGGGATTTTAGTAAGCGGTAATCATTTTAAAACGATTGCCAATGCTTTAGTTCAGAATTTAAAACGAAGTCCACTTGAAGATACAACACAACCACAACCTGTTCACCGTTTAGATTTTGCAACTACTGGCATTTTATTGGTTGGAAAAACAAGTCGTAGTATTCGTGTTTTAAATAAACTTTTTGAAGATAGAGCTATTAAGAAAACATACTACGCGGTTACGATTGGTGAGATGAAAACCGAAGGTAGCATTACTACGGAAGTCGATGAAAAACCTTGTAAATCGAACTATAAAGTCCACCAATCGGTTAGCTCTAAACGATTTGAACAACTAAATCTCGTAGAACTAGAACCTTTTACAGGACGACGGCATCAATTACGCAAACACTTATCTGGCATAGGACATCCTATATTAGGAGATAAAGATTATGGAAAGGAATCGCTAATTTTAAATGGAAAAGGGTTGTATCTACACGCCTATTCTTTAAAATTCACACACCCATTTACAAAAGAAGTTCTTTATCTAAAAGATGGATTTCCTGAAAATTTCAAAAAAATATTTGACCTATTAAAATAGCTAAAAAGATCAATTATTGTTTACCCTAAGACAGTCTTATTTATTCTTAGCCTCAATCCATTTACTCATATATTTAGAGCTCTGCATAGATTGATGCATAAATAATTGCCCCATAAAATTGTTTTCTCGATGTGCATTTAGATGGGTAGACAGTTCTATTATTTTAGATGTAAATGCATTTTCAAAATCAGTTTTATTAAAGCGTTGGTTTAAAACCGCAAATCCATTTTGCTGCTTTTCTTGCCAAATTTCTGCTTTGGTATAAAGGGCTACGGCTTTCTCTGCGAAAGTTTCAGGTTTATCTGCTATAAACCCATTCTCCCCTAAATCACCAAACATACCCTCTGCTGCAATGTGCGTCATAACACAAGGTGTTCCGTTCTGCATTGCATCCACAAGTTTTCCTTTAAGTCCCGCTCCAAAACGTAGAGATGCAAAACAAACTTTTGCATTTTGCATGACCTCATTAACATCTTCTGCAAAGCCTTTTATCAAAAATCCTTCTTTACTGTTATTGAGCTGTGTTATTTTTTGTGATTCATAAGAACCATAAATATGAAGTTCAGCTTTTGGTAATTGTTGTCTTACTAATGGCCAAATCGTTTGCTTTAAATACAACACCGCATCATAATTTGGAGCATGAAGAAAATTACCAATCGTTACAAAATGATGTCTTTCTTCAAAAGTTGGTAAGTGTTTCGTTTCAAGGTCAGAAATAGGATCTAATAGAAAAGGTAAATAATACAGTAAATTTTTATCTATTTTAAACTGATTGGTTAAAATATCTATTTCAGCTTCTGAAATTATTAAGCTCAGATCGCAACGATATATACTTGCAATTTCGCGTTTGGTAATATCATTTTGCAAATGAGAGACACTAACGGTTTCATTTTGTTTTAGAGCCACTTCCCTAGCCTTTCGTAAACCATGAAAATCTTCAGTATCTAAAACACGAATTGCATTAGGACATTGCTCCGCAACTCTCCAACCATATTGCTCTTCGGACATAAACCGATCAAACAACACAACATCTGGATTCAAGTCTTTTACAAATATATCAAAAGACGAATCATTTAAAAGAATCGGTCTCGTTTCAACATTTATAGTATTTAAATCGAAGGTATTGTCAGACGTTTTAGCTGCAGAAGAAAACGTGACTTCAAATCCTTGATTTTGAAATTGTAATATTAACTGAAGAATGCGCGTTCCTGCGGCAGAACTTTTGGGTTCTGGCCAAACAAAACCGATAACTAATAATTTTTTCGTCATGAATTAATTCTAAAATTCCAATTTAAGATTGTTTTCGGAATTTGGATTTATTTACTGAGGTTCTTTTAGAAATACATATTTTAAACGAACTGTATTTGCCCAAGCAACAACCGATTCTATTTGCGCTGCTGATAATTTAGCTTCACCATGCGTCAAAGTATAACTGTCTAACGGCATTTCTTTATCCTCGACCATTTCGATTAATTCATCGAGTTTATGATCTTTTTTCTTATCAGAATAATCACTCCATTTAGACATGTTAAAATGTTTTTTTCCATCTTTTACATGATCTGCCAACCAATAATTCACAGGAGTAATGTTATTGTACCAAGGATAGCGTGTGCTATCGCTATGACAATCTAAACAGGCATTTTTCAGAATCATTTTAACATCTTCTGGTGGATTAGTATCCGTAAAAAAAGCATCTACCGAAGTCATATCTCCTTCATTTTTATCAGGTCCAAAAAACTGAGCAACGACAAATACTATTAAAAGTAACAAGCCTATTTTTTTTATAATCTTCATTTTTGATTAATTTTAAAGCTCTAAAATAACCAATTTTCAATTGACCAAAGCAGAACTCTATAAGGAATTAAATTACGTAAATCATTCGCGCGACATGCGATTGAAGTACGCCAATCTGGTTATTGACAATCCGGAATTGATTGCACCACTATTAGAGATTCTTTTTGATGTGGATGATAAAATTTCGTGCAGAGCGGCTTGGGTTTTTGAATTTATGTGCGGAGAAAATCTAGAGGCAATAATTCCACATCTCGATACATTTACCAAGAATATTTCAAAAGTACATTTAGATCCGGCTGTGAGGCCAATCGCTAAGATTTGCGAATACTTAACCAAAGCTCATTATTCTAAAACAGAAAATCTGATAAAAAGAGAACTGTCTGAATCCCATAAAGAAAGAATCGTAGAAGCTTGTTTTGATTGGATGATTAATGACGAAAAAATTGCACCTAAAGCGTATAGCATGAATAGTTTGTATCTTTTAGGAACTGAGTATGATTGGATTCACCCTGAACTCGCTATTATTTTAGAACGGGATTATGAGATGCAAAGTTCCGGATTTAAGGCCAGAGCAAAACATATTCTGAAGAAGATTAGAACATAATGGTTGTTGTTGGTTGTTGGTTGTTGGTTGTTGGTTGTTGGTTGTTGGTTGTTGGTTGTTGGTAAAATCTTTATTTTAAAATGTAGTTCATAACCTCATATTTATGATGTTTTTATGTGCGCTTCTATTTGTAAACGCTGCCTTATACTTTCACGCAAAGCTGATAACTGCGACAAAATACTTTAAAATGAATACTGTCACTCAACACTGCTTATTCCAACTAACTTTCTTATATTTGAAGCTTCAAAAAAACCAAAATAAATGGCACTTTCACCTCTTAATGCAATTTCACCAATCGATGGTAGATACCGATCTAAAGTTGAAGCTTTAGGCAATTATTTCTCAGAAGAAGCACTGATTAAATACCGAGTTTTAGTTGAGATTGAATATTTTATTGCTTTATGTGAATTACCATTACCTCAATTAGAATCTGTTTCTAATTCTGTTTTTGAAGATTTAAGAGCTATTTATACAAACTTTACAGCTGTCGATGCTTCTGCAATTAAAGAGATTGAAAAAGTTACCAATCACGATGTAAAAGCCGTTGAATACTTTATTAAAGATAAATTTGATGCTTTAGAGTTATCAGCGTATAAAGAATTTATTCACTTCGGATTAACGTCTCAAGACATCAATAACACAGCAATTCCTTTAAGTATTAAGGAGGCGATGAATGATGTTTACGTTCCTGAATATCTTGCACTTTTAGAAAAGATAGAAAATCTCGCTTCAGATTGGGCACATATCCCAATGTTAGCAAGAACACATGGTCAACCAGCGTCGCCTACACGATTAGGAAAAGAAATCGAAGTTTTTGCTGTGCGATTAAAAGAGCAATTCAATTTATTAAACGATGTACCTAGTGCTGCAAAATTTGGTGGTGCAACAGGAAATTTCAACGCTCATAAAGTAGCTTATCCTAATATCGATTGGAAAGCTTTCGGAACTAAATTTGTTCAAGAAAAATTAGGCTTACACCACTCGTTTCCAACAACACAAATTGAGCACTACGATCATGTTGCTGCTTTGTTTGATGGTTTAAAGCGTATTAATACTATTATCATCGACCTAGACAGAGATATTTGGACGTATGTGTCGATGGATTATTTTAAACAAAAAATTAAAGCTGGTGAAGTAGGAAGTTCTGCAATGCCACATAAAGTAAACCCGATTGATTTTGAAAACAGTGAAGGAAATTTAGGAATCGCAAATGCTATTTTTGAGCATCTGTCTGCTAAATTACCATTGTCTAGATTACAACGTGATTTAACGGATAGTACAGTTTTAAGAAATGTAGGTGTCCCTTTTGGACATACACTAATTGCTTTTAAATCTACAGTTAAAGGTTTAGGGAAATTATTATTAAACGAACCAAAATTTGCTCAAGATTTAGAGAATAATTGGGCTGTGGTTGCCGAAGCGATTCAAACTATCTTAAGACGCGAAAGTTATCCTAATCCTTACGAAGCATTAAAGGGACTTACAAGAACTAATGAAGCGATAACACAAACGTCTATTTCAAATTTTATTGATACCTTAGAGGTTTCTGATACTATTAAATCGGAATTAAAAGCGATTACTCCTAGTAATTATACTGGAATCTAATTTTAAATTTGTGAAACTTTTCCCATTATCAACAGATGCTATTGCCTTAATTTGCGTAACGCTTATAACTTTAAGCATATTTATAGCTGGTTTATTAGATGTGCTCGATTATATAATTATAAAGGGAGTTCTATTTATAGCGTTTGGAACTATGTTTGTTTTTGCGGTTAGCTATGCTCTGAAAAATAAAAGAAAAGAAAATCGCCTTAAAGATACTCTTCAAGACGATTCACATTAATATTTAAATATTAAGACCTATTACACTTGGGCATATTCAGTTTACTTAAAAAAATCTGTTAATCCTTTTAATTGAGCTTTATCAAAATTTGCCTTATCCAATACGGATCTTAAAGACATCAATTTGCTTGCGTTCATATCGTCACCTAAGATTCTGGCGATTACAAAGCCTTTGTTTTTAGCATTTCCGAAAATGATAAGCTCATCTATATTATCGATATCGCCAAAAAACTTCACCACAAATTTTCCATCCACAGCATTACCACCACGCATTAATTCTTCGTATTTAGGATCCTTAAGAATGGTATTCACCTTCTCTAATTCTAGTTTATAGTCTTCAGTATCTGTATCATCTTTCATAAATGTTAAGACATTCAATTTATCTACAGAGTCGTAAGCTTCTTTTTGTTCTTCAGTCATATCAACATTTTCAACGTTGACAAAACTTGTTGGCACATCGAACGAAGCAAAACCTGGTTCTAATTCGTTATCCACATAGTACGTTTGTAATGTAGGCCCTTGGTTACAGCTGGTAAAAGCGGTAACCAAAAGCAACATTACTATTGATTTTTTGATTGATTGTATCATGATTTTTTCTGTTATATTTTTAAGGACTAATGTTGTTCGCTATTCATCATTTGATTATATGATAACGATTTTAGTATACTCCAGTCACGGTTCTATTTACTTTTATTGCCAGCTTTTTTCAACTGTTCACCACCTGGAATATCCATTTTATTGGTAATCTTAGATATTTGTCTCAAATCAATATCTCCAGTTAAAGACAATACTACGGTTTCAAAAACACGTTTCTTACCATTAATTTCAATATCTGATCCTTTTGTTAAATCTTTCAGGCCGGTCATATACATCAATAATTCTTTAACGTGGTTTTCGTCGTTACCTTCTTTTACATAAAACTTAACCGTTTGATCACCATCTTTAAAACGCATTAACTCTTCTAATTTAGTAGATTTCAAGTAAGAATCTACTGTAGATTCCATATCTGCAGATACTTTATCATCTCCTGTTGTAAAAACCTTAAGTCCGGTTATTTTCTTAACCATTTCTAAGAATTTTTGTTCTTCAGGATCATCAAGATCAATATCGATACTGGCTAACATCCTAAACATCTTCTGATTGATAACAAAAGATGTCACTTCTGAATTATCTTCAAATTTATCGAATACACCTTGAGCAAATGTCAATACTGGTGTCAATAAAAGGGCTGTGATTATTACTAATTTCTTCATCGTTTTTAATTTTTACGTGTTATTTGTTTTTTAAAATTTTGTTTGTCATTGTACTAAATTCGCCTAGCTTACTTGCTTGCTGAACACCTTCCTCAATGTTGTCTCCAACTAAAGCTAAGTTGTTAAATTGTTGTTTACCTTCATTCATTCCTAAAGAAATTATACTTAAAGCTTCCATTGTTTGGTTATATACCAAAAGTGCTTCTCGTTTTTCTTGTTCTGTAGGTCCCATAAAGCTTGGTACAACTAAACCAATCATAAGAACGGCAACAGCTGCGACAGAAATCCATTGATACAATTTTGTTTTCTTAGTGTTTAATGGAACGTCTTTGGTATACTGCTCTTTTTGTGATAGCGAAAAGTATTGAAACATAGGCTTGTAATGCTCTAAATGAGGCGCTACATTATCTCCGTTGAAGTACGATTTTAACTGCGCTTCTTCATGCAGAGATGTTTCTGCATTATGATACTTTTCTATTAATTTTTCTATATTATTTAATACCATGTTGATGTGTATTAGTTAATTTTTCTCGTATTGTTTTTCGTGCTCTCGATAGATTTACGCGAATCGCTGTTTCATTCATATCTAACATTTTAGCGATTTCTTCATAATCATATTCCTCAATATCTCTTAATTGCACTATTATTTTTTGTTGTTCTGGTAGGTCTTCCATTATTTTAGAAACCCAATCCACACTATCTTTTGCTTCAACCTGATGCTGTAATGACGAATTGTTATCCGTATAATTACTATGAACAATTTTTAAATTAGACGCTTGCTTCGATTTTAATCTATCTAAGCAAAAGTTTTTCGTCATCGTCATTGAAAACGCTTCTACATTTTTATAGTCCCCAATCTTTTTATTATTCTTCCATAATTTCAACAATATTTCTTGTGTGGCATCTTCTGCTTCTTCACGGGAAACCAGTAATCGTTTTGCTAAACGAAATACTTTATCCTTAAATGGCATTACTAAGCTTACAAAATCTGCTTGCTTCATTAGATTTTTGATTGGTTGGTGAAGTCAATTTTACTCGCCTTCATTATTACGACGATACACTTTATGTTTTGTTACATCATAAAGTCATTTAATCTTTTTCTTTTCCCTACAAATTTACATTTTGCCTCTAATTTTACCGTTTTTTAATTTCTTAGATCAAACGATGCAGTCAAAAAATGATTTCATTAGGGCAGAAAAGCCTTTATTCTCGGTCACAAATAAAAAGATAATATGACTTCATTTTTTTTATTTAACAATAATGTAAGTAAATTTAGAGTTTTACAGTAAGAAAAGAAATTTGCTACTTATTAAAGAAAAATAACTATGAAAAAATTTAAGGTTTTGCTACTCTCTTGTTTTGCAATGTTTGCATTGACAAGTTGTTTTGAAGATATGGATGATAATATTATACCATCTTCTACATTAAACATTAATGATTTTGTTTGGCGAGGAATGAATATTGTGTATTTATATAAGTCTGAAGTCCCCGATTTAGCCGATAGCAGATTTATTTCTGATGAAGATTACACTAACTATTTAACGGGTTTTAATAGTCCTGAAGATTTATTTGAATCCTTAAAATACGATCCAGATACTGTTGATCGGTTTAGTAGAATCTACGAGAACTATTTTGATTTGCAAAATCAACAGTCTGGTACAACTTTAACTAATGGTTTAGAATTTAACTTCTACCGTGTACCCGGAAGTAGTACTGAAGTCTTCGGAGTCATTACTTTAGTATTGAATAATAGTGTCGCGGATAATGTGGGTTTAAAACGCGGACAAATTATCAGAGCTGTTAACAACACCAACCTTACGGACTCTAACTACATTAATTTAGTTTATGGACAAAATTCTAACACCTTAAATTTTGCGACCTACAATGATAATGGCACACCCGACACAGCAGATGATACGTTCGAATTAAATGGAGAAAGTGCAGATTTAACTAAGGTAACATATACCGAAAACCCAGTACATGTTTCAGAGGTTTTAAATGTTAATAACGTCAATATTGGTTACTTAATGTACAATGGTTTTAATCAAAATTTTGATAGTGATTTAAATAACGCTTTTGGCGAGTTTAAGTATGCAGGCGTAACTGAATTAGTTCTCGATTTACGTTATAACGGAGGTGGCTCTGTACAAACAGCTGCCTATTTAGGAAGTATGGTTACTGGGCAGTTTAATGGAGAGATTTATTCAAAGTTATTTTACAATGAAAATTTAAGCAACAACGATCGAAACTATTTATTTACCAACTCTATCGAAAATGTTGGTGCAATTAACAGCCTTAATTTATCTAAAGTATATGTATTAACTACCAATAGAAGAACAGCTTCTGCTAGCGAATTAATTATTAATAGTTTAAAACCTTATATCGAAGTCGTAGTTATTGGCGAAAATACCGTGGGAAAAACGCAAGCCTCAAGAACAATCTATGATTCACCTGACTTTTCTTTCGAAAATGTGAACCAAGGTCATACGTATGCAATGCAACCTTTAATTGCAAATTCTACTAATGTAAATGATTTACTTGTGCCACCAAACGGAATTATTCCTGATATAGCCATTAGTGAAGCCTTTAATACACTAGGAACATTAGGAGATATAAACGAACCGCTTTTGGCTGAAGCTATCGCGCAAATAACAACAACTGACCGACCTGCAAACCGATCTCTTGTTAACGAAAATCTTCAATTAATAGAAATCACAAAACCAATTTCTGCTTTAGAACAGGATATGTATATTGATTAAGTTATTCAACAAAAAAATTAAAGCCGCTTTTTACAAAATGTAAAAAGCGGCTTTTTTAATCAAAAAATAGGAACAGACTTAATAATCTTAAATCATGTTTATATTTAATTAAAATATATTTTTGAAGCTACTACCGGCGCTGTAAAACTATTTATTAAAGAATAGCTCGTTTCATCATAGATAAACAATTGCCCTGCACTAGTATAATCAACTGCATCTACAAAATACAAACGATCATCTTTTGCTGCCATTCCATATAAAGTTGTTGCTCCTGTTGTAAATAGAGGTGTTGATGTTACAGCCGTAGCATCATCCGTTATACTCAAAACTGAACTTCCTAAGTTGTAATACAGATTTCCATTTAAATACATCATTAATTCAGGATGTTGTCCATCTGAAAACTCTAGTGTTGTAGATACCGTATTTGTATCCATATCTATTTTTGTTATTGCAGCCTTTGTTTCATCACCTGTCCAAGCTGGTTTCCCACTACTTAAAACCACTAAATCACCATTATTATCCACAATCATTTCATCTGGATTATCGTTTACAGTGATTGTTGTTGTTAGAACATCTGAAGACGTATTTATCACTGAAACAATATTGTTTGTACTAAAGGCTCCTTTATGAGACACATACAGAACATTATCTTCAACTAAAATTTGCTCAGGCCCATTACCAACAGGTATAGTATTAATTACTGTATTAGCAGTTAGGTCTACCACAGCTATAAAATCATCAGTTTCATCATTGGGATCTCCCCAATTTGTAACATAGCCTTTATCATTTGCAAAAGCAATATACCTTGGATAAGTTAATCCTGTAGAAATAGTTGCTAACTTTTCAAAAGTATAGCGATTAACAACCGTAATTGTACCAGCATCTACTACAATATATGCTTTATCATCATTAAAGCCTAAAGATTGTAAATACACCCCAGTAGCTTCATTATTAGCATTGAAATAAATTTGATTTTCTGAGGTCGTTAAATCTTCTGATATAAAAGAAATAGAAGATGGTGATCCTTCACCACTAATTATAATTCCATCTTCGTAGGCACCTAAAGGTTCCGTAGATATATTATCATCATTGTCTTCAGAACACGAAACGATTAATAATGACATTGCAAAAATTGATAAAATGATTCTTTTCATTGTACTTGTTTTAAAATTTATATTGAATTTGAAAATTAAAATTACGATCTGGCATTGGTCTAAATGCCACGTTCTCGTATGCTGTATTAAATAGATTATTCACCTTTAAACTTACATCTATTTGCTGTGATTTTGTTTTGAACAACTGATAACTAACACCTAAATTACTAACCTGATAAGCCTCTACACTATAAAAACGGCCAGACAAATTTTCTGGAGTTGTATATACTTCTCCGTTATATAAATGTTGAAAAAATAAGGACATACGCTTATAGGCATAAGCCAAATTGAAATTTGCTTTATGGTAAGGCACATAAATTAATTGGGCATTGGTTTCTAAATCTTCTGAAACGGTATATGCATAATTGAATTGCAATGATAGATGATGCTCTTTAATTTTTTTTGAAACATCTAAGCTTGCTTCTACCCCATAATTTTGAGTCTTAGCAATGTTTTCTGGACTCCAAAATCCCGAAGTATTAGGTTCCCATTGGATAAGGTCGGTTGTTTTTATATAAAAAGCGTTTAGATTAAGTTGAGCACTTTTATAAGATATTTCTTGTCCTAAATCAATCTGATAAGAATTTTCTGGTACTAAATCTAAATTGCCTCCGGGTTGCCAATACAAATCGTTAAACGTTGGGACACGGTAGTTTTTTGATCCATTTAACTTCAAGGTATAATAGTCTGATACCTCATAAGCCACATCAAAAGAAAACAACAATGGACTTTCAAAACCTGAGGTTATATCTTGTCTTAAGTTTAAGCCATATTGCCATTGATTATTTGGTGTATATTGAAGTAACGCTGTGGTTGAAAATTCTTTTCGGTTAGGATCATCAAAACTACTGCCACTGCCTTCGTAATAATTATAAGACACTATCGGTTTCAATTTTAAATCCGTTAATATATCAATATCTGCTGTATAATTAATAAGGTAGGTATTCACCTTTCCGAAGGTATAATTCTCCGTGTTTTTATTTCCAAAGTATTTAAAATGCTCTTGTAAATGCGCCACTTTCAATTTAGAAAACGTTTGATCTCCTTGATGCGACCATTCTACCATGGTTCTAAAATTTTGATCGTCGTATTTCGCTAATGATGAAGATGAACTTGTTCCTGAAAATTCGCGTTCTCCTAAAAATGTTTGATGATAAAGCTTTAAAACATCTTTACTCGATAAGACATAACCGACGTTGGCATTAACACTTCCATTATAGTAAGCTCCGTTTGTATTGCGTTTATCTGTACTTAGGTATTTATAATCATTGTCAGAATCAATATAATTCAACCCAATATTAAAAGACCATTTATCTTTGGCATAAGATGACAAATAACTGACATTCTTAGTATCATAACTTCCATAAGATAAGGTTACGGTATTATCAAAATGAGGACTAAAACTTAAGGTGTTATTTAAATGGATACTACCACCAATGGCACCACTACCATATTGAACTGATCCACCACCAGAACGTATCACCACATTTTTAAAACTAGTGGTATTAATGGTATTAAAATCAGTTTGACCCGTGAGTTGCGAATTAATAGAAATGCCATTCCAAATCACAGCCGTTTGCGAAGCATTGGTTCCTCTAAACGAAGGAGAAGACACCATTCCATAACCATTTTCTTTAAAATAAAGATTGGAATTAAAACGTAAAATATCGGTAAATGAGCTTCTATTCTTTTGAAGTAAAGAATCACTAAGAACCGAAACTTTATAGCCATGAGAATAACGTTTCAATTTTACATCACTCAATACAACGTCATCTAATCGCTGAATAGAGTCAGCGGTTATTTGTGCCCTAACAACGCCACTAAATACTAGTAATAAAAAAAAGAGAACTACACGTTTCATACTGCAATCACTTCTATCCCGAAAGTTTGACTAATTAGTTGAAATTGGCAGGTCTCCTGACTTGTTTCTTATTGGTTCACCTTCCCAACATAAATGTCAGTGGTTTTGAAGAAAATAATAACTCTCAAAAATGAGATGCTCAATCTTTGAACATAAAACTTACAGTTGCGGGAACAGTACAAGAATGAAGATTTCCGGTTATAAATCGTGCCTCTTTTCACTTGATTCCCTTTTAATCTAATCGCTTAATGATTAGAACCTAATTTCGACGCAAAAATAGACTTTTAATCACATCACAAAGGTTATTTACATGACTTCTTTTTATTCATTTTAAAAATCAAATAAATAAAACCACTTAAAAAATGTGCTATGATTATTCCTGCAACGATATATAGTGTTAAATTTGAATTGTCTCTCATGACTCTAATTTTAACAAAATTACCAATTCAATATATAAACAGTAGTTACAAAAGTTACTTATGAAAATTATTAAATTCTTCGTTCTTCTGCTTATCGTAAGCGCCTGTAAAAATGAAACTAAGAACAACACTATTTTACCGTCATCTGAAACCGAATCCATCGCTTTAAAATATGCTGAAGGTTTTAAAATGTCGCAATCAGATCATAGTAAAACCATAGAAATCATTAAAGCTTGGCCAGAGGCAGAAAAAACATATATCTATTTATTACTCACAAAAGAGCAAGCCGCAAAAACCACTTATAATAAAGCCGATTATGATGGTGTTATCATTACACCAATTACTAAAACGGTAGTGACGTCTACAACTCATATTCCGGCATTGGAACTTTTAGAAGTTGAAGAAACCTTAATTGGTTTTCTGGGTTCAGATTATGTGTCCTCAGAAAAGACCAGACAGTTGATTAACGCTGGAAAAGTAAGAGAACTAGGAAAAAATGAAGGTATTAATACAGAAGTTTTACTCGCTCTAAATCCAGATGTTGTTGTTGGTTTTGGTGTTGATGGAGTAAACAAAACCTTCGAAACCATAAAAAAAGCAGGTATTCCTGTCATTTATAATGGGGATTGGGCTGAATCTTCTGCCTTAGCAAAAGCGGAATGGATTAAATTCTTCGGTGTACTTTTTAATAAAGAAAAAGAAGCCGATTCTATTTTTAATACTATTGAACGCGATTATTTAGCGGCAAAAGCAATTGCAAAACAAGCGAAACACCAACCCACAATTTTAAGTGGTGCGATGCATAAAGACGTATGGTATTTACCAAATGGTTCTAGTCCAGAAGCCCAATTTTTAAAAGATGCCAATGTCAATTATTTATGGAGCGACACCACAGGTAATGGTAGTTTAGCTTTAAGTTTTGAAGTGGTATTAGACAAAGCTAAGGATGCTGATTTATGGTTGAGTCCTTCTTACTATTCCAGCCTAAAACAATTAGAAGAAACGAATGCATTATATACCAATTTTGAAGCTTTTAAAACCAAAAACATCTACAGCTTCGCCAATACAACAGGGGAAACGGGTGGTGTTTTATATTATGAATTAGGAACAGCTAGACCCGATTTAGTTTTAAAAGATTTAATAAAAATATGCCATCCCGAATTACTAACAGACTATACTCCTTATTTCTTTAAACGTCTTAATTAATTGGGTGAACAAAAAACATATCGATTTCAATTTACCTTGCTCGCATTCGCTTTATTGGTTTGCTTTGTGGTGAATATCAGTTTGGGTTCTATTAGTATTCCTCTTAAAAGTATATTTGGAAGCTTTTTTGGATCTGTAGAATCTTCTTCAAACTGGAACGTCATCATCATGGATTATAGATTGCCAAAAGCCATAACAGCTATTATGGTTGGTTCAGGCTTAGGTATTTCAGGATTATTGATGCAAACCCTATTTAGAAATCCCTTAGCAGGACCATTTGTTTTAGGTATCAGTTCGGGCGCTAGCTTAGGAGTAGCTCTGGTTATTTTGGGCTCAGGATTGTTTGGAGGCTTATTTGCCACAGCCTTAATCACAAAATGGAGCATTGTTATTGCTGCAAGTTTAGGAAGTTTTCTAGTGCTATTAGCTGTTTTAGCCGTTTCTAATAAAGTGAGAGATACTATGGCTATTCTTATAATTGGATTAATGTTTGGAAGTATTACAGCGGCTATTGTGAGTGTACTATCTTACTTTAGTTCCGCAGAACAATTACAACAATACATCTTTTGGGGATTTGGAAGTTTGAGTAATCTATCTTGGAGTGAGCTTTTAATTTTCTTCTGTATTTATGCTATCGGACTCATATTGAGTGTAGCCTCCATAAAAGGACTAAACAGTTTATTACTTGGTGATAATTATGCCAAAAGTTTGGGTTTAAATTTAAAACAAACCCGATTTATCATCATTGTCGCTACCAGTTTAATTGCAGGAACCATCACTGCTTTTGCTGGCCCAATTGCATTTATTGGTTTGGCAATTCCGCATTTAACACGTCAAATTTTTAAAACCACAAACCATAAAATATTATTACCTGCCGTATTTTTATTTGGAGGTATTGTAATGCTTATTTGCGATACTATTGCGCAAGTTCCAAATAGTGATTACACCTTACCCATTAATGCGATTACCGCTTTAGTTGGAGCTCCGGTTGTAATATGGTTATTAGTAAGACAACGAAAAATGATGTTTTAATATTATGGAGACCTGTCAGGTTTTAAAAACCTGACAGGTCTGTAAATCAATTTAGTGAAAGAAAACAAGCAACATACCATCCTCAAAGCACATCAACTTTCAATTGGTTATAAAACTAAGAAGGCTGAAACTGTCATTGCTTCTCAAATTAATTTTGAATTGCAAAAAGGGCAACTCATTGGCTTAGTTGGAGCAAATGGCATTGGTAAATCGACCTTATTAAGAACACTAATTAAAGTGCAGCCAGAATTATCGGGTTCTATACGTCTTAATAATAAAGACCTTAAAACCACCACTACTTTAGAGCTTGCTAAACAACTGAGTATTGTATTAACAGAACCTTTATCATCTAAAAATCTTTCGGTTTTTGAGCTTGTTGCTTTAGGACGGCATCCGTATACGAATTGGATTGGCAACCTAACCGAAAACGATACTACGATTATAAAAAAGGCTATGACACTGGTCAATATTTTAGAATTAAAAGATAAAAAATGCTACGAGCTTAGTGATGGACAGCTACAAAAAGTTATGATTGCTCGTGCTTTAGCCCAAGATACCGATGTTATTGTTTTAGATGAACCCACGTCGCATCTTGATATGTATCATAAAGCCTACATTTTAAAACTGCTTCAAAAGTTAACCAAAGAAACCGGTAAAACCATTTTATTTTCTTCGCATGAAATTGATTTAGCCATTCAACTTTGTGATACTATGATTGTAATGCAAAAGGATAATGTGGTCTGCAATCAACCTTGTCATTTAATTACTGAAGGTGTTTTTGAATCCCTTTTCCCTAAAGACCTAATTGTGTTTGATGATAAAACAGGAAGCTTTAGAGTGACGAAATAATTTTACTGTTTCTTCAGTTCAATTTTATTTTCATTTTCATTTTCAACTTCAATTTCCTTTTTATAAATTATCTTTGAAAAATATCCATTTTCAAACTATGAACGACTCACTAATTCTATTTTTAGCTATTATTATTTCTGCAGGTATTGGCGCATTTATTGGACTTAAATTTTCTCAATTAAAGAGTAAAAGTGACAAGAGTACTTTAGAAGAGCGTAATGCTAATCTTCAGCAACAATTCAATGAATTCAAAATCCATTCAGAAACCGAAATCCAAAAACAAGATCAGTATTTTAATCAGCAATTAACGGATTTAAAAGAAACAATTTCTAAAATTGAAATTGAACGTGAAGCGATTAGACGAGAAAAGGACTTTTTAAATACAGAACTTTCGAGACGTAATTCGGAATACGAGAATCTTGAAAAAGCAAACTTAAAACGCGACGAAGAACTCGTCTTACAACAAGAACAGTTGCGAAAGGATTTTGAGCTAATGGCCTCTAAAATATTAGATGAAAAATCTGAAAAATTCACACTTCAGAATAAAGAGAACATCAAAAACATATTAAATCCTTTACAAGAAAAAATACAACTCTTTGAGAAAAAAGTTGATGATACACAAAAGGAAAGTATCAGCATGCACTCGGCTTTAAAAGAGCAATTAGTAGGGCTTAAAGACCTTAACCAAATCATGGCTAAGGAAGCCACAAATCTTACTAGAGCGTTAAAAGGGGATAGTAAAACGCAAGGAAACTGGGGAGAATTGGTATTAGAGCGTGTCCTAGAAAAATCCGGATTAGAGAAAGATAGAGAATATTTTGTACAACAAAACTTTCAGCGCGAAGATGGTTCTCGTGTGATGCCAGATGTGGTATTACATCTACCGGATTCTAAAAAAATGATCATCGATTCTAAGGTGTCATTAACCGCTTACGAGCAGTTTGTAAATGCGGAAGATGACCAACGTCCTCTCTTTCTAAAAGCGCACGTGAATTCTATAAAAAAACACGTCGATCAGCTTTCTGCGAAAAATTATCAAGATTTATATGATATTGAATCACCAGATTTCGTATTGATGTTTATTCCTATTGAACCTGCTTTTGCAGTCGCCATAAATGAAGACAATTCATTATATAATAAGGCTTTTGAACAAAACATAGTCATTGTTACACCTTCTACCCTACTAGCAACCTTGCGTACTATAGATTCTATGTGGAATAATGAAAAACAACAACAAAATGCTTTAGAAATTGCGAAACAAGCTGGTGCACTCTACGATAAATTTGAAGGCTTGGTCATTGATTTAACTGGCGTTGGTAAAAAGATTGATGCTGCTAAAAGTGACTATTCCTCTGCTATGAATAAATTGGTGGACGGAAAAGGGAATCTTATTTCGCGTGTAGAAAAAATTAAAAAAATGGGAGCTAAAGCTAAGAAATCACTTCCGGAAAGTATTATAAAACGTGCTACAGAAGATGATTTATAAAATAGTCCCATTTAAAGGCATAATTTAAAATATGCCACAATAAAGGCATAAATTATATTATTCCGTTTTAAAGGCATATATTTGATATATAATATAAGAATATATGACAAGTATAATTACTGGTGATATTATAAAATCTAGAGAAGCAACGAGTCAAACTTTATGGTTAGATACCCTAAAAACGGCTTTAAGTACACTATCTACGCGCACTTCTAACTACGAAATCTACAGAGGAGATAGCTTTCAAATTGAATGTAGTGATGCGCTCAACAGTTTCAAAAATGCTGTATATTTAAAAGCTTGTATTAAAACGATAAAAGGTTTAGATGTAAGGCTTGCTATTGGTATTGGCGACAAAACGTATCAAGGTAAAACAGTAAGCGAATCTAATGGTGAAGCTTTTATATATTCTGGTGAAACCCTTGAAACCTTAAAAAAAGAGAAAGTCAACTTAAAACTTAAGACCAAAAGCGATGTGATAAATACAGAGCTCAATCTTTATTTTAAACTTGCTTTAATTGCCATGGATAATTGGACGGTTAACTCTGCAGAAATTATGAAACTCAGCATAGAACATCCAAATATGATTCAATCTGACTTGGCTAAGCTCATTGGTATAAGTCAAGATGCCGTAAGTAAACGCCAAAAACGAGCGTATTTAGATGAAATTTTGGAATTAGACCATTTATATAGACAGAAAATAAACCAATTATGATGCTACTCATTTTAAAACTCTTTTTGGCGCACCTTATTGGAGATTTCTTTCTTCAACCTCTAAAATGGGTAAAACATAAAGAAAATAAAAAATTAAAATCCGTTTGGTTGTATGTACATGTTGCGGTTCATGTAGTCTTAATGTTTGTATTCGTTTGGGATCTATCCTATACTCTATTAATATTAGGCATTGGTTTGTTACATCTAATTATCGATGGCTTAAAACTGATACTTCAACGTAAAAAAACAAAACGCTTATATTTTTTATTAGATCAGTTATTTCATATTATTTCAATTGTTGGGCTAACAGCACTTCTATATGTTGATGATTTTGACTTCTCCATAATCTTAGATGCTCAGCTTCTACTCTTGGTAATTTGCGTGGCATTTTTAACCAAACCTACATCCATAATAATGAAAACCATTTTCTCTAAATGGAACATTTCAAAACTAACCAAAGACAATGAATCCTTAAAAGATGCAGGCACTTATATTGGTGTTTTAGAACGTCTTTTAGTGTTTGTCTTTGTCATTTTAGGTCATTGGGAAGCCGTAGGCTTTTTAATAACAGCAAAATCCGTTTTTAGATTTGGAGATCTGACCGCCTCTAAAGAACGAAAACTAACAGAATACATTTTAATAGGTACATTAATCAGCTTTGGCATTGCTATATTGACTAGCTTGCTATACTTAAATTTTATAAATTATGTTTAGACCCACTGAAGATTCTAGAATTCAGATATCCGAATTAATGAAACCATCTCATGCCAATTTTGGTGGAAAAATCCATGGAGGTTACATTTTAAGCTTAATGGATAATGTGGCTTTTGCTTGTGCTTCAAAACATTCTCGCAGTTATTGTGTCACAGCATCCGTTAATAAAGTAAACTTCTTAAATCCGATTGAAGTAGGAGAATTAGTAACCATGAAAGCATCGGTGAATTACGTTGGTAATTCGTCTATGGTTGTAGGGATAAGAGTCGAATCTGAAAACATTAGAACCGGAGAAAAGAAACATTGCAATTCGTCTTATTTTATAATGGTCGCAGTTGATGAAGATGGAAATAAAGTTTCGGTTCCTGGTCTTATTTTAACTAATAAATTAGCAGCGAAACGCTTTATTAAATCTATTATTAGACAAGAAAGTGATAGTAAACGCAGTATGGATTTAGAGAATCTCTATAAAAATTTAGACCTACATTTAGAAAAACTAAAGGATTACAAAGTACAAGTTGACTTTAAATAAAAAAAGCTAGTTCAAAAATGAACTAGCTTTTTTTTATGATATGGTTATTTTACTGTTTTATAAAACGTTTAGTTTGTGTTTCTGTATCATCAGATATTCTTACTAAATACACTCCACTTTTCCAATTAGAAACATCAATTGAAGATTCTAACTTCGTAATTAAACCTTTATAAATTCGTTTTCCTAACACATCGAAGACTTCTAATTTTAAATCTTCGTTAGTATTTTGCAACTTAATGTTCAGTTTATTCTTAGCCGGATTTGGCGCAATAGTGAATTCATTATCTTGAATTTCCATTGCACTTAAGCCTGATCCAATATTAGAAATTAGGGTTGTCGGTGCCTGAGCAAACGAATATGCTACTATAAAAAAGAGCACAAAAAGTAATTTTAATTTCATATCAGTAGGGCATTGCTTAATGCTAAGTTAGTAATTATTAATAAACAACACTTACACTTCATCGAAAACCATGCCATTATTTACTTAAATACATTTTTCTTCTTGCATATAAATCATAAAACTGGTCATCCTTCAAATTCTCTATAAATAAGATACTTTCTCCCGTACTTTTCATTTCAGGTCCCAATTGTTTATTCACATTCGGAAATTTATTAAACGAAAATACCGGTTGCTTAATTGCGTAGCCTTCAAGCTGTGGATTAAAGTTAAAATCAGTTACTTTTTTCTCACCTAACATTACTTTAGTTGCATAGTTTACATAAGGTTCTTTATATGCTTTCGCGATAAAAGGAACCGTACGAGATGCTCTAGGATTGGCTTCAATGATATAAACGATATCATCTTGTATAGCGAATTGAATATTTATTAAACCAATAGTATTCAAAGCTCTTGCAATGGTATGTGTATGATCAATAATTTGTTGCATTACCAAATCTCCTAAATTGAAAGCAGGCAATAATGCATTACTATCACCTGAGTGGATTCCACAAGGCTCAATATGCTCCATAATACCTATGATATGAACATTACCATCGGCATCACAAATAGCATCAGCCTCTGCTTCTATAGCTCCATCTAAATAATGATCTAACAACAATTTGTTACCCGGAATCGATTTTAATAAATCGATAACGTGAGATTCTAGTTCTTGCTTGTTAATTACAATTTTCATTCCTTGCCCTCCTAATACATAAGAAGGTCTTACCAAAATTGGAAAATCTAAAACATCTGCAATAGCTAATGCTTCATCTGCTGATTCAGCAACATCAAATTCTGGATACGGAATATTATGTTCTTTTAATATGTTTGAAAAACTTCCTCTATCTTCAGCTAAATCTAAAGATTGGAAGCTAGTTCCCATAATTTTAATACCGTAGCGTTCTAGCTTTTCAGCAAGTTTTAAAGCTGTTTGGCCACCTAATTGAACAATGACACCTTCTGGTTTTTCATGTTGAATGATATCATAGATGTGTTCCCAGAATACAGGTTCAAAATATAATTTGTCTGCAATATCAAAATCGGTAGAAACTGTTTCAGGATTACAGTTAATCATGATGGTTTCGTAACCACATTCTGCAGCAGCTAAAACACCATGTACACAACAATAATCAAATTCAATTCCTTGACCAATTCTATTTGGACCAGAACCTAAAACGATAATTTTCTTTTTATCTGTAACGACACTTTCGTTTTGTACATAAACAGTTCCGTCTGGTTTTTCGACTTCACTCTCAAAAGTGGAATAATAATATGGTGTCTGTGCTTTAAATTCAGCAGCACAAGTATCTACCAATTTAAATACACGATTAATATTTAGTTCGCTTCGCTTATTGTAAACTTCACTTTCTAAACAAGCTAGCATGTGTGCTATTTGTCTATCACCATAGCCTTTTTGTTTGGCTTCTAGTAATAATTCACGATCAATTGTATCGATTTTAAAGGTAGAAATCTCTTTTTCAAGTTGGAATAATTCTTCGTATTGCTTTAAAAACCACATGTCTATTTTTGTGATTTCGTGAATACGGCTCAATGGAATTCCCATAGCAACAGCATCGTAAATGACAAAGACACGATCCCAACTTGCATATGTTAATTTTTCAATGATAGTATCGTAATCTTTACAACTTTTACCATCTGCCCCTAATCCGTTTCTTGAAATTTCTAAAGATTGTGTGGCTTTATGAAGTGCTTCTTGAAATGAGCGACCTATTGCCATCACCTCACCAACCGATTTCATTTGTAATCCTAGTGTGCGGTCTGAGCCTTCAAATTTATCAAAATTCCAACGTGGAATCTTAACCACCACGTAATCTAAAGTCGGCTCAAATAATGCAGACGTCGATTTTGTTATCTGATTATCTAATTCATCTAAATTATAACCAATGGCTAATTTCGATGCAATTTTAGCAATAGGATAACCCGTTGCTTTACTTGCTAATGCAGAAGAACGAGATACACGTGGATTAATTTCAATGGCGATTATTTCCTCTTCATCATCCGGACTCACTGCAAATTGCACATTACAACCACCTGCGAAATCACCAATACTTCGCATCATATGAATGGCCATATCTCGCATTTTCTGATATGTTTTATCAGATAATGTCATTGCTGGTGCAAGCGTAATTGAGTCACCTGTATGAATTCCCATCGGATCCATATTTTCAATGGTACAGATAATCACAACGTTGTCGTTTTTATCTCGTAATAACTCTAATTCGTATTCTTTCCAACCGATTAAGGCTTTATCTATCATGACTTCGTGAATTGGAGAAACTTCCAAACCACGCGTTAGCATTTCGTCAAAATCTTCTTCTTTATATACAAAAGAAGCTCCTTCGCCACCTAAGGTGTACGACGCTCTAATAACTAAAGGAAAACCAAATTCTTGTGCAATTTCTTTTCCTTTAAGATAAGAGGTTGCTGTTGCTTGAGGCGCCATACCAACACCGATCTTTAGCATTAACTCTCTAAATTGTTCTCGGTCTTCAGTGATATTAATGGCGTCAATATCTACACCGATAATATCTACACCAAAATCTTTCCAAATGCCTTTTTCATCAGCCTCAATACAAAGATTTAACGCTGTTTGTCCACCCATAGTTGGCAGAACAGCATCAATTTGCGGATGATTTTTTAAAATTTGAATTAAAGATTTAGTAGTTAATGGCAACAAATACACATGATCCGCCATCGTAGGATCAGTCATTATTGTTGCAGGATTAGAATTAATAAGAATGGTTTCAATTCCGTCTTCTCTTAATGATCGAAGAGCTTGAGATCCTGAATAATCGAATTCACAAGCTTGCCCAATGACTATAGGGCCTGAACCAATGAGTAATACAGATTTAATGTTGTTGTTTTTTGGCATGAGACTTTATGTTTAGTGAAATTGCAAATGTGTTTCATATATCATTTGCAGATGCAAAAATAGTTATCAATAGGATACAAAAAAAGGCGTTACACCTAAGTAACGCCCTAATATATTAACAATTGTTAATCATTATTTTTTATGTCTAGTTTCTGTAGAAACAGATAATTTCTTTCTTCCTTTAGCTCTTCTACGCGCTAAAACTTTTCTTCCGTTAACAGAAGCCATTCTTTCTCTGAAACCGTGCTTGTTTTTTCTTTTTCTTTTTGACGGTTGAAACGTTCTTTTTGGCATGTCTTATATATTTTATAAACTAATAATCTTATTTGAAATCTGAGAGGTCTCTCAAAACTGCGTGCAAATATACAACAAGTTTTTACTTTAGCAAGGAGCAAAAGAAAAATTTTGTTTAGAATTTTAACTCTTAGATTTTATTATCTTTGCGCTCTGCAAAAACACACAGAAATATGTTTAATAAAAATATAAAACTAGTCATCGCCGCATTAATTATTGGTTTCGGCATCTATCAATTCACTGAAGGTAACATTGGTAACGGTATTATGTACCTCTTACTTTCTACGATATTCATTTTTCTTTATTTTAAAAATGAAATGATTTTACTAGCATTTTTAAAACTTAGAAAACAAGATTTTGTAGGCGCTAAAAAATGGTTAGACAAAATAAAGAACCCAGAAGGCGCTTTAGTTAAAAAACAACAAGGCTATTTAAATTACCTTTATGGTATTATGGTGTCTCAAACTAATATGAATGAAGCTGAAGGTTATTTTAAGAAAGCGATTAGTTTAGGGTTGTCAATGGACCACGATTTAGCTATGGCTAAATTGAATTTAGCAGGAATTGCTTTTTCTAAACGTAGAAAGCCAGAAGCTCAAAAATTATTAGCGGAAGCTCAAAAATTAGATAAAAGAGATATGCTTGCTGAGCAAATTAAGATGATGAAGGAGCAAATGAAAAAAGCAACTATGCCTAAACAGCAATACGGTCAGCCAACATCTGCCAGACAAAACCGAAGAAGTAGACGTTAATATCTTACAATATAGGTGCCATTAAACGCGCAACCGCTTCTATAAGCTTTGTGCGTTTAGAGCGATTTTTCCAAGAATTTAGTTCTAGCTTTTCGCAATGCTTTAAATCCTCATTAAAGAATTCTGTTAGCTCACTACTTATTTTCTTATTATAGATTAAGGCATTGACTTCAAAATTAATATTAAAACTTCTATAATCCATATTGGTTGTGCCCACCGTACAAAATACGCCATCGACAACCATTGTTTTAGCATGAATAAATCCTTTAGTATAGCGATACACTTCTACTCCCGCTTCTAAAAGCATTTCTAAATAAGAATTTGTAGCATATTCTGCAATCCAAGAATCCGACTTCTTTGGTACAATAATCTTAACTTCTTTATTACTTCTTGCTAATACCTGAAGCGCAGTTACGATTTCGCTATTTGGAATAAAATATGGTGTGGTAATATAAACATGGTCTTCAGCATTTGTAATGGCTACAAAAATAGCCTCCATAATATTAGACCAATCTGTATCTGGACCACTAGCAGCAATTTGAAGTGGTATGTTTTCTTTACAGTTATGATCTGGAAAATACGCTTTTGAAATTTTTAATTCATCGCCACTAACAAAATCCCAAGTTGTAAAAAACAAAATCTGCAATGGTTTTACAGCTTCACCAATAATACGAACGTGTGTATCTCTCCAATACCTTTCATTATGAGCATTAACGTAGTCATCTGAAACATTAATGCCGCCAACATAACCTATTTTTCCATCTATGACAACAATTTTACGATGATCGCGATAATTCATCTTACCTGTTGAGTTTGAAAATCGAACGGGCATAAAGGGATGCATTTCTATGCCACAATCCTTTAGCTTGCGCTTCATCTTGGACGTTATAGAACTTCCAACATCATCTATGGCTATTCTAATTTCGAGGCCTTCACTTGCTTTTTTGCATAATAGGTCTAGAAGTTCTGTTCCTATTTTATCATCTTTAATTATAAAATATTCAAGATGGATATGATGTTCAGCTTCCTCAATGTCTTTAAATAATAATTTAAACTTTTCATCACCATTTTTAATAAGCTTTATATCATTATTAATAGTGAGTTTTGAGTTTTCATTATTATACAATAAAGGAATCACTTTCGATTTTTGATCGAGTAAGTCATCTACTTCATTTACCTCTTTAGCTTCAAGTTCTAATTCGTCTTGAATCCTTTTAACAATAGACTGGTTTAAGACATTTTTTCTAGAAAAAATTTTATTCTTTCGGTATTCTTGTCCGAAAAGATAATATACAATTAAACCTAAAAAAGGTAAAGCCAATAGACCAATAATGTAACTTAAAGCCTTTGTTGGATTTACCTTTTTAAGTAAAATGGTAACCACAGCAGATAAAGCAACCGTATAATTGAGAACAAATAAAATCTGCCAAATATGATTTTTTACGAACTCCAAAATTTATGGATTGGTGTTATAATACCCTTCTTTCGGAATCTCTATGAAATACGATTTTCTAGATTTGTTATTTAAATGTGGCTCTCTTAACCATGGATTATGAAGTTTTAGAATTTTATAGTTAATTCCAAATTGTTTAGCAAACTTTGCAAAATCAGTTACTGCTGTATCAACTTCAACCTTATACGTTGGTACTTCTTTGTATAAATGCGATTTATTAAAATTAAAGCCATACCTATCTGGATTAGAAAGTATTTCTTTTAAAGCTACAATTCTAAATACATAACGACCAGTTTCTTCACCTAATAATAAATCGTAGTATCCATTAACATCCTGTTCTTTTAATCGTCTAGACACTCCATAATTACCTGCATTATATGCTGCAGCGGCCTTCGTCCAAGATCCTAAGCTTTCTTTAGCCTTCTTTAAATAATCGCAAGCAACTTCTGTCGCCTTTTCAATATTATAGCGTTCATCGACGTTAGAGTTAACTTCTAAACCATTTTCTTTTCCTGTTGCTGACATAATTTGCCAAACACCACTTGCACCTGCTGGTGATTTTGCAGTTTGTACCAATCCGCTTTCTATTACAGCGAGGTATTTAAAATCATCTGGGATGCCATTTTTCTTCAAAATAGGCTCAATAATTGGAAAATACTTTTGAGCACGTTTAAACATTAAAAGTCCATTAGACTGCCAATAGGTATTTACTAACAACTCTCTGTCCATACGCTCATAAATATCCGGATCATTAACTGGCACAGCTTCACCTGCAAAGTTTAAATTTTCTGGCATTTCTAAGGCGTATACATTATAACTATTTACAATAGGGTCTTCTTTTCCTATTAAATGATCTGGTATCGCCATTTCATCTGGGGACTTTTGCATTGAAAAAATAAATAAGCCTGATATACAAATCACACCTATTAGAGCTAAACTATTTTTTATGATTTTCATGTGTTTTAATTTAAAGTGAATTGAATGCCATTTATCGTTCTTAATTATTCATTCCTTTGAATAACAGTCTTTTTAATATAGGCATTCTTAATTTTTCTTTTTTATAAATGTAATCAATCTAAGAACAGAATTCAAGTTCAGGCTTCAATAAGTTTTGGTAAATTTTCGTTAAACCATTTATACTTACTAATCACCATAATATGCGTTCCGCCTTTAACCACTGTGCAATTGCCACCACAAGAATGTGGAAAAACGGCATCATTATCACCGTGAATATAAATAGCCTCTGGATGTGGTTCTTCTTGATCCCAACAAACAACTTGCTTAATTGCCCAATCTAAATAAGTTTTATCGCTCACAGAAAGGTATTTTTTATATAAATCTACACGTTTCTTTATGGTCTCGCCAAAAGCATATTTTGCAAGTAAATCGATATTACTCACTAATGAGGTCGGTAATATTTTATAAGCTTTAGTTACTTTAAGTAGTTTTAACCGTTTTGGAAGTTCGTGATGAGACTTAACACTAGAAACAACTATCAATTTTTTTACGTTTAAAAATTTACTCATTTCCTGAACCAAAATACCGCCAAAAGAGACCCCTAGTAAAACGATATTATCATGTTTAATAAATTGGCACATACGCTGTGCATACGCATTAAGTGTTTCGTTAATATCGGGAATTTGCCATTCTAACCAATGAATTTTATACGCTTCTTCGGGTAGATTAATATGCTCAAATATAGTTGGGTTTGCAGCCATACCGGGCATTAAATAAACATGTGTTAATTTACTGTTCATAGGTCTTAAAACTTTTAAGTGCTCGTCTTAATTAATTACAATTTAAGGTTTTAACATCGACAGTCTGAAACATTCGTTGATTTTTTGTACCTTTGCACAGCAAAACTATATAAAATATAGTATCTACACTGCCAACCGCTGAATTTAATAAAAAGAAATTATGACAGAAACTGCTCAATTAATTGACAACGACTTCCTGCGTCAATTTGAATTAAATGTTGAAAACGAAATGGCAATTATTGAATATTCTTTGCAGGAAAGGAAGATATTCTTAACGAAAATGGTTATTCCTGATACTATTAGGACAGAAGAGTTTGAATTAGAGTTTATTGATTTAGTTTTTTCAAACATTAAAGAAAGAAACATTAGTGTAGTACCAACAAGTCCTGAAATAGCTAAGTTTGTAAGACGTAACAGAAAATATAAGCGCATGCTTCCTGTAGGGATTAGAATATAACTGTAGAAAAAAATCATAAAAAAACCGAAGCTTTTAAAAGTTTCGGTTTTTTTATGATTTTAATTTAAGCTAATTACTGCTTCGTGTAAGTCAATTTTAAATCTTTCGTTTCTATAACTTCAGTAAAGTCCTCATTATAAATTTTTACAGAATTTTCATATACCGTCGTTAAGGTGTCTCCACTTAACAGATATACTCTATCTGAAATTTTAATTATACGCTCTTCAGCGATTTCAAACTCTGAAGCGAAACTAATTATACCTTCCGTATTACAATCCGAAATAATTCTGTACACATTTGTATCATTCTCTATATAATACTTCAGTGGATTAGAAAATTCATTACCAGAAGATACCGTTCCATTATTATCAAACGTTAGTGTTTCCGTCTTATTACAATCTATTTCGGCTATGAGATTCGTGTTAGACACACCATCTTGGTTTACATCAAATGGAAGGTCAATTGTACGCGTCGTTAGTAACCAAACTCCAATAACATCATGCTCACTTTTATCTGAACAAGACATCACAGAGTACAATAAAAAAATAAGAGTAAAAATTAATGTTGTTTTTTTCAATGTATAATCCCTTAATAAGTTCAAAGATAAAACGAAATAACTAATTTATAGGAAAATACCTATTATTAAAACCATAAAAAATCGACTAGTTTAGTGTCAAATTCTCTTGAAACTCAAATCGAACCAAACCATCGTCATCAATTTTAGTCAATCTCACTTTTTCTAGTGTATTTACCAACTCAGGATTCCAAGGTGCTTTTACTTTGACATAGTTTTCTGTAAACCCATGTATATAACCTTCCTTATTTTCACTTTCAAATAACACAATGCGATCTGTATCTAATTGGTTTTCATAAAATGCACGACGCTTTTTAGCAGATAAACCTCTCAACATTTTACTGCGTTTTACTCTTTTTGCTTTAGAAACGACATTAGGCATTTTTGCAGCTTCAGTATTATCACGTTCTGAATATTGAAATACATGTAAATATGAAATATCTAATGCATTTAAAAAGTTATATGTTTCTAAAAACAATTCGTCGGTTTCACCAGGAAATCCAACGATCACATCCACACCAATACAAGCATGAGGCATCACTTCGTTTATTTTTGAAACTCTGTCTACATACAATTCTTTCATGTAGCGACGTTTCATCTTCTTTAAAATCTCATTACTTCCGCTTTGTAATGGAATATGAAAGTGAGGTACAAATGCTCTCGAATTTGAAACCAAATCAATGGTATCATTTTTTAATAAATTGGGTTCAATAGATGAAATTCTCAAACGCTCAATACCTTCAACCTGATCCAATTCTTTAACTAAATCTAAAAAAGTATGTTCGTGTTTTTTATTGCCGAATTCCCCTTTTCCGTAGTCACCAATATTGACTCCTGTTAGTACAATTTCTTTTATACCTTGTTCAGAAATCTCTTTAGCATTCTTCAAAACATTAGTCATGGTATCACTACGAGAAATCCCTCTAGCCAAAGGAATAGTACAATACGTACATTTATAATCGCAACCATCTTGTACTTTAAGAAATGCTCTAGTTCTGTCGCCAATAGAATAACTACCAACATAGAAATCTGCTTCTTCTATTTCGCAAGAATGGACTTCGCCAAAATCGTTTTTAGTTAAGTCATTTAAGTAATCTGTAATCTTGAATTTCTCTGTGGCTCCCAAAACCAAATCCACACCATGTACATCTGCTAATTCTTCTGGTTTCAACTGTGCGTAACAACCAATCGCCGCAACAAAAGCATCTGGATTGCTTTTTTGAGCTTGCTTTACAATGGTTTTAAAACGCTTGTCTGCATTTTCGGTTACCGAACAGGTATTTATGACATAAATATCTGCCGATTCCTTAAAATCTACACGATCAAAACCTTCATCTGCAAAACCTCTTGCGATTGTAGATGTTTCTGAAAAATTCAGTTTACAACCTAATGTATAAAATGCGACTTTTTTTGTTGGATTCATTCTTGTACTTTTACCAAGTTGGCAAATTTACAACATATAACTTATATGCTAAAGCTCGTACGATTCTTATTCAATAGTTTACTTTTTGGAGCCTTATTTTTAATGACATTTTCTTGTACTTCAAAAGAAAGCGCGCCATTAGACCATCTTGTTTTTAGATATAACGAACATAAAAACATAGGCTCTTTAGATCCGGCTTTTTCTAAAGATTTAGCCGACATTTGGGCTACACATCAGTTATTTAATGGATTGGTGCAAATGGACGACCAACTCAATGTAAAACCTTCTATAGCTAAACATTGGTCAATTACCGATAGTGCAAAAACCTACACATTTACACTTAGAGATGATGTGTTTTTTCATAAACATGAATTGTTTAACTCTAATCTTTCGAGCAGTAACCAAGATTCAACAAGGCTTGTAACGGCATCTGATTTTGAATATAGCTTTAACCGTTTAAGAAATAAAGCGATTGCGTCACCAGGAAGTTGGGTTTTAAATAAGGTTGAAGGCTTTTCTGCTATAAACGATTCTACATTTCAAATTAAACTGAAACAAGCTTTTCCTGCGTTTTTAGGCTTGTTAACCATGAAATATTGTTCTGTGGTACCAAAGGAAGTTGTGGAACATTATGGGAATGATTTTAGGTCTCACCCCATTGGAACTGGCCCTTTTAAATTTAAGCGTTGGGAAGAAAATTTAAAATTAGTATTCAGAAGAAACAATAACTATTTTGAAACCGATTCTATAAACCAACAGCTACCATATCTTGAAGCGGTTGCTATTACTTTTTTACCAGATAAGCAAAGTGAATTTCTACAGTTTGCACAGGGTAACATTGATTTTGTATCGGGTTTAGACGGCTCTTATAAAGATGAAATTTTAACTACCGTTGGGCAATTAAAATCAAATTATATAGCTGATGTAAATATGATTCGTGGTCCCTATCTCAACACCGAATATCTAGCCTTTTTTATGGAAAGTGAGGTTAGTACCATTCAGTCTTTAAAACTGCGAAAAGCAATTAATGTAGGTTTTGATCGCAATAAAATGATGATGTATTTACGAAATGGTATCGGAATCCCTGCAAATGGTGGTTTTATCCCCAAAGGTTTACCTGGTTTTGATGCTACAATTGGTTTTAACTATCAACCGGATTTGGCAAAACAATTGGTGTCCGAATTTAAAGCAGAAACAGGAATTAAAAATCCTGAAATTACATTAACGACTACAAGTAATTATTTAAGTTTTTGTGAATTTATTCAACGAGAACTACAAAAAACAGGCTTAATGGTTTCTATTGATGTTATACCTCCGTCGAGTCTTAAAGATGCTAAAGCGAATGGTCAGGTCGATTTTTTCAGAGCGAGTTGGATTGCCGATTACCCTGATGCTGAAAACTACCTATCCTTATACTACAGCAAAAACTTTGCTCCAAAGGGTCCTAATTACACGCATTTTAAGAATGATACATTCGATGACATGTATGAAGCTGCGTATTTAGAAACGGATTATAACAAACGTATAGAACTCTATACTAAAATGGACTCTTTACTTATGGCTTCTGCACCAATAGTGCCTATGTTTTATGATGAAGTTGTTCGATTTACAAGAAAGAATGTGACTGGCCTGGGTATTAATGCGACTAATTTGTTGGAACTGAAATCCGTAAAAAAAAGTGAACTTAAAAATTAAAGATGATAATTAATTTTTACTCTTAAATCGCGAAAAATAGTAACTCCAAAAAAAACATCTAAACTTATGCTTCAACATATTCAGCACGTTCAAGTCCTCTCTAAAACATAAATAATATTGTGAATTAAGCTTTTACCGAGATATTAGTCTTTCCTATATTGCTTTGATTCTTCGAAAATATGATTTAAAATTGCTTTGTCTATTTCTGTAAATTCCTCTTTGCGTCTAGCCATCACCACTTCCGCAACTTCAAACGCCTTGTCTGTTTTATAAGTTACAAAACCTTTGCTTCCGCCCCAAGAAAAACTTGGCACAAAGTTTCTAGGAAAACCACTTCCAAAGATATTAGCACTAACACCTACAACTGTACCTGTGTTAAACATGGTGTTAATGCCACATTTACTATGATCTCCCATCATTAATCCACAGAATTGAAGTCCGGTTTTAGCAAAGCCTTCCGTTTGGTAATCCCAAAGTCTAACTTCTGCGTAATTATTCTTTAAATTACTCGTATTCGTATCTGCACCTAGATTACACCATTCTCCTATAACTGAATTTCCTAAAAAGCCATCGTGACCTTTGTTCGAAAATCCGAATATGACAGAGTTACTAACCTCTCCTCCAACTTTACTATGAGGTCCAACAGTCGTTGGTCCATAAATCTTACTAGCCATTTTTAAGGTGGCATTATGACATAACGCAAAAGGACCTCTTACAATAGATCCTTCCATAACTTCGGCATCTCTACCAATATAGATTGGTCCAGAACTCGCATTTAAAGTTGCAAAATTTAAAGTTGCTCCTTTTTCGATAAAAATATTTTCAGGATTAATGGTGTTGATTGTCGCAGGAATGGGTTGTGACTCTCTATCCTTAGTGATTAAATTAAAATCTTCGATAATCGCTTCACCATTAAGCGCAAAAATATCCCAAGTATGTTCAATTTTTAAAAGATCACCCTCAAACTCTATAGCTTCAAACGTTGAAAAATCACTTACCTCCTCTCCTTCTTTTATATAAAATGCAATGACATCTTCACCTTTAAATAAAGCTTGATTTTCGGTTAAGTTTTTTACAACCTCTGCAACTTCCATATTAGGTAGAAAAGAAGCATTAATCATAATGTTATTTTCCATTTCTACCATAGGATACTTATCTGACAAGTAATCTTCGGTAACCGTTGTAGTGGTATATTCTATATACGATTCCCATTTTTGGCGTATGGTTAAAATACCAACTCTTAGGTCTGCAACTGGTCTTGTAAATGTAAATGGTAAAAGATTATTACGATAAGGACCGTCAAATAATATGTAGTTCATGGTAAGATTTAAAGTTATAAGTTAGCACTAAGAAGATTATCGTTCTAAAATCCAACTCAATTATGACATCAAAAATAACTTAATTGCTGAAAATAAAAAAGCCCTTCTGATAACAGAAAGGCTTTTGTGTGTATTGGTAAGCGAAGTTTATTTTTTAAACTTTGCGTATTTGTTTTTGAACTTGTCAATACGACCAGCTGTATCTACTAATTTAGATTTACCTGTGTAGAAAGGATGAGATGTTCTAGAAATTTCCAATTTTACTAATGGATATTCAGTACCATCTACATCGATAGTCTCATTTGTATCTGCTGTAGACTTAGTTAAATATACCTCTTCATTAGACATATCTTTAAATGCTACTACTCTATAATTTTCTGGATGTATTCCTGCTTTCATCACTAAATGCTTTAAATGTATTCGATTTTTCGAGGTGCAAATTTAATCATTTTTTATAAATCTACAATCTTTTTGGTAAATTTTATTTAGTAAAAGTATGTAACATTTATGTAACTTTGGATACTAACTGATAAATTAACCAAAAAAACTACAAATTAAATATGGAAAACAATAAACCCTCTATTAAACCAATTGCTTACAATTACGGAATTTACTTAGCACTTATTTCCATAGCAGTACTTATTATATTATATGCATTAAATATAGAAAGTCATTGGATAGCTAGTGTTATAAGCACAGTTGCCACAATTGCAATTTACTATTTTGGAATTGACTCTTACAAAAAATTGAACTCTAACCTATTAAGCATAAGAGATGGCTTAAAAACAGGAATGGGAATTGCTTTAATCGGTGGACTAATTTCTGCTCTTTACGCTGCAATACACTATTCTTATATTATGCCTGAATTTTTATCAGGAAAAAAGGACGAAGCAATCGCTGAAATGATGTCTCAAAATCCAAATATGCAAGGAGAACAGTTAGATATGGCAATGAACTTTATAGATATTACAGCCTCTACTTTTTTTATTTCAACTATGATGCTCCTTGGAAGTTTATTTTTTGGTTTTATCGTGTCGTTAATAATATCTGCTATTTTGAAAAAGGATCATTAAATAATTTCTTTATTTTTGGAGACTAGAAATTAGACTAAAATCATATGGATATATCAGTAGTAATTCCACTACTTAACGAACGCGACTCTTTAAAAGAATTACACGATTGGATAGTATCAGTGATGCTATCCAATCAGTTTTCTTATGAGATTCTTTTTATAGACGACGGTAGCACTGATAAATCGTGGCAAATAATTTCTGAACTAGGCGAAATTAATCCCAAAGTAAAAGGTATTCAGTTTCTTAAAAACTTTGGGAAATCACAAGCCTTGCATGCTGGTTTTGCTAAAGCAGAAGGAGATGTGGTTATTACAATGGATGCCGATTTACAAGATAACCCTGAAGAAATCCCTGAACTCTTTAAAATGATTAAGACTGATGGTTTTGATTTGGTTTCTGGTTGGAAAAAGAAACGTTACGATTCTTATTTTTCTAAAAATTTACCTTCAAAATTATTTAATTGGGCGGCAAGACGTACTTCTGGTGTTACTTTAAATGATTTTAACTGCGGCTTAAAAGCCTATAGCAATACCGTTGTAAAACATATTGATGTGTATGGCGAAATGCATCGTTACATCCCTGTCCTCGCTAAAAATGCAGGATTCACTAATATTGGAGAAAAAATAGTACAGCACCAAGCGCGTAAATATGGGCATACTAAATTTGGAATGAACCGTTTTGTAAATGGTTTTTTAGATCTCATCACCATTTGGTTTGTGTCTCACTTTGGTAAAAGACCAATGCACTTATTTGGTGCACTTGGCGTCATTATGTTTTTTATTGGGTTTTGTTTTTCCTTTTATTTAGGTATCGACAAATTATTTTTAAACCCAACAGGGAGACTTATTACAGACCGACCACAATTCTACATTGCATTATCGACCATGATTATTGGCTCGCAATTATTTATCGCAGGCTTCTTAGGAGAGCTTATTTTACGCACTAATCGTCAACAACAACGCTATTTTATAAAAGAAAATTTGAATCTTTCTTGATAAGCTAATTTTATTGTTTACAAGACTTATTAAAATTTTGAATTGTTTATTTTTGTTAATAAATCCACTTTATCCATGATACATATTAAACCTGAAATTTTAGAACGTGTAAATTCTTGGCTAACACCAACTTTTGATGAAGACTCTCAAAAGGAAATTAAAAACATGATAGCTTCTAACCCTAAAGAATTAGAGGAAAGTTTTTATAAAGATCTCGAATTTGGAACTGGTGGAATGCGTGGTATTATGGGATTGGGAACGAACCGAATCAATAAATATACCTTAGGAAAAAACACACAAGGTTTAAGTAATTATTTAAAAGAATCGTTTCCTAATGAAGATATAAAGATTGCAATTGCTTACGATTGTAGACATAATAGCCAATCCTTCGGAAAACTTGTTGCAGATGTATTTTCAGCCAATGGTATCAAAGTGTTTTTATTCGAAGAATTAAGACCAACACCAGAATTATCATTCGCTTTAAAACATTTAAATTGTCATTGTGGTATTGTTTTAACAGCGTCTCATAATCCGCCAGAATACAACGGATATAAAGTTTACTGGCAAGATGGCGGTCAATTAGTACCACCTCAAGATTCAGCTGTAATCGCTGAAATAAATCGTTTAGACTATTCTGAAATTAAGTTTGAAGCCAATTCAGATTTAATTCAATATATAGGAAAAGACGTTGATGATGTTTTTATTGATTCATGCGTTAGCAACGGTAGCTTTGATACCCCAAAAGCTGCAAAAGAAAATTTAAATATTGTATTTACCTCGTTACACGGGACGTCTATAACGGCGATTCCTGAAACTTTTAAGCGTGCCGGTTATACTAATGTTCATATTGTTGAAGAACAACGTGTACCTAATGGTGATTTCCCAACAGTAGCATCTCCAAATCCAGAAGAGCCTGCGGCTTTAAAAATGGCCATGGAATTGGCAGAAAAAGTAGATGGAGATATCGTTATCGGTACGGATCCTGATTGTGACCGTTTAGGTGTTGTTGTAAGAAACTTAGATAATGAATTGGTGATTCTTAATGGGAACCAAGCCATGGTTTTAATGACTAACTTTCTTTTAAAACAATGGCAAAAAGAGGGCAAAATTAATGGGAATCAATTTATAGCATCTACAATTGTATCGACTCCGATGATGAGCGTTCTAGGTAATGCTTATAATGTTGAATCTAAAATTGGATTAACAGGATTCAAATGGATTGCTAAAATGATCAAAGACTTCCCAGAGCTTGATTTTATTGGTGGTGGCGAAGAAAGCTTTGGATTTATGGTTGGTGATTTTGTACGCGATAAAGATGCAGTAACCTCTACCCTTTTAGCTTGCGAAATTGCTACGCAAGCAAAAGCAAATGGAAAAACATTATATCAAGAATTAATTGACTTATATGTTGAGCATGGGTTCTTTAAAGAACATTTAGTGTCTTTAACTAAAAAAGGGATTGAAGGAGCAGAAGAAATTAAACAAATGATGGTTGATGCTCGAAACAATCCATTAAAAGAAATCAATGGAGAAAAAGTAGTATTAATTGAAGATTATCAATTGTCCGTTTCTAAAAACCTTCAATCTAACGAAGAAACAGCTATAGACATCCCAAAATCTAATGTTTTAATTTATTACACAGAAAACGGAAGTAAGATTGCACTAAGACCAAGTGGAACGGAACCAAAAATAAAATTCTACATCAGCGTAAACGCACAATTAGACAATTCGTCAGACTTTGCAACAACGGAGCAATTGTTGGATAATAGAATTAAAGCTATCCTCAAGGATTTGAAGTTATAATTAATGGATTATATAAAAAAGTTATCTCGGTTTATATTACCGTATAAGCGCTATGCTATTCTAAATATTATATGTAATATTTTTTATGCCCTATTCAGCACATTAGCCATGCTATCATTAATGCCAATGATTAATGTGTTATTTGGTGAAAGCGAGAAAATTACTGAAAAACCTGTTTTTACAGGATTTGGTGAGTTTTTAGATTTTACAGAAAATTATCTCAATTACGTTATTACCAAAACAACAGCTAGCGAAGGTCCTCAACAAGCATTGCTCTATATGATTGTGCTGATCATTGGGCTTTTCCTTCTTAAAAATTTATTCAATTATTTAGCGCTATTCTTTATTACCTTTTTAAGAAATGGTGTCCTTAGAGACTTAAGAGACGAAATTTATATTAAAGTCATTACACTTCCTATTTCTTATTATTCTGAAAAAAAGAAAGGAGATATTATTGCCAGAATTTCTGGAGATGTCAATGAGGTTAAAAATTCTATGCTTTCGGTTTTAGAACTTATTGTAAAAGAGCCTTTAACTATCCTATTTGCTATTGTTGCGATGTTTTTAATCTCTGTAAAATTGACAATTTTCGTGTTTATTTTTATTCCTATTGCAGGTTTTATAATATCTAGAATTGGTAAAAGCTTAAAACGAAAATCCGAAAAAGTGCAACGCGAACAAGGTTTATTTCTTTCTACCCTCGAAGAAACGTTAGGAGGTCTTAAAGTTATAAAGGGCTTTAATGCTGAAAAACGTTTTAGTGCTAAGTTTCAAGAATCAACCAATAGATTTTATAACTTTTCAAACACCTTAATGAATCGCCAAAATTTAGCATCGCCAACAAGTGAATTTCTTGGTATTGCAACTATTGCGGCATTATTGTGGTATGGTGGTAATATGGTAATGGTAGAACAAACTTTATCCGGAGGTTCATTTATTGCATATATGGCTTTATCTTATCAAATATTAACACCAGCAAAAGCGATAAGTAAAGCTAGTTACCAAGTAAAATCCGGAAATGCAGCTGCAGAACGTGTATTAGAGATTATAGAAACAGAAAGTAGTTTGGAAGATCTTCCTGATGCTAAAATTAAAGACAGTTTTAATACTAGTATCAGTTTAAATAACATTTCATTTAAATACGAAGATGATTTAGTACTTAAGAACTTTTCAATTACAGTACCAAAAGGAAGAAGTGTCGCGTTAGTGGGACAATCTGGAAGTGGAAAAAGTACTATTGCCAATCTTGTAACGCGTTTTTATGATGTAAACGAAGGCAGCATTACCATTGACAACGAAAACATAAAAGATATAACCAAACACTCCCTTAGAAACTTAATGGGTTTAGTAACGCAAGATTCTATTCTTTTTAATGAGACTATAAAAAATAATATTCTCTTAGGCAAAGAAAACGCTACAGATGAAGAAATTATTGAAGCTTTAAAAATTGCCAATGCTTGGGAGTTTGTAAAAGATTTAAAAGGTGGAATAAATTATAATATTGGAGATGCTGGTGGTAAAATTTCTGGTGGCCAAAAGCAACGCTTAAGTATTGCTAGAGCTGTTCTTAAAAATCCTCCAATCATGATTTTAGATGAAGCTACCTCAGCTTTAGATACAGAAAGCGAACGTTTAGTTCAAGATGCTTTAGAAAAAATGATGAAGAATAGAACTTCCATTATTATTGCTCACAGATTATCTACTATTCAAAACGCTGATGAAATTGTGGTTATGAATAAAGGTGAAATAGCAGAACAAGGAACTCATGCAGAATTGATTGCTAAAAATGGAGTTTATAAAAAACTAGTAGAAATGCAGAGTTTTGAATCGTAATTAGACAGCCACGCTAAGCGATAATAATTAATAAAAAAAGGATGTATAGTTATATACATCCTTTTCTTTTTGTTATCAGATTTGGGAGACTGATAACCATAATAGGTTAAGCTTAAACAAACATATACTAAATAAAACTAGAAAACAAGAGAAAAATGCATTTTGTCGTTTATTTCTGTATTTCATCGAAATTAAAGCTTTTAACATACTGATTCTCAATAAAAAATTAAATCAATCTATTTAATCAAAAAAAACGATTAAACTTTTAGTAATTTGAGAGGTCTTAATATCAAATGAAATCAATTGATTAACGAATCGGAATTTATAACCCGTTTAAAAAATCCTTTAACAAAAGAAGCTGCTTATAGAGAGTTACTACAACTCTATAAGGAACGTTTGTATTGGCATATTCGTAAAATTGTAATCAACCATGATGATGCTGATGATGCGCTTCAGAATACATTTATAAAGGTGTATCGTAGCATCGATAATTTTAAAGGAGAAAGCAAATTGTTTTCATGGCTATATCGGATTGCGACTAACGAATCGATTACATTGATAAACAAAAATGCCAAACGTTTACAAATTAGTAACGAAGAACATCAAACAAGAGCTATTAATAATTTACAAGCAGATGTTTATTTTGAAGGCGATGACATTCAACTAAAATTACAGAAAGCCATAGCTACGTTGCCAGAGAAACAGCAATTAGTATTTAATATGCGCTATTTTGATGATTTAAAATATAAAGATATGTCAGATATATTAGAAACAAGTGAAGGTGCTTTAAAGGCATCCTATCATATTGCATCTAAAAAGATAGAAGCGATTTTAACTTCAGATTAAACTATTTTAGTAATCTGAAGTCTTAGTATTAGAAAACAGTTTAAATGATTTCGGATATACCGAAAAGTGAGCATGAAAAAAAACAATTTACATAACGTTAAGTCTTCAGGCTTTAAAACACCTGATAATTATTTTGAGTCGTTTGACGCTGATTTTTTTGAACGTTTAAACGAAAAAGAAGTGATTAAGGCTTCGGAATTTTCGGGTTTCACTGTTCCTGAAAATTATTTTGATGCAGTTGAACATACAATTTTAGAAAAACTTCAAAATAAGCCTGAAAAACCTGTTATTAACCTTAAACCGAAAAGCACATTTTACTACTTTTCTGGTATTGCCGCGAGTATTGTATTATTATTTAGTTTAGTATTTAACAATGACAATATATCTATAGACAATTTAGAAACCGAAATCCTAGAGAGTTACTTATATCAAGAAGAGTATAGTAATGAGGATTTTGCATCTATGTTTAAAACTAGTGAAATTTCAGAAACCGATTTTATAGACATTCATATTTCGGACGAAACATTAAATCAATATTTAGAAAACATAGAACCTGAAGACCTAATTTTTGAATAAAAAAGTTATGAAAATAGTACACACACTCATCCTTACATTATTGGTTTCTGCTAGCTTATTTGCACAAAAACTAGATAAGGAAAAAATTAAAGCCCTAAAAATTGCTCATATAACGGAGCAATTAGATTTAACAAAAACCGAAGCTCAAAAATTCTGGCCTATTTATAATGCGAATGAAGATGCTGAAAGTAAACTTAGAGAACGATCTACTGACAAACGCAAATGTATAAGCCCTGAGAATTTATCTGAAAATGAAGCTAAATCACTTTTGTTAGATATTGAAAATATAGAAAAGGAGAAAATGGAATTACATTCTAAAATGTTAAACGATTTATTTGAAATTCTCTCTGCAAAGAAAATTATAAAACTCTATCAGGCAGAGCGTTCATTCAGACAAAAAATGTTTGATGAGTATAAAAAACGGCATTCAAAAAATTAATACCATATAAAAAGGAAGCTAGAAATAGCTTCCTTTTTTTATTCTCTAAAAATAAGTTTAGAAATCCTACCTTTTCCTGCTGCATAAGCCACAGAATCATTTAAAAATCGGATGGTATAAAAGCCTTCATCACTTAAATGCGACCATGTACTACCAGCATCGTTACTGTAATCAATGCCTTTAAAACCTACTGCTACTAATTCTTTAGCGTTAGAATTTGGAATATACTGCACGCAGCTTCTATAACCAGGCCCTTTTCCGTTAGCCACAACATGCCAAGTTTTGCCGCCATCATTCGTTTTTATTTTGTTGTTTAATGTATCGTTTGGTTTGGTGTAATCTCCACCAATAGCGAATCCGTTTTTATCATCGTAAAAATCTAGAGAATATATACCTGTAGTTTCTTTTCCTTGAGTAATCGGTGTATTGTATACTTCCCAAGTTTGTCCTTTGTCTGAAGAATAAAGAATTCTACTCGCTTTACCTCCTGTAGCCACCCAAGTATGGTCTCCAATTATAGCAATATTGGTATCACTTGCAGCAAAAGCAGCTTCTCCTTTTTTTGCTTTTGGTAAATTGTCGCAAGATAATTTTGTCCAAGTCTCTCCTCCATCTCTGGTGATAATAATACTCATACAATCGTCTGTTGGATCTCCAATGGCGATGCCTTCATCATCGTTCCAGAAGTCCATGGCATCGTAGAACGCTTTTGGGTGGTTTTCCTTGTAGACTAGCCTCAATGAATCTTTATCAATCTTATATAAAAGCGTTGGTGATTCAATACTAAGAATAAAACTAGCATTATCAGTTACTGCTAAGGCACGAAAGTTTGGTGTTATTGTATCGTGTTTCAATTGGAAAGTTAAATGAGCTATATCTTCAATAGGGGTTTTTCGAATTTCTCCAATTTTCCCATTAGACAAAGCAAAATAGCCTACCCCTTTCTCATCAATCTCCAAAGCTCTAACATTTAATAATGAATCTTGAATCAAAGTTTCAATCCCAACCTTTGAAATATTTCTAATTTTCAAAGGAACTTCAGATTTACAAGAACTAAATCCTACTAACAACAAACAAACAATAATTAATCTCATGCTATTCAATTTTCCATAAAAATAGAAAAGCTTTGCGATATAACCGCAAAGCTTTTCAAATCAATAACCAATCAATCACATATAAACTAGATCATCACTCTAGTCTTCCTTTTGGAGGGTTTTTACATCGGCAATTAACTGAGCAACCGCAGTTTTATTTAAACCATTGTAAATTCCTCGTATATGTTTATTCTTATCAACTAACACAAAGTTTTCAGTATGCAGAAAATCATCATCCGTTTTAACTTCACCTAAGTCTTCTTCTACAAAATAAGATTGTCGTCCTAAGTCATAAATCGTTTGACGCTCCCCTGTGACTAAATGCCACTTGGAAGCTAGAACACCTTTAGCTTCTGCATAGTCTTTTAGAACCTCTACTGAATCTGTTTCGGGTGTAACAGAATGCGATAATAATAGCACCTCATCATCATTTAAAAATTCGTCTTGTAAAATGGACATGTTTGCTGTCATTTTAGGGCAAATCCCAGGACAGGTCGTAAAGAAAAAATCGGTAATGTAGATTTTATTTTCAAACGTATCTTCGGTTACGGTTGCCCCTAACTGATTTACTAAACTATAATTCGGTATCGTATGAAACTCTTCTAAAGCTTTATCTCCCTTAGATAACCAATGCGGTGTAAATGCTGCATCGCTGTAATAAGGCAGCATCTCAACTCTACTTGTTTTTTCTTGTTCGGTCTGTTTACACCCCAACAATACCAACCCAAAAATTAAACTATAATATTTTATACTGTACTTCTTCATCTTCTAATGCATAACATAAGTTTGCGCGTTTTAATCCAAAAATTCGTCCATTTTTGGCTTCGTAATTATTGTAAAGCTTTCCATTTCTTCGCCATGTCCGTTGCAACCCCTCTTCTTTTCCATCGACTAAATTCAATTCTTTAAATGGCTCACCTGTAATATACCATTGGCGTTGCGTGCCGGTTGCAATACCGTTTACATAATTTGACTCTGACCTTAGTTTTCCATTTCTCCACCAGCTTGTAGTCACACCATGTTGTTTTCCATTTACATAATTGGCCTCAAAACTTAAAAGTCCATCATCAAACCATTTCTTATAAACTCCATTTTTTACACCATTAACATAGGCTATTTCTTCTGCCAACTCACCATTTTCATAATGACGTTCTGAGATTCCTAAAAAAGGTTCATCGTGGTAATAAAAAAGTCCTTCATCTGCTGCTAGTAACAAACTATCTGCTTTTACCTTAACAGTTTTATTAACGATTTGTTTAATCTTATCACTTTTAGAATTACAACCACCAAATGAGATTAACAACACTAAAAGTGACAAAAGCTTAGTTGATTGAACTTGCTGAACCTTGGTAATCACCTGGGAAAAGGATATAATATTGATTAAGATATAATTCATTCTGTATATGGTAATGATATTCTGCTTCTGTTGTATGTTGCGTTGTACTGATATGTCCGCCTGAAGCATCTAAGTCTGTTGGATATGTTCCGGTCGCATTACATTTTCTACCGTATAAGAAAAATCCATCTGCTATGATACCAATTAAAGCTTCGTCGTCATTAGACCATGCTTTTGGCTCCAAATGATAATGGTAACTCTGTGGACCTGTATGAGCTGCTGAATAGTCTAAAGACCCCACTGCATTATCTAATGGAACATTAGGCCCCTCTTCATCATTATAAATCATAGAACCACTTATAGCAATACCGATTGGCCCTAATCCTGTTGATGATGTATTTGAAGCCAATGCAGGATTTGCAGAAACCGTTAAACTAAATGAACCATTAAAATCATCAATGTTTCCTGGTGCCATTTGATCGTGAGATGTAACGGTTGGCTCAACCCATAATGGATGATTAGAACTTGAAACTGTAGTCATAGAATTACCTTCTGGCCCTGTTATGGTTCGCGATGTTGTATTAGACCAATAGGGAGAGGTATGATTTGGCAAACCGTTGGATTCTATCACCACATTAGTTCCGCTTAACATTACTGTTACATTATCTTCATCAAATTCTGAGAAGGCATTGTGTAGTTCAGTTACCGTTCCGCTGTCATCACCTGTGCCAACAGTAGAACTACTATCATCACTAGAACAAGCTAAACTTACGGTGGTGCATATTAATAATAAGGCTAATAGTTTAAATAAATTTTTCATGTTTCTTACTTTAATTTGTTTGTTTAAATATTTTAGATGTCTTTATAAAATAAAACTTGCGCTAAAAACTAAATTAATTTCGTCCTCCTCTAAGTTTTCTACCTTCAGGTCTTTGACCGCCTTGTCTTTGTCCTGCTTCTAATTCTTGTTTTGAAATAAAACCATCACTATTTACATCTACTTTTGAAAATTGGTCAGACAAAGGCCCCTTTACTTCAGCTTTAGACAACTTACCGTCATTATTGGTATCCATTTGATTCATTAAATCTGTAATACTTGGTTTTTGTCCTTGCGCTCCATTTGGTGGACCTTGTTGCTCTCCTGATGTTTCTCCCATTAAACAACGCCCTACATATGGAAATTCATTCGTTACCAAATACATATAGTTATCATTTATGGTTATGCCATTACATTCATCTAAATCACCAGAGCCTTCTACATATTCAAAATCTGAAGTAAAAGTACCATCATGATGGCCTCCAACAGAAAGATCCATAGATTGATGTGGGTTTTCATAAGTACAATCTTCCCCCTCTCTATTTCCATCTAAGGCTTTATAACTTGGCTTATACTTCCCACTTTTAGAATAATACATTGGAAAACCGTCGTGAGCAAAACCAATATGAACCATATCTTCGCCATTATCAAAATCGTCAATTACAGACGTTGGCGTGCCGTGATAATGATAAGCACCTGTTGGCTGCACATGTGCATGATTAAAATCTAAGCCTAAATCTATAACATCTTGAAGTGCTTCAACACGATAGTTTTCGCCCGTATCACAAACAACAACCTCTGCTGTACCTGGTTCAAACTTAATACCGTTTAAGGCTACTCCTGGTTCGCGTGACCATGTTGCTTTTCCTGTATATTTTGGGTTTAAAGGAAAACTATAAGTATTATTTTGAGTAGAAATTGTATTAGGATTACCTTGATTAGGAAATGCACCTGTTTTATGATTTGGCAATGCATTGGTAACCATAACACGTTGGTCTTCTGTAAGTGTAACCTTAGTTTTAGTTCCAAAATTCTCATCTTTTAAATCGTACGCTCCAAAATAGTGACTAATGCTATTTGAATGTGAATGTGGTTCACTTCCATCATGGCTATGATCACTAGTTCCCTTATGACCATTACAAGCTAGTAAAAGGCTTATTGAAATGATGCTAATAAATTGATGGGTCTTTTTCATATTAATTATTCTAGTTTTATTTTTAGATGCCATAAGAAATAAAAACTTGCGCTACTTTTTAAAAATTAATTTGTGAGTTCTTTATGTAACTGAAACGCCATGATTTTCGTTTTCTCTCTTAGATTTTTAGCGTTTGTTAATTGAATTTCAGTTTGCAATAACCGATCTACCAAACAGTTCTGATATTCTCTACTTTGAAGCAACTGAGCATAATTAGATTCCACAGAAAATGTTTGTAGTTTGTTTAAATTAAATTCACGCTTCGTAAGAATATCAATCAACGAGACATACTTTTCTATCGCTGGCTGTAATCGGTTAACAATGATGTTCTTGATTTTTGCTTCTTGGTTTTCAAAATTATCTAACTCATTAGGATAGGCTGCAATTAGATTTTTCAACAACACACCTTCTATAAACTCAAATTTATTAGTTGTATTCACTGAATTTATAGCTCCTGTATGCAGTTGTGTTGGTTTATAATCGACATTAATAATCGTGTTTTTTTCATCTGTTCCCAACTCGTTCTGTTGCTCTGTCATAATGAGATCTATAGTCGCTTCTATAGCTTCCCTGTTTTTAGTATAACTGGCAATGGAAGAATCTAAAAGCACTAAGTTTGAATTTAGCTCTTCATTTAAAGATTCGTATATTTTTACTTCTACAATTCTATTTTTTCTTAATTCGTTTAAATTGTTAATTTTCCAAGCTATCAGAACACCAATAACAATGAGTAAAATTTCTCCAAGCGCATAAACCACATAACTTTTGAATTTACCTGAAATCAATAATTTCTTTCTAATTTTTCTAAATAATCTCATATCACCAATTCTAAATTATAAGTCTTATCCTTTTATTCTTGAATAAAAAAAAAGCTTCGCAATCTCTCACGAAGCCTTTAATAAACAACCAAATCAATCAAAAAAACCTATTTATTAATTTATATAATTACTTACCGCATCTGCCCGAGAAACCACATGTGTATTTAACTCATTAACGGCCGCTTGAAAATCTGAACTACTATTTAAAAAAGTATAACCTGTGAGTTCTGACGTTGCATAAGGCTCTATTAAAGCTGAATATGTTGCAAACTGCGATTGAATAGTATTGACATTAAATGCACCATTCACCACTTCTTCAAGATAAGAATCGTATTGTGCTTTATACACCTCATCTTGATAGATGTAACCTATTAATGGCCACTCTTCGCTACTTAATCCTGAAAAATCCAAAGGCAATGCACCTAAATTATTTCCTTCTTGTAATGCTTCATTATTATCCCAAGGAATCCAAGTTAATTTACTCGTATCCGGATTGTTGTAAAGAAAATAATTATGTGTCATTCTACCGTAAGTATCCCAATTCTGAATCACTGTATTTGTTGCTAAATACTTTAAAAAGGTATCCGTGTCAAATACGGTTTCTAAGTTCGTTCTCCATGTTGAAGCATCCGTTGTTCTTGCATCATCATGCAACGCTGAAAATAAACTTTGGATGTCTGACCAATCGTTATCGTCTTCATTTGTTTTCTTAACAAAGACATCTTCTGTAAACGAACCATAGGCAAAACTTGCTCCATCACCATCTGGCTTATACAAGTTTCCGTCATCATCAGAAAACTGAGTCTCTAAAACGGTATCATCAACTTCTTCAACCATTGTATAAAGTCCGAAGTATGTTGGTCCATCTCCATGATCTACATATACCGTATAAAAAGCGGTATGAGAACCTGCCAAACCTGCATTTCTAAATACATCTCCTGCTACTTTTTCTCGTAACATCGATTTATCGTTATAATTATTTTTAAGACTTAATTTTTTAAAGCCATAAAAACGCTGGTTATTAATCTGAGGATAATCATCTTCATATTCGTCAAAATCTAATTTAAAAGATAATTTTAATATCCCATTAGACCAGCTAGACTGTAAACTAGAATTCCCTTTAAAACGCACACCAACTCTATACCATTCTTTCCCGTTGTAAAACACTTCTGCAGGGACAAAGACAGGATCTTCATCTACTTCTACTAAGTCGTTTGGACCTCCTGGACCTCCACCACCAGGACCTCCTGGTCCCGCTGAACTCGTTCCAAATGTGCCATATAAATCAGTCATATCATCTAACATAGTCTGCCAACGTGCTTCAGTAATAACAATATCTAATCGCTTTACAGTAGTATCATCAAATACTTCTTCAAAATTTGGATCAGCATCTTTACTATGTGTTTCTGTAGTCCAATCTGTAGCTTCAAAATCCGTATCATCGACGTCTACTCCGCCTACCTCTTCAGTTTCTGTTGCGTCATCATCATTACTACATGCATTAAAAGTCACTATAGACACACTAAATAATAATGCGATATATAACACATTTAATTTGTTTTTAACGTCCTTCATATTTATCTAAGTTTTATTGTATTAGTTTTAATTTATGCTGATTAGTTTCTTTCCTTTCGTTCTGGCTTTGGTGCTTTTTCAAATTCTTCTTCGGTGATAAAACCATCCTCATCAGTATCTATTTCAGAAAAATGCTCTTTTAAAGGACCTTTTATTTCTGATTTAGACAATTTGCCATCTTCATTTGCATCCATCTCTTTTATTAATTCTTTAAATGTTGGTGGCTTTTTTCTATCCTGCTTATTACCTGTTTGACCAAAAACAGAATTCGACATAAAAATTGCGATTCCAAATGTTAGTATTACAGTTTTAAATGCGTGCTTTTTCATAATTATATGTTTTAAGATTATATACTTTTAGATGAGCTTCTCTCATTAAACTTGTGCGCTCCTTTGTTAAAAAAAACACAAAAAAAAGACCTTCAATAGTAGAAGGTCTTTTTAATTTATTTTATAATTACGGATTTCGTGGTGGTGGCCTATGCCCTTCACCATCTCTTGGCGGAGGTGGTCTTTGCCCTTGCTCATCTTGGCGTAGCGCATCCATTATTATCGTTTTGAATTTTTCTTTTTGGGTATCGTTAGATAATTCTTGAATCATTTTAAAATGATAGAAGACTTCTTTTTCTTTTACTTTTTCCTTTTCACAAATTAATCCTGAAATAGAATCAATTACCGATTCATCTACAAAATCATCAGACAATTTATTGAAGAGTACATCTTTTAATTCCTTAACCTCATCAGACAAACGCATCATAGTTTTATGATGACCTTTACTCTTTTCTTTAAATTCTTCTAATTGCGCTTTATTAAATCCCAGCTCTTTTACTATAAAGTTTCTGTTTCGCTGTGGTTCATTTATGTTGTTACCGCTATTATTTCCTATGTAATTAAACAAGAAAAAAACATTAACAACGATAAGAAACACAAGTAGCACATATAATATTACATTTTTCTTCATAATTAATCTATTAAAGAAGTTTCTGTACTTGTAGATAACCCATAAGATTCTGCAAAACTACTAACATTCTCATCATAATTTGTTTTCTTAAGATTATTGAATGCGACTAGATTTAAAACCACAACACAAACCAATGTTGCCAATTGTAGTTTAGGAGTTAACCACGACCAAGTTGCGTCTTGTATGTCTTCTGAGACATTCCGAATTTGATGCATTACGTTTTCCTTAAAAAACGGAGACACTTTAACCTCTTCAATAGACGCGATAGAATCAAAGGTGTCTTTTACTTTTTTATTCATTTCTACATTAGATTTAATGTGTTTATACTTATTTGTCTTTTAATTGGCACTTGTTGTTCCTTATGAATCATTCCGTCGGCTAATAACATTTTGAACAAACATTGATAATTATATCTTTAGATGCAAAAGTTTAAAAAAACTTGTGCTAATATTCATTTTTATAATAGTTTTCCAGTGTGTTTTGTAAATTCTTTTTTGCTCTAAACATTATAGATTCAACAGAAGACAAACTACGTTTGGTAATCTCTGCGATTTCCTGATAACTTTTTCCATCTATTTTATGAAGCGTAAATACCACGGTCTGACTTTCGGGCAAGCCGTTAATTGCTTTAAATAAAGTGGCATTCAATTCTTTGTTCTCCAATAAAATTCCGGGATGGTTCATTTCTGTAAAATAATCCGTTTTATCTATGGGAATGGCGTTTCCTGTTATAGATTGTAAAAAAGCAAAACGCTTTTTAGTATTCTTCTTTCTTATAAACTCTAAGCATTTGTTCGTTGTAATTCTATAAATCCAAGTCGATAATTTTGAATCCCCTTTAAACTTATCTATCGATTTAAAAACTTCCACAAAAACATCTTGCGCTATATCTTCAGCATCTTCTCTATTAGGCACAAACGAAATACAAGTACTAAACACCTTCTGTTGAAATTTATCCAACAGTTGACTGTAAGCTGACGTGCTTTTTAATTTTAATTCTTGTATGAATTCGGTTTCGTTCAAAAAATACGGATGATTAATAGGTGCTAATTTAGTTTAGATGCGGTTACTAAAAAAAACTTGCGGAACATATTAATAATTTTTTAAAAGATAACACTTTACAATAAAACCTTATACTCTTAAACTTTTCTCTTACCTTTGTATGTTCTTTTTTGCAGAGATTAAACTACTGCAAAATGAATATTGAAAACAGAAGACCTAATATGAGATTACACAGAAATTTATGCTTTGCCGTAATTGACGGATTACACCTTATTTTTAATGAAGGTGAATACGCTGATAAAGTTATACAACAATTACTTAAACGCGATAAACGTTGGGGAAGCAGGGACAGAGGCTTTGTTGCAGAAACGGTTTATACTATTGTGCGTTACCAAAGACTTTATGCAGAAATAGCAGATGTTAAAGCACCATACGACAGAGATAATCTTTGGAGAATATTTGCCGTTTGGGCGACCTTAAAAGGTATCAAATTACCAGATTGGAAATATTTTACAGATACTCCATCTCGAAAAATTAAAGGTCGTTTTGATGAATTGTCTAAAATTAGAAAATTCAAAGAGTCTATACCAGATTGGATTGACGAATTAGGTGTAAAAGAATTAGGTGAAGCCGAATGGACTAAGGAGATGGCCATGCAAAACGAGCAAGCTGATGTTATTCTTAGAGTTAACACACTTAAAACTAACAAAACAGATTTACAACTGAAGTTACAGTCTGAAGATATTGAGACTGAATTTTTACCAAATCACCCTTCAGCTTTAAAATTAAAAGAACGTGCTAACGTTTTTGTTACAGAAGCGTTTAAAAATGGTTGGTTTGAAGTACAAGATGCATCATCACAGTTAGTTGCCGACTATTTAGATGTTAAACCAGGAATGAAAGTGGTTGATGTTTGTGCTGGTGCTGGTGGTAAAACATTGCATTTAGCCTCTTTAATGGAGAACAAAGGCCAACTTATAGCTATGGATATTTACGAAAGTAAATTGAGAAAACTAAAAGTTAGAGCGCGTAGAAATGGTGTTCATAATATTGAAATGAAAGTTATCGATTCTACTAAGCCTATTAAGAAATTGCATGGTAAAGCGGATCGTTTATTAATTGATGCACCATGTTCTGGACTTGGAGTTTTAAGACGAAATCCGGATGCGAAGTGGAAATTACAACCTGAATTTATAGAAAACATAAAGAAAACGCAACAAGAGGTTTTAGAGCAATATTCTAAAATGGTGAAATCTGGCGGAAAAATGGTCTATGCGACCTGTTCTGTTTTACCTTCAGAAAACCAAGAGCAAGTTCAAAAATTCTTAACTACGGAAACAGGAAAAGAATTTACACTTGTAAAGGACAAAAAGATATTAGCTTATAAATCTGGTTTTGATGGATTCTATATGGCGCTTTTAGAAAAGAAATAATAAATTAACTTATTGAAATACGACATATGAAACACATTTACGTTCTATTTTTACTAGTATCAAGTATTGGGTTTTCTCAAATCCCTTCAAATTACTACGATAGTGCAAATGGTTTATCTGGTTTTACTTTAAAAACAGAGTTAAAAAGTATAACTTCTAATGGTCATACCGCTAGAACATACGATCAGCTTTATGATGGTTCTGGTATTTCCGGATCCAATGGTTATGTAGATACACACTCTGATATTGATGTTACAGGTGGTGCAAATTATGAAAATGACGGAACGGTTTTAGATTTTTATTCTGAAAACCCAACAGGTTCCGACCCGTACAATTTTACGCACAATGTTGATGAAGGTGGTAATCAAAATTCAGAAGGTGATTGTTACAATAGAGAGCATTTAGTGCCACAATCGTCTTTTAACAGTAATTACCCAATGCAAAGTGATATTCACCACGTCATCCCAACGGATTGTAGAGTTAACAATTACAGAGGGTCTTATCCTTTTGGAAATGTAGGATCAGCAAATTTGACTTCAGACAATGGCTCTAAAAGAGGAACAAGCACAATGGCTGGTTACTCAGGTATTGTTTTTGAACCAATCGATGAATTTAAAGGTGACATCGCAAGAGCATTACTTTATTTTGCGACGCGTTATGAAAGTACTGTTGATGGTTACACTAGTTTTGGCATGTTTAACGGCACTAATGACCAAGTATTTTTTCCTTGGGCAATAGAGGTTTTACTCGATTGGCATAATAATGTAGACCCTGTAGACCAAAGAGAACGCGAAAGAAACAATGCTGCTTTTAATTATCAAGGTAATGCAAATCCTTTTGTGGATCATCCAGAATATGCAGATCTAATTTGGAATCCTACTCCAGATACTGAAGCGCCAACAGACCCTACTAATTTAGTAGCTTCTAATCCTACAGATAATAGTATTACTTTATCTTGGACAGCTTCTAGCGATAATATTGGAGTGATATCTTACGATATTTATATTGATGGAACATATGCTTTCAACTCTGGCAACACAACGGCTACAGCAACAGGTTTAACTGCAGCAACGAATTATTGTTTTACAGTTAAAGCTAAAGATGCTGCTAATAACGAATCAGGATTTAGTAACCAAGATTGTGAAACCACAACGAATAATGGAACTATCGGAGGATCTGATTGTTTAACGGAAACCTTCGCTAATTTAGACACCTCTATTGGATCTTATTCAGATGTTAGCTGGACAGGTGACGAAGGCGGCACATGGACTGCTACAGAAGCTAGAACTGATCAAGTAATAAATACAACTACAACTGCTGCTATCACAGTTAGAAATGGTGTGTTAACACTACCTACAACCTCTGGCGGAATTGGAGCGCTTACCGTAACAACGAAACGTGTCTTTAGTGGTTCTGACGGCACATTTAATGTTAATGTAAACGGAACGTTCGTGGGTACAATTGCTTACAGTGCTACTGAGCAAACCGTTACATTACCTAACATTAACATAGAAAATAGTGTTTCTATTGTCATAGATGGTAATAGTGGCACTAATAATAGAGTTGTATTTGATGATTTATCTTACACCTGTTATTCAGCTTTAAATGTTGAAGATTTTAATATTGCTAGTGTTAAGATTCACCCAAACCCTGTAAAAAACACATTAACGATAGATTTAAAATCTGACGTTAGCACAAGCATAGATATTTTTGACATTTTAGGAAAACGTGTTTTAAAGCATACCATATCTAAAACAAGTAACTTAAACGTTCAAAATTTGAATTCAGGAATTTATATTGTAAAAATCACGCAAGGTAATTCTACAGTGACTAAAAAGCTCATTAAACAATAAATTCAAAATTCTTAATATAAAAGCAGTTGCTCACTTAGCGTAGTCAAAGTGCAACTGCTTTTTTTTGGTTAAAACAATAATTCCCAGCACTTAAAAATATGCTTTCCATAAAGGTGTTAAAAAATAATCTAATCTGTATTTTTATTTACCTTTGTTACAGACAAAACCTATGAATTCTTTTTCTACGGATTCTACATGTCTTTATTAAAAAAAATCAAAAATTAATGAAACACTTTTACACTTTGCTATTAGTATTTGTAACCTCATTTACATTTGCTCAATTAGCTCCACCTGCAGAATTAGAATCTTACTATAGCACTGTTGATTTTACCACTACTGGTATTTCTTTGAAAAATGATTTAATTGATGTCACAGAAGATAAGCACGTCAACTATTTAAGTTACAGCGATGTTTGGGATGCTTCTAGGATTACAGATTTAGATCCAAACAATTCTAACAATGTCATTTTACTATATGGTTATAATGATTCTGACGGCAACGTAACCACTGATAGAACTAGAGGCAAGTTCCAAAACGGCGGTGGTGTTGGCGACTGGAACAGAGAACATGTGTATCCAAAATCTTTAGGAAGTCCTAATTTAGGGACTTCTGGTCCTGGTTCTGATGCGCAAATGTTAAGACCTACTGACGTTCAAAGAAATGGTCAACGTGGAAGCTTACGATTTACAGATAAAAACAATGGCGAATTCCTTAATGGTGAATCTGGTAATACCGACGGAGGTTGGTATCCTGGTGACGAATGGAAAGGTGACTGTGCAAGAATTATTATGTACATGTACTTACGTTATGGTGAACGTTGCCTGCCAACAGGTGTCGGTAACGGAAGTAGTGCTTCTACTCCAGACGATATGATAGATTTATTTTTAAAATGGAATGCTGAAGACCCTGTCGTTGAAGGAGATTTAGAAGATGTTAGAAATGCGTATCATGGAAATCCAAATAATGAATTTGCACAAGGTAACAGAAACCCTTTTATAGACAATCCTTATTTAGCTACAGTAATTTGGGGAGGACCTGAAGCTCAAAACAGATGGGAAAGTCTTTCTGTAACAGATGTAGAACAAAATCGTATTACAATGTTTCCTAATCCCGCAAATGGTAATGAAGTAACCATTTTATCTAACCAAGCAATTATCGCTGAAGTTTATAATATTTTAGGTAAAAAGGTAACCGTTCAAAAAATTACGTCTAACCAATCTAAATTAAACATCTCAGAATTAACTAAAGGTGTTTATATCGTAAAGTTAAATTCTGAAAACGGAACTCAAACGAAAAGATTAATCAAGCAATAATTATAATTGCACTTTAAAAAAAATAAGCGACTCTATAGTCGCTTTTTTTATGTTTAAAACATCGTGAACAACTCTCAATTTTGAATAGGCAATTATAAGCTAAATCACGTTTAAAAAAAGTAAATTTGCATTTTACTAAACACAACTCAAACACACGACATAAATGATTCATTTCTTCGGAAACCAAAACAGTAAGGTATTTGCTGTTCAAGCCACAAAAGAATTATCAACAGAAACCATATCAAAACTGACATGGTTATTTGGCGACCAACCTAAAATAGAACAAGCATCTCTCGATGCTTTTTTTGTTGGACCTAGAGCTGCAATGATTACTCCGTGGAGTACAAACGCTGTTGAGATTACTCAAAACATGGGAATTTCTGATATCATAAGAATTGAAGAATTCACTTCTGTTCCTAATGATTTTAAGGATTACGACCCAATGATTTCTGAAAAGTATCAAAGTCTGAATCAAGAGATTTTTAAAATTGACATTAAACCTGAAGCAATTTTAAATATTGAAGACATTTCAGCTTACAATCAACAAGAAGGTTTATCTCTTAGTGACGAAGAAGTGGAGTACTTAGAAAGTACTTCTAAAAAAATAGGACGACCATTAACCGACTCTGAAGTCTTTGGATTTTCTCAAGTGAATTCAGAACACTGTCGTCATAAAATATTCAACGGAACTTTTGTTATTGATGGAGAAGAAATGCCAACTTCTTTATTCAAATTAATAAAAGAAACGTCTAAGCAATTTCCAAATGACATTGTTTCGGCTTATAAAGACAACGTTGCTTTTATAAAAGGTCCTAAAGTGGAACAATTTGCTCCTAAAACAGCAGATAAGCCAGACTTTTATCAGACTAAAGATTACGAATCTGTAATTTCATTAAAAGCAGAAACGCATAACTTTCCTACAACCGTTGAGCCTTTTAATGGTGCTGCAACAGGTTCTGGTGGTGAAATTAGAGATAGACTTGCAGGAGGAAAAGGATCTTTACCTTTAGCAGGAACAGCCGTTTACATGACGTCTTATTCTCGTTTAGAAGAAAACAGATATTGGGAAAACAAATTTGAAGCTAGAGATTGGTTGTATCAGACACCAATGGACATTTTAATAAAAGCATCTAATGGAGCCTCTGATTTTGGAAACAAATTTGGACAACCATTAATTACAGGTTCTGTATTAACTTTTGAACATCAAGAAAATTCTTCCTCTAGCGCATCTGAAGCTAGAAAGTTAGGATACGACAAAGTGATTATGCAAGCTGGTGGTATTGGTTATGGCAAAGCAGATCAGGCTTTAAAAGACACTCCTAAAAAAGGAGATAAAATTGTAATTCTAGGTGGCGACAATTACAGAATTGGTATGGGAGGCGCTGCTGTTTCTTCTGCTGATACTGGTGCATTAGCTTCAGGAATTGAATTAAACGCTGTACAACGTTCTAACCCAGAAATGCAAAAACGTGCTGCAAATGCAGTCCGTGGTATGGTAGAAAGTGAAGAAAACTTTATTGTTTCTATTCACGATCATGGTGCTGGTGGACATTTAAATTGCTTATCAGAATTAGTAGAAGATACAGGTGGTAAAATCGATTTAGATAAATTACCCGTTGGTGACCCTACCCTTTCAGCAAAAGAAATTATTGGTAACGAATCTCAAGAACGTATGGGATTAGTGATTGCCAAAAAACATTTAGAAACTTTACATAAAATTGCAGATAGAGAGCGTTCACCAATTTACGACGTCGGTGAAGTTACTGCAAATGATCGTTTTACTTTTGAATCTAAATCAACAGGAGAAAAACCTATGGATTTAGCCTTAGAAGATATGTTTGGTTCGTCTCCAAAAACAATAATGACAGATAAAACAGTCATCAGAAAATATAAAAACCCACGTTACAAAACGAAGAACTTAGAAGTCTATTTGAAACAAGTTTTACAGTTAGAAGCTGTAGCTTGTAAAGATTGGTTAACAAATAAGGTAGACCGATGTGTTGGTGGTAAAGTTGCCAAACAACAATGTGTTGGTCCATTACAAATTCCGCTAAATAACGTTGGTGTAATGGCTTTAGATTACAATGGAAAAGAAGGAGTTGCTACGTCTATTGGGCATGCTCCTATTTCTGCATTAATTAATCCGGAAGCAGGAAGCAGAAATGCAATTACAGAATCTTTAACCAACATCATATGGGCACCTTTAAAAGCTAATTTAGATTCAATTTCTTTATCAGCAAATTGGATGTGGCCTTGTAAGAATGAGGGTGAAGATGCTCGTTTATATAAAGCTGTAAAAGCAGTTTCTGAATTTTCTATTGGTTTAGGAATCAATATTCCCACTGGAAAAGATTCTTTATCTATGAAACAGAAATATCCAGATGGAGATGTTATCTCTCCAGGAACTGTGATTATTTCTGCTGCAGGAAACTGTAATGAAATTAGCAAAGTTGTTGAGCCCCTTTTAAAAGTTGATGGAGGAAACATCTATTATATTAATATTTCTCAAGACGATTTTAAATTAGGCGGAAGTTCATTCAACCAAGTATTAAATGCTATTGGAAATGAAACTCCTGATGTTACAAATACTGCATTTGTAAAAAACACATTTAACACCATTCAAGAATTAATTAAAGCTGATAAAATTAAAGCTGGACACGATGTTGCTTCAGGCGGTTTAATTACTACTTTGTTAGAAATGTGTTTTGCTGATGTTAATTTAGGAGCCGATTTTAACATAACTTCTCTAAATGAAGAAGATTCTATAAAAGTTTTATTCTCAGAAAATTCAGGAATTGTTTTTCAAGCAGATGCTTCTGTAGAAACAACTTTATCAGAAAACAATATTGAATTTTTCAATATAGGTACAGCAAACAATTCTGGAACTGTAACCATTAAAAATAGTGAAGATAACTTCGCTTTTAATGTCGCTGAAATAAGAGATGTTTGGTTTAAAACATCTTTCTTATTAGACCAAAAACAAACCGCTAATAATTTAGCTCAAGATCGATTTGATAATTATAAAAATCAGGCTTTAGATTTTACGTTCCCTAGTCATTTTACAGGGAAATTAAAAGATGCGCTTGGCAAGAACAGTTCACGACCAAAAGCCGCGATTCTTAGAGAAAAAGGTTCAAATTCTGAACGCGAAATGGCAAATGCAATGTATTTAGCTGGTTTTGATGTTAAGGATGTTCATATGACGGATTTAATTTCGGGTAGAGAGACACTTGAGGATATTCAATTTTTAGGAGCTGTTGGTGGTTTTAGTAATTCTGATGTTCTAGGTTCTGCCAAAGGATGGGCAGGAGCTATTAAATATAACGACAATGCCAACAAAGTCATTAAAGATTTCTTTAAAAGAGAAGATACATTGTCTGTTGGTATTTGTAATGGTGCACAACTTTGGATGGAATTAGATTTAGTAAATCCTGAGCACGAGACTCATGGAAAACTAACCTATAACAATTCAAAAAAACACGAAAGTGGCTTTACATCTGTTGAAATTCAAAAAAACAATTCTGTGATGCTTTCTTCTCTAGAAGGTGCTACATTAGGGGTTTGGATTTCTCATGGAGAAGGAAAATTCAAATTACCATATTCTGAAGACAAATATAATATTGTTGCTAAATATGGCTATACTGAGTATCCTGCAAATCCTAACGGATCGGACTTTAACACGGCAATGCTTTGTGATACCACAGGACGACATTTAGCAACGATGCCACATATTGAACGCTCAATTTTTCAATGGAACTGGGCTAATTACCCACAAGATAGAAAAGACGAAGTATCTCCATGGTTAGAAGCTTTTGTGAATGCTAGATTGTGGATTGAAGGCAATAAAGCCTAAACTACACGAATTTGTTTCGTGAAAAACAACTCAATGAGATTTGTATTTATATACTTTTTATTATTTACTTACACTTTCACGTTTGCGCAAAATACAACGCATCAATCTAAGGTTGATGCGTTAAAAGCGCAAATAAAATCGGAGAAGAATAACGGTGAGAAACTAAAATTACTAGATAGTTTAACAAACATTACTTATCATAAAACAGCTTTAGGATTCGACTCGATCTCTAGAACTACTATAGATTACGCGATTCAATTAGATTCCTTTAATCTCGCTTCTCGTACAACTCAAAACCTTATTAATTATTACAATAATGTTTTAGGGCAACCTAAAGAAGGCATTATAATATTCAACACCTATTATAACACCTTAAAAAATCATATTACAGATAGAAATTTAGCGGGTATTTATATCGATGTTGGTGACAGCTTTTATTTCGATAAAGAAGTAGACACCGCCATGTCTTATTACAAGAAGGCTAAAATATATGCAGAAAAAGCAGGTAACGAGCGCGTTAAGGCATTCGCTGTTTTATACCAAGGCTATGCTTACACAGACGAAGGAGAGTTTGTTAAAGCATCTCAACACATACAGGAAGCTTCCAAAATTTTCGTTGCAGTTAAGGACACCTTTAATATAATTGCGTCTAAGAATATGTTGTCCATTTTATACAGTACCAATGGATTTATAAACCAAGCGAAGAAAGAACGTGATGAAACAATTGCCTTAGCAGAACTATCTAAGAATTATGGTTTACTCACCTCACTTTACTCCAATGCTGCTGCGGACAATAACAAGCAAGGACTACAAAAAGAACGCTTAAAAAATTTACACAAAGCTATTGCAGTAAGTGAAAAATCGAATAATGCAGCGTATTTCCGCCCTATTCATTTACAATCCTTAATTATTGCTTATGCTGAAAACGACAGTATAGCTAAAGCCAAGTCTTATTTAAATACACTAAGACAAGACACAAAAAACATGGAAGGTATTTATGAGAGTAAATACTATAAAGCTTGTGGATATTTAGCTTTTGCTGAAAAAGATTATAACACCGCCTTAATATGGGGATTAAAATATCTTGACCTCGTTAGAGCCTCTAATCATATGGAGAACATAGAAGTTGGTGAATCTTTTTTAGCCAAGGTTTACGAGGAACTAAAAGAATATAATTATGCTTACTCTCACTTAAAGGCTGCAAAAAAAATTGAAGATTCCTTAAAATCTGTTCAAAAAAACAATGCCTTAAGCTATTATCAAACCCTCTATGAAACCAATAAGCGCGATCAAAAAATAAAGGAACAGAACAGTGAAATAAAATTGTTAGACGAACAAAACCATAGAAAAGCGCAATTACTTTGGGGTAGTATTATACTTTTAATAGCGCTGTTTTCAATTATCTACCTTTGGCGTTCACGACAGTATTCACAAAAAAGTGTTCAACTTCAAAAAGCATTTGCACAAGATCTTATACATAGTATTGAAAATGAACGCAAACGCATATCTAGTGAACTTCATGATAGTGTTGGACAAAGCTTATTACTCATTAAAAATAAAATATTTTTAGAAAATAAAGATAACACAGACACTTCTTTGGTCGATGGTGCTATTGATGAAGTCAGAACAATATCTCAGCAACTTCACCCGTTTCAATTTGAAAAATTAGGTTTAATAAATTCGATTAAGAATACGATTGAAAATTTTCAGAAGAATTCTAATATTTTTTATTCAGAAGATATCGAAATTGAAGTTTTGAATATTTCTAAGGACAAGGAAATATTTATTTATCGAATGCTGCAAGAATGCTTAAATAATGTTGAGAAGCATTCTGAGGCTAAAGCCTGTGCTGTCAGTATTGAAAATTTAAAAGATGCCGTTCTTTTTCAAGTAAAAGACAATGGTATTGGTTTTGATGTTACTGAAAACACTAAATTACTGAATAGTTTAGGTATGAAAACCATAAAAGAGCGTGCCCGGCTTATTGGTGCGCAGTTGAGTATTAATTCGGTTAAAGGAAAAGGCACAACCATTCAAATTAAAGTTCAAAAAAACTAAGCTATGTCAACCACTATAATTCTTGCTGATGACCATCCTTTATTATTAAATGGCACTAAAGAGTTTTTAGAAACAAAATGGTATAACGTTATTGATACCGCTACTGATGGCAACACCGCTTATAATAAAATTATAGAGTTACAACCCGATATTGCGATTCTCGATTTTGATATGCCAAAACTAAACGGCTTAGAAGTTGCACAACAAATTAAACGCAAAAAAATAAGTACAAAAGTTATTATTTTGACCTTACATAAACAAGAATCCATCTTACAGGAAATTGGTCAATCTATACATGGCTATGTCACAAAAGACAGCGCATTACAAGAATTAGAAGCTTGCTTAGAAAGTGTAAAGAATAATAGTAATTATATTGGTGAAAAATTAAAAAACAGCATCCATTTTAATGGTGATACAGATTCTAATGTTAAAGAATTGAGTCCTACCGAAATCAAAATTTTAAAGTATTTAGACAAAAACCTTAACAGCACTCAAATTGCTGAGGAATTATTTATATCTAAACGTACTGTTGAAAAACACCGTAGCAACATTATTAAAAAATTAGAAATAGATACAACCCACCAAAATGCACTCTTTGTTTGGCTAAAAAATCATCCAAATATATTTAATACGTAGACCTACGTATATTAATACTATCTAATAAATTATAGTTTTAACCGCACTAAACTATAACGTATTATCGTTGCTATACACTCTTATTACACTCCTAATAATTATTGGGTATTGAACGTTTTCTCTATTGAATTACAGAATAGAGAAAGCCACACATTACAGCCAGACGGATACAGTTATATTATTTACAAATTAGGAAAGACAAGTACTATAGCCTACTATAAACCATTCGCCAATAAATTGTTACTGAAATCCGAAAATAATATCATTTATTATATCGCGAAATGCAGACCCACTTATGTGGGTTATTTAAAGAATCAACAAATTAAAATGAGCGTTCTAAAACCACATGATTTTTTGACTGATCTATCTTCTGCTGAATTTAAATCTATCAGACCAACCATATTAGACAACATTTTAATTCATTTGTTTTCTAAAAGTGAATATATGTCTTTAACTCAAATCCAAAAACATTATCAATGCACACCTAATAACATTGATCGTCTTTTTAAAACAACGTTAGGAATGTCATTTAGTCAATATCAAAACATTCTATTAAACACTACGTAGACCTACGCATTGCAACACTTTAATAAAAGCTATAATTTAGTCGTATCAAATAACAAGCTAAATCAATTTTATTTATTTAAAATGATTTGGATTAGAATAAACCAATAAGAATAAAAAAGTTTTCAATATTATATATTTGCTATTAATCAAGGGGGATCAGGTTAGGACATTTTGCGCTTAACCTGTTTTTTTTTTATTAAAATGAAAAGTGTTTTTTTAGATAAATCTGTGATATTATCATATAAAAAAGGGTTTCTCAAATTGAGAAACCCTTTTTTTTAACATCTAATTATTTGGTCTATTCAGACACAATTATTCTTCTAGAAATATTTCTCCCATCCTGACTTGATAATTTTAAAATATAATTACCACTTACTACTTTGGATACATCTATATTAATTACAGAATTAATAGTTTCTGTTTTACCTTTCAAGATTAATCTTCCATCAATACTGTATAATTTAAAAGATTCAATATTAGTATGGTTATAAACTTTAATGTTTAAGCTACTTTGAGTTGGATTTGGATAAATTGAAATATTATTTTCTAAATCATTTTCGCCTACAGATAAACTTTGAGAACCATAAAACTCTATTTCCGTAATATTAGACCAAGCACTTACTCTATTATCTCCTTCAACATTAAATCTACCATAACTTATTAATTTTATATAACGTGCGTTAACAGAAACTTCATATTGATCAAAAGCATCTCTCGTACCTGTTGTTGTGGTGATTAATAAATCACCTGTAGTTGGTAAAACCTTTGTAAAGTCTGAAAGACCTGTTCCTGTAGTAGAAACCCAAAATTGTATTCCATAAGGATCTGACTTATCATCTGTTGCAATTTGTATTAAATCGAGTTGATACTCATCATCTAAATCATAAATAATAAACTCTCCATCTGATCTATACTCGTCAGGTAAAATTGAGCCATCAGCAGCAGTCCACTGCGTCCCAGTATCTTTATCTAAGGTATTAGCCGCATAATTTGTTTTTGGAGGATTCGCATTAAGATCTACTTCTTGTTGCGAAAATGAATGAACCGTCACAGGATCCTCTCCTTCAACACCTGTATTAATAAGATCGAATAAATCCGTTAAATCAGCTCCATTCTGAGTTATATTTAATTGTCTTATAATTACATTATCTCCTGAAGTTTGAGTAAAAGTTATAGAACCAGTTCTACTACTTGTATCTGCATTATCAGTAACCGAAACGACAACTGTAGCATCACCTGTACCTATATTAAGATCAATAGATATCCAAGAATCATTAGAAACAGCTGCCCAACTTACATTTGCATTTACAGAAACATCATAGCTATCTGCATCTGGGCCTAGTGTTGGCAAACCACTAACCGTTAACGACTCTGGCACTTCAATAGAACAATCACCATCAATAATACTAGCGCCTAAATTGTTTAAAAAACAAGCGCCAATTCCTTGTCCAACCATAGCATCAGTCGTTGGTTCATACACACCCATGTCAGCTCCTTTGCCTAAAGCCCCAATACCTGAAAATGTAAAAATTTCACCGACCGCAGTTGCTAAAATCCCTGTTTCTTCAGAAAAACCTGCATTTGCTTCTCCTAATGCTGCTCCCGTATAAACGTTTCCACTGTAACTTAAAGTTGTTCCAAGATTAGCATATGAATTTTCAGTATCACCACTAATAACATTTGTAACATTAGGGTTATCTGCTGTATAGTAAATTAGGTTATTCGAAAATGTTCCTGTTGGATCAGTTGACCCTTTGTCTGTGTTATAATACAAAGGAGCATTTGTATTTATTATAGTATTATTAGAAACATCAATATTTTCCACTTTTTGATAATCACTAGAATTATTATCCGAAGTACATGGCACCGAGTTATTAGCACTTCCTCCTAAAAAAGTGATACCATTATTCCACTTTGCCTGATCTACAACTGTAATACAATCTTGTATGTAATTATTAGTAATTGTATGTTCACTATCCACAATCCTAATACCTCCTGTGCCATCAACATTTTCGCCTAAAAAGTAATTGCCATCAACTGTAGCATTAGATCCATGTCTAAGTACTAAAGACCCTCTACTTCTTCTAAACGTATTATTGATATAGGAGTTGTTTTTACTTTTATTAGTAATAATTTCATTTTCACCATCAGCTTCTACAAAATAATTATTACTCACCATAACACTACTATCCACATTTTGATATGAGCTAGTTCCAATACGGATTGTTTCGCTATCACCAGCGTTAGTTAAGTTAGAATCTATCTTTTCATACTTATAGAAATAATTATTGCTAATGGTATGACCAACAATATCACAACTCGTATTTATTTCTGGTTCATTATCCTCTACCGGGGGAAATGCATTGTATGACAGCTCTACCAATATCATATTTCCTGAACTTGCCTTATTCATAAATGAGCAATTGATAACCGTGTTATAAGTTCCATACAACATTACCCAATTATGTTTTGTACTTGTTCCTATTGATGGACTTTCAACTGCTAAACCATCCATTGCACAATTTTGAATCGTACTATAATTAGCATAATCAGTACCATCTCTGAATTCAATAACGACACTAGATCCATAGCCACCTTGCCAATAAAAACCATCAATAATAACGTGATCACCACCAATACTCATTTGCATACCGCCAGTAAATTTAACACCTCCTGGCGTTTCTGCTCTAAAAGTAATAGGCATTGCAGCAGTACCTGTCGTTGGTGAAAATTTAATTCTATCGCTATCAGGATAAATTCCATCTTCTAAAATAACAGTATCTCCTGCAGCGAGTGTTTCAACTAAATCTTCAAGTTCATCAAGATCATCGATGACATAGGTTTCCTGAGAAAATACGCTATAACTTGATAGCAATAATGCACAAAATGTAAAGAACAATGAGTTCTTAAAAATGTAAAATGTTTTCATAGTAAAAGAGATTAATTGTTATTAGAGAAACTGGTTAACCAAACTGGTTAACCAAATATAAATAAATAATTATAGTTTTAATAAAAAAAGAGAATTAATATTGTAGATTTCACTAAAACAATGTGAAAATTATAAGATAACGATAAGCAATTTCTATATTATCAATTTATTAATACCTATAATACTAATTTTATATTTTATAACTTTAATTTTTATATTTTCGTAATATCTCTATACTAAATAAGCGCCAATTAATATGACAGAAGTAACACGTCTTTTTGATTTTCCATATTTTCAATTACAACACAAACCAAATCCTAAGGCATTGGTTACCAAATACGATGGTAAATGGAAGCCGACATCCACACAAGAATATGTAGATAATTCTAATGCAATGAGCAGAGCTCTATTACGTTTGGGTGTGCAAAAAGATGATAAAATTGCAGTTATTTCTACGGCAAATAGGACCGAATGGAACATCATGGATATTGGAATTCTCCAATTAGGTGCGCAAAACATCCCCATATACCCAACGATTAGCGCAGAGGATTATGAGTATGTATTAAATCACAGTGAATCAATTTACTGTTTTGTATCTGATGTGGAAGTCTTAGAAAAAGTAAGAAAAGTTCAAGCTAATACGAAAATAAAAGAGGTTTATTCTTTTGATCATATTGAAGGTTGTAAACACTATTCAGAATTACTAGAACTTGGTAAGGATGAAAGCAATCAACCCGAAGTAGAATTAAGAAAAGATGCCGTAAAATCATCTGATTTAGCTACTATAATTTATACCTCTGGGACTACGGGTAAACCAAAAGGTGTTATGTTATCGCATTGGAATATAACGAGTAATGCTTTAGACAGTTCTCCAAGAGTACCACACGTAGAAGGTGAAAACCGTATATTAAGCTTCTTACCTATCTGTCACGTTTTTGAACGGGTTTTAATTTATGTTTATCAATATGCCGGAATGTCTATTTACTATGCAGAAGGCATTGATAAAATCGGTGATAACGCTAAAGAGATAAAACCAAATTTAATGAGTGTTGTGCCGCGTTTACTTGAAAAAGTTTTCGATAAAATAATGCATAAAGGGGAAGAATTATCTGGAATAAAAAAAGGATTATTCTTTTGGGCTGTAAGGTTAGCGGAACGTTGGGAGCCTTATGGAGCTAATGGTGGATGGTATGAGTTTCAGTTAAAAATAGCGAACAAACTTATTTTTAGTAAGTGGAGAGATGCTCTTGGAGGAAACTTAAGCACAATGGTTTCTGGTAGTGCTGCATTACAACCAAGATTAGCACGAATCTTTGGAGCCGCAGGAATGCAAATTATGGAAGGTTATGGTTTAACAGAAACCTCGCCAGTTGTTGCTGTTGGAATGTACAAAGATAATTATTATAAAGTAGGCACTGTGGGTAAGCCAATTGATAATGTAGAGGTTAAAATTGCTGACGATGGAGAACTCTTAATTAAAGGCCCTAATGTTATGATGGGGTATTATAAAGATCCTGTAAAAACGGCTGAAGTCATGACAGGTGACTTCTTTCACACAGGAGATAAAGGTGAAATTGATGCCGATGGTTTCTTAAAAATTACAGGTCGAAAAAAGGAAATGTTTAAAACCTCTGGCGGAAAATATGTTATTCCACCACTTTTAGAGAACGATATGAAACAATCCCTTTTTATAGAACAAATCATGGTTGTTGGTGAAGGTGAAAAAATGCCCGCAGCTTTAATTCAACCTAATTTTGATTTTATACGCGATTGGATTGACTTTAAACAAAATGGTGTCGGAAAAACGGATACAGAAATTGCCAACTCAGAAATTGTAATTAATAGAATTCAAGAAGAAATAGATAAGTACAATAAACATTTTGGTAAATGGGAACAAATTAAGCGTTTTGAACTTACACCAGACGTTTGGTCTATAGAAGGTGGTCACCTCACCCCTACTATGAAAATGAAGCGTGCTATAATTGTTGGTATTTATCAAGATTTATACGATAAGATTTATAGAGCTTAATTCTTTAAAACTTTTTTACATACAATTAAAAAGGACCCGCTACACTAATTAGTATAGCGGGTCCTTTTTTAGTCTATCTAAATTTGACTTACACTAACCTTCAATTCATATTGCATTTAATCAAGCTTTCAAAGCACCTAAGTAGGTTAAACAACTATAATTCTCAACCATTAAGTAATTGTTTAAAATTATTTTATAATTGAAGTATTCATAATTTATAGCACCTAAAAAAGGGTTTCCTTCATTTTAATAACACAATTTTAACATTATGTAAATAATATTTTAAAGATTTATTATGCGTGCATAGTATTTTTTATTATCTTTGGTACTCAAACTAAGACCATGAAAGATAAAACCATTGATTACGTCTTAAGAACGACATGGTTAGCAGTTAATAAAATGTACAACGAAGAAGCCTCTGAATTTGGGACCACTATGGCTACAGGTTTTACATTACTAAGTATTGATCCAGAAAAAGGAACCCCTTCAACTTCGTTGGGACCAAAAATGGGAATGGAGGCGACAAGCCTTTCTAGAACCTTAAAGACAATGGAGTCTAAAGGCTTAATAGAACGTAAGCCAAATCCTGAAGACGGTCGTGGAGTCCTTATATTTCTAACTGATTTTGGTAGAGAGAAAAGAGCTTTATCAAAAGAGAAGGTTTTAACCTTTAATGAGGCTATCAAAACTAACGTCTCTTCAGAAGAACTAACAAATTTTTACAAGGTTGCGGAAATCATTAATAATATGATTTCTAACAAACAGATATACAATAAAAAAGAACACATTTTAAAATAAGATGAGTAAACGAAGAATTAAAAAAATAGCAATTATTGGATCTGGAATTATGGGAAGCGGTATCGCTTGTCATTTCGCCAATATTGGTGTCGATGTTTTATTATTAGACATCGTACCAAGAGAACTTAACGACAAAGAAAAAGCTAAAGGTTTAACTTTAGAAGACAAAGTTGTACGAAATAGAATTGTGAATGATGCTTTAGCAGCGTCTTTAAAATCGAAGCCCTCTCCTATTTATAGTCAATCTTTTGCAAGTCGAATTACGACAGGAAACTTAGAAGACGATATTGCTAAAGTATCTGACGTAGATTGGATTATGGAAGTTGTAGTGGAAAGACTTGATATTAAACAACAAGTTTTTGAAAAGCTAGAAAAACACCGTAAACCAGGCACGCTAATTACATCTAACACCTCTGGTATTCCTATTAAGTTTATGAGTGAAGGTCGTAGTGACGATTTCCAGAAACATTTCTGTGGCACACACTTCTTTAATCCGGCACGATATTTAAAATTGTTCGAAATCATTCCTGGTCCAAAAACAGACCAAGCGGTATTAGATTTCTTAAATGAGTATGGAGAAAAATTCTTAGGAAAAACCTCTGTTATCGCTAAAGATACTCCCGCATTTATCGGAAACCGAATCGGAATTTTCAGCATTCAGAGTTTATTTCACACGGTTAAAGATTTAGACTTAACCATTGAGGAAGTAGATAAATTATCAGGCCCTGTAATTGGTCGTCCAAAATCAGCTACCTTCCGTACGGTTGATGTAGTGGGCTTGGATACTTTAGTTCATGTAGCCAACGGCATAAGAGAAAACTGCCCAAAAGACGAACGATTAGAGTTATTTGAATTACCAGATTTCATCAATAAAATGATGGAAAATAAATGGTTAGGAAGTAAAACAGGACAAGGATTTTACAAAAAAGTAAGAAAAGAGGATGGTTCTTCTGAAATTTTATCATTAGATCTAAACACATTAGAATACAGAGCTTCTAAAAAAGCAAAGTTTGCCACTTTAGAATTGACTAAAACAGTCGATAAAGTTGTAGATCGATTCAAAATATTAGTCAAAGGTAAAGATAAAGCTGGTGAATTCTACAGAAAGAGTTTCGCAGCCTTATTTGCTTATGTATCTAATAGAATTCCTGAAATCACAGACGATTTATATAAAATTGATGATGCCATGAAAGCCGGTTTTGGATGGGAACATGGTCCTTTCCAAATTTGGGATGCTATCGGAGTTGAAAAAGGAATCGAAATGATGAAAGCAGAAGGTTTAGAGCCTAATGCTTGGGTAAACGACATGTTAGCATCGGGAAGCACATCTTTTTACACTGTAAAAGAGGGAGCGACTTATGCTTATGATATTCCTAAAAAATCACAAGAAAAAATTCCTGGTCAAGACAGTTTCATTATTTTAGATAATATCAGAAAATCTAAAGAAGTCTTTAAAAACTCTGGTGTTGTCATCGAAGATCTAGGTGATGGTATCCTTAACTGTGAATTCCAATCTAAAATGAACACCATTGGTGGAGATGTTCTCGCAGGATTAAATAAAGCCATCGACTTAGCCGAAAAAGATTTCGCTGGTTTAGTAGTTGGTAACCAAGCTGCAAACTTCTCTGTTGGAGCCAACATCGGAATGATTTTTATGATGGCTGCAGAACAAGAATATGACGAGCTTAACATGGCTATCAAATATTTCCAAGATACCATGATGCGTATGCGTTATTCATCAATACCAACGATTTCTGCTCCTCACGGCATGGCTTTAGGCGGTGGATGTGAATTATCATTACACGCAGATAAAGTAGTCGCAGCAGCCGAAACTTACATGGGACTTGTAGAGTTTGGTGTTGGTGTGATTCCTGGTGGTGGTGGTTCTAAAGAAATGGCTTTAAGAGCATCGGATATTTTCCATAAAGGAGATGTTCAATTAAATGTTTTACAAGAATATTTCTTAACTATTGGTATGGCTAAAGTATCAACTTCGGCTTACGAAGCTTTCGATTTAGGATTACTTCAAAAAGGTAAAGATGTTGTAGTAGTTAATAAAGACCGTCAAATTGCGGTCGCAAAACAGCATGCTAAATTAATGGCAGACGCTGGTTATACGCAACCTGTAAAACGAAATGATGTTTTAGTTCTTGGTAAACAAGCCTTAGGTATGTTTATGGTAGGAACAGATTCTATGGAAGACTCTAATTACATTTCTGAACACGATATGAAAATCGCTAATAAATTAGCTTACGTTATGGCTGGTGGTGATTTATCTGAACCAACTTTAGTAACAGAACAATATCTACTAGATATTGAACGTGAAGCATTCTTAAGTTTATGTACAGAACGTAAAACTTTAGAGCGTATTCAACATATGTTAACCAAAGGAAAACCGTTACGTAATTAAAAATTACTAAGCGATTAGCCTTTAGCATATAGCTATTGGCAGTGATAATGTATAATTTTTAGACGCTAATAGCCAAAAGCTAATAGCCAAAAGCACAAAATATGAAAACAGCATATATAGTAAAAGCATATAGAACCGCAGTTGGTAAAGCACCAAAAGGCGTGTTCCGTTTTAAAAGAACAGATGAATTGGCAGCAGAAACCATCAAATATATGATGAAGGAATTGCCAGGTTTAGACCCAAAGCGTATTGACGATGTTATTGTCGGTAACGCAATGCCAGAAGGTTCTCAAGGATTAAATATGGCACGTTTAATCTCTTTAATGGGATTAGAGATTGTTGATGTTCCTGGAGTAACTGTCAACCGTTTTTGCTCTTCTGGAGTAGAAACTATTGGTATGGCAACTGCAAAAATACAAGCCGGAATGGCAGATTGTATTATTGCTGGTGGAGCAGAAAGCATGAGTGCGGTGCCAATGACAGGTTTTAAGCCAGAATTGAATTACGACGCTATTGTAAAAGCAGGTCATGAAGATTATTATTGGGGCATGGGAAATACGGCTGAAGCTGTTGCAAAACAATTCAACATTTCTCGTGAAGACCAAGATGAATTCGCCTACAATTCACACATGAAAGCTTTAAGAGCGCAAGCTGAAAACCGTTTTCAAGATCAAATAGTACCAATTGAAGTAGAACAAACTTACATTGATGAAAACGGAAAGAAAGCAACAAAATCATACATTGTAACTAAAGATGAAGGCCCTCGTGCCGGAACTAGTAAAGAAGCTTTAGCAAAACTAAGAGCCGTATTTGCTGCTGGTGGAAGTGTTACAGCTGGTAACTCATCACAAATGAGTGATGGAGCTGCTTTTGTAATGGTAATGAGTGAAGACATGGTGAAAGAACTAGGTTTAGAACCAATTGCAAGAATGGTAAACTATGCTGCTGCAGGTGTTGAGCCTCGTATTATGGGCATCGGACCAGTTAAAGCCATACCAAAAGCATTAAAACAAGCAGGTTTAAAACAAGACGATTTAGCTTTAATTGAGTTAAACGAAGCATTTGCATCACAATCTTTAGCGGTAATTAGAGAGTTAGGTCTTAATCCAGATATTATAAACGTCAACGGTGGTGCCATTGCATTGGGTCACCCATTAGGATGTACTGGAGCAAAACTATCGGTACAACTTTTTGACGAAATGCGTAAGCAAAATATGCAAGGCAAATATGGTGCTGTTACCATGTGTGTGGGTACAGGTCAAGGGGCTTGTGGGGTATTTGAATTTTTGAATTAGAAACAAGACTAAAAGAGTCAAGAACCAAGACAAAAAAAATAAAAAAAAAAAAAAAAACAGATACTATGCATAATTTCAAGAAATTAAAAATTTGGAATGAAAGCATGGCATTAGTTTCAGAATCTTATAAGGTCACAAGACGTTTTCCAAAGTTTGAAACTTATGGATTAATGAGTCAAATGAATAGATGTGCTGTTTCTATTCCTTCAAATATATCAGAAGGAACAAGTAAAAGTTCAAACAAACATTTTGCTCAATATTTAGAGTATAGCTTAGGTTCTGCTTTTGAATGGGAAACACAACTGAATGTTGCTTTTAATGAAGACTACATTTCAGAAGAAAAATTTAAAGAACTAGAAGACAAAATAAAACAAATACAAAAAATGATTTCAAGTTTCAAATCCGGACTTAAGCTGTCTTGATTCTTGGTTCTAGAAATCTTAAAATCTAATAACAAAAAAAATGGCAGATACAGATAAAGACATCCTACGTGGAGGTCAGTTCTTAGTAAAAGAAACAAATTGTGACGATGTGTTTACTCCTGAAGATTTTTCAGAAGAACAAACCATGATGAAGGAATCCGTAATGGAATTTAATGATCGTGAAATCATTCCTCATAAAGCACGTTTTGAAGCTAAAGATTATGCATTAACTGAAGAGGTGATGCGTAAAGCTGGTGACATGGGGTTTTTAAGTGTTGCTGTTCCTGAAGCTTATGGAGGAATGGGAATGGGTTTTGTTTCTACAGTATTAACTTGTGATTATATCTCTAGTGGAACAGGTTCTTTTAGTACTGCTTTTGGTGCACACACAGGAATTGGTACTATGCCAATTACCTTATATGGTACTGAAGAACAAAAACAGAAATACGTACCAAAATTAGCCTCTGGAGAGTGGTTTGGAGCGTATTGTTTAACAGAACCTGGTGCAGGATCTGATGCCAATTCTGGTAAAACAACGGCTACACTTTCAGAAGACGGTAAGTCTTATAAAATTAACGGACAAAAAATGTGGATCTCAAATGCAGGTTTCTGTAGTTTGATGATTGTTTTTGCACGTATTGAAGGTGATAAAAACATTACAGGTTTCATCGTAGAATATAATGGTGAAAATCCAAATGGTATTGTTCTAGGTGAAGAAGAACACAAATTAGGTATTCGTGCCTCTTCTACTCGTCAAGTATTTTTTAATGATACGGTTGTACCTGTTGAAAATATGTTAGCAGGTCGTGGTGAAGGCTTTAAAATCGCCATGAACGCTCTTAATGTTGGTCGTATTAAATTGGCTGCGGCTTGTTTAGATTCTCAACGTCGTATTTTAACGACTGCTGTAAATTACGCTCAAGAACGTAAACAATTTAAAACTCCTATTGCAGACTTCGGAGCTATTAAAGTAAAGTTAGCTGAAATGGCGGCTAGTGCTTATGCTGGTGAATCTGCAACCTATAGAGCTGCTAAAAATATTGAAGACAGAATTGCTATGCGCGAAGCTGCAGGTAATTCGCATCAAGAAGCAGAACTAAAAGGTGTTGAAGAATATGCTATTGAGTGTTCTATCTTAAAAGTGGCTGTATCAGAAGATGTACAAAATGCTGCAGATGAAGGTATCCAAATTTTTGGTGGTATGGGATTCTCTGAAGAAACTCCAATGGAGTCGGCTTGGAGAGATGCTCGTATTGCTCGTATTTATGAAGGCACTAACGAAATCAACAGAATGTTAGCTGTTGGTATGTTAGTAAAAAAGGCTATGAAAGGTCATGTTGATTTATTAGGACCTGCTTCTAAAGTACAAGAAGAATTAATGGGTATTCCTTCTTTTGAAACTCCTGATTATTCTGAATTATTCTCAGAAGAAAAGCAAATGATTGCAAAACTTAAGAAAACATTCTTAATGGTTGCTGGTGGAGCTGTTCAAAAATTTGGACCGCAACTAGAAGAACACCAACAATTGTTAATTGCTGCTGCTGATATTTTGATTGAAATCTATATGGCAGAATCGGCAATTTTAAGAACAGAGAAAAACGTAAAACGTACTAGCGAAGCAGAGCAATCTGCACAAATCGCAATGGCGAAATTATATTTATATCACGCTGTAGATATCGTTGAAGAAAAAGGGAAAGAAAGTATTATTTCTTTTGCTGAAGGAGACGAACAACGTATGTTATTAATGGGACTTAAGCGTTTCACAAAATATGCAAACTATCCAGATATCGTAGATCTACGTATTGAGATAGCAGAAAAAGTAAAAGCAGAGAATAAGTACTGCTTTTAAAAATTTAGGTTAAGTTGAATGGTTAAAAGCCAACACTTCCGATTCATGATTTTCGGTTGTGTTGGCTTTTTTAATTTAGTTACTCTTTCTAATTTCTTCTAATCCTTCAAAAATTGAAGCTGCTATTTGCTTTTGACGATCCACATTCATCAAAACCTTATGATCCTCTTCATTCGTAATAAATCCGAGTTCTAATAATACACCAGGACTATTGATATGTCTAAAAATATACATAGGCACTGTTTTAAGTCCGCGATTGGTTGAAAATAATTCCATCTGGTTTTCTAATAAAATCTTGCCAAATGCATAAGATTTATCCTTAAACTCGTCTTTGTCGTTGTAGTAAGCCTCTACTCCATTTGTCAATGGATTTGAATGTGCATTGGCATGCAAACTTACAACTAGATCTGCATTTTGCGTATTAATAAATTCAACACGTTCTTGTAATGTAAAAAATGTATCCTCAGTTCTTGTGGTAATAATTCTGATATTATCACTACTCAAAAGAGATAACTGATGAGAAATATTTAAAACAATATTTTTCTCATCTAAATTACCAGAATCATGTCCTCCATGTCCAGCATCTATAACAACTACGAGCGGTTCTTTTAAGTCTTTGTAAGAACTTAATACAAAGATGCCTGCAAGAAGTAAGCTGACAGATATAATGTTTAAAGTTCGTTTGAATACTGATGATTTTGATTGATGTAACATAATAATTCGATTTTTGATTTGAATGAAATTAAATCCGCTAGTTAGAGGAACGCGGTATTCCTTTTGTCCTAAGTTTATTATAGTATTTGAGTAATTTTCAATGTCAATGCCTGATGAGACGGACTTTTCATCTGCTCTAAATTCATGATTCTGCAAAGTGGCTTTCTTATACAACCAGATAAATGGATTAAACCAAAAGATGCAACTGAGCAATTCTAAAAGGATAATATCTACAGAATGTAATTCTTCACTATGTACGGTTTCATGAGCAATAATGCTTTTGTAATCCTCTCTAGAAAGCGTGTGCTGTTTAGGAATAAACATATAATTAAAAAAACTAGACACCATATCAGAGTCCGTACTCTTTATCACTTTTAGTTTTCCATCATATTCATATTCGTTTCTTGTCAATCCATAAATCTTAGATAAATTCTTTAAGAATCGCAAAACTAAAAACAATGCTATAATAATGTAGACATAGAAAAAAGGGCTTTTTTGAGAGTGGTCGACTTGCTGAGCCTCACCAAAAGTTACGTCTTCTATAGGCTGAGTTTCCACTACCGAAGCAGTAAATTCCTCTAAAGGAATCTCAGTAATACTCGGCACAGCCTTAAATAGTTCAATTTCCATAAATGGTGCGACTAGACACAAAAGCAGAGAACCTATTAAGAAAAAGCGATTAAACTGAAATGTCTTTTGCTTTCTGAGTAACAAAACATAAACCGCATAAGAACAGCCTAAACTAATAATGGTATAAATAAAATAACTAATCATTGGCTTTCTTTTGATCCATTTTCTGCTTTAACAACGCTTGAAGCTCTTCTAACTCTTGCATCGATAAATCGGCATTTTTAGCAAAAAACGACGCAAATTGTGCTTTTGAGTCGTTAAAAAAATGCTGAATCATTCCGTTAACCTGTTTCGTGAAATAATCGTTTTTCTTAAGGATTGGAAAATATTGTTTGTCTCTACCCAAACGCTCAAAACCTATATAATCCTTATCTGTCATACGTTTCAATAAAGTCGAAATCGTTGTATAAGCTGGTCTTGGTTCTGGAAATTTCTCTACAATATCTTTCATAAATCCTTTTTCTAGCATCCATAAGTACTTCATAATTTGAAGCTCAGATTTATTTAGTTGTTTTATATCCACAATTATAGTTTTAATACTACAAATGTAGTAATAAGATTTAATTATCCAAATTCAGTTTAAAAAAATATATCTTTAGTGCTGTTGTGAAACAGCATTAATTCATCTTAAATCAATCATTCTATGAAATATTTAATCATCTTCTTATTAACATTTACAACATCTCATGCACAGCTTACAAAACCATTAGAGCCTAAACTAGAAAACATCAAATGGATTGCTGGCACATGGCATGGTGAAGCTTTTGGTGGCATTACTGAAGAAATCTGGAGCGAACCATCAGGTGGTTCCATGATGGCAACGTTTAAATTAATTAACGACGGAAAAGTAGTCTTCTACGAAATAGAAGTCATAAGAGAAGTCGAAAATTCATTAATCCTTCAACTAAAACATTTCGGTCCAGATCTTAAAGGCTGGGAAACAAAGGACGAAACAGTAGACTTTCCTTTAAAAAAAATTACAGAAAATAAAGTTATTTTTGAGGGCATGACTTTCGAGAAAATTTCATCAATGAAATGAATATCTATGTCGATATAAAAAATGAAGATGGCATTGCAGAAACCGTAAAATTCAACTACAAAAAATAACCCATGAAAAAAGCAACCTACCTCCTACTTCTTTTAGTTTTAGTTTTCAATTGCAAAAATGAAACGTCTAAAAAAGCAGAAGAACCTTCTTTAAAAGAAGCACCTCAAAACATAGCATCAACTAAAATTGAAAAGCAATTACGTCAGGTTTACAAATCCAAAACCGCCATTACTATTGATGGTGTGGCTAACGATTCTGCTTGGGCAAAAGGTACTTGGTATCCAATAGACCAAGTTTGGTTAGGCGATTCACTAACTGAAGATGATTATTCTGGACGTTTTAAATTAAGCTGGACAGATGATGCGCTTTATGTTTTAGCTGAAATAAAAGACGATACTTTAATCGATAAAATAGAAGATCCTTTAGTGAGATGGTGGGATGACGATTGCTTAGAAATTTTTATAGATGAAGACAATAGTGGTGGCGAACATCAATTTAATCATAATGCCTTCGCCTATCACATCGCTTTAGATGGCAATGTGGTTGACATGTCTACGGAAAAAACAGGTAAACTTTATAATTCGCATATAGAATCTAAAAATAGAACCACAGGAAACACAACCATTTGGGAAGTAAAAATGTCACTATACGACGATTCATACAATGATCATGGAGAAAATACACCTGTAAACTTAAGCACCAATAAAAAAATAGGTTTTGCCATTGCCTACTGTGACAATGACAATAGTTTAGAACGTGAAAACTTTATTGGTTCGATTCCTGTTGAAGGTGAAGATAAAAACCGTGGTTGGATTGATGCCAACATCTTTGGTACCATTCTATTAAAAGAATAAACAAATTAACCTAACGTGTCTTTAACTTTTTCTTCCGGAGTAACATTCGATAGGTTGATTGCGGTTTCAATTAAAGCTAAATGTGAGTACGCTTGCGGAAAATTACCTAGTAACCGTTTGGTTTTAAAATCGATATCCTCACTGAACAAACCTAGGTGATTACTGTACGATAATAATTTTTCAAATTGTTCTGCTGCTTTTTGCTCTTCGCCTATTTTATATAAGCTATTAATAAACCAAAATGTACAGATAGTAAATGAGGATGATGGCAATCCAAAATCATCCTTAGTCTTATACCTGTACAATAGACCTTCATAGCATAAATCGCGCTCAATAGCCTTTACTGTACTCACAAATTTAGGATGCTTGGCCTCAATAAATCCATAAGATTCCATCAATAAAACAGCAGCATCCAAATCCTCGGAATTATAAGCTTGCGTAAATGCCTGTACTTTATCATTCCATGCATTGTCCATAATATCATTTCTTATCGCTTCTTCTAGCAATTCCCATCGCGCAATTTTCGATGTCTTCCCTAAGAGCTTAGCTACTTTTAAAGCCTTATCGATTGCTGTCCAACAGAGGACTTTAGAAAACGTAAAATGTTGATCTCCTTCTCTAAATTCCCAAATACCTTTATCTGGTTCCTGCCAATGTTTACTAACTACCCAAACAATGCCTTTTGTCATTGTCCAAAGTTCTTCACCATTTTCAATATCGTTACTAAATTTAGCCAATAACTGATGAATAACATCCATTAAAATACCGTAGATATCATTCTGTTTTTGCATGTATGCTGCGTTTCCGACTCTTACGGGGCTAGATCCTTTATAACCGGAAAGGTGATCTAAAGATTCCTCAGTAAGTTTCTTTTCACCACTAATACCATACATTATCTGCAATTTTTCATCCTTATCTGGCATTAAACTGATAATAAAATCAAGATACCGTCTCGCAATATTTTTATGCCCCAATTGCGACATTACCTTTATCACCATAGAGGCGTCTCTAATCCAACAAAAACGATAATCCCAGTTTCTAACTTCACCGATAGTCTCTGGTAAAGATGTGGTTGCAGCAGCTAAAACGGCACCTGTTTTATCATAACTCAACAACTTTAATGTCATTGCACTACGGGAGATCTGTTCGTTATATTTTTTGTAGGTTGGAGTACGCTCCATCCAATTCAACCAATAGACCTTTGTACGCTCAAACTCTAATATGGCATATTTTAAGTCTGGAACAAATAACTTTTCGTTATAACCAACCAAGAAAAAATGATCTGACGTTATTGCTATAGATTCTCCATTCGAAACTGCGTTTTTTTCTAAATCAGTATATAAGAATAAGGTATCATAGCTCTGCTCATCATTAAGACTTACAATAAAATCGTCTTTAGCATAAGTTGAAGTCACCCCTTTTGCATATTCTAATTTAGGGTTATAAGCGACTTTTAATACTGGTTTTCCCGAAATGTATTTTATATATCTAATAAATTCTGGTGGCGAATGATATCCACCATTAGATTTATGATATCTTGGCATAAAATCAATAACCTCAAACACATCAGTACCACTACTAAATCGTGTTATTAGTATAGCTGTGTTTTCAAGATAAAATTGATTCGTAGTGTAACTTTCATCAACAATGAAACCAAAGCTACCTCCTATGTCATCATCTAATAACTTCGCAAAAACAGATGCGGAATCAAACTTTGGTAAACAACACCAATCAATGGAGGCATCTTTGGATACTAAAGCGGCACTTCTACAATTTCCTATAATTCCGTAATCTAAATTATTCATTAATTTCTCTATTTAAAATGATGATAAAAATTCTAATTTCTTTAAATTAACGAAAATATTGAAACCCATCCAAAATATTATCATGAATAAAACAATAATAGTCTCAAACCGACTACCACTTCAAATCTCAATAGAAGATGACAAACTTAACGTAACACCTAGTGTCGGCGGGCTTGCAACTGGAATGAAGTCTGTACACGCAGAAGGAAATGGCGTTTGGGTTGGTTGGTCTGGAATTACAAATGAAGATTTAAACGACGACCTTAAATCTAAAGTTAATGCTAAAGTTAAAGACGCTAAATGTAGAGCTGTAGGTCTTACTGAAGCTGATGTTGAAGATTTTTATTTAGGCTTTAGTAATCGTACACTTTGGCCCTTATTTCATTATTTTTTAGAATATACAGAGTTCGAAAAATCACAATGGGAAGCTTATAAGCGCGTAAACGAAAAATTTGCTCAAGTTGTTTTAGAAACCATTGAGGAAGGTGATACCGTTTGGGTTCACGATTATCAATTATTACTTTTACCTCAACTTATTAAAGAAGCGCGGCCAGATGTGACCGTAGGTTTCTTTCTGCATATTCCGTTTCCTTCTTATGAGATATTTAGAACATTTCCGTGGCGTGAAGAACTTTTAACAGGAATGCTTGGTGCAGATCTTATTGGTTTTCATACCTATGATTATGAACGGCATTTCTTAAGTTCCGTTAAACGAATTTTACGTCTCGATGTTAATTTTAATGAAATTACGTATCACGATAGAATTATAAAAGTCGATTCATTTCCTATGGGAATAGATTACGACAAATTTTACAATGCTGCGCTTGCACACAACGATCCAAAGACCAAAAAATCTGAGCTTCAAAAACGTTTAGATACACATTTAAACGTAGCTGATGATCAAAAATTTATCCTTTCTATAGATCGATTAGATTACACAAAAGGGATTCCAAATCGATTACGTGCATTTGAGCATTTTCTAAATACTTATCCTCAATATAAAGAAAAAGTGAGGTTAGTAATGCTCGCAGTGCCTTCGCGTTCTAATGTACCACAATATAAAAAGTTAAAAAGTGAAACCGATGAATTGGTTGGCCGTATTAATGGTGAATTTTCTACAGTAAGCTGGACACCAATTTGGTATTTCTATAGATCTATGCCTTTTGAAAATCTTATCGATTTATATACATCATCTGATGTGGCTTTAATCACTCCTGTAAGAGATGGTATGAATTTAGTTGCTAAAGAATATGTGGCTACCCGCACAAAACAAGATGGTGTTCTTATTCTAAGCGAAATGGCTGGTGCTGCAAAAGAAATGAACGAAGCTATTCTTATTAACCCTAACAGTTTCGAAGACTTTGGAAAAGCAATTTATAAGGCATTAACCATGCCATTAGAGGAACAACAAAATCGAATGAAAATTTTACAAAAACGTTTAAAACGTTATGATGTCGAAAAATGGGCTGGAGAGTTTTTCAAAACCTTGGATTCCACTAAAGAGCTCAAAGATGTGAGTGTTTCAAAAAAGTTAAACGAAGAGGAGGAAAACCTAATTATTGAACGTTTTAAAAAGGCTAAAAACAGACTTATACTTTTAGATTACGACGGTACCTTAGTTGGCTTTAAAAACAACCCGCAAGATGCCAAACCAGACGAAGAATTATATGGCCTTTTGGATAAATTTGAAAACGAAAAGGATGTTAAACTTTGTTTAATTAGCGGAAGAGATAAAGCGACATTTCAACAATGGCATGGAGATAAAGACTATGACCTTATTACCGATCATGGAGTTTGGATGCGGGAACGAAAAAAATGGACTCCATTAGAAATTCTTAAAACAGAGTGGATGTCTAATATTAAACCTATACTCGAAACTTTTGTAGATAGAACACCAGGAACTTTTATTGAAGAAAAAGAATACTCTTTAGCTTGGCATTACAGAACTGCTGATCCTGAATTAGCACAAATACGCACCATGGAACTCAGCACCGTTTTAACAAGTATGATCGCTAATAATGAATTATCAGTCTTACAAGGCAATAAGGTTATAGAAATAAAAAGTAGTAACGTTAATAAAGGTAGAGCAACAACCCAATTATTAATGAAAGATGATTACGATTTCGTTTTAATTATGGGTGACGACTGGACCGACGAATATATGTTTGAAGCTGCACCAGAATCTGCAGTGACTATAAAAGTTGGTTACGTAAAAACAAAAGCTAAGTATCAAATTAAAGGCCCAAATGAGGTTAGGAAATTACTCAAGAAATTTATTTAAAATGAACAAATTTTTAGTATTATTCACATTAGCTCTAACGATTAGTGTTAGTGCTCAAACTGACCAAAAAATCTACGATATTATAGATGCAATCTCAGAAGAAAATTTACGCAAAGACGTAAAAACCTTAGTCGATTATGGAACACGACATACACTTAGCGATACCATTTCTAATACGCGTGGTATTGGAGCCGCGCGTCGTTGGATAAAATCAGAATTCGAAACCATTTCTAAAGATTGTAACGATTGCTTAGAGGTGTTCTACCAGAAGGATTTAGTAAAAAAAGGAGAGAATCAACGTATCGTAAAAGATGTTATGGTCGTTAATGTGGTCGCCATTCAACGTGGTACTACATATCCAAATCGCTATATCATAATGAGTGGTGATATCGATTCTAGAGTTTCTGACCCTAATGATTTTACTTCAGATGCACCAGGTGCTAATGACAATGCCACAGGAATGGCAGGTGCTATTGAAGCCGCTAGAGTTTTGTCTCAATATAAATTTGAAAATAGTATTATATATGTTGGACTTTCGGGTGAAGAACAAGGTTTGTTTGGAGGACAAGGTTTGGCAACATATGCCAAAGAGCATCATTGGGACATAATTGGAGTTTTAAATAATGACATGATTGGAAATATCTCTGGAGTTGATGGTGTGATTGATAACCGCACCTTCAGAATTTTCTCAGAACCAATTACAACGTCGGAAACAGATCCTGAAGCATTAGCAAAACAAGCGAGAGCAAGACGTTTTTATGGTGGTGAAGTCGATGGAATTTCGCGTCAGTTAGCTCGATTCATATACAAAACAACAAAAACCTACATGCCAGAGATGAACCCAATGCTGGTTTATCGCTTAGATCGTTTTGGACGTGGAGGTCATCATAGACCTTTTAATGATGCAGGCTTTGCTGGTATCCGAATTATGGAAGCTCACGAAAATTATACGCAACAGCATCAAGATATTCGTACAGAAAACGGGATTGCATACGGAGACACTTTTGAGCATGTTAACTTTCCGTATTGCAAAAAATTAACCACTGTCAACGCCATTACTATGGCAAGCCTTGCTTCTGCTCCACCGTCTCCAACCGAGGTTAGTATTGGTGGCATTGTGGAAGCCTCTGCTAAATTACAATGGAATAACGTTGAAGGTGCCAAAGGTTATAAAATCTATTGGAGAGATACGACATCTCCAACTTGGGACCACAGCCGTTATGTAGAAGGTGTTACCGAATTTACTTTAGAGGGTATCGTTATTGATAATTTCTTTTTTGGAGTCGCAGCGGTAAGTGCTGATGGCCATGAAAGTGTTGTTGTCTTTCCTAATAGTATCATGCGATAAACCTTTCTAAAATGAAAAATTTTTTATTAGCATTTTCTGCTATACTTTTAATTTCAACTTGTCACAGTCAAGGATTACTTCAAGGTAAAGAAAAATTCACACATCAAGATACCCTAAGAGGAAGCATCACTCCAGAGCGCGAATGGTGGGATTTAACTTATTACCATTTAGATATTGAAATAAAACCAGAGCTCAAGTTCATTTCAGGGAAAAACACTATTTATTATAAAGTAGTTTCAGAGCCTAATGAGTTTATGCAAATCGATTTGCAACAGCCCATGGAAATAACCAAGGCGATTCAAGATGGCAAAGAATTAGAGGTACAAATTGAAGGTAACGCCAATTTTATTTTAATTCCTACAAAGCAAAATATTGGAGACATCAAATCCATTGAAATTCATTACAATGGTTATCCAAGAGAAGCCAAACGCGCTCCTTGGGATGGTGGGTTTTCATGGAAGAAAGATCAAAACGGCAAGCATTTTATTGCCACCTCTTGCCAAGGTTTAGGTGCTAGTGTGTGGTGGCCAAACAAAGACCACATGTATGACGAAGTGGATAGTATGCTGATTAGCGTTACCAATCCAAAAGGGTTGACGAATGTGTCTAACGGTCGTCTTAGAAAACTGGTTAAAAATAATAACAACACCGTTACTTCACATTGGTTTGTGAGCAATCCAATTAATAATTATGGAGTTAATGTGAATATTGGAGACTATGTTAATTTCTCTGAAGTCTTTAAAGGTGAAAAAGGGGATTTAGATATGAATTATTATGTTCTAAAAGAGAACTTAGAAATCGCCAGAGATCATTTTAAAGATGCTCCAAAAATGATGAAAGCCTTTGAGCATTGGTTTGGTCCTTACCCATTTTATGAAGATAGTTTTAAATTAGTTGAAGTCCCTTATTTAGGCATGGAGCACCAAAGTTCTGTAACCTACGGAAACCAATACAAACAAGGCTATTTAGGTCGCGATTTATCTGGCACAGGTTGGGGTTTAAAGTTTGATTTCATTATTATCCACGAAGCTGGTCACGAATGGTTTGCTAACAATATCACTAACAAAGACATCGCTGATATGTGGATTCACGAAGGCTTCACCTCCTACTCTGAAAATTTATTTTTAGACTATTATTATGGCAAAGAAGCGTCTGCCGATTATGTGATTGGTACACGTGCTAATATTCAAAACGATAAACCTTTAATTGGCACCTACAATGTGAACAATGAAGGCTCTAGCGATATGTATTATAAAGGTGCCAATATGTTGCATACGCTTCGTCAACTCATTGAAGATGACGAAAAATGGAGACAAATGCTGAGAGGTTTAAATTCAGAATTTTATCATCAAACGGTAACAACGAAGCAGATTGAAGACTACTTAAGTGAGCACTCAGGTATTGATTTAACTGAATTTTTTAATCAATATTTAAGAACGATTAAAATTCCGACTTTGGAATATGAAATAAAAAAGGGAGAACTAAAATACCGTTGGACAGACATTGTTGAGGGGTTTGATATGCCTATTCAAGTTGACATTGATGGCAAATCCGAATGGTTGTTCCCAAAAGCAAAATGGCAGACTAAAAACATCAAATCGGATAGTTTTAACATTGATCGTGATTTTTACGTTAACTCAAACAAAATATAAAAAGACCTGTTAGGTTTTAAAAACCTGACAGGTCTAAAACAAAAGATTCCCGCTTTCTCGGGAAATGAACATGGATTTACAAGAATTATATTTTAAAACAGACACGGAATGGCGAGAATGGTTGCTAAACTATCACGATTCTGTAAAAGGTGTTCATTTAATTTTCTACAAAGTCGATCATAAAAAGGACTCTATGCGTTGGGAAGAAGCCGTAAAAGTGGCCCTTTGTTTTGGCTGGATAGATTCCACAGTAAAAAGTTTAGGAGACGGAAAACGTAGACAATATTTTTGCCCACGAAAGCCCAAAAGTGTCTGGAGTGCGGTAAACAAAAATCATATAGCGCAATTACATAAAGCGCACTTAATCCACAAAAGTGGACATCAGTCTATTCAAATTGCAAAGGAAAATGGCAGTTGGACAGCATTAGATGATGTAGAAAATGGAATTATTCCTAGTAATCTTCAACAAGCCTTTGATACTAACGAAAAGGCTTTTGAGAACTACCTCAACTTTGCACCGAGTTATAGAAAACATTATTTGTATTGGTTAAACCAAGCTAAACGCGAAGCGACAAAACAAAAAAGAATCGCAGAGATTATTAAACTCTGCGATGCTAATATTAAAAGTCGTGATATTTGGTAAGTTATAGCTTATACATAATTAAGCTCAAAAATAAACTATTACACCCCTAGGTCTCCTCAAGGGGACAGTAGCTCTAATATTATCTAGAGCTAATATTATCTGAAGGATTGTCCCCTCGAGGGGACCTTAGGGGTGTTTTAAGATTTTATAACCTACAACCCACTAATATAACTTCCATAAGGATCTTTAAACTGCATACCTTCGGAATAACTATATTTGCTCAATTTCTTAAATTGCGTTAATCCCCAAAGAATAAATTCCTTTTCAAAATAGACATCTTTTGGATCAATTTCTGGTTGATAATCCGCAATTAGAGCATCCAACGGAGTGACCTCATCTAATTTTTCTTTATAAGCTTTATCGTCATATTCGTTTAACAATTCGAAACCATCACCATTGAAAAACCATGAGATTAATTCATCATAAGGAGTTTCATCACCTTGCTTTTCTAACTTTTCAACTTTAGGGAAATATTTAGGAAATAAGGTTTTTACTGCAGCTTCCATTAAAGCGTTAGCTACAAAATCAGCACCTTCTTGTTCTCCTTCATACACTAATTCCACTTTTCCTGTAATTGCAGGAATGACTCCTGTAAAATCTGATAAACGTACTGTTGTTGTATCGTCACCAGCAATTAAAGCACGACGTTCTGCGGTACTTAGTAAATTCTCAAAAGCCGTAATACTCATACGTGCACTGACTCCACTTTTAACATCTACATATTCGCTTTCTCTGGCTTCAAAACTAATTTGTTCTAATAAATCTTTAGCTAATTCAGGGACATAAACAGATTCCGATTGTCTAGAATCTAGTTTCGCTTCTTGTGCAGTAATGGTTCTTGCCGTTTCTACAGATTCTGGATAATGCGTTAAAATCTGAGAACCAATTCTATCTTTTAAAGGAGTCACAATGCTTCCTCTATTGGTATAATCTTCAGGATTTGCCGTAAATACAAACTGCATGTCTAAAGGTAAACGTAATTTGAATCCTCTAATTTGAATATCTCCTTCTTGTAAAATATTAAATAAAGCGACTTGAATTCGTGCTTGTAAATCTGGCAATTCGTTTATAACAAAAATGCAACGGTTCGCTCTAGGAATCATACCGTAGTGAATCACACGATCATCTGCATAACTCAATTTTAAATTCGCTGCTTTTATCGGATCGACATCACCAATAATATCGGCAACGGTTACATCTGGTGTGGCTAATTTTTCAGCAAAACGATCATTTCTATGTAACCAAGTTATTGGAGTATCATCTCCTTTTTCAGCAATCAATTCTACCGCAAATCTTGAAATTGGAGCTAAGGGATCGTCATTAATTTCAGAACCTGCTACGACTGGAATGTTTTCATCCAACAAATTCACCATCATCCTTGCTAAACGTGTTTTTGCCTGTCCTCTTAATCCTAATAAATTAATATTATGTCTAGATAGAATCGCACGTTCTAATTCTGGAATTACCGTATTTTCATAACCGTGAATGCCTTCAAACGTATTGACTTTATTCTTTATATTTTCAATAAGATTATCCCTCAATTCATCTTTAATAGACTTTGATTGATGTCCTGCTTTTTTTAATTCTCCGAGTGTACTTATGTTTTCTGTTTTCATTTTATAGCTTTTGGCTATTAGCCTTTAGCTATTAGCGAGCTCGTTTGAGCTAAAGGCTAATACCTAAGAGCTAAAAGCTGTATTTATCCTTTAATTCTCTTCTTCCTATTGTTTTCGTAATCTTCAAAAATCATTTCACCTAAACCTTTCAATCCGGTGTAGAATGCTTTTCCTCTATTGGCTTGCGTAAATTCTCTAATAAATTGCATCAAATATGGATCCTCAGCAATCATAAAAGTTGTAATCGGAATATGTAAACGCCTTGCTTGTTGTGCCATCGCATAACATTTGTTAGTGATAAACGGATCTAAGCCGTTACTGTTTTTATAATACTGGCCGTCTGGCATACGCAAACAACTGGGTTTACCATCGGTTATCATAAAAATCTGCTTGTTGGTATTACGTTTTCTACGCAACATATCCATCGCTAATTGCAAACCTGCAACAGTATTGGTGTGATATGGACCGACTTTTAAATAGGGTAATTCTTTGATTTTAATTGGCCAAGCATCATTTCCAAATACTAATATTTCTAAAGTGTCTTTTGGATAACGCGTGGTAATTAATTCCGCCAAAGCCATGGCTACTTTCTTCGCTGGAGTAATACGGTCTTCACCATAAAGAATCATACTGTGACTAATATCTATCATCAAAACAGTACTCATTTGGCTTTTATGAAGGGTTTCTTCAACTACCAAATCGTCTTCCGTTAGACTAAAATCGCCAACACCATTATTGATTTGAGCGTTTTTTAAACTCTCTGTCATAGAGACTTTATCTAAACCATCTCCAAATTGATAGGCTCTTAAATCCCCCGTATGTTCATCTCCTAGACCAACACCTTTGCTTTTGTGATTACCCGAACCACTGCGTTTAATCTTTCCAAAAATCTGATCTAAGGCTTGCTGGCGGATAGCGCGTTCTGTTTTCGCAGTAATCGTCATACCTCCCTCACCTGTTCCGTTAGGATCTAGTTCTTCTCGTATGTAACCTTTATTCTTTAGGTCTTCAATAAAATCATCAATGGTATACTCTGGGGTCGTTAACTCATACTCTTTATCAAGACTACGTAACCATTCAATAGCTTCATCAAAATCTCCTGAGGTATGTGTAATAAGCTCCTTAAAAATTTCGAAGAGTTTTTCGAAAGGAGACTGATGCGGAGCTTCGTAGGTTTTAAAGACGAAACCCGATTTATTTGTTTTTTCTTTCATGTGTTTCTCTTTATTATTGTTTAACTGACACATACAGTTCGCTACTATTCTCAGCCTTTCTGTGATGAAATTTTGATAATGCGCGTTTCATAGCTATGTAAAAATAATGCTTTTCCAATACCTCTACGAAGCATTAACTCCACTTTTAGAAAATGGATTCCACTTTTTGCTTTTTAACTACTCAAAAACAACTAAGGTTTAATTAGAGGAATAGAGAGACTATTCAAACACGGCATAGCTTAACTAGACACATTTAATGAGTTGAAATATTCAAAATTATTCCAAATAAAAGCAGCATAGAACACATCAACTTATGTAGATGTGTTAAAACAGAAGGATTGAGAAGATTAAATATTTCAAAATTAACAATACGCTTAGAAACGTATCATAGCATTAATAACATTATTCAATACGTTTTAAACCTTCTAAATCTAAAATTTTGATCTGTTTACCAGTCGTAGAAATGTAACCTTCTTTTTTAAATTGAGATAAAATTCTAATGGCGGATTCCGTTGCAGTTCCTACAAGATTAGCGTAATCTTCTCTAGATAACGTTACACCTAAATACCCCTTTTCATCGTTATCGAAAGTGGTGTTTAAATAGACTAATACATCAGCTAAACGTTGTTTTACCGATTTCTGAGCCATATCTACAATGACATTATCTGCAATTCTAAGTTCCTTCGCCATATCTTGAAGCATATCTAAAGAAAAATTTGCATTTTTTGATAAATCATTTAGAATCTCACTTTTAGGAATAAAACAAATTTCCATCTCATTTACAGCAATAGCGGTAAGGTTAGATTTTTCGTCTGTAACTAACGAACGTTGGCCTAATAAATCGCCTCTCACGACAAGTTTCACAATTTGGTCTTTACCGTTAGCGCTCAACTTAATTAGCTTACACACTCCTTCCTTAATACAGTAAACACCGTTTATACTTTCACCTTCTCTAAATAAAGTTTCACCTTTTTTTATAAATTTAGAAGTCTTACAACCAGAGATACGAATTAAATCATCTTTCTCTAAAGATTTCAAAGCATTAAATTGTTTTACGATACATTGTTCGCATTTTATCATCCCTATAACTATTAAAGTCAAAGTTAATGAAAACATGATAAATATCATAGTTTATACTCACTTGTTTAACGACTTTTGTATCAGGTATAATTGAGCAAATTAAAAATGGAAAACGCAACATGTTTTCACTGTGGTGATAGCTGTGGTAATCATGTTATTTCTTTTCAAGAAAAGTCTTTTTGTTGTAACGGTTGTAAAACTGTTTTCGAGATTTTTAATGAGAACGATTTAACCTGTTATTACGATTTACAAAATTCCCCTGGAGCTACTCCAAAGGAAATAGAAGGTAAATATGATTTTCTTTCTCAGGAAAACATTATTGAAAAACTCACGGAGTTTAGAGATGGTGCTTTAGAGATTGCCACGCTTTACATTCCGCATATTCACTGTAGTTCTTGTATTTGGATTCTAGAAAATCTAAACAAGCTTAATCCTGGTATTTCAGATTCTCAAGTTAATTTTGGTAAGAAAACCGTCAGAGTCACCTATAATTCTGAAACTACCAATTTAAAATCTGTGGTATTATTATTAAGCTCTATTGGCTATGAACCTTATATCAGTTTAGAAGATTTTAACTCTGGAAAAAAGGATATTAACCGAAGTTTAATCTATAAACTTGGAGTGGCAGCTTTTGGTTTTGGTAATATTATGTTTTTGTCTTTTCCAGAGTATTTTGAAGTCAATGAGTTTTGGTTAGAGCAATACAAACCGCTCTTTAGATGGCTTATGTTTGCCATGTCTTTACCCATTGTTTTTTATTCTGCTCAAGATTATTTCATTTCGGCATATAAAGGGTTAAAGGCTAGGATTTTAAATATTGATGTTCCAATCGCACTTGGAGTTTCTGTGCTTTTTATTAGGAGTACTATTGAAATTATGTTCGATTTAGGCTCTGGCTTTTTTGATAGTTTGGCTGGTTTAATATTCTTTCTATTAAGCGGAAAATTCTTCCAGCAAAAAACATACAATTTCCTATCTTTTGAGCGCGACTATAAATCATACTTTCCGATTGCCATCACTAAAATTGATAAATCAGGTAACGAGAATTCTATTCAGGTTTACGATATTGAAAAAGGTGACCGTATTTTAATTCGGAATGAAGAGTTAATTCCTGTTGATGGTATTCTTATTAACGGAAAAGCAAAAATAGATTACAGTTTTGTTACTGGTGAATCACAAACCGTTTCCAAAAAATCTGGTGATAAATTATTTGCAGGTGGTAAACAAACCAATGGAGTTATTGAAATGGAAGCGCTAAAGTCTGTTGAGCAGAGTTATCTCACACAATTATGGAGTAACGATGTTTTTAATAAAAACAAAGAAGATGGTTTTACAAATATTACCAACACCATCAGTAAACATTTTACAATAGCGATATTAACTGTTGCTTTTATTGCCACTACATTTTGGCTGTTTGTAGATCCTAGTAAAGCTATGAATGTCTTTACAGCGGTATTAATAATTGCCTGTCCTTGTGCCATTGCACTTTCGGCACCTTTTACTTTTGGGAATCTATTAAGGATCTTTGGTAAACAAAAATTCTATGTAAAAAATGCCACTGTAATTGAACAATTGGCCCAAATAAACACGGTGATTTTTGATAAAACAGGAACCATTACGTCTAATAAAGATAGTAATGCAGAATATGATGGTGATTTGCTTTCAGATTCTGAAAATGTAGTTCTTAAAAATTCACTCAGAGGATCCAACCATCCCTTAAGTAGAACATTATACACTATTTTAGAAGAACATAATATCATTACACTTGATACTTTTGAAGAACACATTGGTAAGGGAATTGAAGCAAAGCACAATGCTGTAAACATGAAAATTGGTTCTGCTAGTTTTGTCGGAAATCCTAATCAAAGTACGATTTTAAATACTACTGTTCACGTGAGTAGCAATAATGTTTACAAGGGGAAATTCACCTTTTACAACAGCTATCGAAAAGGGGTTTCAAAATTATTTAATCAGCTAAAGCGCCATTTTGATTTGGTTATTCTCTCTGGGGATAATGAAGGTGAGCTCGAAAATTTAAAAAAATTATTACCGGCTAAAACCAAATTAATTTTCAATCAAAAACCAGAAGATAAATTAGAATTCATTAAATATCATCAGTCAGAAGGAGCCAAAGTCTTAATGATTGGTGATGGTCTAAATGATGCTGGTGCATTGGCACAAAGTAATGTCGGTATAGCTATCTCTGAAGATGTAAACGTCTTCTCACCTGCTTGTGATGCGATATTAGATGCTTCAAAATTTAAGCAATTGTATAACTATATTTCAGCATCTAAATCAGCCATAAAAATTATTAAGTGGAGCTTTGTATTATCATTTTTTTACAATGTTATTGGATTATACTTTGCTACAACCGGACAATTAGAACCTGTAGTTGCAGCAATATTAATGCCTCTAAGCTCTATTAGTATTGTTATATTTACAACAATTGCTACAAATCTTTTAGGAAAGCGGCTAGAATGATTAAAAATAAGGAAACATGATTTTTATCATATTTTCAAACCGGCTTCAATATTACTTTTGAGCCATAACTTCAGTAGGTATGAGTGTTATTTATATTTTATTATCAGTTAGCGTTGTTATTGGCGTGATTTTCTTTGTCTTTTTTATAATGGCAGTAAAGTCCGGGCAATACGATGACGACTATACTCCATCTGTTCGTATGCTTTTTGAAGACGAACTCGTAAAAGAAGAACCAAAACCAACTATAAAAACGACTAAGAACAATTAATTATTATGGATGTACAACAATTTTATTACGATAACAAAATCGTTAAAAATTTCCTTTATGCCACTATATTTTGGGGTGTAATAGGCATGTTGGTAGGATTATTACTAGCATTTATGTTCGTTTTCCCAAACCTAACCGATGGTGTTTCATGGCTTAGTTTTGGTAGATTAAGACCATTACATACCAATGCTGTTATTTTTGCCTTTGTAGGTAATGCCATATTTGCTGGTGTTTACTATTCCTCGCAACGATTACTAAAAGCCAGAATGTTTAACGACACCTTAAGTAAAATTAATTTTTGGGGTTGGCAAGCCATTATTGTCGCTGCCGCAATTACATTACCTTTAGGTTACACATCTTCTAAAGAATATGCCGAACTAGAATGGCCTATTGATATTGCTATTGCAGTGGTATGGGTTGTTTTTGGTTGGAACTTAATTGGTACCATTTTAAAACGTCGTCAACGCCATATGTATGTTGCTATATGGTTTTACTTAGCAACATTTGTTACGGTTGCCGTACTTCATATATTTAATAGTTTATCACTTCCTGTAAGCTTAACAGGCATGAAGAGTTATTCTGTTTACGCTGGTGTGCAAGATGCCTTAGTACAATGGTGGTATGGACATAATGCTGTGGCATTTTTCTTAACTACGCCGTTTTTAGGATTGATGTATTACTTTGTACCAAAAGCAGCCAACAGACCTGTATATTCTTATAGACTATCTATCATTCACTTTTGGTCTTTAATATTTATTTATATCTGGGCAGGACCTCACCATTTATTATACACCGCTTTACCAGAATGGGCTCAAAACTTAGGTGTTGCTTTTTCAGTAATGTTATTAATGCCATCTTGGGGTGGTATGATCAACGGACTTTTAACCTTGCGTGGTGCATGGGATAAAGTACGTACAGATCCTGTTTTAAAATTCATGGTAGTAGCACTTACAGGTTATGGTATGGCTACTTTTGAAGGCCCTCTTTTATCACTTAAAAATGTTAATGCTATTGGTCACTTTACCGATTGGATTATTGCACACGTGCACGTTGGTGCCTTAGCATGGAATGGTTTCTTAGCCTTTGGTATGATCTATTGGTTAATTCCGAGATTAGTAAAAACTAAATTATACTCAACCAAATTAGCAAATGCTCACTTTTGGATAGGAACTTTAGGTATTATATTCTATACGTTACCCTTATATGTTGCAGGATTCACTCAAGCAAGTATGTGGAAGCAGTTTAATCCAGACGGTACCTTAAAGTATGGTAACTTTTTAGAGACAGTTACTGAAATTATGCCAATGTATTGGATGCGTGCTATTGGAGGAACGCTATACATTACAGGTATGTTAATACTTATATATAACGTTTATGTTACGATAAGACAAGGTAGCGCAGTAGAAGACGAATTAGCAGAAGCACCAGCTTTACAGCGTGTCTCAAAACACAGAACTGCAGGAGAAGGATGGCATTCTGTATTAGAACGTAAACCAATAAAATTAACCATCTTCGCTACCATAGCGATATTAATTGGAGGTATTGTTCAGATTGTGCCAACAATTATGGTAAAGTCTAATATCCCAACATTATCTAGCGTAAAACCTTATACTCCTTTAGAATTAGAAGGTAGAGATATTTACATTAGAGAAGGTTGTGTGGGCTGTCACTCACAAATGATTCGTCCGTTTAGAAGTGAAGTAGAACGTTATGGTGAATATTCTAAAGCCGGGGAATTTGTATACGATCACCCTTTCCTTTGGGGAAGTAAGCGAACCGGACCAGATTTAGCCAGAGAAGGTGTTGGAGGAAAAATGACAGGTGGACGACCAGATTCATGGCACTTTAAGCACATGTTTGATCCTCAAGGTGTTTCAAGTGGATCGATTATGCCAGCATACCAATGGTTAATTAGAGATGAATTAGATAAATCTCAAACTGAAGCTAAAATGAAAACCATGGTAGCACTTGGAGTTCCATATACCGATGAAGACATTGCCAATGCTCAACAACATATGTTAGAGCAAGGATCTGAAATTGAACAAAACTTATATGAAGATTCTGATTTATCGACATCATTTGCGGCCGGTAAAAAAGAAGCCGAAGACACTGGTAAAAAGTTCATTGAAGTTAAGAATCGTGAAATCACAGCGTTAATTGCTTACCTACAGCGCTTAGGAACTGATATAAAAGTAAAAGATTTAGAAACCACTCAAGAATAAAGCTATGCTAAAATTTGTAAAAAACCATATGGATAGTATTTCTGGAATAGAAATCTACCCAATTATATCCTTAATCATCTTTTTTAGCTTTTTTGTCATCCTATTTTGGTGGGTTTTCACAGCAAAAAAAGAATACATTAATCGCGTCAGTAATTTACCATTAGAATTAGATAACCAAAACGAAACAGAACTATGAGAAACAGTATTCCATCCTGGTTAAGAATACCGGTTGTATTTTTTATCATTGTCTTACTAATAGAATATTTTGTAGAATCTGGTGACCAACCAGCATTTATGGAACAGCCAGCAATACTATTATTTCTATTATTAATCCTCTTAGTATTAATAGGTATTGAAGCTATTGCAAGTTCTTTAACTAATATCCTTTATCAAAGTTTAGACGACGCAGGTAAGGCACGTTATGATGCTAACAAACAAAAAGAATCTAAACTAGTTGTTTGGATCAATGAAAAATACATCAAATTACTAGGATCGAAACCTATTCAGGAAGAGCATGAAATTATTCTAGACCATAACTACGATGGTATTAAAGAATTAGATAATGATTTACCGCCATGGTGGTTGTATGGGTTTTATGCCTCAATAATCTTTGCAGTTATCTATTTGTTTAAATATGAAGTATTTGATGGAGATAGTCAGATTGATGAACTCGCAACAGAATATGCTGAAGCAAAAATAGCTATCGAAGAATACAAGAGAACCGCTAAAGATCTTGTAGATTTTAATACGGTTGAATTGTTAACAGAAGCTTCAGACTTAAGTAGTGGTCAGAAAATTTTTGAAGTGAATTGTATCGCCTGTCATCAAGCTGATGGTGGTGGTGGAATTGGCCCTAACCTAGCAGATGAGCATTGGATTTTGGGTGGTGGTATTAAAAACGTATTTAAAACCGTTTCCGAAGGTGGTAGAGACGGAAAAGGTATGATTGCTTGGAAACAGAGTTTAAAACCTGCTGAAATAGCACAAGTTGCTAGCTATGTTTTACAATTTCAAGGCACTACACCTGCACAACCTAAACCTGCCGAAGGCGATGTTTGGAAAGAAGAAACAATAGACTAATAAAATAAATAAAATAAAAATTGGAACCATCAGAACACGAATCGTTTAGAGATACGATAGGTACAGTAACCGAAGATGGTAAACGCGCTTGGGTATACCCTAAAAAACCAAGTGGTAAGCTTTACAAATATCGCAAGTTTATAAGTTATGGTTTACTCATATTCTTACTTGCTGCACCATTTATAAAGATAAATGGGAACCAGTTTTTATTATTCAACATTTTAGAGCGTCGCTTTAATGTTTTTGGCTTACCCTTTTGGCCTCAAGATTTTTACCTTGTGGTAATATCAATGCTTATTGGTATTGTATTTATCGCTTTATTTACGGTCAGTTTTGGGCGTGTGTTTTGTGGTTGGATTTGTCCACAAACCATTTTCATGGAAATGGTTTTTAGACGTATAGAATACTGGATTGAAGGAGATAGAAACAAACAACGAAAATTAGATAAGCAAGAGTGGAATGCTGAAAAAATAAGAAAGAAAGGATTTAAGTGGTTCATCTTTTTAATCATTTCGTTTTTAATTGCAAATGTGTTTTTGGCTTATTTAATTGGAAGTGATAAATTAATAAAATACATCACTGGCAATCCGTTAGATCATTTAGGAACACTTTTTCCTCTAATCATTTTTACAGCGGTATTTTACTTTGTGTTTGCATGGTTTAGAGAGCAAGTCTGTATTATTGCTTGTCCTTATGGTAGATTGCAAAGTGTATTATTAGATGATAAATCTATAGTTGTTGCTTACGATCATAAACGTGGCGAAGCAGAAAATGGCAGAAAGAAATTCAGAAAAAACGAAGATCGAGAGGCTTTAGGACACGGAGATTGTATTGATTGTTTGCAATGTGTTAATGTCTGTCCAACAGGTATCGATATTAGAAACGGAACACAATTAGAATGTGTAAACTGTACGGCTTGTATTGATGAATGCGATCATATTATGGAAAGCATCAATCTCCCAAAAGGACTGATTAGATTTGCTAGTGAAGATGAAATTGAAAGAAAAGAAAAGTTCAAAATAACGCCTAGAATGAAAGGCTATATAGCCGTTTTAACCATTTTAACCGGAATTTTTATTGGCTTACTATTTCTTAGAAATGATGTTGAAGCGACTATACTTAGGCTTCCTGGTCAACTTTATGAGACCAAAGAAAATAACATGATTAGTAATGTATTTACATACAAATTAGTCAATAAAACTACAAAAGACATCAATAACATTAGTTTTAAACTTAGAAAATTTAAAGGCACTGTTAAGATGGTTTCAACAACTGAAAATTTTAAAATTCCTGCTCAAGAATTAGAACAAGGGACTTTATTTATTGAAATTAATAAAAGTGAATTGTCCGACGATAGAATTAAATTAATTATTGAGGTTTATAGTAAGGATGAATTAATTGAGACCACAACAGTTAACTTTTTAGGACCTCGGAGTTATAATTAAAAAAAAGCTAGAAGTGAGACGTTGGAAGCACGACATTATTTAGGTGTTCCATGAGAGTAATTAGTTATGAGTAGTGTCCCCTAAAAGGAATTTTAGGGACGTTTTTAAAACTTTTCTGGTCTAAAAAAGCGGAAGATTCGTCTTGACAGAAGTGCAATAAAAACCTAGCAGTTTTCAATCGATTAATCCTGCAAGGTTTCAAAAACCTTGTAGGTATAAAGAAACAAATATTCTTGCCATAGCAAGAAGTGTATTAACTAAAAAGAGATTCCTGCTTTGGCAGGAAGTTGGATTATGAAAATAAATTGGGGAACAGGAATTGTAATCGCGTTTGTAGCTTTCATTAGCTTTATCATGTACTTTATTATTACTATGAGTACAGATGATAAGTATGATTTTGATTTAGTAACAGAAGACTATTATGGTCAAGAACTAGAGTTTCAAGAGGATTTAAATAAAGAACAACACTCTAAAACCTTAAAAACGAATATTACTTGGAAAAAGAGTGACGAAGGCGTTATCCTTATATTTCCTGAAGACTTAGATATAAATACTATTAAAGGTAAAGTGTTCCTATACAGACCATCTGATAAACAATTTGATTTTGAAATTCCAATTTCTCTATCAAACCACAATTTGCTCATACCTGACAAACGTTTATTAGGTGGTCGTTGGAACATTACTGTAGATTGGAAATATAACACAAATTCTTATATCTATAAAACTGAAATCACATATTAAATGTTAGTCTCGGCGCTCATATTAGGCTTATTAGGGAGTTTACACTGCGTTGGTATGTGTGGACCAATTGCCTTTATGCTACCTGTAGATCGGTCTAATTCATTTAGAAAAATAAGCCAGATTGGCCTATACCATTTTGGTCGTCTAATGGCTTATAGCATTATTGGTTTGGTGTTTGGTCTTGTTGGAAAAAGCCTTTACATCTTTGGCATTCAACAACAGCTTTCAATAATTATAGGAATATTAATGATTCTTGTCATCCTTCTTCCTCAAAGAGCTTTTGGTAAATACAACCTTACAAAACCACTTTACAAACTCATATCTAAAGTAAAAACGTCTTTAGGGAAAGCTTTAAAAAAGAAAACTGCAGATACATTTTTAACCATCGGTTTTCTTAATGGTTTTTTACCTTGTGGCTTAGTTTATATGGCCGTTTTTGGTGCTGTAGCTACAGGCAGTTTATCAGAAGGTAGTTTGTATATGGTTTTATTTGGGCTTGGTACAATTCCCTTAATGACCACAGCTATTTATTTAGGAAAGTTTCTAAATTCAACTATAAAACAACGCATTCAAAAAGCAATTCCTGTTTTTGTGGTGGTTATTGGTTTATTATTTATTCTTCGTGGACTAGGCTTAGGCATTCCTTACCTCTCACCTGCTCCGGTTGTAGAAACAGCCGTTAGTGCTATAGAATGTCATTAAAACACAAATAAATTCTTACAACGTGGAATGATAATTGATATATTAGCTCTCTATAAATCAACATCATCAATCCATCAAAACCATGAAAAATCTATTCTTTTTATTCATTTTCAGTCTCTCAATCACAACATTAACCGCACAAGATGCTAGCGTAGAACAATCCACTTACGGCGTACAAACTGGTTTTCTTGGTATTTGGGGACACAATGAATCTAAACTCTCAAACTCCATAGCATTACGAAGTGAGCTTGGATTAGACGCAGGCTTTTTCAGCAACAGCTTTGTCGGTAGCCGTGGCTTTATTCTGGTTCCTGCAATTACATTAGAACCACGTTGGTATTACAATCTTAACAAAAGAGTTTCTAAATCGCGACGCATAGATGGAAACAGTGGTAATTTTATTTCAGTAAAAACCACCTACCATCCCGATATCGTAATAGGCTCTATCGCTGATAACATTAATTTTATTAGTGATATTTCCATCACACCAACTTGGGGAATTAGACGTAATGTTGGTAAGCATTTCACTTATGAAACAGGCATCGGAATAGGATACATACATTATATTAAAGAAAAAAATGTCTATATAAACAATAAGAATGATTTCTCATTAAATCTACATTTAAGACTTGGCTATCGTTTTTAGATTCAAAAGACTTAAGTATTTCAATCCATTTCATATCATTAAATAAAAAAACGCCAAAGAAGAAATCAATGGCGTTTTTAGGACGATGGTTAATAACACTAACTATTATAATAACATCATCAATTATATTTTAAAGGTCATAACTGGCAAGGTGGAATGATTTGCAATATCTTCAGAAACACTACCTTCAAATAAATGCGATAAACCTTTTCTACCATGTGTTGCCACAGCTATAAGATCTGCACCAATAACATTAGAAAAATTGAGAATTCCTTTCTCTATAGAGTAATCTGACACAATATTAACTTGGCTTAAGTTGTCTAAATTTCCTTCTGCTTTTCCTAAAAAGTGAGATACACGTTTATCTATTTCAGAAGAACTTTTAAAATTCCCATCAGGTGAATTCACATATACCAAGTGTAATTTTGTACCAAGAAAGTCAAAAATCGCTTTGGCTTTTAAGTAAGGCTCCACAGTTTCTTCAGAGAAGTCGCAAGCAAATACTGCATTTTCAAAATCCATTAAAATCGGATTGTGTTTAATAACCAAAACAGGAATATCAGAATGCCGCACTACTTTTTCGGTATTAGAACCTACAAACACTTCTTTAAAACCACTTACTCCCTGAGAGCCCATAATTATTAAATCTGCATGGTGGTCAGCAGCCACCATATTCACTTCACTCCACACTTTAAAATGTTTCACTATTGGTGTAAGTGTAATACCTTCTAAATAGGGTTTATCTAAAAAGCTTTCAAATTTTTGCTCCGCAAGTTTTAAATAAAAAACAGCTTCTTGATTTAAAGCTTCGCTTGCAGACGAAATAATTGCATTAGACAACTCTAACATGTGTAATACAATAAGTTCAGATCCATACTTTTGAGCTAAGCTAGCTGCAGCTTCGAGCGCAAATTCGGAATGTTCTGAAAAATCTACTGGTACAATTATTTTTTTCATGTTTTTTTATTTTTTAATTGTCACATGCTGTTCGCTATTAATTACCCCTTAAGATAATTAAATTTTGAATAGGCGTGTTCCATTTTTTCATATTAAATAGTCATTGAAAACAACTGTGTTTCTGGTTTTTTGCGTTGTAATAGCAAATCGAAAGCCATACATATATTCCTTATAAAAGCTTTTCCTTTCTCGGTTACAATGACTTGTTTATATTCAAATTGCAGTAAACCGTCCAATTCAAATTCTTTTAATTTAACAAGTACTTCTGGTAATTCTTTAAACACTAACGATTGATCCTCCCAATCTGTTTTAAAATGACACATTAGATTAAGGATGTGTTTTCTAATCACTAAATCTTCGTCGTTTAGAATATGGCCTTTAAACACCGGAATAATATTGTGCTCTAACAAATGGTAATACTCCTCATTAGATTTAACATTTTGAGCAAACCCATACCAACTATCACTAATAGATGACACTCCCAAACCAATCATAGCTTGTGTTTTAGAAGCTGTGTACCCCATAAAATTACGATGCAAAGTGCCCGTTTTTATGGCTTTATAAAGCGAGTCCGTTTTTAAGGCAAAATGATCCATTCCTATTTCTACATAACCTGCTGCTTCAAAATACTGTTTTCCTGTTTCATATTGCTGACGCTTAGAATCTGGTGTTGGTAAATCTGCATCACTAAATCCGCGTTGACCATTTCCTTTTATCCATGGCACATGCGCATAACTATAAAATGCAATACGGTCTGGCATTAAGGATTTTGTTTTATTTATGGTTGCAATAACATCGGTTTCTGTTTGAAATGGCAATCCAAAAATAATATCATGCCCCACAGAAGTATAACCAATTTTACGCGCCAAATCTGTAGCACGTTTTACGTTTTCGAACGGTTGAATACGGTTAATTGCTTTTTGAATGTTAAGATTATAATCCTGAACTCCATAACTAACACGTCTAAAGCCTAAATCATATAAGGTTTGTAAATGTGCTTCTGTGGTATTATTAGGGTGACCTTCAAAACTAAACTCATAGTCTTCTGCCAATTCAGCATCCTTTAATAATTCAGAAATTAAATAATGAAGATGTTCTGGCGAAAAAAATGTCGGTGTGCCTCCACCGAGATGTAATTCTTTAATCTTTGGTTTGCTTCCTAATAGCTCCAAATACAAACTCCATTCTTTTAAAACCGCTTTTATGTATGGAGACTCTACTTCGTGTCGTTTTGTAATGCGTTTATGGCAACCACAAAAGGTGCATAAGCTTTCGCAAAATGGTAAATGAATGTATAAACTTAAGCCTTCAGACGTATTACTTTCTTCAAAAGAACGCTTTAAAGATGCTTTCCATTGGATTAAAGAAAAGGAGTCTAAATCCCAATACGGAACCGTTGGATAACTCGTATAACGAGGACCTGAAACATTATATTTAGTAATTAACGATTGACACATAGCTTTTTATTCAAAGTCAAAATTACTAGTAAGCCTACTCTTAAAATATGATTTTTATCATATTAGATTTTTATTGTTTAAAATAAATAATAGTTTCAACTTTCAACATACTAACCAACAAACCCTTAGTTGTAGTACTACAAACTTAAAATTACATATTGTTAACTCAATACCTAATATCTTTAACACATCTATTAGTCTTATTTGGTTTCTTATTAATATCTAACTACTTTTATATCTAATTAACAAAACACTAACCAATGAAAAATATAAGATTATTTGCACTTGCGTGCACTGTAGTATTTGCAACCTCGTGTAAAGAGACAAAAAAAGAAACAGAAACTACTGTTGAAACTGATTTTGAAGAAATCGTAAACGAAGATGCTACTGAGAAAAATTTATCCGTTTCACTATACCCAAAAAGTGGTAGTAGCGTAGAAGGTACTATTAACTTTAGTGAAAAAAATGGTTTTGTAACCATGGTTGGTACTGTTACCGGTTTAGAAGAAGGTGAACATGCCATCCATATCCATGAAAAAGCAGATTGTTCTGCAGAAGATGGCACATCGTCTGGTGGACATTGGAATCCTACAGGTCAGCCACATGGTGCTTGGGGAGCAGAGACTGGTTATCACAAAGGTGATATTGGTAATCTTACTGCTAATGTTAACGGACGTGCTACAATTACAAAAACTACAGATGAGTGGTGTATTGGTTGTGGAGACGAGACCAAAGATATATTAGGAAAAGCAGTTATCGTACATATTGGAGTCGATGATTTAACAACACAGCCTACTGGTGCCGCTGGTGCACGTGTTGGTTGTGCAGGAATTATTGAATAACCTCATAATACATACATAACATTAAATTGTTAGAATAATTGCGGCGATTCTTCTTCCCCATTACTGCGAAAGATTCTAAATAAAAAATCGCTAATACATGGAATTAGAATTACTGGTAAAACAGTTTCAAGATAAAAATCACGCCGCTTTTGAAACACTTTATGGTATGTATCATAAAAGCATACATGGAGTCGTTTACAATATTGTGAAAGACACGGCTATTGCAGACGAGTTAATGCAAGATGTCTTTATAAAGGCATGGCATAAATCGGAAACTTACTCTTCAAAAAAAGGACGCTTTTTTACGTGGATTCTTAATATAGCGCGCAATGCAGCTATAGATAAGACACGTTCTAAAGCGTTTAAACAATCCAAACAAAACCTAAACACTGATTATTTCGTAGATATCATAGCCAGCCATGATAATTTAGACGACAGTACGGATGCCATTGGTATTAAGAAATTTGTAACGCAATTAGGCGAAAAATGCAAAGCAGTAATTGAGCTCCTTTATTTTAAAGGATTTACTCAAAAAGAAGCTTCGGAAGAATTACAAATGCCAATTGGTACTATTAAAACGAGAAACCGGAACTGTATACAACAATTAAGAGATATGGTATTGTAATATGGATATAAACGCATACATAGAGTCAGGTATTTTAGAGCTATACGTAGCTGGGAAACTTTCTGAAACAGAAAATCAGGAGATCTATGAACTTTTACAACAGCACCCAAAACTGTTACAAGAAGTTTTAGAGATAGAAGGAGCTGTCCTTAAATTAACAGCAGCAGTATCGCCAAGAGCAAAAGGTTTTGAGTCTATTAAGGCCAGATTAGATGCCGAAAACACTAAAGTTGTACAACTGCCACCTAGACAAACTAATTGGATAAGTTATACAGGTTGGGCAGCCTCAATTCTATTAGCCGCAGGTTTATTTTGGACTTTAAATCAGAACACCGATTTAGAACAACAATTACAAACCGCAGATATAGAAAACCAGTATCTCGAAACACAGATAGAAGATGCCAGAACCGATTTGGCAGCCACTAAAAACCTATTAAATGTAATAAGAGATAAAGACATTATTGCTGTACCACTTGGTGGCCAAGGTGATTTTGCCTCTAGCTTTGCAAAAGTTTATTGGAATAAAGCCGACAATACTATTTATTTAGATGCAGAAGGTCTACCTAATGCACCAGAAGGAAAAGTTTGGCAAGTATGGTCGCTAACCTTAAATCCGTTAACACCTACGAGTTTAGGAACCATAGACGATTTTAATACCGACGACAATAAAATATTTACCATAGCCAATGCTAACGAAAGCCAGGCCTTTGGTATTACTTTAGAACCCGAAGGTGGAAGCGATGGTCCTACAATGGAACAACTTTACACACTTGGTGTTGTGGCGAGTGCGCCTTAAATCAAAGTGTTTTTACACATAACATATAAAAGCCACCTTGTGAAAACTTGGTGGTTTTTTGTGTAAAATCAGACGTGACTTTACGTATAGAAGTTTAATTTGTTTTGGTTATTTTTATAAACGTAAATAAGCTTAATAGTATTCTTATCCTAAAATTAAAATGGGATAACAGTTACTTTAGTGGCTATATCACTAGTTGTAAACAATTTGACCAACATAACTTCGATGACAAAAAACATTATTTTAATCATTTCAATTTTATCTTTTTCTTTAAGCTATGGACAATATAACTGGACATCTGGAAAAGTGATTTTGAAAAATGGTGATACTTTAAAAGGATTATTAAAAATCCCAATGACTTCGGGTAGTCTGTTATCTTTTTCAAAAAACAAGTTAGAATATAAAAAAGACAAAAAAGGAAAGAAAAAGAAGTTTGACAAAACTGAAGTTCATAAAATATATTTTTCTGGAATATCAAATCCAGACCTTGGATATTATGAATATGTCCCATTGACTAGTAATAAAATGGCTCTTTTTAAACTAATTAGAAACGGAAAAGTAAAACTTTATATACGAACCATAAAAATCACAGTGAACACAGGTTTTGAAGGAAATAACCCAATTGGTTCTGGAAAAAAAGTAAAAAAAATAAAGGAATATTATATGATTCGTGAAACTGAAAAAGTTGCGACTCGTGTATTTCAAGAATCAGATGGTCTTTCTATAGCTTACAAAGCAAGCCTTCGAACATTTAAGAACTATATGAAAGAATATTTTTCAGATTGTGACAATGTTTTGTCGTATATTAATGATGATTTATATGAGGATTTTGATGTAAAACAAATTATAGAGGATTATAATCTTTTGTGTGAATAAAACTGTTTACAACACCGTGTATAATTAATTGCTTCATTGAGCTTACTTGCGAATATTCCTGCGGAATATTCACGGGTTCGTAAATGTTTGCTAACTTAGTTGCTTAACCACGCAACTAACCATACACAACAACGTTGTGCATAATTTTGACTTGTACTGAAAAAAGGCTACATAATTTCAAACAATTATGTATAAAAATGACAAAGTAATTAGACGTTACAGTG
>NZ_JABFDI010000080.1 GCF_013403915.1 Winogradskyella pacifica
GAGCCCCGGACAGGTCGCCGTGACCATCGATATGGCCTACCGTCCGCCCACCGACCACGTGCCGAAGGGGTGGACCCTCGAAGCGTCGGGGACATTCGACGCGGTGGCACCGTTGCGGGTCGAGACACCCGACGGGGTGGTGCACGAGGAGTTCGTCGACCACGCGCAGATCATCCTGCCCTCCAAGGTCACCTATCGAATGTTTCGACGCTTCCGCGAAGACACCGGGCTGGAACAGCATCTCTTCGAGCTCACTCCTGCGATGATGCTGGACGAACAAGGGTGCCCTCGCCGCATAGTGGCACCGGAGGAAACGCCGACCGATACCGACGATGCCGTGCGATGGGAAGTCGCGTGCCCCACCTCGACACCGGGTCGGTCCGTTGCAATTATTGGGCGCGAGGCGACTCGCGCCGATGCGTTGCGCGTGATCATCGATACGGGCCTCGACCTTCTGCATCGGGAGAGTGCCGAAGCCGGGCCGCTGTAACCCATTTTCGTGGCATTGGGGTCCGAGTTTGCCTGGGTCAGGGGTTTCGGAGACCCGGCGGCGTCGAAGGCAGAC
>NZ_JABFDI010000081.1 GCF_013403915.1 Winogradskyella pacifica
GCGAATGCTGAAGCAGCGAACAACCCTATAAACAATCCACTCGCTTATACCAATACAGACGATTTTAATCAAATCATTTGGATACGTGTAGAGGATAATACAACGGTAGAAGGCTGTTATAAAATCACAAGTTTAGAATTAATCGTCAACCCATTACCAGTGTTAGTAACACCAGCACCCTTAGAGTTGTGTGATGTTAATAATCCAGGTGATGAGCAAGAAGGCTTTACCTTAGAAGCGGCTAATGAAGAGATTTTAAATGGTCAAACAGGTATTAGCTTAAGCTACTATGAGACGCAATTAGATGCAGACAATGCAACAAACCCAATAGTAAGTCCATATATAAACACAAGCAATGCACAGACTATTTTTGTAAGAGCCGAAAATGATGTCACAGGTTGTTATAATACGGTGACTGTAACCTTACGTGTGGATCCAATTCCGTCACCAGAATCAGACCCAACACCAATAGAAGTTTGTGATGATGATAATGATGGTTTTGTAGAATTCGATTTAACACAACGTACCGTAGAAATCACTAATGGAGAACCAAATGTAGC
>NZ_JABFDI010000082.1 GCF_013403915.1 Winogradskyella pacifica
GTTGCAGCTTGCACGATACGGTCACGAACTGCCGGAATCGACAACGGACGCTGTTCACCCGTGCCGGGCTTCGGGATCAACACCCGACGAGCCGGCAACGGACGATACCGCCCCTCCCGCAGTTCGGTGGACAGCTCATCGAGTAACCGAGTCACCCCGTACTCCTTGACCTGCTCCACAGTGATGCGGTCAACACCAGATGCACCCTGATTGCGGTACACCTGAAACCACGCACGCATGAGGACATCGCTGCGCACGATCTTGTCCCCCAGCGTGTGAAACCGTCTACCGGGATCTTCCTTGGCCGTCCGGTAGAGCGTGTGCTGCAAGGCACGCACCGAATCGAGCGGAACAGATCCACTCGCGGCGGGACTAGCCACTCTCGTAGCACTCACCGAGCACCTCCTTCACATCATCACGCATCGACACACGTAGCGGCCCTTCCCTCACCTCAGGTTGTGTTGTCCTGCAGGCTCGATCGGTACTATGGCCGCCTCCGACTCCCTTCCAGCCGACAACTCATTTCCCAGGACCACTGGTTATAGAGCGTCACCGC
>NZ_JABFDI010000083.1 GCF_013403915.1 Winogradskyella pacifica
CGCCGAGAACGTTCGCCCAGCTCAGATTGCCCCACAGCAGGACCCAGACCGCCGTGAGCCAGATCAGTGTCCACAGTCTCAGCAGCAGGAAACGGTTGTTGAACACATCCTTGTTGAACATCACCGGCCCTCCGCAGCCTCGGGAGCGTCGCCGAGAAATCCTTCACCGCGGACGGCGTCGATGTACACCGACCGGTCACGCAGATCGGCTGCGGCGCGATCGCTGATGTCGATGATTCGGCCGGCGAACACGGTGAGCGACAAGCCGACGATCACCAACCCGATCGTCGGGATGAGCATGAAGGCGGGCATCCGTCCGACGTCCTCGCGGTCGGCGAGCTGGATGTCGTTCGAATCGTCGAGCAGCGCCGACGGGGAGCTGTCGGCCAGGTCGCCCTCGGGGGCGTCGGCGCGCGCCCGCCAGAACGCCTTGGTCCACACGCGGGTGACGGCGTAGAGAGTCAACAGGCTGGTCACCGTACCGCCGGCGACGAGCATCCAGGCGAGCACGCTGCCGTCGGCGCTGCCGGCCTGCAGCAACG
>NZ_JABFDI010000084.1 GCF_013403915.1 Winogradskyella pacifica
CTGGCATCCAGAGCAGTTCTTAGCTTGATACCTCTCTATTTTTTGCTGGTATCCAGTAGCTGTTTTTCTTATATAACTACCTATGTTTTCCATGGGTTGTCCCATAGGACAATAGTAAGTGTCTGTGTCATTGTTGTAAAAGAGCTTGTCTGCTGCAAATGGTTTTTTAGTTTTACCTCTTTTTTCATCTAACTGCTCCTTATGGAAGTAATTGTACTTTACAAAAGCTTCAATATTCTTATCTTCGAGGTAGGTGTAGTTTTCATCACTTCCATAACCTGCATCTGCTGTGAGTATTTCTGGTGGTTTGCCATATCCTTCTATAAAGTCTTCAGTATGATCGATAAGTGTTGTAGTATCTGCAGTAGTCTGTGCAAGGGTGTAGTTGGCTATAAATTGATTATTGGTAGCTGCTTGTAGATTATAGCCAGGTTTAAGTTGGCCGTTTAACATATGATCTTCTTTCATCCTCATAAAAGTAGCATCGGGATCGGTTTTACTCATGGAGTTGCGATCTCCCATTTGCTGCTCATAGGTATT
>NZ_JABFDI010000085.1 GCF_013403915.1 Winogradskyella pacifica
ACTACTCCAAGCCCGGCAAACCCGACATCGCGTGGGACGACAAGCCCGCCCGCGAACAGCTGGTCGATGCCCTGGTCCGCGACGCGGTGGCGGTCGTGGCCGCATTGACCGGGCCGGGCACCGAACAGCCGGATGCGGGCTCACCCGCAGGTCAGGCGTTGGCACTGCTGGCACTGGTCGCCGGCCAGGACGTCGAATGGATCGACACCGACGGCTCGGGCGACGGACATGGTGGGGGTCGGTGGCGGATCGCCCGCAACGTCGCCGCGGACCGGGTGATTTCCACCGTCGACACCGAGACCCGGCACGCCCACAAGACCCGTTCACGCCGTCAGGACGGATACAAGGGACACATCAACGCCGAACCCGACACCGGGTTGATCACCGCCGCGACCCTAACGAAAGCCGCAGGCCCGGGCAGTGGCGACGCGGAGGTCGGCCGCGAGTTGATCGCCGCCGATGACACCCTCGACGGCCCGGCGCAGGTGCTCGGCGATTCCGCCTACGGCAGCGGCCAGATGCTCGACGACATC
>NZ_JABFDI010000086.1 GCF_013403915.1 Winogradskyella pacifica
CCGCCGAAGCTGCCTCCGGCGCTGACGGCACCCAAGGCTTGAGAGGTTGCACCACATCACGGTAGAAGGCATCGACTCCATCCGTGACGCTGCCGATGAACCCGGCCGCTGATCCCGAACGCTTGCTACCCATCTTGGTCGGTGATGTGAGTGTGAACCGCTCCAGTTCGCTGACACGACGTTTGCCCTCCGGTACATCGAGCAACGCCAGCAGCGACGAAGCAGAACCAGCAGTGAGCTGATCGGTCAGCTGGCTCCACAACCGCTGATCAGCGGCCTGTCTCCCGTCGGTCACCACACGTTCCAGAGTGCGGGGACCGGGAAGCAGTGCCTGATGTTCACGTAGCCAGTCGACCGCACCGGCGAGCATCGCTTTCGGCCCATCGCCGGTGACCCACGCCTGATCGGCGACCCACGCCGCCAACTCCGCCTCGACCTCGGCATAGGAACTCAAGCCGTACTCTCGCTGGATCTCCCAGGCGTGTTCGAGTTTGGTCTTCTTCCGCTCGGTGTACTGCTTCACACACGAGGAG
>NZ_JABFDI010000087.1 GCF_013403915.1 Winogradskyella pacifica
GAGGATATGCGCGCCGGTACCACCGAGACCAATGATGACTACCTTCTCGATCGCAAGTCGGTTGTTCAGCTCCGTAATGCCTGCGCGGCTGGAAAAGGTGTCGACGTACTTGAAGACCCCGTCGTCCTCGTCGGTCTGTAGTGGCTTATAGGTGTACGGGGTTGCGTCAGGGTCGACGGCCTCAGCAGGCCCGGCGATCATGGCTGCGTAGTAACTGACCTTTTCGTAGAAGTCTGGATACCCGCCGTCGGGCTTTTGGGAGAACCCGCAGCTGGCAGTCAGGTCCGGAGTGGCAGACCACTTTTCGACGCCCTCGTTGATCAGCCCATCTATGGCCTGGCCGTTCTTGTCGTGAGGGACACCACCGGCAAAGCACATGACGTGGGTGCTGGGCGCGGCGGTGCTGTTGCCAGTCAGGTCGAGAGGGCAAAGGAGTGAACCCCACTGAACTTGAGCCGCACCATCGACATAAGGCACGTCGTCCACGACGAGGAATCCGTTGACTATCCGGATGGCAAAGCCATCCTGCAC
>NZ_JABFDI010000088.1 GCF_013403915.1 Winogradskyella pacifica
CCGCCGACCGCGACGTCCGCAGCTACCCACACGTGCACCCGGCATCGGACTTCACCACCGTCGGCGACATCTTCTCACCCGTCACCAACCCGGACCGCAAGAAACCCTTCGACATCCGCACCGTCATGCGCGCCGTCGTCGACCAAGACCACACCGTCCTCGAACGATGGGCCGACATGGCCGATGCGGACACCTCCGTCGTCATCGACGCACACCTGGCCGGCATCCCCGTCAGCGTCATCGGCATCGAATCACGCGCCTTCGCCCGCAAAGGCTGGTTCCCCGCCGACGGACCCGACCAATGGACCTCGGGCACACTGTTCCCCAGCAGCTCCAAGAAAACCGCCCGCGCCATCAACGCCGCCAGCGGCAGCCGCCCCATCGTCGTCCTCGCCAACCTCTCCGGCTTCGACGGCTCCCCCGAATCACTACGCACCCTGCAACTCGAATACGGCGCCGAAATCGGACGGGCCATCGTCAACTTCGACGGACCGATCGTCTTCTGCGTCGTCTCCCGCTACCACGGCGG
>NZ_JABFDI010000089.1 GCF_013403915.1 Winogradskyella pacifica
GCTGACAGGTACGCCACAACGCGATCATGAAGCCATCGTAGGACTTCTGACTATGGCCCGGGAGAGTTCCGGCGCGTCCTTGAGATGGGCAACCACTAGCGCGCTCAACAGCTTGGACCCAACGCACATCGTCGGAGCTACTCGCAGCCGAGGCAGTCGCCGTCACCGTCGAACTCGGTGCTGAAACCGGGTTCTCCGATCCGAATGGGGGCGGCTCCAGCCGCAGGAACCTCGCTGCACGTGCACTGCGCGAGCGCCAGGAGTCGCGCTGATGACGATGTGCCCGGTCGACGCGATCATCGACCCGGCATGCTCTGGGACAGCCCCGCAAAGGACGACATCGACGAATTGCTCAGTGCCGGATCTCGGATCGATACCTGACCCTGCGAGGAGCATGCGAGCCCAAACCGGCCACCTGATGGGCAATGATGCCGCCGGTTAAGGCCTATGGTGAGTGATGCAATTCATGGACAAGATCATCAGGGCAATAGAGTTCCTCGAGCAGCGTCGCGCGCAGCCGGACGAGG
>NZ_JABFDI010000008.1 GCF_013403915.1 Winogradskyella pacifica
ATCAAGTATCTTAACAATAAAACCAACATGATTAAAAATTAAAAGGTCGCCTAAATTGTTTTTAGACGACCTCTTTTTTAACACTTAAATTATTTAGATTACTGCCTTCGCAGCAATTTATTACCCTTCACAACTCGTACAATCTTTCTTTTGCTTAAACTTCTGTGCAGCATTCATACTGTGTTGGTAGTACAATGATTTTACACCTAATTGCCAAGCGGTAACATAGATTTTATTAATATCTTTTACTGGCATATCTGGATGCACCATAATGTTCAACGATTGTGATTGATCTATATGGTTTTGTCTGTTTGCTGCCTGGTAGATAATTGTCATTTGATCAATTTCAGAATAGGTTTTAAACACATTTTTCTCTTCTTCTGTAAGACCTTCTAAATGTTGTACAGAACCATCATAATCACGGATGCTTTTCCAAACGTCATTAGTGTTCATTCCTTTTTCCTTTAAAAGCTCTAATAAGTAAGGATTCTTAATCGTTGTTTTGATTTTTGCAATATCCTTTACATAACTGTTAGACCAAATTGGCTCAATACCTTGTGATACTTGTCCTAAAATAAACGCTGAAGATGTTGTTGGTGCTACAGCATTTAATGTGGTGTTACGTCTTCCGTATCCTTTTAATACTTCTGGCTCACCAAATAACTCAGCTAATTCTTCTGAAGCTTTAACCGATTTATCTTTAATTGTTTTAAAGATTTCACTGTTTAAGTCAAATGCCTCTTTACTATCAAAACCTACCATTTTAGATTGTAATAATGAGTGCCACCCTAAAGCTCCTAAACCTAAAGCTCTGTTTTCTTTAGCAAACGTGTATGCCTTTTCCATAAACATAAATGTATGTCTATCGTCTCGGTTTTCAGAATCTCTATACACTTCTAATTTTGTAATAAACTCTTCTAAAACAGCATCTAAGAAATATACCATTGTTTCAACAGCATCGGTATCTTTCCACTTATCATAATGTAATAAGTTTATAGAAGATAATACACAAACAAATGACCAACGATCGTTTGTAGGTAACATAATTTCTGAACATAAGTTACTGGCGTAAATCTCATGTTTTTGATCTTTATAAGCATCCGGAGCATTGTTGTTAGCATTGTCTCTAAAGAAAATATAAGGGTATCCTATTTCTCCTCTACGTTGTAATACTTTTGCCCAAATAGCTCTTTTATCTGAATCGCCATCAATCATTTCTTGCATCCACTCATCACCTACAGTAACACCATGTGTTAACTCTTGAATTGGATTTCCTTCTGTTCCTATTTCTAAAAACTCGTGGATATCTTGATGCTCTATTGGTAAGTATGGAGAAAAACGACCTCTTCTCACTGACCCTTGACTTACAACATCGACCATTTTTTCGAACAACTGCATAATGTGAACTGCACCAGAAGACTCACCGTTATTTTTTACAGGAGCACCTCTATGACGCAATTTTCCAAAATAACCAGAAGTACCACCTCCTAATTTAGACATCATTCCAACTTCCGACTGTGTATAAAGGATATCTCCCATATCATCAGAAATATGCGACCCAAAACAACTAATTGGTAAGCCACGTCTTTTTCCAAAGTTTGACCACACCGGAGATGCTAATGAATAATACCCTTCAGCCATATAGCCATAGAACTTATCTGCAAAACCATCGATACCTAATATTTTTTCTGCATTGTTAGCAATTTCTCTAATTCTTTCTTCTGGTGTTGTATCACCTGTAAGGTAACCAGAGGCTAAAAATTGACGACTATGCTCAGTTAACCACTTAATTTCTGGTTCTGCTTTTGCTTCTTTAATAGCTTCTTTTCTAGCTTTAATTAATTCATCGTGGCTAGATGTTGTTGTTGATTCTTGAATCACTGTGTTTTTGATGTCTTGGTTCATATGGTCGTTTGTGGTTTAAAAATAAGTCGTATTAAAATAGGTCGTCTCCGGTTACACTTTTTTGTCTCTTTGCATAGTTTATTGAACGCTTCACGAAGAAATCTCCATGTTTTGTTCCTATAATTTCGTCATCAAACCATTCGGTTTGTGCTAGTAATGTTTCATCTACATCAAATACTTTGTCAATACCAATGCTTTCTAAAGAATTATTAAATCTGTTTTTAATAAATTCATTAATCACATTTTTAGGTAAGAACTCTAATTCTCCTGCTTCAAAAATCCAATCTACTAGTTTGCTTTCAGAGTCAAAAGCTTCTTTACATAAGTCTCTTACTAATTCGCTATGTTCTGCATCAAACCAAGTTGGATTTTCGTTTTTGATAATTTTGATAATATCAATTCCGAAATCTCCGTGAATTTGCTCTTCTTTTGATGTTGCTTCAACTACATTAGAAACACCTTTTAGCATGTTTTTATGCTTATTGAAAGCCATGATGATTAAAAACTGAGAGAATAAAGACACATGCTCAATAAATAGAGAGAATAATAAAATTGACTCTGCATATTCTTTATTGTCTTCACTTTTAGCATTTTTTAAAGCGGTTTCTAAATAATGAACACGTCTCATTATTACCGGCTTTTTCTTTAGGTTTTTAAATTCGTTATTAAGACCTAATATTTCTAATAAGTGAGAATAAGCATCATGATGACGTACTTCACTTTCTGCAAAAGTAGCACCTACAGATCCTATTTCTGGCTTAGGCATTTTATTGTAAATCTCTCCCCAAAACGATTTTACGGCTACTTCAATTTGAGAAATAGCAAGCATGGTGTTTTTAATCGCGTTTTGCTCTACAATAGTCAATCTTGTTTTGAAATCTTGAATATCACTAGTAAAGTTAAATTCAGAATGAATCCAATATGAATGTCTAATCGCATCTACATACTCATTAAGCTCAGGATACTCGTAAGGCTTTAAGTTAATACGCTTTTCAAAAATGTTTGTTTTTCTACTTCTCGCTTGTTCGTCTCTATATAATATGTATGCTTTTGCAACACTAGGAAAAGAACTTGTCATTAATTTTTCTTCAACAAGATCTTGAACCTCTTCTACAGTAGGTAAATAATTATGATCTCTTCCCTTTCTATCTAATAATGTTTGTAACACATTTACAGAAATGGTATTGGCATCTTCCTTACTCCCATTTCCTACAGAAAGCATTGCTTTCTCAATAGCATTTGTGATTTTATTTAAAACAAACGGACTTGTTTCATAATCTCTTTTTATAATCTGAGTAATCTCCATATTTCTTTTAATTTTAAAGCCTATCTAGTCATTAGAGTGGTATGAAACCATTCTAAACTGATTGGGTAAATCCGTTAAACGTTTTATATTTTTCCTTTATAGAAATAAAGGGCTGAATTTTATAAAAAATGATTTTTCCTCACGATTTTCAAATCCAAAAACTAGAAAAATCTATTTTATTTTGCTCGCTACAAAGATTGACAATTGTCAGTAAAAATGAAAGCTAATTTTATAAACATTGTCAACAAGTTCTTAACAAATCAGTTTATAGTGGAAGAAAAGAGAAGATTGCCGAAAACGAAACTAAATAACTGTATATTAGACAATTAAAACAAATAAAATACAAATAAAAATGTAAGTTTAATCGTGTTAAAACGAAGGTTAACAACCGAGTTTATTGACGATTAAGATATAAATATTTCATTGAAATTAAGCCACAAAAAAGAGCGTTGATATAACGCTCTTTTTTCCCTAATAACTAACTAAAACTAATAATAAGTAATTAAAAAAATTACGTATTACAAATTAACACAGTAATGAAAGATTAGAATTTTAAAGCTCTAAATTTTACTAATTAATAGCATATAAACCAAAAAGCAAACCCCTAATTTGCTGTAATTTTTGGTTCATTTCATTACACAAATATGACTATAATTTACTATAATTCAACGATGTAATGTATAATTGGTAAAAAAAAGTGTATATCTGGATGCACTATTTTTCTTCGGATATTTTTAGCACGCTATACACAAAACCATGCATTACATACATATTTATATCCCTAACACTCAATATATTCCTATATTTAGATTTAATAATTTATAAACATGTTAAAAGCAGTAATCGTAGACGATGAACCAAAAGCTGTACAAAGCTTAATTTGGGAAATCAGCAATTTTAGCGAAGAAATAGAAGTTATGGCCTCCTTTACTAATCCAGATGAAGCGCTCACCTATTTAAACTCGCATATACCAGATTGCTTATTCTTAGACGTGCAAATGCCTACTATTGGTGGTTTTCAATTTTTAGAGCAACTCAACAACCCCGACTTTGCTGTGGTTATAACTACAGCATACGACGAATATGCTATTAAAGCTCTAAAACATGATGCTATTGATTACCTATTAAAACCTATAGACTCAGACGACTTAAGGAACTGCATCTCAAAAATCAAAAAACATAGCGAGCGTACCATCAACTCCCAAAAACTAGAGCGTATGCTCACTAATTTTAATTCGCAATTCGATAAAAAAAAGATTACCATTAACACGGATGGCAAACTACTCTTTTTAGATGTTGATGATATCATATATATAGAATCTGATGGAAATTACAGCACGCTATTTTTACAGAATCAGAAAAAAATAGTGCTTACAAAAAAACTAAAAGAAGTTGATGCCATCTTACCAGAGCATTATTTTTTTAGAATTCACAACTCCTACATTATTAACCTCAACAAAATAAAAGCATTTATAAAAAATGAAGGCTATGTTATTATGGACAGTGATCATAAAATCCCTGTAGCGAGACAACGAAAATCCGATTTTCTTGAAAAACTATAAATCGCAATCATGAATTATTTGTTTAAGTCTCAACTATTAAACCTGTGTCTGGTTTTTTTCTTTTATAGTTTCTATAGTTCTGCGCAACAAACAAGTTTTCAAAACTCATTAATCTACATAAAAAACAATAGCACTACGCTATACACTGAAATCGACTCCTTATTTGAACCATTTAAACAAGACAGTCTAAAAATGAAACGCTTGCTTACTGTTTCTAAAGACATCGCTTCAATTGAAAGCTGTAGTTATGCCCTTAATGCCTTAGGCGTCATTCAAAGAAACATTTCTAATTACAATGAAGCTATTGCCTTACATAAAGAGGCAGAAGTTTATGCAGATAAGGCAGAAAGCACCGAATTTAAAATTATTAGTCTAAATATGATAGGTGTTATTTACAGACGGATGGATGTGGTTAAACCGGCTTTAGATTACCATACAGAAGCTCTAAAAATTGCATATTCCGTATTAGAACCATCACAAACCGTAACAGAGAACATTGCTGTTTCACAAAACAGTATTGGCAATATTTATTTAGCACTAAAACAATACGATTTAGCCATCAATCAATTTAATAAATCTCTTGCAATTGAAAAAAGTATAGATAATAAATTAGGATTAGCTATTAACTACCACAACATAGGTTATGCACAAGAAGCTAAAGGGGATTTAAACTTAGCCTTATCTAACTTTCAACAATCACTAGACTATAACAATATGATTGATTCTGAAATCGGACGTGTTATCTGCTACAATAGTATTGGAGGCATCTATCTAAAACAACACAATTACAAGAAAGCCGAACCGATTATAAAAGAAGCTCTAAACAAAGCATTAGATATTGACGACCAATATTATATTTCGGCGTCGTACCTTAACCTGGGACAGTTAGAAATAGAAACCAATCAACTTAGTTCTGCAGAAACACATTTAAAAAAAGCACTCAACATAGCCAATTCTTATAATTTAAAATCTACGGTTGCAGAATCTAGCAAACTATTATCTCAACTCAACCAAAAGAACAAGGATTTTAAAACAGCCTTAAAGTACTACCAAGAAGCCGTTGAAATAGAAAACACCATATTAACGGAACAAAACTTACAATACGTTAATGACATTGCCGTACAATATGAAAACGAAAATAAAAACAATCAGATAAAAGCGTTAGCGCTAGAAAATGAATCTGTTCGCTTACGCTTAGAGCGGAATAAACAGATCTTGCTCTACACGTCCCTACTCTTAGGAATTATAGGTGTTGCCCTTTTTATTATTCAAAGAACAAAAGCCTTAAAGCGCGATAAACACATCTTAACTTTAGAACAAGACATGTTGCGGAGTCAGATGAATCCTCATTTTATATTTAACTCCCTAAATTCTATAAAGCTCTATATCATTAATAATGATAAAACTAATGCAGTTTATTATCTCAACAAATTTTCGAAGCTCATCCGAAAGATTTTAATGGCATCAAAAGAAAAAGAAACCTCTCTTAATGATGAGCTTGAGACCATGAAATTGTATATGAATATTGAAAACATTCGGTTTTCAAATGAAATCGATTTTACGATTACGGTAGACCCTACTATAAATACAGAAATCACAAAATTACCTTCTTTAGTGCTTCAACCTTTTTTAGAAAACTCGTTATGGCATGGTTTATCTTCGAAATCTAATAACAAAAAAATAATCTTAAACGTTAGTAAAGACTCACCCAATTTTATTACTGTTGAAATTACAGATAATGGTATTGGCAGAAATGCATCAAAAAAAATAAATGATAGAAAACGACTAGAACGAAACTCAGTAGGTATAGATATTACTAAAGCTCGATTGGCTAATTTTTCGGAAGCATTTCAAAATTCATACACTTTGAAAATTGAAGATTTATATGAAAACGAAAAACCGTCTGGCACTAAAATAATCTTACAAATACCTACAAAATTAAAGACTCAGTTTATAAACTAGAGACGTTAAAAAAGAAATTAGATAAATGAAGCTAAAATTTATAAAGCTTACCGCTTATAAGTTTCGGCTACTTTTTCTAATTCAGCATACCAATCCTCTCCAAACTTTCTAATAAGTGCTTCCTTTACAAATTTGTAAACAGGCACTTGTAATTCTTTACCTAAAGAACAGGCATCATCACAAATTTCCCACTTATCATAATTTACACCAGAGAACTCCGTATACTCTCTTATTCGTATGGGATATAAATGGCAAGACACTGGTTTCTTCCATTTAATTTCTCCTTGATTGTAAGCCTCTTCTATAGCACAAAGTGCCGTTTTCTTCTCGTCAAAAATGACGTAAGCACAATCTGCACCATTAATTAATGGCGTTTCAAAATCTCCAAAATCAGTCGTTATTGAAGTCCCTTGGGCCTCAATAGCATCGATACCTTCTTTACGAAGAAATGGTTTTACTTTGGGATAAATATCTTCTAAGATTTTAACCTCATCTTTTTCTAAAGGAGCACCTGCATCACCATCGATACAACATGCACCTTTACAAGCCGAAAGATTGCAAACAAAATCCTTTTCTATAATATCTTCTGAAACTATGGTTTTTCCGAGTTGAAACATGCCGCAAAAATACTTAAACTTAACCGCAATTTTCCATTGAAAATCTTTAATAATATCGCACCTTTGCAAAAAATTTCAAAAACCATACTAAAATATAGCTATTAAGCAATTAAAAACCAATAACTTATAGCCCTGTTTTAGACGTTATAAATGATTTAAAATACTCGAAAAATGCAACTTAATTTTAAAGAAATATTTACAGCTTTCATGATTCTTTTTGCGGTTATTGATATCATTGGAAACATTCCAATTATCATAGATCTTCGTAAAAAAGTGGGGCATATTCAAAGTGGAAAAGCCTCTATTATTGCAGGTGTAATAATGATTATTTTCCTTTTTGTAGGAAAGAGTTTATTAAGTCTTATTGGTATTGATGTCAACTCATTTGCTGTTGCTGGTGCCTTTGTTATATTCTTTATTGCACTAGAAATGGTTTTAGGTATTACACTTTATAAAGACGACGAACACAGTTCGGTTACTGCTTCTGTTTTTCCATTAGCATTCCCGTTAATGGCAGGCCCAGGGACTTTAACTACGTTATTATCGTTACGTGCAGAATTTGCTATTGAAAATATTATCGTTGCTGTAATTAGTAATGTTGTTGTCATTTATATTGTACTAAAAACGTCTTCAAAAATTGAACGTATTATAGGTGCAAACGGAATTAACATTATAAGAAAAATATTTGGTGTAATTTTGTTAGCCATCGCAGTAAAATTATTTGCGCATAACATTAAAGCTTTACTGGCTTAAATTTTTAAACATGAAAGTACTTACACTTATTCTATCAGTTATAGCATTAGCACTTATTATTTTTAATACCACAAAGTTAAATTTTGATGCACTCTTACAAGGAGAAAGTCAAACAGCCTTAATTACAATTGTAGCTGCACTTTGTGCACTTATATTAGTACAAATTTTAAGAATTTCTAAGAAGATTGAAAAACTAAGTAAACGTCGCTAATGGATTTTGATGCATTAATTATCGGTGGTGGAGCAGCAGGGTTATCTTGTGCTTTAGTCTTGGGGTCTGCAAAAAACAAACCTTTCGCAGAAGGCAAACAGATTGGCATTATAATGCACCAAAAAACATCGCACCTTCAAACCGCTTTATTTAATAATGTTTTAGGGTTACAACCGGGTACTTTAGGTTCAGATATTTTAACGGAAGGTAAATCACAATTAGCTACCATTTATCCGCATGTTTCTCAAATTGAAAATGAAAAAGTAAGTGCGATACAGAAAGATAAGGATGGTTTTATAGTGACTACAAATAAAAATAACTATTATTCTAAGATCGTTGTCATTGCCGTTGGCTATACTAACTTAATGACCATAGAAGGTCTCGAAAACTATATAGAACCACATCCAAGAGCCGCTATTGAGAAAGATAGAATTTGGTTAAAAAACACAGACCATCTTATTGAAGACAATCTATATGTTGCTGGGACTTTAGCCGGTTGGCGTAGTCAATTTGCTATGGCTAGTGGAAGTGGCGCTCATGTGGCAACCGATATTTTAACACTTTGGAATGATGGGAAGCAAACCAAAATTCACGATAAAGTTATTGCTTAAAATCAGGATGCTCTGTACTTAAAAGAATTACTTCTTGGACCATAATATCTTCTTTATTTAAGATTTCTTCAAACGCATTATCATCATATAACTGTTGTGCTAATGTTGCTTTTATTAAGCGTTTTATTTCCGCATTATAAACAGTGAAAGTGATATTAGTACGCTCTCTTTTATTAATGTAATCTTGAAAACTGACTACAATATCATCACTCACTTCAAAATTATTAATAAAATCGTACTTAGATATATCTTGATAGATGGTGCGATCTTTATCTAATTCTTCAAAAACAAAATAACCAAAATGTCCCCGACGTCTTAAGTAATTGATGGTTTCATTATCAAATAAACGATCTACAGGCACAAACACATCTGGAATGATACCTCCCCCTCCATAAACCACTTTTCCTTTTGGCGTGGTAAATTTTAAAGAGTCATCAACAACGATACTTTCTTCATCTGCTAATTCCCCGGTTCTTAAGCGCTTGTAATAATCATTATGATAACTTTCACTTTCGCCATTAGTATATGGCTTTTGTATAGAGCGACCCGTTGGCGTGTAATATCTAGACACTGTTAATCGTACAGCACTGCCATCGCCTAAAGCCATTTCGCGTTGTACTAAACCCTTTCCGTAAGAACGTCTACCCACGATAATACCCTTATCATTATCTTGAAGCGCACCTGCAATAACTTCACTCGCTGATGCCGAATTTTCATTGATAAGAATATAGAGTTCCCCTTCTTCGAAGTCTCCGCGTTTGGTGGCGTATATACGTTCTTCTTTTCCTCGCTTATCTTTTGTGAATAATATAAGCTTATCGTCCTCTAAAAATTCATCTGCAATTTGCTCCGCAATACCTAAAAAACCACCTGGGTTATCGCGAAGATCCAAGGCTAATTTAGTAGCACCAAGTTCTTTTAATTCAATTAACGCCAATTTAAATTCTTTGAAGGTAGACTCGGCAAAGCGGTTCATTTTTATATACCCCAAATCATCGGTAAGCATATAGGCTGCATCAATACTTTTTATAGGTATGGCTTTTCGCTTAATATCAAACTCTAATAATTCATCTTCACCCTTTCTATAAACCGTAAGTTTTACATTCGTATTCTCATCTCCTTTTAGTTTCTGACCTATAAATTCAGTCGAGATATTAGAGCCATAAAGTGTGTCTCCATCCGCAAAAAGAATGCGGTCACCACTCATAATACCAGCACGCTCACTCGGACCATATTCCGTAGGTCTAATTACCGCAATGCTATCATTATAAGCATAAAAATTAATGCCAATACCAACAAAATCACCTTTCATGTTTTCGGTAATTCGTTCTAAATCTTCTTTAGGAATGTACGTTGAATGCGGATCTAAATTGTGTAAAATACCATTGACAGTAACATCTACTATGCTATCTGTATTAACCTCTTCTACATACTCGTAATCGATATAATCTATTAACCGATTGAGTTTATCCTTTTTGCTATTTGTGGTGAAGAGATTATCTGAGGTGTCAGAAAAATTCAATTTTCCACCTATAATAACGCCTGCTGCTATTGCAACACCAATTATAAGTGGTATGTATTTATTTTTTGTTGCCATACTATTTCCCGTCTGAAGGGGAATCTGCATTTAAATCTTCTATAAGTTCTAATTCAATTCCTGCTTTTTTTAGAAAATCAATTCCTGAGCAATCCTTATAATCTTGTTGGTAAACGACTCGGACAATACCTGCTTGATGGATTAACTTACTGCATTCTTTACAAGGTGAAAGCGTAATGTATAACGTTGCACCTCTACATGACTGTGTTGATGAGGCTACCTTTAAAATGGCGTTTGCCTCAGCATGTAAAACGTACCACTTGGTATAACCTTCATCATCTTCGCAATAATTCTCAAAGCCTGTTGGTGTACCATTATAACCATCAGAAATGATCATTCTATCTTTAACAATAAGTGCACCTACTTGTTTACGTTTACAATGAGACAATTTCCCCCATTCTTTCGCAATTCTTAAATAAGCTTTATCGTAGCGTAATTGTTTTGCCTTTGACATTAATAATTAGTGTTATACAAACGTACTATGTACGTAACGAAGATAAACGGATAGTATTTTATATGCCATTACCTTCTCGTTAAAGTTTTACCAAACTTTTTGGCTTATTTTAGAAAATTACTCTCAAGTATCATTGGAATAACCAAACCAATTACAATAGCAGAGACTACCATAACCCAATCGCGACGCGAAAACCTAAAGATTGTTTGACATAAAAATCCTAAAAACAAGACAATAAAAACAATGATAACTTGGGCAAGTTCTATCCCTAAAGCGAATTCAATGAGAAGTTCTAGTTTATTTTCCGATTGACCAGAAAACATTTTAAACTCTCTTGCAAAACCTAAGCCGTGTATGATTCCGAAAAACAAGGTTGTAAAAAACAATAAGCCAATTTTACCTGTTTTCGATTTTTTACCCGCAGTAAACACGTTATAAATAGCCATAATTAAAATAGTGACTGGTATTAAAAACTCTACCAATTCACCATTTATACTTACAATACCATAAGCTGCCAAAACCAATGATAGTGTATGTCCTAACGTAAATGTCGTTACTAAAACAAGGACACGTTTCCAATCATTAAAAACATAAGGCACAGCCAATACCATTAAAAAAAGAATATGGTCATAACCGTTAATATCTAATACATGGTTCATGCCATATTGTACATTAAACCAGAAATTTTCTAACATAATATTTTTTTTTAGGGAAAATCAAAGTTACAATTAAAATGCAATATGCCTTCGCTAAAATAAAGTGAATAAAATTTGTATAATCCTATTTTCTTTCGGAATATTGTAACTTACAAAGTTCAAGCAACTTATTGAAATGTTATCAAGAAAGGTGGAGGGATTAGACCCTTTGAAACCTTAGCAACCCTTAAACTTATTAAGAAGGTGCTAACTTCTACGTTATTGTCGATTCATTTATCGCGCAATTGGATAGATAACCAAACTATAATTACTCATCTGTAATTACAATTCTTTATAACATTTTCTATACATACGTCTGTGGCGTATTTAAGTTTATTGATTTACTTAAATTATTAGAAAATGAATTTAAAACATACTGAAACACAAGCGATACGTACTCAAATAGAGCGTTCGCAGTTTTTAGAGCATTCTAGCCCTTTATACCTTACATCGAGTTATGTTTTTGAAGATGCCGAAGATATGCGCGCCTCATTTGCAGACGAAAAACAACGTAATATTTACAGTCGCTATTCTAATCCTAACACCTCAGAATTTGTAGAAAAAATCTGTTTAATGGAAGGTGCGGAACGTGGGTATGCTTTTGCTTCTGGGATGTCTGCTGTGTTTTCAACTTTTGCAGCCCTATTAAATGCTGACGATCATATTGTGTCTTGTCGCAGTATTTTTGGATCAACTCAAACCCTATTTAATAATATTTTACCAAAGTGGAATATTTCGAATAGCTACTTTAAAATAGATGAATTAGATACCATTGAAAGTCTAATTCAACCCAATACAAAAGTAATTTACGCTGAGAGCCCAACCAACCCAGCTGTCGATATTCTAGACTTACAGCGCTTAGGAAATATTGCGAAAAAACATGGTTTAATCTTCATAATCGATAATTGCTTTGCCACACCTTACTTGCAACAACCTATTAAATTTGGTGCTGATTTAGTTATTCATTCTGCAACAAAATTAATTGATGGACAAGGCAGGGTCTTAGGTGGTGTAACGGTTGGAAGTTCAGAATTAATTCAAAAAATCTATTTATTTTCTCGAAATACAGGCCCAGCCTTATCCCCTTTTAACGCTTGGATTTTGTCTAAAAGTTTAGAAACACTTCCTGTTAGAGTTGACAGGCATTGCGACAATGCTTTAAAGGTTGCTACTTTTTTAGAATCGCATGGCAACGTGAATTTTGTAAAGTATCCTTTTTTAAAATCGCATCCACAATACGAATTAGCAAAAAAACAAATGTCACAAGGTGGCACAATTGTCGCCTTTGAAATTAAAGGTGGCATTGAAGCGGGCCGTAAGTTTCTTAATGCGATTCAACTATTATCACTATCTGCAAATTTAGGAGATACACGAAGCATTGTAACGCATCCTGCATCTACAACACACGCTAAAATACCAGAAGATATTCGATTACAAACTGGAATAACAGGTGGACTCATCAGAGTTTCTGTTGGTTTAGAACATCCTGAAGACATTATTAACGATTTAAAACAAGCCTTAAACTAATGGCAAATATCAGAAAAGAGTTAGAAAAACGCATCTTAGTTCTCGATGGAGCCATGGGAACTATGCTTCAGCAATACAAATTCACAGAGGACGATTTTAGAGGAGAACGCTTTAAAGATTATCCGTCTCCATTACAAGGCAATAATGATTTACTATCACTAACACAACCGGTTGCCATTGCAGAAATACATGCAAAGTATTTTGAAGCTGGAGCAGATATTGTAGAAACCAACACCTTTTCTGGAACTACAATTGCCATGGCAGATTATGACATGGAAGATTTGGTGTACGAGTTGAATTTTGAATCTGCAAAAATCGCCAAACAAGTCGCTGATAAATTCACAAAAGAAAACCCTGCAAAACCACGTTTTGTTGCAGGAAGTATTGGCCCAACCAACAAAACAGCGAGTTTATCACCAGATGTGAACCGACCAGAATACAGAGCGATTACATTTAATGAGTTACGCATCGCCTACAAACAACAAGTTGAAGCACTTATTGATGGAGGTGTTGATCTACTTTTAGTGGAAACTATTTTTGATACTTTAAATGCTAAAGCGGCATTATTTGCAATTGAAGAAGTAAAGGAAGAACGCCATATCGATATCCCAATTATGGTTTCTGGAACCATTACAGATGCTTCTGGCAGAACCTTATCGGGACAAACAGTAGAAGCTTTTTTAGCTTCCATATCACACATTCCACTATTAAGTGTTGGTTTTAATTGTGCCCTGGGAGCAGAACAGTTAAAACCCTACTTGCAACGTTTATCTAACGAAACTGAATTTTTCACCTCAGCACATCCAAATGCAGGTTTACCAAATGCCTTTGGGGAATATGAAGAATCACCAAAGCAAATGCAGCAATTTATTGAAGACTACCTTAAAGATGACTTAATAAATATAATTGGTGGTTGCTGCGGCACGAGTCCTGCGCATATAAAAGCAATTGCGGAAGTGGCTGAAAAGTATCAACCGAGGCAATTAGTTGCTGGTGTTTAGTTGATGGTTGTCAGTTTTAAAAAAGAAGAAATGAATTATACAGAATTAGATGTTTGGAAATCCTCTAGGGAACTTGTGAAAAACGTTTATTTACTGAGCGATTTATTCCCTAAAGAAGAATTATACGCTTTAACGAATCAGCTAAAAAGATGTTCTATATCAATTCCATCAAATATTGCAGAAGGATTAGGACGACAATCTAACAAAGAAACTATTCATTTTTTATATATATCAAGAGGTTCTTTGTTTGAATTAGAAACGCAACTTTATTTAGCTTTTGATTTAAATGATATCTCTAAAGCGCAATTAGAGACTATTTTAATACAAGTAACATCTTGTAAAAAATTACTAAACGGATTCATTAATTATTTCAAATCCAAAGAATAACATGAGTGCACCCAACAACCAACAACCAACAACTAACAACCCTAAGTATTTAACGCTCTCTGGTTTAGAACCACTCGTAGTAACTCCTGAAAGTAATTTCATAAATATAGGTGAACGAACAAACGTTACTGGTTCCCGAAAATTTCTTCGTTTAATAAAAGAAGAAAAATACGACGAGGCCTTAGAAGTAGCCAGAGACCAAGTCGATGGTGGAGCTCAAATTCTAGATGTTAATATGGACGAAGGCATGTTAGATGGTGTTTATGCCATGACGACCTTTTTAAACCTCATTGCTTCAGAGCCCGATATTTCTAGAATTCCATTAATGATCGATAGTTCTAAATGGGAAATCATCGAAGCTGGACTTCAAGTTGCTCAAGGTAAATGTGTGGTTAATTCCATCAGTTTAAAAGAAGGGGAAGCGCAATTTAAGCACCAAGCGAAACTTATTAAGCGATATGGAGCCGCTGTTGTGGTGATGGCTTTTGATGAAGATGGCCAAGCCGATACTTACAACAGACGTATAGAAATTTGTAGACGTTCGTATCATATTTTGGTTAACGAACTTAAATTTCCGCCTCAAGATATCATCTTTGATCCTAATATATTTCCTGTGGCAACAGGAATGGATGAGCATCGTAGAAATGCACTCGACTTTTTTGAAGCCACCAAATGGATTCGCGAAAATCTACCTTATGCTAATGTTTCTGGTGGAGTCAGTAATGTGTCGTTTTCTTTTAGAGGTAATAACGTTGTTCGTGAAGCGATGCACTCCTCTTTTTTATATCATGCGATTAAAAATGGTATGAATATGGGAATCGTTAACCCAACAATGCTCGAAATCTATGACGAAATAGATAAAGATTTATTAGAACGGGTCGAAGATGTTTTATTTGATAGACGCGATGATGCTACAGAACGCTTATTGGATTATGCCGAATCGGTAAAAGGACAGAAAAAAGAACAGGAAGATAAAGTCTTAGAATGGCGAAGCGATCCTTTACAAGAACGAATTACACACGCTTTAGTTAAAGGTATTGATGCCTTTATTATAGAAGATGTTGAAGAAGCACGAAAAGCTTCGGAGAAACCAATTCATGTTATAGAAGGTCATTTAATGATTGGTATGAATGTGGTTGGTGATTTATTTGGAAGTGGTAAAATGTTCTTACCCCAAGTGGTAAAATCGGCTCGCGTCATGAAAAAGGCGGTGGCCTATCTTCAACCCTTTATTGAAGCTGAGAAAGACGGGAAACAAGAATTTGCAGGTCGAATTTTAATGGCAACCGTCAAAGGAGATGTGCATGATATTGGAAAGAATATTGTGAGTGTCGTTTTAGGTTGTAATAATTATGAAATCATTGACCTTGGAGTTATGGTGCCACCTGAAAAAATTGTGGAAACAGCCATAAGAGAAAAGGTTGATATTATTGGGCTGAGCGGCTTAATAACACCATCGCTAGACGAAATGGTTTATGTCTCTAAAGCACTCGAAAAACAAAACGTAACAATTCCAATTATAATTGGGGGAGCTACAACCTCTAGAGCACATTCTGCTGTAAAAATCGCACCACATTATAGCAATACTGTTGTATATATTAACGATGCATCGCGAGCGGTAACAGTAGTTGGTGATTTATTAAAAAAGGACAGTAAAATTTATAAAGATCAGATTCGCGAAGAGTATGATAAATTCCGAGAACAATTCTTAAAACGCACCAAGAAAAAAGAATATTTAACGATTGCTGAAGCTCGAAAAAACAAATTCAAAATTAATTGGAACACTTCTGAAATTGTAAAACCAAAACAATTAGGGATTGAAATAGTAGACGGTTTTGATATTACCAAACTTGAAGATTTTATCGATTGGTCTCCATTTTTTAGAAGTTGGGATTTGCATGGAAAATATCCAGAGATTTTAACGGATGAAATCGTTGGTGAACAAGCAACCATATTATTTGCTGATGCACAAGAATTACTGAAACGTATTTTTGATGAAAAATTACTGAAGGCAAAAGGCATCTTCGGGTTGTTTGAAGCTAATACGATTAATGATGATGATATTGAAATTACACTACCAGAAAGTCATGCTGAGCGCAGTCGAAGCACATATGAGTTTTTAACCCTTCGTCAGCAATCTAAAAAAGCAGCAGGAAAACCCAACATCGCTTTATCAGATTTTATTGCTCCAAAAGCAACAGGAAAACAAGATTATATGGGATGTTTTTGTGTCTCTACAGGATTCGGAACTCATGAGTTAGCCGCAAAATTTGAAGCTGATCACGACGATTACAACTCTATTATGATTAAAGCTTTAGCCGATCGTTTAGCTGAAGCTTTTGCGGAATATTTACACAAAGAGGTACGAATTAACCATTGGAATTATACTGATGATGACAACTTAACTAACGATGATTTAATTAAAGAAAGTTATAAAGGTATTCGTCCCGCTCCAGGTTATCCTGCGTGTCCAGATCATTTAGAAAAGCAAACGATTTGGAAACTTTTAAATGTTGAAGAAAACATTGGTGTAAAATTAACCGAAAGTCTAGCGATGTGGCCAGCGGCCAGTGTCAGCGGTTATTATTTTGCCAATCCTGAAGCGCGCTATTTTGGATTAGGAAAAATAAAAGAAGATCAAATTGAAGATTACTCTAAACGAAGAGAAATTTCAAATGAAGAAGCAACGAAATGGTTGAGTCCGAATATTGCGGATTAGTTGTTTTTCCTGCGCAGACAGGAATCTATTTTAGAATATAATTAGTAATTAAAGAGATACCCACTCTCGTGGGCAATTGATATGAAAGTAACAGACCACATAAAAAACGCCAACGGAAAAACACTATTTTCTTTTGAAATTATTCCACCAAAAAAAGGAAATAGCATTCAGCAACTCTATAATAATATTGAGCCTTTAATGGAATTTAAACCTCCTTTTATAGATGTTACCACCTCTAGAGAAGAGTATCTCTACATTGAAAAAGATGGCCTCTTGGATCGGAAAATCACGCGTATGCGACCTGGAACTGTTGGTATTTGTGCCGCAATAAAGCATAAGTATGATGTTGATACTGTGCCACATGTATTGTGCGGTGGATTTACAAAAGAAGAGACTGAATACTTATTAGTAGACTGTCATTATTTAGGGATAAATAACGTGATGGCTTTGCGAGGAGATGCCATGAAGCATCAGCAATATTTTGAAGCCTGTGATGGTGGACATCAGTTTGCTAAAGGCTTAGTGAGTCAAATTCAAAATTTAAATAAAGGACATTATTTACACGATGTACTTGAAGCAGATGATAAATCTGATTTTTGCATTGGTGTTGCTGGTTATCCTGAAAAACATATTGAATCACCTTCCTTAAGGACGGACTTAAAACGACTAAAAGAAAAAGTAGATGCTGGTGCCGATTATGTGGTAACACAAATGTTTTTTGACAATAAAAAATATTTTGATTTTGTTGCAGCCGCTAAAGCAGAAGGGATTAATGTGCCTATAATTCCTGGTATTAAACCTATTGCTGTAAAGCGCCATTTACAACTGTTACCACAAGTCTTTAAAATTGATTTACCCGAAGATTTAATAGAAGCTGTAGACCGTTGTAAAACTAATGAACAGGTTAGACAAGTTGGTGTTGAATGGGCAATTACGCAATCTAAAGAGTTACAACAAGCCGGTGTCCCAGTGCTTCATTATTATTCTATGGGAAAGAGTGATAATGTAAAAGCGATTGCTTCTGAGTTGTTTTAGAGCTACTATTATTTATTTCTTTTTAGTCACAACATTCAATGTTAAACCTAAGACAATAAGTAAAATTCCTAGAACGGTCCATATTGTATAAATTTCTCCAAACCAAAACAAGCCAATTATCATGGTAAAAATAACTTCAAGATATTTAAGAGGTGCTACTTGATTCGTTTCTCCGGCTTGCATGGCTTTGGTCATATACAATTGAGCAAAATAGCCAAAGACACCTAAGCTTAATAAAACTAGCCATTCTTTACCCACAGGATTCACCCAATCGTTAATGGCTAACACACCACCAATAACGGCTGAAATAATCATAAAATAATTAACCACAACAACGGGGTGATCTTCACCTCCAATTTTTCGGATGGTAATGTAAACCAAACCGACAAACACTGCCGATATTAAGGCAAATACAATTCCTTTAATTTCGATGTCGGTATCAAATCCTTTCAACACAAGTACGCCTATAAATGCAATTAGAAAAAATAACCATTGTATCGGCTTTATTTTTTCTTTTAAGAATAACAAGGCAAAGAATGCGGCAAAGATTGGACCTATATATCGTATTGAAACCGCTGTTCCCATGGCAATATACTTTATAGACAAAAAGAATAATGTCATTGAAATGAGTCCGAAGATACTTCGCATTATCAATAATCCTTTTTTATTTCCTAGTAGGGAAATTTTATTTTTCAATAAAAATGGAAGTGTAAAAAACAAGGATCCTATAGATCTAAAAAATACAATTTGATAGACGCTAAAATGGTCTAAAGATTTCACAAAAGCATTCATAAATGTAAATGCCAGCGCACTAATTATCATGTATTTTATGGACTCTTTCAAAATCAACGTTATTTTAAAAAGTGTAGAATATATAATGGTTTAGAAACAGCAATTTACATATAAATTTACGTTCTAATGAACAAGTCTATATCTAATGATTGCTTAATTACTACATCAGAATTTATGGTAAAAGAAAAGAGCAACTTATATGGTTTTAAGTTGCCCTTTTAAGATTAATTAGACTATAAATTACTCAATTACAATACGTTTTGTTACTGTATTATTGCCAGAGTTTACTTTGAGTAAATAAATACCTGAAGACATCTCTGAAATATTGATAGTGTTATCAACTAAGCTAGAATACGTTTTTAATTTAGAACCTAAAATATTATATAACTCAACAGAATCTACTTGAGATTGATTTGATGATATAATAGTAATATTTGACTTAGCTGGATTAGGATAAACTTTTAAATTAGCAGCAGAGAACTCTTGTATAGATAAAGCATCTTGATTTATTACTGTTAAGTAATCAACTCTAATCTCATCCTCACCTGAAGACCATAACCAGGGTCTAGAATCACTAGCATCAGCAGGTGGTGTATTAGGCCTTCCAATACCTCTACCCATTATAGCAATACTTGTTTCTGAACCGCTATTAAAATCAAATTCATAAACAAGGTAATCAGAGTTACCTGGATGTACTTGTGTATCAATTGCAATATTGTTCGCTGCAAGTTCTGCAACTGTAATATCTGTGTACCCAAAACCTGAAGTTGGCTTAATAGTAGCATCTGTATAATAAACAGGTGTATAACCAGATTCATAACCAGAACCTTTTAAAATACGCATTTCAATAGAACTTGGTGTAACGTCAGGGTCTGCACCATCATTAAATCTAACTGCATAAGTTAATTTATAATTGGTATTGGCTAATACCTCTACTTCTTGATAAATTAAATCAGATTCAAAATCATCAAATTTAACAGCACTATTAGGAGAGGTTAGTCCTGAGGCTGAAGTTTCCCCCTGATCACCTAAATCTTTATTTATCCAGTGAGAACAAGAACAATCACTTGTACCAGGTTCTTTTGGGATTTCAGCAAATGCATCATTTTGTACCACAGGATCCTGTGCCAAAATCGAGAAAGATGTCATTAGACATAATAAGAGTAATGTTTTATTCATAATTGTTGTTTTAATAGATTAATTATTAGATTATTAAACTGGTTTACCAATCTGGTTTACCAAATATAACAAAAAAATCAAAAGAGATAACGTTTTCGTAATTAATTTAATAAAAAACCAAACCTTTTTTTAGTGTTTTAAGAAATAACTGACATTAATATAACAAAATGAACAATATTTTAACAAATTCATCATTTACCCTAAAGCGATCTAGGCTGCTGGAAATTAATCTTATATTGGTTAACCAATTTAATTTATCAATCTAAAACCGAATTATGAAAAGAAGATTATTTGCAGGACTAGCCTCTTGTATTTTTATACAAATATCCATTGCTCAGGTTACACTAAATGCCAATGAATCTGGAAATACTTATGAAGATATAAACGCTGTTTTAGCTCCGGGGTATAATGTTATTGAAGTCCCAGATTGTAATCATGCGGAATTTGGAAGACATATTGATGAACTCTTTGACACCGAATTAAATGCTAATGTGTTTCGATTTATAGCACACAAAACACCAGATAATGATCGATGTCAAAATTTTGATAGACAACGAACAGAAATAAAAACCTATGATCAATCACCAGATTATTTAAAAGCGATAGCGGGCGAAATAGTAGAATACAAATGGAAGTTTAAATTACCTAGTAATTTTATGGTGTCACCGAACTTTACACATTTACATCAAATAAAATCTGTTGGTGGTCCTTATGCATCTATTCCTATGCTAACACTTACGGCCAGAAAAGCAAATCCTGATCGTATAGAATTGAGATATACACCAACCACTAACCAAACTACTATTGAAACCGCTAATTTGGATCTATTTAGAGGGCATTGGGTAGAAGTTACTGAACGCATTACTTATGGCAATGAAGGCCATTACTCTATAAGTATTGATCGTATTTCAGATAATTTGTCAATTTTAAATTATATTAATGACGCTATAGACATGTGGCAAGATGGTGCTGATTTTGCAAGACCAAAATGGGGAATTTATAGAAGTCTGATTAATAGTGACGATTTACAAGATGAAGTCGTTCTATTTAACAATTTTAGTATTGAGGAAATAGAGCCTTTATCTCTTTTAGATATTGAATTACAAAATGAAGAAGTGCTATTGTTTCCTAACCCTACGAAAAATTTGGTCACTTTTAAAAATATTGAAGCAAAGGATTATGATCATATACGATTCTATGATAGTTCTGGTAAAGACGTACCGATATTTAATCGACTCAACAATAACACATTAGATGTTTCTGATTTAGCAAAAGGTTTATATTACATCAACTTTATAAAATCTCAGAAATCAGTCCAAACCTTAAAATGTATTATTGAATAATTCTTTAAAATTTGAATTACCCTTTTAATACATTTAATAAACTAGTGTATGACAGGTCATTAATTTCCTCTACAGATTGATTACTATCTACATGAAGTAATTCAATAGGAAATGCATTATTTACGTAATTTGAGTTTTCCTTGCTTTCTGAAGACACCACGATGATTCCATCTATAGAGCCATCACTAAGACTTGTTACACAATTTAACTCTTTTGTATTAGAGTAAAAGGATTGGTAAAATAGAATTCTATAGCCAAAGCTTTCAGCCGACGTTTGTAAATGACTAAGAGAATGACTATAACAAGCTTTAGTTATATCTGGTACTATTACAGCAATGGAACCTGTTTTCTGCATTCTAAGCGAAACAGCATAATTATTTGGAACATAATTATACTGTTTTGCAATAGTTTTAATAGTTTCTCTTGTGCCTTTACTAATCTCAAGCTTATTATTTAAAGCTTTGGAAACTGTAGATATTGAATATCCTGATAAAAATGAAAGTTCTTTAATAGTTACAGCTGATGATTTCAATAGTTATGATTTTAAAGCACTAATTATACTTAATGCATTTCTAGTATCAGATTCAATTTTAGCTAAATCATACTTACCATCTGCACCTTTTGCAATTAATTTAGAGCCCATTCCTACACAAGTTACACCTGCATTAAACCAACCTTCTAAATTCTCTTTTGTTGGAGACACTCCACCTGTTGGCATAATACTCGTCCATGGCTGAGGGCCTTTAATTGCTTTAACAAATGCAGGACCATAGATATCACCTGGAAATAATTTCACAACCTCACAGCCTAGCTCTTCAGCTCTACAGATTTCTGTTAATGTACCACAACCAGGAGACCATAATACTTTACAACGGTTACATACAATAGCAATATCTTCTCTAAAAACAGGAGTTACAATAAAATTTGCTCCTAAAGCCATAAAACGAGAAGCCGAAGCTGCGTCGGTTACTGAACCAACCCCCATTATCATGCCTGGCATTTCTTTTAAAACATACTTATTAAGCTCACCAAAAACTTCGTGAGCAAAATCTCCTCTTGCAGTAAATTCAAGTAAACGTGCACCACCATCATACGTTGCTTTAATTACTTTTTTACTAATCTCTAAATCTGCGTTATAAAACAATGGCACCATACCAGTTTGTTTCATAACATTTACAACTTCTATTCTTGTATAATTTGCCATCTTATTATTACTAGTTTTATCAGTTAATCTGAATAATTATTTTAAAAATGTAGTGTTGGTAAATTAAATAAACAATTTACCAACACTACTATAAACCTACTATCTAGCTACACGCCCAGATGCATCACCACCCATTAGTTTTTCAACTTCAGAAACGGTTACTAAATTTGCATCACCTTTGATTGTATGTTTTAAGCAAGACGCTGCAACAGCAAAGTCTAATGCGTTTTGATCGTCTTCAGGATATTTTAATAATCCATAGATTAAGCCACCCATAAATGAATCACCACCACCAACACGATCAACGATATCTGTGATTTGGTATTGACGTGTCTCGTACATTTTTTTACCATCGTATAACACACCAGCCCATGTATTATGAGACGCGGAAATAGACCCTCTTAAGGTTGTAATCACCTTTTTAGCTCTTGGGAATTTATCCATCATTTGCTTACAAACAGACAAGAACGCTTCTGCTTTTACATCGTGTCCTTGCGTTGTAATATCTAAACCTTCTGGCTTAATATTAAAGTGCTTTTCTGCATCTTCTTCGTTTCCTAAAACAACATCACAATATGACGTTAATTCAGTCATTATTTTTTCTCTATGTGCTTCATCACAGAACGTCCAAAGTTTAGCTCTATAATTTAAATCTGTAGAAATAGTAACACCCATTTCACTAGCTACTTTTACAGCTTCTAAGCAGGCATCTGCTGCACCCTGAGAGATTGCAGGTGTAATACCTGTCCAATGAAACCAAGCCACATCTTTAAAAACAGATTTCCAATCTATCATGCCTGGTGTAATTTCAGAAATTGCAGAATGTGCTCTATCATATACAACTTTAGATCCTCTACTTACAGCTCCCGTTTCTAAGAAATAAATACCCAAACGGTCTCCACCATAAATAATTTTATCTACACCAACTCCTCTTTTACGCATTTCCATCATTGCACATTCTCCAATATCATTCTTTGGTAAACGTGTTACAAAATCAACAGGTACACCATAATTTGCTAAAGAAACAGCAACGTTAGATTCTCCACCACCGTAGATGGCATCAAAATTATTTGCTTGTGAAAATCTTAAAAAACCTTGAGGTGCTAATCTTAGCATAATTTCTCCAAAAGTGACTACTTTTTTCATTCTGAATATTTGTTTATTTAGTTATAAAATTATTTTGCTTAATCGATTAACCAATAGATTTAAAAATAAATCAAAACGTACAAGTTTTGATTCTTAGCGTTAAACTATTATATTTGCTTAATCGATTAAGCAAATATATAAAAACTTGGCGAATAAAAAAAGAACTACCTTAAAAGACATTGCAAACGTCTTAAACATCTCACCTGCCGCTGTTTCTAAAGCTATGCATGATGATTCGCGGATTAGTGATAAAACAAAAAAAGCAGTTAAACGTATTGCTAAAGAATTAGATTACCAACCTAATCATTTGGCGAGCGCCTTACGAAAAGGAAAAAGTAATTTAGTAGGCGTTATTGTACCGAGAACCAATAGTAATTTCTTTTCATCTGTTTTAGAACATATGGAAGCTGTGCTTAATAAAGCGGGATACAATATTATTATCACACAATCTAATGAATCTTTTGATAAAGAATGTAAAAATATAGACACCTTATTATTTACACAGGTTGATGGTATTATTGCTTCTATGGCAAATGAAACCGTTGATTTATCTCATTACGAAAAAATAAAATCAAAAGGCATTCCATTAATATTATTTGATCGCGGTGAAAATGACTTGAATGTCGATTATGTCGGAATCAATGATTATGACAGTAGTCATATGATTGTTGAACATTTAGTTGAAAAGGGGTGTAAACGGATTGCACATATCGGTGGTTATCGAAGGACCCGTATTTTTAATAACCGAATTAAAGGTTATGTTGATGCTTTAAAGAAAAATGATCTCCCAATAGACGATAGTTTAATCATTGAAAGTTCTTTAACACTTGAAGATGGTAGACGAGAAATGGAACGATTACTTCAACTAGAGAACAGACCTGATGCTGTATATGTCGCAAGTGATTATGCCGCTCTAGGAGCTTTGCAAATTCTGAATGAAAATGAGATTAATGTGCCAGAGACAATTCGATTAATTGGTTTTGGAAACGAACTGTTTACATCATTAGTTACACCGTCTATATCTAGCATAGAACAACATAGTAAAGATATTGGGCGTCTTGCTGCTGAAACATTTCTTAAACGCGTTAATGAACCAGAACTAAAGCAAAGCTTAAATAAAATAATCTTGAAAGCTGAATTAATTGTTAGGGATTCTTCCAAATAAAAAAAGCGTTATTGTATCTCTACAATAACGCTTTTTTAATATAATTTTTATCTTCAGTATTAGATACCTAAAGCTTGTCCACCACCAATTTGAATAGTTTCAGCTGTGATAAATGACGCATCTTTGCTTGCTAAGAAAGAAATAACACCAGAAACATCTTCTGGTTGACCTAATCTTCCTAACATAATATTATTAGCCCATGAAGCAAAAACCTCTGGTTTCGTCGCTTTAATTTGCGCGTGGAATGGTGTATCAATTGTACCTGGAGATACAGCATTTACTCTAATTCCGTATTCCGCTAAATCTTTTGCTAAGGCTCTAGTTATTGCGTGAACTCCAGCTTTAGAAGTTCCGTAGATTCCAGCTCCTGGTCCACCTGCAGTCCATCCTGCATTAGATGTATAGTTAATTATAGACGGATGATCCCCTTTCTTCAAGTATGGTATCGCTGCTCTTGACGCAAAGAAAACTGAATCAAGGTTAAGTGCCATTACGTTTCTGTAAAACTCAGTTGTCATTTCTTCAAAACGAGATCTACCACCTAATCCACCAGCATTATTTACGAGTACATCTATTCTTCCGTATTTATCACCAATTTTTTTGATGTTTGCCGCTACCTCATCTTCTTTAGTAACATCAAATCCGTAATACTCTGCAATGATGCCTTCTGCAGCAAGTTCTTTAATTCTTTCTGCACCAGCATTATCATCAATACCATTTAAAAATACAGTATATCCATCTTTCCCTAATCGTTTTGCTACTTCAAAACCAATACCTCCTGTTGCTCCTGTAACTATAGCAACTTTTCCTTTATTCTCACTCATCTTTATTAATTTAATATATATATAATTATGTTATACTTTTCTCATTACTGGTTTTACTTTCGGAATAAATAACCATACGCTAGCTACCGTTAATAGTGATAACGTTGCACCAATTATAAAAGCGGGTGTGTAATTCCCACCACTGGTTAACCATGGTACTAAATAAGTTAAACCAGCTGCCGTAAGTTTAGCCGCCATACCAGAAAAACCTGCTAAAGAACCTACTGTTTTTCCACTAAAAAGATCACTAGGTAATGTCTGAACATTCCCAATTGCTGTTTGAAAACCAAATAAAATAATGGCCATTAATATCACAGCTGTTGTAGCACCTGGATTTTGCATATCCGTTATACTCATGTCCACAGCTCCAATATTATTTAAGAAGCTAATTACAGCTGTTTCAATACCAAGTGGATTAGCCATTGCTAATAATGCCGGTAGCATTACGAAACAACCCAGTGTAATTACCATTTTACGTGTTTTATCAACATTCCAGCCTTTTTTAAGCTTATTTCGAGCTAAAATACCACCATAATAAGCTCCTACCATTGCACCTGCATAAGGCACCCATCCGTATAATGCCATTGACTTTACATCCATAGCAAAAACTTCATTCAGATAAATTGGTATCCAAAAAACAAATAGCCACCAAATTGGATCGATTGCTGCTGAAGCTAATATGACACCCCAACTTTGTTTATGGCCCAATAACTCTCCTGTATTAGGATTGTATTCTTGATCTTCTACTCCATCACCATCAAAATCTTCATTTTTTTGGCCTGTTAAAATATATTCACGTTCCTCATCTGTAATCCATGGGTGATCGCTAGGACCTGATTTTACTAAAATCCACCATGGTATCAACCAAAGCAAACCTGCTAAACCGATAAAAATAAATATAGCTTTCCAGTTAAAATATATTGATAACGTAGCGATTAATGGAATAGAAACTATACCGCCAATAGCGGCACCAGAATTAAAAATTCCTTGTGCAAGGGCACGTTCCTTGGTAGGAAACCATTCTGCATTTCCTTTCGTTGCACCAGGCCAGTTTCCGGCTTCAGAAACACCTAGTATGGCACGAAATATCCCAAAACTTAAAATACCACTCGCAAAAGCATGTAATGCCGTAGCAATAGACCAAACACCAATTGAGAGTACAAATCCCATTCTTGTACCAACCCAATCGAAAATTTTTCCAAATATGGCTTGTCCAAAAGCGTAAGAAAAAACAAAGATGATTGAAATTAAGGCATATATTTCTTTTGTCTCATCTGCTGTGTGTCCTGGATATAAATCTTTGGCAATTTCTGGCCAAAGCACACTTAAAGACGTACGATCAATATAATTGATGATAGTCGCAATAGCAATTAATGCAACTATCCACCATCTCAATCCTTTTAATTTTTTCCCTGCTTTTTTCATTTATTTTGAATTAAGTTGACTTTTTAATGTTATAACAATACTGATATAACACAGTAAAGTGATCTTTCATTTTTTGTTTTGCTAGCTTAGGATCTTGCTTTTTAATAGCTTCAAAAATATCCTGGTGCTCTGAAATACTTAGGTTAGCTAATTTCTTATCGCACACATGGTACTTTTCAAAATTAGTTATGATTTCAGGCGTAATTATTAACATAAAATTATTCATTATACTATTTCCACTAGCTCTAGCTATAGCTAAGTGAAATAACAAATCTTCTTGTACAGCGTCTTCACCTCTTAATACCTTTTCCGAATACGCATCTAAAGCTTCTTTTATCTTCTCTAAATCCTCTTCTGTTCTCCTAAGTGACGCTAAGCGAACTGTTTTAAGTTCTAATAAAATTCTGGTCTCGACTAAAGATTTAAAATCTGGATCCTCTAACCTAAGAATATCCTCAATCATACCGTTCATCGCAATAACACCAATATTAGCTACAAATGTTCCACTTTGCGGAATTGAATCGAGTAGCCCATATAATTCAAGTTTTTGAATTGCTTCTCTAACATTACTGCGGGACACTTCGAATTTTTCAGATAACATTCGCTCTGAAGGTAACTTATCCCCTGGTTCAAGATTTTTAAAATTTATAAGCTCACCTATTTTAGAAATTATGGACTTTTGTGTATCGAGACTATCTACTTTTGCTAATATTTTTAATTTCATATTTTAAAAACTTATAAATTGGTTAACCAGATTACAAGGGCTAAAGTTATGTAAATAATAATAAAAGAGGAACATAAATAGGACTATTTATTAGCGCTCAAAGAATCCTACTTATACAACTAAACAACCGTAGAATTCAATAAGCGACTAACTCAAAACACATCTTTTAATGGCTCACTTCTAACTCATAAAAATTTACTTTAGCAAAGGCTCCTTCATCTCTAGATTGGAAATAATTTCCTGCTTTAAAATAGTTTTCAAATACTCCCCATTTCTTAATGTGAATACTTTCATAAGATTTAAACTCAGTGTTATTTAAAATAATTAACATTTTGCCATCTGTAACTTGAACTTCTAAGGTGAATTTTTTAAAACCAACTTCTTGTTCAAAATTAAAACCATCATCATCATCCCAAGCATCATCATGTAATATCTCAGTATCTGAGGCACTAAGGTTTTTTAGAACTTTAGATTTTACTCTTATTTTACCTTTATCCCAATAGATTTTAAGTATTGGAGGAGCGTTGTTATCATCTTCTCCAATTAAATCGCGTTGTTCATTGGTTAATCTTCCATGGATTTGCATGATAATGACACGATGGTATTTGCCATCTGAATCTCTAGTAACATCCTCCATTTGCAACTTCCCTTTCATGTTACCACCTTGCTTAAACGTCCAATTGACATTATTTTCACCTGGCACCAATTGCTCTCTTAACTCTGACCTTGTATATTTTGTATTCTTGGTCTTAGAATCCGTTGGCATGGCATGAAACACAATGGCTCCTTTAGTCGAATCTATGTACATATAAGGTTTTGCAATCTCGTTATTAGCAAAATCTAAAATCTCTGGTGGGTCTATTTCATAGGGCCTCCCCTTTTCATTTGCCACTGGTAATGTTACTTTCCAATGACTAAGATCTATTTTTGGGAGTTTTACTTTTTTCTTTTTCCCTTTCTTCTTTTTACTCTTCTTGCTCTTTTTATTTTCAATTTTTTTATCCGACTCTGTAACGTTACTTTCCGTGTTTTGAGAAGTAACGTTAACAGATACAAATGCCATCAGTAAAAAAACTAATAAATTTTTTCGGAAATTTTTCATCGTGATATTAAAATTAATCGGCTGGATAAACCTTCACATTGTCAACATAAGCATCAACATCTGTTACTCCATAAATTAGTATAGAAACCTCACCAGTAGCATTGGCAGTAAATGGAATTTGTACTGTTGTAAACACTGTTTTTCCAAGATCTTCATCTCCTACAAACATCGCTAATGGAGCCGCATCGAAACTCACAATTGCATCTGCACCATCACTGAAATGACCGTCTATGATTCCGCCAATAATTCTATTATCTCCTGGAGCTTGAGTACCGTCATCTTTTATAGCATATTCAAATTCTAAAATATAGTTAACTGGCAACCCTGAACCATCCACATTAGATACTGTTATTGCTTGGTAAGCGTATCTTGTGTTAGAACTAAGATAAGCTCCTGCAGAAGTACTACTTGTCCATTTTGCACCTTTTGTTTTAGATCCGTTATCTGAACCATCATAATTTAACCAAGACCCATCACTACTAGAGTTAAAAGGGTTTGTATTACCACCAGTGAAGCTATCGAATTTCCAATCACTTGTTCCATCTTGAAAATCTCCATTTAAAATTTCAGGTGTAACAGCTACAAATACATCTACCACAACAACATCTATAGTCACAGTATCTGAAGCACCATTAGCATCACTAGCTGTTAATGTTACGGGGTAAGTCCCTTCTACAGCTGGAAATGTATATACAGGATCTCTTTCGGTTGTGGTATCTCCGCCTCCAAAATCCCATAAATAATTTATAGATTGAAACGAAAGATCTGTGAATTGAATTGTATTAAAATTAACCGGATCTGGAATATACGAAAAGTCTGCTGTTGGCAACACTGTATCCGCTTGTGAACCTGACTCCGGTAAATCGAACTCATAAGCGCTTTCACAACTATTAAAAGCTACAGCTGTAATAAAGCAGAGGAACAACACTGTTACTTTACTAAAAATATTTATTTTATTTTTCATGTCTTTAAAAATTTAGTTGTTAATATCCTGGGTTTTGTCCTAAAAGAGGAGGTGTACCGCTTAAATTGATTTCTCTTGATGGGATTGGCAATAATAATTGTCTAGCATCATAGTCATTAAATCCTTGAGACGTAGCATAATTCCCAATAACTTCATTAGCAACTCCAAATCTCACTAAATCAAAGAAACGTTGATTTTCAAAAGCTAATTCCACACGTCTTTCTACAAGTAATGCCTCTTTAGTTAGTATTGAAGGACGGTCTGTTACGGCATCAAAACCAGCTCTTACTCTTACTTCCATGTAAGAATCTATTGCTGCACTACTATTTGTTTGAGCTCCACCAGCTAAAATTGCTTCAGCATGCATTAACAATACATCAGAATAACGTAAAATAATCCAATCATTACCCGCTTGTTGAGCACTAGGACCATAAGTTGGTTCAGGGATTGCATTAAGATCTGTTCCGTCTGGTAAAAACTTAATGACTTCATTCGTTATGTTAGTACCAACACCAAAAGAAGTATAAGAAGCTGCTGTTCTGTTTCCTCCGTACATAGCAAAATCTGCAATTAAATTATCTTCAACTAAGTTTAGACCATCTTCTCTACCTTGACGGTTAAAAGATGTAAATTCAGCAGAAAAAGCTTGACTTTCATTAGCATTTCCAAACTCATACTGAATAGCAAAAATAATTTCATCGTTTAATTCATTGTAAAATACATCAGAAAAATCATCTTGTAAGGCAAAACCACTATTCTTAATATCAACACATAATTGCGCAGCGACACCATAATTTACACCTTGCGTTAAATATACTTTTGCTAACAATCCTTGTGCAGCTGCTTTTGACGCTCTAGATTTATAAGTATTATCTAAAGCATCTTTCGCGTCTTCTAAATCTGAAATAATTTGTTCATAAATCTGTTCTTTTGCAATTCTAGTAAACAGCGCACCATTTTCTGTTGGCCCTACGACCGAAGTTACTAAAGGCACATCTCCAAATAACCTCACTAAATTAAAGTATGCATAAGCTCTTAAAAATTTAGCTTCAGCCACATATTTTACTCTATTAGATTCGTTAGCAGCATTGACGTAATTCATAATATCATTTGCTCTAAAAATAATCTGATACATAGACTGGTAGTAATCTTCTGATTGTGCATTAGTAGCATCAATTAAGTATCTATGAAAATCAGCCTTAGAACCTTCAGACGTTTTACCTCTAGTATTATCTGTACGGTGTTCTGTTAAAAGATATTCTACTTGAACACCTCTATTTGATCTCTCGTAACTAGAGTCTGTATTTTCATTAACTCCTTGTATGGCATCATAAATTCCAATAATCCCAGCTAATACATCTGCATCAGTTTGATAAAAATTTTCGACAACAATAGCCGTATCTGGCAATGGATTTAAAAATTCATCTGTATCACAGGCGGTGAAAACAAATCCTGTTACAGCAAAAATTAAATATTTTATATGTTTCATAATTTGGTGTGTTTTATTTCAATTAAAAATTAACGTTTAAACCAAGTGATAAGGTTTTAAATATTGGTGTACCACCTCTTTGAGCTCCGTATTGTCTAGGGTTGGAATCATCTACAAACTCTGGGTTGAAACCATGATACTCATCAGATGTAATATAAACCAAGTTTTGAGCTGTTGCGTAAATTCTTAGTTTTTCAACACCTATTTTAGATACTACACTATCTGGTATTGTATATCCAAGGTTTATATTTCTCAAAGAAAAATAGCCTGCACTTTGAACGACATCATTTGTATGAACTCTTTGTTGAAGGAAAGATGTATGAGATATAACCCCCGCATCAACAACTGCTTGTGGACTTGTAGTAGCACCTGTCCAATCCGTACCAAAATACTGATCTCCAATATTTTTAACTTGTGCGCCTTGACTTCCTTGAAGCATGAAAGAAAAATCAAAATCCGCAATCTTAAATTCATTTGTTACACTCCATACAATGTCTGGGTATGGATCACCTAGTATTGTCTTATCCTCATCCGTAATTATACCATCACCGTTTAAATCCTTAACGATAACATCTTCTGATCTACCATTAATTGGAATCCAAGGAGAATCATAATACTCAATCCCTAATTCTTCATCTACAACATAACCATAAAATGATGATAACGGATTTCCAACAGAGTTAATCCACTGAGAGTTTCTACCAAAAGTATCTTCTAATAGTGCTCCGTCTGAATCCCCCATATCTAACAATTTATTTTTGTTTGTTGATGCTATAACTGTAGTGCTCCAACTAAAGTTCTCTTTAGCGATGTTCTTTGTTCTTAACTCAAATTCCCATCCACTATTCTCTACTTTACCTAAATTTACGATACCAGAATTAAATCCAGAAACATACGATACAGGGTTTTCTAATAATAATTTATCACTTGTTCTCTTGTAATAATCAACCGATCCGGATATTCTATTATTTAGTATTGCGAAATCTACTCCAGGATTGTATTCTTCTGAAGCTTCCCATTGTAATAATGCATTTGCAATATTAAGAGCAGAAACACCTGCGGTAACTCCACCTTCAGTAATGGCATTATTATTATCCAATAATGCTAAGTAAGGCCAAACATCAGTAATATCGTTTCCTGTATCAAAATTCTCACTTCCTGTAAGACCATAACTAAATCTGAATTTTAAATTATTTAAGAAACCACTATCTATTAAGAAGTCTTCTTTCGACACATTCCAACCAACAGAGACCGCTGGGAAATTACCCCATTTAGAGTCTATTCCGAAAACAGAACTACCATCACGTCTAAACGAAGCCGATAATAAATACTTATTAGCATACGCATAGTTAACTCTAGCAAAATAACCGATCTTTCTTTGTACTAGGTTAATTTCTACAGGCTCAGTAAACAAAGTTGCACCTTCTAAGTTTTTAAGTAGATCATTAGAGTACCCACTACCTTCAATAGAACTTAATTCAGAATTTCTAGACTGTACAGAAAAACCTGCTAACACATCAAAATCGTGATCACCAATTGTTTTGCTATAATTTAATGTGTTATCTGAGATTATTCTAGATCTAAACCTATTCTCTAAACTGTAAGCTGCTCTACCTGCTCCACCTGAGTGATGCAGTGTTCCATCCCATCTTGTTCTCTTACGAAAATCTAATGTTACACCAAGAGATGTTTTTGCTTTAAGACCATCGATAATTTCATATTCTAAATAGGTAGAACCTAACAATTTTGTATTATACTCATAGTGTTCTCTTTCTACATACTGAGCATAAGGATTTGAATCTCCCGTAGTACGTGGTCTACTTGCACCAAAACTATCCGTAGGATCCACATCTATATTAATTAAATCATCCTCTGCAAAATAATCACCTACTTGAATGTTTGCAGCTGGATCAGTAAACTGAAGCGACTCTGCAGTATGATATATAGGCAACCAAGGTGATTGTCTTAATGGGTTGTGGATAGAAGTAGGTAATGCTCTTCGTTTTGAATATGAAGGAGTGGCATTAATTCCGAATCTAAGATTTTTAGTTAATTTAGTATCTAATTTTAACCTTCCTGTTAATAACTTATAGTTGTCAGTGATTACAACACCTTCATCTTCAAGAAAACTAAGTGACGAACTGAATTTTGTATCTTTAGTACCACCTCTTGCAGAAAAAGAATGACTCGTAATGGTTCCTCCATCAAAAAATACTTCTTGCCAATCTCTATCAACACCAAGCGTTTCTACTAATAATTGTGCGTATTTGGTTGTATTAGAAAGTTCTCCTGTAGCAGCCATTTCTTGAGCAGCCCAACCAGACACACTCTTCTTATAATCTTCACTTTCATGAGCCTCTTTAAACCCAGTATAAGTATCATAGCTAAATCTTGTTTTCCCTTCCTTACCACTTTTAGTAGTAATCAAAATAACACCATTTGCACCTTCACTACCATAAATAGCTGCAGATGCCGCATCTTTTAATACTTCAAAAGATTCTACATCATTCATATTTAAAGAACCAAGAAAATCAGAACTTACTACAATTCCGTCTACCACTACAGCTGGCCCAGAGTCAGCAGCTATAGATCCAAAACCTCTAATGGTAATAGTCGGTGCAGCACCAGCTTCTGCTGAAGTTGCTTGAATGTTAACACCTGAAACCTGACCAATTAAAGCATCATCTACACGAGCTACTGCAATTTGGTCTAAGTTTTCGTTTTTAACTTTAGATATCGCACCAGTTAAATGACTTTTCTTTTGTGTACCATAACCCACAACAACAACCTCTTCTAATGTATTAGCATCTTCAACTAATTGAACACTATATGTTGTTTGAGCATCAATGATTACCGTTTGCGTTACATAACCAACATATGAAAACTGAACAACATCACCTTTACTTACCTCTAATTGATAATTACCATCAAAATCAGTAGTTGCACCTCTAGTTGTTTTTATAATAATAATGTTTGCTCCAGGTATGGGCATATTATCAACTGCGGAAGTCACCGTACCTGTTAAGGTATAGCTATCTTGAGCAAAAATCATCACACTAAAGAGTAGTGCGATAATTGTAGTAAGTTTAACTTTTAAATTCATAATTCATTGTTTAGATTAAATTTGTTAGTCCTTTATCGTTACCTTATTATCCCTATTAAAATAGGTATACAAACACAATTAAATTGAGAAATGTTTTATGTGTTTTTGTTTGGTTGACCAAATTGGTTGACCAGATTGGTTTACCAAATATATATAAATATTTGTTAATTACAACGTTTTCGTAAATTTTATATGTTAAAATAGCAAAGGTTTAAGTTAAAATAGCAACTATTAACTTCAATTGTAGGAATTTAATTACAATTATATAAAACCCTCACGTATAGCACTAAAGACATTTATCACAGTACCTACGGAAGGTACAGTTTGAATTAGGTAATACGTGAGGTGAATGTAAAACAAAATCTCCATAATGGAGTAAAACTGTTTTAACCTCTAGATAAGACTAGTAGATTTTTGACTTAGGACTTGTCCCCAAAATAAGAGACAGCACCTCCACTTAAGAAATCTTCTCTTACAGGGCTAAATGTATCAATTAGCTCTCCTTCTTCTAAACAAACAGCACTATGCAATAAATTAGGTTCAATATAAACTCCGTCTCCCGCTTCAACAATTTGTTTTACACCATCAATTTCAAATTCAAATTTACCTGAAACACAAAACGTTGCTTGTGTGTGAAAATGTTGATGCGGTGATCCTAATGCTCCTTTTTCAAATTTCACTCTTACCATCATAATTTGATTATCGTAACCTAAGAATTTTCTTGAGACTCCTCCTCCAAGTACTTCCCATTGCATGTCTTTTGTGATGATGTATTTTTCACTAAATCGTTTCATATGTTTTTATTTATTGGTTTATTTAAAATAATAAGAACCTGACCACTCATAATTCTTATCGTTAATTTTTATATTATGGTTTGCTTCTTTTGAAGTATCTGTATTTGCTGTTATAAATAGTTTTGTATTACCATTTACATTGGTAATTGAAATTGCCGTGTAATCTTCTGAGTCTAATTCTACTTTCAACGTTTTAATATTACTATTGGAATTTACTGCAGATTCTGAAATAGGACTGTAACCTCCATGCGATTCTATAACTGAAACAAATAGCGTGTTTGTAGTGTTTTTTCGTCTCAGCATAAATGCCGCTTCCCGTCTTAAGTTAAATTCTGGATCGTTAGCTCCAATTCTCGTAAATAACAAGTCATCATTCGCATTGGTAATCGAAGTTAAAGTGTAAAACTTCCCTTTATTCAACCAAGACAATTTACTATTATCACTAGACGCTTTTGCTGTTCCTTCAACAAACAGATGTTGATATCCATTTTTGGTTCCTAAAGGGTTTAATGATTTAGGAGTTTGATATTCGAAGTTTGTTTCTACAACTTGCCCTAAAAAATAATAAGGAAAATCATATTGATTTGCTTTATCTGACGTCACCTTCATGATATCTAACATATACGGCTTTTCAAAATCTTCATCTTTTAGAATTGCCATGGTACGAAGCATTTCGGTTCCAGGATATGCGTTTACCTCTTTTGCACTTGCAACTTGTACGTTTTCATTTTCTGAAGAAAAATAATTTAAAACCGAATGATGTTGACTTCCTATGTCATACTTCCCATTAAAATGAGAGGTTTCATTTTGTGTCACCGTATTGTGCGCAATAGTTTGTTTAGCCCAGGTTTTGTTTTCCTTTAGGTAATTTCCACCACCTTTTTGTTCGATATTTACAAATCGTGCTAAACCGTAATCTTGAAGGATTTCTTCGCCTTTTTCATATAATGAATACGACAACTTATCATAATGACCATGACTAGAACCTTGTGCTGCATATTTAAAAACCAGCTCTATATCTTCATTTCTCAAAATAGCAACACCTCCTTGTGTTCCTTCTGGTCCATCCGATAAATTAATTGATTTTTTGTTGAATGGTTTTTCGTTTCCATTTTTTATTCCAAGTGCAACAGCCAAACCAGAATCATCCAATAAGACTTTATTCTGTTCTTTAGCGATAGTTAATAATCCTGGATCTTGTGTTCCAAAATGGTATGAAATATCTACTGCTGTAACTAAAGCATCATTATAATAAGACATGCCTTTTTGACCATCGTTAAGCGGAAAGAAATCACCATCTGCATCCGATAAGTTTAGAAGTGCATTAATAGATTTCAAAAGCACTCCCTCTTTATATTCAAATATTTTTAATTCTGGTTTTACGTTATGTAATCCTTCTGCAAAAATTAAAAACGGATACATGGCGTAACGTTGGTAATATGGTCCTTCGTTATAATAACCATCTGGTGAAAACGGCTCTTCTATATTTGCTAGAAAACCAGCTTTCCCGTCTTTATTTAAAAAGCCACCATCATCATCTTTTTTATTAGCATCTAATGTTAAACCTTTAATACCATAAAGTGCGCGATCGATTAACTCTTCGTCATTCATAACTAAACCAATCATACCCACAGCTGCATTTCCCCATGTACTATGATTGTGTACTCTTTGGTAAAATTGTGGACTATCTATTGAAATATGATCTGCAAAGGGTTTAAACAAATTGTTTTCTAGCGTGTTCCGTTCGTCTTCAGACAAATAATTATAAATACAATCGTAAGCCTGACTCACATACACCAACCAATTAGAATCGTTTAAACATTGCCAGAATAATTTACCTCTTGCATAGGATCTCGTTTTTGGATGTAATGGCAATGTTTTATACATCGCTTCATATTGCATTAACATGTCTTTTACATACTTCGCATATTTTTCGTCATCTAAAATTTGATACAAAACACCTGCTTTTTGCATCATTACCATGTTACTTTTATGACGTACATGTGTATAACCACCAGAATAATCTACAGGAATTGGTGTATCTATACCTAAAGCAATTTCTGCATCTATTTCCTCTTGAACTGCTTTTAAAGTATTATCAAAAATTGGAATATTACCCAATTGGGCTCTAATATCTTTGACTCCTTGTGCCGTAAGTATAAGTTTAGGATGCTCTTGTATTGTGGGTGTTTCAGTCGTATGTTCTATAACAGATGTATTTTCTTCTTTGCAAGACATAACAACCATACCTACTAAAACAAATTGAAATAATTTAGACCATGAAAAATTCATAAGAAAGGCGTTTTTGAATTGACTCACCAAATTGGTTTACCAATATACTGATATTTGTTAATTTAAAATAATTCAACTCTTAGCTAAGAGTTAATTCTTCATTCATGATAAGCACTACATATTGTAGACACCACCGTTAATATCTAAAGTGGCACCAGTAATAAATCCATCATATTCAGACGCTAAAAATAAAACCGCACGAGCGACATCATCTGCATTACCTGCACGTTGGATTGGAATACCAGCCGTTGTTGCAGCCGCTGATTCTTTCGTTGTATGCGTGTTGTGAAATGATGTCCCAAGAATAAGACCTGGAGAAACAGCGTTAACTCGAGTGCCTTGCGCACCCAATTCTGTGGATAACGCACGTGTAAATGTTAAGATGGCGCCTTTACTGGTCGAATAGACCAATGATCCTGGATGACCACCTTTACGTCCTGCAAGTGAGGCTAAATTAACAATACTACTGTTATCCTGTTTTGCTAAATATGGAGCTGCTGCTCGCGTTACAAACATCATGGAAGTAAGGTTTATATCCATAACCTTATGCCAAAATTCAGTCTCCATTTCATTCAACATTTTACGAGCCACAAGTGAACCTGCATTATTGATCAGTATATCTAAACTTCCTAAAGTTTCCACGGTTTTTTCAACCAGAGCATTTGCATCGGCTTCTTTTGTTAAGTCACCAGATATTGCAATTGCTTTTACACCTTTACTATGCGCGTATGCTACTAATTCATTAGCCGTATCAGCACTAGAAAAATAGTGAATAGCAACATTAGAACCACTATCTATAAAATGTTTTGTAATCGATTCTCCAATACCTTGTGCGCCAGCTGTAATAAGAATGTTTTTACCAGCTAATTTATTATTGTTCATAGTCGTCTTGTATTAATTGATTTAATCGTTTTTAGTAAAATAACCCTCGTTAGAAACGGCATCTTCACTTATTGAAATACTTCCTTTTTTAAACCATACCTCAGCATAGTTTCCATCTGCATATTGTTTTTGGATATCTCCATTATGTGTTTCAGCACCAGAGCACCAATTTCTATTAACCTCTGGCGATTTCCCATTCGTTTGATTGTAAGCACCAAGTTTAAAGAAACAACCTTCACCGGCGTAGGCACTTTTACGCTCTACTCCATCTTGACCAATTGGAACAAATAACTTTTGTGTTTGCTCGGGAATATCGTCCGTGGTTGTGTATTCTGATTCAATTAAGTTTTTTGTAAAAAATTTAGTATCATGATCTTTACTTGTGAATTTTAGTGTCATAATTCCATTTTTCACTTCAATTTCATAGCTAAACGCTTCACCTAAGGCAATACCATCTTTAGGTTCTTCTGGATATGTATTTACAGAATCACCAACAACAGAAAAGTCATTTCCCCAAACCGCTGAAGAATAATCCCATCGTTTAGAGTTATCGTCACCTGCGGTATTAATTTCATAATGCCAAAACACCGAACCTTTAGTATGGCCTGGGAATTTTTTATAAAATATTTTAAGCGGTTCGTTTTCAAACGCATCCGCACTATGAATCTGCCCTACAACAACTGAATGAGACGCTGCTACACGAGCATCACCTGTAGCCGAAACATTCATAACTTTAAGTGTTGCTGTTAATTCATCATTAGCCGTTTTTGGATACCATTTTTTTGTTTGCGCCAATTCCGTTCTTGTGTTATTAGAAGTACCATGAGTATCTCCACCATTTGGAGTTTTAAAAACAACCCAATCACTATTACCCTCATTTACCGTGTAAAAGAAATCTTTGTTTTCAAAATTATTAGCAATACCTGCATTTGAGCCATCACCTAAAATCAATTTCCAGTCATCAAAAAATGGAATAACGTCGCTTGCGTAAACGGTTTTTTCAACTTCTTTTTCAACAGGTTCTTTCTCTTCATTTTTACAGCTATTTAGAATTAAAAAGAAACTAAAAAGTATCAATGTTGCTACTGATGGGATATGTTTTTTATTCATGTTTAAATTATTTAATGTCATTAGTTTTTAATCTTAATTATTAGAAATAGTCTAAAAGTGCCACCACGCCATTATATGAAATCACTAGAGAAAAGAACAAGGCAGCATACAATCCGATGTAAACTCCTAAGCTCGTTTTATAATCTTTCATGACTTTTTTATTGCTTAACATAAGGATGATGCCGAGTATTACAATTGGCAATACAAACACATTAAAGACTTGGGATAGAATTTGAATTTCAATAGGATTTGCTCCAAACGCAGGACCAATTAAAGCCACTAAACAAGCTATAAAAGTTATAATTCTAAATTGCTTGGAATTGGTATCTAATTCACCCGATTGGTAATCTGCGATCAATAAAGGTGCAATTAATAAACAAGGAAAAATAGATGATAAGCCTGCGCTTAATGCTCCAAAAAAGAATATGGTCACAGCCCATTTTCCTGCAACGGGTTCTAAAGTATTTGCCATATCTAAAACCTGAGTAACTTCTTTACCTTGATAATACAAAGCACCAGCTGCTACAGCCATAATAACTCCACTAATAATAAATATTAAAACAGCTGCTGTAATTGAATCTCTTTTTTGTTGCCCTAAGTTTTTGATGGTCCAACCTTTTCCTTTTACAAATAGTGGTCGTGATAAGAATGTCGCAGAAGCCATCGTCGTTCCCACGAAGGCTGCCACTAGCATTTTACCTCCTGATACATCTGGAATTGTTGGTAGCAATCCTTTTACAACATCTATCGTAAGCGGTTGCACAAACCATAAGGAAAGCACAAAAGACATTCCCATTAAAGTTACGAATATGACCAGTATTTTTTCGAAAAACGTGTACTTACCAACTAACATTAATAAGTAGAAAATCACAATAATAACAATAGCTGTGATGAGTACGGTTTCATATTTAAAGGCAGATAACCCTTCAAAATTCACGGCTAATATTTCAAAAATTATATTCGATGAAATTCCTAAGATTCCCATTAGTGAATTCCATTGTCCGAACGTAATACCAATAATAATGGCAATAGCTAAAACTTTACCGAATTTAAAATGTTTTTTAAATCCAAAAAGCGCTGTTTCTCCGGTGAGTAAAGCGTAATTCCCGTAAGCAAACATTAAAATTCCCGAAAAAATGCAACTTATTAAAAGCACCCACAATAATTGCATATTGAATTTACTACCTGCAACAATCATAGAGGTAACACTACCTGTACCAATAGTATAACCAATCGCAAATATCCCTGGACCAAACCCTAATATGACAGCAATGATTTTTTTGAGAACTGATTTTTTTGGTGTGGTTACTTCCATATTAATAGTGTATTGGTTTTTGGTTGTTAGTTGCTCGTGTCTAATTCCAATTTGTGTGATGACTTTTTCCAGAATCATCATCTAATCTTTGATACGTATGGGCACCAAAATAATCGCGTTGTGCCTGAATGATATTGGCAGACGCATATGGTGTTGTAATGCCGTTTAAAAACTGAATAGCTTCTCCCAAAGCAGGAGTTGTTATGTCATTAAGTACACATTGAGAAACAACCTTTTTTATTGAAGGTCTGTATTGATTCACAAGGTCGATTAGCTTTGAATTTGTTAAGATGTTGGTTGTGTCTTTAAAAACCTCAACCAAATCTTCCATTAAAGCCGATCTAATGATGCAACCGTTAGTCCAGATTCTAGCAATTTCACTAAGATTTAAATCCCATGAAAATGTATTTGAAGCTTCTGAAATCAGTTTAAAACCCTGATAATGATTTATAACTCTAGCAAACTGATACGCCTCTAAAATGTCATTTGTAGTTAGATTTAATTCTGAAGTACTTGAATTTTTAAAATTCTGACTTAATTGAAGTCGTTCTTCTTTGTAAAAAGAGATATATCGTGAAAATAAAGCAGAAGCGATTAATGTACTTGGTACACCGAGTTCTGCTGAAGCCATAGTGGTCCAGTTTCCTGTCCCTTTATTTCCAGCCTTGTCTAAAATTTTATTGACCAACCAATCATCTCCTTCTTTCTTTCTAAAAATATCAGCTGTGATTTCTAATAAGTAGCTATTTGCTGTTGGCTTCCAAGTCTCAAAAGTATTGGCGATGTCATCTGGATTTTGACCTAGAGCTTCTAAAATAGTAGCAACCTCAGCTAACAATTGCATTTCTACGTACTCCACACCATTATGTACCATTTTTATGAAATGACCACTGCCTTCTGGTCCAACATAAGTGCAACAGGGTAAGCCGTTTTTATCTTTAGCCGCTATTTTTTCTAGAAAAGGTTGTACACTTTTATAGGCTTTAAGATCACCACTTGGCATTATAGATGGTCCTTTTAAAGCCCCTTCCTCACCTCCGGAAACTCCGGTTCCTATAAAATGAATGTCTTTGGTTTTTAAATAATCAACACGCTCTTTTGTATTTACATAATTTGAATTTCCACCATCAATTAAAATATCGTTTTCAGACAAATGTGGTAGTAAATCTTCAATAACGTAGTCTATTGTTTTTCCGGCATTCACCATGAGCATAATGCGTCTAGGTTGTTGCAATGCGTTTACAAAATCTGCAATATCATCAAAAGCTTCAGATTGAGATAATTCAGGAAATTTAGCTTTAAAATCTTTAGCAATATCAACCTCAACACCATCTACATGCCTATTAAATATTGCAATCTTGAATCCGTTATTAGCCAAGTTTCGGCATAGGCTTTTTCCCATAACTCCCAAACCAAATAATCCAAATTCTGACTTGTCCATTAATTTATGTTTTAAAGTTTTTATAATGCTTTCTGGCGTTAAGCTAATATCGATTTGAATGGCATCTTTTGGTTCTTCCAAAGTATCAAACTGCGATTTCAATAATTCTGAAGGCATAAAGTGATTTCGCCTTCGATTCACTCTATTATAAATTTGATTAAAATCTCCTCTTAGATATACCCATTTTGTTTCGGCTTCAATATCCAAACTTAAAATGTCTCTATACTTTTCCTTTAATGCAGAACAGACTATGACGCAACTGTTTTTAGTCAATTGCTTTTGAGCTAAATCATTCAATGTTTCTAACCAACCTTGTCTATCATCATCATTTAAAGGCAGTCCTCTAGACATTTTTTTAATGTTAGCTTTTGGATGAAAATCGTCACCATCAAAAAAGGGTATCTTTAATTCTTCCGCTAGTAACTTTCCAATAGTGCTTTTTCCACATCCCGAAACTCCTATTACAAATATGACTTGCTTCAATTTAATTTTGTTTTATTAGTTAGGTGGTGTTGCTGAACCTACAGTTGCCGATTTAAACCAAACTTCTGCATAACTTCCGTTGGCATATTGTTTTTCTATATCACCATCATACGTTTCAGACTTGGTAGATTTACCGTTAGCCTGATTGTAAGCCCCTTGTTTGAAATAATTTATTTCACCAGCATAAGCAATTTCTCTTTCTACACCCACAGTTCGTCTTGACGCATAATTATCAATTATCTGTTGCGGAATATCTGCTTTTGTAGCAAACTCTGATTCTATTAAACTTTTAGTAAACGTTATAGACTCGTGTCCTTCGCTTGTAAAGGTTAAATACATAATACCCTTATAAACATTGACTTCATAGCTAAATTCTTCACCTAATGCAATACCATCTTCTGGTTCTGCAGGACTCGTTGTCGCGTTGTCTCCAACCACTGAAAAATCATAGCCCCAAACTGCTGTTGAATAATCAAATCTTCCAGAGTTATCACCTTCTGTATTGATTTCATAATTCCAAAACACAGAACCTTTCGTATGGCCTGGGAATTTTTTATAGTAGATTTTTAGGGGTTCGTTTTCATGGCCTTCATCACTATGAATTTGTCCGACAACCACAGAATACGAGGATGCCACATCGGTATTTCCGGTAGTTGACACATGTTGCACTTTTAATGTTCCTGTTAATTTTCCCCCAGTTTCTGGAATCCAATGTGCTTTTTCACCAAGTTCTGTTCTGGTGTTACTCGATGTTCTTGAAGTAATACCAGAATTTGGTGTTTTATAGACAACCCAATCCGTTTTGCCATCATTTTCAACATAAAAGAAATCGTCTTTTTGGTAGTCTACTAAATCATCCACGTAGGTTCCATCTCCTAAAAGAATTTTCCATTTGTCCATAAACGGAATGACATCACTTGGGTATTTTGCCTCTTGTTCTGTTTCGTTTTCAACCGTTACTTCTGGATTCGTTTCGGTATTATTTTTACATCCAACGATTAGTAAAAGTGTAAAAATTGTATATAGTGATTTTTTCATTTTAAGCGTTTTATGAGATTATTACCTGCGCAGGAATACATTAATACATCAGTGTCATCACTAAGTTTTCTTCGGTCTTAATTTGTCCTGAATTTATTACTGTGTTTTCTGATGCCGAATTATTTTTTGCTCCCCAAAGAATAGATACAAATTGAACAGGATTATTTTTAAATGTGTTATTCGTAATCGTTACATTCACAATACCATTATGATTTAATAATCTTTTGTTTTTCTCTTTTGCACCACAATTCGTAAATGTGCTATTAGCGATTAAAAGATTTCCTCCAATAGTAGACTCGTCATAACCACCTCTATAATAATCAACAACATTTTGTTTTACGTTGTTGAAGTTACAGTTGCTAATAGTTAAATATTCAGTATTGTAATCCCCTCTATCGTTGGTCTCTTCAGATAATTCAATACCGTTTTCGCAATTTGAAATAGACGTATTTTCAAAAGTTACACGTTCAGAAAAAGATTGCTTATACGCTCTTAAAACATAATTGAAATCACTTATTTCTGTGTTAGAAACCGTTAATCCGAAATGATTAGACATATTCTCTTTTAAACTTGCAAAAGCATAATTGGAACCATTCCCTTTTAAAATCAAGTTGTTTACGGTCAGTTTCCCTTTAGGTTGTAATGAAAATAATGGTGTATTTGCTTCACCAGAAAAAACAAGTTGTGCTTTCCCTTCTGATTTAACAGTAAGTGTTTTAGTAATAACTAAAGATTTTGAAATAGCATAATTCCCTTCCGCTATAGCGATAATATCTCCATTATTAGCAGCATCAATTGTAGGTTGTAAGTCTTCGGCTTTCGTTACCGTATGCGTTACTGCATCTACAGTTTCAATTTCGTTAGAATACCAAGACGCTCCATATTTTGATTTATCTAAAATGTTAGGATTCTTAAAATCGACACCAACAACGGCACCAATACTTTTACTATCTTTTCTAGAGTTACCAAACAAGTCGTTTTCAATAGTATTAAAATCAAAACCGTTAAAAGGTTCTACGTCACTAGGAAGTCCGGTTGGAATTAAAATGTTATCAGATATTTTTTTCAACTCTAAAGATGCAGGAATAATTCCGCCATCAAAGTCCTTAAATTTCACACCTTGATTATCTACTATATTGTTTTTGAAAGTGACACCATCTGCTTTGTCATTTTCAACAACAATACTTTCCAAACCTTTATCATTATACACAACATTATTAGCAACAGTGGTTCTGATTGCTCTTGCAGAACGAATTTCGGACTCTGGTAACACATCTACTTGTGCAATGTTGGTACCAACACCAAATTGCCATGGAGAACTACAATTTACAAATGTGTTATAAGCCACAACCAAATCTGTGACTTGATTGTAACGATTTAATGGGGATTTTGGAATCCCATTCATAACAGCCAACGGACTCCTGAAACTTTTCCCTTTTAAGTTGAAAAAATAATTATTGGTTACCCAATGTCCTGTGTTTATAATACGAATTCCACCATACTGTTCATTTACGCCATCACCAATAAAATAGTTTCCATCAATGGTTACGTAATTTCCATGTCGCGTTACAACAGAACCTTCACTTTTATAAAAAACGTTGTTCTTAATTATGTTGTTATTCGTTTTACTTGAAATGATTTCAACTTCGCCATTACATTCTTCAAACAAGTTATTTGCAATGGTTGTATTACTCGGACTCATAGACGTAAAACTACTTCCTAACTGAATCGTTTCGCCTCTTGCCCCACCTTTTCTAGGCCGCGGTCCAAAATGGTTATTTATAATTTTGTGGTAATTTTTAATGCTTTCAACCCCTTTTAAATCGACTCTAACTGTTGGGCCACCGTTTGTTTTTCCTGCCAGATAACTATTGCTTAACTCGTTATGTCTTCCGTAAAACTGAACCCAAAGATCATCATCATCGCGTTGTAGTTTATTGAAATCTACAATAACACAGTTGGTTACTTTACAGTTATTTGCTATCGTATTTTTGTCTAATCTGAAGGCTATTACATTTTCGGATGGTGAATATCCATTTCTAAAATGTAAACCGCTAACTTCTAAATATTCGCCACCAAAAGCGAGATTTGAAATACCTTCAATAAAAACTTCACCTTCAGTTTCGGCTTTAATGGTTATAGGGTTGTCTTTAGTTCCTTTTCCTGTAAATTTAATTTCAACATCTTTCCAAATTCCATTCTTCAAAATAATATTGTCACCTGGTTGCGCATTCTCTATCGCCTCATTTAATTCTGTCGCATTAGAAATTAATTGTCCCGATACCTTGTCTGTTTTAGTAGTCTCATTACAAGACAAAACCAAGACGAATAAACTGATTGCAAATAGATATTTCTTCATTATATATTCTTTTATAATTTAATGCGTAACCTCGAGTTCGTAATATTTTACTTTTGAAAAAGCTCCTTCTGCTGTTGAGCCCAAATAATTACCTGCTTTAAAATAATTTTCATAAGGCCATTTATCTAGACTTATATCTTGATACACTAAAGGCTCATTATCATTAAGCTGTAATTCTAATTTGGCATCTGATGCGGTGATTCTAAATTCGAATTCTTCAAAACCAACATAACCCATATTGTCTTTAATATCTTCCCAAGTAGCACTCGATGTTTCTAACAAATCATCGCCAGACGTACTTTCATCTATAAGTGATTTTTTATGAGACCATATATAGCCATCTTTCCAATAGATTTTAATTAAAGGTGGACCATTATTAGAAGAAAAGCCATGAATTTCCATGTCTTCGATAGAAATAATTCCATGAATTTGCATCACAATCGTTTTGTGATACTGACTACTACTTTGTGAGTCTTCAGAAATAGCAACTAATTTTAATCGCCCTGTCATTGTACCACCTTCTGCTAACGACCAATTCTCTCTTGAATTTGAAGGATTAATTAACTCTCTCAATTCCGTTCTAGAATATGAACTATTTGTCGTTGCTATCTCTGGGAACGTGTAAAACTCAATGGAAGCATCCGAAATATCATCGTACATATAAGGTGCAATTGCAGCATTTGTTCTGTAAGCTCCATTTATTAAATCAGAGGGTTGGTACTCGTCTGGACTACCATTATTATTTTCATCTACTGGTAAAGTTACTTTCCAATTAGAAAAATCAACATCAGCGTATGTTATTGGATCATCACCTTCAGAGCCGGGATTATCATCGGTAAAAACGGTGTCATCAATAACATCAGCATCCGTTTCAGAACACCCAAATAGAAGTAGTGTGCAAATAAAAGATACAAACACAAATTTCAATTTCATATCAGCCTAATTAATAATTGGTTAACCAATCTGGTTAACCAAAAATAGTATAATTTTTCAGATAACAAAAAGTAATTAAGTTAATTCTGTATATAATTGGGTTAATTACATAAACAAATAAAAGAAAATAAGTCTGTAAAGCTGCATTGAGGTAAATTAATAACGGGTTATTTTTGAATTAAAACAGTTTAATCTCTCATAAGAGAAAACATTAAATAGAAATTACTTGCTTATACTTTTCCTAATAAAAATCACTTACAATTAATATTAAATTATACATTTGAACTATTAACTAATTACATTTCTTTATGAAAAACAAACTAATCTTAGTGTTTATCTTTTTGTCTTCAACACTTATTTATGCTCAAAAATTAAAAATAAAAGAAGGGTCTTTTAAAAACCTAAAAGATATCAAAGAATATTCTCTAATCTTTGATTATTCAAATTTAGAAATACCAAAATTTGATTCTGAAGAAGATTTTCTAAAAGACAAAATGGATAAGCGAGAAGAAAAAGAAGCTGGATCCGGAGAAGAATTTAAGAAGTCATGGTTTGAAGACAGAGAAAACAGATATGAACCAAAGTTTATTGAATCCTTCAATAAAAGATTCGAAGACAACACTGTTAACGTAAATAAAAGAGAAAACTCTAGATATACAATGGTCGTAAAGACCACTTTAATGTATGCAGGCTACAACGTAGGTGTATGGAGGCAAAATGCAAAAATCGAAGCCACTATTACCATATTTGAAACTGATAATGCAGATAAAATACTATTCTCAGGAGATTATACTAAAGTTGAAGGAAATGGCGCCATGGGTTATGACTTTAATTCAGGGTATCGTATTTCTGAAGCTTACGCTAAACTCGCTAAAGAGTTTGCTAAAAATTTAAAGAAAAAAGGATTAAAATAAATTTAGAAAAAAGCGAATACATCATTATTCGCTTTTTTCTTTTTCCATATCTATAACATGCGCTACAGCTTTAACAAGTCTGTGGTGATTTTTTACAAAAGGGTTTGTCTCATCCCAAACATAGCCAGCCAAAACAGAACAAATTTGTTTCTTAATTTCTGGATTTTCTGGTTTATGAAAGAATAGTTTTTGCAAGTTTCCGGTGTACCATTCTTTTACATAAGTCGCAAAAACATCAACTCCTTTTTTCATATAATCAGAGTACTCTACTTCCCAATCCACTGTTTTCTTTTGAAGTGATTTAGTAATCAGTTTTGCTGCCAGCAATGCAGATTCCGTAGCAAACGTCACCCCTGAAGAAAACACAGGATCTAAAAACTCCGCACTATTCCCTGTTAACACATAACCTTTTCCATATAACTGTTTAACAGATTTAGAGTAGTTAGAAATCTCAATAGGCTTAAATTGAAATTCAACACTTTTAAATCGTTCGCTGTAATAATTAGAGAGTTTCAACATGGCTTTTAATTTCTCCGAAGACGTGCCTTTAAATGATTCTAAAAATTCAGTAGAACCAACATAACCTATACTCGTTACTCCATTAGAAAATGGAATAACCCACAACCAAGTTCTCAAATCTATAACATCAAAAGTAATCCGAGTGCCTTCCCAGCCCTCAGGACGGTTTATATCTTTTACATGCGTAAATATGGAAGACTGATTAAGAAGTTCTGAGCTTTTTTCTAAATCTAAAAGACGTGGCAAAACACGACCATAACCGCTAGAGTCAATAATGTACTTCGCAGCAACCGTGTTTTGTTCACCTAACTTATTTTTAATCGTAGTTTCTGAAAAACCATCCTCATTAAAATCAACGGCAATAACTTCTTCTTCAAAAGAAATATCAACACCTCTTGTTATAAGCTCATCAGTAAGTGTTTTATCAAAATCAGCTCTTGGTACTTGCCAAGTCCAATCCCACCCTTTGGTATGCTTTTTACTAAAATCAAAATTACAAACTTCATCACCTCTTAAAAATCGAGCTCCATCTTTCACTTCATAATCGCGTTTTTTCAGACAATCTAGCAATTCTACTTCTTCAAAATGATCCATACAGCGTGGCAACAAACTTTCTCCAATTACAAATCTTGGAAACAGATTTTTTTCAACCACTTTAACTTTTAAACCTTTTTTATGCAAATAAGACGCCGCAACGCTGCCAGATGGTCCTGCTCCAATAATTAGTACATCTACATTTTCAACACTCATATTAGTAATAGTATAAAAATCATTTATTATTCTAAATTTGCATCCCAAAATAACTTCATTTTTCGTTATTTAACTATTATTTTTATTAAATATTACCAACTTATATAGATGCTAAAATTAACCGGGAATTTAGGTATTGAAGATTTTTACAAAATCATTTTCGAAAATAATCCTATAGAAATAGAAGAAACTGTTTTTCAAACCATTGAAAATAGCTTTAATTTTTTGAGAGATTTTTCTAAAAATAAAATCATCTATGGTGTTAATACTGGTTTTGGACCAATGGCTCAGTACAAAATTGCTGACACAGATCGTATAAAACTACAATACAATTTAATACGAAGTCATGCTTCTGGTACAGGAAACCCAATTCATCCTTTATATGTAAAATCCGCGATGCTTGCAAGACTCAACACGCTGTCTTTAGGAAATTCTGGTGTACATAAATCGGTTATAGAACTTATGACTCAATTAATAAACCGTGATATCATTCCTTTAATTTATGAACATGGTGGTGTTGGTGCAAGTGGTGATTTAGTACAACTAGCACATTTAGCATTAGTATTAATTGGTGAAGGAGAAGTCTTTTATAAAAATGAATTAAGATCAACAAAAGAGGTTTTTGAAATTGAAAACTTAAAACCAATAACTGTAGTTTTAAGAGAAGGATTAGCTTTAATGAATGGCACTTCTGTAATGACAGGTATTGGCATTGTAAATACAATTAAAGCTAGACAGTTACTGAATTGGACTATTTTATGTTCATCTGCCATTAATGAAATTGTAGAAGCTTACGACGATCACTTATCATCAGAATTAAACAACGCAAAAAGACATAAAGGTCAACGTGAAATCGCTAAGCAAATGCGAGCAAACTTAAGTGATAGCAAACTCACCAAAAAACGTGAAGATCACTTATACAACAAAGCGCAAGATGCTACTGTTTTTGAAGAAAAAGTACAAGAATATTACTCTTTACGATGCGTACCTCAAATCTTAGGACCTGTTTTAGATACTTTAGATAGCGTTGAAAACATTTTAATTGAAGAAGTAAACTCTGCAAACGACAACCCTATTGTTAATGTAGAAAAGCAGCATGTATATCATGGTGGGAATTTTCATGGAGACTATATATCCTTAGAAATGGATAAACTAAAATTAGTCGTTACAAAAATGAGTATGTTGGCAGAACGTCAATTAAATTATTTACTCAACCCTAGTCTTAATAATATCCTTCCTGCATTTGTTAACCTTGGTACATTAGGGTTAAATTTTGGTATGCAAGGTGTTCAGTTTACAGCGACCTCAACTACCGCCGAAAACCAAATGCTATCTAACCCAATGTATGTGCATAGCATTCCCAATAACAATGACAATCAAGATATTGTAAGTATGGGAACAAACGCGGCTTTAATCACAAAAAAAGTAATTGAAAATACATACGAGGTTGTTGCCATAGAAATGATTACTATTATACAAGCTATTGAATATCTCGAAATACAAGACAAGGTATCTTCAAAAACTAAAAAAATGTATGATGCTATTAGAAATATAGTTCCTGCTTTCAAAGACGATGTCGTAATGTATCCTTATGTGAATCAGGTAAAAGATTTCATTATGAATCATGAAAACAACCTTTTAAAATAAACCTCAACTAAAAAATCGATATACATGAAGTGCGCACTAATAACAGGTGGCTCTAGAGGCATCGGAAAATCAATTTGCATACAACTTGCAACGGATTCGGATTATCATATTTTAATTAATTACCAAAGCAATAAAGCAGCAGCCTTAGAAACTTTACACGCAGTTGAGGAAGCTGGTGGAACTGGTGAGTTATTACCATTCAATGTTGTAGACATAGAAGATGTACAATCTACATTAGACATATGGCAAGACAAAAATAAAGATGCTATTATCGAAGTCATTGTCAACAATGCTGGCATCACAAAAGATGGCTTATTTATGTGGATGAAACCTGAGGATTGGAACAACGTTATCAATACAAGTCTTAATGGCTTTTTTAATGTCACCAACCATTTAATTCAGAAAATGCTAGTCCAAAAATATGGTCGAATTATAAACATCGTATCATTATCGGGTTTAAAAGGCACACCTGGACAGACCAATTATTCTGCAGCAAAAGGTGCCGTAATTGCTGCGACTAAAGCTTTGGCTCAAGAAATTGCAAAACGTAATATAACGGTCAATGCAGTTGCTCCTGGATTTATTAAAACAGACATGACAAGCGATTTAAACGAAAAAGAACTTAAAAAATTAGTGCCTGCAAATCGTTTTGGTGATCCCGAAGAAGTCGCACATCTAGTCTCTTTTTTAGCATCAAAAAAAGCATCTTATATTACAGGAGAAGTTATTAATATTAATGGAGGTATTTACTCTTAAATAAATTACCAAATGGGAAGAGTTGTAATAACAGGTATGGGTATATATTCCTGCATAGGCGAAAATTTAGAAGAAGTCAAAACATCGCTATATAATGGAACGTCTGGAATTGTTTTCGATGAAAAACGCAAACCTTTTGGTTATCGCTCTTGCCTAACAGGCATGGTAAAAGAGCCGCAACTAAAAAAGCTTTTAACGAGAAGGCAGCGTATTAGCTTAGGAGAAGAAGGCACTTATGCCTACATGGCAACGATAGAAGCCTTAAAAAAAGCTAACATTACACAAGAATTTTTAGACGCTAATGAAGTTGGTATTATTTACGGAAATGACAGTACTGCAAAATCTGTAATTGAAGCTGTTGATATCATCAGAGAGAAAAAAGATACCACATTAGTAGGTTCAGGATCTATTTTTAAAGGTATGAATTCTTCAATCACCATGAATCTCTCAACCATATTTAAACTTAAAGGTATTAATTTCACAATAAGTGCTGCCTGCGCAAGTGGGTCTCATGCTATTGGCATGGCCTATCAGCTTATAAAAAGCGGCCTTCAAGATTGTATAATCTGTGGTGGAGCACAAGAAATTAACGAATTAGCTATGGGAAGTTTCGATGGTTTGGGTGTGTTTTCGGCAAATGAAGCGCAGCCCGGAAAAGCCTCTAAACCTTTTGACAAAAATCGTGATGGTCTTATTCCAAGTGGTGGTGGAGCCACACTTGTATTAGAGAGCTATGAATCTGCTGTAAAACGTGGAGCACCAATTTTAGGTGAAGTCATCGGTTATGGTTTTTCATCTAATGGAGAACATATTTCTACACCTAATGTAGATGGTCCGTCTAGAGCAATGAAAAAAGCAATAGAACAAGCTAATATTCCTCTTAGCAGTATAGATTACGTAAACGCACATGCTACCTCTACTCCCGTTGGAGATGCCAATGAGGCAAAAGCCATATTTGATGTTTTTGGAGAAAACGGACCCTATGTAAGTTCTACAAAATCCATGACTGGCCATGAGTGTTGGATGGCAGGAGCGAGTGAAGTTATCTACTCAATGCTAATGATGCAACATTCATTTATTGCACCAAATATCAATTTAGAAAACCCTGATGAAGACGCCATTAAATTAAATTTAGTTAGCAAAACTCTAGATAAAAAAATTGATGTATTTTTGTCCAATTCGTTTGGATTTGGAGGAACAAATTCAGCCCTAATAATAAAAAAATTATAGTCCCAATTATGAATAAAGAGGTTATTATTGAAAAAATAAACGACTTTCTTATAGACGAATTTGAAGTTGAAGCAGAAGATCTTTCACCTGAAGCTAATTTAAAAGAAGCACTAGAACTAGATAGTTTAGATTTTGTTGATTTGGTAGTTGCTGTTGAGGCTAATTTTGGTGTAAAACTAATTGGTGAAGATTTCATTAATATCCTTACACTTCAAGATTTCTACGATCTTATCGAAAATAAATTAAGCTAAATTTTACTAAAATTGAATGGCTACGGAATGGGAAGGCAAGTCTAGAGGTTCAGTCTTAGGATATAAAATTTTTGTTTTTTGTATCAAAAAGCTTGGCTTACGTGCTGCTTATTTTGTTTTAATTTTTGTAGCTTTTTATTTCTGCTTTTTTGCTAAGAACAGTACAAAGTCTATTTATTATTATTTCCGAAAAAGACGTCAATATTCAAGATTAAAAAGTATTGTAAGCATCTATAAAAGTTATTTTGTTTTCGGACAAACGATTATAGATAAGATTGCTATTTCTTCAGGATTAAGAAATAAATTCACTTATAATTTTGATGGTATTGATCATTTAGACACGGTTTTAAAATCTAAAAATGGAGGTATTTTAATTAGCGCTCACGTTGGTAATTTTGAAATTGCTGAGTATTTTTTAAATGAATTGGAAGAAGATGTTACCATCAGTTTGTTAACAACAGATTCCGAACACGGAGACATTAAAGCTTATTTAGAAAGTGTTACAACAAAATCTAACATTAAATTTATAATCATTAAAGATGATTTATCGCATATCTTTGAAATAAACGCAGCCTTATCTCGAAATGAAATCATTTGCATTACTGGAGATCGTTACGTAAAGCCATCAAAATCATTATCACATAATTTATTTGGCCAAGAAGCACTATTTCCAGCAGGCCCTTTTCTTTTAGGATCACGACTAAAAGTACCAGTAATTTTTGTGTATGTAATGAAAGAAACCACAACACGTTATCACTTATACGCTAGAATAGCAGATGTAAAACAACGTGACCAAATGGCATTGCTAAAATCTTATACCGAAAGCTTAGAGTGGATGTTAAAAAAATATCCTTTGCAATGGTTTAATTATTTTGATTTCTGGAACGATTTAAAAGATTAACACATCATGAATTTACTTAAAGAGCCTATTACGGATCAAGATTTAATTTTAAAATTAATTCCGCAACGTGCACCTATTGTTATGGTAGATTCACTACTATATTTTGAAGAATCTAAAGTTATTTCAGGGCTAACAGTAACTGAAGATAATATGTTTGTTCAGAATGGATTTTTGACAGAACCAGGACTTATAGAACATATAGCACAAACTGTAGCACTATATACCGGTTATCATTTTTACATCAATAATATTCCTGCGCCAGAAGGCTATATTGGCGCTATAAAAAGTGTAACAATCGAGAAGCTTCCAAAAGTAAACATGCAAATAGAAACTGAAGTTGAAATATTACAAGAAATTATGGGAGTCACTTTAGTACAAGGTACAACGACATTAAATGGGGAAGTGATTGTAACAGCTCAAATGAAAACAGTTTTAAAAAATTAAGTCTATAATGGCCTCTAGAAAAAATGATAATACTTCTGAAACTACACTAAAGGTTTCTCACGACATTAGAGTACGTTTCAACGAAACCGATGCTTTAGGTATTGTTTGGCATGGCTATTATCTTCATTATTTTGAAGATGGACGTGAGGCTTTTGGAAGAAAACATGGCATTTCTTATTTAGACACTAAAGCGGAAGGTTATGTGTCTCCTATTATAAAATCGAGTTGTGAGCATAAATTACCTTTGCAATATGGAGATATTGCAACTGTAGAAACCACTTATATAAATACACCTGCGGCAAAACTTATCTTTAGATATAAAATTTTAAACGAAGATGGAAAAACGGTTTGCACAGGAGAAACTATTCAAGTTTTTGTAGATGATAAGAATAATTTATCACTAACGCTTCCCCCCTTTTTTGAAGCCTGGAAAGCAAAAAATAAGCTTTTATAAATTAATATGAAAGACGTCTTTATCACTGCAAATACAATAATTTCCCCTCTTGGGTTTGATTCTGAAGCTAATGTTTCGGCAATCGCTAAAGAAGAATCAGGGATTACTCTGCATAACAACATTAGTACGTCACCATGTTATGCTTCTATTATTGACCATAAAAAATTAGACGACGCATTTAGTAAAATAGGAGATCCTAAGATTTATACAAAATTAGAGAAAATGATGATTTTGTCCTTACAAGACACCATTTCTCAGGCTGCATTTTCAATTTCAGATAAAACGGCTTTAATCATTGCCACAACCAAAGGTAATATTGATGCTTTAAACAATAATTTTGAACCAGAACGCGCTTACTTACCTGCATTAGGAAATAAAATTAAAGAATTTTTCGGATTTAAAACCGAACCTATCATCATATCCAATGCTTGTGTTTCGGGGATTTTAGCCATAGCAGTCGCAAAACGATTCCTTCAAAATGACTATTATGATAATGCTTTTGTTGTGGGTGGCGATATAGTTTCAGAATTTACATTATCCGGATTCCAATCTTTTCAAGCCATTAGCAAAAAACCTTGTCAACCCTTTTCAAAACACAGAACTGGTATTTCCATAGGCGATGCAGCAGCTTCCGTTGCTATTACTACGGATACATCAGAGAGTGAAGCCATTCAAATTATAGGAGATGGCTCTTGTAATGATGCTAACCATATTTCAGGACCTAGCAGAACTGGCGAAGGTTTATATTTGAGTATCATTTCCGCTTTAAAAGAGGCTAATATAAAACCAGAATCCATAGATTATATTTCGGCACACGGAACTGCTACGGCATTTAATGACGAGATGGAAGCGATTGCTTTTAACAGAGCAAAATTAGAAAAAACACCTTTAAATAGTTTAAAAGGGTATTACGGTCACACTTTAGGCGCTTCTGGTTTGTTAGAAGCCATTGTGGGAATTCATTCCTTAAAAAACAACATGCTATACAAGTCTTTGGGCATGGACGAATTAGGAGTTACTATGCCTCTAAATATTATTGAAAACACCACTAAAAAAGAACTAAAGACTTTTATAAAAACCGCTTCTGGATTTGGAGGCTGCAATACTGCTGTAATCTTTAAAAAAGCGGAACAATGAAAAAGCAGTTAAAAATCATAGCATATTGCCGTATAAAGAATAATGCGATTTCTTTAAACGGAAAATCGATTATAACGAAAGATAAAGACCTCTCGTTTTCTGATTTTGCAAAACAAATCTATAAAGAAAAGCAATTGGCTTATCCTAAGTTTTTTAAAATGGATAACCTATGTAAACTGGCTTTTTTGACTTCAGAATTTCTTTTTGAAGCAGCAAAACTTGATTCTGAAATTATAAAAAACACAGGTATTGTACTTTCCAATAAAGCTTCTAGTTTAGACACAGACAGAAATCATCAGGATACCATTAATGACAAAGACAATTACTTCCCTAGTCCTGCTGTATTTGTTTATACCTTAGCCAATATTATGATTGGCGAAATCAGTATTCGGCATCAAATAAAAGGAGAAAATGCTTTTTTTGTTTCCGAAAAATTCAATGAAACACTTATAGAGCACTATGCCTCAAGCCTAATTATAAATAGAAAAAGTAGTCATATACTTTGTGGTTGGGTCAATGTGGACAACAATAATTATGATGCATTTATGTATCTTGTGGCAGAAGAAGGATCTTATAACTATTCAAAAGAAATTATTAAAAACATATATACTCAAAATTAATGGACGCATTAAAAAAAGAACTTAAAGAAAGTATTATTGAGCAATTAAACTTAGAAGATTTTACGGTTGAAGATATTGCGGATGATGATACATTATTTGGAGATGGTTTAGGATTGGATTCTATTGATGCTTTAGAACTTATTGTAATGTTAGATAAAGATTACGGTATTAAATTAACGGATCCAAACGAAGGTAAAGCTGTGTTTGTTTCTGTGGAAGTCTTAGCGACTTATATTGCAAAACACCGCACCAAATAAAATGCTTAAAAATCGTGTTGCCATAACAGGAATGGGAATTATATCTTCTATAGGAACTACTGTAGAAGCGAATTTGCATGCGCTTTTGAATCATAAAAAAGGCATTGCACCTATTGTAAATATAGACACACGACATAAAAATGAAATTAAGGTTGGGGAAGTTTTACAAACCAATGCAGAACTTGCCAAAAGCCTTCATCTAAATGAAAATCACAACTATTCAAGAACCGCATTATTAGGCTGCATTGCTGCACAACAAGCCGTAAAACACGCTAACATCGATACTATTGACGCATTTAAAACAGGTTTAATATCCGCAACAAGTGTTGGTGGTATGGACTTAACGGAAAAACATTTTCAAAATTATAACGCGGAAAGTCGAAAATTAATAAACAGTCATCACGCTGTAGATAGTACCGAAAAAATTGCAGCACTTTTAGGCATCACAGATTTTACATCAACTATTAGTACCGCATGTTCCTCTGCCGCAAATGCTATAATGCTTGGTGCTCGACTCATAAAATCAGGACAACTAGACCGCGTAATTGTTGGTGGAACGGATGGTTTAGCAAAATTTACAATCAACGGATTTAAAACACTAATGATTTTATCGGACACCGATTGTACTCCTTTTGACGCCAACAGGAAAGGCTTAAATTTAGGGGAAGCAGCATCGTATTTAGTACTAGAATCTGATGCTGTTGTTAAACAAGACAACAAAACTGTTTTAGGGTATTTAGCAGGTTATGGTAATGCAAATGATGCTTTTCATCAAACGGCTTCATCAGAAAATGGTGAAGGTGCTTTTTTAGCGATGTCTAAAGCATTAAAGATTGCAGAAATCAATCCGGAAGACATCAATTATATTAACGCACACGGTACCGCTACACCTAACAACGATTTATCGGAAGGCAAAGCCATAAAACGTATCTATGGAGATTCGGTTCCTGATTTCAGTTCTACTAAAGCCTTTACGGGGCATACATTAGCTGCCGCAGGAGCGATAGAAGCTGTTTACTCTATTTTAGCCCTTCAGAATGACGTGATGTTCCCGAATCTCAATTTTAAAACAGTGATTCCTGAACTCCAAATGGTTCCCATAACCGAAGTCACTAAAAAAACTATAAATTACGTTCTTTCTAATTCATTTGGTTTTGGCGGCAATTGTTCAACTCTTATATTTTCTAAAAACTAATGCAACCTTGTTATATAAATAGTGCGGTTTCAATTTCGGCACAAGACACCTTAGACAATTCTAGCTTTTTAGAAAACACAATTTCTTTTGAAGGACAACTAGCAAAAGCTATTCACCCTAATTATAAATCATTTATAAGCCCAATTGCGAGTAGACGTATGGCAACTGGAGTAAAGATGGGAATTGCTGCTGCAAAAAAAGCGTTAGCATTAGCAGAACTAGAAACACCCGACGCTATTATTACAGGCACAGGTATTGGTTGTATAGAAGATTCTGAAAAATTCCTAAATGCCATACTCGACAACGATGAAGAGTTTTTAACGCCCACTTCGTTTATTCAATCTACACATAATACGGTCGGTGCTCAAATTGCATTAACTTTAAAATGTAAAGGCTATAATGTAACCTATGTGCAAGGTGCTGCCTCGTTTGAATCCGCGGTTTTAGATGGACAACTCTTGTTACATGAAAATGAAGCCAAAACGGTTTTAGTTGGCGGTACCGATGAATTAGGAAAATACCTTATTAACGATATTATCCTTGCTGAAGCAGCAGAAAAGCAACCCATAACCACACCTTTTGGAGAAGGAGCTCATTTTTTTAGCTTATCCCAATCCAAACAGAATAATAGTTTTGCCGCTATAAAAGGGCTTAAAATTTTTAATAAAGCAACAGCTGAAACTATTAAAATTAAAGTTGAAGATTTCTTAAAAGAATATGCTTTAACAACCGAAAATATTGATGCTATAGTACTCGGGAAAAACGGAGATGCTTTTGATGAATTATATCAATCACTTCAAGATTCCTCTTTTAAATCCACGCCTCAATTGCATTATAAGCATCTTTGTGGTGAGTTTTTTACGGCTTCTGCATTTGGCTTTTGGACTACTGCTAATATTATAAAACATCAACATATTCCTGAAGTTTTAAAGCTAAATACCATTAAAAAATCGAGCTATAAAAACATTCTACTTTATAACCAACTAAAAGGGCAACAACATAGTTTCACCTTACTAACATCATGTTAAACTTTAAAAACATAAACCGTTTTACGCTTATGCTTTTTATTGGATTGCTAATAATTAGCGTTTTTATTTCTATCCCTGTTTTCGTATTTATTTTAGTTCTTGTAGGTTGGTTAATCGTTACAATTATAGGCAGTTTTAATATCACTTGGAACTACCATCTAGACGCTTATAATTTCAATAAAACTTGTAATAAAAAACAAGTTGCCATTACTTTTGACGATGGCCCAAATGTTGAATTCACACCACAAGTTTTAGACTTACTCAAAGCCTACCATGCCAAAGCTACTTTTTTCTGTATTGGTAAACATATAGAACAACAACCAAAACTGGTACAACAAATTATAACAGAAGGACACACCGTTGGGAATCACACCTATTCCCATTCTGAAATTTTTGATTTCTATGGGAAACAAAAAGTGATTGATGAAATTGAAACAACCAATGCTTTAGTGGCTTCTATTATAAATAAAGAAATGACATTGTTTCGTCCACCATATGGTGTTACAAATCCTGCAATTACAAAAGCCATAAAACACACTAAACACAAAGTTATAGGCTGGAACATACGATCGTTAGATACGGTAAAAGATAACGAACAAAACATCTTAAACAGAATTACTAAAAACATCACACCAGGAGCTGTCATTTTATTGCACGACTCACAAAATATCACAGTACGTGTTTTGGAACAATTGTTGTTATTTTTGCAAAAGAACAATTATCAATCTGTAACAATAGATACTTTATTCAATATAGAAGCTTATGCGTAATATTTACTTTTTTCTTTTTTTAGGTATCGGAATTCAAATCTCTAGTGCACAAAAAACACTAACTACAAACGAAATAAACACGTTTAAATCGGCTGTAGCAGAATTAGATCGTAATACAAAAACGATTGTTAGTGATTTTGTACAATACAAACATCTTAGTTTTTTAAGCAATGATGTTGAAACACATGGAAAACTAGCTTTTAAAGTCCCTGGTCTGGTAAAATGGGAATATACTTCCCCTTACAACTACAGTGTTATTTTTAAAGACGACAAGTTATTTATTGATGATGAAGGTGATAAAAGCAAAATAGATATTGGATCTAATAAAATGTTTAAAGGTCTAAACAGCCTTATTACCAATAGCGTGAAGGGCAATATGTTTGATGATAACGCCTTTGATATTTCCTATTTTAAAGTGGATGATTATTATTTAATAAAATTTATTCCGAAGGATGAAAACATGCTTCAATTCATTGCTAAATTCGAATTAAAATTTGATATAAAAACCAGCGATGTCACTGAAGTAAAAATGATTGAACCCTCTGAAGATTACACCAAAATTGTTTTTAAGAATAAAACTCGAAACACAACTTTAGATGAAGCGGTTTTTAATAATTAATCTCTGTAGTCTTTTCCTTTTTACGTCTTGTGCAATTCCAACCGTAAAAGGGCTTTCGGAATATGATACTAAGGCTACAGCATTTTCAAATCCTTATTTTGCAAACACCAAAACAGATTATGTTTATAAAGCTAAAATTAAAGCTTACAATAACGATTTTGGCGGTATTTTAATTATCAAAAAAATAAAAGAAAAGAATCACCGTATTGTATTTACCACCAATTTCGGTAATAAAATATTCGATTTTGAATTGATAAATAATGAGATGAAAACACATTTCATTATGAAAGAGTTAGATCGAAAAATCATAATCAACACGCTTAAAAGAGACTTTCAAACTTTAACACAAGAGCACAATACAATCAATAAAGCTTTCACGAATAATGATGGAAATATAATTTACCAATCGAAGACCCAAAAACGATTTAATCATTACCTAATCAATCAGCAATCACAGCAACTCACCAGAATTATAAACTCTACACATTCCAAAGAAAAGATTATCATATCCTTTTCTAATGTAAAAAATACGATTGCAGAACATATTAAAATTGAGCATAAAACTGCACCAATTCAAATTGATTTAACTTATTTAAATCACAAAGAATAAATACTATATTCTTTTCTATTATAAGATATTTCCTCATTTTTGTGTCCCACCTAATCAATCTAAATCACTATGAAACACCTAACTATTATCTTAATCACATTATTGTCGTGTACCTTTATTAATGCGCAAGTAGAAATTAAACCAGGAATAAAAGCAGGTATGAACATTGCTGGATTAAGCAATCTCGAGGAGAATGGCGGTATCCGTAGCGAAAAAATAACCACATTTCATATAGGAGCTACCTTATCTTTTAAATTTGCACGTTTTTACACCCTTCAACCCGAAGTACTATATTCTAAACAAGGAAGTGAGTACAAAAATTTTGGCTTTGATGGAACACAATCTATAGAGCTCAATTATTTATCCATACCTGTAAACAACAAATTTTATATTAGTAATAGTGGACTTAATTTTCAAATTGCACCTGTGATTGATATTTTATTAAGTCATAAAAATGTAAATAATCCTCAAAAAGTTGATATTGCTATAGCTGGTGCCATAGGTTATGATATTGGCAATGGACTAGTAATGTCTATTGGTTACAAACAAGGTATAACAGATTTATTAGGTAGAAATGTAGATACGGGTAACGGTTATGAAACTACAGACGTTAGTGACTTAATATTAAATAACGTTATTCAACTAAGTGTAGGTTATCAATTCAAATTATAAATAGATGCTAATTAAGGGTTTTTATACGGTCTTAAAAACAACTGTTGTTGATACAAACACAATTCATGTGACTATTAAACTGAATAAGGATCACGATGTTTTTAATGGTCACTTTCCAGGTAATCCAATAACACCTGGTGTGTGTATGATTCAAACCATTAAAGAAATCACTCAAGATCATGTTAATAGCTCTTTATTCTTACAGACGATATCTAACATAAAATTCACGGCTTTAATTAACCCAAATAGTAATGCCGAACTCATTTTAGAGCTTTCTATTATAGAAGATAACAACAGGGTTAAACTTAAAAATATCACTAAATTTACAGATGGTACTATTGCGTTAAAATACAATGGCACATTTATCAAAAACTAAGAATTAGCCTAATCTTAGACACAATTCTCAATAACAAAAATGAAGGATATTACCTCACATCATAAACTGAACAGCTTACAGTGTTGTGTAATTATACCAACCTTCAACAACCCTAAAACCTTAAAACGTGTTATTGAAGGCGTTTTAAATTATACCGAAAATATTATAGTTGTAAATGATGGCTCAACAGATACAACATCGAAAATTCTTGAAGACTATTCGCTACTCGAACAAATTCATTTTGAAGAAAACAAAGGTAAAGGTCAAGCTTTGCGTGCTGCATTTAAACATGCTGAAAGTTTAGGTTATGTATATGCAATAACTATAGATTCTGATGGGCAACATTTCCCTGAAGATATCCCTGTATTTATTGAGGCACTTGAAGCCTCTGAGGACAAAAACCTCTTACTTATTGGTGCCAGAAATATGAGCCAAAAAAGTGTTCCAAAGAAAAGTAGTTTTGGTAATAAATTTTCTAATTTTTGGTATTGGGCAGAAACCGGCATTAAACTACAAGACACTCAATCGGGTTTTAGACTCTACCCTATTCAGCATCTAAAAAACTTGAAATTCTATACTTCAAAATTTGAATTTGAAATAGAAGTCATTGTAAAAGCAGCTTGGTCTGGTACTGTTGTAAAAAACATTCCAATTGAAGTGTTATATGATGAAGATGAACGTGTATCTCACTTTAGACCCTTCAGAGATTTCACACGAATAAGTATTTTGAATACATGGCTCGTCATTCTAACTTTACTCTATATAAAACCTCGTGATTTTTTCAGGAAATTAAAAAAAAAAGGATTTAAGCGTTTTATAACCGAAGATATTATCGGTAGTAACGATTCCCCTCAAAAAAAAGCATTATCCATAGCTTTAGGTGTTTTTATAGGTATTTCTCCACTTTGGGGTATTCAAACCATTACCGTTATTTTTTTAGCTTTGCTTTTGAAGTTGAATAAAACAATTGCTTTTGCTTTTTCAAACATAAGCCTTCCGCCTTTTATTCCTTTTATTATTCTTACGAGTTTTCAATTAGGAAATTTTATATTGGGCGAAAATGTAACATTTGATATCAATGAAATCATAGCAGGTTTCGAGGTTTTAAAACATGTAAAATCTTATATAGTTGGAAGTTTTGCTTTAGCAACATTAGCTGCTTTATCCTCAGGAACATTTAGCTATTTTCTTTTTCTGCTTTTTAGAAAGAAAAATGTAACCGCAACCAATGCATAATATCTTTTATAACATATATCATTATTTTAATGCCAGAAAATGGTTTGGCTTTTGCATTTTAGGATTTTTACTATTGGGCTTAGTATTCATTGCTTCTAAAATTGAATTTGAAGAAGATATCACGAAACTAATTCCTACTAATACAGAAAATGCGGAACTACAGAAGGTTTTAAAAAACGCCAACTTTACCGATAAAATCATTGTAAATATTACCAAAGGCACCGATGGTTCTGTTGAAGATTTAACGCAATATGCATCACAGTTTATTGATAGCATCAACAATTCTTCTAGTTTTTATATAAAACAAATTCAAGGACAAATTGATGACAATGAAATTCAGAAAACAGCCAGTTTTATATATGATAATTTACCGCTTTTTCTAAATGAAGCAGATTATAGCACTATTGCTAACAAAATTCAAAAAGATAGTATTGCTGCCATTACCTTAAAAAATTACAAAACGTTAATTTCACCATCAGGTATTGTTACTAAAGATTTTATTCTAAAAGATCCTTTAGGCTTATCATTTATTGCTTTAAAAAAACTACAAGAGTTAAGTTTTGGTGAGGATTTCACCTTACAAAACGGCTTCTTAGTGAGTAAAGACAAACAGCACATTCTGTTATTTATCACACCTGCTTTAGGTTCTAATGAAACGGCTAAAAACACCCAATTTGTAAAAAACTTATACAATACCAACTCCAAACTAAACAATGCTTTTACAAATAAAGCAAGTGCCGAATATTTTGGCGGAACACTCATTGCTGTCGCTAATGCCAATCAAATAAAAAGCGACATTCAGCTTACTGTAGGTGTTGCGTTAACCGTACTTTTACTCATATTTATACTTTTCTATAAAAAAATAACGGTCCCAATTATATTATTTATACCAACCATTTTTGGTGGACTTTTAGCTATTGCACTGCTTTTTTTAATCCGCGAAAAAATATCAGCCATTTCTCTAGGGATTGGTTCGGTGTTATTAGGTGTTACACTCGATTATTCCTTACACATTCTCACACACATTAGAAGCAACACTAATGTAAAACACTTGTATCAAGAAATTTCGAAACCTATCTTAATGAGCAGTTTAACTACGGCTTTAGCATTTTTATGTTTATTATTTATCAACTCACAAGCTTTACAAGATTTAGGAATATTTGCTGCAGTTAGCGTTATTGGCTCTTCCTTTTTTGCACTACTTTTTATTCCTCAAGTGTATAAAGAGCAAACAAAACCATCCAAAAAAAGTACCGCTTTAGACCAAATTGCTTCTTACAACATTCATAAAAACAAATGGGTTATTATTGGTTTATTTCTATTGTGTTTTGGTAGTTTCTTTACTTATAACACTGTTATTTTTAACAATGACCTAAGCGAGATGAATTACATGCCAAAAGACATTAAGGCAGCCGAATTACGCTTAGATAAACTAATTAATAGCACTTCAAAATCCATATACATTGCCGCCTACGGTGATTCGGAAGAAAGCACATTACAGGTTAATGATGCTATTTTAACCAAGCTTCAAAACTTAAAAGCAGAGAACAAACTGATTAACTTCAGTTCAATAAGCACTTTTGTCCATTCTAAAAAACAACAAACCCAACAAATTGAACGTTGGCAATCCTTTTGGACCGAAAACACCATTACAAACACAAAACAGAACATTACAGAAAGCGGAACAGCTATAGGATTTAAACCCGAAACCTTTAACCGTTTTTACACGCTTTTAAATACAACATTTAAACCCTTAGAAAGTAAAGATTACAAAGCCATAAGCACCTTTTCGGTGGACGACTATATGACGACTAAAGATGATTACACCACCATTACAACTTTAGTTAAAGTAGATGAAGCAAATGCCGTAATGAATGCTTTTAAAAAGGATTCTCATACTTTAGTGATTGATAGAAAACAAATGAACGAAACTTTTTTAGGTCATCTAAAAAACGATTTCAACAGTTTAATCGGCTATTCTTTAATTGTTGTTCTAATTATTCTATTCTTATTTTACAGAAGCTTATCGCTAACTTTAGTAACAGCCATTCCAATTTGTCTAACCTGGTTAGTAACCATTGGAATTATGGGATTATTTCATTTAGAATTCAACATTTTTAATATCATCATATCTACATTTATTTTTGGTTTAGGCATTGATTATGGCATTTTTATGACCAACGGGTTATTGCATGAATACCGAACAGGTGAAAAATCGTTAACCACACATAAAACGTCTATTTTACTTTCGGTGATCACCACTATTTTAGGGGTCGGAGTTTTAATTTTCGCAAAACACCCTGCATTATATTCCATATCTTTAGTATGCTTAATAGGTATAACCTCAGCAGTACTTATAGCTTTTACGGTTCAACCTTTACTTTTTAAATTGTTTATTGGTAGCAAAACTAAACGTCCAATATCATTAAGATTATTAATTTACTCCATTGTCTCATTTACTTATTTTGGCCTAGGCGGTATTCTATTATCCTTGTTTAGTGTTACCATTTTAAAAATCATTCCGCTTCCAAAGAAAACGAAAATGAAATGGTTTCATATTATGATTTCAAAATTCATGAAATCGGTATTATACACCCATTTGTTTCTCGTTAAAAAAGTGATTAATGAACCTAAAGAAGATTTTAAAAAGCAAGCTATTATTATTGCAAATCACACATCGTTTTTAGATATTCTAGCCATTGGAATGCTACATCCAAAGATTATTTTCTTGGTGAATGATTGGGTTTACAACTCACCTGTATTTGGAAAAGCCGTACAATTGGCCGGATTTTATCCAGTATCAAGCGGTATAGAAAATGGACTAGACCATTTAAAGAAAAAAGTAGAACAAGGGTATACCCTAATGGCTTTCCCAGAAGGTACACGTTCTAAAACCAATAAAATAAAGCGTTTTCATAAAGGGGCTTTTTATTTAGCAGAACAATTTCATTTAGATATTATACCTGTACTTATTCATGGGAATTCTGAAATCATTCCTAAAGGGGAATCCATGATAAGAGATGGTCATATTACTTTAAAAATTCTGGATAGAATTACACCAGAAGATTCTCGTTTTAGTACCAATTACTCACAACGTGCCAAACATATTGGGGCTTATTTTAGAACAGAATTTAGTGCTTTTAGAAAAGAAAGAGAAGATGCAACCTATTTTCACAATATCCTTTTAGATGAGTATAGATATAAAGGTGATGCACTATACAAAACTGTAAAAAAGGATATTAACACTAACAAAGAGCTTTACAAAAAAATTATAGATACCGTTGGTAAAAAAGACACTATCATACATTTATCTGACGATGCTGGTCAACTTGATTTTTTATTAGCCTTAGATGCTGTAGATAGAAAAATCATTTCATATATTGAAAATACGGAATATAGAACACTTGTTAAAAACAGTTTTATCACCAATTCTCGTAACATAAATTGTGTAGATTCTTTTGAGGAAACATTGTCTTTTAAGGCAAATACTTTAATAATCCGTGCGACTAACATTACGGAAGCACAACTAAAACCAATGATCCAGTCAGACTTAAATCATATCATTTTTTTAAAAGAAAGTAAGCATTTGTTAGCGACAAATACACTCGATTTAGGTTTTGATTGTACCTACCAAACAGAAAATATGACTATCTTATCAAAACAGTTTAAATAAGCATGAAATCTCATTACGATGTTGTTATAATAGGAAGCGGTTTAGGTGGTTTAGTTTCTGCCAATATATTAGCCAAAGAAGGCTATAGTGTTTGTGTTTTAGAAAAAAACAATCAGTATGGTGGTAACTTACAAACCTTTGTTCGCGATAAAACTATTTTTGACACTGGAGTCCATTATATAGGAGGCTTAAATAAAGGCCAAAATCTTTATCAATATTTTAAGTACCTCGATATTATTGATGATTTAAATCTAAAAAAACTAGATGAAGATGGTTTTGATGTTATTACTTTCGATAACGATAATCGCGAATACAAACATGCTCAAGGCTATGATAGATTCATTAAGAATTTATTAATTGAATTTCCAGATGAAGAAAAAGCCATTATTACCTATTGTGATAAGTTAAAAGAAATCTGTGACCAATTTCCATTATATGGTTTAAAATATGGAAAACCTTATTATGAAAAGACAGATATTTTTAGTTTAAAAGCTAAAGACTATATTGATTCCATTACTGATAATAAAAAACTACAAGCTGTACTCGCTGGCACCAATTATCTATATGCAGGTGATGCAGATCGCACGCCTTTTTATGTACATGCCTTAACCATAAATTCTTATATAGAAAGTGCTTATCGTTGTGTAAATGGTGGTAGCCAAATTTCTAAATTATTAATCCGACGTTTAAAAGAAAATGGTGGTGATGCTTTTAATCATCATGAGGTTGTTAAATTCGGATTTGAAGACAAAAATATCAGTTCCGTTTTCACCAAAAATGGCAAAGAAATTAAGGCCGATTTATTCATTTCTAATATTGAACCAAAGCTTACCATAAAATTAGTTGGTGAAGATAAATTCAGAAAAGTTTACACCAAGCGCATCAATAACATTGAAAGTATTATCGCTGGATTTAGTCTGTATATTGTTTTAAAGCCGAACACCTTTAAATATCAAAACAAAAATATTTACCATATAAAAGACGCAAACAAAATTTGGGACGGACAAGACTACACTGCTGAAACTTGGCCCGAAGGTTATATGGCATCCATGGGCATCAACAAAAAAACAGATAAGTATGGCGAGAGCCTAACCGTAATGACTTATATGCGCTATGAAGAAGTGGAAGCCTGGGAAAACACGTTTAATACCGTAGCAAACAAAAATGATCGCGGACAAACCTATGAAGAATTTAAAGCTGAAAAAGCAGAAATACTCATTCAAGAATTAGAAAAAAAATATCCAAATATTAGAGATTGTATTCAAGAAATCTACACCTCAACACCATTATCTTATCGCGATTATATTGGTTCTCACAGAGGTTCTATTTATGGCTATGTTAAAGATGCTAATAACCCATTAGCTTCCTTTGTTTCTCCAAAGACTAAAATAAAAAACTTGCTTCTTACTGGACAAAGTTTAAATATGCATGGCATTTTGGGCGTTACTATTGGTGCTGTTCTTACGTGTTCAGAAATTGTAGGAATGGAACCTTTACTTAAAAAAATATTGGATGCTAATAAAACCGAAGAAAGCATCGAAAATTAAATGTCATGAAGATTATCTTAAGCATATATCACAAGCTTCTACTTCTTGTATTTATAAGTCTAACGTCATGCGGAATTACAAAATCCTTACATGATGTTCCGGATGTAAGCGCTTATAATCCAGTAATTCCTGAACGGGTTAAAACATCCGATTCTACATTCACCTTAGGAAACAATCATCTTAGTAAAAACAAACAAGGTTTGTGGGAACTTTATGTAGAAGGCAATCCGTATCGCAGAGGTCTAATTACAGGGAGCCTTACAGAAGAGTTATTCCAAAACCAAGAAGCTATTTTTGTATCTAAAATAGATAAATTTGTACCCTCTAAAACCAAACAAGCTTTATTAAGACGCTTTTTGGCTTGGTATAATCGAAAACTATATCTTAATGTCCCTTTAGAATATAAAACAGAAATTTTAGGCCTTTCCAAATATGCCTCACCGGACTATAATTACATTGCAGAACCTTATTTAAGAGTTCTATATTTTCATGGAGCCCACGATATTGGGCATGCCTTACAAGATTTAGCCTTAGTGGGCTGTTCTTCTTTTGCCGCTTGGGATGACAAAACCGAGGACGGAAGTCTTATTATAGGTCGGAATTTAGATTTTTATGCTGGCGATGACTTTGCCCAAGAAAAAATTGTGTCCTTTACAAACCCCACCGAAGGCTATAAATTTATGTCGGTAACTTGGGCCGGAATGTTAGGCGTACTTTCGGGTATGAATGAGCATGGTCTAACGGTAACCATAAATGCTGGGAAATCTAAAATTCCATTGGTAGCCAAAACACCTATTTCTATTTTAAATCGTGAAATTTTACAATACGCAACCACTATTGAAGAAGCTATTGCAATTGCTAAAAAACGCCAAGTATTTGTTTCTGAATCTATTTTAGTAGGGAGTGCAGCCGACAGAAAAGCGATATTAATTGAAGTCTCACCTCATAATTTTGGCGTTTATGACGTTGAAAATTCAAATCAACTTATCTGTTCCAATCATTTTCAGAGCGACGCTTATGCAAACGATAAAAATAATTTAAAGCATATTGGAGAAAGTCATTCGCAATACCGTTACGAACGGATGGAAGAACTTTTGGACCAGAACCCTAAACTAACTCCAAAAATTGCAGTTGATATTTTAAGAAATAAAGAAGGTTTAAACGACAAAGCTATTGGCTATGGTAACGAAAAAGCTCTAAATCAACTATTAGCACATCATGCTGTTGTTTTTAAACCAGAACAGCGTTTGGTTTGGGTCTCTTCTAACCCTTATCAATTGGGAGAATTTGTGGCGTATGATTTAAATGACATATTTAAAAATCCTACCAAAAAGTCTCTTGCAAATACAGAATTAAACATTGAAGAAGATCCATTTCAATATACAGAAGCTTATAAAAATTATCAAGCTTACAGGCAATTGAGACAAGAAGTACTATCAAAAATTGAAACCAAAAACGACATAGATTCAGAAACTCTTTCAAGATTAGAGAACTTAAATCCAAATTATTGGGAAGCCTATTATTTGGTTGGTAAATACTATTATAACAAAGGCTATTATACCGCAGCATTAAATACCTTTGAAATCGCTAAAACCAAAGAAATTACAACCGTTCCTGACGAAGAACAAGTGGATACTTATATTAAAAAATTAAAAAGAAAGTTAGATTTATGATTCCTGAGATAGAATACGCTTCCAAAGCCGAAATAAATAGCTTTCAAGTTGAAAAACTAAAAAATCTTTTACTGTATTTAAAGACCAACTCGGCGTTTTATAAGCGCTTATTCAGCACACATAAAATTGATATCTCAACTCTTAATTCGCTTGAAGATTTAACAACAATTCCTACCACATCTAAAGACGATTTACAACAGTATAACGACGATTTTATTTGCGTGCCTAAAAACAAAATTGTGGATTATGTTACCACATCAGGAACTTTAGGTGACCCTGTGCTTTTTGGGTTAACGGATAACGATTTAGACCGTTTGGCTTATAACGAAGCCATTTCGTTTGCCTGCGCTGGTATTGGTCCGGATGACGTCATTCAGCTTATGACTACCATAGACCGACGTTTTATGGCTGGGTTAGCTTATTTTTTAGGGGCAAGAAAACTTGGTGCTGGTATTATTAGGGTTGGTAATGGTATTCCCGAATTGCAATGGGATTCTATTTTAAAATTTAAACCCACCTATATTATTGCCGTTCCTTCTTTTTTGTTGAAACTAATTGAATATGCCAAACAGCATCATATTGATCTCAACACCTCAGGAATTAAAGGTGCTATTTGCATTGGGGAACCCTTAAGAGCTCAAGATTTTTCATTAAACACCTTATCTAAAAAAATAAAGGAACATTGGAATATTCAATTGTATTCCACCTACGCTTCCACCGAAATGAATACGGCTTTTACCGAATGTGAACAGCAACAAGGTGGCCACCAACATCCGGAACTAATTATTACCGAAATATTAGATGATAATGATCAACCTGTAAGCGAAGGCGAATCTGGGGAACTTACCATAACTACTTTAGGTGTAGAAGGGATGCCACTCTTACGATTTAAAACTGGTGATATTGTAAAAGCACATTATGAAATATGCAATTGCGGCAGAAACACCATGCGATTAGGACCTGTAATTGGTAGAAAAAAGCAAATGATAAAATATAAAGGCACGACTTTATATCCACCAGCAATGCATAATATATTAAACGATTTTAATGAGGTGGAAGCCTATATTATTGAATTATCCCATAATAAAATTGGTACGGATGAAATCCTTATTAAAATTGCAGTAAAGCAACAAACCGAAGATTTATTAGAAAATATAAAAAATCACTTTAGAGCAAAATTAAGAGTACTTCCTAAGATTGAATTTAGTGATAGAAAGGAAATACAAAAATTACAGTTTCCTAAAATGAGTAGAAAACCAGTAATGGTTATTGATAAGCGAAAATGATTTAAAAAATCAGTCTAAATAGCGTTACTTAAAATATAAAAACAAAAAAGCCTCTATCTTTCGATAAAGGCTTTTAGTACTCAAGGCGGGAATCGAACCCGCACGTCTTGCGACATTGGATTTTGAATCCAACGTGTCTACCAATTCCACCACTTGAGCAATTTCGGTTTGCAAAAATAGAAAAATATTTCTGTTCACCCATCAAAATTAGTAGGTTTTATCCTTTTTGTAGTAAAATAATTTTCTAAATTTGAACTGAACAAAAACAACAACACAACACCAACTAAATAACTGATAACAAATGCCATACGAAACTACTGAAGCGAAAATTTTCGCGTGTTCACAAAGCACCTACCTTGCAGAACAAATAGCAGAAACCTACGGAGTTAAACTAGGTAACGTAATTACATCCACTTATAGTGATGGAGAATTTCAACCGTCTTATGAAGAATCAATCAGAGGTACACGTGTTTTCATTATAGGATCTACGCATCCTGGACCAAAAAATTTAATGGAAATGTTATTGATGATAGATGCTGCTAAACGTGCTTCTGCCAGACATATAACTGCTGTTATGCCATATTTTGGTTGGGCTAGACAAGATAGAAAAGACAAACCTAGAGTCCCTATCGCTGCCAAATTAGTTGCTAAAATGTTAGAAGCAGCTGGCGCAACCCGAATTATTACAATGGATTTACACGCTGATCAAATTCAAGGGTTCTTTGAAAAACCAGTAGATCACTTGTTCGCATCAACCATATTTTTACCGTATTTAAAAAGCTTAAATTTAGATAATCTTACCATAGCTTCACCAGATATGGGAGGTTCTAAACGTGCTTATGCTTATTCTAAAGCTTTAAAAAGTGATGTTGTAATCTGTTACAAGCAACGTGCAAAAGCAAATGTTATCTCACACATGGAACTTATTGGTGATGTTACAGGTAAAAATGTAGTATTAGTAGATGATATGGTAGATACGGCTGGTACACTTACAAAAGCGGCTGATTTAATGATTGAACGTGGAGCATTAAGCGTAAGAGCTATTTGTACACACCCTATTTTATCTGGAAACGCTTACGAAAAATTAGAAAATTCTAAATTAGAGGAATTAATAGTAACTAATTCTATTCCGTTAAGACAAGAAAGTAAAAAGTTAAGAGTGTTGAGTTGTTCTACTCTATTTGCTGAAGTGATGTATAATGTACACCATAACAAGTCTATTAGTAATAAATTTGTAATGTAAACAGCTAATTAATAGAGAAAGTTACGGTTACAATCCTCTGTTTTTTGCATTACTATACTAAGATTATAAGACTAAAACTATTGACTTTACCATAAAACGTGTAGTCTCAATAAAAAAGCGCCATATAACACTAATATTCTCATATAAAATTTCTAAATTTGCAGCCCTCAAAATGAGGGAATTAAAAATTAACAAATATTTCAAAAAATGAAATCAATTACAATTAACGGATCTCAAAGAGAAAGCGTAGGCAAAAAGGCAACTAAAGCCTTACGTAATGCTGGTCAGGTTCCTTGCGTTATGTACGGAGGAGACAAAGCATTCCATTTCTCAGCACCAGAATTAGCTTTCTCAAAACTTGTATACACACCTAACGCACACACAGTTGTGATTGCCTTAGATAACGGTGAAGAATACAATGCAGTTATGCAAGACATTCAATTTCACCCTGTAACAGACAGAATTACACACGTAGATTTCTATCAAATTTTCGAAAACAAAGAAATTACAATGGAAATCCCTGTGAAAACAGTAGGATCTTCTAAAGGTGTAATGAATGGAGGTAACTTAAGAATGCCATACCGTAAACTTAGAGTAAAAGCTATTCCATCAAAATTACCAGATTTTGTTGAGATAGATATTACTCCATTAAAAATTGGAAGCAAGTTCTACATAACTGAACTAGCAAACGAAGATTACAAATTCTTACACCCAGATAACACTGTTGTTTGTCAAGTAAGACGTAGTAGATTAGCTGTAATAGCTGACGATGATGATGAAGAAGAAGTTGAAGCGGGTGATGTTCCAACAACTGAAACTGACGATACAGCTGCAGAATAGATAAAATCTATTTCAAATATTAAAAAGAGACTATTTTAAAAGATAGTCTCTTTTTTTTTGACCAATAGACTAATTTATTAGAACCAAAATCCAAGATTAAAAACCCAATAATAATCACCAGTATCTGGCGAATAGGTGTACTTACCTTCTAAAGGTCCTAAAAATGTTTCTAAAGAATAACCAAGAGCATAGCCACTATACGTTTGAGACGTAAATAATTTACCCGATTCAAAAAGACCATCTTCAATATTGGCGTAGTTTGCAGCAAATAGAATATGATGGTTTTTAAAAACTTCGTAATCTAAGGTGAATGTTGCCTTCATAAAACTATCTCCCGTTAAGGCTAAATAATCATACCCATAAAATGAATAAAAATTATTTATAAAGTTAGAGCCATAACCCCCTATCGCAAACCCCAAGGCGCTTGTAGATTCATCACCAATTTTAAAACCTCCTTGTCCTTCTGTTTTTAGTGATAACTTATCGCTAAAACTAAAAGCATAACCAATGTCTGCTTTAGCTATTGAAAAATTCAAAAAATCAGTATTAAAACCTGAAGCGTCTAGATATAAGTGAAAATTTCCGTTAAAATAAAATCCACTTTTCGGAAAATGGAAATTATCGTAACTATCATATTTTAAGTTACCAAAAATGCTGAGGTAATCTGTATTTTCGAAAACAATTCTATTTTCCTCATCCTCATCTATAATAGTTTCTGATGTTATTTTAAGCCGTTTATGCTCCGCACCTATTCTTAATGCAAAATCCTTTTTAAATATCGTTTGTAGATATACTTGATTCGTAAAATCTGAAATTTCCGCATCAATTTTATTTAACCCAGAAAGTAAAGGTGAGTTGTCTTCTAAAGCTAATCTAGGATTAACATTTTTATTAAACTGATTGAAACGAGATTTAATCCCTAAACTGATATAAAATCCTTTATCAATAAAGTAATCAAAGTTATATCTTGAGTTATCGCCTAAAATGATGTCTAAGGAAGCAATATCATTATTAAATAACAATTTCTTTTTTGTAAGATTAGCAAGTAGTGCACTTTTATAAAGTTGATCGAAATGAATACCTAACTTAAGGAAGGTTGTTGTTTCAGACTCTACAATATTACCTATAAGATTAAATTCAGATTCATTTTCTGTAGGTTCTAAATGATATCTAAATGTATCAAAATTATTAGTTGCAACAAGGCTATTTATGCCTTGCCTAAAATCTGAATAGCTCATCTTTTCATTACCCTTAAGCTTTAATCTCCCTAACATATAAGCTCTGGTGTAACGTTCATTTCCATTTAAAGTAACGTTATTAATTTTTAGACTATCTAATACTTTTACCGCTGCTCTCGCCGTATAATTTGGCTGGTCTCTTTTTACATCTTGTAATTTAGACAATTGCTTTCTTGCTGCTGTTTCACCATTAGCAATGATATCTTTTCCTTCATCAAATGAAATTACCGAAAATTCACTAATATCTGGTTTAATATAGATATCAGTTAATTCCGACTTGTTTTTCATAACATTTATAGTCCGGAAATTATTAATCTGTAAAAGAATGTCTGGTGCTGATTTTAAAGATTCGCGGTCTTTTAATGCATCTTGAACATCAACTCCGATAATAATATCCATGCCTTTAGCTCGTAATTCTTCTACAGGAAAATTATTAGTGACACCTCCATCAATTAAAATAGCATCGTCAATAATTACAGGTTGAAATAAAGATGGTAACGCTCCACTAGCCGAAACTGCCTCGGCCAACTTGCCTTTATCCATAATTAGAGATTCCCCTGTTTCTATATCAGTTGCGATGCAAAAAAACGGAATTGGCAGCTTTTCAAAATCCGTAATATCATTTACAGGAAGCATTAAATGATACAATAAATTATAAACATTTTGCCCACGAGATAACGCTGAAGGTAGCGAAATTTTAAAATGCTCAAAAGGCAAATTAACAGCATATTTTTGAGCATTTTCTCGCTCGTAAAATGATTTAGAAGCTCTCGGAAACGCATCGTTAATTAAGACATCAAAATCTTGTGATTTGAACATTGCTTCCAACTCTTTCCCTGAATACCCCGAAGCATATAAGGATCCTATAATGGCTCCCATACTCGTACCAGCCACATAATCTATTTTGATTCCTAGGCTATCAATAACTTTTAACACTCCTATATGAGCAAAACCTTTAGCACCGCCACCACTTAATACTAAACCTACTTTTGGTTCAGAGTTCGTCAATTTATTCTGTGCCTTTATTGGAAAAAGCGCAATTATGAATACGATTATAAAAACGTTTTTCAATCTCATTACAAACCCATATGGTTTTTAAATTATTCTTTGTGATAGTAATTATATACTTTATTTGCCCTCGAAACACCAACAACCGCCTCAAGTTCATCTAATTTGGCATTGGCAATACGCTTAACGGTTTTAAATTGTTTCATTAAATCTACAATTGTTTGCTCACCTACACCCGGAATATTTTCTAACTCAGTCGTTAACGCGCCCTTACTCCTTCGGTTTCTATGATGTTCTATACCAAAGCGGTGCGCTTCGTTTCTTAGTTGTTGTATGATTTTTAAGGTCTCACTTTTTTTATCTAAATATAACGGAATTGGATCATCTGGGTAAAATAATTCTTCCAAACGTTTTGCAATACCTATTATAGCGATTTCATTACGAAGTCCTAAAACATCTAAACTCTTTAAGGCCGAAGATAATTGTCCTTTTCCTCCATCAATAATAATAAGTTGTGGCAACGGTTGCTCTTCTTCTACTAAACGTTTGTACCGTCTATACACCACCTCTTCCATAGATGCAAAATCATCTGGACCATCTACAGTTTTGATATTAAAATTACGATACTCTTTTTTACTCGGTTTACCATTCTTAAAAACAACACATGCGGCTACCGGATTTGTACCTTGTATATTAGAATTATCAAAACATTCAATATGTCGCGGCTCTTCAGATAAACGTAAATCCGCTTTCATTTGCGCCATTATTCTATTGGCATGGCGATCTGGATCTACAATTTTTACCTGTTTCAACTTATCCATTCTGTAATATTTTGCATTGCGAATAGACAGATCTAAGATACTTTTTTTATCTCCAAGTTTCGGAATTGTTATTTTTAATTCATCCCCTAAATTCACTTTAAAAGGCACATAAATTTCTTTAGAATTTGAATTGAATCGCTGACGGATTTCAGTAATTGATAATTCTAATAATTGCAAATCTGTTTCCTGTAATTTCTTCTTCAATTCTAACGTATGAGATCTAATAATTGATCCATGGCTTAACTGTAAGAAGTTAACATAGGCATAAGTTTCATCACTAATAATTGAAAACACATCGACATTATTAATCTTAGGATTTACAATGGTAGACTTTGCTTGGTAATTTTCTAAAACCTCTAATTTTTCTTTTATTTTCTGAGCATCTTCAAACTGCATAGCTTCCGCATGTTGACGCATTTGAATCCTAAATTGCTGCAAGGAATCTTTAAAATTCCCTTTTAGAATTTCTCTGATTGCCGTAATATTTGCAGCATACTCTTCTTCACTCTCATAGCCTTCACACGCTCCTTTACAGTTTCCTAAATGATATTCTAAACAGACTTTATACTTACCAGCTTCAATCTTAGCTTCAGATAAATCATAATTACACGTCCGTAATTGGTACAAACCTTTTATTAAACCCAAAAGCGTCTTTACCGTTTTCATACTGGTATAAGGCCCAAAATACTCTGAACCGTCTTTAATTACACGTCGTGTTGGAAACACTCTCGGAAATCGCTCTTTCTTAATACAAATCCAAGGGTACGATTTATCGTCCTTCAATAAGACATTGTATTTAGGCTTATATTTTTTTATGAGATTATTCTCAAGTAATAGAGCGTCATTTTCAGTTTCAACAACAATATGTTTTACCGAAGCAATATTTTTTACTAAAACACGAGTTTTTCCGTAGTCATGGTGCTTGTTAAAATAACTACTAACTCGTTTTTTTATATCTTTAGCTTTTCCGACGTATATTAAACGGTCGTCCGCATCAAAGTACTGGTAAACTCCAGGTTGATGAGGAAGCGTTTTTATCTGTATGTCTAGAGTAGATTCTGGCATTTAACCAAAGGTAATAATTCGTAAAAAGATATGTGTATAATTAATACACTTTATCATTACCTTGCGCCTCTTTTTTATATATTTAAGTTTATGACAAAAAAAGTTTTGGGACGTGTAGACAAAGTCAATTTTCCCGAATTAAAACTAAACAACATCGATGTTAAAATAGATACAGGAGCTTATACTTCTGCAATTCATTGCTCTAAAATTAGAGAAGAAGGCGGTAAGCTTTATTGTATTTTTGAGAGTAAAGGCCATCCTAACTTTAAAAGCGAAGAAATAGCTTTCGACTCTTACACGTATACGGATGTAAAAAGTAGCAATGGACACAAAGAAAACCGCTACAAAATAAAAACTACCGTTGTATTCTTTGGTAAAAGCTATAAGATTAACTTAACTTTAAGCACTAGAGACGACATGAGGTTCCCTGTATTAATAGGCCGTCAATTTTTAAAACACAAATTTTTGGTCGATGTCGATTTACAAAATCAATCCTTTAAACAAAACATAATTAAATGAACATAGTAATTCTTTCACGCAATCCTGAACTCTACTCTACCCAACGACTTGTTGAAGAAGGTAAAAAAAGAGGTCATGCCGTTGAAATCATTGATCCTTTAAAATGCGACATCATTATAGAAAAGGAGAAACCTACCATATATTATAAAGATCGTTACTTAGATTATGTTGATGCTGTTATTCCTAGAATAGGAGCTTCAATTACATTTTACGGCTGTGCAGTTGTAAGACAGTTTGAAGAAATGGGTATTTTCACCATTGCACCGTCAGACGCTATAACACGTTCTCGTGATAAATTAAGAAGCTTACAGCGCCTAAGTAAAGCTGGTATTGGAATGCCTAAAACCGTTTTTACTAATTATTCTAGAGACGTAGAAGAAGTTATTAATTATGTTGGAGGAACACCTGTAATTATAAAATTACTAGAAGGCACACAAGGCCTAGGTGTCGTTTTGGCCGAAACTAAAAATGCTGCTGAATCGGTATTAGAAGCCTTTAATGGTTTGCAAGCACGAGTTATTGTTCAAGAATTTATCAAAGAAGCTAAAGGTGCAGATTTAAGAGCTTTAGTTGTAGATGGGCAAGTTGTTGGAGCTATGAAGCGCCAAGGTAAAGAAGGTGAGTTTAGATCTAATTTACATCGTGGTGGTTCTGCCAACATTATAAAATTAGACGAAGACGAACTAAAATTAGCAATGAAAGCTGCTAAAGTTCTTAAGCTTCCTGTTTGTGGTGTAGATATGCTGCAGTCTTCTCGTGGTCCATTATTGTTAGAAGTTAACTCTACACCAGGATTAGAAGGTATTGAAGGCGCAACTCAAAAAAATATTGCTAAAGCGATCATTACTTTTATAGAACGAAACACGATCTAAAAACATGCCAAAAGATATTTTAAATATTTTAGGAGTCGAAGTCGCTCCTGGTAAAAGTGTAACTGTAACTTTTGAAGTCGCAAAATTACATACCAGAAACACCTTAGAAGTTCCTATTATAATTGAACGATCTAAAAAACCTGGTCCAACGGTTTTAATGACTGCTGGGATTCATGGTGATGAAATTAATGGTGTAGAAATTATTAGGCAAATTATAGCCAAAGGTATTAACGTTCCTAAAACAGGCACCATTATTTGCGTGCCTGTTATCAATGTTTTTGGTTTTTTAAATATGGATCGTTTATTTCCAGATGGACGCGATTTAAATCGTTCCTTTCCCGGAAGTGCTAATGGTTCTCTTGCCAGTAGAGTAGCTCATTTTGTGATGACAGAATTAGTACCACACGTCGATTTTGCTATGGATTTCCATACAGGTGGTGCGGGACGATTTAATGCTGCTCAAATACGAATTGTAAGAGATAATGAACGCCTCACAGAATTAGCCCATATTTTTGGAGCTCCTTTTATATTCTATTCTCAAAACCTAAATAAATCCTATAGAAATGCTTGTGATAAAGCGGGCATACCTATGTTATTATTCGAAGGAGGAAAGTCGTTTAATATTGATACTAATATTACCAATACAGGTGTTAATGGAGCCAAACGTGTTTTGCACCATTTAGGTATGCTGAGAACTAAATTTAAAGTCTCTAGACCTAAGGTTAACGCCGTAATCATTGAAGAGAGTAAATGGATAAGAGCTAAATATTCTGGGATGTTTAAAGCTACTGTAAATATAAATTCGCAAGTCACTAAAGGCCAAGTTTTAGGTAATATTACAGATCCATATGGTAGTTTCAACTATTTTGTAAAAGCACCAAATGCAGGTTATATTTTTAATGTAAATGAATCGCCTATAATTTATCAAGGTGATGCTATTTTCCATATTTCTACAGAGATTGAATCCTAATGAGAAAACCTTTATTAAGAAAAAAATATAAAGATTTACGCAAAGCATTATCTAAAACTCAAGTTGAAGATAACAGTTTAGCCATTGCAAATAAGCTGTTATCACTAGATATTTGGAACAATACCTTTTACCATATCTTCTTAACGATTGAAGAACAAAAGGAAATTAATACCGATTATATTCTAAATATTCTATCAGGAAAGGATAAAAATATTGTGATTTCTAAGAGTAATTTTGAAGATTACTCTATGACGCATTATTTATTAACTGATAATACTAAAATCATAAAAAACAACTATAATATTCCCGAACCTATTGATGGTATTGAAATTCCATCGTCTCAATTAGAAGTCGTTTTTATACCACTTTTAGCTTTTGATAACACAGGACATAGAATTGGATACGGCAAAGGCTTTTACGATCGATTTTTAGCACAATGCAAACCTGAAACCATAAAAATAGGACTGTCATTTTTTGAAGCAGAAGCTGAAACTATTGAAGCTTCCGAAGATGATATTAAGCTGGATTATTGTGTGACTCCGAATCGGGTGTTTCAATTTTAGAAGGCTCATCATCAAAAGCTTTCTTATTAAAAACAATTAAAATTCCAATACCAGAACTAATAGCCATATCGGCGACATTAAAAACAGGATCAAAAATCGAAAAGTATTTTCCTCCAATTAGTGGTAAGTTATCTGGCATTACACCACTCCAAATCGGAAAGTGAAGCATATCTACAACATTGCCATGAAACACCTTGGCATAGCCACCGTCTTCCGGTAAAAATGTAGCAACTTGCATAACGCTATCACTAAACAAAACACCATAGAATACAGAGTCTAGGATATTCCCTAAAGCACCAGCAAATATTATAGAAATCGCAAATATTAAAGTTTTAGACTTCTTCTTTTTCGTAACATCTATAAGCCAAAACGCAATACCTGTTACAGCGACAATTCTAAATAAGGTTAAAACTAATTTTGCTGTTTCATCCGAAATAAAACTTATAAAATCGCTTAGCTTTGTGCCCCAAGCCATGCCATCATTTTCTATAAAAGCAATTTTAAACCAAGAAAAAACGGTAACGTCCTCACCTAATTGAAAATGGGTTTTTATATAAATTTTACTGACCTGATCAATCAGTAGAATCATAAAAATAATAATTGAGGCTTTCTTTAAGGACATCAAATGGTTTTAAACAAAAATAAAGGATTAATCTGGCTTTACAACCGTAATATTTCCATTAATAGACTTCAATTTCCATATTGAAGTTGCATTATAAAAACTAGCTATGGTAACTTTTCCATGATTAGAATTAGCCTCTACAAAAGCGCTTTTAGTCACAACGCTAATATCACCATCTAAAGTATTAATCGTGGCCGTTTTCGATGTGCCTTCAACATCACATCCTCCTTGTAATAACTCAATATAAAGCGATTTAAAATCCCCTTTCATATCTACCGAACCAATATCACTTAAGATCTGTAACGAGAGGTCTTCTGGAATTTCCATCCGCAATGTTGCTGCGATTACTTTGTGTGCATTTCGCTTATCATCTGGAATTTCTAAAAATGACAAATGCCCCAAGCCTAATGTCAATGTATGATTATTGACACGACTTACAACCTGAAATTCATTTTGATATTCGCCATCTAAAGTCGATAGTATCTTAATTTTATCAGTCTTTGAAGTTGAAACTGAAATCTTAAAAATTTGATTACCATTGATTACAATCGTCTCTATATTTTCAACCGTTAGTTCCTTTTCTAAAATATTCTGAGCGCTTAAGATGGTAGTAATGAAAAGAAAACCACAAAGCATAAAAAAAGCCTTGAAATTAAAATTCCAAGGCTTTATAAATTTATTAGTATTCAAAATAAGGTTTCAAATTTAAGAGACTCTTTTATTACAATTTCACTTCGGTTACAATTAGTAATCAGTGATCCATAAATTCACAGAGGCTTAAGATTGCATATTCTTAGCTTCAATGCTCAACGTTGCATGAGGTACTAATTTTAAACGCTCTTTGTTTATTAGTTTTCCTGTAACACGACAAACTCCGTATGTTTTATTCTCAATACGGATAATAGCATTTTTTAAATCGCGAATAAACTTTTCTTGACGAATCGCTAGAGCAGAATTGGCTTCCTTACTCATCGTTGCACTTCCTTCTTCAAAAGCTTTGAAAGTTGGTGATGTATCATCAGTTCCGTTATCAAAATCATTCATATAAGCACTTTTAATAAGTTGTAAATCGTGCTCTGCCTTTTTTATTTTGTCTTGAAGTATAGCTCTAAATTCTTCTAAATCTTTATCAGAATATCTGTTGTTCGTCTCTGTTGTCATAATATTAATGTTTTTGAATAAATAATTTGGTATTAACATCGTCAAATACGATTTCTATACCATTATTTAAGGTGTCCATAATTTGTAATTCTTCGGTCAACGTTTCAGATTTAATATACGCCTCATTTGAAGAAATAGCCTCAACTATTTGGTCATCTTTCTGAAGTTGTACGTCAATTCTGTCAGTAACCTCAAATCCTGAATCTTTTCGTAAATTTTGAATACGATTTACTAGTTCTCTAGCAATCCCTTCTTTACGTAAATCTTCGTTGATGGTAACGTCTAAAGCTACTGTTAAAGCACCTTCATTAGCTACAAGCCATCCTTCAATATCTTGCGATGTAATCTCTACATCTTCCAATCCTAAAGTAACGGATTTTTCTCCAATTTTAATATCTAATTGACCATTTTGCTCAATATTTTTAATCTCATCAGCACCAAATACAGCTACCGCACTAGCAATCAACTTCATATCCTTACCGAATTTAGGCCCTAAGGTCTTAAAATTAGGTTTTATCTGCTTCACTAAGATGTCTGAAGCATCTTCTAAAAGCTCAATCTCTTTGATATTAACTTCATGTTTAATTAAATCTGAAACCGCCTCAATCTCTTCCTTTTGTTGTTGATTATCAATAGGAATCATAATTTTTTGCAACGGTTGACGTACCTTAATTTTCTCCTTAGCTCTTAACGATAATACTAACGAACATATGGTTTGCGCACTTTCCATTTTTCGCTCCAATACTTTATCAATATTATTCGTATTTGCGACAGGGAAATTTGCTAAATGTACACTTTCAAAAGTTTCCTTTTTAGTAACGGCATTCAAATCTAAATACAAACGATCCATAAAGAAAGGTGCAATTGGTGCGCCTAACTTTGCAATGGTTTCCATACATGTATAAAGTGTTTGGTATGCCGAAATTTTATCGGTTTGGTAATCACCTTTCCAAAAACGTCTTCTACTTAAACGGACGTACCAGTTACTTAAATAATCTTGTGTAAAGTCTGAAATTGCTCGCGCAGCTTTTGTTGGCTCGTATTCCGCATAATAATCATCTACTTTCTGAATTAAGGTGTTTAATTCAGATAAAACCCATCGGTCAATCTCTGGTCTTTCGTTTAATGGAATATCGGCTTCACTATAATCGAAACCATCAATATTAGTATAAAGCGTGAAGAATGAATACGTATTATAAAGTGTTCCGAAAAACTTACGACTTACTTCAGCAATACCTTCGCTATCAAATTTTAAGTTATCCCAAGGATTTGCATTACTGATCATATACCAACGTGTGGCATCTGCACCGTATTTAGATAAGGTTTCAAAAGGGTCTGCTGCATTTCCTAAACGCTTAGACATCTTTTGACCGTTTTTATCTAAAACCAATCCGTTTGATACTACATTTTTGTATGCTACAGAATCGAAAACCATAGTTCCGATAGCATGTAATGTATAAAACCAACCTCTTGTTTGATCCACACCTTCTGCAATAAAATCGGCAGGATAGGCTTCCTTATTATCTATTAAGTTTTTATTCTCAAAAGGATAATGCCATTGTGCATAAGGCATAGAACCAGAATCGAACCAAACATCTATTAAATCACTTTCGCGATTCATAGGTTGCCCTGATACCGAAACCAACACAATTTTATCAACTACGTTTTTATGCAAATCGATAGTATCGTAATTTTCTTCAGACATGTTATCTACTTCAAAATCCTTGAAGATATCTTGCGTCATAAAGCCAGCTTTAACCGACTTAGCCATCTCTGACTTTAATTCTTTTACAGATCCAATGCAAATGACTTCTTTACCATCCTCTGTTCTCCAGATTGGTAATGGAATACCCCAGAAACGCGATCGCGATAAATTCCAGTCGTTTGCATTCGCTAACCAGTTACCAAAACGTCCTTCACCAGTTGATTTTGGTTTCCAGTTAATGGTGGTATTTAGCTCGTGCATTCTCCCTTTTACATCTGTAATTTTAATAAACCAAGAATCTAATGGGTAATATAAAATTGGCTTATCAGTTCTCCAACAATTTGGGTAACTGTGCTTATATTTTTCAACCTTAAAGGCTTTGTTTTCTGTTTTTAATTGAATAGCCAATTCAACATCTATAGAACGTTCTGGCGCTTCACCATCCTCGTAATATTCGTTCTTCACATATTTACCTGCGTATTCTCCCATTTCTGGCCTGAATTTCCCTTGTAAATCTACCAATGGCACTAAATTACCATTGTCGTCTTTTACTAAAAGCGGTGGGATCTCTGGAGAGGCTTGCTTTGCAACCAAAGCATCATCTGCCCCAAATGTTGGTGCTGTATGTACGATACCTGTTCCATCTTCAATAGTTACGAAATCTCCAGATATGATTCTAAAAGCATTTTCAGGATTATCGTTTGGAAGCGCGTATGGTAATAATTGCTCGTAAGTGATGCCTACTAAATCTTTCCCAATGAATTCTTTAACGACATAATAAGGGATTTTTTTATCTCCTTCTTTGTAGTCTATTAATTCTGGTTTAGTTTCAACGCGTTTAAATTTACCATCAAATTGTTTGTTGACTAAATTCTTAGCCAAAACGACATTCATGGGTTTAAACGTGTATTGATTATAAGTTTCAACTAAAACATAATCAATTTTTGGCCCAACGGTTAATGCGGTATTACTCGGTAATGTCCAAGGCGTTGTTGTCCAAGCTAAGAAGAAAATATCTCCTTCATTTTGAAGAAAATCTGGTAATGAATCGGCATTAGCTTTAAACTGAGCGACAACTGTTGTATCCGTTACATCTTGATAGGTTCCTGGTTGATTAAGCTCATGCGAACTTAAACCTGTACCTGCTTTTGGCGAATAGGGCTGAATAGTATAACCTTTATATATTAAATCTTTTTCATAAATCTGTTTTAACAACCACCAAACAGATTCCATGTATTTAGACTTGTAGGTAATGTATGGATCGTCCATGTCTACCCAATATCCCATTTTTTGAGTAAGGTCATTCCAGATATCCGTATAACGCATCACCGCTTTTTTACAAGCTTGGTTATACTCTTCTACAGTGATTTTTTTACCAATATCCTCTTTGGTAATACCAAGTTCTTTTTCTACACCAAGTTCAACAGGTAAACCATGTGTATCCCAACCGGCTTTACGTTTTACTTGAAAACCTTTCATGGTTTTGTATCGTGGAAAAATATCTTTAATAGCACGTGCTAAAACGTGGTGCACACCAGGTAATCCGTTTGCTGAAGGCGGTCCTTCAAAAAACACAAATGGTGGTTTTCCTTCTCTTGAGGTTACACTTTTATCGAAGATATTATTAGCTTCCCAATAGTTACCGATTTCATCCGCAACGTTTGACAAGTTAAGTCCTTTGTATTCAGGGAACTTTGTACTCATTATTCTAGTTTCTTTTCGAGCAGCGAAAATAACGAATTTTAAGGAAATAATATGTTGTAATTAATGCAAAAGAGTAAATCTACTTGTAGCGATTTCTAGCAAATTAAATTTGGATTTAAACTACTCTTTATTTTTTTTTAGAATGAGTAAAATAGAAAAGGTCAGTATAAAATTACACTGACCTTTAGTTTATTTCATATTAACGATTACTTTTTTAGTGATCCATTGGTTGTTTTGATTCTCTATTTTCACAATATAAGTTCCGGTTGATACTTTAGAAATGTCAATACCATTACTTAATTCTTGTTGGTCTTTGTTGTGATATTGGTTAATGGTCTGTCCTAACATATTAATGATACTGACAGATTTTGCTCCATTGACAAGTCCATTAATAAAGAGTTTTCGTTCTTTATTATTTACATATACCTGAACATCGTTTAATTGTGACTCTGAAACATTAAGTGCATATTCATTTTGGAATACAATATCAAATCGATCTTCAAACAAACCTGGCTCACTCACAAAGCTGTAATCTGAATTTCTAATATCTGTATAACTATTTTCATAATTATCTCTCAAATAAACGGCTTGAGAAGTATCAAAATCTTCAAAATCTGTTGCCGAAATAGTATATATCTGTTGTTCTGACGATTTATAGATTAATGGCACTACTTTATCAGAAGCTATAGCTGAATACGCTTGTGTAACCATTGAACTGCCTTCAAACAACGTATAAAAATCATTTGCTTGCACATCCGTCATTTTTCCATCATAACTATAATCAAAACCTTCTGAAGTAAAATCACTAAAACCAATAACCATTTCTCTACTAAATCCGTTATCTGCTTCAAATTTCAAATGAAGTTTTTGCATTATATCTTCAATCGTTTCTGAATCAGCGTTGTCTTCTGTTTCGGTATTGGCTGTTCTAAAAAAGACACTCTCCCCATTGGATTGTTTCTTATAGATACGTTGACCGTTGTTAAATTCAATATGACCATCATTTATGACTTCTGTGAAAAAAGCCTGACCAACACTAATATACTGAGTGGGCGTTAGTGTTCCTTCTTGAGAACCATTGTTTGAGCTACTTAAACCGTCAAATTGATAAGCTCTTATTTTTGCCATTTTATTGATTATAGCATAACCACCTTCATATTCACTTATGTAATGTGAGTTACCAGCCCATTGCTCCCACAGATATAATGTACCATCAATTACATCTTCATTATCATCAATAAATTGATGCGCATCTATAGCAGAAGGATAAGGATTACCTACTAATGTCGTTGTAAGCGTTACATCTGGTTCACTCTCGTTAGCAGCGTCTCCATCAACGTCATCTGCGGCTATTAAAATAGTTCCGTTATTTGGTTTTCCTTCAAATATATAGACTTGTGTGGTTCCTGCATTACCAGTTCCTTTATGAATATAACCTACTCCAGGATTTAATTGAGTCGTTGGTGAGTAACTTTCCCAATCGTAATACGTAACCCCGTTTAAGAAGGTGTACATCCAACGCGTACTGATTTTCCCTGTTTCATTGTATGCTGATGTAAATTCAACGGCATTAGCATTTCCTTCTTTTAATGTATTAATACCAAAAGTAGAATTGTTAACATTATTAAAGCTTGTATTATTATCTAAAAGTGTTGTTGCTCGTGCTGCTCCAATTGGAGAAGAAAAATAATTATATCGAAATGAATTGGATGTTCCTGTTTGGCGTCTTAATATTTTACCTGTTGCAGAGGTTACTAAATCACTATTAACTCCTTGTATTAATTGAGAATCGTTTTTTAAGTCTAAGACTCCATTAAGTTCTAAATACCACGTATTATCAATTTCATTTTCTCCATTAATTGTAAGTGTTTTATTAGCATCTACTATAAGTCCAAGTCTTGTATGAGAAGTTGCAGAGGTTATATCATTTTTGATATGTACAATGGACCAGTCTTTTTCAAATATCTCGTCTGAAACATCCCAAACATCTCCATGTAACCATGATTCTGGACTAGACCAATCTCCATCTGCACTAGTGACGTAAGGCAAAGGTGCTGTTTGCGGCTTTACCGTATTAATATTATGCATTTTTAAATCGTGGGAATTTGCTGATTCATCTAACAATTCTGATTTTAAAATATTAGACATAGGATAATAAGCCTTAAGATTACCCCAAGCTACACGCTCTAAAGTTTGTGAATCCTGAATATTCTTAGGTATAATATTCCCCTTTACAATACCTTCATTATTTTCAATCTCTTGACACATCATTTGTTGTATTTGTTGTGCAGAAAGAGCATCTTCAAAAATTCTTACTTCATCTATAGTTCCATTAAAATGGGCAGATCCAGATGGACTTGTATTTGTTGGATAACGACCAATTGTAAATGGTCTACTTGAATAAATGTGATCAGTACCATTATAATTTTTGGTAAGTAGCGTTGAATTCAAATTAGCATCCGTTTCTGTATTTAACAGCTCTCCATTAAGATATACTTTTAAAGAGTTTGTTGCGGAATCAAAAACACCAGTGACATGATACCAAACATCATTTTCCATTTTTCTGTTATCCGTAGGCAGTTGTTCTACATTAAGACTACTACTTGGATAGTTACTAGAAGCAGTGACTTGTTCCTGAGTATAAACAACAAATGCAGGTTTTCTTCCTTTCGTTATAGTCAATCGCATGTTTTCCTGACCTGCAATACTATAAACAGAACTTAAATTCCCTGTTGCAGTATTAGCTTTAATTTTTACCCAAGCCATAATGGTTCCTTCATTCCAATTTTCAATAAAAGAAGATGTGTCTAGGTAATCATCTAAACCATCAAAATCGACTGATCCTGAAGAAAAATAAACATCAATATCATCTCTATAATCTAAATCTCCTCCTAGAGATAAATCGCCATCAGTATCCGGTAAAACAGATAAGTCTAATGGGTTCTCAATATCTTCATTAATGTCTAAAACAGCATCATTAATATTCGTTGTTTCAAAGTTATCGTCTAAACCATCTCCGTCTGCATCATTTCCAGATAGCGTATTAGCCATTCCATTTTCTTGAATGTCTGGAGTTCCATCATTATCACTATCTAAATCTATATAATCTGGGATATTATCACCATCAGTATCCTCTAAGTTTGTGAAACCAGATCCGTAATTATCATCTACACCATCGTTGTTTAAATCTACCATTGTTGCTCCACTACCACTCGGAGGAATATAACCACCTGTTGATTGCGCCTCTACATTATCTGGTATACCGTCATTATCTGAATCTATATCTAAATAATCTTGAATCCCATCATTATCTGTATCTGTACAAATATTTACTGACAATACAGAAAAAGGAATTAATCTTTTAGACATAGTTGCGCTAGAATAAGATACCGTTAAAGACTCTAATCCAGTTCTCTCATAAAATAATATAGTAATTGGGTAGATACCCGGAGTTAATGCAATAGTTCCAGATCTTTCTTGTGCAGCATGATCCCCATCATTATTAACAATCTCATTGCCATCAATAAACAATTTAGAACCATCATCTGACCTTGTATAAAACCTATATGTTTCTTCTGTGCTAATAGTAATAAAACCAGTATATCGAATGGCAAAACTATCGTGATCTCCAGGTGTAATCATAGTCCAAAGGGCATCTACATCGAAATTAGACACAGTACCTGTTGCTGTAGCTCCAGTAGTAGGAATATTATCTACACTTGGTGAAACATTTATATCATAAAATTCATAAGACAAACCCTCGGTAATTTCAGTACATATAACACCTTCATTTACATTTAGTATACCATCATTATCACTATCTAAATCTGTAGTATCGCCTATACCATCACCATCCATGTCTGCATCTAAAGTAAGAGTAGCACTATTTTCGATTTGGATACACAAATTAGCTGTATGTGTTACTACTAAAGTGTACACACTACCATCTAATCCGGTAACATCCGAAATATTTAAACTAGCCGATGTGGCACCTGAATAAACACCTCCATTGGTTAGGTCTGTGCCATTTAATTGCCATTGATAGTTTAAGGCCGTACTTACATCAGTAGCGCTATTTGAATAATTTGGCACACCTTCTGTTGTAAATGTCGTTGTACTTTTCGCTGTTGCACTAGTTATAGTAAAACTTGTAGCTCCACCTATTACAACTAACTGATCGACCAAAGCTGTAGCATCTACTGTAGCTTCTGTTGCTGTAGTCACATTTGCAGTTGTACCTGTATATGCCGTTGATACACCCATAACTAAACCACTAGCATTAATCCCTGTACCATCTACGTGTCCGTCTGCATCGCTATCTGCATGGCCAGCCTCTATAACATCATCACAACCATCACCATCACTATCTGTATTCTGAAAGTCGAAATTACCGTCACCAGAAGTGTCTATTGGTGTCGTAGCTTCAGCAGTGTCATCAGCGCCATTATTGTTATTATCATTAAACGAAGCATCGTTGCTATCTATTACTCCATCGTTGTTGGTATCTAAACTTCCGTTACCTGCCTCATCAACATCGTAGATACCATCGTTGTCTGAATCTAAATCCAAATAATCTGGAATTCCATCATAATCTGTATCTGTACAAGTGTTTTCTGATAAAACAGAAAAAGGAATTAAGGTTTTAGAAATAGTTGCGCTAGAATATGACATACTTAAGAACTCACCTCCAGTTCTTTCAAAAAACAGAATCGTGATTGGATAAATGCCTTGGTTAAGGGCTACAGTTCCAGAAGTTTCTAGCATATCATGTAAACCATCGTTATCAACGACCTCGTTTCCGTCAATAAATAATTTAGAACCATCATCTGAACTTGTATAAAATGTATATGTCTCGGTTGTATTAATCTTAATAAAACCGCTATATCTAATGGCAAAATTCTCGTGATCACCTGGAGTAATAGAACCCCAAAGTGCATCTACATCAATTTCAGATACACTCCCTGTTGCTGTGGCGCCTGTAGTTGGAATACCATCTACACTTGGTGAGACATTTATATCATAAAACTCATACGTCAGACTATTACTAATTTCATCGCACACAGAACCTTCATTTACATCTAGTATACCATCATTATCACTATCTATATCTGCATTGTCTGCAATTCCATCACCATCCATATCTGGCGCATCTAATTCTCCACCAATATTAATGAGGTAATTTTCTACTTCTCCATTGCTATAATTATAATCACAAGACGTAAAATTTATACTAGTACCACCTCTAACACCAATACGCACATTAGAAAGCGCTTCATCTGTAGTGCTTGGTAGCGTTATATTAACAGGAACGTTTACAATCTTAGTTCCACTTACGTTGTTGGTATCCTGAAATGCAAATACAAAACGTTCACCTGAATCTTCAAAATCATCATCCAAGCTTTCATTGAGGTTAATCCAAATAACCACTGTGTTTTCGTTGGTATTCCATCCATTTAATGTCACACTAATGGTGCCTTCAAGAGCCTGACCAATAGGAACATTATCTTCAGAAAAAGAAGAATAATTAGTAAAACTACCTGTTGTTCCTGTACTGCTATTCTCTATTCCCGCAAAAGAAACGTTAGAAACAAATAAAATATTATCGCTTTGTATATTTTCTGTTTCACAAAAATTAGGCTCACTATCTCCTGGATTACCTTCATTATCTGACACAAAGAAAACCTCATAATCTTCAACTTCTCCTGCACTGTAATTATACTCACATGATGTAAAACTTGTATCGTTTCCAGATCTTAAACCAACACGCATTCTTGCAATACCAGCCTGTGCGCTTTCCGGAATAAGGATACTGATAGGAACTGTTACATTTTTTAGTCCGCCTACATTAGTGTTATCTTGAAACGTAAATAAGAACTGCTCACCACTATCATCAAAATCATCATCGATTTCATTAAAATTAAACCACACAGCAACAGTATGAGTATTGGTATTCCACCCATTAAGAGTTACTGTAATATCTCCTGTAACTGTGTCTCCAGCATTAATAGACGTTGGGGAAACGTCTGAATAATAAGTATACGAACCTTGACTACCTGAACTACTATTGTCTATTGTTCCAATATTTACATTAGATATATAGAAAGTCCAACCTCCATTCACCCCAATATTATCTGGGGTACAATATTGCGCATTAACATTAAAAGTTATAAAAATTATTATAAATAATAGTCTGAAGTTATTTTTCACCATCATAGCATTTCACATTACTTATTGATTTTCAAATACTTAAATAAAAATCAATATTTATTTGCGACAAACATAGGATAAAAAGTATAAAAAAAGCGATTAAATGCAAATTTTATCGTTTAAATGCATTTCTTTTTGTAAAAATTCAACTATTACTTACACCAGAAATCCAACCAAATCTTCAATTTTAGAAATCAATTGAATCTTAATAACCGTGTTTTTTAAAGCTATTTTATTGTATTTAGATACAAAGATGGTTGTAAAACCTAATTTTTCGGCTTCAAGAATACGCTGTTCTACGCGTTGAACAGGTCTTATTTCTCCAGAAAGTCCTACTTCTGCAGCAAAACAATAGGTACTTGGCAAAGCCACATCTTCATTGGAAGATAAAATGGATGCGACAACGGCTAAATCTATAGCAGGATCATCAACAGTAATACCACCTGTAATATTTAAGAAGACATCTTTTGCGCCTAAACGGAAACCTGCACGTTTTTCTAAAACCGCTAATAGCATGTTGAGACGTTTGGCATTAAATCCTGTAGCAGATCGTTGTGGGGTTCCGTAAACCGCTGTACTCACCAAGGCTTGTACTTCGATCATCAGAGGTCGTAAACCCTCTAAAGTAGCTGCGACTGCGTTACCAGAAAGTTCTTCGTCTTTTTCTGAAATCAGTATCTCGGATGGATTGGAAACTTCTCGTAATCCTGAACCTTGCATTTCGTAAATACCAAGTTCATTTGTAGAACCGAATCGGTTTTTGTTGGCGCGTAGAATTCTAAATACATGATTTCGGTCACCTTCAAATTGAAGTACCGTATCTACCATATGCTCTAGAATTTTTGGACCTGCAATGTGCCCATCTTTTGTGATATGACCTATTAATAAAACAGGTGTTGCTGTTTCTTTGGCAAACTTTATCAGTTCTGTCGTACACTCCTTTATTTGAGAAATACTTCCTGCAGACGACTCTATATAATCGCTATGTAAAGTTTGGATAGAGTCTATAACCACAATATCTGGCTCTAAAGCTTCGATTTGCTTAAAAATATTTTGAGTTTTGGTTTCCGTAAGAATATAGCAATTACTGCTATTTGGGTTAATACGCTCGGCCCGCATTTTTATTTGTTTCTGACTTTCTTCACCCGAAACATAAAGCGTTTTGTATTGCAGCTTTAAGGCTATTTGAAGTAAAAGTGTACTCTTTCCTATTCCTGGTTCACCACCGAGTAATGTTAGAGAACCATGAACCATTCCTCCACCAAGTACACGATTAAATTCGCCATCTTGCATATCTAAACGTGCTTCTTGCGAGGTATCAATATCATTAATTAATAATGGTTTTGAAACCCGTTTTGAAGTTGTCGTTGGTGTTTTCCAATTGCTCTTTTCTGGTTTTTGAATGACTTCTTCTGCAATGGTATTCCATTCTTTACAAGAGGTACATTGCCCTTGCCATTTGGCATATTGACTACCACAATTCTGACAAAAAAAAGTTGTTTTTACCTTAGCCATATTCTCATTTCAGAATCCTAAATAATAGGATTATTATAGTTTGAAACAGCTAAATTAAGACAATTTTAGTTGATGTCTTTAAACCAACCTATAATAGCTAAAACTTTTAATGCAACTAATTTTGAAGGCATATTAGAAAATAAAAACGTTTTTGTTTTATCAAATAATGATTCAAAAAAATAGTCTGTAGACAATCTATGTTTTCTAGTTCTCTTCATCATCGTCGTCATTATCATCAATCTCTTCATCTAAATCCGCTACAGTAAGTTCATCAATCTTAGAAAAGATAAAATCTCTATTAATATGACTTACATCGTTTAAGGTTAATGCAGATTCATATAATTTTTTTGCTTTCTTTGTTTTACCAAGTTTTTCTGCAGATTGTGCTAAATAATACGTCCCCATTAAAGATTCTGGATGAAGTTTATTCGCTAACGCGCCTAATTTACCAAGTGATTTTAAATCTTCACGTTGTTCTGCAATTTTTATTACTTTTTCTATTTCAGCTTCACTAATTTCTTTTTTAATACCAAAAAGCTTTTCTATCCTTTTATAGCGATCCGTTAAGTAATTGTCTAAAGTCCCCTCATAAGGCAATACTTTTTCTTCAAGCTCTTTTTCTCTTAGTGGATTGTAGATATCGAAAATCTTTTCAAAAGATCTAGCCAAAGCACTTGTTACTAACGTATAGTGATTTTCATCTTTAAAATCATCAAAATAATAGGTTACGTTCTGGTTATCTAGTGCTTTAATTTGTGCGTTTGTAGACAATATACTTTCTCGAAGTTGTGGTATATCCTTTTCTGAAGTTGCTAAATAATAGAAAATATCATCTTTGAAAAGTGCTAAACGTTTTGAAATAAAGTTATTTAACGACCCAATAAAATCTGGACTAATACAAACGTAAGCCTGAAAATCGAGCACCTCTTTAAACAAATAAGAGTTAATTAAATTACCCATGTTATCATGACCAACAGCAACTCTAAACTTACTGGTGTTGTATTTTTTATCTATGTAAGGTAATAATTCGTCTGAAACAAAATCATGAAATCTAAGTCCCGATTCTGTTGGCAACCCTGTAGTCGGATCGTAATAACCATCATAAAAACGGTTTTCCCCTTGCATTATACCAACAACTATAGAGCCTGGCATATTATCGAAATACGTTTGAAAGTCTATTTGACCAACTACGGGTTCAAATAGATAATCCCCATCGAATACAATTATTACTGGATACTTTTCATCAGCATTTGCATCATAATTCTTTGGTAGTTTAACTTTTAATTTACGCACGGCGTTAAGTTTAGCCGAGGATATTTCCTGATAGGTGGTCTGCGCAAATGAAGAAGCGCAAATTAGACATGCAAGAACTAAAAAAATAGTCTTTTTCATGATAAGTAGGTTTAGATTTGGGATACCAAACATACTAAATTATCGCTATGTTGTCAATTTTTTTCGATGAAATGCATCAATCTTTCATCTTATCCTGAATTTCATACATCTTATCGAGCATCATTTCCTTATCTACAGATTGGGATGGCTCTAATAATAAACCCGATTTATAACGCTGTAAAGCTCTTTTTAAATCGCCTTCTTTTTCATTATACATTCCTGAATAATAAGCACTTAACATTGATTTCGGAAATTCTTTATTCACTAGCTTAGCTAATTTTTCTAAAGAATCTAAATCATCCTTTTTATTGCTAGCTGCTGCAATAGCTCTAATATCATTTTCAATTAATTTTTTTTCAAAACCATAGAAATGCTCTATGTCTTTATACTTTTTAATCAAATAATCGTAAGGGGATCCTTCAAAAGTTAACACTTTCTCTGAATATTCTTTCGCGTTAATAGGTTTAAAAAGGGCAAAAATCTGATTTAAAGCTTTTGGAATTCCTCTTCCAACTAAAGAATAGTGATTAGCGTCTTCAAAATCATCAAATTTATAAAGAAGATTTTCATTTTCAATAGTAGAAAGAATAGCATCATTCTCTAAAATAGAACTTCTTATCGCTTTTATATCTGCATCTGCGGTGGCCATGTAATAAAATATTTCTTGTTGCAGAATAGATAAGCGTTGTTTTAATCGATGCATCATTTCTGGCGCAAAATCCGGACTTAAAGCTACATAAGCCCTAAATAGAGGCTCATCCTTAAACAGGTAATAATTTATAAAATTAGCACCTAAATCGTGCCCAACAATAATTCTAAAATTAGAGGCATTATAATTATCTTCAATAAATGGCAATAATTCGGCTGCCATAAATTCATAAAATGCAGCTCCATTATGCGAAGGAAAAAAGGACTCATTATCATAATAAAAATCATCTGTTCTTGTAGATGCTTGATTAATTCCTACAACAATACAATCTGGTATATCCTCCCAATAGGATTGATAATCAATATTACCAGCAATTGGCTCAAATAAATAATCGCCATCTAAAACGATAATTAGAGGATAAGAACGTTTTTCTTCAGGGTTATAATTTCTAGGTAATTGAATTTTTAATTCACGTTCACCTTCAAGCTTATAAGAATCAATGGTTTTATATACTGCCTGAGAATGAATATTTAAACCTATAAAAAGAGCTAGAACTAAGTAAAAATTCTTCATATTATGCATAAATTAAAAATTTAAAGTAAGGTAAAAAATATTTTTATAATGTTGTTTTCTTTCTGTTGAAAATAGGTAAATATAATAATGATAAACCACCAACAATGATAATAACTAATGTTTGAGTTGACCATACTATCCACCCAAAAGCCCTACTCGGATCTTCTGCCATTCCAAATAATGAAAAGGCAATTACGACTGCTTCAGGAAACGAGCCAATGCCCCCGTTAGTAGCTGCAATACTAAAACTAGACAAAATAAACCCGATAAGCACAGCGGCTAATGTTATGTTTTGTAATTCGGGCAAAGCAAATGTGGTAACATAAAACATGAGTACATACATAACCCATATAAATAAGGTGTGCCCTATAAAAGCCCATTTTTTTTTCATCTTGAAAATACTAAGCGCTCCTTCTAATAATCCAACTACAAATCCTTTTACTTTAAGTGCAAACTTGGAAGTACTTTTCTTAATAAACAGAAACAACAGCAAAGCTCCTAAAAGCAATACTGAACCTCCTAAAATTAATGAGGTTGGGTTAAATTTCTCAGCAAAAAAATTATAAATGAACTCGAATTCTATAAAAAACGCTATAGCCACTATTGAAAGTAACATAATAGTATCTGCAATGCGCTCTGCAACTATAGTACCAAAGCCTTTATCGAAAGGAATACCCTCATAATTTTTCAAAATAGATGCTCTTGCAACTTCACCTGCACGTGGAATCGTAAAATTTATAAGATATGCCGAGTATACAGCCATTAAACTATTTCCAAATTTTGGCTTATAACCTAAAGGCTCTGCCATATACAGCCAACGATAGGCTCTAGACACATGACTAAGAACACCGAGAGAAACACCTAGAATTATCCAACTATAATCAGCATCTTTAAAATACTGAACTAAAGTAGGAATAGAGATTTTAGACAACGAATACCATACCAAGCCAACTCCTAAGAGTAATGGCAATACAACTTTTAGGATGGATTTAGGTTTAGCCACCTGTTTACTTTAGAAGATTCGTGGCTTCGTCCGGAAATACTAATGACGGTTTAAACACCTTAGCTTCTTCAATATCCATAATCGCATAAGTAATAAGAATAAGCGTATCGCCAACAGCTACTTTACGTGCCGCAGCTCCATTAAGCGTAATTTCGCCGCTATTACGTGGACCAGGAATACAATAGGTTTCTAAACGTTCTCCATTGTCATTATTAACAATTTGAACTTTTTCGCCTTGTATAATATTTGCCGCTTCCATTAAGTCTTCGTCAATAGTTATACTACCAATATAATTAAGTTTGGCTCCTGTAACCTTTACACGATGAATTTTAGATTTTACAACTTGTATTTGCATACCACAAAGATAATTAATTTAAAGCGATATTATCTATCAATCTTATATCGCCCGCATACACAGCTATAAATGCTCTATATGACTTTTTTGTTGATTTACGTTTTACCGGTTTTAAGGTCGCAATATCCGCAATAATAAAATACTCTAACTCTAAAAGTCCTTGTTTTTTAAATTGTGTATTGACCCATTCCGTTACATTCTGAGCACTTTTTGTGCCAAACTTTGTTTTGGCAGATATTAGTGTTTTATAAATAAATGGAGCATCAGCTCTATGCGCTGGTGACAGTCTTGCATTTCTAGAACTCATAGCCAATCCATCGGCTGCTCTGTGAATTGGACAACCAATAATCTTAACAGGCAAATGATGCAACTCTACAAGTTTTCTAATAATTTGTAATTGCTGAAAATCTTTTTCGCCAAAATAGGCACGGTCTGGCTTAACAATTTCAAATAAACGTTTCACAATGGTGCCGACTCCATCAAAGTGTCCTTCTCTAAAGGCACCTTCCATTTCATGCTCTAGGCCATCAAAATTAAATGCTTGAGATTGTATCTCACTACCGTAAATATCTTCATTAGAAGGAGCATAAATAATGATGCGATCATCACCCACGGTGTTCAATAGCGTGAGATCTGCCTCTAAAGTTCTTGGGTACTTAACTAAGTCCTCCTCATTATTAAACTGGGTAGGATTAACAAAAATACTAACAACCACAAAGTCGTTTTCTTTTAACCCTTTATTAACCAGTGACAAATGTCCTTTATGCAAGGCACCCATTGTTGGCACGAAGCCAATGGTGCTACCATGGTCTTTTAACGCACTTACATAATTCGATAATTCAGTTTTATTTTGAAAGTTTTTCAATGTCGTAACAAAAGTTTAACGCATGCAAACATAATATAATACTAGCAATCTGCCCAAATTTTTGTAATTTTGCATGTTTTTTACTATTAATTTCAAAAGCAGCAGATTTATGAAAGATAAACGAATATTGTATGTGTCCTCGGAAGTTGTTCCATATTTACCAGAAACTGAAATTTCTTCAATGTCATTTGAAGCACCAAGAATGGTAAACAAACAAGGAGGTCAGATTAGAATATTTATGCCTCGTTTTGGAAATATTAATGAAAGAAGACATCAATTACATGAAGTTATTAGACTTTCTGGTATCAATTTAGTCATTAATGATTTAGATATGCCTTTGATTATTAAGGTCGCTTCAATTCCTAAAGAACGTATCCAAGTTTACTTTATAGATAATGAAGATTATTTTAAGAGAAAAGCAACATTAACAGACGAAGACGGCAAACTATTTTCAGATAACGACGAACGTGCGATCTTCTTTGCTAAAGGAGTTATAGAAACTGTTAAAAAATTGAATTGGGCTCCTGATATTATTCATGTTAACGGTTGGTTAGCGTCATTACTTCCATTGTACTTAAAAGAGTTTTACAAAACGGAACCTTTATTTACCGAAAGTAAAATAGTAACCTCTGTATACAATCAAAGCTTTGAAGGCACGTTAGATAAAGACATGATCTCTAAAGTGAATTTTGATGGATTGGATGCGGAAACAACAAAATTATTAAATCAGCCAGATTACATTAATTTAATGAAAATTGCAATCGATAATTCTGATGCCATTATTAGAGGTTCTGAAGAATTACCAAAAGAATTAGATACGTATTTAAATGATTTAACAAAACCGGTATTAGATTATTACTCTATTGAAGAATTTGCAGATCCTTACACAGAGTTTTACAACAATACTGTATTAAACAGTTAATATTACCTATGAAAAAAAATAAAATTGCCCTACAGTTTATATCCTTTGGTTTAATTGTTTTAAGTTTTATTGCTTGTGATAATGATTATGCAAGCTTAAAGTCTGATGTTCTCAATAGTGATATCGCAACAAATTTCGATATATTATCAGAAAAAGGATACAACGTTACAACATATACTAAAGCTTTAACACCAGTACAAACAAACTTATTAGGCTTAACAACCTTAGGTATCTACGACGATGCTTATGGAAGAACAACCTCGAGTTTTGTAACTCAGTTAACACCTTCAACATACTCCCCAACATTTGGAGATGAAGCAAGGGTAGATTCTGTTGTTGTTACCATTCCATATTTTAGTACTGCAACAGGTATTGATGAAGATGGCAATACGACCTACAGTCTAGATTCTGTAATATCTAAAGGGGAAAACTACAATAACATAAAGTTAAGAATTTTTGAAAACAACTACTTCATTAGAAATTTTGATCCTAGTGGTGGTTTTAATGAAGGTCAAGCTTATTTTTCAGATAAAACATCAACAACTGAAACAATATCAACGACAGCTTTAGAAGGCTCAGAATTTACTTTTGTAGATTATGATGAAATGGGTAGTAATATGTTCGTGGTTGACAATGAAATTGATATAAACGATAAAGGCTATAGCTTAAAAGACGTTAATAATCTCGATGAAAATGGAGATAAAACCTTGTTATCAAACGAATCTCCAGGAATAAGAATCATGTTAGAACCTTCTTTTTGGGAGAATAAAATACTAGCTAAAGAAGGAGATGCCGTTTTAAGTAATCTAAATAATTTTACAGAGTACTTTAGAGGTCTTTATTTTAAAGCGGAAACCGTAAACGATGATGGTAGTTTTCTTGTTTTAAATACAACAAGCTCTAATAACGCTAACATAACAATATACTACTCAAAATTAACAGAATCAACCACAGATGATGCAGAATTGAGAGACAATTCTACATATGTTCTTACTTTTGGCTCAAATAAAATTAATTTTTTCGAGAACGACTTTACACTGCCTATTAATGACGGAGATGCAACTAATGGTGACAGTAGGATTTACCTAAAAGGAGGAGAAGGCGCTATTGCGGGAATAAAATTATTTGATGGTTTTGACACCGATGAAGGTATTAGCAATTTCGATAAATTCAGAAATGATTTTGTTAACTTAGAAAACAACAAATTTGAAAGCTCTAAACGATTAGTTAACGAAGCCAATTTGGTTTTTTATGTAGATAGAGAACAACTAGATCTTTTAAATGAAGATCCGGACAACGAACCTAATCGCTTATATCTGTATGATGCACAAAATAAAACACCTTTAGTCGATTATTATTTAGATGCTGCTAACACCAATTTACCTTCGTTTTCTAGAATTAGACATCTCGGCCCTTTACAACGTGTTGAAGATGAAACCGACGCTGACTATGAAAAAGGTATTAAATATAAATTAAAGATTACGGAACATATTAATAATTTACTATTAAGAGACTCAACAAATGTTGAGCTTGGTTTAGCTGTATCTTTAAATGTTAACATAGAAGACCCTAGTATTAGCTTTTCTCAAAGTAAAGTAAAGACTGATGACGATTTAAATTTAACTGTACCAATAGGCTCTGTATTATCCCCAAGAGGAACTATACTGTACGGTAATAACGTAACAGATCAAGACGAAAGTAAACGCGTGTATTTAGAAATCTATTACACAGAACCAAATTACTAAAAAACAAACCTATGTGTGGAATTGTTGGATATATTGGCCATAAACAGGCTTATCCTATTATTATAAAAGGACTTCAAAGATTAGAATACAGAGGCTATGATAGTGCTGGTATTGCCTTATACGATGGTAATACCATTAAGCTATCAAAAACCAAAGGCAAAGTTTCTGATCTTAAAAACAAAATAGAAAGTGAGATTTCTACTGAAGGAACTCTAGGTATAGGTCATACACGTTGGGCTACACATGGTGTACCAAATGATGTTAATTCACACCCACACTATTCTAATTCTGGAGATTTAGTAATTATTCATAATGGTATCATTGAGAACTATGATTCTTTAAAAAAAGAATTAATCAAGCGAGGATACACTTTTCAATCTGATACAGATACGGAAGTATTAATTAATCTTATTGAAGAGATAAAGAAAAATGACAATCTAAAGCTAGGTAAAGCTGTACAACTTGCATTAAACCAAGTTGTAGGAGCGTACGCTATTGCCGTGTTCGATAAAAATAAACCTAACGAAATTGTTGTTGCCAAACTCGGTAGCCCGTTAGCAATTGGTATTGGTGATGACGAATTTTTCATTGCAAGTGATGCGTCCCCTTTTATTGAATATACTAAGAATGCTATTTATCTTGAAGATGAAGAAATGGCAATTATTAGAAGAGGTAAAAAAATAAAAGTTAGAAAAATTAAAAATGATATTTTAGTTGATCCATACATTCAAGAACTTCAACTTAATTTAGAACAAATTGAAAAAGGGGGTTACGATCATTTTATGCTAAAAGAAATCTATGAACAGCCAAGTGCTATTTTAGATACATTTAGAGGTCGACTTTTAAGTAAAGAAGCCATAATTAAAATGTCTGGTGTTGAGGATAACATGAAAAAATTCTTGGCAGCAGATCGTATTATAATCGTAGCATGCGGTACATCTTGGCATGCTGGTTTAGTTGCAGAGTATATTTTTGAAGATTTAGCAAGAATACCTGTTGAAGTAGAATACGCTTCAGAATTTAGATACAGAAATCCAGTAATAACCGAAAAAGATATCGTTATCGCCATTTCTCAATCTGGTGAAACCGCAGATACTTTAGCGGCTATAAAATTAGCAAAATCTAAAGGTGCATTCGTTTTTGGAGTGTGTAATGTGGTTGGTTCAACCATTGCAAGAGAAACAGATGCAGGTGCATATACACATGCTGGTCCAGAAATTGGAGTAGCCTCAACTAAGGCATTTACAACACAAATTACTGTATTAACACTAATCGCTTTAAGATTAGCTAGAGCTAAAGGAACCATGTCTAGTTCAGAATTTAGACATCACCTTATTGAGTTAGAAACTATCCCGAGCAAAGTTGAAGAAGCATTAAAATCTGACGCTTACGTAAAAACTGTGGCAGATATATATAAAAATTCTACTAATTTCTTGTATTTAGGTCGAGGCTTTAATTTTCCTGTTGCACTAGAAGGAGCATTAAAATTAAAAGAGATTTCTTATATACACGCAGAAGGTTATCCTGCTGCGGAAATGAAACATGGACCAATTGCCTTAATTGATGAGCAAATGCCAGTTGTAGTAATTGCAACTAAAAAAGGACATTACGAGAAAGTAGTTAGTAACATACAAGAAATAAAATCTAGAAAAGGTAGAATTATAGGTATTGTTACAAAAGGAGATACAAGTGTAAAGGAATTAGCAGATTATGTTATAGAAGTGCCTGAGACCCTAGAGTGTCTTACCCCCTTATTAACTACAATACCATTACAGTTACTTTCATACCACATTGCTGTAATGCTAGATAGGAACGTAGATCAACCAAGAAACTTAGCTAAATCAGTTACTGTAGAATAGTTAAACCAGTTATTATAATCATATTTCAAGGCCTAAAAATTGAGGATTTTTCAATTTTTAGGCCTTATTTTTATAATAAAATGCTATGCACGCATAATTTTATGAGAATTTCTTATTGAATTTTCATATATTTAATTAAATTGCTCATCTAATTAATTAACTAATCTCTAACATGAAGACAATCTTAAAGCTTTTCACTATGCTTTTTTGCGTGGTATCATTTGCACAAACCACAATAAATGGTAAAATTATCGACAATACTGGCTTACCATTACCTGGTGCAAATGTTGTTGTAGTAGGTACCAGTACAGGTACGGTATCTGACTTTGATGGGAACTATACCTTAACGGTTTCTCAAGAACCACCGTTCTCAATCCGTGTAAGTTATACGGGTTTCGAAGCTCAAACAATCGAAATTACTTCCAATAACCAAACGATTGATGTTACCTTAGCAGAAGGTAACGAACTCGATGAAGTTGTCATCTCAGCGTCCCGTACTCCAGAACGTATTTTTGAATCACCGGTTACAGTAGAGCGCTTTGGATTAAAAGAAATTAAAAACACGGCTTCAGCAGATTTTTATGGAGGCTTAGAAAACTTAAAAGGTGTTGATGTAAATACCAGTAGTTTAACTTTTAAATCTGTTAACACAAGAGGTTTTGCTACCACTGCAAATACGCGTTTTATGCAATTAGTTGATGGTATGGATAACTCTACACCTGCTTTAAATTTCCCAATAGGAAACCTTGTTGGTATGGTTGAAACAGATGTACATAGTGTTGAACTATTACCAGGAGCATCTTCTGCATTATATGGTGCAAATGCATTTAATGGTATTCTATTTATGCGAAGTAAAAACCCTTTTGATCACCAAGGAATTAGTGTTGCTATCAAAAAAGGTATCACCTCTCAAAAAGCGGCCGGAGATAATGAATATACAGATGTAAGTCTAAGTATGGCTTATAAATTTAGCGATAAATTTGCCGCGAAAGTAAACTTTGGTTATTTAGATGGTACAGATTGGGCCGCAACTAGCGAAGTCGATAGTGATATGTTTGGCGGCACTAGAGCGAGCAATTTAAACTATAACGGTATCAACGTTTATGGAGATGAAGTATCAGCAAACATTAATGACTTATCAGGAGGTACAGGTATTGTCCCAGATGTTTTTGTAAGTAGAACAGGATATAATGAACGTGACTTAACAGAACATAAAGCTCAAAGTATTAAGGCCGATTGGGGGTTATACTACCGTCCAATAACAGATAGCAATTTCGAAATACAATATGTCGGTAAAGTAGGTACTGGTACAACTATATACCAAGGTACTAACCGATATAATATTGATGGATTCTTTCAAGAACAACATAAACTAGAATTAAAAAACGACAATTATTTTATAAGAGGTTATGTTGTAGCTGACAAAGCTGGGGATTCTTATGATATGGTATTTACAGGAATCAACATTAACAGAGCTTGGAAAAGTGATGCTGATTGGTTCGGTGATTATATAAATACATACGTAGCTGCAACTTTAGGAGGTGGTGCTACAGATACTCAGGCTCATGCTGCTGCAAGAGCTGCTGCTGAAAATGGGAGATTTGAACCAGGTTCAACAGAATTCAATAATGCATTCAATAGAATTATTAAAGACCCAGATTTAGCTACAGGATCACAATTCCAAGATGCTTCCAAATACTACCACGCAGATGGTAACTACAACTTTAGTCATTTAACTGATATTGCAGACATTCAAGTTGGAGGGTCTTTTAGACAATATAAATTAAATTCTTTCGGGTCTATCTACACGGATTATGATGGTGAAATTGACTATAGTGAGTTTGGTGTTTACACACAAATTCAAAAAGAATTAGAATTAAATGAAGATATGAATTTAAAAATAACGGCTTCTGCACGTTATGATAAGTCAGAGTTTTTTGATGGATTTGTATCTCCTAGATTATCTGTAGGCTTAACGCTAAATAAAAATCATAACATTAGAGCTTCTGCTCAAACAGGTTTTAGAAATCCAACGACTCAAGATTTATTTATTGGATTAGATGCTGGTAGAGCAATATTAGTGGGTTCTGCCCCAGATAATTTAGATCGCTATTCTAGAGATTTCACAGCAAGTAACGGAACCGTATATACACAAACTGGTGCTGCTGCGTACAATAACTCTTATACTGAATCTTCGGTAAAACAACTAGCAGCAAGTGGAGATCCTACTGTTTTAACAGTAGCGAATCCAAACCTTGTATCACCAGAAAAAGTATCTTCTATAGAGGTTGGATATAGAGGAAAGTTTGATAAATTGACTATAGATTTTAGTACATATTATAATAAATATAAAGATTTTATTTCCTCAGAGGTTGTCATAGCACCGTTATATGGTGATGTTACTGCCCCTGAAGGTTCTGCTGAAAGAAATTTATCTGTTCTCGCAATAGAAAGTAGCGATTTCACTACTTATAGTGCATACACAAATTCTGACGTAGATGTTAATTCTTATGGAGCCTCAATAGGATTATCAACTAAAATAATGGGCGATTTTGATTTAGGTGGAAGTTATACATTCACTAAACAAGATTTTGACCAAGCAGCTAATCCTAATTTTGAAACGAACTTTAATACACCAGAGCACAAGTTTAAAGCGCATTTTGGAAATACAGAGTTATTTAAAAACTTTGGATTTAATGTAGCCTACAAATTTACGGATGATTATTTCTGGGAAGCAACTTTTGGTGATGGTATTGTACCAGAATTCCACACAGTGGATGCACAAATTAGTTACACTATTCCAACCTTAAAATCTACAATTAAGTTAGGTGGTACAAATATTGGTGGAAAAGAATATTTCACTGTATTTGGATCAGGTTATATAGGGTCAATGTATTATGCTTCTTTGACAATTAATAATTTATAAAAAATAGCAAAATGAAAAATATAAAATATGTATTACTATCCGCTGTCCTAATTGGATTTACAGCATGTAATGATGAAGCAGATTTTGAGAGCCAATTAGATAATCCTACTACAGAAGTAACATTACCAGCATTAACACAAGGTGAAGCTGATTTCTCAAAGTACATTGCTGTAGGAGCTTCGTTTTCTGGAGGCTTCATGGATAACGCTTTATTTATTGCTGGTCAACAAAACTCATTTCCAAATTTATTATCTCAAAAATTTGCTTTAGTTGGTGGAGGTAGCTTTACACAACCTTTAATGAATGATAATATTGGTGGATTTGTATCAGGAACTACAATAGTAGTAGCTCCTAGATTATTCTTTAATGGTAGTGGCCCTGCGGTTCTACCTGCAACTCCAACAACACAAATTTCTGATGTACTGTCAGGATCATTCAATAACTATGGTATTCCAGGAGCTAAAAGTTTTCATCTTGGTATCGCTGGTTATGGTTCTTTAAATCCTTATTTTGGAAGAATGGCCTCAAGCCCTACGGCAACGGTTTTAGGAGATGCTGTAAGTCAAAACCCAACATTCTTTACCCTATCTGAAATAGGTGGAAATGATGTACTATCCTATGCAACTTCTGGTGGTATTGGAGTTGACCAATTAGGAAACATTGATCCTTCAACTTACGGATCAAATGATATAACGGATCCTAATGTATTTGCAGCGTCATTTTCAGCTACTGTAGATGCTTTAACGGCAAATGGAGCAAAAGGTGTGGTTGCTAATCTTCCTTACATTACAACATTAGCACATTTTACAACAGTACCTCACAATCCATTAGATCCAACAAATGAAGCTTTCGGACCTCAAATTCCATTATTGAATTCAATTTTTGGAGCTTTAAATCCAATTTTTAATGCTGTAGATTCTAGTAGAGCCATCGTTTTTTCTGAAACAGCTGCAAGTGCTGTAGTTATTAAAGATGAAACCCTTGATGATATTTCTGCTACAATTGCAGGAGCATTAAATGCAAGTCCAACATTCCCTGCTTTTATTGCACAATTTGGATTACCTGCGCAAGCAGTGCCATTAGTAGCTAATTTATTAGGAAACACTTACGGACAAACAAGGCAAGCTACTGCTGCTGATTTATTAGTTCTACCTAGTAGTTCAATAATCGGTACTGTAAATGAAGATTATGCTGCTGCATTAGAATTACAAGGTTTACCTTCTGCACTTGCTGCTCAGTTTTCAGCAGAAGGAATTACACTTCCTTTAGCAGATAAGTGGGTATTAATTCCAAGTGAACAGTTCGCTATCAAAAGAGCAACAGATGCTTATAACGAAACTATTGATGAAATAGCGACAAGTAAAGGACTTGCTTTTGTAGATTTTAAATCAATTTTAGAACAAGCATCTACAACAGGATTTGCTTCAGGTGATTTTATTCTTACAACAGATTTAGTTTCTGGAGGATTAATTAGTTTAGACGGAGTTCATTTAACATCTAGAGGATATGCTTTAATGGCAAATGAGATGATGAGAGTTATAGATACAACGTACGGATCTAATTTTGAGGCTTCAGGTAATTTTGTAGATGCAGGAAATTATCCAACAAACTTTCCTCCTACACTACAATAAAAAAAACATAAATACTAGTATAGATAACGCTCTCAATTTGAGAGCGTTTTTTATGCTTAAAAAAGCCATAAATTTTCATATAATATTTAAATTAAAACTCCTATCTTTGCAGCGCGAAAAACGTACGCAGTCAACTAGATTGCGTTAGCTGTTTTTCAGATTTAAACTATTGCAAAACAAAAACATAAGAGTAATGTCAAAAGTTACAGGTAAAGTTGCACAGATCGTAGGCCCAGTTATCGATGTAGAATTCGCTGCTGGTTCAGAGCTTCCAAAGATCTATGATTCATTAGAAATTAATAACCAAGATGGTTCAAAATTAGTATTAGAAGTACAATCTCACATTGGTGAAGACACGGTACGTACTATTGCTATGGATTCTTCAGATGGTTTAAGTAGAGGAACAGAAGTTCATGCCACTGGTGCTCCAATTCAAATGCCAATTGGCGATGATGTTTACGGACGTCTTTTCAACGTTATTGGTGATGCTATTGATGGATTAGGAGATTTACCTAAAGCTGGTGATGCTGGTTTACCGATTCACAGACAAGCTCCAAAATTCGAAGATTTATCAACGTCTACTGAAGTTTTATTTACTGGTATTAAAGTAATCGACCTTATCGAGCCTTATGCAAAAGGTGGTAAGATTGGTTTATTTGGTGGTGCTGGTGTTGGTAAAACAGTATTGATTCAGGAGTTGATTAACAATATTGCAAAAGGTCATGGTGGACTTTCTGTATTTGCAGGTGTTGGTGAAAGAACACGTGAAGGAAACGATTTACTTCGTGAAATGTTAGAGTCAGGTATTATTAAATACGGTGATGACTTTATGCATTCTATGGAAGAAGGCGGATGGGATTTATCTAAAGTTGATAAATCTGGAATGAAAGAATCTAAAGCGACTTTCGTATTCGGACAAATGAATGAGCCTCCTGGAGCTCGTGCTCGTGTGGCACTTTCAGGGTTAACTATCGCAGAATATTTCCGTGATGGTGCTGGTGAAGGACAAGGAAAAGATGTATTATTTTTCGTAGATAACATCTTCCGTTTTACACAGGCTGGTTCTGAGGTATCTGCATTATTAGGTCGTATGCCTTCTGCAGTAGGTTACCAACCGACATTAGCAACCGAAATGGGTGCAATGCAAGAACGTATTACTTCAACAAAAAGAGGATCTATTACATCTGTACAAGCGGTATACGTACCTGCAGATGATTTAACGGATCCGGCTCCAGCAACAACGTTTGCTCACTTAGATGCAACTACAGTATTATCTCGTAAAATTGCAGAGTTAGGTATTTACCCAGCGGTAGATCCATTAGATTCTACATCAAGAATTCTTACTGCTGACATTTTAGGTGATGAGCATTATAACTGTGCACAACGTGTAAAAGAGTTATTACAACGCTATAAAGAATTACAAGATATTATTGCTATTCTTGGTATGGAGGAATTATCTGAAGAAGATAAAATGGCTGTAGGTAGAGCAAGACGTGTACAACGTTTCTTATCTCAACCATTCCACGTAGCAGAACAGTTTACAGGACTTAAAGGTGTTTTAGTAGATATTAAAGAAACAATTAAAGGTTTTAATCAGATTATGGATGGTGAGTTAGATCACTTACCAGAAGCAGCATTTAACCTTAAAGGTTCTATTGAAGAAGCTATTGAAGCAGGAGAGAAAATGTTAGCTGAAGCATAATTGGTTAATAGTTTATAGTTGTTGGTTGCTAGTTTTCCAACAACCATCAACTAATAACAAACAACTATAAAATATGTACTTAGAAATTGTATCACCAGAAGACACATTATTTAGCGGAGAAGTTACTTCAGTAACTGTTCCTGGAGTAAATGGTGAATTTCAAATGTTAAACAATCACACCCCTATTGTCTCTATTCTTAAAGAAGGACATGTAAAGGTTGATGGAACTAACATTCAATTAGAAAAAGAGGTTGAAGCAAAATTTACAAAATCGGATAAAGGATTTTGGTTAGCGATTAATTCTGGAACATTAGAATTAAAAGATAATAAGCTAATTATTTTAGCAGACTAACACATCTTACTATAAAATAGAAAAGCGCGAAATATTTCATTTCGCGCTTTTTTTATGCCCAACAATAAAAATATTATAGTCGTTTTACCGCCTCTAATTCAACCTTCAATTCTTGAAATAGCATCATAATACTACTCAATTTTAATTCTTTTTCATCGTATTCTTGAGTATTAATACAGCATGTAAATTCCCATATTTCTAAGATGTTTTCGCGTGGAATTAAATAGGGTTGATACGTTTTATTATCTGAGCTTAACAACAAATTTGAAATGTCTCCTTCAGGAATATAAATCCGCTTGTACACCAAACCATCATCCTTAGTTAGTATAATATACGTACGTCCGCTTTTAACATCTCTAATATCGTCAACAAATTTTGCGACTATAAACGCACCATCTTTTACAGGTAACATAGAATCTCCTTTAATAGGAAATGCTCTGTGTGTCCCAGTTGGTAAAAACGGTAATTTAATCTTTTGAAGCTGTTCTATATATTCCGGATCATCGTAACCCGACAAATAACCAGCGGATGCTTTTGCTGGGATAATTTCAATTAAATCCTCGTTATCTTCATTGACAGTTACAGGAAATAACACACGCTTGTTTCCGACTTCAATAAACGATGTGTCTTTGGCTTTACGCAAATCATTTTTTACTAAAATATCAATAGGGATATCAAAGAAGTTAGATAAGTCTATTAAGCGGTCTATTGGCGGCTCTGAACGCCCTTCTTCATAAGAACCCACCATTGAGCGACTCCAGTTTAATTCATCAGCAAAGCGCTCTTGAGAGAGCTTTTTTAGAGTCCGTAAATGTTTTATATTAGCCTGAATCGGTTTCATCTATAATTTTATTTTTATTAGTCATGCATTAAAAAAAGCGACATGCTGGAAGTATAAATTCTCATTTCTTGTGTTAAAATTATCTCGAAAATCTCAGAATTAAATCATTTCAAACCATCAAGTTTTACAATAACTCTTCACTCCTAACTCTTCACTCCTAACTCTTCACTCTTAACTTTTTCAAATATTACTACAAATATAAGCAATAAAAACTACACATAGTAGCTAATTTTACAGTCTGCTCTTAGAAATAATCAAGGATAGAGAACTAATATTTTCGCCAATCTATTAACACCTGCTTGTCAGTTAGTTAAAATTACGTCTTTGTTCTTGACTCTAAAAGCAAAGCGGTCTATTATCAAAAAAACAACGTTTTTTTATTATGTATTTAAATTGTCACACCTATTACAGCCTTCGTTATGGAACCATAAAACCAGAACAACTCCTTGCTATTGCATCAGAAAATGGTGTTCAAACACTTGCGCTAACTGATATTAATAGCACGTCTGCGTGTTTGGATGTTATGCGTTTATCAAAAAAATACAAAATAAAACCCGTGCTTGGTGTCGATTTCAGAAATGGTGTACAACAGCAATTCATTCTTATCGCCAAAAACAATCAAGGGTTTCAAAATATTAACACCTACCTCTCTAAATTTCTTCACAATCACGATTTACAAATCCCAGAACGACCAGATGAAGACCTAGAGGATTGCTTCGTGATTTATCCCTATCAAAACCAAAATCATTTCGAATTAAAATCCAATGAGTTTTTAGGCATTACTCCTCAAGATCTTAATACCTTAAAATTCTCAAAATGGAATGAATTCAAACATAAACTCGTGGTTTTAAAAACGGTGTCCTTTCAGAATAAAAAAGGATTCAACACCCATCGTTTATTACGAGCTATTGATAATAACACCTTATTGAGTAAGCTTCCAAAGTCCGAAGAAGGTCACGAAAATGATATGATGCTACCGTATAACGACCTATGTGAGACCTATTCAGAATTTCCAAAACTCATCAGTAATACAGAGCAACTTTTAGAAGACTGCACAACTACTTTTGATTTTGAAAACACCGAGCCTAAAAACCAAAAATGTCTAACTGAAAATGAAACTTCAGATTATCAGTTACTGAAACAATTGACTTATGATGCCATTAACTATCGTTACGGCACTAAGGTGGAACAGAAGGTTTATGATCGTATTGAAAAAGAGCTTCATATCATTAAAAAAAAAGGCTTTGTCTCCTATTTTCTCATCAATTGGAAAATCCTAGAATACGCCCGAAGTAAAAATTATTACTACGTTGGTCGTGGTAGTGGTGCCAATAGTATTATTGCGTATTTACTACGAATCACAGATGTAGATCCTATTGAACTCGATTTATATTTTGAACGTTTCATCAATCTCTTTCGTCAGAATCCACCAGATTTCGACCTCGATTTTTCATGGAGAGATAGAGATGATATTACCAACTATATTTTTAACACGTTTAAACACACAGCCCTTATTGCGGTCTATAACACCTTTAAATTTAGAGCGTCTATTCGCGAATTAGGAAAAGTGTTTGGTTTACCGAAGTCAGAAATGGATAAACTAACCCGAGGAAAATATAATCGTAATGAACTCGATCAATTATCGCAACTCGTCATTAAATACAGCACCTATATTGAAGGGTTTCCTAATTATTTAGGGATTCATGCTGGTGGTATTTTAATTTCAGAACAATCCATTCATTCGTATTGTGCCACATTTATGCCTCCAAAAGGTTTTGCGACGACACAATTTGATATGGTGGTTGCTGAAGATATTGGTCTGTACAAATTTGATATTCTGAGTCAGCGTGGTTTAGGAAAAATAAAGGAAGCAGTTGAAATAATTGATGCTAATCACAAAGACCAACCTCCAATTGACATTCACGATATTAAAGGGTTTAAAAAAGACGAACGCATTAAAGATTTGTTGCGTAACGCTAAAGCCATTGGTTGTTTCTATGTAGAATCTCCAGCCATGCGTATGCTATTAAAAAAATTACAAGTCGATAATTATTTGGGCTTAGTCGCTGCCAGTTCTATCATTAGACCTGGCGTTGCAAAAAGTGGTATGATGCGCGAATACATTTTACGGTACCGTTATCCCGAAAGACGAAAAGAAGCACATCCTGTTTTACAGAAAATTATGCCAGAAACCTATGGTATTATGGTATACCAAGAAGATGTCATTAAAGTAGCTCACCTTTTTGGTGGTTTAGATTTGGGCGAATCAGATATGTTGCGTCGTGGTATGTCTGGAAAATTCCGATCGCGAGATGAGTTTGCCAAAGTGAAACAAAAATTCTTTGACAATTGTAAACACGATGGAAAACCTGAAGATTTGGTTGCTAATATTTGGCGACAAATTGAAAGTTTTGCTGGTTATGCGTTTGCCAAAGGCCATTCTGCTTCTTATGCCGTAGAAAGTTACCAAAGTCTATTCCTAAAAGCCTATTATCCGCTGGAATATATGACAGCGACCATTAATAATTTTGGTGGATTTTACAACACAGAATTATATGTCCATGAAGCTAGAATGCACAATGGTATTATTGAAGCACCATGTATTAATAAGTCGTTTACCCAAGCCGTTATAAAAGAGAAAACGATCTATTTAGGCTTTATGTTTTTACAATCCTTAGAAGCTAAAACCATAAATCGTATTCTTAATGAACGACAAGAACATGGCAAATTTGAATCGCTCGACGACTTTATAGAACGTGTATCAATCTCTATTGAACAGATTTCGATTTTAATTAAAATCAATGCCTTTCGGTTTACAGGAATTAATAAACGTGAATTGCTTTGGGAAGCCCATTTAAAAATTAGTAAAACCGTCATTAAAGAAGACGTCGTTACACTGTTTAAAACCGAACGTATCAATTACAGCACACCTGAACTACCTAGTACAGACCTAGAAAACGCTTTCGATTCGATTGAATTATTAGGATTTAGCCTTTGTAATCCATTTTATTTATTAAAAACACATTCGATTAGTAATTTACGCGCGAAACACCTCATACAACTAGAAAACAAACTCATTATCATTGAAGGCTACTTGATTACGACCAAAAACACCAAAACGGCGAACGGAAAAATGATGCATTTTGGCACCTTTTTAGATCGTGATGGTGATTTTTTAGACACGGTTCACTTCCCTCCTATTGCAGCTAAATATCCTTTTAGAGGCAAAGGCATTTATAGCATTACAGGAAAAGTAATGGTAGAATTTGATTGTGTAACGATTGAAGTTTCAAAACTTGAAAGACTAGACATTATTGAAGACCCGCGTTATGCGGTAAAATCTTTGAATCCTACATTTCAGAATAAGAAAAGCTTTCAAGACCTAAAACAGGCACAAGCATAAAGATTAAAACCTACTTATCACTACGGGTGACTTATGAGGCACGAGTAAATTGTATCGAGAAGCATTTATTAATCAAAAGGTTCTCGATACAATAATTTTTTCCGCTTTAGCTCCAAAAATCGCCACTCGACCTGACGTGAACTACGCTTTTATAATAAAATTGTTAGTTGGATTTCACACCCCTAAAGTCCCCTCAAGGGGACAGTCTCACTGTTGCGAATAAAAAAATCTAAAAGATTTTTTTATTAATTGTCCCCTTGAGGATTATCGAAATAAAAAGCGAATGCTTTTGTTGAAGATACCGAGCGAAGCTCATTAGGGGTGTTTTTAAATCTCACAGGAAAGAAAACCCAAATTAAAAATGAACAAAAACCGCAACATCGTACACATGGATTTAGACACGTTCTTTGTATCGTGCGAAAGACATACCGATAGTAGCCTTAACGGAAAACCGATTCTTATTGGAGGCACAAGCGACAGAGGTGTGGTGGCATCTTGTAGTTACGAAGCTCGAAAATTCGGCATTCATTCTGCGATGCCAATGCGTATGGCAAAACAGCTTTGTCCTGAAGCTATTATACTTAGAGGAAACTCTGGTGTATACACCAAATTTTCAAACGCTGTTACCGATGTGATTAAAGAAAGCGTACCGCTTTATGAAAAAACATCAATAGATGAATTTTACATCGATCTTACCGGAATGGATAAATTTTTCGGTTGCCACAAACTCGCTTCCGAATTACGTCAGAAAATCATCAAAGAAACTGGCTTACCTATTTCCTTTGGCTTATCACTTAACAAAACGGTTTCTAAAATTGCCACAGGAGAAGCCAAACCCAATAACGAGATTCGGATTCTTTCTGGTACCGAAAAACCATTTTTGGCTCCACTTTCGGTTAAAAAGATACCTATGGTTGGTAATGTCACTTACAAAGCTTTGTGTGATTTGGGTGTAAAACGCATTCATACCATACAAGAAATGCCCATGGAACTCATGCATAAAGTATTAGGTAAAAACGGTCTTGTTATTTGGAAAAAAGCCAATGGCATAGACAATTCTCCTGTAGTACAGTACCACGAGCGTAAATCTATTTCTACAGAGCGTACGTTTAATCAAGACACTACAGATGTTACCAAACTTAAAGGGATGGTGGTTGCTATGACAGAAAATTTAGCCTACCAATTACGTCGTGGTCATAAGTTAACGGCTTGCGTCACGTTTAAGATTCGGTATTCCGATTTTCAGACGTACACGCAACAACAACGTATTCCCTATAGCGCCATGGATCATATGCTTATTCCTGTGGTATTAGATTTATTCAAAAAACTATACCATCGCAGACTTTTGGTGAGATTGATTGGCGTAAAGTTTAGTCATTTGGTAGAAGGAGGCCATCAAATAAATCTGTTTGAAGACAATGAAATGCACCTCAACCTCAGCAAAGCCATGGATAAAATGCGCGAACGTTATGGCGACAGAGCTGTAATGAGTGCTGCTGGTATGGAAGCAAAAACCATTAGTCGTTTTAACCCGTTTAATGGCGAACCTCCTCCGCTATTGCCGAATCGACGTCGCTAGAAATTACAACCTCTCAGGTGACAAAAATTCGAAAAACAAAACATATGAACGAGAAATTGTATTTTTATAACATACGAGAATTAAAACGATGGATTTAGAAGCAAGAAAACAAAAGTTTATACAACAGCTATTTGAAGTCAATGAAACACTTTTAGATAAATTAGAATACGTCCTAAAAAATGGATTACAAAATTCTGAAAGAATTACTTTAGAGGACTATAATAAAGAGATAGATGAAGCAATTGAAGATATCGAAAAAGGAGAATTTTACACCCAAAACGAGGCTAAGAAAATAGCTGATCAATGGTAAAAATTGTTTGGCGGAAATTAGCATTATTGCAATTAAAAGAAGCTTTCGATTATATAAAAAAAGACTCGTTGCAATCTGCTGAAAACGTAAGAAATGAAATCTTTTCTGCAACGAACAACTTAAAATACAATCCTGAAATTCATCCTTTAGACAAGTATCGCAAAAATAACGATGGAACCTTTAGTGCTTTTGAAATTTATTGTTACCGTATAGCCTATCAAATAAACAAATCCGAAATTAGAATACTTCGTGTTCGGCATACGAAACAAGAACCTTTAGGATATTAGAAACCGCTAAAACACCTAAAGTTGTCAAACCCTACTTACTTCCCAACCAAGCATCACGATTTGCTTTAGTCACTTCAGGTAAATCATCTAAACTTGAAATAGCATAAGACGTATCAGCATCTAAAGTGAGTTTTACAGTGCGTTGTTTTCCGAAGCGCTCATAAATCACATCGATTGTTTGGTTAGGTCTCACAGTACCTAAAATTTTATTTAAGTCTGAAGTTTCATTGAGTTCAACACCATCGATTTTAAGTAATTTATCTCCTTTTTCGAGTCCTGCGGTATAAGCTCCAGAACCGACCATTGTATTACTTGTAATCACTTGATTATTTAAACGCAATCCAAAAGCAGGCTGCTCCGTGTTTTGTTTTAATTGCACACCAACCGTTTTAAACAAGGTTTCAAAATCTGGCATGCCGCTTTTATAGATGTAATTGTTGAAAAAAGCATCACCAAATTCAGCACCAGCATAATCCTTTAACGTTTGCTGTAAATCCGCAATGGTATAATAGGTTTCCGTTTTTCCGTAGGTCTTCCAAACCTGTTTCATATAATCGTCTAGATTCAAGTTTTCTGTTCTAAGTGATAAATCTAAAGCCAGACCTAGCATACTGCCATACGAATAATAGGAAATAAAAGTATTGTCGCGATTGATATCATCTACAGAACGTGCGGCATCTACAAATGGAGCTTGATAGCTCATTTCAATAGGATTAAAAAACTGTCGTCCTGGCGAATTCCAAACGTAATTAAAAGTGCCTGTCAATCCTTTTATATAATCTTCTTGTGCTATAAGTCCGGCTCTGGTTAAGGTTAAATCATCATAGTAACTGGTAAATCCTTCAGCAAACCAAAGCTCTCCACTCATGTTGGCTTCTTCAAAATTAAAAGGTTCTAAACTTTGTGGTCGTATACGTTCTACATTCCAGCAATGAAAAAACTCATGAGACACCGTCCCTATATTACGATCTGCTCCATCGGCTAAACTTCGCGTACTGGTGACAATGGTAGAGTTTCGATGTTCCATACCATCACCTGTGGCATTAGGAATATAACACCCTAAAAACGTGTATTCTCCGTAATCGAAGGTTGGTAATTCTCCAAAAACCGCTTTTTGTTGTAAGATTGTTTTTTTAACCTTTTCAAAATAGGCATCAAATTCAGCTGCGGTTCCATTATGGTGCAATGCAAAATTGATCTTTTGACCATCCACCTCAAACGAACGTACCATATGGTCGCTAATTTCAGTTGGACTATCCATAAAATACTGTAAGTTTTCAGCGGAATAAGTATTCCCTTCTACGAGCTTTAACTGCGTTGCAATTTTCCAGTTTAAGTCTTCGCGTGGTTTAAATTCAATGTTGAAAGTGTCATTCTCCAAACTCGGAGCATACATAAAGGTTGCAGGCATATTAAGATGCGCATGGGTTTCATCAACTTGCGCATACGTACCATCACCATGGTTAGCGTATAAGGTGTAATTAACTACTATAGTGCCATCGTGATTGTTTACGGTCCAAGAATACGGATCGGGACGTGTTGTTTCTAGCACATGGCCTTCACTATCTGTAACTTTTACGTTGTAAACATTCTTAGCAAATTCATGAATAGCATAGCGTCCTGGTGAACTTCTGGACATTCTAAATACGGCTTCACCGGATTTTAAACCTTTAAAAGTAGCCGTGATTTCAGCTTCATGATGCACTGCATTTTCAAATGAAATGGTATAGTTTGAACTTACTGTAGTTGTTAATTCTGTTTCAGAAGTTTTGTCTTCGTTGCAATTCACTAAACATAAAAATGACAGTAATAAAATTAGGCTTCGCATCTATTCAATTTTTAGACACCCAAGATACTAATTTTTAAAACCTTTTAATCTTCTACGTATTCTAGAATGTCACTAGGCTGACAATTTAAAGCTTTACAAATGGCTTCTAAGGTTGAAAACCGAATGGCTTTTGCTTTTCCTGTTTTTAAAATAGAAAGGTTTGCGGTTGTGATCCCAACTAGTTCAGCGAGTTCGTTACTCTTCATGCCACGTTTGGCTAATATGATATCTAAGTTGACTATTATGGACATAATTAAACAGTTAAATCATTCTCTTCTTTTATTGCCTTAGTATCTCTAAGCACTGTACTCATTAGCATTAAAAATAATCCCATCGCAATTATTAATAAATAGACCAATGTTTTTTCACTTAAGCCAAGTATAACTTGCCGTTTATAAAACATATTGCCAATCTCATCAATAAACCATAAAGCTACTGAAGAAAGAATCATAAGTTTTCCAGAATTAAACATTCCACTTATAAGTTCGATATTATAAAAATCATTTTTTAATAACAATTTTGTCGCCTTTCTTAATTTCCAAAGCGCATCGACAAAAACAGCATAAACCAAAAGCTCTAAAAAGGTAAAAATATAAAGCATTCTCTCTGTTTTAAAAACTAATGCATCGTGTTTTAAACCAATCAAATCCTGTTCTATACCAAATAGAACCATTGCTAAAACAAAAATTCCCAAACCAATACCAATTAGTAAAAGGAAAATAATAACATTTAGTATCGCATAAAGTGTCTTTGCAGAATTCATAATTATCGTTTTACAATAACAAATATATAAAAATTATCGATAAACAATAATTAAATATTAAGAAACGAAAAAAATTATAGTATTCAGATCTGTCCGGTTTTAAAAACCTGACAGGTCTCCACAAGAATACAGTACCTTTACCTCATGCAAGACACCTTCGTTACCATAGCCAAATTTCAATATTCAACAGAAGCCGAAATCATAAAAGGCAGATTAGAGTCTGATGGCATCCAAGTATTCCTAAAAGACAATATCACTATTGATACAGATCCCTTAGTAAGTAATGCTATTGGCGGTATAAAATTAAAAGTATTAGCTGCGGACGAAGCCAAAGCAAAAGATATTTTAAATTCCATTAAAGCCTATTCTCTAAATGATGACGGTGAAGCTATTGTCTGTCCCAATTGCGGAAAACATCGTATTGAGCTGTATTCTACCATTACCAATTTTAAATCCTTAGTCTCTTTTCTTATTGCTTTTATTACCGGAACACTACCTTTTAGCGCGCGCTACCAATACAAATGTGAGGATTGTAAGACGGAATTTCCCATTAAGAATTAAGGACGTTATCATAAGCACGTTTCAGTTTTTTAATCACGATTTCTAATTCATCTTCATTTAAATGTCCAAAACCAAAACGAATGGCACAAGTCGTTTTATCTTGATATAAAATCGTTTTTGGTAAGAACAAATCTAGTTTTTCAGCTTCTTCAGCCAGTTTCACCAAGGAAATGGTGTTCACAAATTGCAACCATAGCGCCAAACCACCTAAGGGTATATCCCAAGTAATAATACCTTCAAAATAATAGTTTAAATATTGACATAAACAATCACGTCGCTGTTTATAAGTGATAATATTTTTCTTCTTAAGGCGATAGATTTCACCTTCCGAAATAAGCTCAGATAACATTTGCTCTTGTATTAAATCTCCTTGCTTATCTAGTAATTGTAAATAGTTTTTGGCTTCAGAAATAAAGTTTTCGGGTGCGACTACAAACCCAGTATGAAAGCTAGGAAATAACGATTGCCCTAATTTACCGAGATAAATCACCATCCCATCTGCATCTGCACTTGCCATAGGTAACATCGCAGAACCTTCAAATTGAAAATCGTAATCGTAATCGTCTTCGATAATAGCAAATCCGTAAGCTTTGGCAAGTTGCAACAATTGCAAACGGCGTTTGGCGCTCAAGGTTACCGTTGTCGGATAATCCCTATGCGCACAGATATACACACAGCGAATACTTTTCTTTACAAAATGGGTTTTTATATAATCCACATCTAAACCTTCATCATCAACCGGAATGGTCCGCATTGTCGCCCCAGCTTCCTGAAAAATCATATTAGCAGCATAATTACTTAACTGCCCAACCAACACCAAATCATCTTGTTTTATGAGCAGTTGCGATACCATATAAAGGCTCATTTCTGTGCTACGCGTATTTATTAAATGATGAGGATTGATATGAAAACCACGTGTGGCATTTAAATAATTACAGAGTTGTGTACTAAAAACCGAAGGTCTTAAAGCCGTCGTCCTATTCCATTTATTAATTAGCGGTTTCCGTTTCATGGCAGCACTATACCATCTCGAAAATTGGTGCACAGGATGCAAACGTAAATCGGGCTTACCATCATTTATAGAATATTTAGCAGTCGTTTCTTGTGCTGTGGAAGCCAAATGAAACGATTTCTGAAACGGAAAACCAGCCACTTTAGGATACGAATACGCTTGTTGCAAGTGTTGTGTTGTGGCTTTTATTTTTGCCGTTGATTCTTCAGGCACCAAAACAAAAGTCCCTCTATTGGCTACAATATCTACCCAACCTTGTGAGGCTAATTCTTCGTAAATAGCAACAGCCGTATTACGATGAATGTTTAACAACTGACTAAAAACACGCGTCCCAGGCAACTTACTCCCTTTTTCTAAATAGCCACGTTGTATCGCATTTACGATTTGTTGCGCCACTTGTACATACACAGGTTGCACAATACTTTTATCGAATGTGATAAGCTGTTTTAGTATTTGACTAACCGGACTATTCATTGTTTTAAAACTGGACTACTTTAATCGTCCGGAAAGTTACGACTTTTGCAGCGTTAAAATTAAACCACACAAAAACAAAGTATTACAAAACATAAATAGATGAAAATCATAGTCTCACTTTTTACATGCATTTTAATGGCCACTTGCCAACTTAACGCGCAAGACACACAACCCATTATAAAAACAGATTCTTTAAAAGAGGTTATCATTACCTCAACGCGAATTGATTTACCCTTCAAAGACAATTCCCGAACCATAAACATTATTACCTCTGCAGATATTAAAAGTAGTGCTGCGGTCACCATTTCAGATGTATTACAGCAAGTTGCAGGTGTCGATATTAGACGTCGTGGCACAGGAGGAAGTCAAGCCGATTTATTTATTAGAGGTGGTGGTTTTGATCAGACACTTTTATTAATTGATGGTATTAAAATGGACGACGCACAGACAGGACATCACACTCTAAATGCGGCTTTACCTCTAGAAGTTATTGAACGTATCGAAATCATAAAAGGACCTGCGGCACGTGTTTTTGGACAAAATGCCTTTACAGGAGCTATTAATATTGTCACAAAATCGAGTTTAGATAATTCCGTATCTGCAAATCTTGAAACCGGTTCCTTTGGTCAACTTAATGGTTCAGTAACTGTTGGAAGTGAATTAGAAAACTCAACACACATACTTCATGTGGGAAAAATGACGTCTGAAGGCTACCGAAACAATTCAGATTACGACAATTCTAATTATTTCCTAAAAAGTGTGTTCAATAAAAACGCCCAAGCTATTGAAATGATTGCGACATTTTCTGAACGTAAGTTTGGTGCCGAAAATTTTTACACCACCAATCCTGCATATAATGAATACGAAGAAACGCAAAACAGCTTAATCGCATTCACCACAAAATTTCAATCTGAAAAATTCAAAATTCAACCGCGTATCTACTGGAAACGTAACCAAGATATGTTCCTTCTAAAACGTTTTGAACCTGAATTCTTCAGAAACTTCCACCTGTCTAATAAAATTGGAGCCGAAGCTAATGCCTCATACACCTCTAAATTTGGAATTACAGGCTTTGGAATAGACCTCTCTAAAACCTATTTAAAAAGTAATAACTTAGGGAATCGTAACCGTTTTATGACCACTGTATTTTTAGAACACCGTTTTCAGTTTATCGATAACCGTTTAGATATTACACCTGGTGTTGCCGTCACCTATTTTTCAGATTTTAAATTTAATGGATTCCCAGGATTAGATGTAGGTTTCGATATTACGAATAACCTTAAAGCCTACGGAAACATTGGTTTTACGTATAGAATCCCCACCTATACCGATTTATATTACACGGATCCAAGAACAAACGGTAATGAAAATTTAGAACCAGAAGAAGCCTTTGCTCAAGAAATTGGTATTAAATACAATTCCCAAAGCATTAGAGCAAGTCTATCTGTTTTTAATCGTGATGCCAAAAACCTGATTGATTTTATAAGACCAAACACTGTTGAAGAAATCTTTACAGCAACCAACATTGCAGAAGTCAATACCAAAGGCCTAGAAGTGGATGTGGCTTATAATTTTGACATGAATAGCTTCAATCAAACCTTAGCTTTTGGTTACGCCTATTTAGAAGATGATATTTTAGAGCAAAACGAAGAATTATCGCGCTATGCTTTAAACACCTTAAAGCATCATTACACCACGAGATTAAGCACACAATTATTTAAAAATGTGAGCCAAAGTATTGTTTACAAATATGCCGAACGCACCACAGGACAAACCTATAACGTTTGGGATGCATCAATTATGTTACAATTAAAACAAGTAGAATTATCCATAACAGCAAGCAACATTTTTGATGCCGACTATATCGAATCCGGTTTTACACCAATGCCACCAAGCAACATATTATTTGGTATGCGTTACAAATTCCTTTGAAAAAAGGAATCTCATAAATTGAAACTAAATGCCCATCACAACTATCCTGCAAGGTCTTTTTTCGACCTTGTAGGTATAAAAATAACCACGAACCAAAATCTGCGAAAATCTTAAAGAATCTGCGGGACACCAATAAAAACCAAATCATAATCAAAAAAACCAAAGCTATTTGTAGGGTTGCCCCCTTCAGTATTAGCAAGAAACAAAATAGATCATTAGCACTAATTTTCATCTAAACTAAAATGTCTAATCTGTAGATTGTCCCCTTGAGGGGACTTTAGGGGTGTTTAACGTTTATTAAAGCTACCAAGCGCAGCTCACTAGAGGCGTTGAGGTGTAATTAAAAAATATTCCCCAAATTTTTTGTAACAAAATGCCTCCATCCACTACCTATATCTTGAAAGTGGTCCAAATCTCAAAACTTTTTTGAGGCTCAAAATAGTATAAAAACGACCGTACTTCAATAACCATCAAAATACAATTAGTATTCCAAGCTTGAATTAGTATAATTCAAACGCGGCCTAAAACTGAGACTTCAAACGTCTGTCTGCTGGTTAAATTTGGGTCGACTAACTTTCACAAAAAATTGCATACTATTACAATGGTCGTATATTTAGTAACTCAAATTTAAACGGCATCTTATGGCAGAATGGTTTTCAAATCTAGAATTTCTATCCCAACTCTATTGGTTAGTCGCTATTATTGGTTCTCTTATTTTTTCTGTAGTCATGGTAATGGCTTTTGCAGGTGGAGAAGCTGATGATATTGATGGCGATATTGAAGCCGGATTTCAATTTATATCCTTTAAAAACCTCGTAGGCTTCTTTACTATTTTTGGCTGGAGCGGTATTGCTTGTATCGATGCCGGACTCTCTACAGCACTGACCATATTTATATCTGTAATTTGTGGTTTGTTAATGATGGTGATTATGGCAGCACTCTATTTCTTTATTAGTAAACTTTCGGATAGTGGTACTTTAAATTACAAAAATGCGCTCGATGCTGTTGGTGAAGTCTATTTACCTATCGGAGCAGACCGTTCAAAAATGGGAAAAGTAAATGTAAGTGTGCAAGGCACAATGCGAGAACTCGATGCGCTTACCGATTCATTAACACCCTTAAAAACCGGGACAATAATAAAAGTCGTCGATGTCACCTCTAACGGCATTCTCATTGTAGATCAAACACGTAAACCGATAGAACCTTCAAAATTACATACGGAAGAATTACATGAAGGAAAAGACCGATATCTCAAAAATTAAGTCACACTAATATTAAGCTTTATAACCAACCAATCAAATCTAAATGACTATGAAATTACTAACCATTCAAAACAACTTTAATTTGGAAAGCATAGGCGGTCCCATGCTACTCATTTTTGTAGCCTTATTTGTAGTACTTACCTTAATTATTTTAATAAAACGCTACAAACGTTGTCCTTCAGATAGAATTTTAGTGGTCTATGGAAAAGTGGGTGGCGGACAATCGGCTAAATGTATTCATGGTGGAGCGGCTTTTATAATTCCTGTTATTCAAGATTATGAATTCTTAGAATTAACACCTATTTCTATCGAAGTAAATTTGGTTAATGCCTTATCTAAACAAAACATTCGTGTTAATGTACCATCGCGTTTTACCATTGGGGTCTCTACAGAGCCAGGTATTATGCAAAATGCTGCAGAGCGTTTATTAGGATTGGGTCAAAATGAAATTCAAGATTTAGCACAAGAAATTATTTTCGGACAATTACGTTTAGTAGTGGCTTCAATGGATATTGAGGAAATCAACAACGATAGAGATAAATTCTTAACCAACATTTCAGAATCTGTTGAAACCGAATTAAAGAAAGTAGGTTTAAAGTTAATCAACGTAAACATTACAGATATCGTTGATGAGTCGGGCTACATTGAAGCACTTGGTAAAGAAGCTGCAGCACACGCTATTAACGCAGCACGTAAATCGGTTGCAGAAAAAACGAGAGATGGATCTATTGGTGAAGCGAACGCTGTACAAGATGAAAGAACGCAAGTAGCAGCAGCCAACGCTCAAGCTGTAGAAGGTGAAAACACAGCAAAAATTGCCGTTGCAAATTCAGATTCATTACGTCGTCAACGTGAAGCGGAAGCAGAACGCGTGGCAAATGCGTCTGAAAAAGTACAGTCAGCAAACGCCTTAGCAGAATCTTATGCTGCAGAGCAAATCGCAGAGACAGCAAGAGCGGAACGTGAGCGTTCGTCTCAAATGGCAGATGTTATTATCCCAGCTGAAATTGATAAACGTAAAGTTGAAATTGATGCTGAAGCAGATGCAGAACGTATTAGAAGACGTGCAAAAGGTGAAGCAGATGCCATACTTTTTAAAGCACAGGCCGAAGCACAAGGACAATATGAAATCTTAACCAAGCAAGCTGCGGGTATGGAGCAAATTGTAAAAGCTGCCGGTAACAATAGTAGAGATGCGGTATTATTATTAATTGCAGATAAATTACCAGAATTGGTAAGAATTCAATCGGAAGCGATTAAGAATATCAAAATCGATAAAGTAACTGTTTGGGATAATGGTAGCGGCGGAGAAGACGGAAAATCGTCAACCGCTAATTTCTTATCTGGCATGTACAAATCAGTACCACCTTTACAAGAAATGTTTAATATGGCTGGTATGGATTTACCAGAATATTTAAAAGGAAAAGACAAAAAAGAAATCGCAGCAGACGACGCGACTATAGATAAATTGTAAAATCAAAATTATCTTTTCTTGAGCATAATTAGCTACAAAAGACCAATACCTAAATTAAAATTCATTTATGGTATTGGTCTTTTTTTTATCGGAATACTAAGTATCGACACCTATTTTGGTGTGCTATTCTTGGGAGCAGGTGTTTTCTTTTTCTATACCGATGGTATTGAAATTGACCTCACAACAAAAAAACACCGGAATACCATTAACCTATTTGGCCTCACTTTTGGAAAATGGAAAGACTTTCCTGAAATAGAATACGTTTCTGTGTTTAAAACCACGCAAACCACACGCGTTTGGGTGTCCACAGCAAGCACAAACGTAACGACAACTGTGGTCAAAATCAATTTGTTTTATAATACCAATCAGAAAATTGAAGCTTATGAAACAGATAATACAGATACCGCTTTTGATATCGCCAACCAAATTGCAACAGCCTTACAGATTGATGTTTTAGACGCCACATCGCGAGACACCAAATGGCTATAATTTAACACCAACTGTCATTCCTGCGCAGGCAGGAATCTATTCCATCTAAAACCTTTCAGTTCATTCAATTTTTAGAGAGTTCGAGCCTAGTTAGCGCAAAATCTCAATAATAAAAAAATGAATAATGAAGTGGATTCCTGCCTACGCAGGAATGACAAACCATAACGAAGTTTTAAAAATCATATCCAGAACCAATAAAAAAACAACCTACAATCAAACCCTAAAAGCTTAATCCGTAAATTGTCCCCTTGAGGATTAGTGAAAAACAAAATATATTTTATTTTGAAGCTACCGAGCGAAGCTCATTAGGGGTTTTAAATTCAAATAATTACAAGAAAAAAGCTAATCAAAACTAAAATGTCTAATTTGTAGATTGTCCCCTTGAGGATTAGTGAAAAACAAAATATATTTTGTTTTGAAGCTACCGAGCGAAGCTCATTAGGGGTGTTATTTATTTTTGAATCTACCGAACAAAACCCTTAGGGGTGTTACAAAAATCAATGTCAGTTCGAGTGATTTTCGAAGCACGAGAAAATCGTATCGAGAACCATCCACCACCCCATTCCTTAAACCGAAAACAGAATACATAAATTTTACTAACCTTTTCTTAACTTCGCAACCTAAACTTTGCTCACATTTGAAACTCAATCTTCAAGATATTCCTCGTGTTAAAACGATAACAAAGGAAGATTTTATAAAGCACTATTTTAAACCACAAAAACCTGTGGTGATAGAGCATTTTATAGAAGATTGGCCTGCCTATACCAAATGGAATTTAGACTATATTAAAGCTACTGCTGGCGACAAAACAGTTCCACTTTACGACGATAGACCTGTAGATTATAAAGATGGTTTTAATCAGGCGCATGCCAAAATGAAAATGAGCGATTATGTCGATTTACTGCAACGCGAACCCACACGATATCGCATTTTCTTATGGAACATATTAAAGGAAGTTCCGCAACTACAAAAGGATTTTAAATTCCCTGATTTCGGATTGCGTCTCATGAAAAAGCTACCGATGTTATTCTTTGGCGGACGCGACTCATACACCTTTATGCATTACGATATAGATTTCGCTAATATTTTTCATTTTCATTTTGAAGGCAAAAAACAATGCATCTTATTCGATCAAAACCAAAACAAGTACTTATATAAAGTACCACATGCCTTAATTACCCGAGAAGATATTGATTTTTCTAATCCAGATTTTGAAAAATGGCCAGCCCTCAAAAAAGCAAAAGGTTGGATCTGCGATTTAAACCATGGAGAAGTGCTCTATATGCCCGAAGGCTATTGGCATTACATGCGTTACATTACTCCTGGGTTTTCTATGAGCTTAAGAGCCATTGCTCGAAATCCTAAAAACCTCAGCAAAGCCATTTACAATATCTTCATAATGAGAAACTACGATAATCTCATGCGACGTCTAAAAGGGCAAAAATGGATTGACTGGAAAAACAAAAAGGCTATTTCCAATACCAATCGTTATATTTAATTTTCTGACATTAATAAAATACTATTTGTATATTTGACCCCTATTTTTAAAATTAAAAACATGAAAAACATTGTATTAGTAGTCGCTTTATTAGCTTTTAGTTTTGGTAACGCCCAAGCCTTTGAAGGTAAAGGAGATCAAAAATTTCAAGTCGGAGCTAATATTCAAGATTACGCTACAGGAATTAATGTAAGTTTCGATCACGGTTTAGGAGAAAACATCTCTGTTGGTGTATCCTCTTCTTACGCTTTAGGTGGAGCTAGTGGTATTGAAGATCTAGATTTCGGAGATCGTTTCGATTTAAAAGCACGTTTTAACGCTAACTTAGGTAACGTGATTAATATTGATGAAAACTTTGATTTGTATCCAGGTTTAAACCTAAGCCTTAAAAACTTTGGCGGCCATGTAGGTGCACGTTATTTCTTTACAGAAGGTTTTGGTGTTTTTACAGAAGCCAACTTCCCTTTAGCTAAATATGACAATGACGACACAGTAGTACATAACCAATTTGTTCTAAATATTGGTATGACATTTAATTTGTAAACAGTTACTAATTTATATTCTAAAGCCTTTTCATTCACGTGTAAAGGCTTTTTTTATGGCACTAAATGCTACCAAAACAAAGACTATCATAATTTACAATACCAATATTAAGTCTTAATTCTCAAATCTTGACTCTTGGCTCTTGGTTCTAGACTCTTGACTCTCTTCTCTATATTCTATATTCTCAACCATCACCAACAACCAATCACCAACAACCAACAACCATCAACCAAAATACTCATTCAACTTCTCATAAACCAAACCCGATTCCCAACCCCGATACAACAAATAATCCGCCACCTTTTTCTTTTTCTTATACACGTTTGGTTCTTTAACTTGAGCAATACGTTTTTGCACCAAATCATCTAAAGTTTTATAATAGTCATCTAAGTCTATTTCTTTTAGAGCCGAGTCGATACTGTATTTAGAAATATCTCTAAACTTCAACTCACGTAGCAAACGGTTTTTACCCCATTTCTTAATCCTAAATTTCCCACTAACAAACGCTTTAGCAAAACGCTCTTCGTTAAGGTAGTTTTCCTGAATTAAATGCACCATAATCACATCAATGGCTTCAGGAATCATACGCATATCCCGTAGCTTTTGTCGCACTTCTTTATGGCAGCGCTCTTGATAGGCACAATAATGCTCTAACTTTTTTTGTGCTTCGTTTACCGTGTATGTTTTATTGCTATCCATGCCGTTCAAAAATACAATAGATTAAGAAAAAACAGCGGTTTAAAACGTATTAATAAAGTCGTATATAAGTCTAAAAATAACCAGCAATACAAATCCATCGCTCTAACAAAAACTACACTTTATCGTCGTTTTCTGCACTTAGTAGATAACTTGTAAGAAATCTTAACAATTTGTTAATAAATACCTACTTTACAAGGCACTGACCAGCAGTGTATTTAATATATCTTTGGTCATTGTTAATTGAATCTATTTTATCCCTATTATCCCTATGATAAAAAATTACTCCCTTATTTTTATAGCATTCTTGTGTTTTAGTTTGTTTGGTTATGGGCAGACAACTATTTTTAATGCCTCAGGCGGAGGAGCGTACCCATCTACTGGTTGGTCCGACAATAACAACGTAACATTTAATCCTATTGATAAAGGCTCTTATTATTTAATAGATGCAGGAAGCCCTTCAGATATTATTACTACAGCTGTTTATGATTTATCGGCTTATGCGTCTGCAGAATTTAGCTTAGATGTTGCATCCTTTCAAAGCGGTACATATAATCAAGCAAAAATTGAGATTTCCTTTAATGGTGGTTCTACATTTACACAAACAGAAGTAAGTACTACAACTACAGGATCATCATATATAGATGGAGGTACTTTTACTTTAAATAGTGTAACTAATCAAGTACAAATTAGAATCTCTAACAATGGAACAAGTGGCAGAGGTGTTAGACTGCGAGATTTAGTATTAACGGCATTTGGTATAGCTGGTCCTACTACCTATTCTGTAACTTACGACGGCAACGACAATACAGGTGGAGCAACTCCAACAGATAGTAATGCCTATGATTCAGGAGATACAGTAACCATTCTAGGGAACACAGGGTCTTTAGTAAATACTTGCAATACATTTAATGGATGGAATACAGAAGCTGATGGTTCAGGCACGTTCTATGTTGCTACCGATACTTTTAATATTACAGCAAATACGACATTATATGCGCAGTGGCTACCAACAGGAAATACAGTAACATTTAACAGTAATGGAGGTACAGGTACAATGTCGCCTCAAATTAATTGTGTGGCAGAAAATCTTACTGCCAACACGTTTACCAATGCGGGTTTTACCTTTAATAGTTGGAATACTGCTAGTGACGGTAGTGGTACAACTTATGCTGATGGCGCATCGTATAGTTTTGCTTCTGATATTACACTATATGCACAATGGGATGTTTTTGTTGGGCCGTGCCACACTGAAGATTTTAGTGCCATTGGCTCTATATCAGCCTACAGTTCAGGAACATGGTCTGGGGAAGGTGGCACATGGGCAGCTACAGATGCCCGAAGCGATCGAACAATAAATGGTAAAGCAATTACTATTAGAAATGGTACATTAACCTCTCCTTCATTTTCTGATGGTATTGGAGATATAACAATGACTACAAATTTACCCTTTAGTGATTCTAATGGAAATTTAATAGTAAAAATAAACGGTAGTACAGTCGGGACTATTCCATATTCATCATCCGTACAAACTACAACTATATCAAATATTAACATTGGAGGTACTATAATTATAACCGTTGAAAGTAACAATAGTGCTCGCATTTCAATCGACGATTTAAATTGGACTTGCTACTCTGCAATCCCAGAACCCGAAATTGAAATATTAGGTAATAGCACAGAGATTGCAGACGGAGATACAACTCCAAACACAGCAGACGACACCGATTTCGGAAATGTAGCTGTAGCTGGTGGTACAAATGCTAATGTTTTTACGATTTACAACACCGGAACGGCTGATTTAGATATCACAAGTATAGCTAGTAGTAATGCTACAGAATACGCAGTAAGTGGCACAACCTTAGGTATAATTAATCCTGGTAATTTCGTTACATTTACTGTTACGTTTGACCCTAATACTATAGGGCCACGCACATCCACTATTACCGTTATAAGCGATGATGCTAATGAAGCTACGTATACATTTGATATTACTGGTAATGGTACCAACAGCAACCAATCAACAATAATAAACAACACCACCTACAGCACAACCGCCCCAGAATTTAATATTAATGTAGAATATATTAATTTCATCAATGCCTCTGCAACGGCAATAGGGAAATTTATCCCTATGAAACTTAAAATACAAGATGGTCCAGATGCTGATGGTTTTGACACAAAATTGACAGACATGTCATTTACAGTTGAAGATATTGCAAATGTTAACCATTTAGCCATGATAAAAACAGCCATACTAACAACTACTGGAGGAACACCATTAGCAACCGCCTCTAAAGTAGGAAATGAGTTAGTATTCTCTGGAATGAATAGTGCTTCATTAACAGCAGGTGATGATGGTGAGCAAATATTTCATTTAAGAGTTTCCATAGACGAAACACAAGTGATTGATAATACTAAATTAGTATTTAAAGTCACGTCAGCCACTGCAGATGCAAGTGGCTCATCATTTGCAGCTACTGATGCTAGTGGTGCAGAAACGGATACTAGCAATAATAACAGAAACCGTTTAAATGTTAGAGCTGATCGATTGGCCTTTACTACGCAACCATCTGATACAAGTTTAAACACTAATTTAAATACATTCAATATTTCGGCAGTTGATGCATACGGAAATATCGATTCGGATACCTCTTTAGGTATTGATTTAACAACATCTGGAACCGGCATGAGCTCATCATCACCTTATAATTTAATTAATGGTGAGTTGGCAATTTCGGACGTACAGTTTAATATTAGCCAAACCAACATATATCTTACCGCAACAACCACAGGTTTAGCCGTTGGTAATAGTATTAATTCTACAAACTTTGATATTTTAGATGTTGCCGTAGGTACTTATAGAACCACAAGTAATGGTACATGGCCAAGCGGAACAGCAACCTGGGAACGCTTAACAGGGACTGGTTGGAATGCAGCAACACCTGCAGCTAATACTAACGATTTGTTGATAATAAGGCACACTATAACATCCAGAGCTTCTTTTGCTGCTCCTGCTCCCCTTCGCACATCAATGATAGTACAAAGCGGTGGATCTTTCGATGATGGACACAATAGTACCTTTAGAAGTTTATTAATACAAAGTGGAGGTGAATTTATTGCCTCAGATTCTGCAGTAGATATTGATCCAACAGGAACACTAACTGTCGAAAATGGTGGTCTTCTAGTCATTAATTCTAGTACATTAAACCACGGTGATGGCTTATTTGATGGCACCGAAAATTTTGAACCAAACTCAACAGTTGAAGTGAGACAGTATGATAACGACACAAGTCCTGGTGAGGATGATTTAATAGATAGCGATAGCGCAATATCACTAAACTCTGAAGGGTATTATTTCGGAAACCTATTTATAAATTTCACGTTTAATTTACCTTCTAACGATAAAGCTTTTACTTTGGTTGGACTTCCAGGAACACAAAAGCTATGCAGTGGTGATTTAACTATTAACAATAACACAACAACTGAGCAGGTACAGTTAATAAATAGAAATACAAATGTTGAAATTGGTGGTAATGTAATTGTAACGAAAAATAAATTTTCATTCGGTACAATTGGAAGTTCAAACGTTACACATACAGTAAAAGGCAATGTAATTGTTAATGGAACTGGAGCGATAATTGACTTAAATACAACAAGCTCAGGTTCAGGCTCAGTATTAGTAAATATAGAAGGTGATTTAATCGGAATTGAAGGAACGCTAACAAGTACGGATGGGGATTGCGGAATAGCTTTTACCGGAAGTACACTTCAAAATATGAATGTAGATAATTCAGTTCCTTATAAAAACATAAATACTTTTGTGAAAAATAATGCAGAAGTACAATTATTAAACAATAATCTAAAGCTAAATAATTCATCAACATTTACAGTTGAAGATGGTGGTTCTTTTAATTTTAACTGGGCAATAGATAATATTACGCCATTATTAATTACTAACGGTGGTAGCGGTTCTAACACCTTTGATTCAGAAGAAGGTTCTATTTTAAAAATTACCCACCCAGATGGCTTAATAAAGAACACGGCAAATGCCGGTAATGTACAGCTTTCTGTAAGTAACAAAACCTTTAAGCAAGCAGCAACATTTCATTACATTGGAAAAGAAAATCAAGAGACAGGTGATGCTTTAACAGTAGGTTCTTCGATAAAGAACGTATATGTTAATTTAATAGATAATACTAAAGAATTAAGATTAACAAACAGAACTGGTATTTCTAATGGTGGAAAATTAGAAATTCAAAGAGGTATTGTAATTGGAGAAGAAGCTGGTGTTAATGATAAAGATTTCTATGGTTCAGGCCGTTTGGTTATGACAGGAGGAGAATACCAAATAAGCACCATTACTAACAACCCATCATCTGATTATTTACCACAACTAAGCGGTTATATCAATTACTCCTTAACAGATGGAACTGTACATTTAAATGGCAGTCATTCTATTCAAATTTTATCTGGGCTACCAACTTATTATAATTTAGATTATAGTGGAACCAATACGTTAGCGACAGAACCACCATTACCTCCACAGCCCTATAACTATAAAGGGGTTAGTACTGCTGTTGACATAGTTAATAATGTGACCATAACTGGAGATGCAATTGTTGATATTGAAAACAACACGTTTGGAGGTTCAACCACTAATTTAATTATGGAAGACAATGCGCGTTTCATAACCGCAGGTACAGGAACCAAACCAGATGCTACTGGCAACTATACTCTTGAGCCCAACACAACTATTGAGTTTAATAATAATAATAATAATACAGGTTTAGAAGAAATAAGGTTAACTAATCCAGTTCCAAATTATGCTAACATTGTAGTTTCTGGATCAAATGTTGGTACAGTAGCATTAGGTACAGGTGCAAATTCTTTTATTCAGTTTCAACCTAACGGATCTTTTACAGTAACAGGAGATGGTACTTTTAAACATTCTAATAGTTTTGGTTTTTCTGGTCTTTCAAATACCGCTATTAGTAATACGAATAACCCAACAATTGAATTGTTAGATGAATCTACTATAAATTATGCTGGAGCGAATCAAATCATTACACCAATAACAACCAGTGAATATAAAAATCTTACCATTTCAGGCTCTGAGACAAAATCATTGGGTCATCCAACTGATATTTTAGTAGGTGAAAATTTAAATGTCTTATCGAGTACATTAAATATACAAACAGACGAAGCCATAACTGTTGATGAAAGTGTTAATGTTAATGACGCAGCGAGTTTTAAGATAAACAACTCCGGAAGCTTAATTCAAATAAATGATGCCAGCGTTAACACAGGAAAAATATCGATGATTAGACAAGCTTCAATAAAAAACCTCGATTATGTGTATTGGTCATCACCAATTACAGGTTTTAACGTAAGTGACATTACCGCAACAGGTCATATTTACAAATGGGATCCAACCGTAATTAACACGCTTGGAACTCATGGAAACTGGGTTTCTGCCGTAAATGAAATTATGGAAGTTGGCAAAGGGTATATTGTTAGAGCACCTAATGGTCAAACGGCTCCTCCAGCAGCTGGAGATTTAAACTTTACAAACACGTTTTATACTAGTGATACTGGATTAAGTGTACCGAATAATGGGGAAATCATTGTTGAAATAAAAAGAGGAAACAACGTAACAAGTGATAATGACATTGATGACAATTGGAATCTTATAGGAAATCCGTATCCATCTGCTATATCTGCTGATGAATTTCTAAACAACAATGCAGCTCTACTATCAAACATTGATGGGTATTTAAATATTTGGAAACACGGCTTAGGTTTAGACAGTACAATACCACCCTTTTATCAAAACTTTGCATTAAGTTATCATCAATCTGATTATTTCTATTATAATAGTGTTGGAGATACAGACGGACCTTCAGGCTTTAACGGATACATCGCAGCTGGTCAAAGTTTTATGGTTAACATGGTTGATGGGGCAAATGCAGCAACCGGAACTGTTGTATTTAATAATAGCATGCGAGACAAAGGTTATACAAACAATCAATTTTTTAGATCATCCGAAAACGCAACTTCACCCGAAGAGAAGCATAGAATATGGCTAGATTTAATCACACCTGAAACTCCAACTAATAGAATTCTTGTTGGATATTTAGAAGGCGCAACAACGGCCAATGACCGCATGTTTGATGCAAAATTGAGCTTAGAAGAATCAACTGATGCTTTATATTCTATAATAAGCGATAATTCCTATATAATTCAAGGACGAGCTCTACCATTTGTTGATACGGATGTTATACCCTTAGGATTGAAGGTTAGTCAAATGGGTAATTACACCATTGCCATAGGAGCAGTTGATGGATTATTTGAAAGTGAGAATCAAATAATTTATTTGAAAGACAATACTTTAAATTTTACTCATAATTTAACCAATCAACCTTATGAATTCACCTCAGAAACAGGCGAATTTAACGACCGTTTCCAAATTGTATTTACACAATCGACGCTTTCAATAGACGATAATATAATTGATGCTAATGCGGTAACGATTACTGAATTTCAAAATGGGGATGTTCAAATTAAAGTTGGAAAGACTCACACCATAAAACACGTCGCTATTATAGACGTAACAGGTCGTATCATTTACAACTTACCAGGCCATGATTCTACTGAGGTTTACGACCTTTCAAAATTGAGTCAAGCCGCTTATATTGCTAAGATCACGTTGTCCAATGGACAGGTCATCAGCAAAAAAGCCATCAAAAAGCACTAAATAAACGCTCTCTATATTATGTAAAATAAGTCGCATCTAAAACATGCGGCTTATTTTGTTTTAAACCAGAGTTGGCAAGGCTTTGGCAAGAATCACAACTAAGTCTCAAATAGGGTTCACCCGTAGCTACTCCGTATCTCCTCCGTATGTACTCCGTATGTAAGCCGTATATACCTTGAGTGACATTCAGGATAACCAAAAAACCAACGTTGATGAGGTAACACTTCCTAAACACCCTATGTTTAGGGCAAACTCACGCCTTTTAAAGTGTATATTTTAAGGCAAGAATAAAGTTCCGACCCGCTGCAGTTATTCCCGAAGAATACGGTCTATAACGTTGGTCCGTTATATTTTCTAAACTAGCCGTTAGACTAAGTTGATCATTATACTGATATTGTGTTCTAAGATTAAAGGTATGCCAAGCGGGTGCATACGGATCTCCATTAGCATCTAAAGCATAGATATAAGCTTTCGACGCTTCCGAAGGTGATAATTGGTTAAAGGCTAATTCGTTATTATAAACCACAAAAGCATCCAATAACCATTTATTTTTCTTCCAACTCAAATGGGTACGACCAAAACTGGGTGCCACATGCCGTACGGGTTCTTCTACTCCATTATTATCTTCTGTACCTCCGATAACATTGTACTGAGAACGCAGTTTTAATTGTTTGGTGAAGTTAATTTCTAGTCCTGCTTCAAAGCCATAAATCCAAGCTTTAGACGCATTCTGTATCGCCTGAATAGTACTTAATTCACCATTATAAACCATTTCGGTGTCACCATTAAGCTCATAATCGCGTCGAATTAAAGCATTATCTAAAAACGTGTAATAGGTCGCTAAATCGATAATGACTTTGTTTTCAAAGTTCAACTTTAAACCCAACTCACCACTATACGCATATTCTGCTTTTAGGTCTTTATTGGGTACCACAACAGCACCAGGCTCGCTATCAAACACCTTACCGATGTCATCAATATTTGGTGCTCTAAACGCTGTAGAGGCGTTAAGCTTCCATTGAATTAAATCGCTTGGAGACCATGTAATACCAGCCGTACCTGTTAAGGCACCAGTATTAACCTCAGCATCATCAAAAGGTAAATTTAAAAATACATTATTGTCCGTAAAATCTGCTTTCGCAATCACCTGATTAAACCGAAGTCCAGACTGAAACACAAACTTAGAATTCGGTTTATGCTTTAAACTCGCATAAGCCGCCATAGACTGCCACGTAGAACCATCTGGATAGCGTGTAATGCTTACCGCATCTTCACCGGTTTCTATATTTTTATCATACCCAGTTGAATGTACGGTATTATGCAGATATTCTAGACCATAAAAAATACTAGTTTTAGTATTGACGCTTTTTTCTAAATCTAAATTAAACGACACGGCATCAACCGATTCTGCTCTTACAGCACGTATATCAGATTGAAAATCACGATCCTCCCGACTTTCTTTAAAGTTCTGATATGCTAACGTGGTTTGAATTTTATCATACAAATTAGAACTACTACTCAATTTAGTCAACTGAAAATTCCCCATAAACCATTGTTGTGGTCCATAGTTCCATTCCGCAGAGCGTAACTCATCTCCGCTATAGCGAATAAGCCTATCATATCTAGAAAAATCTGAGGTACTAGAATAATACAAGCCTAAATCGAAATCTAAATTATCCGATGATTTATAACGCACCTTTTGCATTGCATTAATTTGATCATAACCTGTTGGGGTTTGTACCTTAGGGTTTGGATTGGTAACAATAACATCTTCACCATTTTGCTGCGATACATATTCTGGCCGCAAATAATCATCCGGACCATGGCTTCCCATTCTTAAATCATCAAAGTCCGTATAACTCACGCTCGTTAAAAATGCCCAGTTTTTATACCCTAAATTAAAATCCAGATGACCTGTCTTTTCTGTATTTGCAGAGGCGAATCGCGTTAACGCTGTCGCACTAAAATCTAAAGCATCAGTTTCAGAAAATTGAGGCTTCTTAGTATAAAAGCTCATCACTCCCCCAATCGCATCACTACCATAAACCACAGAGCCTGCACCAAGAGTGACCTCAGTATGCTGCACCGAGAAGGGATCTATGGCAATCACGTTTTGAAGATTACCGCCTCTAAAAATAGCGTTATTCATACGTACTCCGTCTACAGCAATTAAAAGCCTATTAGTAGAAAACCCTCTAATCATAGGACTTCCACCACCTAATTGACTTTTTTGAATATAAATATTACCGGTATTCTCTAACAAATCGGCACTCGTTTGTGGATTAGACAGCGCAATGTCTTTAGCACTGATATTCACTATGGTTTGTGGAATATCGCGTTTGTGTTGTTCAAACTTAGACGCCGAAATTAGAATTTGATCTAAACCTTCTACCTTAGGCGTGAGATAAACAATACCCTTATTTTTGGCTATTTGAGCTTTTGTTAAACGCCGTTCTTCATATAAGAAATCTTTAAAAAAGATGACTTCGTAATCATTAAAGATCGATAAGGATACTTGCCCTTTTAAATCGGTAATAATAGTTTTGTTTTTTTTCTGATTAACTAGTGCCACGCCAGGAATAGGCATATGGCTATCTGCTTCTAAAACAGTAATCGTTTGCGCAGTGCTAAGCTGCAAAAAAAGAAATATAAAAATAATATGCGCACTAATGTGCTTCACGTATGAACTCACAATCATTATATTTTATTTTGGTAAAAAGTGATCTAACGAAACACGTCGTTAAGTACTTGTAATGATTTAGGTTTTTTAAAACTTCCCAAATGTAATTCAAAATAATACAAGAGCATATTTAAAAACTCTTGCCTTTGTTTTGCCTTAATTGTTATGGTGTTTAGTGCATCAAAACTTGTGCCTAACAAACGTTTTAGGAGTGTTAAATTTTCACCCGAAACGGAGTAAATCCCATGATTAGAAGCCTCAAAAATTCCAGACTCTAAATTAAAGAATGCGTAATCATTATCTAAGTTTTCTGGTAGAAATCCTAAATAGCGTGTCAGCTTCAACAAAAACAATAAATGAAAGTTTGAAAATTGATCTTCATTATCTAAATACTGAAGTGCTGCTGTTATAAAATGAAATAAATCTTCATTCTTTTCTTCTTCCTTTAACACATTTGAAAGAATTTCGGATAGAAATAACACGATGGCACTTTTGTAGATATTGGTATGAAGACTTTTGTAAATGTAATTAAATTTAGTCTCCTTTATAAAATGAAGTGACTGATTAGGTTTGTAGTTTTCTTCTATTTGAAGTTGCGATAACGCTTGAAAATAAACAGTTTTAGAAAGTCCTTTTTTGGATTTAAGGACACCTCTCAGCATATAGCTTACCACTCCGCGTTGCTCTGTATAACACTTTACGATAAGGTCGTTGTCTCTATACTTTAACTTAGACAGAACAATGCTGTTATTTTTTGAAAGCATGTTTACCTAACTATTAATACTTTAAGCACTTTGGTCTCAAAGGAATCTAAATCGGAAATCAACACCAAATACACACCAGTTCTCACCACATTGTTACCAAGGTTTTTCCCATTCCAAACAGCAGTTCCTCCATCAATAGCAAAGTTGTAATTTGAGTTAGAGGATCTTAAATTAACGTTAGACTGTGCTTCTGCAACCAAATTACCTTCAATATCTGTAATTTTTATATTCACACGTTCTGTTAGCCCACTAATCTTTACCCCTTTATTAATATCGTTAAGATCGTTAAAACCGAGAATGTTGTATTCTGGTCGTACAGGGTTAGGATACACAAAGGCATCTTCTAGGGTGGTTTCTGTTTTTGAACCCCCGGCTTTAAATGCTAACAATCCCTTAATTGTTGCGATATAAACAATACCATTATTACCATCTATTGAAATGTCATTAATTCGGTCTGAGGGTAATGGTGAATTATCCTTAGTAAAATGATAAATAGTAGTTTGACCATCTGGAGATAGATAAAAAACACCAGAATCTACCGTACCAATCCATTTATTATTTGAACCATCTACTGTAATATCGGTAATAGTCTGCCCTTCTAAAAGCTCTTTCGGAATACCATTTTCTAAAATAATTATAGAACTTAAAGTTGGGTTTAAATCGTCATAAAATCCCGCAGTGTTATAAAGTACCCTTAGTCCTGTAAAAGTCCCTACCCAAAGCTGATTTCTGTTATCTACTGCAAGAGCATTCACTCTCGGGAATGGCAAACCTTGTTCTTCAGTTTTAATATTCCGAAGTGGATTATCGCTTACTGTTTCATTATAAGCATAAATTCCGTTTTTATAAGCGCCAATCCATTTGGTACCAGTATCGTCAATGGCAAGGTCAAAATAACCAAACTCATCTCTAATAGCATCTTGTATAATACTCGAAAAATCATAACTTCTCCAATTGCCAGTATTGGGATCGTACGATTTTAGAGGTTCAAATAAAAGCGATGACATAGACCATAAGAGTCCGGTTCTATCAAAAGCTGTAGCAGAAACTCTTAAACTTCTAAAGTTTGGTGAACCTGGTAATACTAATGACTCTAACCCACTATTGCTGTCATCATATAGTACAGTAGGTTCCAAATTATTTATTTCTAAAAGACCATCTTGAAAAGAACTCACAAATACTTGACTAGGATTGAAGGGATTAATCGCAATTTGCGACAGATTTCTTGCTCCTAACACATCTTCAAAAGGAATAGTCTCCCATGCTTCATTTATATAATAACTTATACCTCTACTTCGTATTGGGTCAGGAACCAAATCCTCGGTGTACCCGCCAAAACTAGACCAGACGATACCAGACTCGGCATTTAGCCTAAACGTTTCGTTTAATAACGGACCATTGGGTTTTATTTCAACGTAATCTCCTGTTGCTACAATTGAATTACGCAACACACCAAAAGCCTCTGTACCTATATAAATAGAATCATCTAAGGTAATTGCGGATGTAAAATTAGAATCATAATCAGCTGAGGGCTGAAAACTTTTTACCAATTGTATATTTTCATCATATACATATACGGTATTTCTGGTTGAATAAATAAGATTTGACGCAGACATATCAGAATCTAAAGGCAATAAAGGAAAAGTTAATAACGAACTTAAAGACGTACCGTTTATTTCGTAGAGCACTCTATTAATTCCGACAGAATACAATTTATTATTAATCGTATTCATCGTATAAAAGTTCCCTGTTGAAAGGCTTTGCCATTGCTGATAATCTATTAAGTTAGGATTGTTTAAATCCGCTTTCTTTATACCGTTATTATCCATGCAGGCCACATAGATTTCATTATTTAAAACAGACACTTGTTTCACTGTAATCTGTGCACCACCATTCCCAATAAAATAAGTATCACCAAATTCTAAGCGCTCTAAATCGTATACCGAAATCCCATAATCTGTTGAGATATAAATTTGCCCCTCATGTTCAAAGAAGTGATTAATACGCTTATTAACTGGAGTAATATTTACCTTATCTAAAATATCTACCACAGATAATACAGAATTCTCCGTTTCAGAATAGACCTCAATTAATCCTGTTTCATATCCAATAAGCAAATATTGATAAAGCTCACTGTAATATATGGTCGTAATTTCCTCACCCGAAAGTCCTTCTACCGAAGTAATTGTAGTGAGTTCATTAGTCTGTGTATCATATCTAAAAACAGCATTTTGTGCTGCTGCATAAATTTTATTCTCACCACTAACTACATCCACAATGTCGTTATAAGAATAATGACCTTGCCACAAGGATGAAAAATCTTGACTATAGCCCGACGCCGTAAGTCCAAATACTAAAATGAGGATTTTAAAAACAGTAGTATTCATTGATAAAATAAGGTTTGCTCAAATATATTTAATACTAACGATAATTATGTGCTTATCATATATAATGTCATAAAAAAAGCTCCTGTAACAAACAGAAGCTAAAATTATTTTTATAAGCTTAATTATACGACTCCTTGTGCCAACATAGCATCTGCAATTTTCACAAAGCCTGCAATATTAGCTCCTTTAATATAATCAATAGAGCCATCTTCATTTTTACCGTATCTAACACAAGAGTCATGAATGGCTTCCATGATATCTTTTAAACGTGTATCCACCTCTTCTCTCGACCAACTTAGACGAAGCGAATTCTGACTCATCTCTAATCCTGAAGTTGCTACACCACCTGCATTTGAAGCTTTCCCTGGCGCAAACAATAACTTTGCCTTTTGAAATTCACTTATCGCTTCTGGAGTTGAAGGCATATTTGCACCTTCGACCACACAAATACAGCCATTTTTAACTAATTGCCTTGCTTCCTCTCCATTTAGTTCATTTTGAGTAGCACAAGGTAAAGCGATATCACATTTTACTGACCAAGGTCTTTCACCCGAAAAATATTCTGCATTAGGATATTCATCTACATATTCGCTTATACGACCACGCTTTACGTTTTTAAGATGCATTATAAAATTTAACTTCTCAGTATCAATACCGTCTTCATCGATAATATACCCACCAGAATCAGACAATGTTAATACCTTTGCTCCAAACTCTATTGCCTTTTCGGTAGCATATTGCGCAACGTTTCCGGAGCCAGAAATCACAATATGTTTCCCTTCTAATATTTCATTTTTTAATTTCAACATATTCTGAGCAAAATAAACAGTACCATAACCTGTAGACTCTGGTCTAATTAAAGAGCCACCCCAAGTAGGTCCTTTACCAGTTAGAACACCTGTAAATTCATTTTTCAACTTTTTATAAGTTCCAAACATAAAACCAACTTCTCTCGCTCCAACACCAATATCTCCTGCAGGGACATCGGTAAACTGTCCTATATGTCTAAATAATTCACTCATAAACGATTGACAGAAACGCATAATTTCATCATCCGATTTTCCTTTGGGATCAAAATCAGAACCCCCTTTTCCTCCCCCCATCGGCAGTGTCGTTAAGGCATTTTTAAATACTTGTTCAAAAGCTAAGAACTTTAAAATACTTGCATTTACAGACGGATGAAAACGTAAACCTCCTTTATAAGGTCCTATTGCAGAATTCATCTGAACTCTATAACCTCTATTAACTTGTATCTCTCCCGCATCATCAACCCAACTAACTCTAAATGATATTAGCCTTTCGGGCTCGACCATTCTTAATAGGATATTTTTACCGCTATACAATTTATGTTGAGCTATATAAGGTATTAATGATTCTGCGACTTCTCGGACGGCTTGTAAAAACTCTGGTTCATGACTGTTTCTTGCTTGTACTTCTGCTAAAAAAGCATCAATTTTCTCTCTCATAAGTATTTATTTATTCTCGAAATTAAATAATTCATTCACCATTTCTAAATATTAATCTATTTTTGTCAAAAAAATAGGATATTCTATTTTAAACCTGCGATTGTAAGAATATTTTGATATATTGTGGCGTCCTTATCACTTTAATAATTAGACATATATCAATTTTGTTATTATGATATTCTAAATGTTTTTATTCAATATAAAAAGGATTATATTTTATGAAGAAAATAAAAAACATGCATTTTGTCGGTTTTATTTGGTAGTTTATCGGGTTTTTATATATTTGCTGGGTAAAAGCATCAATTCTAAAATTACATGACACAAAAAATAAAAAATATATTTGTTGCATTTCTATTGCTTTTATCGATGCAATTGAGTTTCTCGCAAGCCTTTTCTCACGAGGTTGGAATTATTGCTGGCCCTATAGTTTACCAATCTGACTTTGGTGAACGATACGACTTTGAAACAAATTCTGGTAATATAGGTTTTGGTATAGGTCTCGTTTACTATATGAACTTTGAATATCTTAGTGGTTACTATTCTTATTCGAGAAGTAATTTTTTCACAAAACATTTTAAAGTACGCGCTGAACTTTCTTGGAACAAAACAGGACTTGATCATTATGGTATATGGGTAGATGAAGATAGAACAAGTACTTCTGCGGATAAATTAAGAGCACACTCAGGAGAAGCGCAAAATTTTGATTTAGGAGCGCAATTGGAATTTTACCCTATGAGTTTAAGAAATTTTTCGCGTGGAGGTGATAAATTCGCACCATTTGTAAGCTTAGGCGCGCATTACGTGTTTTATAGTCCGAGCGTAACCACTACTTATGGTGATCAAAACATAAACAATATCAATAATTTTTATCCAAGCTGGGAACCAGGATCTATAGATGTTGAAGCCGGATCTACTTGGTCTGTTGTTGGTAGTGTAGGTGTAAGGTATAACCTTAGTGCAATTTCAAATTTAATGGTTGATCTAAGAATACAACGTTTCTTTAATGACAAAACGGATGGTTTAGACCATCAATTAGAATCTAATAAAACAAATGATTGGTTAGCTTGGTTAAATGTGGGCTACATTTTCATGTTCGATTAAAATCAATAAAACATATTTATACAAAAAGACCAAATCATATGATTTGGTCTTTTTGTATGCTGCATTTAAGCGATGTCATCCTATAGCTTGTTTTAAATCTGCTATTAAATCTGCTTCATCTTCAATACCAACACTCAACCTAATTAGCGAATCTACAACACCTGTTTTTTCGCGTTCTTCTTTTGGAATACTCGCATGCGTCATACTTGCCGGATGACCAGCTAATGACTCCACACCACCCAGCGATTCCGCTAATGTAAAAACCTTTAGATTTTGGACCATTTTAATAGCTTCTTCATAGTTATTACCTTTGGTAGTAAAAGACACCATACCTCCATAATCGCTCATCTGAGCTTTTGCAATAGCATGATTAGGATGGTTTTCAAAACCTGGCCAATACACATTTTCTATTTTTGGGTGACTTTCTAAATACTCAGCTACAGCTCTACCATTTTCGCAATGACGCTGCATTCTAACATGTAAGGTTTTTAAACCTCTCAAAGCTAAAAATGCATCTTGAGGACCGCAAATAGCACCACTTGCGTTTTGAATAAAATATAACCGATCTGCCAATTCTTTATCTTTTACAATTAACGCTCCCATCACCAAATCACTATGCCCACCAAGATATTTAGTTGCGGAGTGCATTACAATATCTGCCCCCAAATCTAATGGTCGTTGTAAATACGGCGTCGCAAAGGTATTATCTACTGCAAATAACACCTTATACTTATTTGCAATTTCGGCTGTCTTTACAATATCGATAATATTTAACATGGGGTTGGTCGGTGTTTCTACCCAGATTAATTTTGTTTTATCATTTATATAGTCTTCAATATGCGCTGCATTTTCCATGCCTATAAAATGGAATTTTATACCAAAGTCTTCATATATCTTTGTGAATAACCGATACGTTCCACCATATAAATTGTTGGTAGAAATAACCTCATCCCCTTGCTTTAACAGTTTTAGAATGCCGTCTATAGCTGCTAATCCAGATGCAAATGCTAAACCATGTGTTCCATTTTCGATACTTGCAAAAGCGTTCTCTAACGCATGACGTGTTGGATTCGCTGAGCGTGCATATTCATAGCCTTTATGTCCGCCTGGTGTAGATTGTGCAAAAGTAGAGGTTTGATAAATTGGGGGCATTACAGAACCATAAGCAGCATCTGGTTTTTGACCACCATGTATTGTTTTTGTATTAAATTTCATAATAAAAGGAGTTAAACGAAACCCACGAAAAAATTAACAGAATTATCGCTTTTGTACCCTAACAAATTTAACGGATAATTCGTTCTATTCAAATCTATATAATACCTTTATTGTTTATTAAACTTAATACCAAACGCTGTGAAACATATAATTCCATTTTTGATATTTGCTATTGTTTTAAATTCATGTAGCTCTGAATTTAAACCCGCAACATTTGATACTATTTCTGTCGAAGAATCTTACGAGGCCGAAATTTCAGCAGTCTATAGCAAAGCAACAGGAAGTAGTGACCTTAGTAAAAGCATAAACACAAACGTCGAAAATGCAATTATTGCAACCCTAAACACGTCTGAAAGCAAAACTAATTTAACTGAAGTTTTAAAAGCGTTTAATAAAGAATATCTAACGTTTAAAAAAGATTATTCTAAAATAGATGAACCGGCTTGGGAGCTTCATATTGAAACAGAACTCGTTTACCAGTCTGAAGCTATTATTACACTAGTTATTAGTACGTATGAGTTTAAAGGTGGTGCTCATGGTAATGACAAAATAAAACTATTAAATCTTGATGCTAAAACTGGAAAAACTTTAGAAGTCACGGATTTTATTACAGACATAGCGGGTTTTACAACCTTAGCCAAAACTCATTTCATTAAATCTTTAGAAGAGAACGAAGACCAATTAACTATTGAAAATTTCTTCTTCGGAAAACCTTTTCATTTACCTGAAAATATTGGTTTTAGTGAAGAAGGCTTAGTTTTAATCTACAATGTTTATGAAGTAGCTTCTTACGATTTAGGGTATACCGAATTTATGATTCCTTTTAGTGAGGCAGAGTCTTATTTAAAGATGAACTAAACTACTTTTTTGGTTAATCGCTTTATAATTGGACCAACCGTTAATCCTTGTCCAACAATAGACACCACAACGACGACGTAAGTTATTACTAAAAACAGTTCTCTATGCATGTCCTTTGTCAGGCTAAGTGCTAATGCAATAGAAATACCACCTCGTAAGCCGCCCCAAGTCATTATTAAATTTGTTTTTGGCACAAAATCCAATCGTTTTTCAAAGAATTTAATGGGCAACCAAAGCGAAATATAACGGCAAATTAAGATTAAAGGAATCGCTAAAAGACCGGCATAAATGTATTTCCCGTCTAATGTTAATACTAACATTTCCATACCAATCATTACAAACAAAATAGTGTTTAATAAGACATCTACGAGCTCCCAAAATTTATCGACATAAAGCTCTGTAGTTTCAGACATAGCAGAATTTCTAACCGTATCATTTCCAACAATAAGTCCGGCAGTTACCATAGCCAAAGGAGCCGACAAATGAAATTTATGCGCTAACATCGTACCTCCCATAACGCTTGCTAGGGTTAATATCACTTCAATTTCGTAGCTATCAATCGATCGCATTAAACGGTAGGTAATCCACCCTAGAAAAAGCCCTAAAACAATACCACCAATAACCTCTTGTCCAAATAAGGTGGCAATATCAGCCAACTCAATAGCAGCATTAGGTTTCGCTGCTATTGCAAAAATGGTTAAGAAGACTACAACTCCTACTCCATCATTAAATAATGATTCTCCTACAATTTTAGTTTCTAGTTTTTTTGGAGCCCCTGCTTTTTTTAAAATCCCTAAAACAGCAATAGGATCCGTTGGAGAAATTAAAGCACCAAACAATAAACAGTAGATAAAATCTACATTTAAATCCATTAACTTTAAGACGTAAAACATCGCAATACCAACTAAAAATGTTGATACCAAAACACCTACAGTAGCAAAAGCCATTATTGGCCATCGCTGCACTTTAAGCTGATTAAAATTGGTATGTAAAGCACCTGCAAACAACAGGAAACTCAGCATAATATCTAAGAGAACCGTTTCAAAATCTATCAATGCTATAAATTCTCGTTCTTGCACTAACAAGGTATCATCAAATTGAGCAATTCCGACTAAAACAACCGTAAACACTATGGTAATTACCATTAAACCAATAGTGATTGGCAACTTTAAAAACTTCTCGTTTATATAACCAAAGCCCGCAGAAAGAACGATTAAAATAGTAGCAATTGAATAGTAGTCCATAGTTATAGTGATTTTCGGAGTGCTAAAATATACCCTAAATGAATACCTTCATGAAAATTATTAAAATCAATAGCTTCTTCAACATTACTCAGTGTACTTTTTGTAGTCACGGTATATTGATTATAGGTCTGAAAAACTTTAGTATCGTAATCTTCCTTAGTCTTTTCAATAGTAGAAAATAACAAGCCTTTTATGGTATCTACTTCAGACTGCGATAAATCGCGTTCCGTTTTTGTTCCTTTTTTAAAAGCTTCTACCATCTCATCAGAAACAACCATTGGCAATCCTGATAATTTGTATACCAATAATTGTTGCGTAACAATAGTATGTGCAATATTCCAAATGATATTATTACGAAACCCTTTTGGCACTTTATTCAACTCTTCTAAAGTGTGGTTTTCAATAAAACTTTTTAATAATTTTCTATTCTTAAGTGCGACGTCGAAAACAAAATCCATAAAATCATATTTTTATTAAAAGTAATAAAATTCATTAGAAATACGGTTTCTTTGCATATTGAAATTAAACCGTTTTGATTATGAACAAAATATACTTTTTAAGTAGCTGTAATACTTGTACCCGTATCATAAATGAGCTTAATCTTCCTGAAGGTTTTCAACTTCAAGATATAAAGACAGAACCAATTACTACACAACAGATTGAAGAAATGCGAGCACTAACAGATAGCTACGAAAGTCTGTTTAGTAAGCGCGCGCGACTTTATAGAGAATTGGGTTTAAAAGAGAAATCACTGACTGAAGATGATTACAAAAATTATATTTTAGAACATTATACGTTTTTAAAACGTCCTGTAATTTTATATAATGATTCTATTTTTATTGGCAATTCTAAGAAAACAGTAGAAGCTGCCAAACTCGCTATACATGAATAGTAGAAAATTTGCCATTTTCGCATTGATCATGGTACAACTATTATATGGTCTCAATTTCACTATTGCAAAAACAGTAATGAATGAAAATTTCATTAAACCCTTTGGATTTGTTCTAATAAGAGTTGCCGGTGCTACGGTGTTGTTTTGGATTATGAGTCTCTTTTTACCAAAGCAAAAAATTGACAAAAAAGACTATCTAAAACTCTTTGTAGCCGCCATTTTTGGAGTCATGATTAATATGCTTTTCTTTTTTAAAGGCTTAGAATACACCTCTCCAATCCATGCTTCAGCCATTACCATTACAGTACCTATTATCATTTTAATTTTGTCTGCTATAATTTTAAAGGAAAACGTTTCTAAGCTAAAAATAGTTGGAGTTACTTTGGGCTTAATAGGCGCATTGGTTTTAACTATATATGGTAAATCTGCAAGAGCTGGCGATAATGTGCCATTAGGTAATTTACTCGTGTTTTTAAATGCTATTTCATACAGCATCTATGTGATAATGATTAAAAAACTCACATTAAAATACCATCCATTTACATTTATTAAATGGTTGTTTTTGTTTGGTCTTATTATGTTAATTCCGTTTGGTTATAATGATTTAAAAGCTGTAGAGTGGCACACGTTTACACCTAATGCCATTTGGTCTGTTGTATTTGTTGTTGTCGGCGCGACTTTCGGAACGTATTTATTTAATCCATTAGCATTAAACAAATTAAAAGCATCTACTGTAGGTATATTTATTTATCTTCAACCTGTAGTTGCTGGACTTTTTGCTATTTCAATAGGTGCAGATTTTATAGACTCCGTAAAAATCGGAGCCATGTTACTCATATTTTTAGGAGTATTTCTTGTATCTAAAAAACCTAAAAACGCCATTTAATTTGCCTCTAACATCTAAAGTTTTTAAAAGCATTGATACTATTCCTCAACCTTATTGGGATAGTGTTAATTGCTGTACAAATATTTATTATTCACCCGAATTCTTAAAAGCTTTTGAACTTGCCAATACAGACATAGAATTCAATTATATTTTCATCCTTAAAGACCAGGAAGCTGTTGCTTTTGCCAATACACAGATTGTAACCATTGGTGTTGAAACCATTACAAAGAACATTAAAATGTCCGATAAAATAAGACATTGGGTTAACAACATGTTCTGCAACAATCATATTTGTGTGTTGTTCTGTGGAAATGTATTTTTAAGTGGAGAATATGGTACCTTTCTGAAAGATGGTGAAGATAAAGTCGACACGTTTAAAGCCATTGCAGAAGGTGTAAAACAATTATCAAAATCTACAAAAAAACTAAGTGCTATTTTTATAAAAGATTTTAAAAACGAATCCCTTCCTATTACCAATCATTTAGAATCTTACGATTACGCAGCCATGCAAGTTGAGCCTAATATGATTATTACGCTAAAACCAGAATGGCATTCCTTTGAAGACTATACAACGGCTTTAAAATCTAAATATCGTGTAAAAGCAAATAGAGCAGATGCTAAAAGTGCTCCTTTAAATGCTAAATTATTTTCTGAAGACGATATAGAAATTCATAAAGAAGCACTTCAAGAATTATATCAAAATACGATTGATAATGCTGATTTTAATGCCCAAATATTAAACCTCGATACTTATATTCATCTTAAAAGAACTTTTAAAGATTTATTTATAGTAAAGGGCTATTTTCTCGAAGATAAATTAGTCGGTTTTTTATCTGCCATGCAAAACGACACACATCTCGATGCGCATTTCATTGGTATCGATTATTCTCAAAATAAAGAATTTGGCATCTATCCGAGAATACTAAACGATTACGTAAGACTCGGGATAGCTACAAAATCAACACAGATTAACTTAGGTAGAACTGCTTCTGAAATAAAAAGTACATTAGGTGCAAAACCAGAAGCATTAACTTGTTATTGCAAGCACAAACGGTATTTACCAAATCAGATTTTAAAGCCATTCATAAAAAATGTGCAGATAAAATCCTTTAAGCAGCACTCGGTTTTTAAGTAAATCTATAGCTTCATTGGCTTTGGTCGTACTCCATGCTTACGCGTATCCTCTTTTGTCAAAACCTTAAAACTTTCAGACTTCGGAAATTTATGAGCCAATTCTAATAATGGTTCTGGTAAACCTGTTAGTTTTCTTGCTTTAAGATCTATCCAACCTCCTTGCATTTCGCAATACGCTAAATTTTCACCTTTATGGTTGTAAAAATTATGTTCAAACATAAACAACATACCATCTTCACTTAAGCCAGACACTTCAATAGTTACCGTAATTGGAGTTCCTAAAAATGATTCCTTAAAATAGTACATATGTTCATAAAACACAACAGGCCCTACATTGAATTTCATAATTTCTGGCATTGTAAATCCCTTCTCAGTAAAGAATGCCATACGTGCATGACTCATAAAATTGGTATACGCAGAATTAGCTAAATGACCATTAGCATCCACATCACTCCAACGAATTTCAAATTGTTTTTTGTACATAAGTTTACCTTCAATTTAGGTTTGCAAAGTTATAAAAGTCTAATGAGAGAATTGGGCGCTTTCTAAACTATTTAAAAACCATTGATTTTTGTACCTTTGCGCAACTTTAAATGCAAAGTTTTAATGATACAATCCATGACAGGTTATGGGAAATCTGTACTACAGCTCCCAACTAAAAAAATATCTATAGAATTAAAATCTTTAAATAGCAAAAGCTTAGACCTCAACGCTCGTATGCCTTCTATGTATAGAGCAAAGGAATTAGACATAAGAAAACTTATTGCTAAAAACCTTGTTAGAGGAAAAGTGGATTTCTCATTATATGTAGAAATTACAGGTGAAGATACCAGCACTAAGATTAACAAAACAGTAGTTAACGAATACATTAAACAACTTAAGGAGGTTGTAGATGGTGATGCTATTGAGTTATTAAAAATGGCGATTCGTATGCCAGATGCTATAACTACAGAACGCGATGATATCGATGAAGAAGAATGGTCTTTAATTAGTGAAGAAATAGATAAAGCCATAGCAAACATTGTTATTTATAGAGAAGATGAAGGAGCGACACTAAAGCAAGATTTTGAAGATAGAATTAGCACATTAAGACGTCTATTAAACGAAGTTATTACGATGGATCCTGAACGTATTGATGGCGTAAGAGCGCGTTTAGAAAAAGGCATTTCTGATATTAAAGAAAAAGTAGATGAAAACCGTTTTGAACAAGAATTGGTTTATTACATAGAGAAATTTGATATTACAGAAGAAAAAGTAAGATTAGAAAATCATTTAGATTATTTTACTAAAGCTTTAGATTCTGAAGATTCTAACGGAAAGAAATTAGGTTTTATTTCTCAGGAAATCGGAAGAGAGATCAATACTATTGGCTCAAAATCTAATTATGCACCAATGCAAAAATTAGTAGTTCAGATGAAGGATGAACTTGAAAAAATTAAGGAACAATTATTAAACGTGCTCTAAATTAGTTGACGTTCTCGGTCGCGGTATACAGTAAAAAGTAAAACAAGTTATTTTGTCAGAAATTAAAAACGAAGTACAAGGCAAGCTCATTGTCTTTTCAGCACCATCTGGTTCTGGAAAAACAACCATAGTTCGCCACCTATTAAAACAGCAAGAACTCAATCTAGAATTTTCTATCTCTGCGACATCGCGCGACAAACGTGGTAATGAGGTTAATGGGCGAGATTACTATTACCTATCGCTTAAAGAATTTAAAAACCGAATTAAAAACGATGAGTTTTTAGAATGGGAAGAAGTCTATAGAGACAATTTTTATGGGACGCTAAAAACTGAAATTGAACGTATTTGGGCAAAAGGCAAGCATGTTATTTTTGATATTGATGTATCAGGTGGCTTACGTATTAAAAGAAAGTTCCCAGAACAGACTATCGCTATTTTTGTAAAACCACCAGATTTGAATGAGTTGGTAAGACGACTAAAAGATCGCGGTGAAGAAAGTCCAGAAAAAATAAGTATGCGTGTGGCAAAAGCACCAGCAGAATTGGCTACGGCTCCACTTTTTGATGAAATTGTTGTTAATTCTGATTTAGACAAAGCTTTAAAGGATGCTTACAAATTGGTTTCAGAATTTATAGCGAAGTAATATGAAGGTCGGTCTATATTTTGGTACGTTTAATCCCATTCATGTTGGTCATTTAACCATTGCCAATCATTTAGCTGAGCATAGTGATTTAGACCAAGTTTGGTTTGTAGTTACCCCATTAAGTCCTTTTAAAAAGAAAAGCAGCTTACTAGACAATTACCACCGTTTAGAAATGGTTCATTTGGCGACAAAGGATTACGACAAACTGAGACCAAGCGATATTGAATTTGGACTAAAACAACCGAATTACACTATTGATACGCTCACGTATCTTTTTGAAAAATATCCGAATTATGAGTTTGCCTTAATTATGGGAGAGGACAATTTAAAAAGTCTTCATAAATGGAAAAACTATGAACTCATTCTCGAAAATCATAGTATTTACGTTTACCCTAGAATATCTGAAGGCAAAATAGACACGCAATTTAATAATCATTCTAAAATCACAAAAGTTGACGCCCCCATTATGGAGCTCTCTTCAACGTTTATTAGAAATGAAATTAAAGACGGAAAAAATGTGCGTCCGATCTTGCCAGAACATGTGTGGCAATTTATTGATGAGATGAATTTTTATAGGTAACACATTCCTGCGAACGCAGGAACCTCTTTTGTAATCACTTGACACTTTTAATGTATAGTTTTTTAAGCTGATGAGATATCCACTTTCGTGAGTCTTAAAAATGATAAAAAGCATTTTCATAATGAATGAGTTGCTCTGTTGTTTTATTCTTTAAAACAGCAACAATATCAAAACGGGTTTCTAAATCGATATCATTTTCAATTACAAAAGCATCCATAGCTTTCACTAGTAATTTAATTTTACTAGGTGTGACGAACTCTTGTGGATCACCGAAAAATTCAGAATTTCGCGTTTTCACTTCCACACAAATCATAAAATCATTGTGCTTGGCGATAATATCAATTTCGGCTTTTTGAAACACGTAATTACGAACAATGATTTCATAGCCTTTTTTTATAAGCAATTCTGCTGCGAGTTGCTCACCTAATTTACCGAGTTCGTTGTGTTGTGCCATTTTTCAGTCTTCAGTTCTCTGTTTTCTGTCAAAAAAATTAGGCATACTTTAGAGTTCGCTTCAATATACAAAAATTGCAGTATCATAAAGGATGTTTAGTCAATCTGAGTCAAAGCATCTTTGTTTGAAGCACATAAAATCTTACAATTAGCCATATCTTTGTAACGCTTTAAAACATGCGAAATGGCTAGTCATATTAAATGCCCAAATTGTGGTCTCTACAATACAAATCAAGACTATTGCACCAATTGCAACACGCTTCTATCTTATAAAAAAAGACGAGAACTAACGTTTGCTCAAGATGAAAAAGAGCGTCGTGAACGCGAGCGTATTCAAAAAGAAGCATCTCCATCGTTTTATGAAAAGCATAAAGATCACCGGTTTTTAATAGTGCGTGTTTTTGTTAAAGTTATTCACTCTATTTGGATGGGATTTATAGCCATCGGGATGTTTATTGCCTGGCTAATAACTGCTATTGCTGCATGAGCATTCTAAAGCACCCTATTTTCTATATCAGTGTATTAGTCGCTTCTGCATTATACATCGCAAACCGTTTTGAAGTACCGCTTCCTAATTGGATGTATTTTTACATCAATGACTTTTTATGTATGCCAATTGTTTTAGGTACATGCTTAGCCATTTTAAGAATCCTAAAGAAAACCGAAGCACTTTACGTACCTATTAGTGTGGTTTTAGCACTAACGCTCTATTTTTTAATTTATTTTGAATGGCTAATGCCTCAAATAAACACACGTTATACTAGTGATATAATTGACGTTGGACTTTACTTTTTAGGAGCCATTTTGTTTTTCAAGTTTCAAAAACAATTATTCTGAGAATTTTAAAGTCGATTGTTCTTTACCAACTTTCAACTCTAGAGTTCGTCCCAAAACCAAAGCTCGATTGTCTTTTTCGTGTCCTGCAGGCATATTGAATGTAATTGGAAAATCGTAGTCTTCTAAAGCATCAAGAATCAATTGCTCTACCGAAGTTCCCCAAAGTGTCGTATTCTTTCGCATTCTAGACATATCACCAACCACAAGTCCATTCAAATTATCAAAATAACCAGCGCGCTTCATACTTTGTAACATACGGTCAATGTGGTATTTGTACTCACCAATTTCCTCAATAAACAGAATTTTTCCAGAGGTATCTATGCTCTCTTTAGAACCCAACATGGTATGTAACATCGTTAGATTTCCTCCGACTAATTCTCCTGATGTTTCTCCGACTCTATTATAGTTTGAGCCTTTTAAAGTATAGTTTTCAGGATTTCCGAAAATAGCCGATTTAAACGTTTCAACGGATTCCTTTATAGCATTCAAATCTTTGGTTAAACTCACACACATTATAGCGTGTAAGGACTGAAATCCTTCATTATGAACCTGATTGTGCAATGCTGTGATATCACTATAACCAATAATCCATTTCGGATTTTTCTTAAATTTAGTATAATTCAATTTATCCAAAATCCTAACCGTTCCGTAACCACCTCGCGCACACCAAATCGCGCTAATTTTAGGATCGTCCATAGCGTTTTGCAAATCTTCGCAACGCTCGGCATCTGTACCAGCAAAATGATTGAACTGGTTAAAAACATGGTCCCCAACAATGGCATGCAATCCCCAACTTTCTAGAAGTTTTACAGCATCTTGCACTTCGCCTACTCTACTTTTTAAAATCCCTGAAGGTGCAACAATAGCCACAGTATCACCTGCTTTTAAATAGGGTGGTTGTATTAATTGTGAAGTCATTTCCGTTGGTTTATTAGTTTTGTTTTGAGCAAGGGCATTACGATTTGCAACTATTAGGATCACAAAAAATAGATATACAAAATGGGGTCTTAAATTCATAAAAACTACTTTTGGTAAAAGTACATTTTTTTTCTAAATCCCTTATATATTGCGTACTTTTGTAGCTTCAAAAAAATGAAAGCCATGTCGAAAAGATATACCATAACAGCAGCATTACCATATACAAACGGCCCAATTCATATTGGACATTTAGCTGGTGTTTATGTGCCTGCAGATATTTATTCTAGATACTTAAGATTAACTGGCAATGATGTTGCTTTTATTTGCGGAAGTGATGAGCACGGTGTGCCAATTACCATCAAAGCAAAAAAAGAAGGAGTCACTCCCCAAGATATTGTGGATAAATATCATGCGATTATCAAGCAATCTTTTATTGACTTTGGTATTACTTTCGATAACTACTCGCGTACGACAGCTAAAATTCATCACGATACGGCTCAAGAGTTTTTCAAAACCCTTTATGACAAAAACGAATTTGTAGAAGAAGTGACTGAACAATTGTACGATGCAGAAGCAAATCAGTTTTTAGCAGATCGTTTTGTTACAGGAACCTGTCCTAAATGTGGCAACGAAGAAGCTTATGGAGATCAGTGCGAAAGCTGTGGATCGAGTTTAAATGCCACAGATTTAATTAATCCTAAATCAGCAATTACAGGCAATGTACCAAGCTTAAAAGAAACCAAACACTGGTTTTTACCTTTAAATAAACACGAAGATTTTCTACGTGAATGGATTTTAAAAGGTCATAAAAAAGATTGGAAACCTAATGTTTACGGTCAAGTAAAATCTTGGATTGACGATGGCTTACGTCCACGTGCCGTAACCAGAGATTTAGATTGGGGAATTCCTGTACCTGTTGAAGGTGGCGAAGGCAAAGTGCTTTACGTTTGGTTTGATGCTCCTATTGGTTACATATCTGCAACCAAAGAATGGGCAGCACGCGAAGGTAAAAACTGGGAAGATTATTGGAAAGACGAAGACACCAAATTGGTACACTTTATAGGAAAGGATAATATTGTATTTCACTGTATTATTTTCCCTGCCATGCTAAAAGCTGAAGGCTCTTATATTTTACCAGATAATGTACCAGCTAACGAATTTTTAAATTTAGAAGGTCAGAAATTATCAACCTCTAAAAACTGGGCGGTTTGGTTACCAGATTATTTAATCGATTTCCCTAATCAACAAGATGTGTTGCGTTACGCTTTAACGGCAAATGCCCCAGAATCTAAGGATAACGATTTTACGTGGAAAGATTTTCAAGCTAGAAACAATAATGAATTGGTGGCTATCTTCGGAAACTTTATCAATCGTGTGGTGGTTTTAACGAATAAATATTACGACGGCATTATTCCGGCACCATCGGACTATTCTACTATTGACGAAGAAACTTTAGCAGCTGTAAAAGCGTATCCTGCTGTGATTTCGAGTTCTATTGAACGTTATCGTTTTAGAGAAGCGAGTCAAGAATTGATGAACTTAGCACGACTAGGAAATAAGTATTTGGCAGACGAAGAGCCATGGAAAACGTTTAAAACAGATGAAGCACGCACCGAAACCGTAATGTTTGTGGCTTTACAAATTGCGTCTGCCTTAGCTGTTTTATCAGAACCGTTCTTACCATTTACCTCAACCAAGTTAAAAGGTATTTTAAATTCGAATGGTAACGGATGGAAAGACGTTTCAACAAAAGATATTTTAATTCCCGCAGCACATCAAATTGGAAAAGGAGAGTTATTATTCTCTAAAATTGAAGATTCTGAAATTCAAATACAACTCGATAAATTAGAAGCTAGCAAAAAAGCTAATGAAGCTGAAAAAAAGGTAGTAGAACCTCAAAAAGAAGAAATTACGTTTGATGATTTTACCAAATTAGATTTGCGTGTTGGTACTATTATCGAAGCAGAAAAAATGCCAAAAACCAAAAAACTTTTAGTCTTAAAAGTAGATACTGGCATTGACACAAGAACCATTGTTTCTGGTATTGCCGAAAGCTTTTCACCAGAAGACGTCATAGGTAAACGTGTTACTGTTTTAGTAAATTTAGCACCCAGAGCTTTACGAGGAGTTGAGAGTCAAGGTATGATTTTAATGACGGAAGACGAAACTGGAAAGTTGGTTTTTGTGAATCCTGATACTTCGACTGCGCTCAGCACAAGTGATGGAGTTAAGAATGGATTGCAGATTAGTTAAGAATTTCATATATTTAATGGATGTATTATAGAAGAAAAGTAGCACTATCACTTTTACAAGTATTTAATAATGAACTTGATAAAATTCAAATTCAAAAATTATTATTTCTTCATAGTCGATATAAAACTAAAAAGAAAACATATGATTTTGTTCCATATAAATTCGGTTGTTTTTCTTTTCAAGCAAATGCTGATCTAAATACTTTAAAAAAGTATGGTATTGTTTCTGAATCATCCAAATCTTGGACAAAATTAGATGAAACAAACTATCTATCACAATTAGATAAAGAAGATAAAAAGATTATTTCTGATTTTGCCATTATTTATAAAAATAAAACAAATGATGATTTGATTGACTTAACTTATAAGAGATATCCATATTATGCTATTAACAGTACTATTGCTCATAAGTATCTAAATTCTGATAATTTAAAAAACCTTGATAATTTTAGATCATTTGAGAATAATATTACTTTATTTACAATTGGCTATGAAGGCATATCACTTGAGCATTATTTAAATAAACTTATAAAAAACAACATTAAACTTTTATGTGATGTTCGTAAAAATGCTTTAAGCATGAAATACGGCTTTAGTAAAAACCAATTAAGAAATGCATGCGAAGGTGTAGGTATAAATTACATACATATACCAGAAGTTGGAATTAACTCTGATAAACGTCAAAAACTAAACACTCAAGCCGATTATGATAAATTATTCAAAGAATATATATCTACCAATCTTTCTAAAACAACTAGCAATCAAAAAGAGATTATTGATTTATTGAAACAGTATAAAAGAATAGCTCTTACCTGTTTTGAAGCTGACAACTGCCAATGCCACAGAACTCATTTAGCCGAAGCAATATCTAATTTCAAAGAATTCAAATACCAAGTAGAGCATTTATAAAATATGCCAATAAAGAAAATTCTAATAACAGTTACAACTTATCCTCTTCCTTCAAGAAGTTATGATGAATTAGTTTGTACTGCTGGAATTTTAGAAAATGGTACTTGGATTAGAATCTATCCTATTCCTCTAAGTTTTTTAAATCAAATTAAAAAAAGTACAGGCTTTAAAAAATACACTTGGATTGAATTAGATGTAATACCAAGAACCGATGATTTTCGACCTGAAAGTCATTCACCAAAAAGCTACAATGTTAAAATTATTAGCACATTAAACACTAAAGATTACTGGAAAGAACGTAAAGAATTTTGTCTCAGAAATGTTTATACCAATAAAGCTAAATTAATATTAGATTCCCAAAGCCCGACAAATGTTTCTCTGGCTACGTTTAAACCATCAAAAATAATTGATTTCGTTATTGAGGAAGATGCTGCTGAATGGAAAGATGAATGGAAAGAACTTAGAAAACAAACAGATTTATTTGCCGAAATTGAAAGTGATCCCGAAAAGCTTATTCCAAAAGTCCCATTCAAGTTTTACTATATTTTTGAAGATGATGAAGGAGTATCGAGTAGATTAATGATTGAAGACTGGGAAATCTTTCAACTCTATTGGAATTGCCTCAAAAATTCTAATGGAGATAAGAATAATGCCATTAAGAAAGTAAGACAAAAATACTTTACTTCTTTCGTTTCAAAGCATGAAATTTATTTGTTTTTAGGAACAACGATGCAATGGCATAGACGAAGAGCTACTAACCCTTTTGTTATTATCGGAATATTTTATCCAGTAATTCAGAATCAATTAACATTAGATTTCTAAGAACCAAAACTCATACTTCATTTCAAAAACTAAACCCTCAAGACATTCTGTTGAAAAACAAAAATTGCTAATGCATCAATAATTTTTTCTTTACAAGCAAGCCACGCGCTATACTTTAAGTAATTTTGAATTCACACATTACTTAAAGACAATGAAAAAACTAGCACTATTATGTTTAACCGTTTGCTTTTTAGCTTGTGGAGCGTCAAAGATCGTTCGTCAATCTAAAAAAACGATTAAAGGAGATTGGACCTTAGCTTCTGTAAAATCTTCGGCCATTGGCGATTTAAAAATCACACTTCTTAATGATGCCGAAAAAGCGTGCTTCGAGAATAGTTCATGGCAATTTATTCCCAATAACAATACAGGAACTTATACCCTGTCTGGATTGAATTGTTCCTCAGATAAACGATTTTTCGCATTCACCATAGATGAAGTTAATGAAGATACTGGTTTATATAATTTCCTATTAAAACCGACCAACGAAAAGGGCAAATCGGAAACTAATGCTGGATTTCGATTAGAATTAACAGCACTTTCTGATACGGCTATGCAATGGCAACAAACCGTGAATTTAGACGGAAAGCCCATCACTATTACTATGAATTTTACAAAATTTTAAACTATGAAACGAGCATGTTCAAAATTTTATCACCTAAAGGAATGATTAAAAGCGAACAGCATCTGACCATTAAAAAACAATAAATAAAAACATATGAAACTATTAAATTATAAATCGAATTTAGCCATAACATTATCACTACTTTTAGTACTGATGACAAGTTGTAAGGCTGTAGATAACGCTAATAACAAACAAAAAGGAGCTGCCATTGGAGCTGCAGGTGGAGCCATCCTTGGTGCTATCATTGGAAACAACGTTGGTAAAGGCGGCAAAGGAGAATTAGGAGCTGTTATCGGAGGAGTTGTTGGTGGCGGAGCTGGTGTGCTTATTGGAAACAAAATGGATAAACAAGCTCAAGAAATTGAAACTGAAATCCCTGGAGCAACCGTAGAACGTGTAGATGACGGAATTGTAGTCACTTTTGATGAACAAAGTGGTGTTTATTTTGATACAGAAAAGTATAACATCAATGCTAAATCGCAAGAAACACTAAATAAATTAGCAAGTGTATTTACAGAATATCCAGATACAAACATTCTAGTCGTTGGCCATACAGATAGTTCTGGTAATGATGCTTACAACATGACGTTGTCTAAAAACAGAGCTGAAGCTGTAACTAATTACTTAACCGGAAAAGGTTTAGGTTACGGACGATTTACAACACACTGGTTTGGAGAAGAACAACCGATGTACGATAATACAACAGTAGAAGGCCGTTCTAAGAACAGACGTGTCAATATTGCTATTGTGCCGAACGAAACAATGGTTAATGATGCGAAAAAAGAAGCCGGATCTAATTAATAACTTTTGCTAAAACTATTCGGCAATTACAATAGAGTTAAATATATTACAGACCTTATAATTTTAAATTTATAAGGTCTTTTTTTATGATGATTAAATATATAGTTCAACACACGCAATTAGCTGAAAAAAATATAAAAAGTACCGTTCAATTACTGAATGAAGATTGTACCATTCCATTCATTTCGCGATACCGAAAAGAAGCTACAGGAAATTTAGACGAAGTACAAATTGGTGATATTGTCAAATACAAAGAGTTATTTGAAGCTTTAGAAAAACGAAAAATTGCCATTTTAAAAGCTTTAGAAGAACAAGACGTTTTAACCGAAGACTTAAAACAAAAGATTGTAAATACTCAAGACCTCACCACGCTTGAGGATCTGTATTTACCCTTCAAGAAAAAACGAAAAACCAAAGCCGAAACGGCTCGTAAAAATGGCTTAGAACCTTTGGCTAAAATCATCATGAGTCAAAAGGCAAATGACATCGAATCTATTGCATTTAAATATGTAAAAGGCGACCTTTCATCTGTTGATGAGGCTTTAGAAGGAGCCAGACATATTATTGCTGAATGGATCAATGAACGTGTGGATATTAGAAACAATCTACGAAACCAATTAGAGCGTCATGCTCAAATTTCTACTAAGGTTATAAAAACTAAAAAAGACGATGAAAAAGCGCAAAAATTTAGAGATTACTTTGATTGGTCCGAAAGTTTAAGCCGTATTCCTTCTCACCGACTATTAGCTATTTTAAGAGCAGAAAGCGAAGGCTTTATTCGTGTGAAGATTGAAATTGACGACGTACGTGCTTTAGAACAAATAGACCATAGAATCATACGCAGCAAAAACGCCTGTGCAGACCAGATTGAACTCGCTATTTCAGATGCTTACAAACGTTTATTATTTCCATCCTTAAGCAATGAAGCCCTTCAAAAAGCAAAGGAAAAAGCCGATGAGTCTGCGATTACTGTTTTTGCCAAAAATTTAAAGCAACTCTTATTAGGCTCACCTATTGGCGAAAAACGCGTTTTAGCCATCGACCCTGGTTTTAGAACAGGTTGTAAAGTCGTTTGTTTAGATGCACAAGGAACTTTAAAACATAATGAAACGATTTATCCACATGCTCCCAAAAACGATAGTATTGGTGCTATAAAAAAGATTTCCTCTTTAGCTGAAGCTTATAAAATTGAAGCCATTGCCATTGGAAACGGAACCGCATCTCGCGAAACTGAAGCTTTAATTCGAAAAATTCAATTTAAAAACGATATCCAAGTGTTTGTGGTTAGTGAAGCTGGAGCAAGTATTTATTCGGCATCAAAAATTGCTAGAGACGAATTTCCAAATTACGATGTTACCGTTCGTGGTTCAGTTTCCATTGGAAGACGTTTACAAGATCCCCTAGCTGAATTGGTAAAAATTGACGCTAAATCTATTGGAGTTGGGCAATACCAGCACGATGTGGATCAAACAAAGCTTCAAAAACAACTCGATGTTGTGGTTGAAAATTGTGTGAATGCCGTTGGTGTTAACATTAACACCGCAAGCATACCACTACTCAGTTCGGTCTCTGGAATTGGACCAAAATTAGCAGAAAACATTTTTAATTACCGAAACGAAAACGGAGCCTTTACATCGAGAAACGAGATTAAAAAAGTGCCACGCTTAGGTGGAAAAGCATACGAACAAGCGGCTGGTTTCTTAAGGATTCGCGATGCCAAAAATCCATTAGACAATTCATCTGTACATCCTGAAACCTATAAAATAGTAGAGAAAATGGCTAAAGATGAAGGGGTTTCGCTTCAAGACTTAATTGCAAATAAAACTATACTTCAAAAAATAGATTTAAAAAAATATTTTACAGAAACAGTGGGTTTGCCTACGCTTCAAGATATTATTAAAGAATTAGAAAAACCTGGATTAGACATTAGAGAAACAGCCAAGGTGTTTACATTCAACCAAAATATAAAAACCATTACAGATTTACACGAAGGGCAATTGTTGCCTGGCATTGTTAATAACATTACCAATTTTGGGTGCTTTGTAGATGTTGGGATTAAAGAAAGTGGACTGATTCATGTGTCAAATTTATCGGATAATTTTGTGAAAGACGTTAATGAACATGTGCATCTGCATCAGCAAATTATTGTAAAGGTTTTGGAGGTTGATGTAGCAAGGAAACGGATTCAATTAAAGCTTCACAACTAGATGCTAAAAATAGCTTTTCATCCCATATATAAACATCCACTTCCTGTAGGACACCGGTTTCCTATGGAAAAATACGAATTATTACCACAGCAACTTTTACACGAAGGCACCTGTACTCCTGCTAATTTCTTTCAACCAGAACAACCTAATGACAAACATATTGTTGCGGTACATGACCCTGAATATTATTATGATTTAGTAAATTTAACTCTAGATCAACGTGCTGCTCGTAAAATAGGATTTCCGTTAAGTAGGGCTTTAGTGCAACGTGAACTATTGATTGCAGATGGCACCATTAAAGCTAGTGAATTTGCTTTACAACATGGCATTGCTATGAATATTGCAGGTGGTACGCATCATGCCTTTTCAAATCGTGGAGAAGCATTTTGTATGTTAAATGACCAAGCAATTGGCGCAAAGTACCTTCAACAAAATGGTTTAGCACAAAACATTTTAATTGTAGACTTAGACGTGCATCAAGGCAATGGAACGGCAGAGATTTTTCAGAATGACCCTTCTGTTTTTACCTTTTCTATGCATGGAAAAAGCAATTATCCATTTAAAAAAGAAATTAGTGATTTAGATATCGCTTTAGAAAATGACACTGATGATTCTGCTTATTTAAAATTATTAGAAGAGACACTACCAAAACTCATTGCACAACAACAACCAGATTTCATCTATTATTTGTGTGGAGTTGATGTAATTAAAACCGACAAATTAGGAAAACTAAGTCTCACCGTTGATGGTTGTAAAGCTAGAGACCGTTTCGTTTTAGAGCAATGCAAAGTCAATCAAATTCCTGTTATGTGTAGTATGGGAGGTGGTTATTCCCCAAAAATCAAAACGATTGTAGACGCGCACGCTAACACATTCCGATTAGCACAAGAAATATACTTTTAATCTGAAAAGCAATTGTTCACAAATATTTTACCAACGGATTAACTATTCCTATCTTTGTTTAAAACACAATCAATTATGTTATCAAAATCTATAGAAGCCGCATTAAACAAACAAATTAGAATTGAAGCTGAATCGTCTCAAGCGTATTTAGCTATGGCTATTTGGGCAGAAGTAAAAGGTTTAGAAGGTATTTCTAGCTTTATGTACAGCCAATCTGACGAAGAGCGCGAACACATGCTAAAACTCGTTAAATTTATAAACGAACGTGGTGGACATGCACATGTTTCAGAACTGAATGCGCCAAACGTAACGTTTACATCTTATAAGGCCATGTTTGAAAAACTTTTAGAACATGAAATTTTTGTCTCTGAGAGCATTAACGAACTTGTTCATATCTCTTTACAAGAAAAAGATTACGCCACTCACAACTTTTTACAATGGTATGTTTCTGAACAAATTGAAGAAGAAGCCATGGCGAGAACAATCTTAGACAAAGTAAAAATGATTGGTGACGACAAAGGTGGTTTATATTTATTTGATAGAGATATCCAACAACTAACGGTTAACTCAGCAGCAGATACCCCTGGAGCCTAAGTGCTAATGAGCTGAGATTACCATACACGTCACTTCTATTATAGTAAAACATAATATCAACTGAATTCATATCTCTATATTTTATAGGGATTATAGTCGTTTATTGTAGTTAATTAAAACTCGAATCATCAATTATCGATAAAATCATTTTTAACTTAATATTTTCAGAGATTAAAAATAAATTACCCTAAATAATGTCGACTCTCAAAATCGCATTATAAAATGAAACAAGTGTAATTTATTCCTATTTGGTTATACTATCTTTAAAGTTATTACAACGAACTTTAAATTTAAAAACTATTTTTTTTATGAAAAAACTTTGTCTCTTAAGCGTTTTGTTAATTACCATTCTATTTAATAGCTGCGCTAATAACAGCGAAAAAAACAAAACTACAGATACCACAGAAGAAGTTAATGAAAGCATAAAAAAAGAATTGAATTTCACTAATGAACAATTTTATGATGCCGATGGGCAGTTTTTAAAAGAAAAAGCAAAAGACGCATTAATGGAAATGCTTGAATATCATAATTATCCTGTTTTCGAAGGATTACGTGAAAAAATTTGGCTTACCGATTACAATCAAGGTAATTATGCTGAATTAGGATTAGCATCTATAATGTTTGTTAATAACGAAGAAGACCAATACATGTTAATGGATATCTTTCTATTACCTGGTCAAATGCTAGGAGAGCATATGCATTTCGCAGCAGAAGGTAATCCTGTAAAGATGGAAGGTTGGTTAGTAAGACATGGAAAAAGTTACATCGTTGGCGTAGGAGAAAACAATCGCGATCAATTTCCGCAAGTGGTAACCCCTCAAAGCCATTGGGAAGGAAAAACGACTACCAATTATATTATTGAAGCAAATGAAGGAGATTTTGCTTCGTTGGCAGAAGCCGAATCACCACATTGGCAAATGGCAGGCCCAGAAGGAGTGGTAATTACTGAGGTTGGAAATGTACACACAAACTCTGGTGTGCTGAGATCTGACCCTAAAATGAATTAAGTTAAAATTAATAGTTCCATAATTCTAAGAAAAACACCTAACCGATTAATTCTTAGAGCCTAAATGTTAAATATTATTTAGATTAAATATAAATAACTACTTTTGTCTTGAAAACTTAAAGATTTCCTTTTGCAGGAAAACTAAAGATGGGCAAAAAGAAGAAAAATAAAAAACTAAAAAAGGAACGTATTAAAGTGCTTGAGGCTTCTGGTATTGAAACACTTGGCAATGTAAAAACTAAGTGCTGTAAAAAATATAAAAAAGCCGAAAATAAGCGTTGTAAAAAATGCCCTTGTTTTGATTTATTAAAGAAGGTCGCTTAATCTCTACTCATCATACTTTTTTAGACGTTTTATAATTTAAATTGTAAAATAAACATGATTGTGTTTAAGGAATGATAAATTTTATAGACTAAGTCAATTATATTTACAAATTTTAATATAATTCTTGGACCATGAGATCAATTTATTTTCTTAAGCTTATCAGTATTTCTTTTAGTATCTCATTGGTTTTTTCCATATCTATTTACGGACAGGCACAAGATATAAGCAGGACAATTATCCCCGTAGATTGGGATGTTTGTAAATATCACCCAGTTATAAATTCTAAGTCCTCATCTATAAAACCGCCAGCTAACGTATTTCAAAAAATGGCTAGAGGTGGCGAAAATTGTTCAACGTTTATAGTTGACTATAATGGTTTTACTCCAGAAGCACAGGCCGCTTTTCAGTTTGCAGTAGATATTTGGTCAAATTCTATTGAATCACCAATCCCCATTAGAGTTTCCGCTAATTTTTCTGAACTAGATGAAGGAGTACTTGGAGGAGCCGGCCCGACAAATTTTAGCACTATTTCAGTAGATGGACTCCCACCCAATATTGCTTTTCCTTTGGCTTTAGCCGAAAAACTAGTAGGTGAAGAACTCCCTGATTCAGGAGAAGAAACCTCTACAGACATCCAAGCGACATTCAGCAGTACTGCAAATTTTTATTTTGGTTTAGACGGTAATACACCTAGCAACCAAGTAGACTTTGTTTCTGTCGTTTTACACGAGCTTGGCCACGGCTTGGGAATAATAGGGTTTGGAGGTGTTGATGATGATGACGCCCCAACACAAGGTGTACTTAGAATACAAGGCTTTATTGGTGTTTGGGATAATTTTATTGAGAATGGTACACCTACAGCTATTACAAGTTTTGAAGATCCGTCGGCTGAGTTACTATTAGAAATCACAGGAAATAATTTATTTAGCAATGGTCCAATAACTACAGCACAAAATGGTGGCATAAAACCATCGACGTATGCACCTGCAATTTATAGGCGTGGCTCAAGTTATAGTCATTGGGACGAGGGCACGTACCCACCTGGACATCCTAATTCATTAATGACACCCTCTATTGGACTTGGAGAAGCTATTCATAATCCTGGATTAGTTACACTCGGATTTATGGAAGATATGGGTTGGAGTATTTGTGGAGGAACACTTTCCGTTCCTAGTTTCAATTTAACCACAATTGAAGTAAGCCCTAATCCTTTTAATTCTACTATAAATATTCTAACAGACACAAACAGCGCCGATACATTTAATATTAGTATTACAGATATAAACGGTAGACAAATACTAAAATTAACTCAAAAAATTAGTAACGGAAAGCTTACTATTTCTAATTTAGATCAATTAGAGGATGCGCTCTATTTTATTAAAATTCGAAATAAAAATACAGGTGCAAGTGTTATAAGAAAGGTTATTAAAAATTAAAGGTATTTGGGTTTATAGGATTTAAAACCTCAATGATTACAGTACTCATTATTTACCCTATTTATATTTCGCCAAGAATGTGTTATAAATAACCTTATGATTTGTAATTTTTGTTCTACTTATTAGACTTAGTAGCTATGACTCACACTTTTAAAGAATTTTCTACCAACGCTATTTTCAATATTGGAAATGAAACTGATTTACTTTCCTTTAAAAAAGCGAAACAATGTGAGTTATATACTTTTATTTGGGCAAAATCTGAAGCTATCGATCTCACAATTGACAGCGTCCCATTTACAGTACCACCCCATAGCATATTAGCATTAACGCCTATTCAATATCTTCAATACAATGGCGGTAAGGACGTCATCGTTTATCAATTTAACAGTGAATTTTACTGTATCAAAGATCACGACCAAGAAGTAAGCTGTGTTGGTATTCTATTTTTTGGAAATACTAATATCCCAATTATTCATTTAAATCAAAACGAGCAACAAAAGTACAACACCCTTCACGAGGTTTTTATAGACGAATTAGAAACCGAAGACAACATACAAGCCGAAATGCTTAGAATGTTAATGGCTCGGTTTATTATAAAGAGTACGCGTTTATTAAAAGCCAAAGAAGGTATTACAGAATCTCCGAAGAGCTCTAAAGTAGATTTACTACGTGAATTCAATTTCTTAGTAGAACAACATTTTAAAACAGAACACAGCGTCGCGTTTTATGCTGAAAAACTATTTAAATCTCCGAAAACCTTATCTAATAATTTTGCAAAACTAAACAGAAGTCCATTACAAATTATACATAACCGTATTGTATTAGAAACACAACGTCAATTAGTTTATACCGATAAAACAGCAAAAGAAATTGCTTACGATATCGGGTTTGAAGACGCCTCTCACTTAAGTCGTTTGTTCAAAAAAAATACGTCAATATCACCTTCAGACTACAAAAAGCGCTTAAATACCTCTAGTTAGGAAAAATTGACATGCCGTTGGGCAAATTCTTCATTTTAAAGTAGCCACTTCTCTCGCATCTTTGCATTGTAATATTAAAACAATAACAAGATGACACTAAAAATCAAATCCATATTTAATCTCATAGAGATATTTACAAACAGTCCAAAAAAAATAGTAAACACCATTAACACAGAATCGTATTGTGAAGAAAAACATATTCATGATTATTACTGTGATGCCGAAAAGCCATTTATAAGCTAAATTAACAACAAGGGAAAAAATGACATGCCAAAGGGAATAACAAACATTCTTTAGCACTGTGATATATCGCAACTTTGTACCAACAAAAAAATCAAAACAATTACTAATAATAATTCTGTATTAAATCAGAATAAAAAAATTAAAAACATGAGCACATTTAATATTTTAAAAAGAGAAGACGTTAGCGCTAATAATCAAGCGATATTCGATAACCTAAATAAAGCATTAGGTTTTGTACCTAATTTATATGCAACTTATGCAAATAGTGACACTGCTTTAGAAAACTATTTAACGTTTGCCAATGCAAAAACCTCATTATCTGCTAAAGAAAAAGAAGTTGTAAACCTTGCTGTTAGTCAGGTAAACGATTGTATTTATTGTCTTTCTGCACATACTGCCATTGGAAAGATGAACGGCTTTACAGACGCACAAATCTTAGAATTAAGAGCTGGATTTTCTAGTGTAAACGAAAAATTTGATGCTTTAGCAAAACTAGCGAAAAACATTACAGAGAACAGAGGAAAAACAGACCAAGACGTCTTAGAAAACTACTTTAATGCTGGTTATACAAAAGGAAATTTAATAGATACCATTTCATTAGTTGGCGATAAAACCATCTCTAACTATGTTCACAGCACCACGCAAGTACCTGTAGATTTTCCTGTTGCGCAACCTTTAGAATTAGAAACTATTTAATTAATAATTATAACCGATAAAATTTAAAAAAGATGAAAAAAATTATAGCCGTTATCGCAATCGCATTAACCTTTACATTAACAGGAAATGCACAAGACACAATGACCTCTAAAGCAACAACAGTTTCTTTAGAACAAACAAAAGGAGTCTTTACACAAACTGAATTGACCTTAACAGAAGGCGATTACATTTTTGAAATTGCCAATAATAATGTTGGTCACCAAGTCGGATTTGTATTAGTTCCTAAGGGAGCTGACGCCTCTAAGCCAGAAAATCATATTCAAACGGCTTATGTTACTAAAGCTGTAGAAAATAACACCAAAGAAAGGTCGAAAGTCACAAAATTGACAAAAGGAGAATACGTCTATTTTTGCCCTCTAAACCCGACACCACAGTACACTTTAACTGTAAAGTAAGTAATTACATTATAGCGTTAAATAAAAAAAGAGCAACCAATTAGTTGCTCTTTTTGTGTTATCAATGAAGCTTTTATTTATTTCCCTAACATTAACAGCTCATTACAAACCACTTCTGTAGTGTAGCGCTTTATGCCATCTTTATCTTCCCAAGACCGTGATGTTAGCTTCCCTTCTATGGCCACTTCTTTGCCTTTAGTAATATATTTCTCAATAATCTGTGCTGTTTTCCCCCAGGCAACCACATTGTGCCACTGTGTGTCTGTGATCTTTTCGCCTTGTGCATTTTTATAACTATCGTTGGTAGCGACAGAGAATTTTGCTAAGATTTTTCCGGATTCAAAATTGGTGATTTCTGGGTCATTTCCTAAGTTACCAATCAACTGTACTTTGTTTTTAAGTGTGTTCATAATTTCTAAATTTTAATGGTTAACAGTTAATACTATCGAGTTCTAATGTTTCGACACTACAAAGATCTGATAGCTTCCAAATATTATTCGGTAGTTACCTACTTACATACGTTTGTAATTATTTGTTTTCGTTTGTAAATGGGTAATTGTTGATGAAACGGGGTTTTATTGTATTTTTATAGTGCTTATATACGTGAGTTGTGTGTCATTTAAGAAAAACTGAACGCTGAATTGAAAAACATCAAATTTTTAATAACCAAATATTACTTTTTCGGACTGATTTTTATTTTCGTTTTTTATGCCATTATTGGAGAAATTCCAAGTTGGTACACAATCGAAAGAGATTGGATTGAATGGATTACGACAATAATTTCGATACCATTAATCGGAATATTAGCTTTTAAATATTTGATCAAGTATGTTGGAAAAGAAAAACAAAAATATTTCGGAATATCATTTTTTGCTCTTTTTGCTTCGTGGATTTTAATATTATACTTTAAAGCATTAGTAATCGGAATAATAAATTCATTTGAATTTGAGCGAATACGAATTTTGGAATCGCTTGCTGGATATTCGATTTATCAACTTTGGATTTACGGAATATTTGGAATAATTCACGGAATAATTGGTGGATATTTTTTATCGAAAGAATTGAAAAATAATGAAGAAAAAACGGCACACAACACCGTATAAAAATAATTGCGGTTTTAGTACTTAATCAAAGGTTGTTCCGTGTTTGTAACGTCTGAATTTCCTTCGGAAATTCCTCGTATACAAACCCGCAACTAATCTTATAAAAAACATTGCACACCATTTGAGACGAACCAAAATACATACATCTAAAAAACTAGAGAAATTAGTTAAAAAGCTTATCACAACTGACCAAAATACGGATTCTGGAATTCTTGGAAAGTGGAACGCTACAGTATTTTATGTTGACAGAAAAAAATGCTGGTTAATCACAAACGGACTGACCAAATACAATGTAATTCTGACTGATATAAAATCATCTGACCTGATTAAAATTGAACAAATTTTTAAAGATGCTCTTTTAAGCCAGTTAATTTATGACGGAATAATAACGAATTTTGAAAATCTGAATTCAATTATTGGCAGAATTGATTTTCTGCCGACTAATAATGACCGAAGTACTACTGGTTTTCAAAATCATAATTTAGAATCCTTGGACTGGTGGAAACGTGAGTTTGGCAATTTAGAAAATATGCCTATTAAAGATTTGACCAATCGACTGAATACAAGTTCAATTCACATTGGAAAAGGAAGAAAAATGTCTGATTATACAAATCCGATTGAAGAAATAAAAAAAATACTAACTGAATAAAAACGGTAGACAACAATGTATAAAAATAATTGCGATTTAGTACTTAATCAAAGGGCGTAACGTGTTTGTAACATCTGATTTTACTGCGAAAAATTCTCGTACGTAAACCCAAAACTATTCTTATACAAAACTGCTGTAACGCATTTGACTGAAACGAAAAAACAACCTTAAATCTCACGGAAATCATAATTTGAATATGAAAAAAATTAAATTGACACGTGAAAGCGTCGCGCTGGAGGATGATATTGATGCACCTCATTTTTTGGAAATTGAAATAGAACCAAATTGGACAATAACTGAAATTTTAAAATATATTTTTAATATTAATTATCTGCCGAAAGTAAGTGGTAGAAAAGCAACTTGGAGCGTAGCTATTAATGAACCAATAGCCGTTTTGACACAACAAAACCCCAAAGAACCATTACTGATTTGCCTTCCTGATTATCCTTATCATGGAATGAGCGGTTTCGTTGAATTTGACCATATTCACTTTAACTATCACGAACAGAAAAAAGCGAGTGAAGTATTTGAGGTTTTATCAAGATTTAGATTAAAATAAAAAAGCATCAAAACAAAGTTCTGTGGCAAAAAAAGTAAAATCGCATTAATTTTTCACTAAAGTACTTTTATAGTTTACACCATATATTAACCTTACTCCTCTACTTTATCCTTTCTTACCTCTGTTTAAATTTAGTGCACTGTAAACTTGAGTCATATAATTTATTGCCAATTCTAATCTACGCACAAAATTCTTCACAAATTTTTTCATACGTTTTTATTTGCTAACTTTAATACTTAAACACGATAGACATAATAAGAATAAAACGAAAACAACACATTTGCGATGTGGGAAATAGACACCCTTTTAAAAAGTAGTATTGAACTTATTAGCGACTCTAAACTGAATCCTGAACTAAAAAAACACATAGTATGGAATTTGGAGAATATACCAGAAGTGTATGAATTTGATGCCGGAAATTTTATAAAAAGTGAATTGGATAGCAGCTTTACCTATAAAAAAATGAATCCGTATGGTTTAGGATATCTAATTATAAACGAAGCAAAAAACAATAACAAGAACCACTTAATTTATGATTGGTCGGCTTTTTTATTAAATTTCTGGAGTGAGTATTTTTCAAATATTGACACATTAGAACATATAAAATTGAATTATTTAGAGCATATAAAAGACATTTTTTCCAAATACGATTTTACTGATTACGAACCAATTCACACTACATTAACTATTTACAATAATGGCAACAAATGGTTTAGCGAAGAACAAAATAATTTGATTAAATGGTACTGCAATTAATTACTAAATACAAAATGACAAAATATGTATTAACAATACTCTAATTATCTACCTCATTTGCATTTAGCCCGTCCATTGAAATAGCTAAACTTACTGGACTTTAGCAAATTTGCACATAATAAGCTATCATCAATTTATTCACTAAATTTAGTATAAAATTCACCCGAAATAATTTGAAAATAAAATCATAACACGTCATAAACTTTAGAATCATGAAAAACATAATAGTATTACTCATTTGCACATTAATCTCTTTCGGAGTTGAAGCTCAAAGTATCGTTGGCGCTTGGGAAAACTACAGCACTTCAGAAAGTGGAGACCAGTTAAAAACCGTGGTTATTTTTACTGAGGGCTATCAAGTACTAACCACGTATAATGCGACCACCGGAACGTTTATTCATAGCAACGGCGGATCGTGGATTCTAAAAGGAGATATGTTAGCCAAAAAAACAGAATTCGACACCGATAACTCTGAAGTCGTTGGTACCGAAGTAAGCTTTAAAATTAATATTACCGATAATACATTAGAAATCCCTGATAGCAAGTTAAAATTTAATCGAATAGACAATGGTGCTCCAGGAAAATTACAAGGAGCGTGGTTAATGTCTGGCAGAGTAAGAGATGGAAAAACAGAAACACGCGATACCAGTAGACCGAGAAAAACAATGAAAATAGTATCTGGCACACGTTTTCAATGGATTGCTTACAACACCGAAACCAAACAATTTATGGGCACAGGAGGCGGAACGTACACCACCATAAACGGAGTGTATACAGAAAACATTGAGTTCTTCTCAAAAGATGATTCTAGAGTCGGCATGTCTTTAGAGTTTAACTTTAAGCTTTTAGATGGTGAATGGATTCACACTGGGTTTTCGAGCAAAGGAGATCCTATACACGAAATTTGGAGCTTAAGATCTTAATAAGACAACACAGATAGCCTTCTATTATGTTCTTCTTCTTTATAAATTGACAGAACTAACATTTATTTTTATAATTTAGTAAATCATTAATCAATCTTGGATCCCTAAAATCTAAAATAATACTCATGAAAAATAATTTATCAAATATAAAAGCAGAACTAGAAAACTATGCTAGCGAATCTAATCTCACAGAGCTACAAGTAGTTGACAAACTAAAAACCTATTACTTCAACAAAAAAGTAAATGACAATTTAAAACTCTATAAAAAAGGACAGAAGAAAGTAAGTGACATCACCAAAGACTTAAAAATATCTCCACGAAAGTTTTATGCTATTCTAGAAAAGAAAAATATCAATCACACCAAATACAATAAAAATAAAGACGCAGAGTAAATCGTAACGCAACGAAATAAAACTACCTTTAGTAACTATGAAGCAACTGCTCAGTTACATTTATCCTGTCACAAAAACTATTGAATCTAAGTACAGCGGAAAACTAGAAATTACGTGGTATAATGGCAAAAAGCATCTCAATTCAGAAAATGCCAATTACAGTTACGGTTCTTTACAGCGTATTCTAAAATATGGATTAGAAAAAACGGAACTCGCTAACGTAAAGTCTATTTTAGTTTTAGGTATGGGAGGCGGAAGCGTTATAAAAACACTTCGAACAGATTTTAATTACAATAACACTATTGAAGCTGTTGAATTAGATCCTGTTATTATAGACATCGCCAAATCAGAATTTGGAATCATTGAAGACCAACATTTAAAAATTCATTGTGCAGATGCTTTTACATTTGTAAAGACAAATACCACAACATTTGATCTCATCATCGTAGATCTTTACATCGATCTTTCCGTGCCAGATAAATTTCTAAGTACGGAATTTTGGGATAACGTTCTCAACTCAAAATCGTCAAAAGGGACATTACTTTTTAATGCTTCAGTAAAAGAATCAGACATGGTTAAAGTTGAAAACTTAGTAGACTACTTAAAAACAAAAGTCTATAAAGTAGACATATACAAAAAAGTAAACAACACTAATACCATTATCATTACCAGTTCTTTATAACATTATAATTTAGTATATTGTAAGTACTTAATTTGAAGTTATGCGAAAAAAATGTCCAGAATGTGGTGACGTCATCGTTGGTAGAGTAGATAAAAAATACTGCAGTGATGGCTGTAGAAATACGCAAAACAACAGGTTAAATAAAGATTCTAAAAATCTCATTAGAAACACCAATAACCGATTACGAAAAAATTACAGAATTCTAGAAGCGCTCAATCCCAACAAGAAGATGAAATGCTCTAGAGCAAAACTAGTAGAGAAAGGCTTCGATTTTAATTATTTTACAAGCACGTATACGACCAAAGCAGGCACCATTTATTATTTTGTGTACGACCAAGGGTATTTACCTTTAGAGGGAGAGTATTATGCTTTGGTAAAACGCGATGATTGATAGCGTAATTAAGACCCTCGCTTCGTTGTACTATTCCAATTTTCGCCTTTAAGCTCTAACGCTGCAATTAAAATATCTTTCTGGCTAATTTGTCCAATGAGTTTTCCGTTTTCAACAATAGGAAAACGTCGTCTCTTAGATTGTAAAAACTTGTTGGCCGCATCAAACACATCCATGTTACCATCAATGGTTTCAACATCTCTTACCATACGTAATTCCACATTATCATGCGCTAAAGGCATATTATAATACCTGCTTTCACTAAGTTGTTTTAAACAATCTCCTTCAGAAATAATACCTATTAATTCTTGTTTATCATTAACCACAGGACCACCAGAAATCTTATGTCTAATTAAAGCCTCAACAACCTCTTGTACGGTTTGCTCTGGCCTAAACGTTATGAGTTTTGTACTCATATAATCCTTCACTTTTAATTGCGTAGGCTCATTAGCATTTTGCTGCTTACGAGCTCCTTGAAAACTTTTTATAGCCATAACGTTTTGATTTTAAGATTAGAGTTAATCTTAAAATTACTGAAAATTAACCATTTAAAAAAATCAAAAAGGTAAAGGCTATATATTCCGTATTTTTAACCCTAATAATTATTTATCTTGAAAACACAAATAAACATCATGGGTTGCGGTTGGCTAGGTCTGTCTTTGGCTAAAGAATTAATTAAAGATAATTATACCGTTAACGGCACTACAACCACTAAAGAGAAGTTACAAGTATTAGAGACTCATCATATAAATCCGTTTTTAATTACTTTAAGTGAAACGGTAATTTCAGGTTCTTATTCTGAATTTTTAACAGGAAGTGATACGGTAATTATTAATATTCCACCAGGGCTAAGAAAAGATCCTACTAAAAATCATGTTGCAGAAATACGCCTTTTAATGCACCAAATTGAAGCACATGCTATAAAGAACGTATTATATATAAGTTCTACTTCAGTATTTGAAAATGAAGACGACATTCCTATAATTACAGCTGCAACAACACCAAATGCCACGTCAGATAGTGGCAAACAACTGATTGAGATTGAACACATGCTTCAAGCCAATTCAAATTTTAATACCACAATTTTACGGTTTGGCGGTTTGGTAGGCGACGAGCGTCATCCTGCTAAATTTTTATCAGTAAAAACTCATGTTTCAGACCCCGAAGCGCCCGTTAACTTAATTCACAAAACCGATGCTATTGGTATTATAATGGCGATTCTAAAAAATGGCCTTTGGAACGTGGTCTTAAACGCAGCGTATCCTGCACATCCTAATAAAAAGGATTATTATATAGAACAATGCGAACGCAAGAACTTAACACCCCCAAGTTTTAATGGTGTAGAAAAAAGTAAAGGAAAAATTATAGAATCTAAATTAGTGGTACAACTTTTGAATTACACCTTTAAAGTAGCACCATAGAAATTAATAGATTTTTAAGACCATTTCTGTTTAATTTTTATAGATTTAGCACTTTAAAGTTAAAATTATTCAAGAACAATAAACTAAAGAACAAATGAAGACGATTACAATTGCAATTCTTATGTTATTCTCAGTAAGTATGTTTGCACAAACTAATACAGAGTTAAAAAAACATTTTGAAGCGTATTATGCCCAAATGAAAAAGCAAGGTGATAAGCAAGGAGTAATTAATGCGATGACGCATCTCGATGTTTTAGAACCTTCTATTGCGCGCAAAGATACGTTAGCATACATCTACCTTTCTGAAGGGCAATATATGCAAGCTTTAAACACAATTGGTGTAGAAAAAAATGCAACTGATTCTGATATGAATGTTGAAGTAAAGGCTTTGGCATTAAAAAATCTTAATCAAACAAAAATGGCTTTAGAACATTTTGAAGTGCTTTACCAACGCACACCAAATGCTTATTTAGCTTATGAATTGGCTGACATGAAAATTCAAATGAATGATTTGACTGGAGCACGATTAAACATAGACTATGCTTTGGCTAACGCTACAGACGATATGAAACGTGCTTTCTACGAAAAGCAACAACCTTATGAAACGTCTTTGAAAGCCGCTTTAATGTACTTAAAAGGACTTTTAAGATTTACGGAAAACAAAACTGCTAATATTGATGAAGCCTTAAAATTAATGAACGATGCATTGGCCATTGATCCTAATTTTAATTTAGCAAAAATTAGTAGAGAAGCTTTAGAGGCTCAGAAAGCGCAACGTGCACAAGAAGCTGCAACTCAGAAAAAAGGTTAAGCCGGATCTCTCTTTTGATATAATAAAAAAGAGGTCGTCTAAAAACAATTTAGGCGACCTTTTAATTTTTAATCATGTTGGTTTTATTGTTAAGATACTTGAT
>NZ_JABFDI010000090.1 GCF_013403915.1 Winogradskyella pacifica
CGCGCTACCGAGCGAACTCACCCAGGACGGGCTGGATATCCTGCGCCAGGCCAGCATCGCGGTCCGTGCCGTGGAGAAGCAACTGTTCGCTCCCTTGGCCCCAGAACAGCAACGTCGCCTACGCGAGGACCTCGCAGCGTGCCTCCCCTCCACGGAGAGCAACTGAACCCGCGCCTGATCGACCCACTCGCTCGCCAAACTGGTGCCGATACCGTCCTGGCGAGCTACGGCCCCGCAGCTCCCCCGTAGGTAGCGATTTTGTACTCGGTCGCCACCAGGGACAGTTGCAGTTCGCGGATCCGCAGTCGGACGGTGTCGCGATGCTCGATCAGCAAGTCAAGCCTTTCGGGTACGGTTCCCTCGCCGCGGTCGACGAGTTCGACGTAGTGCTGTAGATCGCGCATCGGCATGCCAGACAATCGCATTCGCGTAAGGAAGACCAAGCGTCGCACAGCTGCGGCGTCGTAACGTCGGTGATCGTTCACGTCTCGGGCGACGGTGATCAGTCCGCATCTCTCGTAGTAGC
>NZ_JABFDI010000091.1 GCF_013403915.1 Winogradskyella pacifica
CTCGACCCGGGGGCGTGCTCGAACGGCCGGGACACACCGAAGCGGCCGTGGATCTCTGTGCATCGGCGGGGTTGCCTGCCGTCGGAGTCATCGCTGAGTTGTTGTCCGACAACGGTTCGATGATGCGGTACCCCGCTGTCGAGGCGCTGGGGCGGCAGATGGGTTTGCCAGTTCTGACCATCGACGAACTCGTCGCCTATCGACGAATGACGAAATCGGCACCAGCACCGGAGCGGGCACGAGTTGAACGTATCGTCGAGACGGTTCTTCCCACCCAGCACGGTGAGTTCCGGATGATCGGCTACCTCGATCACGAGACAGGTGCGGAACACGTTGCGCTCGTGCGCGGCACACTCGGGTTGCATTCTCTCGCGCGAGTGCACTCGGAGTGCTTGACAGGGGAGTCCCTTGCCTCCCAGCGCTGCGAATGCGGCCCCCAGCTGAGCGCGGCGATGGAGCGAATCGGTCGCGAAGGTGGTGTGGTTGTATATCTGCGCGGGCACGAAGGACGTGGCATCGG
>NZ_JABFDI010000092.1 GCF_013403915.1 Winogradskyella pacifica
CCTCAGCCGCCTCGAAGACGGTCCGTTCCGTTGGAGCCTTGTCGCCGGCCGCGTCGATGCGGTCGTGGTAGACGTAGAAGATCTGGTGCTGCTTATACAGTTCGCGCAGCTCGTCGCCGGACATTGCCAACGCTCCGGCGGCTGAAATGGCGTGCCCCTTCACCCTTTGCAGGATCTTGTCTCGATTTGCGGTGCCGTTCGTCGGCTTCCCGTCGGCGAGCACCGGAAGCGCCTCTGGGTCCAGCTCCAAATTCGATTGAGGAAGCAGCGAGGCCATGCCGAGTTGGGTGTAGCTCGGCAACACCCCGAGCACCGCCGAGAGAGACGCGTCGAAGCGGTCTTCGTTGCGGATCACGGAGGCGAGCTCTTCAGCCACCTCGTAGCGCATTCCGTCCGAGATGATGACCACCGCCTTGGTGCGGCCGTCCTTGACCACGGGTGCGACGTGGTTGTCGAAGAACTTGGCTTGAGATTCGAGCGCGGCCGACTTCCACTCGCCGGTCGGCTCCATTGC
>NZ_JABFDI010000093.1 GCF_013403915.1 Winogradskyella pacifica
CTCAGCCTCAATCTTGCTGTGACGGTGAAGGATTACGCCACCTCGGGTGAGCACTTCGCCCGAGTCAAGGTGCCGGACAACGTCGACCGCTTCGTGCGGGTTCGGCGTGGCGACGGTAGCCACCGGATCGATGCGTTCCTGTCGATGGAGGAAGTGATCTCGGCGCACCTCGATGTGCTCTTCCCGGGCATGGACGTCGTGGAGAGCCACGCCTTCCGCATCACCCGCAACGCAGACTTCGAGGTGGAAGAGGACCGCGACGAGGACCTCCTTCAAGCTCTCGAACGGGAGTTGGCGCGCCGACGCTTCGGATCGCCCGTCAGGTTGGAAATCGCCGACGACATGACCGAGCACATGTTGGAGTTGTTGCTGCGTGAACTCGACGTCGACCCGAGCGATGTCATCCAGGTTCCAGGTTTGTTGGACCTGTCCTGCCTGTGGCAGGTCTACGGCGTAGACCGTCCCGCCCTCAAGGACGCTCCATTCGTGCCCGCCACGCATCCGGCCT
>NZ_JABFDI010000094.1 GCF_013403915.1 Winogradskyella pacifica
TTGGAACGAAACAGATCCGGAGGCAAAGGCAGCGCAGAAGATCCAGTTCCTGAAGAACGTCAGCCTGCTCGGCGGCCTGCTCATCGCCGCCGTCGACACAGAGGGCAAGCCCTCGCTGGCGTGGCGTGGACGCCGGGCCGCCCGCAAGGCCCAGGGCACGATCGCGGGCGCACTGCCCGGATCGCATGATGCCTCCGATCAGGTGGGCGTGGCATCGGAGCGTGTGAAGGAACTTGCGACGGTCGCTGCCTCTCGTGGAGCACATCTTGCCGATGCCGCACAGCCGGTCGTGGCCAAGTGGGCCGATGTCGCGACCGAGAAGTCGTCGGAATTCGCGGAGGTCGCCCAGCCAGTGTTGTCACGATGGGCGCACATCGCTGCCGACCGCGGAGCCGACTTGGCCGAGGTCGCACAGAAGCGGGGGACGAAGCTGGCCGAACAAGCTGCCGACCGCGGATCCGACCTCGCCGACGTCGCACAGAAGCGCGGTTCGAAGTGGGCCGAGAAG
>NZ_JABFDI010000009.1 GCF_013403915.1 Winogradskyella pacifica
GCACAGTTTAGAGGTGTTAAAAATATAGAATTTTTCCTTTTTAGATTAACAACCATTTTTGCTTAAACACAACTTTTAGTCTTGATCCGTAAGAATCGCTTTGCTATATTTTAAATAAGAACTAATTACATAATTAATCAAGTATCTTAACAATAAAACCAACATGATTAAAAATTAAAAGGTCGCCTAAATTGTTTTTAGACGACCTCTTTTTTTTGTTTATTAAGTAAATTAACTATTCACCCATAGCAGCAATTAAAGCTGCTGACATTCTTTTATAAGTACCGTTTACTAAACGTTCTCTAATAGCATCAAAAGCATCTAATGTTTCTTTTACATCTACTAATGTATGTGTAGCCGTCGGAATCATTCTTAATAAAATTAATCCTTTAGGAATTACAGGGTAAACTACTATAGAACAGAATATTCCGTAGTTTTCTCGTAAGTCTCTTACTAAAGCCATTGCTTCAGGAATACTTCCTTTTAGATACACAGGAGTTACACAACTTTGTGTTGTTCCGATATCAAAACCACGCTCTTTTAAACCTGATTGTAAGGCATCAACTATTGTCCAAAGATTCGCTTTAAGTTCTGGCATTGTACGCAACATGTCTAAACGTTTTAATGCACCAACAACAAGCTGCATTTGTAACGACTTAGCGAACATTTGAGAACGTAAGTTATATTTTAAATAATCTATAATTTCTTTATCAGCTGCAATAAACGCACCTGTACTTGCCATAGATTTTGCAAAAGTTGCAAAATAAACATCGATGTCATCTTGAACTCCTTGCTCCTCACCTGCTCCAGCACCTGTAGCACCTAAAGTACCAAATCCGTGAGCATCATCTACAAAAAATCTAAAGTTGAATTTCTTCTTAAGCTCAACAATCTCTTTTAAACGGCCTTGTTCTCCTCGCATTCCGAAGACACCTTCAGAAATAACTAAAATCCCTCCCCCTGTTTGCTCTGCCATTTTTGTAGCACGCTCTAAGTTTTTCTCTAAGCTTACGATATCGTTGTGCTTATAAGTAAAACGTTTACCCATGTGTAAACGCACACCATCAATAATACAAGCGTGTGCATCAACATCGTAAACAATAATATCATCTTTAGCTACCAAAGCGTCAATGGTAGATACCATTCCTTGATATCCAAAATTTAATAAGTATGCAGCCTCTTTATTAACAAAAGCAGCTAATTCGTTTTGTAATTGCTCATGTAAATCTGTGTGACCAGACATCATACGTGCTCCCATAGGGTATGCAGAACCGTACTTAACACCAGCTTCCCCATCTACTTTTCGAACTTCTGGATGATTGGCTAAACCTAAGTAATCATTGATACTCCAAGTAATAACATCTTTCCCTTGAAACTTCATTCTATTAGAGATTTCACCTTCAAGCTTTGGAAACACAAAATAACCTTCAGCCTGAGCTGCCCATTTTCCAAGTGGTCCTTTATCTTTATAAATCTTTGCAAATAAATCCTTCATGCACGCATACTTTGATATTAAAAATTGGTTCTATGCTTAGAAAGCATAAAACCAACGATTAATAATTGTTAATTTATCTAGTTAGTGTCTGCAAAATTAGGTAATAATATTATGAATGCATAATTTATTTAGTGAAGTATTCACAAGTTATAAACCGCTTTATTCAACATATTTCACTTAATTATTCTGCAAAAAAAAGCCTATTACAATTTTGGCAATAGGCATATGTTTTTTTTTAATTATAATCTATTTTATGTACTCTATAGTTGCTTGTACAACACTTTTAGCATCAAAAAAGCCTTGATCTTCCATCCACTTATCATTATAGACTTTACTCATATAACGCGATCCATGATCTGGAAAAATCACTACAACTTTATCCGTTGACTTAAATTCTCCTTCTTCTTGTAATTGTTTAATCGCTTGCATTGCTGCACCACTTGTATAACCTACAAAAAGACCTTCAGTATTTGAAATTTCTCTTGCCGTATGTGCACTTTCTTCATCTGTAACCTTGATAAACTTATCAATTAGATCAAAGTCCGTAGCCGTAGGAATCAAATTCTTACCTAAACCTTCAATTCTGTAAGGATAAATTTCTTTATCATCAAACTCACGTGTTTCGTGGTAGCTCTTTAAAACAGAACCGTAAGCATCAACACCAATAACTTTTACATTTGGGTTTTGCTCTTTTAAATACTTTGAGATTCCAGAAATTGTTCCTCCTGTACCACTACAAGCAATTAGGTGTGTAATTTCACCACTTGTCTGATCCCAAATTTCTGGACCGGTAGATTTGTAATGTGCATCAATATTTAATTGGTTAAAATATTGATTGATATAAATAGAACCTTTATTCTCTTCGTGTAAACGTTTTGCAACTTCGTAGTAAGAACGAGGGTCATCTGCTTTTACATGTGCGGGACACACATAAACTTTTGCGCCCATAGACTTTAACATGTCTATTTTGTCTGCAGATGATTTAGAGCTTACAGCCAAAATACATTCGTACCCTTTAATAATACTAACCATAGCGATACTAAAACCGGTGTTACCAGAAGTCGTTTCTATAATTGTATCACCAGGAGTCAAAATACCTCGACGCTCAGCTTCTTCTATAATATGTAATGCAATTCTGTCTTTTGAAGAATGACCTGGATTAAACGCTTCTACTTTGGCATAAAACTCACCATCGAAGTCAGCAGTCATTCTATTTAATTTGATTAAGGGCGTGTTACCTATTAGTTGTAACACATTATCAAATACATTTTTGTTTTGCTTCATAAATAAAATTTTTCAGTAACTAATCAAATTATTAGACACCTAAAACCTCACAAAAGTAACATTTTTTTTTGATTTAACTGGATATTCCTTCTAAATCAAGTAAAAAGGCAAACTCTTCAGCATCTTCTTTTAAGCTTTCAAATCGTCCGGATGCACCACCGTGACCCGCATCCATATTCGTTTTTAAATACAATTTATTAGCGTCTATTTTTAAGTCTCTAAGTTTGGCTACCCATTTCGCTGGCTCCCAATACTGCACTTGCGAATCGTGAAGTCCTGTTGTAATCAACATGTTGGGATACGCCTTCGCTTCTACGTTATCATAAGGAGAATACGATTTTATATAATCATAATAGAGTTTATCATTCGGATTTCCCCATTCATCATATTCACCAGTGGTTAACGGAATAGAATCATCTAACATCGTCGTAATGACATCTACAAAAGGTACCGCTGCAATAATACCGTTGTATAATTCTGGTGCGGTGTTAATTATAGCACCCATTAACAAACCTCCTGCACTGCCTCCCATAGCATATAAATGTTGAGACGACGTGTAACGCTCTTTTATTAAATGCAACGAACAGGCTATAAAATCTGAAAATGTATTTTTCTTGTTTAATAACTTTCCATTTTCATACCAATCACGGCCTAAATATTCTCCTCCTCTAATATGTGTAATAACATAAATAAATCCACGATCTAACAAGCTTAATCTAATCGTCGAAAAATAAGGATCCATTGTAGAACCATAACTTCCATAAGCGTATTGCAATAATGGATTCGTTCCATCTTTTTTAATGCCTTTACGATATACAACAGACATTGGGATTTTAGTACCATCTTCAGCAGTTGCCCAGATACGTTCTGAGATGTAATTGTCTTTGTCAAAATTCTTATCTAAAACCTCTTGCTCCTTTAATACCGTTTTAGTTTTAGTACGCATATTAAACTCAATAACCGAAGACGGAGTTGTCATGGCATTATAACCATAACGTAATATTTCAGTATCAAAATCTACATTGGTACCTGTATACGCTGTATAGGTTTCATTATCAAAAGGTAAATAGTAATCTTCACTTCCGTCCCAACGTTTTATTCGTATTTCGTTTAAGCCGTTTTTACGCTCAGAAATCACTAAATAATCTTTAAAAATATCAATACCTTCTAATAAAACATCATCTCTATGCGCTATGACTTCTGTCCAATTTTCAACTTTAGTATCAGTTTCTAAAGTCTTCATTAATTTAAAATTGGTCGCTTTGTCCTTATTCGTCAGCATATAAAAGTGATTATCATAATGCGAAATGCTATATTCTAAACCTCTTATTCTTGGTTGAAAAACTTGAAACTTACCTTCAGGATTATCCGCATCTAGAATATGATATTCATTAGTTAGCGTGCTATAACACGCAATAATAATATACTTTCTAGATTTTGATTTGTAAACCGCCGCACCAAACGTATCATCTCCTTCTTCAAAAACAAGTTCATCATCAGAATTGTCTCCTAAGCGATGTTTATAAACTTGAAACGCTCGTAAAGTAACCTCATCCTTTTTGGTATAAAATAAAGTGGCATTATCATTTGCCCAGCTTGAAGAACCTGTCGTATTTAATACACGATCTAAAGCCACCTCGTGTGTTTTTAAATTCTTTACATGAATCGTGTAATTACGTCGTCCTGTGTTATCAATTCCGTAGGACACTAATTTATTATCCGGACTAATACTTATACCTGCTAATTTGAAATAAGGTTCACCTTCAGCCATCACGTTACAATCAAATAACAATTCTTCAGGATTATCTAAACTGTCTTTTTTACGTGTATAGATTGGGTAATCTTTTCCTTTTTCGAATTTAGTGATATACCAATAGCCATTATATTTATAAGGTACAGACGAATCATCCTCTTTTATTCTGGCTTTCATTTCATCAAATAAATCTGACTGAAAATCTTTTGTATGTGCCATTTCAGAATCGCAATACGCGTTTTCAGCATTGAGATAATCGATCACTTCTGGATGCTCCCGATCCTTCATCCAAAAATAATTATCAACACGAACATCTCCATGTTTTTCTAATTGATGTGGAATTTTCTTGGCAATAGGAGGAGTGATATCCGAATTTTTTATCATTTGTTATGAAAATTTAGTCTAAAAAGAGGCGCAATTTAGTAATTTTGTATCTGAATAAATTAAAAGATAAGATTATGTTTGGAGATATGATGGGAATGATGGGCAAATTAAAAGATGCTCAAAAGAAAGTTGAAGCAACAAAAGAGCGCTTACATACCGTTTTAATTGACGAAGCGAGTACTGACAATAAATTGAAAGTAACGATTACAGCCAATAGAACAATTAAATCTATTGATATTGCTGATGAATTACTTCAAGATAAAGACATGTTAGAAGATTATTTAATCCTCACACTAAACAAAGCGATTGAAAAAGCAACCAACGTTCACGAAACAGAAGTAGCTGCTGTCGCAAAAGAAGGCATGCCAAATATTCCTGGAATGGATATGTTTAAATAGATTTTAGCTCACTTAAAAGTTTGTCGTGCATTTGGGTTGTATAATCCAAATGTGTGACCATTCTAAGTTTATTACTTCCCATTCCTATAATATGAATATTCTTTTCTTTTAAGTTATTCAGGAATTGTGCTTCATCCACACCATCATTTAATTCGAAAATGACAATATTGGTTTCAATAGGTTCTACTTTTCTAATTATGGATAATTTAGATAACTCCGCTCCTATTTCTTTTGCTCTTTTATGATCGTCTGCAAGTCGTTCAATATTATTATCTAACGCATACAAACCAGCAGCAGCCAAATAGCCAACCTGTCGCATATTACCTCCAAAGAGCTTTCTTAAACTCAAAGATTTTTTCATAATCTCGGCATCTCCTATCAGCACAGAACCTATTGGGCAGCCTAAACCTTTACTTAAACAAACTGAAACCGTATCGAAAAGCTGACCATATTGCATCGTCGTTTCGTTTTTTGCAACCATAGCATTCCATAAGCGTGCTCCATCTAAATGAAACCCTAGATTATTAGTTTTACAGACGTTTTTAATGTTTTCTAATTCCTCAAAATTCCAACACGCTCCTCCACCTTTATTTGTGGTATTTTCTACCTCAACTAAACTGGTTTGACTGTAATAATACTCTGAAGGATTAATAGCTTCCTTTACTTGTTCTGCCGTAAACATACCACGTTGGCCATCAATGAGTTTACAAGACGCACCGCTATGAAAAGCCACTCCTCCAACTTCATAATTATAAATATGAGCGTATTTATCGCAAATAACTTGTTCTCCAGGATTGGTATGTAACTTTATAGCGATTTGATTCGCCATGCTTCCTGATGGAAAAAATAATGCTTTTTGTTTGCCAAATAGTGTTGCTAACCGTTCTTCTAATTCATTAACTGTAGGATCTTCTCTAAAAACATCATCTCCAACTTGGGCAGACATCATAGCATCTAACATGCCTTTTGATGGTTTTGTAACGGTATCACTTCTTAAGTCTATTATCATATTTATGTCCCGAGAAAGCGGAAATCTTCTATTAAATTTTGAATTATATTCTTGACGCTAATCTATATTAATTCTTTCTTTTCAATTGAGAACAATTAAAACTAACGTCTTTTTTCTAAATCATAAAACTACGGAATTTCCAAAAAATCGATTCAAAATTATGGCACTTTATTAACGCGCCTTATATTTGTATAAAATTATCTTACACTATGATAACATCAGATCAAATAAAAGATCTCAATTCCCGTCTAGACGTACTTAGACAATATCTTTGACTTAGATGCTAAGCTCATAGAAATCGCCAACGAAGAAGAGCAAACGTTTGACCCCAATTTTTGGAATGACTCCAAAGCTGCCGAATTGGTTATGAAATCCATTCGTGAGAAAAAGAGTTGGGTTAATGACTATAATGATGCCAAATCACTTTTTGAAGATTTAGAAGTTATTTACGAATTCTACAAGGAGGATGAAGCTCCGATGGAAAATGTTGAAGCGCGTTATGAATCTGCAACTGATGCCATTGAAAAGTTAGAATTTAAAAACATGCTTTCTGAAGAAGGTGACAGTTTAAGTGCTGTATTGCAAATTACAGCTGGTGCAGGCGGAACAGAATCTTGTGATTGGGCAAACATGTTAATGCGTATGTATCTTATGTATGCCGAAAAAAGCGGTTATAAAGTTAGAGAGCTTAACATGCAAGAAGGAGATGTTGCTGGGATAAAAACCGTAACTTTAGAAATTGAAGGCGATTTTGCTTTCGGTTGGCTTAAAGGAGAGAACGGAGTCCATCGTTTGGTGCGTATTTCACCTTTTGATAGTAATGCGAAACGCCATACGAGTTTTGCTTCAGTGTATGTTTACCCATTGGTTGATGATACTATTGAAATAGACATTAATCCTTCTGACATTGAAATCACAACAGCCAGATCTAGTGGCGCTGGTGGACAAAATGTAAACAAAGTTGAGACTAAAGTTCAGCTTTTACATAAACCTTCAGGAATTCAAATTCAATGTTCAGAAACACGTTCTCAGCACGATAACCGAAATAGAGCAATGCAAATGTTGAAGTCTCAATTATACGAAATTGAGCTACAAAAACAGATGGCACAGCGTGATGATATTGAGGCAGGAAAAATGAAAATTGAATGGGGAAGTCAAATCAGAAATTACGTTATGCACCCTTATAAGTTAGTCAAAGATGTACGTTCTGCTCACGAAACAGGAAATGTTGACGCTGTTATGGATGGTGCTATTGAACCGTTTTTAAAAGCATACTTAATGATGATGGGACAAAAAGAAGATTCGGCATTAAAATTGTAATATTATAGTTACTAAAATAAAATCAGCATAAAATGATTGAAATATACCACAACCCACGATGTTCCAAATCGAGACAAGGCCTTTCTATATTAGAAGAATCCGGTAAAGCATTTGAAATCATAAAATATCTGGAAGAAGACTTAACATCTGTTGAACTACAAGACGTGATTATAAAATTAGGCATAAAACCTATAGATTTAATCCGAAAAAACGAAGCAATTTGGAAATCAGAATTCAAAGGAAAATCCCTTTCTGATAATGAAATTATTGCCGCTATGGTTAATCATCCAAAACTCATAGAACGCCCGATTGTAATTAATGGAGATAAGGCTGTAATTGGCAGGCCACCAGAAGCAATCAAAGACATTATATAACATTACAAACATGAAACATGCATGTTCAAATTTTTATCAACTAAGAAAATGATTTAAAGCGAACAGCATGTGACCATAAAACAATAAACTCAAACACATGAGAAAGACAATTTTATTAATTTTCACCATTCTCTTAGGCTTAAATATTAATGCTCAAAGACAAGGGAATAATAGGAGTAACATCCCTCAAACGAATAGAGAACCTTCGGAGCAAGAAATTGCAAAGTACGAGCGAGAAGCAGAAGAACGTAAAGAAGAATATATTGCTAATTTTCTAACAACTCTAGAGGCAGATGATTTTCAAAAGCAAATCATTAAGCTATCTATAAATAGTTTTTTTGAGGAAAAAATAGCCATATTTAAAACAAGATTTGAGCATTCTCTTGATCGTAAGGCAGCAATACAAAATTTAGAAGACACTCACTTTTCAGAATTAGAAGAACTCATTTCAGAAGATGACATGGCCAAAATAAAGGAAATGATATCAGGAAAATTTGATGAAAAAGAAGTTGCCAAAAAGAAGCGAAAAAGAAAAAAAAGGAACTAAAACTAATGTTATGTTAAAATCGCTTTCCATTTTATTGTCTTTAACACAAGATTAACCAATTTCAACTAAACTAAAGGTATTTTTGCGAGTCTAATAGACTAATAACCTTTAAACATTTGTGATGAAATTACGCCTTATTACCGCTTTCTTGTTAATTTTTTGTTTTAGTTTTTCTTTTGCTCAAAAAGACTTAAAAATTGAAGGAACCATTATTGAAGAAGACACTAATATTCCACTAGAATATGCTACAGTTGTCGTTAAAACTAAAACAGATAACAAAATTATAACTGGTGGTATTACAGATACTAAAGGTAGATTTAATATTGAAGTTCCTATAGGGACTTATATCATATCTGTAGAATACATTTCTTACAAAACAAAAAACTTCCCAGAACGAAATTTTGACAAAGACACCAATTTAGGGACCATTAGTTTGGCTTTAGATGTCGCTTCTTTAAATGAAGTTATGGTTGTTGCAGAACGTACTACTGTCGAAATAAAATTAGATAAAAAAGTTTATAACATTGGTAAAGATTTAACTACCGCTGGAGGAACCGTAAGTGATGCTCTTAATAATGTACCATCTGTTGCTGTAGATGTAGAAGGAGCAATTAGCCTTAGAGGTAATGAAAATGTTCGAATCTTAATTAACGGAAAACCTTCTGCTATGGCAGGTTTTGGTGATAGCAATATATTAAGTCAATTACCAGCAGAAGCCATTGAGCGTGTAGAAGTGATTACGTCACCATCTGCAAGATATGATGCCGAAGGTACAGCAGGAATTCTTAATATTATTCTTAGACAAAAAGAAACATTAGGCTTCAATGGGTCTGTTAATTTAACCGCTGGTAATCCTGATAATTTAGGCGTTTCTGCAACTTTAAATTACCGTAAAGAAAAATACAATTTATTTTCAAATTTTGGATGGCGTTATTCTGATGCACCACGTACAACGTTCACTGATGTTGATTACTATGATACTTATGATGAAGATGGACAATTAAGAGAACTTGAATTTAGAAAAATTATTGAAGACCAAAACGTAGATCGTTTAAGCAGAAACTACAATGCTAACATTGGTATGGAGTACTTTCTAAATGAATCTTCATCTGTAACAGGTAGTTTGTTTTACAACTTCGGAAATGACTCTGATATTTCTACAAATAATAGTGATCGTTTTAATGATAGCTATACTCTTATTGAACAAACCTTAAGAAGAGAAAGAGAAACTGAAAAAGATAACAGGTATCAAGTTGCACTTAATTATGTAAAGCGTTTTGGCGAGGATAGCGATCATAAATTGACTGCTGATTTTCAATATGAAAAAGATAAAGAAGATGGGCTTACTTACTTGAATGAAGATTACGTCTTCACAGATCCGTCTAATTCTGATGTATTTCAAATTGAACAAGAATATACATATGAAGATCAAAAAGAATATCTAGTTCAAGCAGATTACGTATTACCAATAGGTAAAGATTCTCGTTTTGAAGCTGGTTATCGTGGAAACTTTAAAAATAGCAACACAGATTATCAATTAGAGCAAGAAGATATAGAAAATGGAAACTTTGGAAACCTAGTCGTTAATGATACAATTTCTAATATTTTCGATTATACTGAAAACGTAAATGCACTATATACGCAGTACGGTTCAAAACTTGGACGATTCTCTTACCTATTTGGTTTACGATTAGAAAACACACAATTAAAAGGAAAAATTGATTCACGCCTTACAGAAGAAGAATTAAATGAAGAATTCGGTTTTCCTATCGATACTGATTTTAACAACAACTATTTAGGCCTATTCCCTACTGTTAACTTTATTTATAACCTGAATACATCTGATAATGGAAATGAAGAAAGTATTACACTTGGATATAATAGAAGAATTAACCGTCCTCGTGGTTGGTATATTAATCCTTTTCCTTCACGTTCTAGTAGAACTAATATATTTCAAGGAAACCCTAATTTAGATCCTGCATACTCTAGTACTTTTGATTTAGGGTATTTAAAACGTTGGGAAAAATTTACACTTACCTCTTCTATTTACTACCAACACGAAACAGATTCTTTTGAGCGTGTGCAAGAAAACACAGGTCAAACCACTACAGATGGTATTGACATTATTAGAACAATACCTATTAACTTAGCGACTAACAAACGAACTGGTGCTGAACTTGGTTTAATGTACAACCCTGAAAAATGGCTACGCTTAAACTCTAGTTTTAACTTCTTCCAATTTGAAACTGAAGGAGATTTTAACGGTGTAGATTATGGTGCAAAAAACACAAGTTGGTTCGCTCGTTTTAGTTCTAAAGTCACGTTACCTTTAGCTATAGATTGGCAAACTAGTGCATTCTACAGAGGAGCAAGACAAGATGCACAATCGGATACCGAAGGTATTTTCTCTTTAGACTTAGCATTCAGTAAAGAAATATTAAACAAAAAAGCAACGGTATCTGTAAATGTTAGAGATTTACTTAACTCTAGAAAATATGAATCTGTAACTACTACAGATTTCTACAGTCGTTATAGCGAATTTCAATGGAGACAACGTCAGGTTAATGTTTCTTTCATCTACCGATTTAACCAAAGGTTAAACAATAAAGACCGTTCTGGAGAACGCGGAAATGGTGGCGGAGACGACATGGAATTCGAAGGTTAAGAATTAAATTACAACTAAAAAAAAAGCACAAATTGCATTGCAATTTGTGCTTTTTTCTATTCTAAACTCTTCTATTTATTTTACCTCTTTAAGTGCATTATCTATTAGTGTGCGCAGGTGTTCCTTATGAGCTTTGCTAGACACATTACCTGTAACGGCAGCCATAGATCTAATTTGCTTTAAATTGTATAATGCCATTGATTTTGCATTATTAGAATAACGACTACTTTGTTTTCCTGTTAACATATCTATAAGGGTATTGGTATATGAAATTTGTAAATTTTGTCTAAACGAATTCACATTACCATTAATATCCGCATTAAAAACAGCTAAATTTAAATCCGTCATAAATGTAGACAAGCTATATTCGTTACCATACAACTCACTATCTGTGATTCTCTGTAAGGTATTATAATGTAAAACATGACTCAATACATTCTGTTGATATGTTAATACTTGTTGATGAATTTTAGGATCTTCGGTACCTCTCATAAAACCAAAGCCACGTCGTTGCATCGCTAAATCATTATATAACTCACTTGGTGCACTAAAAGCTGTAGGCGCAAAAGCATATTTAGTTAAAGCATTCATTGCACGTTTTTGATCTTCTAAACTAACAGGAGTAAACGGTTGCGATCCTCCTTCTTGTCCGATCATTGCTCTATCGACATAAACGCCACCAATAAATCTTGAAATGACATTTACAGCAGTTGCACGTTGCCCACTTAATAAGTAATAAGCACGTCTTAATTCTTGATATGATTCTCCAGTTTTAGCGAATTTAGTTTTAACACCACTCATCATGCTATCAACTAACTTAATTCTATCAATAGAATACCCAATTTGGTCGTTAGACAAATCCCCAATCATTACTCTCGGATCAATTGCTTTTCCTGGTGCACGCATATCATCTGCATCATTACCAAATATTAATTCTGGTTCCGTACTTCTGTTAAGCAACGCTACTTTTTCACCTTCAGATTTAAAAGGCGTGTATCCAAACTGAATTGCCCAAACATCATAAGGCCCAACAGATGTATCGTAATATTGACCTTGCTTGGCTCTGTCGTTAGTAATATTAATACCTGCATAATCCATAACAGAGCCAGTTAAACACTTCCCTTCTATAAATTCTTTATCTGCTAATTCCTCAGGTGAAAATAATTGACTTGCTTTCATGTTATGATTAAGTCCAAGTGTATGCCCCACCTCATGCATAATTAAAGCTAGCATCGATTCTTTTTTCATACGAGCCATTTCTAAATCTGAGCCACCTGTAGTTTCAATTAATGCTTGCCCAAATAAGCTGTTTTCGTGCATTACATGACCAAAAGAACATAGCACTTTATTCTTTTTTAAATACTCTGATGCATCAAATTCAGTATCTGCTTTTGCTAAATCAAATAACTGATCATAAAACACTCTATTTGTAAAATGCACATATTCTAACATAATGTCTGCACCAATTATTTCACCTGATCTAGGATTTACAAAACTTGGTCCATAACCTCCAAAAGGTGGATTTGGAGAAGACGTCCAACGTAATACATTATAGTTAATGTCACCAGCATCCCAATCAGCATCATCTGGCTGCATTTTAACCACCATGGCATTTTTAAATCCTGCTTTTTCAAACGCTTTATTCCATTCTAAAACTCCTTGTGTAATTGTTTCTCTCCATTCTACTGGTGTCGAATTTTCCATCCACCATGTAATTGGTTTTACAGGTTCTGAGATTGCCGCTTCAGGATCTTTTTTAATTAAATTCCAGCGGTGCACTAAATCTTTATATGGCGTAGAATTAGTCGCTGTTTGGTCTTCAACTTGAGTTGTAAAATAACCAACTCTTGGATCATCAAAAAGAGGTTCATAACTATTATCTGGCATTGCTATTAAACTATGAAACACCTTAATACTTACGTTTCTACCATCAGTTATAGCTTGAGATCCGCCATTTAACACAGAAGGACTTGAGTATACATATTCAACCTCAAGATTTGTATTATCTTCATAATTCTTTATTGAATTAATCTTTGTTTTTGTCTTATCTAGATTACCAAGACTAAAAGCCATTGGACTAGAGCCTGGAAAACGCGGTGGTTTTACCTGAGTAAACGTTTCTTTTAAAAATAAATCATCGGCTTTTATAAGGTATAAGCCTTCTTCTTTGTCATGTGCCTCAATTTTTACAGTTGCCATGATACCTTCACTAGTATTAGCATCTTTAGATTTAGAAATAGCACTTTCGGGATCGAAATAAAAGGATGTGTTTTGAGATACAAACTCTATTTTATCATAGTATTTCTTTACCTTAAAAACTTTGGAACCTCCATAGGCTCCTCTAAATCTACCAGCATCTGTAACTCCGTTTGAAACTTGATTAAAATGAATATAATCTTTATCTAAATGCGCTTCACTAACCACCATCTGTAAACTACCTGTAATGGTATCTCGATACATTGTAAAAAGCCCTTCAATCTTTTTGCTTGACTTGGTAAGATCTTTTATTGATTTCTTCTTTTTTGGTTTTGGCGCAGGCGTTTCCGTTTTACTCTTTTTGTCTTTCTTTTTACGCTGAGCTTCTAAATTTTGTGGTGCTATAAACACACACGCAAGTAACGCTAAAGACAATAGTCTAAAGGCATTTCGTTTTTTGATATTCATAATGATGAGTTATTTGTTAATATAAGTTTGACACTGTACAAGATAAGAAATATCTAAATAAGACACACATACAAACAAGCCTCTGCATAACAACTAGTTAGCACGAAGCCCTATTGCATTAAATATTAAAAAATTATACATGAATTGCGTTTTGAACCTATTGAAGCAATACAAAACAGCATAAAAACAAATGACATTAATAGGACATAAATAGCAAATTTAAACCCCATATTAGGCTAGCATTAATGCTTAAAAAAGAGATGCTCTTTTGAATACGCCAATTCTTTAAAATCAGAAATCACAACATTAGCTTTTGTATAATCTTGACCTGATGAATGTTCACTTTTAAAGCCTGCACAAAAAATACCTGCGGAATGTGCTGCTTTTATACCATTGGTAGAATCTTCAATCACCATACATTCCTTTTTATCGAATCCTGTGTGTTCTGCTGCTTTAATAAAGATTTCTGGATGTGGTTTTGATTTTTCTAAATCCGCGCCACTGAATTTACCGAAGAAGAATTGATTCAAATCAAAGCGATCGAAAATGCGGTTTATGTTTGGCATAGATGCAGAAGACGCAACTACAAGTTTTAAGCCATTAACATGGTAATCTTTTATACGTTCTAAAACCCCCTCAATCAAAGTGAGATCAGAATCGTTTTCAAACAAAAATTTAAAATGTTTTCGTTTAATACTGACTAAACGTTCTGGTGTATCATTTAAGTTAAAATGATCAACTAATCGTTTACAAATATTGATGGTAGATTGTCCTGTGAAGGATTCATAAAGTAAATCATCAACTTCTATGTTAACATTATTGAACATTTGATAGTAGGCTTTTCGATGTAAGGGTTCCGTATCAACAATGACACCGTCCATATCAAATAATACTGCTTTTAGCATAACATTTTTTAATTTGAAGCGAAGATAAAAAAGTAAATGGTATTCTTAAATCCCAGAACCAAACAATACTATTATGTTTATATTAAATTATGCTTAGTTTTACACCCTGAAAACAATTTTAAACACAATGGCAAAACAAGGCAAAGAGAAAAACACAAATAACAAAGCCAAGCATACAAAACTTATTAATCAGAAAAAGAATAAGAAAAAGTCTCAAGTTGAAGAGCGCAAAGCACGTTTAAAGGCTATTGTTCAAAAATCAAAAGATTCTAAATCTGAATAGATAACCCTACGGTTTCAAAAACAAAAGAATCCAAAACTTAAATAAAGTTTTGGATTTTAAATTTAATCTTAATACATTTTATTTCACATTATTAATAATATCCTGAACGACTTCGGGATTCAACAATGTACTTGTATCGCCTAATTGATCCGTTTCATTAGCCGCAATCTTTCTTAGAATACGACGCATAATCTTACCAGATCTTGTTTTTGGTAAACCTTCTGTAAACTGAATTTTATCTAGCTTAGCTATAGGACCAATTCGATCTGTAATAAGTTGATTGATTTCCATTCTTAAATTATCATGGTTTCGGCTTTCTCCAACATCTTTCAAGGTGACATAACCATATAATGCATTTCCTTTTACATCATGTGGAAAACCTACAATAGCAGATTCTGACACCGCTGGATGCTCATTAATGGCATCTTCAATTGGAGCTGTTCCTAAGTTATGCCCAGACACAATAATCACATCATCTACTCTACCGGTTATTCTATAATAGCCAACCTCATCTCTTAAGGCACCATCTCCTGTAAAATACATATTATCATAAGCAGAAAAATACGTGTCCTTGTAGCGTTGATGATTTCCCCAAATTGTTCTTGCCATTGCTGGCCAAGGGAATTTTATACATAAACGTCCTTCCACTTGATTACCTTTTAATTCTTGACCGTTTTCGTTCATTAAAGCAGGCTGAATTCCTATAAATGGCAAGGTTGCATAGGTTGGTTTGGTTGGCGTAGAAAATGGAATTGGTGTGATCATTATACCTCCTGTTTCCGTTTGCCACCAGGTATCTACTATCGGACTTTTCTTTTTCCCGACGTTTTCATCATACCAGTGCCATGCCTCTTCGTTTATAGGTTCTCCAACAGATCCTAACACTTTTAATGATGATAAATCATATTTTTCTATAAATTCCGTACCCTGTTTTGCTAGTGCTCTAATAGCCGTTGGTGCAGTATAAAACTGTGTTATTTTGTGTTTCTCTACAATATTCCAAAAACGTCCGTAGTCTGGATAACTTGGGACACCCTCGAACATTACAGATGTTGCTCCGTTTGCCAAAGGTCCATAAACAATATAACTATGACCAGTGATCCAACCGATGTCTGCAGTACACCAATAAATATCTTCCTCGCGATATTGGAAAACATTTTTAAACGTATAAGCCGTATAAACCATATAACCGCCGACAGTATGAACCATTCCTTTAGGTTTTCCTGTAGAACCAGAAGTGTATAGAACAAACAGTGGATCTTCAGCATCCATAACTTCAGCAACACAATCTGATGATGCTTCTTCTAAAAGCGGTGCTAACCAAAAATCGCGACCGTCTTTCATGTTAATATCAGACTGAATGTGCTTAGCTACTAAAACAGATTCAATACCTGGTGTTTCATTTAACGCTTCATCAACGATACTTTTTAAATCTATAGTTTTTGAACCGCGATAAGAACCATCTGAGGTAATCATCATTTTAGCGTTACAATCATTAATTCGAGACGATATTGCTGTCGCTGAAAAGCCAGCAAAAATAACTGAATGAATCGCACCTATTCTTGCACAGGCCAAAATTGAGATGGCTAATTCTGGAATCATAGGCAAGTACACACAAACCACATCTCCTTTTTTAATGCCTTTACTTTTTAAAACATTAGCGAATTTACAAACCCTTTCGTGCAACTGTTTGTATGTAATATGTTCTGCTTCATCATCTGGACTATTAGGTTCAAATAAAATAGCTGTTTTATCACCTCTGGTGTGTAAGTGCCTATCGATACAGTTTTCTGTAATATTAAGTTTGGCGTCTTCAAACCATTTGAATTCAGCTTTCTTAAAGTCATAACTTAAAACATTAGACCATCGTTTTTTCCACGTAAAATGTTCTTCAGCTATTTCTTCCCAAAATTGCTCAGGATTACGTACTGATTTTCTATATACTTGAAAATATTCTTCAAATTGTTTAATGTGATAATTACTCATGTTTTAGTCTTATTTTTTGAGTTTAAAAAGGTAGTTATTTTGGATTAAAAAAAGAAGCTTCTTCTTCAGTTAATAATCGTGAATGAATTAAAAACCGAAGACCTAAAGGTATTTCTAATGAAAAACTTGCGCCTCTACCTTCAGTAACATCAACGGTTAAGTGGGTGTGCTTCCAATATTCATACTGATCTTGGTTCATATAAAAATCAACACCTTCAACATTACCTAAAAGAATATCGCTTTCATCTAGATACATATCTCCTTTTTCAAAAATCATTGGAGCAGAGCCATCACAACAACCTCCACTTTGATGGAAAATTAAATCACCATGCTTGGTTTTAAGTTGTTTAACTACTTCTGCTGCTTTATCTGTTATTTCTACACGTTTCATATGTTTATTATTATTAAAAGATGATAGACCGCTTCGCTTCTAGAATAAAGAACAAAGACGTGATCCTTACTAACTGATAAAAAGTTCGTCTCATTTTAAAAACTCTTATAAACCAAATATTATTATAAAGACTCTAGAATTAAATAATTATTAATTGGATGCTTATGTTTTTAGTCTAAAAGATGAAAGACCGCTTCGCTTCTAGAACAAAGAACAAAGACTTGATTCTAACTAACTGATAAAAAAGTGGTCTTATTTTAAAAACCCTTGAGAACAATATATTATAATAACGATTCTAGAATTAAATTATTTATTATCAGATGTTTCTGTTTTAATTTAAAAAAAGAAGCTGCCTGAAAAAAGTGATCTATAATCTTATTTCTTAGACAGCTTCGAGTTGCTATTAATTATTTATTTCTAAAAGAAACCTAATTTGTTCTTATCGTAAGAGATTAACATGTTTTTTGTTTGCCTGTAATGACTCATCATCATAAGGTGATTTTCTCTACCAAATCCAGATTTTTTATACCCACCAAAAGGTGCATGTGCCGGATACGCATGATAACAATTTACCCAAACACGACCTGCTTTGATTGCTCTTGGTATTTGATATAATTGATGTGCATCTCTTGTCCAGACTCCAGCTCCGAGACCATACATGGTATCATTAGCTATCTCTAATGCTTCAGCTTCATCTTTAAATTTAGTGACACAAACCACAGGTCCAAAAATCTCTTCTTGAAAAACACGCATTTTATTATGTCCTTCTAATATGGTAGGTTTAATGTAATAGCCATTAGCCAAATTACCTTCTAATTTATTAGCTTCACCTCCAGTTAATACTTTAGCTCCTTCTTCTTTTCCGATTTTAAAATACGATTGAATTTTTTCATATTGATCATTAGACGCTTGTGCCCCAACCTGAGTATTTACATCATAAGGGTTGTCTTGAACAATAGCATTCGTTCTTGCTACGACGCGTTCCATAAAAGCATCATAAATATCTTCTTGCACTAAAATCCGTGAAGGACATGTACACACTTCTCCTTTATTAAACGCAAATAAAACAGCACCTTCAATGGCTTTGTCTAAAAAGGCATCATCCTCATCCATTACACTATTAAAGAATATGTTTGGCGATTTTCCACCTAATTCCATAGTCACTGGATTTAGGTTTTTAGATGCATATTGCATAATTAATTGCCCTGTAGTTGTTTCTCCTGTAAACGCCACTTTATCAATTTTAGAACTCGATGCTAAAGGTTTCCCTGCTTCTGGACCAAAACCATGAATAATATTTAATACACCAGGAGGAAAAACATCTGCAATTTTCTCCATTAATAATGTTGCTGATGACGGAGTTTGTTCTGCAGGTTTTAATACCACACAATTACCGGTTGCTAATGCAGGAGGTAACTTCCAAGACAACATTAATAACGGAAAGTTCCATGGAATAATTTGACCAATAACGCCCAATGGTTCTTTAATATTCATGGATAAGGTATTTTGATCTAACTCTGTAGCACTACCTTCTTCTGCTCTGATACATGCAGCAAAATAACGCCAATGATCTACAGCTAAAGGAATATCTGCATTCAACGTTTCTCGAATAGGCTTTCCATTATCACAGGTTTCAACAACGGCAAATTCTTCTAAATTCGCTTCTATAATATCTGCTACCTCATTTAAAAGTTTAGCGCGTTCAGCTGCAGGCGTATTTCCCCAAGCTTCTTTTGCCGCATTAGCAGCGTCAACTGCATTTTCTACATCTTCTTTTTGTGATCTTGGATATTTTGCAATGACACTTCCATCTATAGGAGATGTGTTTTCAAAATATTCACCACCAACTGGCGGCACAAACTTTCCGTTTATAAAATTGGAATACTTGTCTTTAAATTCTGGTTTTGAATAGCTCATACCTTAATACGTTTTATTGTTAATTACTTATTTATTTAGCATAAAAATTATCTATACTTTAATTTTGATAAAGTTATTTTATCAAATCCCAATTATCTTGAACATATTTATTATATTTTTGAACATATCTATTATTAACAATTTTTAAGACTATTTTTTTGTAATATTGAACATGAGAGGTTTATTAGATACACATAAAAGCCATAGAAAATTGAGCACATTAGTAGAAAATAGAACTACTTATAATGCTGAATATGCTGAATTGAACATTTATGAAACTCACGTTATCGCAGAACAAGTATCTCTGAAATTTGATTTTCCGATTATAGCAAGTATGCTTACAGGTAAAAAGGTAATGCACCTAGAAGGTTTTGATGCTTTTGATTTTTTTCCTGGGGAATCCGTTGTAATGCCAACCAATAAGGAAATGGTCATAGATTTCCCAATTGCTACAAAACATAAACCTACGCAATGTTTAGCTTTAGGTATTGATGCGTTTAAAATTGAAGAAGTCGTCGGGAAATTTAATCATCATGTTGCCATAGAAAATGAAAACAATAATTGGGACTTAGATGCGACCAGTTCTCATTTAATCAATAATGTAGATGTCAATCATTTAATTGAACGCTTAACCTATACGTTTACCAACAGCAACACGTCTAAAGATGTATTGTTAGATTTAATGATTCAGGAATTAATTGTAAGATTGCTTCAAACTAAAGCCAAATCTTTAATCACTAATGACAGTCATATATTTACAGATACCAGAATAGGAACTGTTATTAAATTCATAAAAGACAATCTAACCAATAAAGATATTTCCGTAGATCAATTAGCAGAGAAAGCCTATATGAGCACATCTCACTTTCATAAGCAGTTTAAAAACACCTTAGGCATTTCACCTATTGATTATATAAATTCGGAAAAGATTAAGTTTTCTAAAAAGCTTATTAAATCAACACCAAACTTACGAATGTCAGAAATTGCCTTTCAATCTGGATTCAATAATACGAGTTACTTCAACAGGCAGTTTAAAAAAACAGAAATGATGACACCTCAACAGTTTAAAGCTTCTGTAAGTAAATAATTAGTCTTCTTTCATTCGTTTTATATACGCTTTAAGCTCAACTAAAACTTTTGGTGCTAAGATTAGCGTTGCCAACATCGTCGGAATTGCCATTAAAGCAAAGATGCCATCAATAAGGTTAATCATCATACTTAAACTTGTAGTTGCACCAATGAGAATACTCAAAATATAGAAGTAATTATAGTAATGCTTTTTATCTGCTCCAAAGAGGAATGACATACATTTTGTGCCATAATACGAATAAGAGAACAGCGAGCTCATACTAAAAACAGCGATACAAACTAATAACAAGTATTTACCATAATTAGGCATAACATCTGCAAAGGCCGAAGCTGTTAGACTCACGCCATTATCGGAAGTGGTTTCCCAAACACCAGTAACTAAAATAGCTAAAGCTGTAAGTGTACAAACAATTAAGGTATCTATTGCAGGGCCCAGCATAGCGACCAAACCTTCTCGAATTGGCTCGTCCGTTTTTGCTGCTCCATGAGCCATTGGTGCTGTACCAATTCCGGCTTCGTTTGAAAACGCTCCACGTTTAATTCCATGTAGAATTAATGCTCCCAAAACTCCACCTAAAAAGGTATCGTCTTTAGGATAATAATTAGCCGCAAAAGCATCTGTAAATATCAATTTTAGATAGTACACTAAAACATCACTATGTGCTACAAGAATTATAATAACCAACACAAAATATAGAGCTACCATCGTTGGTACTAAGCGCGATGCTACATTTCCAATACGTTTTATGCCGCCTAGAATAACTAAAGCCGTAATACTGATTAAAACGAAACCAATAATAAGATTCGATTTTAAACCGACTTCTACTCCATTTGGGATTAATAAAATATCATTTAAAGCTTGCGTAAGCTGGTTGACATTAAAAACAGGTAAGGCTCCAATTAGTCCACAAAGACTAAAAAACACCGCTAAAGGCTTCCAAGATTTCCCTAAGCCTTCCATAATAAAATACATTGGACCACCTTGAATTTCGCCTGCACTATCTTTACCTCTATACATAATCGCTAAGCTAGAGGTGAAGAATTTTGTAGACATCCCAACTACGGCACTAATCCACATCCAAAACACGGCTCCAGGTCCACCAATAGAAATTGCTACGGCAACACCTGCAATGTTTCCCATGCCAACGGTTGCTGACAATGCGGTAGACAACGCCTGAAAATGAGAAATTTCCCCAGGATCATTTGGGTCGTCATATTTTCCACGAAGCACATTTAAGGCATGTCCTAAATACCGAAATGGTAAAAAGTGAGAGCGTATTAATAAATATAAACCTCCACCAATTAATAAAATAAGCAAAGGCAAACCCCAAGCTAATGATGAAAAGTCACTGAGTAGTTGATTTAAAAATTCCATAGATTATAAATGTAGTAAACGGTTTGAATTTATGGTATAATGTTTACAATTAATTTATAAATGAGACTTTATGCTATGGGTTTTAAGTTTAAAAAAAATTAACTTCGCTTATCAATCTATATAGTTCATTCAAACAGAACTATACCTCAACGTTACCTACAAGCTAAAAAAAAATAGATGCCAATAGAAAACATACCTGAAATTTTCATTAAAAACCAAAAAGTAAATCAAGACATATTTGTCTATGATTTTAAAATGATTAGTGATGTTGTTAAAAGCAAGGTCAATTTAGGTATGAATATGTTTAGTTTTTTACAGGTTGGAAAAAAGCAAGTACACTTTGCAGGAAAATCGGTTGCTGTAAATAAAGATCAATCATTGTTGCTCAAAAAAGGAAATTGGCTTTGGACAGAGTTATTAGATACAGAGGCCATTTATTACTGTAAGCTTTTCTTTTTTTCTGAAAAGAAACTCACAGATTTTTTAAGTAAGTACACGAGTAATGTAAAACCTTATAAGGAGGATGTACCATATTTTGTAATTGAAAATGATGATTATATTGCATCTTTTATAAGCTCTTTATCTTCTAGCACATTTTCAAATCATAGTTATAGCAATGCGCTATTATCATTAAAATTTGAAGAAATAATGCTCTATATGCTTAATAAGTATGGTCATGAATTCGAATATTATTTACACTCTTTAATTTCTAAAGAGATTTCACCATTCAAAAACACAGTTGAAAGCAATGTAGATTCCAATTTAAAAGTGGAAGAAATTGCCTTTCTCTGTAATATGAGTCTATCGACTTTTAAACGTCATTTTACAAACGAATATAAGGAACCACCTGGAAAATGGTTTCAAGACAAACGTCTTCAAAAAGCTAAAGAATTGTTGCAAGGAGGTGAATTAAAAGCTTCAGATATTTATTTAGATATTGGTTATAACAACCTGTCTAACTTTAGTGTAGCCTTTAAAAACAAGTTCGGAGTTAGTCCATCAGATATTTCTAGTTAAAAAATAATTTACATAAACCGCTATTTACTAGCTATTTAGATATTATATTTCATATTTATTCTTCACAAATATTCATATTGACCTTTTTTCATAAGTTATTGAACCATATCAATAAATAGAAAGGTAATAACCCAACATACATTTGCATCAAAATTACACAACGCTTGTTTTAGCAAGCATAAATTAAAATCAAATTTAAAAATTATAATTATGGCAAATGTAACAAAACCGGTATTCAAAGAAAGATACGGAAACTTTATTGGAGGTAAATTCGTAGCACCTGTTAAAGGTCAGTATTTCGATAACGTATCTCCAGTAGATGGAAAAGTATTTACGCAAGCTGCACGTTCAACTCAAGAAGACATCGATCTTGCTCTTGACGCTGCACACGAAGCGTTCCCTTCTTGGAGTACGTCTTCAGCAACAGAACGTAGTAATGCGTTATTGAAGATTGCACAAGTAATGGAAGATAACTTCGAGTACTTGGCAACTTTAGAGACTATCGATAACGGGAAACCTATTCGTGAATCTCGTGCAGCAGATATTCCTTACTGTATTGATCATTTCCGTTATTTCGCAGGTGTCATTCGTGCAGATGAAGGAAGTATTTCAGAACACGACAAAAACACGGTTAGTATTGTATTACACGAACCTATTGGTGTTGTTGGTGAAATCATCCCTTGGAACTTCCCAATGTTAATGTTAGCTTGGAAAATTGCTCCAGCCTTAGCTGCCGGTTGTACAGCGGTTGTTAAACCAGCAGAACAAACCCCTACTAGTGTTATTGCATTAATGGAACTTATCGGTGACATTTTACCTGCAGGTGTATTAAACATTGTAACTGGTTTTGGTGCAGAAGCTGGTGCAGCATTAGCTACTTCTAAACGTATTGCAAAACTTTCATTTACTGGTTCTACGGAAACAGGACGTAAAGTTTTACATAATGCAGCAGAAAACATTATTCCAGTAACTATGGAATTAGGTGGAAAATCACCAAACGTATTTTTCCCATCAGTAGCAGATCATAATGATGATTTCTATAGCAAAGCTATTGAAGGTGCATTAATGTTCGCATTGAATCAAGGTGAAATTTGTACAGCTCCATCACGTATTTTAGTACACGAAGATATTGCTGACGATTTCATCGAAAAAATGAAAGTGCGTTTAAAAGCAATCAAAACAGGAAATCCATTAGATCCAGAAACAATGATTGGATCTCAAGTATCTAAACCTCAATATAACAAAATTCTTGACTATATTAAAATAGGAAAAGAAGAAGGAGCCGAAGTTGTAGCTGGTGGAGACGCTGGAAACTACGAAGGAGAACTTTCTGAAGGATATTACATCCAACCTACCGTTTTAAAAGGAAATAACAAGATGCGAATTTTCCAAGAAGAAATTTTTGGTCCAGTTGTAGCTTTAACAACATTCAGTTCTACTGAAGAAGCAATCGCAATCGCAAACGATACACCTTATGGTTTAGGAGCAGGTGTTTGGTCTCGTGATGCTCACGAATTATTCCAAGTTCCTCGTGCTATACAAGCTGGTAGAGTTTGGGTAAACCAATACCATACGTATCCTGCTCATGCTCCTTTTGGAGGAGTTAAAGAATCAGGATTCGGTCGTGAAAACCACAAAATGGCTTTAGATCATTACCGTGTTGTAAAAAACATGTTGATCTCTTACGACAAGAAACCTATGGGATTCTTTTAATTAAAACTTTATAAAATAAGTTTATAATAAGACCCTGGATATTCCAGGGTTTTATTGTTTTAATCAAAGTCTTAATAAAAGATTTTAATCACTTTTTAATTATGAAAAAAACATTCTATCTTTTCCGTTATATCAGCTTGACTGCAATAATAGGTTCACTTCTTGGCTCACTGTTACTCTTTATCGTTGGTGCTTTAAAAACCATTAATGCTTTTAGAGTTGTCATCTTCAATTATATTCCAGAAAACAAAGCACATTTACATCCTGCAGATATAGCCACTACTTATCTTATAAAATCTTTAGATACGTTTTTAATAGCATTAGTGCTATTCATTTTTGCACACGGAGTTTATACTTTATTTATTTCAAACAAAATATATGATAATGGAAATGGTGTTTTAAAATGGATTAGAACACCAAATATTGGTCATTTAAAAAATGTGCTAGCTGAAGTCATTGTCATAATTCTTTTTGTGAAATTTCTTGAGGTAGTCTTTGTGAATATCAACAACCTTAAATGGGAAATTTTAATACTTCTAGCATCTATTGTGCTATTAGCATTGGGTTTAAAGTTTTTAAGTCTTAATAAAGAAGATAGCAATAACCTAAATAAGTCATGAGTAGAGGATTTGTAAAAGAAGATGACCAAGAGGAAATTCCTATGGTACCACCAAGAGCCGACTTACCAGAAGGTGTAACTAATTATGTTACGCAAGTTGGTATGGATGAACTTTTAGCTGAAAAAGAAAATCTCATTAATGAAAGAGATGGCATAGACACTACAAATGAAAAAGAAAAACGTATCACCACGAATTATATAAACGCTAAATTACAGTTGTTGACCAACCGAATTGCGACTTCAAAAACAATAAACCTAAGCAAACAACCTGTGGGCGAAATACGATTTGGAGCATTGGTAACTTTAAAAACCGGAAATAAAACAACAGTCCAACGCTATCAAATTGTAGGCGTAGATGAAGCTGATATTTCTAAAGGAAAAATTGCATTCATTTCTCCAATAGCAAGAATACTGACAGAAAAGAAAGTCGGAGACATTGCCATATTAAAACTAGCGAAGGAAGATAGAATTTTTAAAATTATAGAAATCACCTATTGAAAATAACACTTAAATGCTAAACTCAAAGTTTAGTTATTTTCTGCTATCTGTGATTTCATACTAAAAACGGTAGTAAACGGTTTGAATTTATGGTATAATGTTTACAATTAATTCACAAATGGGAATCTAAGTTATTGATTTTTAAGCAGGAGAATATTAACTTCACTTAGCACTTGATAACAGTCATAAAGAGTGACGGCAATTATTAAAGTTGTAAAACATTTGAGAAATGAAGAACATATTTATATATGCACTACTTTTAATTTTGACTTTCAGTTGTAATCAAAATGACTTTTCTGATACCGAAATGTTTTTCTTAACGGATGAAGCATCATATAGAGTTAATGACAACTTTGAAATAACGGCTATAGTATCTCCTAAAAGTGGAGAAAAGAAAATCAGAATTAAGAAAAATCTTGATAATTTAAAAATTTCATTTCATGCAACAAGCACGGAATTAGGATTCTCACAAGAATTAAAAAAACATTTCATTGAGGGACCAAGTTTGACGACCGATGAAAGCGAATATATCGATGAGTTTACCATCTCAAAAACTCAACCATTTAAAAAGACTTTTAAGGGCCTAATTTCAGAATCAAAAGAAAGCATCATTTTAGAAATACCTGAATTGAATATAATAGATAGTGTAGCTAAATCAGAACTTCTTGTAAACCCTAAACTAACTATAAAGGGAAATTTTCACACTATTTTTAGCGTAAAAGAAGAATACTTTACACCAAAGGACATCAACATATTAATAGAATAAAACGATAAACACAAACCCAAAAAACCGTCATATTATTTTATTCCAACTCTAAAATAGTACATTTGCACACCAACCAATTTCAACTTGAGCGCAAACCGTTTATATTTTATAGATGCTGTTAGAGCATTTGCTATCTTAATGATGCTACAGGGGCACTTTATAGATACACTGCTAGAACCTTCATATAGAAACCATAGTTATACCGCTTTTAAAGTTTGGGAATATTTAAGAGGTATTACTGCACCAACCTTTTTTACGATTTCGGGTCTCATTTTTTCATATTTATTAATAAGAGCGAAGCAAAACGGAACGATTAAGAAGCGTATGCAAAAGGGCCTAATGCGAGGATTTATGCTTATTGGTATTGGTTATTTGTTGCGTGCCCCAATTTTTGAATGGCTAACGGGTAAATTTTCAAGTTATTTTTTAGTTATAGATGTACTGCAATGCATCGGACTCTCACTTATACTTATTGTATTTATCTACAGGCTCGCATTAAAAAAAACATTGCTGTTTTCAATCATTATGTTACTTCTAGGTTTGGCTATTTTTATGACCGAACCCCTATATCGCTATTTGGAATTACCTGAAATTCCTGTAGTGTTTTCAAACTATTTTTCTAAGGCAAATGGTTCTATTTTTACTATAATCCCATGGTTTGGTTATGTGGCATTTGGTGCTTTTATAGCCACGTTATTTTATCGTTATGTCGAACGACCTAAATTCAAAATAGCCATTGTATCTAGCTTTTTTGTCTTCGGAATTGCGTTCATTTTTGGATCATCTGAATTATTAATGAAACTCTATTACGTCTTAGACTTTTCAATTTTAAAAGAGGTTGCTTATTATAATTATTTGTTCACCAGACTAGGCAATGTGCTAATTCTCTTTTCCTTATTCTATTTAGCAGAGAACTATATAAAACAACCGTTAATTCTAAAAATTGGACAGAAAACGCTATCCATTTACGTTATTCATTTTATAATCATTTATGGTAGTTTTACTGGCCTTGGACTACACCAGCTAATTGGTAGAACTTTAGAGCCTTGGCAAGCTGTAATTGGAGCTATACTATTCCTTTCTGTTGTTTGCTTTATCTCGTTTTATTATGCAAAAACGAATGAATTTGTTTATTATAATTTGCAAAAGATTATTGACAAGATTAAGAAATACACACGCTAAATTCACTATTTTTAGTACGTCTAAACACCGTTATTATGAATTCATTCCGCATACTAATTTTACTTAGTGCCTTAAGCCTATTCTCTTGTAATCGCATTGCAAACAAAACTAAAGAAGGTTTAAATAAAGGCGGTGAAATCGTTGGTGAATCTGCCACAGAATTCTTTGATGGTGTTTCGGAAGGCGTTGACAAAACCTTAGAATGCAAAATTATATTATCAGATAGCTTGTTAAAAAAAGGATTAAAAACAGGAGTCTACACTATTGATACTCAAAATCATAGTAACAACAACAAACTCACCTTATATTTCATTTTTAAAACAGCGCTTAATGCCGAAGTAATCGCCAAGGCTTATAATAAATCTGGATTAGAAATCGGTAGAGCAAAAACCACAATACAAGGACAAAAAGGCGATGCTGGTTATTTTGAGTTTTTATTTGACCAACAGACAGACATCGGTTATAGAAATACAATTACTATCGACTAAAAAAAGACCATCTCGTTAAAGATGGCCTTTCCTTTTCATAGCAATTAAATCCCATTCGAATAAAAGAACATGAGTTAATAGCACTCTACTTACGTACTTTTGTACGGAATGGTTTTATAAATCTTTAAATTAATTTGAATATTATGGAAAACATCATAGAAAAATTTTATACAGCCTTGAATAATTCGGACGGTACAACCATGGCATCTTGTTATCATGATGATGTGGTTTTTGAAGATCCTGCATTTGGAATTTTAAAAGGAGAACGCGCCAAAGCCATGTGGCTGATGCTTTGTGCTTCTCAAAACGGAAATGGATTTAAAGTTGAATTCTCTAATATAACGGCTAACAACAAAACGGGTTCTGCACATTGGGAAGCGCACTATACGTTTAGCAAAACAGGACGACAAGTACATAATAGTATTGATGCGTCTTTTGAATTTAAAGAGGGCTTAATTATAAAGCACACTGATGAATTCGACATACATAAATGGGCAAAACAAGCAATGGGAGTAAAAGGTATTTTCTTTGGGGGCATGCAGTTCTTTAAAAATAAGCTTCAAAGCCAGACTAATTCTATGCTAGATAAATTTATGAAAGCAAAAAAAGCCGTATAAAATACGGCTTAGTTTAAACTTATAAAAAGGCTCTTTTTAATCTTCTAAATATACTGCAGATGCAGAAGCAAGTGTACTATTAAAAGAAGGCGCTATATTTCCACCAGCTGAAAAGTTAGAAAAACCTAATATACGACCACCACCGTTTCCGGCTTCTGCGATATAAATAACCTCATTATCAGAGTCATAAGCGACATCAACAGGATTCCCCATCAACGTTGAAGATCCAGACACTCTTACTTGATTTCCTGAAACCGCCATGACATCACCATTTGCTACAGCATTAAATTTATTAGTAAAACCTGAAATGATATGAAACCCTCCATCGTCTTCAACGTTTGTAGCATCTCCAATATCTGTCATAATTAAAGTATCCGAAGAACCATCGTAAGTTATACCATGTGTTCTAACAATACCTTCAATAGTAATTCTTTTAGTTGCACTAACTGTAGCGTCAGTAGTATTGGCCAAGAAATCATTAAATACTGCTAAATCACTAGTGGCATCCACTACAGCATATAAATCGTTACCAATAAATGTAATTCCCCAAAGTTTGAAATCTGTGGTAATCACATTTCGTAATAAGAAACTGCTGCCAGAATAAGTATACACAAATAACCTTCCATCGGGAGTGGTATCATCACCATCTACATCAGCATTATCTGCTACGACAAAAAGATTTCCATTTACAGCCATTTCTCTTGGACTAGACATGTCGTTTGTTCCTAAAAAATCTGCGTTTAATACACTTCCGCTAACCAAATCATCAATATTGGCAAAACCTTCTATACTATTGTTAGATCTTGATACTTGATAAACTGATTCAGAATCATCGTCATAAAATATTCCATCAGCTGCAGTAGAGGATGTTATTAAAGTTTTTGTTTCAATATTTTGTTCAGATTCAAAATCATAAACAGAAATATTTCCATTTGAATTATTGGAAGCATATAATGTAACAGAGTCGTAATTATCGCCCCCATCATTGTTGTCGTCATCATCATCACTACACGATGTAAATGTTACACCAAGTGTTAATAATAAAACGAAAATTGAATTGAAATTCTTGTTAATCATAATTGTGTTTTTTTGAGTTAATACTTTGTACTTATATATACGAAAAAATCAAGTTTTGGTTTTTTTAAAATTTAAAACCAAGAAACACAACACACACAAAAGCCTAATTATCAATAAATTAAGTTGATAGTTTTTTGCTAACTTTAACAAATAGAAATGTAAGAAATATCCTAAAAAATGATACTAATGAAAAAAGCCATCTAATTAAATCAGACAGCTTTTTGGGGCAATGTTTCTTTTTAGGGACTTGGAGTTTACTTTATGTTTCATTGCAATATGAATACTTCAATTCTCGTGCCAGAATATATATCGGAATTCTAGCTGTATTCTTTTACCTTTCCTTCAACACCCTTAAAATAGGATTTCATGTATTTAAAATCAGCTTCTAAATTATCTGTTGGATAGAATGGTTCTGACACTTTATTCTGTTTATTTTTAAAATCGAAAGTGTACATTATAATTGGCACGTTAGCTCGTTTAGCGATATAGTAAAACCCTGTTTTCCAGTTCTCAACTTTTTTCCTAGTCCCTTCTGGTGATAATGCCAATCTAAACTCGTCTTCTCCTTCAAATAATTTAGCTATCGTTTCTACTTTATTTTGGCCCGAAGTTCTATCTAAAGCTTTTCCGCCTACTGCTCTAAAATAATAGCCAAATGGCCATACAAAGAGCTCCTTTTTTCCTACAAAATTAGTTTTTACCTGGGTGACACTTCGTAACAAAAGAGACAAATAAAAATCAACCCAACTCGTATGCGGAGCTGCAATGATTACAGCTTTCTTAACGGTATCTTTAGAAAAGTTGGTATTTCCAACCACTTTCCAACCCATGACTTTAAAATATATGAATTTAGCTAACCAACGCATCTAGCACTATTATTTATTAATTTTTAATAACTTCTTAAAAGTGTTCTGCCGATACCATTGACTTCTATAAAAATGAATTTATCGAATATACTTAAAGCCCTATCAGAATTACATTTTTTTGTAAAGCTCTAGAAGCTTTTCTCTGGTGATAATGGTTTTCCAGTTTTTACCAATAGCATTTTCCCATAATGGTTCTAAACTTAGCGCGACATCAATCATAATATCAAACTGAGCTTGTTCTAAATCTGCACAAACCCCTACAGGTATTTCAATATTATGCTTGGCTTTCATCTGTTTAAAGATAGCTACTCCTTCAGGATAAAACTCTTCTAAATGATCAAAAACGATACAGTTTCCAATACCATGTTTTACACCTAAGAGATATCCTAAACCATAACTCATAGCATGTGCGACACCAACTTGCGAGTAAGCAATACTCATACCGCCATGCCAAGACGCCATCATTAATTTGTCTTGTGCTTCTTCGACACTTAGGGAATCTCCTAAAAATATTTCTTTACAAAGTTCGTAGGCCTTTTCACCATAACTTTCACTAAAAGCATTGAGATATGTTCCTGTAAGCGACTCTACACAATGTACAAAGCAATCCATACCTGTATAAAACCACTGATCTTTTGGAACATCTTTAGTTAATTCTGGATCTAAAATCACTTGATCAAAAGGAGTAAAATCACTATTGATACCCAGTTTACGCACTGGGCCAGTTAAAATTGTGGTTCTAGACACTTCTGCACCTGTACCAGAAATTGTTGGAATACCAACATGATAAATCGCAGCATGTTTAATTAAGTCCCAACCTTGGTAATCTTTTGATTCTCCTTTATTGGTTAGCATTAATGATACTGCTTTGGCAATATCTAAAACGGTACCTCCACCAATACCAATAATACCAGAAGGCAATTCGCTATATTCTAATATGATATCTTCAACTAACTGATCGATTTGACCTGTGCTTGGCTCTTCTTTGGTCGGTACATATATAATCTTATCCTTATAAGACAATGTAATGCGAGACGTTAACCAATGATTGCCTTTAAAGACATCATCAACATAAAATATAAATGGTGCATTGCGTCCTTTGCGCTTTAGAGAGAGGATCTCATCGAGTTGATTAAAACTTCCTCGTCCAAAAACAACTCTGGACACCATTGGATAATTTTTGAATATCATTTACTTTCTATCTTTAACAAAAATAACAACTTAGTTTATATTTAATAACTATTTAAATGAAATTGTAATTTTTCATTAAATAGCCCAATATGATAGCCATCTACCAAGGCATGATTTACACTGATAGCGACTTGCATTTCTTTTTTTGACCCTACACTTTCCATTTTGCTAAATGCTAATTTTGGTATAGATTCTTTATCTCCTTTAAACGGTTCTTTATGACCTGTAAAATTCACCCATGGCAAAGACGAACAATGCACACAATCTATTGAGTTTACAGGTGGAAATAAATCATTAGAACCGAATATTCTTTCTTTTTCTTTTAAAAAATTATTCTGAAATTTAAGAATATCTTTATCATACTTTACAAATGAAAAACCAAAGGTTTTATTAGGCCTTAAAATAGTTGGTGATGCATGAATGGTATCAAAAACTACAACTTCATTCGATTCATTTATTCTGTATTTTAAATTCTCAACGTCATTTATAGCCAGCATTGTAGCATGTAAATAGGTTACAAAAAATGAAGGTTCGTTATGACGTGAATACGCATAAGCATTGGTTACATCAACTTTAAATGTGACGCCAAAATAAGGATCTTCAAATGTATTAAAGAACTCAAAATGCGCCTGTCTATTCCATGTATGCTTATCTATTACTTTCAATTTCTTAATTAAAATGTTTTAAAATTTCGGTTAAACTATGCTCTGTTTTATATTCTGCACCATTCGATTCTTGTTTAGAAACTTGTTCATGTTGCCACGTTGTATGAAACGGTACATGAATAGCTTTTGAGCCAATTTTCACTAAAGGCAAAATGTCTGATTTTAATGAGTTCCCTATCATTAAAAACGATTCTGGTTCAATATCTAATCGTTTTAATAATTGCATATAATTAGTATCATGCTTTTCACTTAGCACTTCTATGTGATGAAAATATTTTAACAATCCCGATTTTTCTAGTTTTCGTTCTTGGTCTAATAAATCACCTTTTGTGGCAACAATTAACTTATAATCTTTAGATAATATTTTTAAAACCTCTTCTACTCCATCTAACAGCTCAATTGGCTTATTAATCATGTCCTTACCGATGACCAATATTTTAGATATAATTGCATTAGATACTGTTCCATTAGATAGTTCAACGGCCAATTCAATCATAGATAAAATAAACCCTTTTACACCATAACCGTATGTAGGAAGGTTTTTAATCTCCATTCTAAATAGCTCTTGGTCTATCTTATTAGGTGTTTCATAATGCGATAATAATTGACCGACTTCTTCTTCCGCTTCTCTAAAATAGGTTTCGTTGACCCAAAGCGTATCGTCGGCATCAAAGCCTATTACTTTTATGTTACTATAATCTACTTCCACAAACGCTTCGCTTTTTCTAAATCTTCTGGTGTATCAATTTCTACACCTTGAATTTTGGTTTCTACCATTTTTATACGTTTGCCATATTCTAAATATCTGATGCATTCAATTTTCTCAGAAGCTTCAAGAAATTGCATTGGCAGCACCGTAAAATCCAATAAAGCTTGTTTTCTAAAGGCATAAATTCCTTTGTGCTTAAAATAACGCGCGCCAACATTGGCATCTCTAGGATACGGAATTGGACTTCGAGAAAAATACAAGGCAAAATTCTGCTGATCTACGATGACCTTTACAGTGTTTGGATTATTAATTTCTTCTAAATCTTCAATTTCTACCATTAAAGAAGCTAAATCAATTTCCTTCTCCTTATCATCTTTAAAAACCTCAATCACTTTTGCTAGACTTTCACCCTCTGTAAAAGGTTCATCTCCTTGTACATTTATGACAATATCACAATCGACATCAGCAACAGCTTCAGCGATTCTATCGCTTCCAGACTCATGTTCATTAATACTCATAATGGCTTTACCACCATTACTAACGATTTCGTTAAAAATAATATCGCTATCGGTCACCACATACACTTCACTAAACAACTTAGTCGCAACAGTGGCTTCATAAGTTCTTAGAATTACAGATTTACCCGCTAAATTTTGCATCAATTTACCTGGAAATCGGGATGCACTATAGCGTGCAGGAATCATGGATATAATTTTCATCTATGTGATTTGTATAATGAACGAATTCAATTTCAAAAATAAGGTTTTAAGATGATTTTGGTCTATTTGGTCGTATCTTTTTATAGAGTTTATAAATCAAATAAAATATAAATATGACTAAGATTATTGCTAAAATCGGTAAGAATATAGAGACAATAGACATTACAACTGATGTACCTGTTTCAATTGTTGAAACAATTGGGTTTCCAAAGCCTGCAGTAGAGACGGTAGACCCTAAACGTGTTGCACTTGCTGAGCTTTTAACAGCAGCTGCAGTTCCTCCGCCAGCTATAATTGCTAAAGCCCAAGTGATTACAGGACTTAAATCTGCCACGGTCGAAACCATAACAGCTGTACCAGCTACAGTTGCTAACGGAATAGCGATGCTATCTAATAAATTATCGACCACAGGAATGTAATAGGCCACAATTTCAACCAAAGTTGCTATACCTAGAGTAATTACAGCAGTTACACTACCAATCCATTGCCAAGACTCATTAAGTTCCCAGACATTAAAATAGGCAGCTAAACTTAACGCAAACAACGGTAAAAAGACTCTAAAACCAACAGAAGCTGAAAGTCCGATGCCTAAGAAAATGCTTAAAATTGTTTCTGTCATGATTTTTAGATTAGCTAGATTTTTAGATTTTTAGATTTTTAGATTTTTAATCTAAAAAATCATTCTTTCTCTACAAACATTTCGTCTTTAAATCCAATTAAATAAAGTTTTTCTTTGGCTCTCGTAATGGCAGTATATAACCACCGAATGTAATCTCTATCCATACCATTTGGCAAATAGGGTTGTTCTACAAAAATAGTATTCCATTGACCACCTTGTGATTTGTGACAAGTTATAGCATACGAAAACTTGACTTGTAAAGCGTTAAAAAACTTATTGTTCTTTACTCCTAAAAAGCGTTTATATTTTGTTTCACCTTCATAATCTTTAGACACTTCTTGGTATAGTCGGTTAGATTCTTCGTAACTTAATGAGGCACTTTCTACATCTATGGTATCTAATAGTAGTACCGTTTCAAAAGGAGTCATATTGGGGTAATCTACCATTCTTAACTTTACTTCTGCAAATCTAAAACCGTATAATTCTTTGATGCTAAAAATCTCTAAGACTTCAATAATATCACCATTGGCAATAAAACCAGCTTCACTTGTGGGTTTCAACCAAAAATAGTTATTCTTAACTACCATTAGGTAATCTCCTGCAGACAGCTCAGTCTCATTAAATAAAATACGTTGTCTAATTTGTTGGTTATAGGCATTTGCACGCTTGTTGCTTCTTACAATGATTGCCGTTTCCTCGTAACCATCGGCACTATACGCATCGTTAATAGCGTCCATAATTTCATAACCATCTATTAAACGTACACTATCTGTAAAACCATTGAGGTCAAATTTAAAACTCTCGTAAAAATTAGATTCTAAAACCGCTCTGAGCTCGGTTGCATTACTTAGAATCCCAGAGCCCTGTTCTTGTCTTACAACTTCATCTAGCTCAATTCCGACAACATCTTTACTGTAGTTTAAACTGAGTTTATTTTCATCTAGCGCCGGACTTAAATCAGACTTTACTGGAGGTAACTGTGCTTTATCTCCTATTAATAACAGTTTACATTCGTGACCAGAATATACATATTGCATAAGATCATCGAGCAAAGAACTGCTATCAAATGATTTTGTATCCGAAGGAGTATCCGGAATCATAGAAGCTTCATCTACAATAAAAATAGTATTGCGATGCTTATTTGGCTGCATTACAAAATTGACACCTCCTCCTTTATCTTTTTTGGGGAAATAGATTTTTTTATGAATCGTAAAGGCTTCTTTTTTTGAATAATTTGAAATAACCTTAGCTGCTCTACCTGTCGGAGCTAACAAAACAGCACTTTTTTTTGCTTGCCACAAATTTGAAACAATGGTACCAATTATACTTGTTTTACCTGTACCTGCGTACCCTTTTAATAAGTAAATTGAATTTTTATTAGTATCAAAAATAAACTGAGACAATTGCATTAACACCATGTCTTGCTTAGAAGTTGGCGTAAATGGAAATTTAGATTTTAGTAGCGAATAGAATGCAGATGCATTAGAAATCATAGAGAAAATAAATATATAGCAAGATAGTATTATTCTCTCTTTTTAAAGCGCATATTTCAATTAGTTCGTTATTTTTAATCTTTTTTAATTTGATAGTTTTAACGAACAAAAAAAAATTGTAGATTTGCGATAGACCTAAATAAATAAAAACTAATATGAAAGTAATTATAGCAATTGTAGTTATTATAGCATTAACCATTGGAATTGTATGGTTAATAGACAAATTTGTACCAAAAAAAATAAAACCAGTAATCAATATATTACTATGGGTCTTAATTATTTTCTTAGGCTATATAACTTACATGTCTGTTTATAGAGAAATAGAATTTAACGAATTAAAACAAAAGCGATTTGCTGTAGTTATTGATCGTTTAATTGATATTAGAGATGCACAATTAGCATATAAAGATGTTAACGGAACTTACACAGATAGCTTTGATAAATTAATCGGTTTCGTTGAAACTGGAAAAGTGCCAATTACACAAAGACGTGATACTTTAGTCTTAGATGAAGAAAAGACAAAAGCATTTGGTGGTGTAGAAACTATGAAAACACTAACTTTAATTGATACCTTAAGTTTTTACTCTGTTAAAGACTCGTTATTTAAAGGTAGCGATCGTTACAAAAAGATGATGGATGTTGGTATTGGTAAAGAAGGAGCTAAATTCACACTTAAAGCAGGTAAATTAGATGAATTTTCTGTATTTGAAGCAAGTGTAGAAAAATCTGTTATCTTAAATGACCAAGAGCCTTACTTAATTCAAAAAGAAAATCAAGTAATGTCTGTAGATGGTGTTAACGGACCAACCTTAAAAGTAGGATCTATGACCGAGGTATTTACCAAAGGAAACTGGCCAAAGAGCTACACAAATAAAGAATAGTTTGAAAATAAACGATATTAAAGAACTGTCCATTCAAATTAATTTGAATGGGCTTTCTTTTTGTATTCTAAATAGAACTCTAAATACTATTGAGTTTCTCAAAACCATTCCGTTTGAGCAGAAAACAACTCCTGTAGAAGTTCTCAATCATTTAAAAGCAGAATTGAGTAGCAACACTGCTTTTTCAGAAGATTTTAATGCTGTTTTAGTCATTCATCAAAATGAGTTAGCGACATTAGTTCCTGAAGAATTATATAATGTTGAACATAAGGCCGACTATTTAAAATTCAACTCAAAAATATTGAGAAACGATTTTATTACAGAAGATGACATCTCTATTAATAAAACTGTAAATGTTTATGTTCCTTATGTAAATATCAATAATTATATCTTTGATACGTTTGGTGAATTTGTTTACAAGCACTCATCAAGTATCCTAATAGATTCGCACTTACAAAATATTGAAACCAAAGATGAACCAATAGTTTATCTTAACATCAATAAAAGCACTGTTGAAGTCTTAGTCATTGAGAAAAACAAGCTGCAACTCTTTAATGTTTTTGAATACCACAGTAAAGAAGATTTTATCTACTATATTTTATTTGTGTTTGAACAATTAAAACTAGATGTAGAAACGACAACTATTGAATTAAGCGGCAAAGTAGAAAAGAATGATGACTTATACACTGTACTTTTCACTTACGTAAGACATGTTAATTTTGTTGAAAAAAAATACAAGTTTTCAATTTCTAATGATATCGACAGACGCTATTTACACAAACATTTTTTAATCTTAAATTCCTTTTAATGCGCATTATTTCCGGATTGTTTAAAGGCAGACGTATTACAGCTCCTAAAAAATTACCTGTTAGACCCACAACTGACATGGCAAAGGAAGCGCTATTTAATATTTTAAATAATCAGTATTATTTTGATGATATTTCGGTCTTGGATCTGTTTTCTGGAACAGGAAACATAAGCTATGAATTTGCATCAAGAGGTACTGAGCACATTACAGCTGTTGATGAAAATTTCGGTTGTATCAAATTTATAAACGAAACCGCTGAAGCTTTTGAAATGACGATCAGCACTATTAAAAGTGATGTTTTTAAATTTCTTGAAAAATCGAAACAAAAGCATAGTATTATTTTTGCCGATCCGCCTTATGACTTTGAATTGGACGCTTTTTCTAAAATTCCGGAATTAGTTTTTAAGAATGAACTATTAGAAGACGAAGGAGTATTGGTTGTAGAGCATTCTAAACATACCGACTTAAGTCAGCTAGAACATTACTCACATTCCAAAGGCTATGGTGGTAATATGTTTAGTTTTTTCGATTATACAGCTAAAAGCTAATTCACAAAGAAACGATATAAAAACAAAGCTTCATGTTAAAACATGAAGCTTGTTTATTTAAGTAAATCTATAAGCCGAATTCTGTACATTTTCTTTATAGGAAATGAATTCCTAATAAAGAAAAGCCCTTATCATTTATCTACGTTTACTGTTGCCAGCAAACTTTAGCTGCCTACCCTCTAACAATCGCGCGTGTACGCTCAAACGTTAGTATACATGACATTGCACCACATAGAGTTTACCTGGTTTCACTACAGCATTACCTGTACATACTTTCTGTTGCACTTTTCCTCACCTTACGATGGATGGCTGTTAACCACTATGATTGCACTATGGTGTTCGGACTTTCCTACCCTAAATAAATTTAGAATCGATAAGGCGATCTACTTGGCGCAAAAGTACACAAATTGTTAATAACTCATGTTAAATTTTGACACTAACAATCGCCTATTTAAAGGTTATTCTTAAATTTGTAATTCAGTAAATTTTTAATGGAACACTTTGTAGTATCGGCTCGTAAATACAGACCACAAACCTTTAAGGATGTTGTGGGTCAGCAGGCTATTACAAACACATTACTCAATGCCATTGAAAACAATCACTTAGCCCAAGCTTTATTATTTACAGGTCCTCGTGGAGTTGGTAAAACAACATGTGCTCGTATTTTAGCTAAAATGATAAATAGTGATGGCAATACAAGTGAAGATGAAGATTTTGCTTTTAATATTTTTGAATTAGATGCCGCTTCTAACAACTCAGTAGATGATATTAGAAGTTTAACAGATCAAGTTCGTATTCCTCCGCAAGTTGGAAAATACAAAGTATATATTATTGATGAGGTACACATGTTATCTCAAGCTGCCTTTAATGCCTTTTTGAAGACTTTAGAAGAGCCACCAAAGCATTGTATTTTCATTTTAGCAACGACTGAAAAACATAAAATCATTCCGACCATCTTATCGCGTTGTCAGATTTTCGATTTTAAACGTATTACCGTTACCGACGCTAAGAATTACCTAAAATATATAGCGAAAGAACAAGGTATTGATGCCGAAGATGATGCGCTTCATATTATTGCTCAAAAAGCGGATGGTGCCATGCGTGATGCCTTATCGATTTTTGATCGTGTCGTAAGTTTCTCGGGTAAAAACTTAACGAGACAAGCCGTTACTGAGAATTTAAATGTTCTCGATTACGAAACCTATTTTACAAGTACTGATTTTATCTTACAAAATAAAATTCCAGATTTACTGATACAATTCAATACCATCCTTTCTAAAGGATTTGACGGTCATCATTATATCGCTGGTTTAGCGTCTCACTTTAGAGATTTAATGGTTTGTAAAAATCCTGCAACTATTCCGTTGTTAGAAGTTGGTGAAGATACCAGTCTAAAATATATGGAACAGTCGCAGAAAACGACACATACTTTTCTAATGGAAGGGATTCGGTTAGCCAATGACTGCGATTTAAAATATAAGACTAGTAAAAATCAACGTTTACTCGTTGAGTTAACACTTATGCAACTTGCCTCTATCACTTTTGATGGAGAAAAAAAAAATCTTAAGCACTTCATAATTCCTCCTTCGTATTTTAAAGCGAGAGGCATTACACCTATTCCTGTTACGAAACCCAAAACGGATGTGAAACCATCTGAAAATCCTGTTGCCACAAAACCAATCGTAGCAAAGAAAGAACCGGTTTCTGTAGTGGCAGAACCTGTAGCTATTCCTAAAATATCTATAAATCAGCCTAAAAAGTCAACTTCAGGGTTATCTTTAAAAAGTATTAGAGAAAAGAAGGAGCATCAATTACGCCAAATGGAAGTGGTTATTGATGAAGAAAACCTTCCTAAAGAGCCCGTAACACAAGAAGCTTTAAGTGAAGCATGGAAACTTTACACCGATCAGATGGACAAGAAAGGTGAAAAAATTATGGCGTCTATTTTACAAATGGATCACCCTAAACTAGAAGGCACTACACTTTATTTAACTTATTCTAATAACACAAATAAGATTGAATTAGAACGTGCTGAGTTTCCTTTAATGGCTTTTTTGAAGAAAAAACTTCTTAATTATGATCTTAAATTAGATATCACAGTTAATGAGGAGGTTGCTAAGAAATATGCCTTTACACCAATAGAGAAATACGAAAAGCTTAAAGAAAAGAATCCGAACATTGAAGTGTTACGACAGATGTTTGGGTTAGATATATAACTTAATATTAGTGATTTATTCACTTTAACCTAATTGATTATTATTTTTGATATTAGGAATCATTAAAAAATAATAAGATGAATAAAAAAAACCTACCTTTAATTGTTATTATCGCTAGTGCTATTTTAATGGTTGCCAATTTCATATTCTCAGAAAAATTTGATCGAGGTTTTTGGATGTCAACGTTATCAAGTGTTTTAATTATTATTTCCATGGTTTTAACCATCAGAGAAAGAAATAAAAAATAAGCTATTTTTTAAAAATTTAATGAGATGAAACATTTACTCACATTTTTAATCATTACAATAATTGGTTTCACAAGCTGTGAAGGCAGAAAAACGCAAAGCCAGGCTCTATCTGAAAGCATTGCAGAATTCAAAAAAACAGTGAATTTTGAAACCAATGTTTATATCCCTGAAACCTATTTAGAACAAGAAATTGACACCTTAATGAGTAATGGTTTTCGTGTAAAGATAAAGACCTATTCTGACATGTCTAATGCCGTTCGTTTTTCTAAGATAAAAGACACTATTAATCATCAAACTCACTATAGAAATTTCAAGTTTGATGTTAGTGTTACTAAAGACAACAAACTAATTTACAATGAGAGCTTTGACAAGAAAAAAGTAAATAAAGACTTTAATTACAATGCCAATTTAGTTGCCGGCTCTGATTTATATAATTTTGATACTTTGGCGGTTTTAAAATCTATACAAGTTAACGACGACCCTACCTATATAAATATGGTCTTAATAGATATTATGCATGCTATTCCTGAATCTGATAAATACGCTTTGCATACCTTGTTTATAAATAAAAACGGAAAGTCGAATATTGTTCAAGTTGAAGTTAAATAATTATGTTAGGACTAAAATTACCAACCGATCCAAGATGGGTTAATATCGTTGAAAAGAATATTGAAGATATTTTAGTAGACCATGCCTATTGCGAGCAAAAGGCTGCAAGTACAGCGATTTCATTAATTGTCGGTTTCCCAGAATACACAGAACTCGTACAAGAAATGGTAGAACTCGTCAACGAAGAAATGAGCCATTTTAAAATGGTACACGATTTAATATTAGAAAACGGCTGGACACTTGGAAGAGATCGTAAAGATGATTATGTGATTTCTCTAATTACGTTTTTTCCAAAAGGTGGAAGCAGAACGACGCAATTAGTCCACAGATTATTATATGCAGCGCTAATAGAAGCACGAAGCTGTGAGCGTTTTAGATTATTATCTGAAGAATTAGAAGATAAAAAACTAGCCAAGTTTTATAAAAAGCTTATGATTAGCGAAGCTGGTCATTACACAATGTTTTTAAATTTTGCTAGAAAGTATGGAGATCGTAAAGACGTTGACCAAAAATGGGAAGCACTTCTCAATTTTGAAGCTGATATTATGAGTAACTTAGGAAACAAGGAAACTATTCATGGATAATCCATTTTATTTTTAAGATAACAAAAAAGCCTTAACATGTGTTAAGGCTTTTTCAGTATTATAAGTTCAGTATTTTACATTTTGATTCCAAAACCAAATTGGATCACGTGATTTTTAGCTTCAACATCTGTTAAATCTTCATCTAAGATATTGGTTATGCCGTAATAATATCTTGCATCTAGGAATAGCTCGTCTGTAATCATATATTCAACACCAGCAACTCCAGAAAACACAAACGTAGAAAAGCTATCTTCATATTCCCACGTCTTTAAAGCGATTTGAGGACCAACACCTAACAAAAGATTATCTGATATTGAAAACCTAAGAAGTATAGGTAATTTAAGATAATCAGCTCTAAGGTTTCTTTCTTTCGCACCTTCAGCAGACCATTGTAATTCTGTTAATAATGACAAATTATCTGACAAACTAAAATCGGCAAAACCAGCAAAGGCAAAACCATTTCTGTGTTCGTTTTCAAAATCAGCGTCAGGTTCAAAGTCTAAATTAGAGACATTTAACGCTCCTCTAACACCATATAAAATATCTTGAGACATTCCTACAGATGTAAAAGCAACAAACAATAAAGCAACTACGTATTTTTTCATAATTTTCAATTTGAGATTACGAAGATAAATTAAATAATAATTTCAGATCAATTAATAGGTCTATATAGAGAAAAATCGGACAAATGGATGAATATCCCTAAAAACTAGACTATAACACTCGATACCGTTTCATAATACATGCTCTTTATGATACCATCTGAAAGTCCTATTTTTGGCACATATATATCTTTTGCTCCACTCCATTTCATAGCAGACAGGTATATTCGGGTTGCCGGAATTATAACATCTGCTCTATCTTGATTTAGATTTAACTTTGTTATACGTTCCTCGTATGAATAGTTCTGAAGCATTTTATAATAACTTGTTAAATAGAAATAGGTTAATGGCTTACCGACATCTTTTCCCGATATTTTAAAAATCTTGTTGATGTTACCACCAGACCCTATCAATTCTATTTTATCGTATTGTTTAGTATTTTCTTTTATCCAATGTTCTACTTCTTGCCAGGTTTCACTCTTTACAATATCGTTTAGTAATCTTACAGTTCCGATTTTAAACGATTTAGACATTTTTTTATCACCATTGTGAATGATTGAAAACTCTGTACTACCACCACCAACATCGACATAAAGATAGGTTCTATTAGGGTTTATAAAAGATTGTAAGTCGGTTGCAGCAATTATAGCAGCCTCTTCTTCCCCATCAATAGTTTCTATACTGATACCGCACGTTTCAAGTATTTTTTCAGATAAAGGAGCACTGTTTTTAGCTTCTCTCATCGCCGATGTTGCACATGCTTTGTAACGCGTCACTCCATGAGATTTTATAATAAGACTAAAAGCTTTCATGGTATCTATCATTCGTTCTTGGTTATATTCTGAAATTTCACCTTTAAGAAATACATCTGCACCTAATCTAATAGGCACACGAACTAATGAGTTTTTTTTAAAAATTGTGGGTTCATCATCTTGTTCTATGATATTAGAAATTAATAACCTTACGGCATTCGATCCAATATCAATAGCTGCAAACTTCTGTATCTTCAACATAATTATCCTTCTAAATTATTTAAGTAATACTTATACGTATCAAATTGTGCTCTTACCTTAGGATTGTCATTTCTTCGATAGGTATTATCTTGATTTTCGTTGATAATCCTTGCTTTTACATTATCATTCCAACAAATATCAAACAAGTGTTTTAACTCTACTTTTATATCTTCATCATAGATTGGGCAACTGACTTCCACCCTATTATCAATATTTCTAGTCATCCAATCTGCTGAAGAAATGTAAATTTTAGGATCGTTTTGGTTCGAAAAAATATACAGACGTGTGTGTTCTAAGAATTTATCAACGATACTAATAATTTCAATATTTTCACTCATACCTTTAACTCCAGGTACCAGACAGCAAATTCCTCGTACAATCATTTGTATTTTTACTCCTGCTCTACTCGCTTCATATAACTTATCTATCATTTTATAGCTACTTATGCTATTCATCTTAAGTTTAATATAAGCAGGCTTGCCATTTTTGGCACTTTCTATTTCTTTATCAATTAAACCAAATAATTTAGACTTCGTATAATGTGGTGACGTAATGAGATGTTTATATCTATTGATTTTATAATTAACTTCAAAAAAGTCGAACACTTTATTGACCTCCTTTAATATTTTTGGACTTGCAGTCATTAAGGTAAAATCCGTGTAAATTTTAGCCGTAGATTCATTAAAGTTACCTGTACTTATAAAACCATATCTTACTAATTTATAGTCTTCTTCGCGTTCAATAACACACATTTTACAATGTACTTTTAAGCCCGTAACACCAAAGAACATCTTAATACCTTCATCTTGCATTTGTTCAGCATAAGTAATATTTGCTGCTTCATCAAAACGAGCTCTAAGCTCTATTGACACGGTAACCTTTTTCCCATTTTTTGCCGCATTAATTAAAGAACTAGCAACATGAGATATTTGAGCTAATCTATAAATCGTAATTTTTATGGTTTTTACTTTTGGATCTAAAGCTGCTTCTCTTAAAAACTTAACGATATAAGAAAAGGTATGATAAGGCGTATAAACCAAATAATCCTTTTTAGCAATAGTTTTAAAAATACTCTCTTCTAGACTTAATCCTTTTACAGGTAGTGGTTTAATCTTTGCGTAAAGCAAATCCGTTCTCCCCAAGCTCGGAAAGCTCATATAATCTCTACGATTATGATATCTACCACCAGGAATAAGACTCTCTTTTTCATCGATAGACATTAATTTGAGAAGCAGATTTAGCGTTTTCTGTTCGATATTCATGTCGTACACAAAACGTACAGGAGCACCACTTTGTCTATCTTTAACACTTTCTGAAAGCTTATCAATAAAACTTTTACTCAAATCGCTATCAAAATCTAGTTCACCATCTCTAGTAATCTTAATCATATGAGCACTGATACTGTCATATTTAAAGATGTTAAAAATATCATCTAAACAATACCTTAAAATATCATCGACCATAATAATATAGTTACTACCGTTTTTACTTGGTAGCACTACAAAACGATCCATTGCTGTAGAAATCTCAATCAATGCCACTTGATCTTTGTTTTCTTTGCTAGACATTTTTACCGTTAAATAAGCTGAAATATCCATAAGTTCAGGCAGAGCAACATCCTCGTTAAGCATTATGACTACTAATGCTGGACTTATTTCTTGATAAAAGTAATTTTTGATAAACTCGTGATGATCGTCATCAATTTCTGTTTCATTTATGACATAAATATTTTCATTTTGAAGCTCTATATCAATCTCATCTAAAATCTCTAAACTATAACTTTGTTGCTTAATAACAATTTTAGTTATTTCTTCTAAAAGATCACCTGCCTTAATACCGCCTAATTCTGATTTACCACCTTTTCCTGCTTCGTAAATACGCTTAACTGTAGCATATCTAACTTTAAAAAACTCATCTAAATTATTAGAGAAAATACCTAAAAATCGTAACCGCTCAATGAGTGGCACATCTTTGTCTGCAGCTTCTTGCAAAACACGCTCATTAAACTTTAACCAACTTAACTCTCTATTTATATAAATGTTTTTATCTTTTGTCATTCTCTTAAATCCTTTGGAATTATAATATACTCTGTAGTTCCTTGTTTCAGGTCTTTCCAATCTTCAATATCAAAATTAATTTTAACTAAACCACTTGTAGGAAGATTATCTATAAATGTATCCCCAAATATATTAGAAATTGACGTGAAAGCATGATTGTGACCGAAAATCATAACCTCTTTTAAGTCATTCGGTAAGTTTTTTATGAAATTAATTACATTTCTCCCATCAAAATCATACAAATCTTCATTTACAATTATATGATTTTCAGGTATTTTTAAAGATTTCATGAAGACTTTACACGTACTTAATGCTCTATTTGCTGGACTTGAAAATATAATATTGGGAACACAATCTTTGATATAGAGCTCCTTAGCTACCAACTTAGAATCCTCAATACCTCTTTGTTTTAAAGGCCTATCGTAATCTATAACATCGTATTCCCATGATGATTTACCGTGTCTAACTAGTGTAATCGTTTTCATACTTTATCGATTAAGTGTAATTATTTTCGACAAAACGTTGCATATGTCCGTTTTGACGAGTATATTGCCGCTTTAACTTTATTATTTGCCTATGAATTTAGTTATAGGTTAATTTGCTATGTAAAATTAATGTAAAACACCCCAAATTAAAAACTATATTAATAAATCCATGCTTTGGTATTTAACCACCAAAATCCCTTCCCTCTAAATATTTTGATTGCCCAATTGAACATAATAATATATGTTTAATAAATAATTGATGTATTACATTATCAAAAAAAAAAGACATCGCTAAGCGACCATAAAATTTGTTAATCAATTATAAATATGAAAATAATTTTACCTATAATGTTTATTGCGTCAGGATTTTCATCATCGAGTAAACTAGACTTCAGTCTGTCTGCGGTTAGTACTACTACTGACCATGATGTAGCGACAATCTGTTTTAATTCGACTCTAGTTGCTACAACGGAAAATCTCAGTTACTTAAATAAAAGAATTAACATCGACCAAAACTACGCACCACTCTATTTTCAAAACAACATTACAACCTATATAACTCACAATCATATTTTAAAGCAATCATAACCTGATTAACTTAAAAAAGCTTAAGATGAAACATTTATACTATCCCAAATCTAAAACACCACGTAAACCTCTAATGAGTTTGGTGTTTATCATGACTCTAGTTGTGGTCAATTTTTATTCTTTTGGTCAAACACTAAAGACAACTAATAATAAAGGACTCAAAACCCAGCAAGTTCCTTCAGAAATTTTTAGTTCCAATGAAGAGGCCTTTCCTCTTCATAAGTCTTCAAATTATACGGATTTACAAAAGGCAAGCATAGGGCAGGCCAATGTTGCTTTTAATTGTGATGATGGTTTTGGATATATTCTAACAAATGTTTCAAGTCCTAACGGTAACGTTACGGGCTTATACTCATTTGATTTATCTACAAATACATTAGCCTTAATTAAGGATCCTATAATTGCTGAAACTAACACGTCTCAATTTATTAATGCCATTGGATACAATATAGTTGATAATTACTTATATGGTATACTAAGTGGTAGTAGTAAAGTTGTTAAAATTGATCGTAACGGTGATATAGAATTATTAGATACTACAGGTTTTACAGGCACTAATTATGCCTCTGGAGATATCGACGAGAATGGAATTTTATATGTATATGGGAACAACAAATTTGTAGCTATTAACTTAAATCCAACTAGTTCAGATTACTTAGTAGCTAACACTGTTTTACAACATTCTAACTCTGTTAATGATATGGCGTTTAGCCCTGTTAATAACAAGTTATATATGTTAACAAGTTCAGGTTCAAGATCATTATATGAATTTGATCCCGTAACTAATACCATTACAAATTTAGGTAATGTCTCAGGGCTACAATCTGAATCTTCTAATTCATTTGGAACTGCTTACATGGATGCCCTAGGGAATATGTATGTTGCAAATAATTCATCAGGTAATACGTATAAAATAGCAACACCTCACTTAGGTGGAACAACTGCAACTTTCTATAGTAATTTACCAGGCGTTAGTCCGGGTGATGGTGCACGTTGCCCTTCACAACCAACTAAACCAATTGCTATTGCTGATGATATTTGTGTGACTTCTGATATTAGTAATATTACGCTTAATGTCGCTGAAAATGACTCTGAAGGTACATACGCAATTGATCCAAATTCTGTACAACTCATCGACCCTAACACTTCGTTACCGGCAAATAGTGTAACAATTTCTGGTCAGGGTACTTTTACATTAGGATCGAATGGAGACGTTACATTTGAAGCTTTAGCTAGCTTTACAGGTGTCTCTATTGAATATACAATTTTAGATGTTATAGGTTTTACGTCTACGCCAGGGGTTATAACTATTAATTTAAACGATACTGCAGCACCAACAGGAGCAACGACACAAGAATTTTGTGAAGATGAAAATGCTACGATAGCAGACTTAGATGCTACTGGAAATAACATCATTTGGTATGCTGATGCAAATAGCACTACCCCATTAAATTCAGATGCAACGTTAAGCGATGGAGATATCTATTATGCATCTCAAACAAGTACAACAGGATGTGAAAGTACCGAGAGATTAGCAGTTATTGTTAATTACAGTGCTGAAATCGCTTTAGTTGCGCCAGAGGAAACAAGTTGTACAGTTGTACATGGTACTTTATACACTATTGAAGCGACCTATACAGGTACGGCACCATTTACAGCTTCTGGTGATGGACAACCAGGTATTTTTACAGATAATAACGACGGCACAACTACTTGGGTATCTAGTCCTATTGAAAGTATAATTGAAACTTACAATGTTACTATTCAAGACAATTGTGGTTCACTTACTTTAACTGGAGCGTCTCCAGCTGAATGCTTAAATACTCCTTTTGATTGTGACGATGGTTTTGCTTATATTATTGTTAACGAAAGAAACGGTGAAGGTGATTTTATTTCCGGATTATACTCTTATGATTTAGCAACACATGCACAAACCTTAATAAAGGCACCGTTAATAACAGATGCTTCTACATCTCAATTTGTTAATGGAATTGGTTACAATGTATTAGACAATAATATTTATGGAATACAACAAAACACTAATAACATCGTAAAAATTGATGCCTCAGCTAATGTAGAATTTCTACCTATTGTAGGACCATTTACTGTTGGAGATTACAGTTCTGGTGATATCAATGCAAATGGCACTTTATTTCTACATGGTGAGAGCAAATTCGTTGCTATTGATTTAAACCCATCTAGTCCAAACTATTTAACATCAACTACGTTATTAAATTATCCTGTTTCTGTTAATGACATCGTAGTTAGCCCTGCAGACGGTAACATATATATGGTAACAAGTACAAGTAATAGAAAGTTATTACGCTTTAATGTTACTAGTAATACTATAGATGATCTTGGTTTAGTAACGGGTTTAAGTTCAGAAACAACCAACGCTTTTGGAACAGCTTATATGGATGCACTTGGAAACATGTACATTGCCAACAATGCTTCAGGAAATATTTATAGAATAGCTTTACCTCATACTGGGAATTTAGTAGCCACGAATCATGGTGATTTAATTGATATTGAACCTGGAGACGGAGCGCGTTGTCCTTCTCAGTTAATTGCTCCTGTTACAGTTAGTGATTCTATCTGTGTTACTTCTGATGAAATAGCAGCAGAAATAGAAATTAATGTTTTAGACAATGATTCTGCAGGAACTTATAATTTGGATATAACGGGCGTACAATTTATTGATCCTATAACATCATTACCAACTAGTACAGTTACAATTCCTGGTCAAGGAACATTTACCGTAAGTGTTGATGGTGTCGTATCATTTGAAGCAGTATCAGGTTTTTCCGGAACTTCTGTAGATTATATTATTACAGATATTATAGGAACACCATCTATGCCAGCAACTATAACTGTTAGTTTAAATACAACTGATGCTCCTACAGGAGATGCAAGTCAAGAATTTTGCGAATCTAGTAACCCAACAGTTGCAGACTTAAATGTGACAGGTGAAACAATTCAATGGTATGCAACTGAAACGGAAACATCCCCGATCGATGCTACTGAAGCTTTAATAGATGGAAACACCTATTATGCTACTCAAACTTCTGCCGAAGGTTGTGAAAGCTTAGAACGTTTGGCGGTAATAGTAAGCATTAACGCTGATGTTACTTTAGAAACTACAGAAGTAACATTATGTTCAGATGATAATATGACATATACAATCGTTGCTACATTTACAGGTTCTGCTCCTTTTACTGCTATCGGTATTGGACAACCTGGTACTTGGGTCGCAAATGTTAATGATACTTTTACTTGGACATCAGATGCAATTCCTGCTGACCAACCTTATAATGTAGATATTCAAGATGAAAATTCTTGTAATACCATTACATTATCAGGTGAAGCTGCTATTTGTTGTGAATTTATTGTAAGCTGCCCTACTTTCGAAGAGACTACTGTAGCTTGCTACGGAGAGCTACCTACTGAAACTACTTATTCTATTGAGGAATTTGAAGCATTAGGTAACGCAGATGGGATTATCGGTGATGACGCTTGTGGTATAATAGAAATTACAGCTCAAAATAGCGCTAACCAAAATACTTGTAACCAAACCATTACACGTACTTATACTGTTACTTCTTATGAAGATACCAACGGTAATGGAGTACGCGATAACAATGAAACTACAGTTTTAAATAGTACAGAGTGTACACAGATTATTACACTAAACGATAACATTGCTCCGACATTTACTGTACCTGAAGATTTTACTATTGAATGTGATGAAGGGACTCTTCCTCAAACTACGGGTGACGCGACAAACATATCTGACAATTGTTCTAATGATCTTGTTGCTTCTTATACCGATATTTATACCGCTGGAATCTGTGCTACCGCTTCAAGCATAACTAGAACTTGGTCTGTAACAGATGCTTGTGGCAATACAACATCTAAGGACCAAACGATATGGATTCAAGATACAACCGCACCAACCTTTACGGTGCCTGCAGATATTACTATTCAATGTGCTGATGACGCTACGAACCTAAGTATTACTGGTGATGTTACTGATGAGGTAGATAATTGTATTGAAGTTCTTGAGGCTACTTATACAGATAGTGTTGAAGAAGGTACTTGTCCTGGGGCGTCAGTTATTACAAGAACATGGACTTTAGCCGATGAGTGTGATAATACAACCATACATATACAAACCATTACTGTTCAAGATACAACTGCACCAACATTTAGTGTGCCTGCTGATATCACTATTGAATGTGATGTAGACGTTACAGACCTATCTATAACAGGTGATGTTACGGACGAAACTGATAATTGTGCTACTAATCTTGAAGCTGTTTTTACTGATAGTATCGCTGATGGCTCTTGCCCAAGCTCATCTATTATTACGAGAACATGGTCTTTAACCGATGAATGTGATAATACCACAACATTTGTTCAAACGATTACAGTTCAAGATACCACTGCACCAACTTTTAATGAAACTCTACCGGTAGATATAGATGCAGAATGTGACGCTGTACCTACAGCTGAAACATTAACTGCAACTGATAACTGTGGAACTGCAGAAGTTACTTTCTCTGAGGAAATAACTAATGGTTCTTGTATGGGATATTACATTATTGAACGTACATGGACTACTACAGATGATTGTGGTAATGACGCAGTACATACGCAATTTATCAACGTACAAGATACTACAGCACCAACTGTTGTTACGGCTTTTGATGAGACCTTAACTGTCTTGTGTGATAATATTCCTGAGGTGCCAAGTTTAGTGTTTGAAGATTCGTGTTCTAATGATATTGATGTTAGCTTCAACGAAGAATCAACACAAATCAATAACTCAGAAAACTATGATATTATAAGAACATGGACAGTTATTGATGATTGTGGAAACGAAGCTTTATTTACACAAACAGTTACAGTAGAATTAACCAATACAATGCAAGCCACAGATGCTAATCGTTGTATTCTAGATTCTGAATTTAATTTATTCGACCTGTTATCTGGTGACTTTAATGAAAATGGAACATGGAGTGTTGTTTCTGGTAATGCTACTGTTAATGGCAGCTTATTTGACCCATCTTCTGCTGAAGTTGGCGAGTATACTTTTATGTACTCAATTGCAGATGCTGCTTGTCCTGCGGATATAGAAGTTAACGTTACATTAGATGATGATTGTGTGGTATTAGCTTGTGGTGAAGATGATGTTGTTATATCTAAAACAGTAACTGCAAACGGAGATGCTTACAATGAAACATTTACAGTTACAGGTATAGAAGATTGTGGATTTGTAATTGAGCTTCAAATATTTAATCGTTGGGGTGCAGAAATTTATAAATCTAACAATTACTTAAATGATTGGCGAGGTGAAGCACACAGTTCTTCAATTGGAAGTTCTGGAAAAGTTCCTACTGGTACATATTATTACATTATTAATCTAAAAAATAGTGGATTAGAGCCAATCGCTGGTCCTATCTACGTAGCAACAAATTAACAAAAAACTTAACCAATGAAGTTATCAAAAATTATAAGTATTGCGATACTATTTTTGAGTGTTTCTACAGCTTTTGCTCAACAGTTACCTCAATTTACGCAGTATATGTTTAACACTATTTCTATTAATCCTGCCTATGCAGGAAGTAGAGAAACACTTAGTGTCGTAGGTTTACATAGAAGTCAATGGGTTGGTTTAGATGGTGGACCAGAAACACAAACCCTATCGGTACATGCGCCATTACGTAACGAAAACATGGGTTTAGGAGTTTCCTTTATCAATGACAAGTTAGGTTATGAAAATTTCTCATACCTCTATGCCGATTATTCTTATACAATTAAGGCTAGTGAAACTGTAAAATTAGCATTTGGTATTAAAGGTGGTCTTACTCATTATAGCTTAGATGAAGAGTTATTAAATGATCCTTCTGTAGTAAGCGATCAGTTTTTTAATGATGTTTCTAACCGTTGGAGTCCAAACTTTGGTGCTGGTTTATATTTACATTCATCGCGTTGGTATCTTGGACTATCTGCTCCAAGAATATTAAACACCGATTATAATAACGGTGGTAGTGGTTCTGTTGATTATGTCGCTCTAGAACGTATTAGTTATTATGCGACTGGTGGCTATGTTTTTGATTTAAGTGAAAACACCAAATTAAAACCATCAGCTTTGTTAAAGGCTACAAATGGTGCTCCATTATCTTTTGATATCTCTGCAAACTTCTTATTCCATGATAAAGTCTGGTTAGGAGGTGCGTATAGAGTTAACGAAAATGCAGCAGCTATTGGTGGTATAGCAGATTTCCAAGTCTCAAAACAACTGAGAATTGGTTATGCTTACGAATATCCAATTTCAGATATAAGACCTTACACTAGTGGTACACACGAAGTATTATTGATGTTTGAAGTCTTTAAAAGTAAACGTATTAAATCGCCTAGATATTTCTAAAAAGATCCCATTATGAAGACCAAAATATTAGCGTTCGTTATAGTTTTTAGTAGTGCATTCTCTTTTGCCCAAACAAAATTAGCAGATAAGTTTTTTGAGAATTATGGCTATGTAAAAGCCATTGAATTGTACGAAAAAGCTGTTGAAAAAGGAACAAATAGCGCCCACGTATTAACAAGACTAGGTGATGCTTATTACAATAATTCTGACTCTAAAAAAGCAGCTTATTGGTATGAGAAAGCCTTAACTGAACATAAAGACATTGATGCTGAGTATATTTATAAATATATTCAATCTCTAAGAAGTATCGGTAATTATAAAGAAGCCGATGTGTGGTTTAAAAAACTTAGTGATGCTCAACATGGAGATAGCAGACTTAAAGGGTACAATCCTGATGAAGTCGATATTTTTGATAAGCTAAATTCTAAGAACGATGATCTAATTGTTCAGATTGAAAATTTACCTTTCAATACTGAGAACTCTGATTTTGGATCTTACATGTTTAACAATACGCTTTATTTCGCTTCTTCAAGTAGTAGTGATAGTAAAGTGTACAATTGGAACAAAGAGCCATTTTTAGATATATTTCAATTAGACGTTACCACTGAAGATGATGGTTCTGAATCTTATGGTGCTTCTTCTGAAGTCAACGCCGATGGTATAAACACAGATTATCATGAGGCTTCTGTTGCCATTACTAATGATGGAAACACAATGTATTTTACTAGAGATAACACAACCAAGCGTAATAGATTAAAATACGATAAGGAAGGTACAACACATCTTAAAATTTACAAAGCTACTTTAGTAGACGAGCAATGGTCAGATGTTGAAGAATTACCATTTAATGATGATTTATATTCAACTGGTCACCCTGCATTAAGTCCAGATAACAAAACTTTATACTTTGTATCTGATAGAGACGGTGGTTTAGGACAAACGGATATCTATTCAGTAGTCATAAATGAAGATGGCACTTATGGTGAGCCTCAAAATTTAGGTGATGATATTAATACTGAAGGTAGAGAAATGTTCCCATTTATTAGCGATGATAATACGTTCTACTTTTCTTCAGATGGTCATTTAAACTTAGGTCTTTTGGATATTTTTCAATCTAACATATTGAAAGGAGACGCTACAAAAGCTCCGGTTAATATTGGTGCCCCATTTAATAGTGGTTACGATGATTTTGCTTATTTCATTAACAGTGAAACTCAAAAAGGTTATTTCTCTTCAAACAGACCAGGAGGTAAAGGAAGTGATGATATCTATAGTTACTCAGTAACAGAGTGTCGTCAGCAAATTACAGGTATCGCTAGAGAAAAGAGAACAGATATTATTTTAAGCGGTGTTACAGTGCAACTTATTGACGAAACCGGTAAAATATTAGAAGAGGTTATTACTGCCGATGATGGATCGTATACTTTTGATGTTGAATGTGGAAAAACATACACCATACTAGGATCTAAAACAGATTACGTAGATGATAAAGGGACTGTTACAACGACTAATGAGAATGAAAAAGTAAATGAATTAGATTTATCCTTGAGACCTTTAATTATGGACAATCAGATTGTTATTAATCCAATATTCTTTGATTTTGATAAATCTAACATCAGAACAGATGCTGAATATGAATTAGAAAATATAGTTGATGTATTACGTAAGCATCCTGAAATGATTATTAAAATCGAATCTCATACAGATAGTAGAGGTCGCGATAATTATAACTTAAAGTTATCTGATCGTCGTGCAAAATCTACTAGAGACTACCTTTTATCTAGAGATATCGGTCCTGAAAGAATAGAAAGTGCAATTGGTTATGGTGAAACACAACTTTTAAATGATTGCGGAAATAATTCTAAATGTACAGCAGAAGAACATCAGTTAAATAGACGTTCGTACTTCTACATCATAGATAGAGACAAGAAGTAAATATCACTTTCTTAAAAATTAAAAAGAGCAAGCTTTATAAGTTTGCTCTTTTTTTATGTCTAAAAAAATCATACCATTTTAATAGAAAAGTATTTAAAGAAAGTAATTTTGGCATGAAATTAAAATATACTAAATGAAAATTGCGGCACTCCTATTTACAGTAATATCAAGCCTATCAATTTACTCACAAACGATAAAAGGGTGCGTTACAGGCAGCCTAAGTAATGATAAATTAGCTTATGCTAACTTAGTTATTAAGAATACATGATCGGAGTTTAAACTAATATAGGTGGGACTCTTAATTTAGATAGTTCTAAAATTAATTAAAGAGATCCCTTGATAGTATCATTGATTGGTGCTTATAAACAAGGCATAGCATTAACTGGCTATAACAGTCAAATGATTATGTGTTAAACATTCAATTATTACCAAAAGTAGAAACCCTGAATGACGTTCTAGTTTTAAGTAAAACGAAACAATATAATAAGCACAAGACCAATCTTTCTACGAGTAAGAGAAAACAAGTATTTCCTACATCTATACCTTTTGGTTATGAAATAGCCACGTTAATAGAAAACCCAAAGCAAAAAAACGGTAAATTGATTGCAGTAGAATTGAAATTTAGAGATTCAAGTAGAGACCTCTATGAAACGTATTATCGCTTAGTTTTTTATAATGTACATGATTTTGGTTTTTCGGAAGAGCTCATATATTATGAAAGCATCATTATTAAGCCCGAAAAAGACACTAAGAATTATAAAATAGATTTAGAAGATAAAGCTATTCCATTCGGTATAAAAGGAATTTTTGTTGGTATAGAAACTATAAAGCCAGACCATATTGAAATCACCAATTCAATGTACTTAACAACGCCCAGTATTCTGCATACTCATGGTAAAAAACAATTAAAGTTTACGCGTTTTCGTTCCAATAACTGGTCTAAGCACTCTCGGAAATCTGTTTTTAAAAAGAAATATTATGCAATTCCTTTTATAAAAACTAAAGTTGTGTTCGAAAAACAGTGAGAACTGTCTGCACTAAAAGCAAACTAGCGCTTAATAAAAATATTAGTAAAATACCACTTCCCTGCACTATTCTGTTCTGCTGAGACATCAAAATCGGTATAATCACCTTCAATATTATCTCTATGACTAGGACTAGCTATCCAAGCATTAACAACAGATTCTGCAGAACTAAAACCATAACCAACATTTTCAGTAACGATATTAGCATTTGCATTAGCCTGTAAACTTTGTTTTCTTAGGAAGAAATTATCATGAGATACGTTATTAACCTCAATCATATACTCGGTATGTGTAGAGGCCACAGCTTTAACCGTATTATGATTATTAAGAGCATTTAATCCTTCGTTAATGCGATATGCATTAATAAGCTCCATAATTTCAATCTCTATGGATTTAGCTTGAGGTGCAACAGGAACTTCAATTGAATTTAGGGCTTCTTCTTCTGTGTTGTCTTTGGCACAAGACGTAAAAGTAAAAAGGGCAACAATAGCCAAAAGTGGCAAGAGTTTAGCTGCTTTCATAATGTAGGTTATTTAGGTTTGGGACTGCTAAATTAACCACACAGCTAAGTTAAACTGTTAAGAAAATGTTAAAATCGACAAACAACACGCCGTTAATCGAAATTTAATGTAAATCATCGATGAAATACGTTTTCGAACACAAAAAACATGTTTTTCAACATCTGATAATTGTATTTCATCGATATTCAAACATATTGACTTACCTAATCTGTAGCGTTAAATTAAATTGTTACAATTATTATAACGTCCATCTATAGACTACGGTGCCAAACGCTCAATTTTCCAATTATAATCCTCTTGAAGTTGGTAACGGATTCTATCGTGAAGCCTATTGGGTCTACCTTGCCAAAATTCTAGCTCTACGGGTTTAATTATAAATCCTCCCCAATTTTTAGGGCGTTCTATATCCTTACCTTCAAATTCAGCTTCAAGATCTTGCAGTTTACCTTCTAATTCTTGTCTATTTGCAACCACTTCACTCTGATTAGAAACAATAGCTCCTAATTGACTACCTCTTGGTCGCGATTCAAAATAACCATCGCTTAAATTTTCTGAAATTTTTTCGGCTTTACCTTTAATAATAACCTGTCGCTCGGCAGCATGCCAAAAGAAAGATAAACACACATTAGGATTATCTGCAATAGCTTTACCTTTTTCACTGTTGTAATTGGTATAGAATATAAACCCCTCGTGTGTGTACTTTTTAAGTAGCACTACTCTACTCTTTGGATAACTGTCTAAACCTACAGTAGAAATGGTCATGGCATTCGTTTCTCCCACATTAAAATGAGTATCTACTTCTATAAACCAATCTCTAAACAACTCAATCGGATTTTCTGGTACACTATTTAATAATAACTCACCTTTTTCGTAAGATTTTCTATAATTACCTAAGTCTGCATCCATTACGTTTTTATTTTATTTTTTCTCCTTCTATTATTTTTTACATCGCAATTTTCACTATAAATTTAAGGATTAAAATATATAAATGAAGTTTGAAGACTGTAAATATTCTAAGCAATTAGCTTATAAAAAAGAAGCGTTTTCTTTTGGCACCGTATATGTAACAGAACATTTTTTATTATCTGAATTTAATGAAGGTATACATGTTGATCATAAAATTGCCAGTGAGTTAATTTCTAGATTTAGTAACCTCATTTCTAAAGGCATTAAAATAGGCTATATCGCTAATCGTTTTAACTCGTATTCTTTTGATCCACAACTTTGGGTAGATTTTAATAAAGACTATGATGCTTTTGTAGCGTCGGCTATTGTGACGTACTCTAATTTTAGTTACTTAAATGCTTCTTTAGAAAAGAAATTTTTTAATAAAAGCCTAAAACGTTGTAAAAATATAGAGGAAGCTATAGGTTGGATTATGAATTTAAAAGAGTTTAAAACTGATATTAATCAAAATTAAACGTTTTACCATCTTTAGATAATAGTGTGTTTTCAAACACGGTTTTAGCTTCCGTTTTAAAGTCATCATAACCATTATATCGCGTAGAGTAATGTCCTAAGATTAAAGTTTCAACATTGGCTTTCTTAGCTATTGTAGCTGCCTGTTTAGCTGTACTATGTTTTGTGGGAATGCATAGCGATTCGTTTTTATCTAAAAATGTCGATTCGTGATACAAAACAGTACAGTCTTTAATAATTGGTATTATGTCTTCATTATAAATAGTATCACTACAAAAAGCATAACTTTTGGTTGGTAATGGATCTTTAGTAACCTTTTCGTTACTAATTAATACTCCATCTTCATTCTCTACATCAAATCCTTGTTTTAACTTTCTGAAATATGCTTTATCAATATTAGCTTCAGTAACTAAATTAATATCAATTTTACGATCATTTTTTTTCTCTTTAAACAGGAATCCATTAGTGTAAATACGATGTTTTAATGGAATGGTATGAACTTCAACTTTATCATCTTCGTAAATTAATTCGGACTCATTAGCATCTAATTCATGAAAAATAAGTGGATATTTTGTCCAACTCGAAGATAACTTCATTTGAAGTAATATAACTTCCTTTAAGCCTTTTGGTGCATAAATATGAAGTTCTGTTTCTCTAGTTAACAGACTAAATGTATTCACTAACCCAATCAAACCAAAATAATGATCTCCATGAAGATGTGAGATAAAAATATGTTTAATCCTCGAAAACTTAACCTTGTTTCGTCGCAATTGCACTTGCGTACCCTCTCCACAATCAATTAAAAACATATGGTTCTTAATCTCTAATACCTGAGCCGTTGGGTTGCTATTAATACCTGGTGTGGCACTATGGCAGCCGAGAATGGTTAATTTCATTAATTAATTTTTGTGAAGCTCATAAGCGGTTTAATCGTTAGATATAGGTTATAAACACTTTTAAGTCGAACGCTATTTTTACAATTCTAAATCGCGTTCAATATCTTCCATTTCAATAATATCAAAAGCTTCTTTCATGGTTGGTACGACAACTATTTCGTCTGGCATTTGATTTAAATCCACCTTTTCAGATACAATAACAAAACTCCTTTTGTCGCCTCTATGATTATTACTTAATCGTAAAAACTCTATTATATCTTCTAATGTAATTTTATCTAAACTCGATAAATTTACAATAAGATGATCATTTTTATATGTATCGTAAGCTTGTTCAATATTATGAACTAGTGTTTTTACAGTTGCTGTTTCTTGTGTAATTATGGCAATGTTACCATCTCTATCTATTATCATATCTTATTGTTTTATTTTAGACGCCAAAAGATAAATTACTGCCATCCTAACTGCAACTCCATTTTCTACTTGATTTAAGATAATGGCTTGTTTAGAATCTGCGACATCACTTGTAATTTCTACTCCTCTGTTTATTGGTCCAGGATGCATAATTACAATCTCTTTATCTAAGCTGTCTAATAGTTCTTTAGTAACTCCAAATTGTTGTGTATATTCTCTTGTAGAAGGAAAATAACTAATATCCATACGCTCGTTCTGTACGCGTAGCATATTAGCGACATCGCACCACTCCAACGCTTTTTTGAGGTTAGTTTCTACTTTAACCCCTAAATCTTTAATATATTTTGGCAGCAAGGTTTTAGGTCCACAAACCATAACATTAGCTCCTTGTAATTGTAATGCATAAATGTTTGAAAGCGCTACACGACTGTGTAAAATATCACCAACAATAACAACATTCTTGCCTTTAACACTCCCTAATTTCTCTCTAATTGAATACGAATCTAATAAGGCCTGTGTAGGATGTTCGTGTGCTCCATCACCTGCATTAATAATACTTGCGTTAACGTGTTTTGAAAGAAATACACCAGCTCCAGGATTTGGATGACGCATAACCACCATATCTACTTTCATAGATAAGATATTATTAACGGTATCGATAAGCGTTTCTCCTTTTTTTACCGAAGATTGTGAAGCCGAAAAATTAATTACATCTGCTGACAATCGTTTTTCTGCCAACTCAAAAGATAATTTTGTTCGCGTTGAATTTTCAAAAAATAGATTCGCAATAGTAATATCTCTAAGTGATGGTACTTTTTTTATGGGTCTATTAATAACCTCTTTAAACTGATCGGCAGTTTCAAAAATAAGGTCGATATCTTCTTTTGTAAGATATTTAATTCCTAGTAAGTGATTGACACTTAATTCGCTCATAATTAATAGTATTCAGTTTTCAGTATCAGTGTTCAGTTAACTTGCGCTTAATTTAAATTCTAAATTTCTAACTATTTTATTATTATCTGTAAAGCTTAAATAAACTTCCGCATTTTTCAAGAAGTCAAATTCATCTAAAATAGGTTTCATTATTTTAAACAGTTCTTCAGCGTTATTTCCATAGGTAAAAAATTGACCTTCTGTATCATCTTCCAAGGTTACTATGTGTCCGTCGTGTCGCCCTATTTCTTCTGGAATTTCATCAAAAAGCTTAATATCTACAGCGTGAATTTCATCAATTCCATTGAATGTTCCAAAACTTATAATAACACTATCTGTTACTTCCGTTTTTTCAAATTTGAATGATTCTAATTCTTCGAAATTCATTTTATCTTATTCTAATTCATCTTCTGTCTTCTGTCTTCTGTCTTCTGTCTTCTGTCAAAATTATCTTTTTCAACTTCAACTTCAACTTCAACTTCAATGTCAAACTAACCTTCTACTTATCAACTAAGTAAACGGCATCTTCTTCTTCATTCTCAACCCATTTCACTATGACTTTCTGATTATCGATAGCATCTACTTGTCGTCCTCTATAATTGGGCTGAATTGGTAAATGTCTACTAAAACGTCTGTCTATTAATGTTAGTAACTCAATGTCTTTTGGTCTTCCAAAAGATTGAATTGCTGTTAAGGCAGATCTTATGCTTCTGCCTGTATATAAAACATCATCAATAAAGACGACGTTTTTATCTTCGACTATAAAATCTATTTTGGTTGTGTTAGCTTCTAGTGGTTTGTCTCCTCTTCTAAAATCGTCTCTAAAAAACGTAATATCTAAGTGACCGAGTTGAATATTTTTTATATTATAATCGTTAGTGAGCATTTGCGCTAAACGATCTGCTAAAAATTTTCCTCTTGGTTGAATACCGATTAATACGGTTTCAGAAAAATCATCATGATTTTCAATGAGTTGACAAGCCAATCTGTGAAGGGTAATATTGACTTCTTTAGAGTTAAGTAGTACTTTCTGACTCATATAGTTTCCAAACGTTGTTGCCTTACAAAGTTAGGATAAATTATTTTGTTGGCAATGCTTTTTTATTGCAAAGGCAGTGTGTTGCATGGCAGACTAATCTATAGCATAAAAAAAGCCTCTCGAAAAATCGAGAGGCTTTAAATTATAGATTAATGAGATTCCTTTTTTCAAAGGAATTGGGATTATTTCTTCCCGTCCATTTTATCTTTAAGCGCTTGTAAAGCATCATTTGCATCACCTAAAGTTGGTTTAGCTTCTGCCGCTTGAGCTTCCTGTTTTCTAACAGCTTGCTTAACGATTTTAGCTTCTTCTTCTCTAAATACTGCTGTATGAGATGCTACAACACGTTTGAATTCTTTATTAAATTCAATGATCTTGAATTCAGCTTCTTCACCTTTAGCGACTTTAGAACCATCTTCTTTTTCTAAATGACGTGCTGGTACAAAGGCAACGATATCTTCGTTAAAATCAATTGTTGCTCCTTTATCTACCATTTCAGTGATAGCAGCTTTATGTACTGTACCTAAAGCGAACTCAGTTTCGTACTTGTCCCAAGGGTTATCAGTAGTTTGTTTATGACCTAAAGATAATTTACGTCCATCTACATCTAACTCTAATACAACTACATCTAAAGTATCACCTACGTTACAGAACTCAGATGGATGCTTAATTTTCTTAGTCCAAGATAAATCTGAGATATAAATTAATCCGTCGATACCTTCTTCTAATTCAACAAATACACCAAAATTTGTAAAGTTACGTACAATACCAGTATGCTTAGAATCTACAGGATACTTAGTAGTGATGTCAGTCCATGGATCTGGTGTTAATTGCTTAATACCAAGAGACATCTTTCTGTCTTCTCTATCTAAAGTTAAGATAACAGCATCGATTTCATCTCCAACAGATACGAAATCTTGAGCTGAACGTAAATGTGTTGACCAAGACATTTCACTTACGTGAACTAAGCCTTCTACACCTTCTTCTACTTCAACAAAAGCACCGTAATCAGCGATAACTACTACTTTACCTTTTACTTTATCTCCAACTTTTACACCTTCACCTAAAGCTTCCCAAGGATGCTTAGATAATTGCTTAAGACCTAATTGGATTCTTGATTTGTTTTCATCAAAATCAAGGATTACAACATTTAATTTCTGATCTAACTCAACAATCTCATTTGGATGGTTGATACGAGACCAAGATAAATCTGTAATATGAACTAAACCATCTACTCCACCTAAATCGATAAACACACCATAAGAAGTAATATTTTTTACGATACCTTCTAATACTTGTCCTTTTTCTAGTTGACCAATGATTTCTTTCTTCTGTTCTTCAATATCAGCTTCGATTAACGCTTTATGAGACACTACTATGTTTTTGAATTCGTGGTTGATTTTCACAACTTTAAACTCCATAGTTTTGTTTACATACTGATCGTAATCTCTAATAGGCTTCACATCAATTTGAGAACCTGGTAAGAATGCTTCAATACCAAATACGTCAACGATCATACCACCTTTAGTTCTGCATTTTACAAAACCGTTTACAATTTCACCTGTATCGTGTGCATTATTAACACGTTCCCATGCTTTAATTACACGCGCTTTTCTGTGAGATAATACTAATTGACCAGTTGCATCTTCACGCACATCAATTAATACTTCAACCTTATCACCTACTGCTAAGTTTGGGTTGTAACGAAATTCGTTAAGTGAAATTACACCTTCAGATTTTGCGTTAATATCAATAATTGCATCACGATCTGTGATAGTAATTACAGTACCTTCTACAACTTCGTCATCTAAAGTGTCAACGAAATTTTCTGATACTAATTTTTCAAATTCTTCTAATTTAGTATCCGCTACTTGCTCAATTCCTTCTTCGTAATTGTGCCAATCGAATTCTTTTAAGAATTTTTCTGGGTTAGCTTGAGCTTCAGATACTACTGGAGCTACTGCTTGAGTTGCTTCAGTTGCTTCAACTTCAGCTTGGTTTGTTTCTTTTTCAGACATGTGTGCTGAATAAAAATTTGTATTCTGTACATTTTGAAAGATTTGCGAAAAATCTACAGAAGTTATTATTAGTTTTGTTTTATCCCTTTCCTTACTTTCTTTAATTCGCTAAAAAGGAGTGCAAAAGTACTATATATTATTCTGAATACCAAACACTAAATGATGTGACTTTATATTAATATATGTGTCTAAAATAATAGGGTATCAATTTGAGGCTTAGAACACTAAAAATTAGCACATAAATTGGTATCTTTACGAGAGTATTAATATTTTAAAAAATTATAAAAATGGTTAGAGCTAAATACCAAGACGTTTTAGACTTAGGTGAAACGTTAAACATCCAAAATGGAGATGTTAATGAAAAAGATGGTGTACTTCAAGTAACAGGAACTGCAGCTACACAATACGATAAAAACTTAATCTGGGACAAGATTAAAGAAGCAGGTGGTGATAACCCAACTGATATTATGGCAGATATTAAAGTGGCAGACGAATCTGTGTACGCAAGACATACCGTTGCCTCTGGTGAAACTTTAGGAAAAATTGCTAAGCAATATTATGGAGAGCCTGGTAAATATCAGAAAATCTTCCAAGCGAATACTGACATTTTAAAGAATCCGGATGTAATTCATCCTGGTCAGGAATTAATTATTCCTAATTTGTAATTAGATCATTAAAAATTTTAAAAGCGACTTTATTGGGTTACAACTAGTATCCTAATAAAGTCGCTTTTTTAGTTTCTCTCAAATATTAAATCAGGTCCATCAACATGAGATAATCCTAATTTCATTATACCATTAGTTAAATCATAGGCCCAATACGTTTGATCTATTTTTACAGTAAAAATAACTAAGTCAGAAATACCTTCTACCACTCCTTCTTCTATCTCGTACTCGTATGTTCCATTGTTGTAAATACCTTGTTCTACTCCTGACACTACCAAGGTTCCATCGTTGCGAAAGTCATAAACAATATTAACATCTGAATAAGCAATTATGGAATTTCCTGAAGGGGTATAATATCGTATTTCAGTTAATTTCCATTCATCAACAATTTTATTTACAGAAGAGAACTCGTCATCAGAACAACCAAACACGGTAACTAACATTACTATTAAAACAAGTCTGTTTTTCATGTTGTTCTTATTTTGTTAATTATATAGATGTACCTTAATAAAGGTAAAGAGATTATTCTACTCTTATTTAGAGATCAACGCTTCAGCCAAGCCTACAATGGTATCTAACTGCTCTTCAATCGTCAAATCTGAATTATCAATTTCAATAGCATCGGCTGCTTTTACTAAAGGAGAATCTTCTCGTGTAGAATCGATATGATCTCTAGTTGTTACATTTTCTAAAACATCTTCATAGCTCAACTCGTGGCCCCGATCAGTCAACTCTTTATAACGTCGTTTGGCTCTTGTTTCCGCAGAAGCGGTCATAAAGATTTTTAATTCAGCCTCAGGAAAAACTACAGTTCCGATATCACGGCCATCCATTACAATGCCCTTGTCTTTTCCCATGAGCTGTTGTTGCTCTACTAACTTTCGTCTTACTGCAGACAACGTAGCTACAGGACTCACGTATTTAGAAATTTTAAGCGTTCTAATTGCCGCTTCGATATTTTCTCCATTTAAATAAACTTCAGCAAAACCGGCTGTTTCATTAAATTTAAATGTAATACGGATGTCTTCTAACCTATTTACTAAATCATCTTCTTTAAAAAAACCATCACCAATTAAGTTATTTTCTAAAGCAAAATAAGCCACCGCTCTATACATGGCCCCGGTATCTACATAGATATAGTTCAGATTTTTTGCTAATTGTTTAGCTACCGTACTTTTTCCTGTAGATGAAAATCCATCTATGGCGATAATTATTTTACTCATATTTATTGTAAATCTATTTGAAGTCCGAAAAAGCTAGAATTTGAAGCTCCATTATATCTTGCATGCGTATAACTAAAACGCATTTTGTTTAATTTAATTCCAACACCTACAGAGAGTCCTGAGAAGTTTCTTTGGTCTTCTATTCGTAATTCTTCTGCTCGTCTAAAGTTATACCCTAATCTAACATTAAAACCACCTTCTGGAAATAACTCTGCACCCAAAATTAAATGTCGTAATCCTTTATTTAAAAACCCAACTTTTTCTTCTGTTTGATTACCATCTAAATCGGTTGTAGCACGTGCTGGATTAGATACTGCTATTGGCCATTTTTGTAAATTCTCTAAAGTTAAATGCCATCGCAAAGGCACATTTTCTAAAGTTTGCGACATTCCAAAATTAACTTCAAATGGTAATGGTTCGTTTTGACCTGCGTAAGTTGAAAACTGAGTCCCTATATTTCTTACGGTTAACGCAGCATGAAAATCGAGCTTTTCGTTAATATACATCGCACCAAAATCTAGGGCGCCACCTACTGAATTGTATTGTTCTAATGCCGATGTAATCACTTTAACATTGGCGCCAATATAAAAATCCGTATATGGAATTTTATAATTGTAACCTGCAGATATCGCTGTTTCATTTCCACTAAAAGTTCCAGTAGAATTCCCATTAACATCATAACCATCAAAACTTCCATAGTTAATATAAGTTACACCAAAATGAAAGGTTTGTAATCGTCTATCCCAAGTGTAAGCATACGCAGCTGTACCGTAACTTATACCTCCTAAATAGTTGGAATAATTTACAGCCAATTGATTGTTCATTTTGTAATTAATAGACGCCGGATTGTAAAGTGCTTCGGTTACATCGTGGTCGAAGTTGGTAATTATTTTTCCACCTAAAGCGGCTTGCCTTGGCGATGATACTAAGTTCAAAAACTGGTAAGTCGCTTCCCCACCCAATTGCGCGAACAATGGTAGAGCCGAAAGCATTAAAAATAAGGTAGTAATCCTCTTAATCATAGATTTTGCAAAATAACTAAATCTATCTTAAAACGATGATATGATTTTTTTATTTTTTGAGCGTGTTAATTTTCTATTTTAATTGCAACTTTTGACCGATTTTAATAACATCACTCTTTAAGCCATTAATGCGCATAAGCGCTTTTACTGTTGTTCCTTTTTCTGTTGCAATTCTGTATAAATTGTCACCTTTCGTAACAATCCATACTAATGATTGCTCTTCCTTAGTCACTGTATCAAAATTTTGGACTCTTAATTTTTGTCCTACTTCTATAAGTGTCGTCTCTAAATTATTAGCTTTTTTTAATTCGCTTAAACTCGTATTATACTTTATAGATAATTGAAATAAATTGTCTCCTTCTTTTACAATATGAAAATCAGAATCAACATCTATAGATTTTGACGTCTTAAGAATACTAGAATCAGTAACCAATATGGGTTTTGTTTTAACCTAATCTATTTTGGTCTCAACCACTTTACCTTCTAATTTCACAAGGGTAATTTCCCCTGTAACTATATTTAATTTTGCAGGCTTTCCATCTAATATAACATCTTTAAATTTTACTTCGTTTTGAGTAAATACACTCATTAACGAAGTAAAACTTATTAAAAATGTCAATATTAGTTTAAAGCTTTTTTGCATTATTTACTTTTTGCTTAGTAAGTGCTAGTTTTAAAACATCACTCATATCCTTAACATAGTGAAACGTTAAACCTTTTAAATATTCAGGTTTAATTTCCTCAATGTCTCTTCGGTTATCTTCACAAAGTAAAATCTCTTTAATACGAGCACGTTTGGCTGCTAAGATTTTTTCTTTGATACCACCAACAGGTAACACCTTACCTCTTAATGTAATTTCACCTGTCATCGCTAAGCTCTTCTTAACTTTGCGTTGTGTAAACAAAGATACTAAAGAAGTTAACATAGTAACACCTGCACTTGGACCATCCTTTGGAGTTGCTCCTTCTGGCACGTGAATGTGTACATTATATTTACCAAAAACCTCTGGGTCAATACCAAATTCATCTGCATTTGCCTTAATGTATTCCATAGCAATAGTGGCAGATTCCTTCATTACTTTACCTAAGTTTCCTGTAATAGATAAGGTTCCTTTTCCTTTTGATAAGATCGATTCTATAAACAAAATATCTCCACCAACACTCGTCCAAGCTAAACCTGTAACAACTCCGGCAACATCATTGTTCTCGTATTTGTCGCGCTCCATTCTTGGGCTTCCTAGAATCTCAATAACATCTTCGTTAGAAATCTTGATGTTATACTCCTCTTCCATTGCAATATTCTTAGCCGCATAACGCACCATTTTTGCAATTTGCTTTTCTAAGCCTCTAACTCCAGATTCACGTGTGTAACCTTCAACAATTTTTTCGAGTTGTGGCTTCGCAATTTTTAAGGCTTTATCATCTAAACCATGTTCTTTTAATTGCTTTGGTAATAAATGACGTTTAGCAATCTCTACTTTTTCTTCAATAGTATACCCTGTAACATTAATGATTTCCATTCGGTCTCTTAATGCTGGCTGAATGGTATTCATGCTATTAGACGTCGCAATAAACATCACTTTAGATAAATCATATCCCATTTCTAGGAAATTATCGTAAAACTCATTGTTTTGCTCAGGATCTAACACTTCTAACATTGCAGACGAAGGATCACCTTGGCTACCTGTAGATAATTTATCTATTTCATCTAATACAAATACAGGATTAGACGTTTGTGCTTTTTTCAGACTCTGAATAATTCGTCCTGGCATCGCACCAATATAGGTTTTTCTATGACCTCGGATTTCAGCTTCATCACGTAAACCACCCAATGAAATTCTAACATATTCTCTACCTAAAGCTTCTGCTACAGATTTACCTAAAGATGTTTTACCAACACCTGGAGGTCCGTAAAGACATAGGATTGGTGACTTCATATCATTACGAAGTTTTAAAACCGCTAAATATTCAATGATTCTTTTCTTTACATCTTCTAGTCCGAAATGATCACGGTCTAAGATTTTCTGTGCGCGCTTTAAATCGAATTTATCTTTGCTAAACTCATTCCAAGGTAAATCTAAAAAGAGATCTAAATAATTACGTTGAATAGAATACTCAGCAACCTGAGGATTCATACGTTGCATTTTAGCCAACTCCTTATCAAAATGTTCTTTTACTTTATCGTCCCATTTCTTTTTCTTAGCACGTGCACGCATATCTTCAATCTCTTCACCAGAAGATACACCTCCACCCAATTCTTCTTGAATGGTTTTCATTTGTTGATGTAAGAAATATTCGCGTTGTTGTTGGTTCATATCACTTTGAACCTTATTCTGAATATCATTCTTAAGCTCCAATTTTTGAAACTCAAGATTCATAAATTTTAAAGTTTGAAGCGCACGTTCTTTAAGATCATTAATCTTTAATAATTCTTGCTTCTCCTCTACTTTAAGATTCATATTAGACGATACAAAGTTGACTAAGAACGAATCGCTTTCAATATTTTTAATCGCAAAACTCGCTTCAGACGGAATGTTTGGACTTTCTTTAATGATGTCTAAAGATAAATCCTTAATAGAATCTATAATGGCTCTAAACTCTTCATTTTCTTTTGCTGGTTTTGCTTCAGGAATATCAGAAATTGTAGCCGTTAAATAAGGCTGTTCTGAAATCACTTCATTGATCGCAAATCGCTTTTTACCTTGTATAATAACAGTTGTGTTACCATCAGGCATTTTTAGCACTTTTAAGATGCGAGCAACAGTACCTGTTTTATAAATGTCTTTTGCTGTTGGATTTTCAACAGATTCATCCTTTTGAGACACCACACCTATTACTTTTCCTCCTTTATTCGCATCATTAATCAGTTTAATCGATGCATCTCTACCTGCTGTAATCGGAATGACAACACCTGGAAATAAAACGGTATTTCGCAACGGTAAAATTGGTAACGATTCTGGTAAAGATTCGTTGTTTATTAACTCTTCATCTTCAGGTGTCATTAATGGAATTAATTCTGAATTCTCATCAAAATCCTGAAATGACAGATTGTCTAAATTTAAAAAATTTGATTTTCCCATATATATTTTCTAGCCATTCTGTCATTATTAAAAACAGAATAACATTAGTTTAAATGTATTAATAATTAACTTTACACTGAATATCAAAACGTTAGAAGATATTCAAAGTTATTCACACTACAGTAATTTCAATTGTTATGCCATTACCTTTATAACGGCATTAATTTTTTTTCATTTCAACTGTAACAAAAAATAAAAGTAGCGCTCTATAAGTAAAAGCAATTGTTTTTTTGACATCAACCAATCAAAATATCGAACAGTTATTACAGCTTTGTCAATCTGGAAACCAACGTGCACAGTTGGAAATTTACAACAGATATAACAAAGCCATGTATAACACAGCCATTAGAATTGTAAAAGATTCTTTTAAAGCTGAGGACATTATGCAGGAGTCTTTTTTAACGGCTTTCACAAAATTGAACACCCTACAAGACACCAATTTATTTGGCGCGTGGCTAAAACGTATTGTTGTAAACAACAGCATTGGATACTATAACAAAGCGGTAAAGCTAAATGAAGTGCCTTTAGATAGTGTCATCTATAAAGTTGAAGACGATAACGGCATTAATGAAAATGAGCAGAATAACGAAAAAGTAAAACTGATTTTAGACGCTATGAAAACCTTAAAACCAAATTATAGTTTGGGCTTATCATTACATCTGATTGAAGGTTACGATTATGAAGAAATCTGTGAGATTATGAATATTTCTTATGCCAATTGTAGAACCTTAATCTCACGAGCAAAAGATAGTTTACGACAAAAAATAATGCTTAACTAATTGTCTGTCTGAGCGCAGTCGAAGACATTAAAATGCTAATCTTAATTGCATTTCGCCTGCTCTCAATGTGACATTTGTATTTTAATAATAAGTTAATAATGGAAAAAGATAATTTAGAACACTTATTTGATGATTTAAAAGGTGAATTTAATATTGAAACACCTCAAAAAAATCATGAGCAACGCTTTTTAGACAAACTGAAAGCTGAAGACTCAGTTGTAACTGAAACTAAAAAACAATCTGGTTTTAACTGGAAACCTTTTTTAGCCATTGCCGCTTCTATCGTTATTTGTTTCGGGCTATTTACAGCATTACAACAGCAACCTGATGATTTAGATTTAGCAAGCGTATCTCCAGAAATGTCCGAAACACAAGACTTTTTCACGATTACCATTGAAAATGAATTAAAGCGACTTAATAAAGAACGTTCGCCATTAACAGAGCAAATTATTAATGATGCATTAGTCCAAATTCAACTTTTAGAAACCGATTACAAAAAATTAAAAACAGATTTAACCGAAAGCGGAAAAAACCAACGTGTTATTTATGCGATGATTTCCAACTTTCAAACTAGAATAGACATTCTAAACACCGTATTAGAACAAATTGAAATCGTTAAACAATTCAAATCCAATTCAAATGAAAATATTTTATAATATATGCTTTCTTTTAGTACTGATGCCAACTCTTATTTTAGCATCAAATGAGCAACCAAAAGCCGTAAAGCACGAAAAACAAAAAACGATAAAAAAATCCTTCAATGTAAATGCTGACGCTACATTTAACATTACCAATCGTTATGGGAATATTGATATCATTACATGGAATGAAAACCGTATTGACATCCAAGTCATCATAAAAGTAGAAGGTAATAATGAAAGTAAGGTCAACGAAAAATTGAACGAATTAGATGTTGCTTTTCAATCTGCACCTCATAAAGTTTCAGCAATTACAGCAATTGATGGTAATAGTTGGGATACCTCTTGGTGGAATAAAAAATTAGGCAATAACGTAAAAATAGAAGTTAATTACGTGGTTAAAATGCCTATTACAAATCATGTTAGGTTGTTTAACGATTACGGCTATATCAATTTAGACAAGCTTGAAGGCAACGCCTATATAAAATGTGATTATGGAAAAGTAACCACTAAAGAACTCATGGGAAAATCGAATACACTACGATTAGATTACACTAGAAACAGTTATTTTGAATATATAAACAACGGAACCATTGAAGCTGATTATAGCGAATTTACCGTCGCTAAAGCTAAAGATTTAAACTTAGAGGCTGATTATACCACATCCGTAATTGAAATTGCTGAAAACGTTGTTTATGAATGTGACTATGGCTCACTCAAAATAAACAGTATTAACAACTTAGACGGAGAAGGAGACTATTTATCTTTAAGACTTGGAACCATTTATAAAACAGCAAAAATAAGAGCCGATTATGGTTCTATAAAAATTGACCGCTTAACTCCAAACACTAAAAAATTAGATATTGATACTGAGTTTGTTGGGATTACTATCGGAATTGATAGTGATTACAATTTCGATTTTAATATCGATATTGACTTTGGGTCGTTAAGAGAATCTGACGGTTTCAATTTTACAGAAAAAAATACAGACAACTTTGGTAAGAAATATATTGGCTATCATGGCCAACCAAATTCCAATAATTCTGTACTTATAAAGTCTGAATACGGCAGTATCACTTTTAAAAACAACTAAGAAAAAAAATCAAATATTACATCAATCAATTAAAATCGAACACTTATGAAACTATTAAAATCAATTACAATCTTAACGTTTCTTTTAAGCACTACATTAGCTTCTGCACAATGGGGAAAATCTAAAAAGATTAAAGGCGATGGCAACATTACAACCACAACCGTTTCTACAGACTCTTATGATGACATAAAAGCCTCGGGATCCATGGACTTTAAACTTGTTAAAGGCACAGAAGGTAAAATTTCAATACAAGGAGATTCTAATTTAATGGAGTATATTATTACTGAAGTTAAAAGTAATTCGCTCCGCGTTAAAATTAAAGACGGCTATAATTTAAAACCTAGCCAAACCATCGTTATCACTATACCTTACGAATCTATTAGCTCTGTATCGCTTGCTGGGTCTGGTGATCTTGAAAATTCTGGAATCATAAAAGCAGATACATTTAAAGTGGCTTTAGCGGGTTCTGGAGATATTGATTTAACTATTGAAGCGGAAGATATCGAAAGTAAGATCGCAGGTTCTGGTGACATAGAACTTAAAGGCACCACTAGAAATTTAATCACAGTTGTAGCTGGCTCTGGAGACTTTGATGGAGATGCTTTAAAAAGCACGAATGTGGACGCTAAAATCTCTGGCTCAGGAGATATATCTGTGGTTTGTAACGGAGAGCTTACTGTTAAAATAGCAGGCTCTGGTGATGTAAAATATTCAGGAAAACCAACAAAGAAGAACACCAGTATTGCAGGATCTGGTAGTGTTCACAATTAAATCTTGTCATTACATATTCAATAAAAAAGGACGAGCGTTTGCTCGTCCTTTTTTATTATAATAATCTTATACATCAACTTTTATCATTCAAGTGTTTAAAAACCTAAAATAGTGACATCAAACTCCTATGCTTTATTTTTCTCATCTAATCTTGGCACTCTAAACAAGAGTACAATTCCTGCCACAAAAAAGACGACCAAAAACAAAATAGCATTTCTCATACTACCAGTAACTTGGTCTATCGTCGCAAAAATGACCATTCCAATAACGATTCCTATTTTTTCTGCTACATCATAAAAACTAAAATATGAGGTGGTGTCTTCGGTTTCTGGTAAAAACTTAGAGTATGTCGATCTCGCCAAAGCTTGTACTCCCCCCATAACCAATCCTACAAAACCCGCTGCAATATAAAATTGAAATGGTGTTTCCATAAAATAAGCATAAAAACAAAGTAACATCCAGAAGAAATTAATAGCGATAAGCGTTTTAATATTCCCAAATTTAGAAGACGCATAAGAAGTTACTAATGCACCGATTATAGCAACCAGTTGAATAACTAAGATACTTACAATAAGTCCAAAGGTTTTGGCATCATCATCTCCCCAAGCAATTTCTTCTTCACCAAAATAAACCGCAACTAGCATAATTGTTTGTACTGCCATACTAAACACAAAAAATGCGACTAAGTAGCGTTTTAATCTTAAGTTCTGTTTTAATTGAAGCCAGACTTGCTTCAATTCTCTTAAACCATTAAAGACAACATCCTTTGTAACTTTTCCGCCTTTTTTAACCCCCTCAGGTAATACATGAAACGTATATTGGCTAAATAAAATCCACCATAAACCGACCATTATAAAGGAATATCGCATTCCCACTTGTGCAGCTGTTTCAATTATTTCACCATTTTCACCTATGTTATCAGCTATATAAAAAAAGTTTGGAAACATTACCATAGCTAAGTTTAACACCAAGAGTAATACACTTCCAAAATAGCCTAAACTAAACCCTTTGGCACTAATACTATCTTGCTGTTCTGGAAAGGCAATATCTGGCAAATACGAATTGTAAAACACCAAACTTCCCCAATATCCTATTAATCCCATAAAATAAAATAGAAGACTGATATGAATACTTTCAAGGCTAAACCAATACAACCCGATACAACCTAAGCCACCAACATAACAGAAGAATTTCATAAAACTCTTTTTATTGCCAACATAATCTGCTATTCCAGAAAGAATAGGTGATGTAAAAGCAACGACTAAAAAAGTAAATGCGGTAACATAAGTAATCAATGCTGTACTTTTAAAAACCATTCCAAAAGCAGGAACCGTTTTTTCTACTTGTGATATAAATAATGCGGAATAAAATATCGGAAATATAGACGACGCTATAGTTAAGGTATAAACTGAATTTGCCCAATCGTAAAATGCCCAGGCGTTAAGAAGTTTTTTACTTCCTTTTTTAAGTTCACTCATAAATGTTGGTTAATTATCTCGTATAGATATTAGAAAATTTCATAAAAAAAGCTGCCCAAATTGAGCAGCTTCTAAAGTAAACAAATATATTTATAATCTTAGTTTATTGGTCTAAATGATGTGACACCAAATTTCTTTGCTTCGACTTTAGCTTTCTCAGATAACGATTTTAAATTCTGAATTCGAGAATCGTTACTTGGGTGAGAACTTAAAAACGCTGGAGGAGATTCGCCTCCACTATTCGCTTTCATACGTTCCCATAACACAGAAGCTTCATCTGGATTGTAACCTGCAATTGCCATTAAATAAATACCAATTTGATCTGCTTCAGTTTCATGCGATCTACTAAAAGGTAACATTCCTGCTACATTAGAAACAACTCCATAAGATTGATTAAATATCCCCAAGGCCTGATCATCATTTGATAAAGCAACGTTACCTACAACTGCTAAACCTTGTTGTACATAAGCAGCACTCATACGTTGTTGACCATGATTAGCCAAAGCATGTGCTACTTCATGTCCCATAATAGCAGCAATACCTGTTTCATTTGCTGCAATTGGTAAAATACCTGTGTAAAACGCAATTTTACCACCTGGCATACACCAAGCATTTACTTGCTCTGATTGTATTAGTTTATATTCCCATTGGTAATCTTCTAAATACCCTTCAAAACCATTTGCTGTTAAATAACGTTCTGCAGCAACTGCAATACGTTGTCCGACACGCGTAATCATTTCGGCATCTTTAGTACCCGTAATCACATTACTTTCGGTAAGAACTTGGTTGTACTGTGCAAATGCTGATGGAAACAACTGATCGTTACCAACAAAGGCCATCGTTTTTTTTCCTGTAAAAGGATTCGTTGCACATGAAGCCACAAAGGCAACTATTGCAAGACTCAATATTAATTTATTAAATTTCATAGCTAATTGTTTATTAAACATTACTAAAATATAAAAATTATTTTTCCTGTATTTTAGTAGTAATAGGACACTAAAATAAGTAAATGGTCACTATGAGCTTGACTTTATACCGATTATATGTAGCTCAGAAAAATTCTTATCTACAACAATAGATTCTACTCCATTAACTCTTAAGCTCTTATGAGCTATTTTCTCATTATCTAACTGAACTTCTACAATATCAAATGGTAAACCATGAAATTGAATATTAAAGGTTTGATAAGGTGTTGTAAACTTTCCTTCTTTGTGTTGGTTGATTATTAATTCACTAGATTTCCCTGTCAATTTAAAGTTTCTTAAACTATAACGTCCTTTTGTATAATCGAAACCATCATTAGCATCACTATAGAGTTCACTTTCTTCTTTACCTTTTTTATAATACACATCTAAAGTAACTTCAGTAATTTCCTTTTCACCAACATATTGTTGAATCGGAAACTTAGGAATAATTGCTCCTTCTTTTATAAAAATTGGCATACTATCAATATCAGCATCAACCCACATTTCTTTACCTCCTTTAATGATAGTATCTGTCCAAAAATTATACCAATTCCCTTGTGGTATATACATACGTCTACCTTTAGCATTTGGCTCTAAAACCGGACACGCTAATATTTGTTCTCCAAAAATAAATTCGTCCGTTCTGTAATGTGTTTGTACATCTTCTTGATCGTACAACACTAAAGATTTTAATAAAGGTTTACCATGGTCTGTATAGTTCCAAAAAGCAGTGTACAAGTATGGTAACAATTGATATCTAATTTCAATAAACTTCTTTACAATTGCTGTGACATCCTCATCAAAAGCCCAAGGTTCTTGGTCTCCATGGTCGCCAGAAGAATGTACTCTGAAGAACGGATGAAAGATTCCTAATTGAATCCATCGTGTAAACAACTCTCCTTGTGGTTGCTCTGCAAATCCACCGATATCACTACCAGCAAAAGAGAAACCAGACATCGCCATACGTTGTGCTTGTATATTTGCAATCCAAAGATGCTCCCAAGTTGCCACGTTATCACCTGTCCAAGTTGATGTATAACGTTGTGTACCAGAATAGGCTGCACGTGTAATAACAAATGGACGTTTAGGGTATGAATATTTCTTTAACCCTTGGTAGGTTGCCCTTGCCATCTGCATACCATAAATATTATGAGCTTTTCTATGACTACATGGATTTCCATCATAATCGTGACGCACATCATCTGGGAATGTTTTATTTGGCACTTCCATAACGGCAGGCTCATTCATATCATTCCAAACCCCTTTAATACCGATATCTTCAATTAATTCTTGAAATAATCCAGACCACCAATCTCTCACTTTAGGGTTTGTAAAATCTGGAAAATAACATTCTCCAGGCCAAACTTTTCCTTTCATATAATCACCATCTGCACGTTTACAGAAATAATCGTTTTCTAAAGCTTCCTGAAATACCGAATAATCCTTATCAATCTTAATACCTGGATCTATAATAGCAACAGTTTTAAATCCATCGTCTAACAATTCCTTAACCATACGTTTTGGATCTGGGAAATATTCTTTGTTCCAAGTGAAACAACGGAAACCTTCCATATAATCGATATCTAAATAAATAGCATCACATGGAATTTGAAGTTTTCTAAAGGTTGATGTAATTTCTTTTACTTTACTTTCTGGGTAATAACTCCATTTACATTGGTGAAAACCTAATGCCCAAAGCGGTGGTAAATGGTGTGGCTTTCCTGTTAAATCGGTATAACTTTCTACAACATCCATCATTTTAGGACCATAGAAAAAATAATAATTCATTTCGCCTCCTTGTGCCCAGAAACTAGTAACGCTTCTGCGTTCTTGTGCAAAATCAAAAGATGTTTTAAATGTATTATCAAAGAAAATTCCATAAGCTTTACCATGATGCAAACCTGTATAAAATGGAATCGTTTTGTATATAGGATCTGTATCTTTTCCGTAAGCATACGAATCCGTAACCCAATTACTATAGCGCTTTCCTTTTAGATTTAAATGATTTGGTTTATCTCCCAGACCGTAATAACTTTCACCATCGTTTGATGTTTTACTCATCTTAACGATATTTCCTCCATGCTCATAACTTTCTTCCCAATGAAAACCACTTTCATCTTCATTTATAAGCACACCATCAATGGCATCATAAATAGAGACTCTCATATCTTCTTTAGAAATCTTACATCGCAATTTGGAAGTTAAAATTTCAAAACAATCTGTCTTCTCTTCAATCTCTAATTTGTTATAACCAATACTTGCGTATTTAGTAATAGCGTATGAAAAATCATTATCAAAATTACCAACAGTAGTATATCGAAAACGAAGTAAACTATCTCTAACGACAGTTAACTCTAAAATAACATCATTATCCGCCGTAAAATACAGTTTATCAACGTCCTTTTTAAAATCTATTATTTTTGAAGGAAATAAATTTCCTTTATTTTCTAATTCAGTATTTACAATCATAGGTTAATTTTTTGTCAAAATTACCAACAAAAAAACGGAAAAATTTAAACTTTTGAAAGGCTTAGTTCTCGTTATTGGCAATTGTTGCTAACTATATCGTTTTCGACATGAGTTTTTGCGATTATGTGAATTTTAAAGCGGTATTTAACAGTATTCGTAAAGCCCAATTGCTTCGGTTTTCAAACATTAAAACACGGTTAACAGACCAGATTAAACGAACAAAAAGCACGTGATAATATTATCAATGGTACCCAAATTTAGTCATAATCAATGTGATACAGCCTAAAATAATAAAAACATATAACAGTCTCAATTTAATAGTCTTACATAAATAAAGTCCACTTATAGCTAATAACGAAATAAAGCCTGTTTCTAGTCTTGTCAATAGGATTCCAAAAAGTAGGATAATAAAAATAATATGCGTCCCTATTTTCTTAGGTTTCCATAATAGCGCAACAGCAGCCAAAAATTCGAAAAGTACAGTAAACCAAGCGAAAACACGACTAACAAAACTAAGGTTAGGAAAAACATCCTTTAAAACGATATGTTCCGTAAGATTGGGATTTAACTCTTTTAAACTCATTAAGCTTTCAGAATTCATTTTTGCAATCTCTAAACTCTCAGGAAAAATAGGGAAGAGAAACTTAAATAAGCCACCTAGATTAATAGCATGGTAATAAAAATCACCACTCATAAATTGGTTAGATGTTATTTTTTGAACGACTGAAACCAACAGCACAATCACTAAAAGTAACTGGATGTTTTTTAAAAGAATATCTCCCTGTTTATGATAACTAAAAAGAATCACTGAAAGCACCATAAAAACTAACATAAAATGATGATTAGCAACCCAAAAATAAGCGTAAAAAAGATCTATAATGAGAAGTAATAAAAACACCATCCAAATGATAGGGTGTTTTGTTTTATTTCGAAAAAGGAACCCTGTTATAAGTCCTAAAAAAATGACAGGGATTTTCCACAACTTATGATCTTCTGCTAATATAAAGACATAAGATCCTAATACCAAAAGCAGTAATTGAGACGCTAAAGTAATTTGGTCTTTCAATTTAAGTTTTATGACTGACCAATAGTTCATAATTCTGATTTTTTTAAATGAATTTCATTGGCTAAAATTCTTTTATAAATACCATTTTCTGAATTGACCGTGGGCTTCCAAATTTGTAAATAGACACTATCTTTATTTGTTGTTTTAAGTACCAACTCTGCCGCTTTTCTGATGTTTTCATCATTGGGCATTAGCATTAAATACCCTAAAGTAGATTTCATATTAGGATCATCTTTAATTAAAGAATCAACAGATACCCCTGAAATATGGATTTGATTATAGATGTAATGGATTTCGGTGTACATGCCAAAACCTCCACCTTTCCATCTATTTAGGCTTTGAAAATGGACTAAATATAATTGAATAGCAACAACGATAATAGCAAGGCTAGGGACGCCATATTTTAAGATTAATTCTTGTTTTGCCTTTATCATTTGTTAATTTATTTTAAGCAAAAACCTTTCTGATTTTTTAAAACCAGAAAGGCCCTTATGATAATTACCTTTTTTTATTTTACTTAACGTATCGAAAAGCAACCATTCCTAATGGCGGAATATCGATATCTACCGAATCATCTCTAAAATGCCAAGCGTCTGCTTTGGTCTTGTTTATTTTATTTTTGTATTGACCAGTACCGAAGTATTTTTTTAAATCACTATTAAAAATCTCTTTTAGCTTCCCTTTTCGAGGAACACCTATTTTATAATTTTCTTTAGGAACCGGAGTCATATTACAAGCAATAATAACATCGTCTTTTTCTTCATTTCCTTTTCTAATATAGGTAAATACAGAATTCTCAGCATCACCATGATCTATCCACTCAAAACCTTCTACATCAAATTGTTTTTGATATAATGCAGGCTCTTTTGCATAAAGCGTATTTAGGTCTTTAATGAGTTGCTGTACTCCTTTGTGCGGCTCATATTGTAGTAAATGCCAATCGAGACTCGTTTTAAAATTCCATTCACTACTTTGTCCAAATTCGGCCCCTTGAAATAATAAATTAGTACCAGGATGGGTAAACATATAACTATAAAGCAATCTTAAATTGGCAAAACGTTGCCACTCATCGCCTGGCATTTTACCTAACATGGAACTTTTACCATACACAACCTCGTCATGACTTAACGGTAACATAAAATTCTCTGTAAAGGCGTAGGTCATAGAAAACGACAAATCATTCTGATGGTACTTTCTATATACTGACTCTTTACTAAAATATTGAAGCGTATCATGCATCCACCCCATCATCCATTTCATACCAAAGCCTAAACCTCCAATAGACACAGGTTTAGAAACCATAGGAAATGCTGTAGATTCTTCAGCAATAGTTTGTACATCTGGAAAAGCAGAATACACGGCCTCATTCATTTCTCTTAAAAATGACATGGCTTCCAGATTTTCTCGTCCACCAAACATATTTGGCTCCCATTCCCCATCTTCTCTACTGTAATCTAAAAATAGCATCGATGCTACGGCATCTACTCTAAAACCATCGGCATGATATTGGTCTAACCAAAAAATAGCATTACTGATTAAAAATGATTTTACTTCGTTACGTCCATAATTAAAAATTAAACTTTTCCAATCTTGGTGGTAGCCTTTTTGTTTATCTGGATGTTCATAAAGCGCAGAACCATCAAAAAACCCAAGTCCATGCGCATCTTCAGGAAAATGTGATGGTACCCAATCGAGAATAATCCCAATATCGTTTTGGTGAAATTTATCTACTAATAATTTGAATTCTTCAGGATAACCAAAACGCGATGTTGGTGCAAAGTAGCCCGTAACCTGATAACCCCACGAAGGATCATACGGATACTCCATCACCGGCATAAGCTCAACATGTGTAAAGTTCATGTCTTTTACGTATTGTACTAATTCATCAGCCATTTCTACGTAAGACATAAAACGATTTTCTTCTATCTTCTTTTTCCAAGATCCTAAATGAACTTCGTAAACTGAAAACGGAGCGTCTAAAGCGTTATTCTTTTTACGCTTTTTCATCCATTTTGCATCCTTCCACTTATAGTTATCATCCCAAACAATTGATGCCGTGTTCGGGTTGTGCTCTGCACGCCTAGCATAAGGATCTGCTTTTTCTGTTACTATATCGTTATTACCACTAAGAATCTTGTACTTATACTTGCTACCTTTGCCTGCACCGGGAATGAACCCTTCCCAAATTCCGCTAGAATCCCAACGTACATTTAGTTTGTGTTCGCCCTCGGTCCAAAAATTAAAGTCGCCAATTACAGACACCATTTTAGCGCTAGGAGCCCAGACTGCAAAGTATACCCCCTCTACACCATCTAAGGTCGTAATGTGAGAGCCAAAATTTTCATATAAACGATAATGCTTTCCAGATTTAAATAGATTAATATCAAAATCTGTAAAACGACTGTGTGCTATGACTTCTCCCATAGGTTAAAGTACAAAACCTTTAGGGATAACTGCACCTTTTTTAATGACCACAATACCTTCTTTGACTACATAGGTCTCTGTTTCTGTATCTTCAAGATGAGGACCTCCATTGATTCTTACATCATCCCCAATGCGAACATTTTTATCTATAATTGTATTTTTAATAAAACAACGCTCACCTATTCCTACTAGAATTTCAGTATTATTTTGATAAATTCCTTCTAACGATTCGTAATCATCATTACCCATCATATAGGTATTAATAATCGTAGAATCTTTACCAATACGTGAACGAATACCAATAACTGACTTTTCTATTTTAGCTGCTCCAATAATACAGCCTTCTGAAACTACAGCTCTATCTAAGCTAGTACCTGAAATCTTAGAAGTAGGAAGTATACGCGCATTAGTATATACGCGTTGCTTAGAATCGTAAAGGTTGAATTGAGGTATATCATCAGTTAGTCCAATATTAGCTTCAAAAAATGAATCTATATTTCCAATATCTGTCCAATACCCCTCAAACGGATAACTTACGGTTTTATACTTGTTGATAGACTGTGGAATGATTTCTTTTCCAAAATCTACAGTGCTTTCATCTGCCATAAGCTTAATTAGTAACTCTCTATTGAAAACATATATGCCCATCGATCCTAAATATTCTCGACCTTGATTTCGCATTTCTTCTCCAACATCAGATTTCCAATCAACTAATAAATCTGAAGATGGTTTCTCTATAAACGATGTAATAACATTTTCTTCATTAGACTTTAAAATCCCAAATGATGTTGCATCTTTTGCATTTACAGGATATGTTGCAACAGAAATATCTGCTTTACTTTCTATATGCTTTTGAATAATATCATTATAATCCATTTGATATAATTGATCTCCTGATAAAATTAAAGCATACTCAAATTCGTGTTGCAGAAAATGATCCATACTTTGTCTCACCGCATCAGCTGTACCTTGAAACCATTTATCACTTTTAATAGTTTGCTCCGCTGCAAGTACATCTACAAATGCAGAACTAAAAAAACTAAAATGATACGTATTTTTAATATGTCTATTTAGAGAGGCTGAATTAAACTGCGTTAAGACATACATACGCTTCATATCAGAGTTTATACAGTTTGAAATTGGTATATCAACCAATCTATATTTACCTGCAATTGGGACTGCTGGTTTAGAACGTTTTTCTGTTAATGGATATAGTCGAGACCCTTGGCCTCCTCCTAAAATAATAGACAATACTTTATCGTTTATCATAGCTTATATTTCGTTTTTAGATTAGCGTGAATTCTTTAGTTTAGTTTATTGATTGGTATAGATTTATATAGGCCTTAGCCGAAACCTTCCAAGAATGGTCTATATTCATCATACGTTTTCTATTGGCTTTAAATTCCTTTTCTTGGTTGTAAAAGTCTTTTCCTCTATTGATAGAATGCACTATATCATGCACTGAGACGTCGTTATGACAAATACCAAAACCATGATCTCCTATATCTATTACTGTATCTTTTAGTCCACCAATTCGGCGTACTACAGGCACAGTTCCATACCTTAAGGAATACATCTGATTTAATCCACAAGGCTCTACGCGCGATGGCATTAATAAAAAATCTGCGCCAGCATAAATGATATGCGAGAGTTTTTCATCATAACCAATAAAGGCATTATAATTTCCGGTATGGCGCGGTATTAAATCAAACAATTGTTGCTCAGTTTCTTTAGACCCAGAACCTAAAACAATGACTGATATATCTTTAGAGCGCAATGCATAGTCTAGAGCATGAGGTAAAAGTTCGGCGCCTTTTTCGCCTACTAAGCGACCAATAAAGGCAAATAAAGGTTTGCTTTCATCTAAATTGAATTGAGAACATAACCATTTTTTATTTTCTTTTTTACCAGCTTCAACCGTTGCTTTTTTATAATTTTTAATAATGTACTTATCTGTTTCTGGATTCCAAACATCAGAGTCTATTCCATTTAAAATACCAATGGCTTTAGAATTTTCATGCAACAATAAAGATTCTAGTCCATTCGCGTTATATTTTAATTCTTGCATATAGCTTGGTGATACTGTTGTAACACGCCAAGCACACTTTATTGCTGCAGCTAATGGATTAATCATGCCTTCCCACATTATTAACCCTACTTTTTCAATGTTAAATTTTGGTATTTTATACAAGTTATCATAAGCCATCCAGCCTTGGTACTGTGCATTATGAATTGTAGTTATAACAGGTATTTTATTTAAGGATTCATATTTATAACTTTCTTGAGCCATAAAAGGAATTAAACCAGTATGGTGATCATGACAATGAATAATGTTTGGTTTATGCTCTAAACTCAATATCCAATCTAAAGCCGCAATTTGAAATGCTAAAAAGCGATTGGTATCATTCTCTGTGTAGACGTTCTCAGTGTAAAGTAAATCACCAACATGAACAAAGAATATATCGAAGTCTAAAACCGAGGCATCTTCAATTTTTAAAATAGTATAATTTAACTCGTGGTTACCCAATCTTAAGCTAGCCTCATATACTGACGTGAATTTATGTGATTGCGTAAACTTATTATTATAAAAAGGCATTATAACAGAACTATGCGCACCTATTTCATTTTGGTATTTTGGTAAGGCACCTACAACATCAGCCAAACCACCTACTTTAGCAATAGGATAGCATTCTGCGCTTATATGTATTATTTTCATTAAAAATCTATTCATTAATTGTTGTTGCTGTTAAATTTAACAATAATTAAAATAAAGTCAAGTTTATTTTGAATGTAATTTCAAATAAAAATATCTATCATTTCGTAATGAATAAAACTTCTTAACGACTCAATCAATAAACAACAATTTAAAAAAAAATTAAATTTTGAAAAAGATAGCACTACTTACAATAATTGGTTTATTTCTTAGCTGTAATAGCTCTGCTCAAAAAACCGAAACGAAAGCAAAAGAAACCTTTGAGATTACTAAAACAGATGCCGAATGGAAAGCACAACTTACCGATGCTGAATATAACGTTTTACGAAAAGCAGGAACGGAACGCCCATTCTCTAGTCCTTTAGATAAAAACTACAAAGAAGGTGTTTACCATTGCGCTGCCTGTAACACTCCTTTATTTAAAAGTGAGCACAAATTTGACTCAGGTACAGGCTGGCCAAGTTTTGACCGCGTCATTGAAGGAAATGTTGCCTTCGGTACAGATACTAAAATTGGTTACACCAGAGACGAAGAGCATTGTGCCACTTGCGGTGGTCACTTAGGGCATGTCTTTAATGATGGCCCAAAAGAAACCACAGGTAAACGTCACTGTATTAACGGTGCGGCTTTAAGATTTGTGCCGGCTGAAGATTAATTAGCAAAAGCAAAATTCCATTTTTAAGAATTAACGTTTCTTAATTGTTAGGTCTCTTTTCTCATAACGATCTAAAAGAAACACTATTAAAAATAATCTCAAGCAAGCTTAAGTTTTAAGTTAAGTTTCTAGATTTAAATGGCGATATAACATCAAACTATGGTAAATTATAGTTTATTTGATGTTGTATCGCTAATTTTATAGGACTAAATTCAGTGATATGGATCAGTCTTACTTACCTAGTGTTATCAAACAATTTGAATACTACAAATCTCTTGGCGATAAAACCATCGCGCAACTTTCTTTTGATGACTTACAAAAAGAGTTTGCCCAAGTCTCTAATTCCATCGCCATAATTGTAAAACACCTTGTTGGTAATATGTTGAGTCGTTGGACTCATTTTTTAACTGAAGATGGAGAAAAAGAATGGAGACAACGCGATGACGAATTTAATGATGACTTTAAGTCTAAAGATGAATTACTAGCCAATTGGAATAAAGGTTGGGATTGCCTATTTAAGGCTATCAAACCATTATCCGAAAATCAATTAGAGCAAGTTATTTACATCAGAAATCAAGGTCACACTGTTACTGAGGCTATTAATAGACAAATGATGCATTACGCTTATCATATTGGTCAGGTTGTATTTATTGGTAAATTAATAAAAGGGCCTCATTGGGCATCGTTATCCATAGCCAAAGGACAATCTAAAGGTTATAATATTGATAAGTTTCAGCAAGACAAACAGCGCACACATTTTACGGATGATTTATAGTTGTAACCCCTTAATAACAAGCTCTAAATTCCATATATCAACATAGAAAACACTTATGGCAATTTAAACGTTTTGGAATTTGGCATTTTCTTTTTGGAATTTGTTATTTTTGTAACTTCAAAAATTCAATAAAAAAACTTACCCATGAGTAAATACGATATTATAGTATTAGGAAGTGGTCCTGGTGGCTACGTAACTGCAATTAGAGCGTCGCAATTAGGATTTAAAACTGCTGTTGTAGAAAAAGAAAGTCTTGGTGGTGTGTGCTTAAATTGGGGTTGTATTCCAACAAAGGCCCTTTTAAAATCTGCTCAAGTATTTGAATACCTTAAACATGCTGAAGATTACGGACTTAAAGTTTCTGGTGCTGAACACGATTTTGACGCCGTTGTAAAACGTAGTCGCGGTGTTGCTGAAGGCATGAGTAATGGCGTAAAATTCTTAATGAAAAAGAATAAAATAGACGTTATTGAAGGTTTTGGAACACTAAAGACTGGAAAGAAGATTGATGTTGACGGTACTATCTATTCTGCTGATCATATTATAATTGCTACCGGAGCTCGCTCTCGTGAGTTACCAAGTTTACCACAAGACGGTAAAAAAGTAATTGGCTACAGAGAAGCGATGACTTTAGAAAAGCAACCCAAAAAGATGATCGTTGTAGGTTCTGGAGCTATTGGTGTAGAGTTCGCCTATTTCTACAATTCTTTAGGAACAGACGTTACTATAGTAGAATATTTAGACAAAATAGTACCTGTTGAAGATGACGATGTCTCTAAGCAATTAGAGCGTAGCTTTAAAAAATCTGGTATTAAGATTATGACCTCTGCCGAAGTAACTTCTGTAGATACGTCTGGATCTGGTGTTAAAGCTACTGTAAAAACTAAAAAAGGAGAAGAAGTACTAGAAGCCGATATCGTATTATCTGCTGTTGGTATTAAATCTAATATCGAAAACATTGGTTTAGAAGATGTAGGTATTGCTGTTGATAGAGATAAAATCTTGGTTAACGATTTCTACCAAACTAATATTCCTGGTTATTATGCTATTGGAGATGTTACTCCAGGGCAAGCACTAGCACATGTTGCTTCTGCCGAAGGTATTCTTTGTGTAGAAAAAATTGCTGGTCAGCATGTAGAAGCTTTAGATTACGGTAATATTCCTGGTTGTACGTATTGTTCACCAGAAATTGCAAGTGTTGGTTTAACTGAAGCACAAGCTAAGGAACAAGGTTTAGATGTGAAGATTGGTAAGTTCCCATTCTCAGCATCTGGAAAAGCAAGTGCTAGTGGAGCAAAAGATGGATTTGTTAAAGTAATTTTTGATGCTAAATACGGTGAATGGTTAGGTTGCCATATGATTGGTGCTGGTGTTACCGATATGATTGCAGAAGCTGTTTTAGGTCGTAAACTAGAAACTACAGGTCATGAAGTACTAAAAACAGTGCATCCTCACCCAACAATGAGTGAAGCTGTTATGGAAGCTGTTGCAGCTGCTTATGATGAAGTAATTCATTTATAAGCCCATTCCAACCTTCCCTTTAGGAAGGAGTTCTTATTCGGATGGTTCAATATATTATAAATGCGATTCAAAATTGAATCGCATTTTTTTTGTTTAAAACTTAAGTCCGGATTTTAAAATAAAGCTAGAATTATTGCCATAGTTATAATTGTAACCATAACCTGTGTTATTTATTTGGTAATTAAACCCTGCATTAATAAAAGCATTCTTATTTATATCGTATTGTAAGCCCGTAGATATTGAAACACCTACATCAGAAGACAGACGTTGCTGTACTTTGTAAAAATCTATTTTAGCACCAGACAGCAGACTCAATTTTTCTGATATCTTCACTTTAAATAACAAAGGAACCTCTATTAAGCTCGCTTCAGCATTTAAAAATTCAAACTGACTTGCGGTAAAAGAAACAGTTTTAGTTAAGAAAATCCCATTAACTGCTAAATCCCAATTTTGTGACGCTAAATCTTCTTGAAAGGTAGCAAATTGTAAGCTCTGCTGTCCAAAACATGGTGTCGTAGACATTAGATACATACTTAAAAAAGTAATAAGGCATATCTGGTGTTTTAAAGAAAATGTCATGGAGTCAATAGTTATAGCACTATCAAAAATAGCTCATTTTCAATTATATCAAACAACTGCTTAGTTATAAATTAGTTAAATAATCTTAATACGTAATTTAAAGTTAAAAAGGGAACTTTAACACCGCTGTTAATCTCTTTTCGAATAATGGCCTTTCACTGATACTAAAATCGTGTAGCCTACTCCAAAACCTATGCTTCTATTTTTACCAAATTAGAAGGATAGCATTTCTATTATATTCAAAGGTTTAGCTGTAAAAAACAAAAAAGTTCCAGATAATTCTGAAACTTTTTTTATGCTATTTTTTTAGGATGGCTAGATTAAAACATGAATCCAACACCAAATTGCCAAACTTCATTTTTTCCATCTACGTTTTCAAATAAAGTATCGTCTTCAAAAATACTAGTTAAGCCCATTGTATAACGTGCACTTAAAAAGAAACCACTATCAAATTTATACGAGGTTCCTAATGCTAAACTGGTGTCAAAATCCTTAACGTAAGAATCGTCTTCATCAATTTCAAAATCTCCACCATCAGAATTTGGTTCTAAATCAAATTCTTCGTGAATCTTAAATCCAAATTGTGGACCCGCCTCTACACTTAATCCTTTTACTAAATACACTTTAAGTAATAATGGTACTTGAATATAATCTAGTTGATATTCTACATTTTGATCGGTATCAAAAACGTTATCCTGATCTCTTTCTAAGATATCAAAACCTTGTCCTGAATAAAATACCTCTGGCTGAAATGAAATACGCTCAGAAAGTGGAATTTCTGCAATTAAACCAGCATTGAAACTTGTTCTTGAATCCACATCATCAAAATCGTCACCAGTAAGTTTAGAAAAGTTAACACCTCCCTTGGCCCCTAGCTGAATCGTTTTTGAATCTGATTGCGCACTAACAGATGTTAATGCAAATAAAAATGCTCCTGTAAAAACTATTAATTTCTTCATAATTTATGATTGTTTTATTGGGTTTAAAACAACAAAACTAATAGCCAAAACAGCAGTAACAATAAGGCTTAACAGCAGTTTAACAAGTTTTAAGATTTACCTAAAAAACAATCGGGAATGTTTAATAATTACATCAACTCAATGACTAAAATCATTGACTCTATTGAAGAAATTATCGGAATTCACAAGCGATACCCCAAACCTAAAAACAACCCATTTGGAGTAATTTCTTGAAAACCTATGGTGTATTTCATGTGTAAATCTACACTCGGAGTAAAATTATAAGCAAATCCTAAATCAGCTCTAATTTTAAGTTTCGCATTAAAAAAATCGAAGAAATAATTGATACTCGGACCGACGAGAATGTTAAAACGTTCGTCTATATTATATTTTAAATATATGGGCGCATTCAAAAAATTAAAATCGCCGAGACTTATAAAAAGTAATTCGGGTTGTAGGTGAAAATCGTTTTCTACTTCAAAATCGGCAAACGCACCCGCATAAAATCCTAGTTGTACATCTGTATTCTCTCCAAAATTGGACTCCACCACTTTAAAAAAGGTAAAATTAAGTCCACCTTTAATACCAAATTCAGTTTGAGCTTGAACACCAAACGAGCTACTTATAACACTAAAAATTAATAGGATTTTAATAAGATTCTTCATGCAAATCAATTTAAATAGTTTCAAAAATTACAGTTCTCAATTCTTTGAGATTATTATAGTAAGCGTTAATTAGAGGTAAAACTCTCTATAGCTAACTCATAACTCTGTAAACCAAAACCTAAAATAACTCCTTTAGCATTAGGAGAGATAAATGATTTATGTCTAAATTTTTCTCTTGAAAATGTATTAGAAATATGCACTTCTACAACTGGAGTTGTAATAGCTTTAACGGCATCACCAATACCTACAGACGTGTGTGTATAAGCTGCTGCATTTAAAATAACACCATCATAAGTAAAACCAACCTCTTGTATTTTATCTATAAGTTCGCCTTCTATATTAGACTGAAAATGCTCTAGAGCGACATTAGGATACTTTTCTACAACAGAATCAAAAAACTCCATAAAAGTGAGGTTACCATATATATTGGTTTCGCGCTTACCTAATAGATTAAGATTAGGACCGTTGATGATAATTATTTTTTTCATATGTTTTTCTATTTTTTAATTAACGTCACATGCTGTGTGCTATTAAACACTTCATTTGAGACAAAACTCTCAACATGCTAGTTTCATGTAGTAAATATATAAAATATGCGCATAAAAAAACCGAAGCAGATGCTTCGGTTTTTAATATAATAAATTGTTTTGTGTCTTATAACTTGAATAAGATACCAAAAGCAGCATTACCACCAAATGGGTTAGCAACATCACCAAAACCTAAGTTAAAGTTTGAAGTAGCTTCTGCTCCATCGTAATCACCTTTTTCAGTTGAGAAAGATAATACATTCTTTAAACCGAATGTTAAAGCGATTTTTTCAGTTACGAAATAATTGATACCTAAATCTAAACCTGCATTTACAGAATTGAAAGCTACATCAGATAATTTATCTTTATCATTATTGTAAGCAACTCCAAATTCAGTATAAGTTTTAAAACGCTCACCTAAATCTAAAAAGTAATAACGTGCAAATACGCCTACTCCAAAACCATTTCTTTCAGCAATATCAACACCATTATCTTCTGTTTTTGAAGAATTGAAAGACAACATACCACCAATAGCTAAATCTTCGCTCATGAAATACCCTACTTTTGGGCTAACATTAAAGCTATTAGACTTTAATTCAATTTCTTTATCATTTGTACTGTTAAAACCAACCATACCTTCAATAAAGATATCACCTTCAGTAAAACCAAAAGTCTTAGCTTCTTCTTGTGCACTTACACTTGTAAATCCTAATACTGCAACTGCAGCTGTAAACAATAATTTTTTCATAATTTAAGTTTAAATTTGATAATTAATTTGGTCGGCAAAAGTAGACTTTACTCCCATAGTACAAATCCTAATTATGTTAAAAAATAGTGCGTTTCATCGATAATAATTCTATTTTCATCTGTAAAATTAGCTAAATAGCTCATTTCTAAAATATAAAAATTTTCTACTTCCCTCTATTTATTCCTTAGAGTTAGTTAAAACTTGGATTATGAATCGACATCATTATTAGGTTGTTATTCAAACAAAACAAGAGAGGATCTTTACCGCTTTAATAGTTGTAGTTTATTACAAGTTTAAATTAGTAATCATTTTAACTAAAAAGCAAGATAAAATAGATGCTGCTTTTACACCTTTATATATCGCAAATTACTATTTTTAACCATGAATTGGCAACAAGCATTAACGGATTACAAACACTATCTTAGAATAGAACGTGGCTTGTCTCATAACTCTATTGAGAATTATAGTTACGACATTAAAAAACTCATATTATATATTGAAACACATGCCATAAAAGTATCACCTATTACCATAGACATTCATACAGTTAAAGATTTTATTTATTCCGTATCAAAAAGCCTAAATCCAAGATCGCAAGCGCGGTTAATTTCGGGGCTTCGTAATTTCTTTGATTACCTCATTTTTGAAAATTACAGAACAACCAATCCTTTAGATTTAATAGAATCCCCTAGAATAGGTAGAAAGTTGCCCGATACCTTATCGATTTCTGATATTGACAACCTCATTAAAGCCATCGATTTAAGTCACCAATATAATGGAGTCAATCTTGGCGAACGCAATAGAGCTATTATTGAAACCTTATATAGTTGTGGTTTGCGCGTTAGCGAATTAATAGAATTAAAAATTTCGGATCTATTTTTTGAAGAAGGCTTTATTAAAGTTACCGGTAAAGGAGACAAACAGCGTTTTGTACCCATTGGAGGAACCACTCAAAAACTCATTAATATCTGGCTTGCGATTAGGAACCATATTGATGTACAACCCCATTCTAAAGACATCGTCTTTTTAAATTATAAAGGAGGAAAACTGACACGAGCCATGATATTTACCATCATAAAAAAGCTTGTAGAAAAAACCGGATTACAGAAAAATGTATCACCACACACCTTTCGGCATTCCTTTGCTACACATTTATTAGAAAACGGTGCAGACCTTAGAGCTATACAAATGATGCTTGGTCACGAAAGCATTACTACCACTGAAATATATATGCACGTCGACCGCTCACATTTAAGTGATATACTAAATAAGTACCACCCAAGAACATAATGTAAAAAAACATCATTATTTTTGTGACAATCGTATTGCTTTGGTGTCTTAAAACAAAGAGAAAATGATGAAACTTCCAAGTCTACATATAAGAAATTACAGGTCAGCCTTTTATAAAACCCGAGAAATCTCCGAACCTACAATAGAAGACGAGAAGTATAGAATAGCGTTAGAATTATCTAATGTTGGTATTTGGGATTGGAACATTGTTACCAACAAAGTATTTTACTCAAAAGAATCGAAACAAATCATAGGATATTCGAACAATGAATTAAAAAACACCTCTGAATTTTGGGATAGTAAAGTACATTTAGATGACAAAGAAACGTATTATAATGAATTTAAGTCTCTATTAAAAGGCCATATTGAATTATACGAGAACGAATACCGTATTCAATGTAAAGATGGTAGTTATAAATGGATTTTAGATAAAGCAAAAGTTGTAAATAGAGATTCTAAAGGTAAACCCTCTCATATTATTGGTACACATACAGATATTACCAATTCTAAAGATAAGGAAGCCCAACTTAAGAATAACTTACAACTTATAACGAGCCAAAATAAACGTTTATACAGTTTTACCCATATTGTTTCTCATAATTTAAAAACACATATAGGGAATCTAAAAAACATATTAGAATTTTATGATGAAGCTGGTTCGGAAACTGAGAAAGTAGAACTGGTTGAGCATTTAAAGTCTATATCAGATTCTTTAACCACAACGATCGTCGATCTTGATGATATTGTAAGTATAAAATCTAAAATTAATATTAGTCAGCTTAACGAACGTGTAGACCTGCATGACTTTACAAATAAAATTATTGAAAGTCTAAAAATAGACAGCGACAAACAAGGGGTTACCATACACAATGCTTTGAGGAAAGATGAATCGATGCTAACGAATAGATCTTATTTAGAAAGTGTGTTTTATAATTTGATTTCTAATGGTATTAAGTATTCAGATCCTAATAAAAAATCTCAAATCGTCATTCAATCCATTCACACTAAAGATTCGGTTAAAATTCTTATCTCTGATAATGGTATTGGTATTGACATGAAGAAGTATAAAGATCAAGTATTTCAAATGTATAAAACCTTTCATGGCACTGAGCGATCCGATTCTAGAGGTATTGGTCTATACATTACAAAAACGCAAGTTGAAGCTTTACAAGGGGAAATTTTAATGGAGAGCACACTAAACGAAGGCACGGCTTTTTCTATAACCTTCAAAAACAAAAAGAACTCTAATTAAGGAATCACTAACGATCCCACATTTTAATTAGCTTAAAATAAGGCATAAAAAAATCCGGTTGTATACCGGATTTTTTCATTTTATATATGTTAATTACTATTTAGCAATATTCACTGCTCTAGTTTCTCTAATCACTGTAACCTTTACTTGACCTGGATACGTCATATCTGTTTGAATCTTTTGAGAAATCTCAAATGATAAACTTGCCGCTCTCTCATCAGTTACTTTTTCGCTTTCTACAATAACACGTAACTCTCTACCTGCTTGTATTGCATAAGCTTTCTTTACACCTGTAAACCCAAAGGCAACATCTTCTAAATCCTTTAAACGTTGTATGTAAGAATCTAAAACTTGGCGTCTTGCACCTGGCCTTGCACCAGAGATAGCATCACATACTTGAATAATTGGCGCCAACAATGTTGTCATTTCAATTTCATCGTGGTGAGCTCCAATAGCATTACAAACCTCTGGTTTTTCACCATGTTTCTCCGCCCATTGCATACCTAGGATAGCGTGTGGAGTTTCAACATCTATTTCAGATGATGGTACTTTTCCGATATCGTGTAATAATCCTGCACGTTTAGCTAACTTAGGATTTAAGCCTAATTCTGCAGCCATTACACCACAAAGTTTAGCAACTTCACGCGAGTGTTGTAGTAAGTTTTGTCCGTAAGATGAACGGTATTTCATACGCCCTACCATTTTAATTAACTCAGGGTGTAAACCATGAATTCCTAAATCGATAACTGTACGTTTACCTACTTCTATAATTTCTTGCTCAATTTGCTTTTCGGTTTTCTTTACAATCTCTTCAATTCTTGCAGGATGTATTCTTCCATCAGTTACCAATTTGTGTAATGATAAACGTGCTATTTCACGTCTTACAGAATCAAAACAAGATAAGATAATCGCTTCTGGTGTATCATCTACAATAATCTCTACACCTGTTGCAGCTTCAATAGCTCTAATATTTCGGCCTTCTCTACCAATAATTCTACCTTTAACGTCATCCGATTCAATATTAAAAACAGACACACAGTTATCTACTGCTTCTTCTGTTCCGATACGCTGAATAGTGTTAATTATAATTTTCTTAGCTTCTTGCTGCGCTGTTAATTTCGCCTCTTCTACGTGGCCTTGTATAAAAGCCATCGCATCCGTTTTGGCTTCTTCTTTAAGCGATTCTACTAATTGACTTTTAGCCTCTTCAGCAGATAATGAAGAAATGACTTCCAATTGTTTTATTTGGTTCTTGTGCGCCTTTTCAATTTCCTCTTGTTTCTTGTCTAAGAATTCTAATCTAAAATCATAATCCTTAATTTTATCCTCAAGCGATTGATTAGACTTCTTTGACTTACTCAGTTCGTTAGACACATGAGATTCTTTATCTCTAATACGCTTTTCAGCTTCAGCCATTTTTTTATCACGAGATAAAATCACCTTTTCGTGTTCTGATTTTAACTCAATAAATTTTTCTTTAGCCTGTAGTATTTTATCTTTTTTTAGAGATTCTCCATCTGATTTTGCTTGTTTTAAAAGCGATTGAGATTCTCGTTCTGCATTTTCAATTATTTTTGAAGCTTTTCCTTTTTCTAAAGATTTAGCGATTATATATCCTAGTATTACTCCTAATATTACTCCTCCAACAATATATATAATTGTGTTAGTGTCCATGTTCATTATTTAGTTTAGTGTATAAAAAAAGCCTACATCAGTTATCGGTTTTGTATAAACTCCTTAAAAACAAGTTTAGGGCTAACAAGCTGATCAAAAATCTGTCTAAGATACTGAAACGAGTTCAGCACTAACAGCACGATTTTACAACTTAAACTCACCCTTTTTAAAGAATTGATCGTTGAGTTTATCAAAAAATGTAACTAATGTAGGCAGTAACCTTATGTATTTAAAAGAACGTACGAGTTAAATATGTTGATTTAAAAGTTCATTTAAAGCTTCAAGCTTTTCCTGTACTTCTTCATTTACATACTCTTTATCTATTGACTTTTGCTCTACTTGAGCGGCAAATTGCAAGGCACACATGGCCAAAACATCTTGCTTATCTCTTACAGAATAATTCTGCTCAAATTGTCCAATCATAGCCTCAATCTTTTTTGTGGCTTTACGTAAACCTTCCTCTTGGCTTGGGTTTATCGTTAACGGATAAACTCTATTTGCTATAGAAAGTTTAATTTTTAATTGTTCTGACATTATAATCTAAATTTACAATATTATTCTGATAATTGTCCAATACAATGGTCAATATCTCTAATAAGTGCATTTATTTTGAGCTTCGTTTCTCGTTTATTTTCGTCACTACCAAGCATTGAATTTGCCATTTTGAGTGTATCATGTTTTTCTACCCAAGCAGAAATTTCTTCTTGCTGTTCTAGAAGCCTTTGTTGTTGCTGTTCTAATTGATCTGAGAGTTTAGCATTCGTTTGTTTTAAAACCTCCTGCTTGTGTAAAATCTTACTGATTTTATTCTCTAACGCATCAACAATGTCTTCTATTTTACTCATTAAAGCAATTCAATACTATTGAAACAAAGTTAACATACCTAATGAAAAAATACAATTCTTTTACGTTTATTTTTTAATATTATAAGTTCAACGAAATTAAACCGTTAATAAAAATAATACGGTTTTAGAATTTGCAAATCGTAATCAAATTGATATTTTAGCTGTAATAGTTGATTTTATGAAACAATTTTTGGCCCTTTTTTTAATAACATGTTCACTACATGGACAATCCGAATATCCTCAAGATTATTTTAGGCATCCCTTAGATATTCCATTAGTACTTTCTGGCACATTTGGAGAATTACGATCTACACATTTTCATGGTGGATTAGATATAAAAACACAACAAAGACAAGGTTTAAAAGTTTATGCTGCCGCTGAAGGCTATATAAGTCGGATTAAGATTTCTCATTTTGGCTACGGAAAAGCCATCTATATTACACACCCAAATGGTTACACTACAGTTTACGGCCATCTTAAGGCTTTCTCAAAACGTTTAGAAGATTATATAAAACAATGTCAGTATGATAAAGAAAGTTTTGAGGTCGAAGTATTTCCTCATACTGAAGAACTTTTAATTTCGCCAGATGAAGTCATTGCATTTTCTGGTAATACGGGTAGTTCTGGTGGACCTCACCTCCATTTTGAAATAAGAGACAATGAAGAACGTCCAATGAATCCATTATTATTTGGTATGGAAGTTAAAGACTCTAAGGCTCCTTACATTTCTGGTGTTTTTGCCTATCCTAAAGATAAAAATGCTATCATCAATGGAAAAAACGAGCGCGTTCCTTTACGATTAATCCCTCAAAAAACAGGAGATTATGCTGTAGAGAAAATATCCGCTTATGGTAATGTTGGTTTTGGAGTGATTTCTTTTGATAAACAAGATTTAGCACCAAACAATAATGGTGTTAGTAATATTCAAACGTTCTTTAATGGAAATAAAAGTTTAGAAATAGATTTTAAACGCATTAGCTTTGATGAAACCAAACATATTAAACGTATGGTGGATTACGAGTATTATGTGCGAAAGAAAGCTAAAATTCAGAAACTTTTTATTGAAAAAAATAATCCGCTAAGCATTTATAAAGATGCTTATGATAACGGGTATGTTGAAGTAAAAGACAGCACCTCATCTGTATATAAAGTAAGAATAAGAGATTACCACCAAAATGAAGCTTGGGTAGTGATACCCATAGACGGAAAACTTGAAACGATTAAGAAAGACAGTGTCTCGGATGTATCTAAAAAATCATTGGTTAGCAGTGATAGCAATACTAAATTAACCTCAGGAAACATTACTGTAGATTTTTATCAAAATACGGTATATGATGATTCTTATATTGATTTTAGAGTGAGTTCTGACACCCTTTTCCTTGGTGATGACAACATTGCTATGCAGAAAAACTTTTATATTAATTACGATTTAAGTAATTATAAGACAGAGCACCAAGACAAACTTTATATTGCTAGGTTTTATGGTAGTTACAAAAAGCCATATTATGTGTCTACCTCAAGAAAAGGTAACACCTTATCAGCAGGAAGTAAAGCTTTAGGAACTTATGCCTTAGCCATAGACACCGAACCGCCAACAATAACACCTATTAACTTTACGGATAAAAAATGGATAAGCAATTATCGTTATCTAGAACTTAAGATTGATGATAAACTTACAGGTATTAGTAAATACAGAGCAACAGTTAATGGTCAGTGGATTTTAATGGAATATGATTACAAAACAAACACACTTACACACGATTTTAATGATAATATCGTTAAAGATACCAGAAACGAATTAAAAATAATTGTAACAGATAATGTGGGAAATAGTTCTACATTTGAAGCAACGTTTTTTAGAAAATAGATGAAAAATAGATTTAAGACCACTTTACTTCTAGAATTAAGAAGTAAGACGCATGGTGTTCCTGTTAAAATTCAGATTTAGATTTTTAATAAAAATAAAATTATATTCTAGTAAGATTTCTTCTCTAATATGTCCTCTTAAGGTGACTTTAGAGGGGTGTTTTTTTAGGACAAAAAAAAATATAATAACAACCATAATATATAAGATTGAAATATAATCTCTAATTTCAACTTAACTAAAAAAATTATAACCATTTGAAACGCTTACATTTTATAGTCTTAATAAGCTTACTGTTTAGTATGCTTTCCTTTTCACAATCCGCAATTATTAGAGGTGTTATATTAGATGAAGGTAACTTACCTATCGAAGGTGTAAACATTACAACTAGTAATGGAGAAGGCACTTCCACCAACAATAATGGTTTTTACGAACTTAAAATTCCTTTTGGAGTTGAAGTCACCGTAATTTTTACTCACGTTTCTCACAAGCGTGTAGAACAGAAATTTGACTTAAAAAACGGACAGGAGATTGAATACAACCCCGTAATGTTAATTGAAGTTGAACAAATTGCCACTGTAATTATCAATACAAACACCAGACAATCGGTTGATGGAGTCACCTCCATTTCTCCGCAAATGATTAGAACAATTAAAGGAGCACAACCTGGCGTTGAGAACATTTTAAAAACATTACCGGGAGTTAACATTTCTAATGAGTTAAGTACACAATACTCTGTAAGAGGCGGAAATTTTGACGAAAACCTAGTTTATGTTAACGAAATTGAAGTGTATAGACCGTTTTTAATTCGTTCTGGAAATCAAGAAGGTTTGAGTTTTGTAAATACCGACATGGTTCATAATGTCGATTTTTCGGCTGGGGGATTTCAAGCGAAGTATGGAGATAAATTATCATCTGTTTTAGATATCACTTATAGAAACCCTGTTGACTTTGGTATACGCGCGGATTTAAGTTTACTTGGAGGAAGTCTTACTGCTGAAACCGTTTCGAAAGATGGTAAGTTTTCTGGTATTGCGGGTGTACGTTATAGAGATAATAGTTTATTATTAAATAGTCTTGAAACAGAAGGCAATGTAGAACCTGTCTTTGCAGATGCACAAACCTATTTAACGTATCGTTTTTCGAGTAAATTTCATTTAAACTTTTTAGGAAATATCTCTTCAAACAAATACAATTTTCAACCCGAAAACAGACAAACTAATTTTGGAACCTTACAAGATCCGGTGGCTCTATTAGTGTTTTATGACGGTCAAGAAAAAGATCAATACCAAACTTATTTTGGGGCTTTTAAAGCTAATTATTTTGCTAGTGATGATTTAACGCTTAAACTCGTTGCTTCCGCTTATCATACCACAGAACAAGAATACTTCGACATCTTGGCACAATACCGTTTAGGCGAAGTCAACACAAATATTGGAGATGAAAATTTAGGAGACGTCGAATTTAGTGAAGGTATTGGTTCGCAATTAACACATGCACGTAACGATTTAGATGCGTTCATTGTAAATGCAGAACACCGAGGTGATTATAAAATTGATGACGAAAGTACTGTAGAATGGTCAGTAAAATACACTAATGAAGATATTAGAGATCGTTTAGTAGAATATGAAGTTATTGATTCTGCTGGTTTTTCAATTAGACCTCCAATATTTAGCCAAACCAATCCACAACCTTATACTCCTTTTTCTGGACCACTAGTTGCATTTGAAGATACTAGAGCAACAAATCGCATACAAATTAATAGATTTCAAGCTTTTGTGCAATACAGCAAACGAACAGATTGGAATGGCAACGAGGTATTTTATAACGCTGGTGTAAGAACACATACTTGGAATGTCAGTGGCGATGGCATTACAGATAATAAAACACAAACCGTTATTAGTCCTAGAGGACAGTTTGCTATTAAACCTAGTTGGGAAAAAGACATGCTCTTTAGAGTGGCGGCAGGTTTGTATTATCAACCTCCTTTTTATAGAGAGTTGAGAGATTCTGAAGGTGTTGTAAACCCCAACGTAAAAGCACAAAAATCATTTCATGTGGTGTTAGGAAACGAATATAGTTTCGAAATATGGGACCGACCATTTAAACTAGTTACCGAAGCTTATTATAAAGGCATGACTGATGTTAATCCTTACACATTAGAAAATGTTAGAATTCGTTACAGTGCAGATAACAATGCAGAAGCTTATGCTTATGGTTTGGATTTAAGGCTTAATGGCGAATTTGTACCAGGTACAGAATCGTGGTTTAGTTTTGGTTATTTAAAAACCGAAGAAAACATTGACGACCGTGGCTATATTGCACGGCCAACAGATCAACGTTTAAAATTTGGTGCGTTATTTCAAGATTACGTGCCTAATATGCCAGATTTAAAAATGTATTTGAATTTAGTGTATAACACAGGTGTTCCTGGTGGTTCTCCAAGTTATGCAGATCCTTATAATTACCAATTGAGACTACGTGATTATAGACGTGCCGATTTAGGAATTTCATACCAAGTGGTTAATCCTGAAAAGACATACAATTCAAAATGGAAAGAATCCTTTAGAGAATTGTCTATCGGTTTTGAAATCTATAACATGTTTAACAACCAAAACTCTATTACCAATACTTGGGTTAGGGATGTTTATAGCAAGCAACAATATGCGATTCCAAATTATCTAACTCCACGTGTCTTTAACGTGAGACTGTCTGCTCGTTTTTAGATTACATCCCTGTTTTAGAGCGAAATGAGTATGCTTTTGGATGAATTCAGCAAAGCGAGACCATTTTATATAACTAATTTTGACTAGCTAAATTTATTTAGGTACTTTACTATCTTTAAACTTTAGTTCAAAATTTAAGAATTATGAAACGATCCCTCTACTCATTACTACTACTTTGCTCCTACATATCTTTTGCCCAACTTAGTGTACAAAATGATGCTTATATCTTTGTGAAAAATCAATACGTTTATGTTACTGATGATGTAAATATTGATGACGTAGATTCTAAAATCTATCTAAGAGACGAAGCGCAGCTACTTCAAGGGGATGGGACGACAGGTAATTCTGGTAGTGGGCAATTAAGTGTTTATCAAACAGGAACCGTAAACCAATGGAGTTATAATTATTGGTGTTCACCTGTTGGAAATAATTCTGCCGCTTTTGGAAATGAAGATGCACGTGTTAATTTAATTGATGAGGCTACAGGATTAATATCTAGTACCGAGGCATTATTTACGTCTAGCTATGATGGCTCTTCTAGCCCATTAACTATAGCCCAACGTTGGTTATGGACGTATCAAACGTCTGATCAATATCTCGATTGGGTTTTTGTAGGTGCTACAGGAAATATTAAACCAGGACTTGGTTTTACTATGAAAGGTAATGGAACCGGTTTAACCGGAAGTCAAGTATATGATTTTAGAGGCAAACCAAACAATGGTATTATTACGAATGATGTTGCTAATGGCTTAAATACTTTAGTTGGTAACCCGTATCCTAGTGCTATGGATTCTGCTGCGTTTATTCATGACCCAGCCAACCAAGCATCAATTAATGGCACTTTACAATATTGGGAACAAGATGGCAATGTGCCTTCGCATGTATTGCAAGATTATATTGGAGGGTATTCTTTATTTACCATAGATGAATTTGGTGGAATTATCACTAACACACCTGCTGTTTTCTTTACATACGATGAGCAAGACAACATAAATCCTTTACCTCCTCCCGGAGGCTCTGGAACAAAACAAGCTTTACGCTACATACCAATCGGTCAAGGATTTATGGTAGAAGGAATAGCTGGTACACCAGAAGCTCCAGCAACGGTATATGTAAAAAATGAGCATCGTGCGTTTGCAAAAGAATCGGATGGTGAGAGTTATTTCTTTAGAAATAGTAATGATAATGGTACAGCTGAAAACACAGGAATTCAATATCAAACTAATGGGCTTTCTATAATTCCTGAAGATTATAAACGTTTTAGAATTAATGTCGATTTTAGTGATGAAGAATCGCAATACACAAGACAATTAATTTTAAATTTTCATGATTCTGCAACTGCCGGATTTGACTATGGGTTAGAATTAATCCGAACAGAAAGTTATAACTCAGACGCCTATTTTTCTTTAGAGGACAAGGTGTATTCTGGTCAGGCATTTCCTTTTGAAGAAGCTTTAGTAATTCCTGTAGCCATTAATATTGAGCAACAGCAGCCGCTGCGTTTTAGAATTTTTGATATTCAGAATTTTGATGATTCTCAAGGCATTTATATTCATGATAATAACAATGACACTTATACTAATTTAAGGCATTTAGATTATGAATTAAATATTGAACCTGGAAACTATACAGATCGTTTTGAAATTGTATTTACCTCTCAAACTTTAAGTGTTGACGAATTTGATACCAACACACTAACTCTAAACCAAAACAATACGCTTCACCAACTTTCGGTACAAAACCCTAAAGGTTTAGACATTAAGAGCATTGAGGTTTATGAAGTTACTGGTAAACGTATGATTCAAGTCCAGTTTGATGCCATCGAAGATGAATATAACGTATCGACGTTACGCTTAAGTGATGGTGTTTATGTCGTAAACGTATCTTCTGACACAAACCCTACAGCGAAATCGCAAAAGATAATTGTTAAGAATTAACAAATTTCTTCAAAACAGAAATCACATAATCTAACTCGTCTTTGGTGTTATAAATACTGAACGAAAAGCGCACAGAAGGTTGTTTTAGTTTATCATTAGTTAAAATTTCGGATAACACATGCGATTGTTGACTACTTCCGCTTTGGCAAGCACTTCCTTTTGAGCATGCAATCCCTTTTAAATCGAGTTGAAACTGTAACATCGGAGCTTTTGCAGGTGCAATTGGCAAACAGACATTAACTAACGTGTACGTACTATTTTCAACAGTTTCGCAACTACCATTAAAACTCGCGTTAGGTAAATGTGTCTTTATTTGTTGAATGAAATAGTCTTTTAAGTCCGAAACGTATTTTTTATCCTCATCAAGATTAGCATAGGCTATTTTTAAAGCTTCATCCATACCAACAATATTGTGTGTTGATTCTGTACCAGCCCTATAACCACGCTCTTGTTCACCACCAAAAATTAACGGTTTTAAACCCGATTCTTTTCGTATAAAACAAAACCCAACACCTTTTGGTCCATGAAATTTATGTGCACTTGCTGCCATAAAATCAATTTGGATTTCTTTTAAATCTATTTTGTAATGCCCAACAGACTGTACCATATCTGAATGAAACAAGCCGTTATGTGTTTTACAAAGTTGCGCTACTTTTGCTAAGTCTAAAATATTGCCAACCTCATTATTAATATGCATTAAACTTACGAGTGGCTTATTTGTAGATTGTAATAGCTGCTCTAAATGCAGATAATCTACGACACCACAATCGTCTAAATTTACATAGTGAATATCTATGTTGTATTCTTTTTGAAGTTGTTCGGCTGTATGCAAAACAGCATGATGCTCAATTTTCGTTGTAATAATATCTGTAACACCTAAATCTCTTACCGCACTTCGCATCGCCAAATTATCAGCTTCTGTGCCTCCAGATGTAAATACAATTTCTGAAGAAGACACATTAAAGTACGAAGCGATATTCTTTCTACATTGTTCTAAAAGCGCTTTTGACGAGCGCCCAAAACTGTGTGTGGATGAAGCATTACCATAACTCTCGTTTAAGACTTTTGTCATGCGTTCAACAACTTCTGGTCGTAAAGCGGTAGTGGCTGCATTATCTAAATATACTGAATTCATGTGCTTATAGGTATTGAAGTTTTATGGACACATGCGGTTGGGTATTCATCATTAGTTTAAATGATAAAATGTTAAACATGCCCATTTCGTCTTGCAAAAATATTGTAAATAAAATTATTTAGATAATGGAGCGTTATAATTTTACAAATCCGTTATTTTTGTTAAAAATTGAATCTATGATCCGTCGTTTTTTTATTCTATGTTGTTTTGCTTTTTTAACCACCTGCGATGATGGTGATATCTTAACTGTAGATTTAGAGTTTGATGAAATTTTGGCACAATGTGATAATTTTGAAGATTACCACCTTGTTTATGATACACGAGATGATCCAAATGAAGCACTTATTTTAATTTTCCCTAAGAATACGATCAATGATGCGCTATTTTCATCAGCTACAACATTAGATGTACCGACACAATTAACAATTAACGCCAGTACCACACGTTTTATTTACAGAACGTATAATAGAGAATTAAGTGCTAGCGATCTTTGCGCTGTAGTTCCTCCTGCAAATTTAACGATACGAGAAGATTATGAAGCACTATCAGGTGATGTGTACATAACCTCTACTATATTAGATGATGATAATGATGGAGTTCCTAGTATTGATGAATACGGCCCTGGCGGTATAGACAACCCACAAGATACAGACGGAGATGGCATACCAGATTATCTCGATATCGATGATGATGGTGATAATGTATTAACAGAAAATGAACTTGACGAATTGGATGAAGACGGGGATGATAACCCTTTAACCAATCCTTTAGATACAGACGGAGATGGTATCCCAGATTATTTAGATGATGACGATGATGGGGATGGAGTGCTTACACGCTTAGAAGACGCCAATGGAGAAAATGGTCCTGGAGATGATCGTATAGCTGTTAATGGTGTTTTAGTACTGCTGTACCTGAATCCTTTGGAAGATACAACCTATGACTTTGAAGATTATAATGCTTTTGAGAACACATACACAAGAACAGTAACAACTGATTTCATTATAAAAGATACAGATTTAACGATATTTAGATCAACAGAAATTAATCTTGGTACATTAACAACGGTTATTGACGACTTTACCCCTGAAGATAATTAAGGTTCTATATTCTGAAGAATCCTAACCTCTGTAGCACCTAAACCGTAGGTTTTATAATCGGCATCATAAAATTTCACGTTATTATAGCGACCAAAAAGCGTTTCTAATTCTTGGCGTAATACGCCTTCTCCTACTCCATGTATAAAAACAATTTTAGGAATTCGTTTTCGCATGGCGAATTCTAACTGACCTCTAGCGGTGTCTAATTGAAGATTGAGCATATCATAATTAGACATGCTTCGAGACGATTTTGTTAAATGGTGAATATGTAAATCTACTTCAAATTTAGGAGCGTGACGCTCTTTTGGTTTTACTGTAGGTTCTGACTTTCGTTTTTTAGATGCTTTCTCTTTTTTTACAGCTTCGAAATCGGTGTTGTAAACCGCATTTTCTAAACTATTACCAGAAGCCATTAACATAAGTTCTCTGGCTTCAAACTGAAAAACAAAACCATCGGAGTCTTCAACAGAAATCGTATCTCCTGAAATTTTTGTGATGACTCCATAAATAGCGTCATCAATCGTTTCTACGGTATCTCCTATTTTAAACTTCATCTTCTTTTTCTGTTTTAATAAAAGATTCCTCAAGATTATCGTGCTTACTAGGAATATTTCGAGAAGTTCTATAAATACCAAATACTAATAAAACAACTCCACCCATTAAGATATAAGTGTTCTGTTCTTCCTGCGCTTGTGCATAAAAAGCGACTAAGCCACCAACCACAATACTGATAAAATTTATAAGTCTAGATATATTCATCATTCAAATATTTAAAGCAGGCACAAAAATAAGGTTTAGAAAAATAGTAATAGCAATAACAATAGTTTTTAGCAAATTGTTAATTTAGCAAAATGTTAATACTCGCAAAAGGACTCGATGATTATATGTTACCATGTTTATGGAAACAAACGTTTAATGTAGATTGTATGGGTTGCGGTATGCAACGCTCTATTTCATTAATTTTAAGTGGTGATTTGGTTGCTGCTTTTTATATGTATCCTGCAATTTATTCACTTATTTTAATGTTTTCTTTTCTATTATTGCACCTTAAATTTCAATTTAAAAACGGGCACAAAATAATTCTTGGGCTTTTTATCTTAAATATTAGTATTATTGTAGTAAGCTTTTTAATCAAACATTTTAACTAATTAAATCAACACAAATGGAAAAACAAATGTTACCAAATGCAACCCTAGCACTAATTATGGGTATTTTATCAATAGTAGGATGCTGCTGTTATGGATTACCCGGAATAATTTTTGGTATTGTTGCTATAATTATCGCGAGTAAATCTGAAAAATTATACAAACAAAACCCTGAAGAGTATTTAGGCTATGGAAATGTAAAAGCTGGAAAAATAATGGGAATTATAGGTGTAGTTCTTGGTCTTTTATTTGCAGCTTATATGGCTTGGTTCCTTGGTCAAGTAGGATGGGATGCTTTAAGCGATCCTGAAATGCTAATGGAAAGAATGGAAAATATGCAAAACCAATAGGTTTTATATACTGTTCTAAATAACTAAAAAGCGATTTTCAATTAAGAAAATCGCTTTTTTTATACTTATTATCTAGTAAGTTCTAAACTTCAAATTCTTTTAAAGTCTTAGTGATAATAGACACACAATCTAATAATTGCTCTCTGGTCATTACTAAAGGTGGAGCAAAACGAATAATATTTCCATGTGTTGGTTTTGCTAACAAACCGTTATCTCTTAATTTTAAACAAATATTCCACGCAGTATCGCTGTCTTCGTCATCGTTTATTAAAATAGCGTTCAATAAGCCTTTACCTCTTACTGAATTTACAATAGAACTTGTTTCTATAAATTTAGATAATTCGCTTCTAAATAATTCACCCAATACTTGAGCATTATTTGCTAAATCTTCATTCTTTACAACTTCTAAAGCTGCAATAGCCACTGCTGCTGCAATTGGATTTCCTCCAAAAGTACTTCCGTGATTTCCTGGTTTTATAACATTCATAATGCTATCATCTGCTAAAACAGCAGACACAGGATAAGCACCACCTGATAACGCTTTTCCTAAGATTAAGATATCTGGTTTTACGTTTTCATGGTCTACAGCTAACATTTTACCTGTTCTTGCTATTCCTGTTTGTACTTCATCTGCAATGAATAAAACATTATGAGCTTCACAAATTGCTTTTGCTTTTGATAAGTACCCTTCTGTAGGAACATAAACTCCTGCTTCACCTTGAATAGGTTCTACTAAAAACCCAGCAACATTAGGGTTGTTTTTCAAGGTCTGCTCTAAAGCCTCTAAATTATTATATTCAATCTTTATGAAACCATTCGTATAAGGTCCAAAGTTTTTACGCGCTACAGGATCGTTACTAAACGAAATAATAGTTGTCGTTCTTCCGTGGAAGTTGTTTTCACAGACAACGATTTCAGCTTCATTTTCATCAATTCCTTTGACTTCATAAGCCCATTTTCTACAAATTTTCAAAGCGGTTTCTACAGCTTCGGCTCCTGTATTCATAGGTAAAAGCTTATCGAAATTAAATGTTTCGGAAGCATATTTTTCATACTTACCTAACATGTCATTATAAAAAGCTCTTGATGTTAAGGTTAGTGTTTGTGCTTGCTCAGTCATGGCAGCAACAATTTTAGGATGACAATGCCCTTGGTTTACGGCAGAGTAAGCAGAAAGGAAATCGTAATATTTTTTACCTTCTACATCCCAAACATATACACCTTCTCCTCTACTTAATACTACAGGTAGTGGATGGTAATTGTGCGCACCATATTTGTTTTCTAAATCTATCGCTTCTTGCGATGTTAATTGGTCTAAAACAGCCATTTTAAAAATAATTTAATAAATGAATAAAATATCCATTCCTTCATCACCTTTATTCTTTCAAACGTATTGAAAAAGCAGCGTGGGAGAGAAATCATCCCTAAGAACGTGCAAATTAATAAATATTCTTTTCGATTTAAAACTTACTCCGTTATTTTTCCTGACAATGATGAAACTTGAAGCTCTAACCTTTTTATTTCGTGTAAAATCACTTTCTTATCTACTTATATCCAAAACAACAATTTCAATAGGTCTGTTTCAACACTACTTAATAACCACACCTATTGCGTTTGGTAAGACTGTACAACATCTTTACATGCACGTATTAAATAGCACAATGCATAAAGTTTTTAAAGAATAAATCGTTTAAACTTAATCTAAATCATTACAGACCTAATTCAGTCTAACTATTTATAAAATAAGAATATCTTTGCACTCAAATTATTATAAGAAATGCCAAAAAGAGAACGGAATAAATTTGTAAGACGCGGGGAAATCATTGAGATTTTAATTGAAGACTATGCTTTTGGCGGCAAAGGTATTGGTCGTATTAGAAATGAACATGGAGAATTCGTTGTTTTTGTTCCTAATACGTTACCAGGTCAGTTGGTTAAAGGACAGGTAAAAAAGACGAGTAAAAAGTATGCCGAATGTAAACTTTTTGAAGTCTTAAAACCATCGGAAGATGAAATAGACATGCCTTACCAAACTATTCCTGGCGCTCCATATATAAACTTACCAATAGAAAAGCAACACGAATACAAAAAGCAAAGTACTTTAGAGTTATTTAAGCGCATTGGTAAAGTTGCTGATATTGAAGATAAATTTGACGAATTTGTAACCTCTCCAAACACGTTTCATTATAGAAATAAAATGGAATATGGTTTTTCTGCCATTGGTTATAATCACGAATTAAAAACCGATGTAGACGAATTTACATTAGGATTTAAAAAGCGTGGTACATGGTGGTGTGGTGACGATCTTAAAAAAGATTCTGGTTTATTTGATGCTGAATTTGAAAACCGATTAAAAGATATTAAAGCGTATTGCGTAGACACCGGATTAGCACCTTGGCATCCTCCAAAAAGAGAAGGCTTTTTTAGATATTTTGTCGTTAGAAAATCTTTTAAAACCAATCAATTACTTTTCAACTTAGTCACAACCTCCCATGATTTACCAGAGTTTGACTTAGATAAATTCGCGAATTATTTAGTCGAGTTATTTGGCGATCGTGTTGCTGGTTTACTACATACCATTAACGACGAAACCGGAGATAGAACAATTGCTACAACAGGAAGTATTTCTTTAGTATATGGAGACGATAAAATTGTTGAAGAATTATTAGGCTTAAATTTTGAAATCAGCATGAAAAGCTTTTTTCAAACCAATCCTAAATGCGCTGAGAAGTTATATTCTAAAGTGGTTGATTATGCTCTAGAAAACAAAGATGCCATTGATAATACGGTTGTCTTAGATTTATTCTGCGGAACAGGAACTATTGGTCAAATTATAGCTAACAAATCCGAAAACACTAAAATTGTTGGAGTTGATATTGTAGCAGCTGCTATTGAAGACGCAAAAGAAAATGCCAAACGAAATAATATTGAAGGTTTAAAATTCTTTGCAGCTGATGTTGGTAAATTCTTATCAGAACATCCTGAATACACCAATAAAATTAGAACCATTATTCTAGATCCTGCAAGGGCTGGTATTGCACCAAAAACTCTTAAAAAAATAATAAACCTAAATGCAGAACGTTTGGTTTATGTATCTTGTAATCCTGCAACACAAGCCAGAGATACAGAACAATTAATGGAGTCTGGTTACACCATTAAAAAATTAAGTTTGGTAGATCAGTTTCCGCATACAGCACATATTGAAACGGTTGTGTTATTTGAGAAAAAGTAAATGAAAAACTTAAAATTTTTAGTCCTGTTTATAGCTATAGCACTTGTTAATTGCGAACGCGATGACATTTGCCCTGCGACTACACAGACCACACCTAGATTAATAGTAGAATTCTACGATGCTTCTGATACGGATGAATTATTAAATGTATCTAGAATTACAGTATATGGAGATGGTTTATTAGAATTAGATGGTGATGGCAATCCTATTGAGCCAACGGTATCTTCGGATGCCACGCTGCTCTTTAACGAAATTGCAAATTCAGTAGAATTACCGCTTATAGTTGGAGCAGAACAAGAACTTATAACAACACGTTTTATCTTAGAAAAAGACACCGACCTTAGGCTAGATGATGATCCTTTAACGAATTCAAATATAGATATTATAGAAATCTCTTATAATACAGAATTTATCTACGTGTCTAGAGCATGTGGATACTCTAGTAATTTTAAGTCTTTAGGAATTACAAGAGTAACAGACGCTGACCAATGGATTACCAATATAGAAATTGAAGAAACCACACAAGCACTTATAGAAAATGAAAACACAACACATGTACGCATCTTTCACTAGAAGTGTAATCGTATTGCTGTTGTTTTCTGCAATGGCTTTTGCGCAAGAAAAGAAAAAAACAGTCAACGATACACTAGTATTTAAGCAAAAATACGGTCTTAGACTTGGTGCTGATATAAGCAAACTCGGAAGAACGTTTTTAGATGATGACTATTCTGGTTTTGAAATTATGGGTGATTACCGTTTAACCAAACGTATTTATATCGCTGGTGAAATTGGAAACGAAGAACGTATTCTCGAAAATGAAGTCTTAAGCAATACCACAAAAGGTAGTTATTTTAAAGCCGGATTAGATATGAATTTCTATCAAAACTGGCTAGATATGGAGAATATGGTTTATGTCGGATTCCGTATTGGAGCAAGCTCATTCAATCAAACGCGAAATAGCTATACCGTTTACGATATTAATAATCAATATTGGGGCGATCGCTTTACGGTTAATGAAGCGAAGGAATTTAATGGCTTAACGGCACTTTGGACAGAGTTACAATTTGGTTTAAAAGCAGAACTCTTTAATAATTTCTTTGCTGGATTCAACTTTCAACTGAAAGTCTTAATTACTGAAAAAGAAATCGATGATTACGAGAATCTTTATATTCCTGGCTACAACAGAACCTATGATAGTAGTCGAATTGGTGGTGGATTTGGATTTAACCTATCTTACTTAGTGCCCATTTTTAAGAAAGATAAAATCATAATTCAAGAGAAAGAGGTCGACGAATAGTTGTTGGTGATTGGTGATTGGTGATTGGTGATTGGTGATTGGTGATTGGTGATTGGTGATTGGTGATTGGTGATTGGTGATTGGTGATTGGTGATTGGTGATTGGTGATTGGTGATTGGTGATTGGTGATTGGTGATTGGTGATTGGTGATTGGTGATTGGTGAAAATTAAATTATACCAGATAAACTATTCAGTAAAAAGTCTTATCTTTTCTTTATTAAATAGTTTCAAATGCATAAAGATGATATTGCCGATTTAATTGACGCCAAGCATTCTGAGCTCATTACTTGGTTACAAAACCAAGCAGACGAATCTTGGACACTAGGTCCTGAAGGCAAATGGACAACAGGGCAGCAAACCTTACATTTACTACAAAGCATCATTCCTTTAAACAATGCTTTAAGTATGCCAAAAGTCTTACTACGATTTAAATATGGTAAAGCGAATAGACCTGTTAGATCTTACGATGCTATTGCAAAACGCTATAACGAACGCTTAAAAGATGCTAAGGGCACAACGTTTAAAGGTTCTCGCAACATGAAAATCCCAAAGCTTGAAGACAAACAGTATATTTTAAATAGACTACAAACCGAAGCAAAAAAACTACAATATAAAACGAGACGTATTAGCGATGCAAATTTAGATACTGTGGTGTTACCACATCCATTAATGGGAAAAATGCCTGTTAGAGAAATTATAATGTGGACGGCTTATCACGTTGAGCAGCACTTACAGACGCTAAGGAACCACTCAGAATTAGTCATAAATGAAAATAACCTTACATTAAAACAATAATGTTAAGGTTATAATCAATACAAGGCTTCGGCCTTATGTTACTTTAAATATTCTAATACATTCTTCTCAATACGATTCTGAATATCGGAAACATCACCTTTTACAAACGTATCTCCTGTTATATTTTCATACAACTCAATATAGCGTTCGCTAACAGATTGAATATAATCATCAGTCATTACCGGAACCGTTTGCCCTTCTAAACCTTGAAAGTCGTTAGCAATTAACCATTGTCTTACAAATTCTTTAGACAATTGTTTTTGTGCTTCACCGCTATTTTGACGTTCTTCATAACCATCTGCATAAAAATAACGTGAAGAATCTGGTGTATGAATTTCATCGATCAATACAATTTTTCCGTCTTTAGTTTTCCCGAATTCGTATTTTGTGTCTACTAAAATTAATCCACGAGCTGCAGCAATTTCTGTTCCGCGTTGAAATAATTTACGCGTATAATCTTCAAGAACGATATAATCGTCTTCTGAAACGATTCCCTTTTTAAGAATATCTTCTCGTGAGATATCCTCATCATGGTCTCCCATTTCAGCTTTGGTCGCTGGTGTGATGATTGGCTCAGGAAATTTATCATTTTCCTTCATGCCTTCAGGCATTGCAACACCGCATAGCATACGTTTTCCTGCTTTATATTCTCTAGCAGCATGGCCAGACATATAACCACGGATTACCATTTCAACTTTAAAAGGCTCACACAAATGACCAACAGCCACATTAGGATCTGGAGTAGCGACCAACCAATTAGGCACTAAATCTTCAGTCTCCTTCATCATTTTAGTGGCAATCTGATTTAAGATTTGACCTTTATACGGAATCCCTTTTGGCATCACCACATCAAAAGCACTTAAACGATCTGTAGCAACCATCACCAATTGCTCATCATTAATATTATAGACTTCTCTTACTTTTCCTTTATAAATATTTTTCTGATTCGGAAAATTGAAATTGGTATCTACTATGGTGCTCATTTAATCATCATTTATTTGTGAACTACAAATGTAATTTCTTTACTTGGCCCAAACAATAAACTCAATAAAAAAAGGAGAAATAAACTTTCTCCTCTTTAATTTAACTTTTATATGTTTTCTTTTATTTAAACCTAATATTATAGGTGGCTCCAATTCCTACAGATTGAACATCTAAGTCGTTCTCTGCAAAAGTGTTTTGATAGTAAGCGTAAATATTCCAATCACGATTATGGTAACCTATTTGTGGATTAACATAAAGTCCTCCTTCGTTGTCATCTATTCCGGTTAAAAAACCATATCCTAAATCGGTTCCGAAGAACAAACCATCAGGCGTAAAATAATAACGAATGAATCCTGCTAGTGGAACGATTCCGAAATCATCAGTATCATCTTTCCCAAAATAGTTGGTGTAACCAGAAGCTAAACCAACTCCTAAGTTAGGATTGAATAAATATTGCCCTCTCAAATCTAAACCTAAAGCAAAGGATGACGCATCATCTGCATCTCCAACTGGTATCCCTGCCGTTAAACCAGCTTTTAGCCAAGAGTTGTCTGCATTAAGGTCAATGTCTTCTTCTTGAGCAAATAATGGACATAATCCTAATGATAATCCGATAATTAAAAGTACTTTTTTCATGTTGTTTAAGTTTTGATTATATCGACAAATTTAAACAGGTTTACGTCTGAATATTTTACATGATTTCGCTTTAATTTTATATAATTCAAAGCAAAACCCCAATAACAACCTGACTTACAACACTTTCCTGACTATTCTATATTTTCAATACTTCTATACGCTGCAATCACTTTCTTAACAAGCTTATGACGAATGACATCTTTATCATCTAAATAGATAATACCAATACCTTCTACATTTTGCAATACCAAAAGCGCTTCTTTTAAACCTGAAATGGTACGACGTGGTAAATCCACTTGGCCTGGATCGCCTGTTAAAAGGAACTTTGCATTCTTTCCCATTCGGGTTAAGAACATTTTCATCTGTGCATGTGTCGTATTTTGTCCTTCATCTAAAATCACAAAGGCATTATCTAAAGTACGTCCTCGCATAAATGCTAATGGAGCTATTTGTATCACGCCCTTCTCCATGTAACTTTCTAACTTTTCATGCGGAATCATATCACGTAAAGCATCATACAACGGTTGCATATAAGGATCTAACTTTTCCTTTAAATCACCTGGTAAAAACCCTAAGTTTTCGCCAGCTTCAACCGCAGGACGCGTTAAAATAATACGCTTAACTTCTTTGCGTTTTAAAGCTTGTACAGCCAAAGCCACTCCGGTGTAGGTTTTACCAGTTCCGGCAGGTCCAATGGCGAATACCATATCATTATTTCGCATACTTTCTACCAGCTTGCGTTGGTTGGCCGTTTGTGCTTTAATAAGTTTTCCGCCAACACCATGTACCAACACTTCATCACTTTTAGCAGACGTTGAGTAATCATCGCTACTTTGACTTGTTAATACACGCTCAATAACGTTTTCATCGAGCTTGTTGTACTTTGCAAAATGCTTCATCAACATGGTCATTCTGCGATCAAACTCTTCAAGTAAATCTTCATCACCATAGGCCTTCAATTTATTACCTCTGGCTACTATTTTAAGTTTAGGAAAATACTTTTTAAGAAGTTCAATATTAGCGTTTTGTGCTCCGAAGAATTCCTTTGGAGATATTTCTTCGAGTTCTAGGATAAGTTCATTCAAAAGCGAGCTACATTTAGTGTGTTAATATGTTTTCTTTTATTAATTTTGTAATTCTGTTGTATACACACAAAGCTAATAATTTTACAACCATAATTCTTAAAAATATATCAACAATCAATTCATGGCTATAATCACTTTAACGACTGATTTTGGAGAGAAAGACCACTTTGTAGGAGCCATAAAAGGATCTATTTATAGCGAGCTTGAACAGATTAATATTGTAGATATATCACATTCTATTTCGCCTTTCAACATTTCTGAAGCAGCATATATTATACAGAACGCCTATAGCAGTTTTCCAAAAGGAACGATTCACATGATTGGTATTGATTCCGAGTTAAGTCCTGAAAACAAGCACATTGCCATCAAATTAGACAACCATTACTTTATATGTGCTAACAATGGTATTATGAGTATGATTTGTGCAGAAATTGCTGCAGAAAAGATTGTTGAGATTAACATACACGATAGAGTTGAAACCAATTTCCCTGTTTTAGATATTTTTGTTAAAGTCGCTTGCCATATTGCACGTGGAGGAACTTTGGATGTTATAGGAAAAGTTATTAACAGTATTAAACCAATTAAAAATTTAATACCGTTTGTAAACGACGAGCAGAATCAAATTATTGGTAGTGTGATCTATATCGATAATTATGGAAATGTGGTAACTAATATTAAACGGAAGTTTTTTGAATCGCTTCAACAAGGAAGAGTATACGAAATATCCGCTCGAAGTCATAAATTTAAAACCATATTTAATAAATACAGCGACATTTTAAACGATGATCAAAAAGAGTCTAAACGCAATATAGAAGGTAAAGGTTTGGTTGTTTTTAACTCCTCTGGTTATATTGAAATTGCAGTGTATAAAAGTAATAATAGTACCGTTGGTAGTGCTTCTACTTTAATGGGATTAAAAACTATGGATACCGTAACCGTTAATTTCTTAAACCCATAAGCTTTGTTAGTAAGAATTGTAAAAATGAGTTTTGAACCGTCTAAGATCGAAGAATTCTTGGCTAACTTTGAAGTCGTTAAAGACAAGATTCGAAATTTTGAAGGCTGTAATTTTTTAGAACTGTACCGCGATCAAAATACAACCAATATCTTTTTTACCTATAGCTATTGGAATTCTGAAGCTGATTTAAATAATTACCGACATTCTGATTTGTTTAAAGGTGTTTGGGCAAATACAAAACCAATGTTTAATGCTAAACCTGAAGCTTGGAGTGTGGATAAGCTCGCTTCGCTTGAGTAGGCAGTCTCAGTTTGCAGTTAAATTGAGTAAAAAATAAAGTTAAGACTATAAAACAAACTATTACGTCGCTCAAAAAGAAGAGTTATAGGACGGACAGAACGCTAAGTAAATTAAAATAATTCAAACATTTCACTTTACACTGAACACTGAACACTGAACACTGAACACTGAACACTGAACACTAAACACTGAACACTGAACACTGAATACTAATCTATGCTAGCAATCTTAAAAAAAGAAATAAATACCTTCTTCGCGTCACCAATCGGTTATTTGGTTATTGGCGTCTTTTTATTACTCAATGGTTTATTTCTATGGGTTTTTAAAGGTGAATTCAACATTTTAGATAATGGATTAGCGAGTTTGTCATCCTTCTTTTTACTCGCACCTTGGATTCTTATTTTTTTGGTACCTGCTGTAACCATGCGCAGTTTTAGTGATGAAAAGAAACAAGGCACTTTAGAATTATTGGTTACTAAGCCTATATCACATTTTCAGATTGTATTAGGAAAATACCTTGGTGCTTTTGCACTTATCCTAATGGCGCTTGTGCCAACCTTATTATATGTTTATACCGTTTCACAATTAGGAAATCCTGAAGGTAATCTCGATATGGGTAGCACTATTGGATCTTATTTTGGGTTGTTATTTTTAGTAGGAGCTTATACAGCGATTGGCGTTTTTGCCTCTACCCTTTCCGATAATCAGATTGTGGCTTTTATTATTGCTGTTTTTATCTGTTTCTTTTTCTATTTTGGGTTTGAAGGCCTTTCTAACTATACTATTTTAGACAACCTTGTTTATATGGAAAACCTAGGAATGTCAGCACATTATAATAGTATGAGCCGCGGCGTTATTGACACAAGAGATTTAGTGTATTTTATAAGCATCTCCTTCGCTTTTTTACTATTTACAAAACTCAGAATCCAAAAACAATAACATGATAATTACACCTTTATTAATTATATTCTTACTCATTGTATTTATACTACTGTTTTTGTTTCTAAACACGGTTGATAAACGCAAATGGCTATCTGGCTTAATCAGTTTAGTATTAACGCCTATTGTGTTTTTCTTTATGTTTTATCCGTTTTTAAATATTATAAGCAACTACCATTATCAAAAATATTTTGATAGTGAGGCTTGGACAGAAAGTCCTTCTCTACGTTATGAAATGATTGATAACACAGTTGAATCTGACACATTAATTACTGCTTCAAAAGAACAAATCACCACACTTTTAGGAAAAGAAGAATGGTTGACTTGGGATGACACAAAAAAAACTCACGACACCAATAAGTGGAATTATGGCCTTGGTATAGAACCCGGTGCGTTTACCGATAAAAGAGAATGTGTAGAAATTACGTTTAAAGATGATAAAGTCATTGCCGTAAGGCCTTATCAAGAAGAAATAACTTTTGAGAATGAAAAAGAATAAATCTATACTATATATAGTCGTTATTATTGTTGGACTCGTTATCGTTAATGCGATTTCAAGTTCTGTATATCAACGTTTCGATCTAACCAAAGACCATCGTTACACACTTTCGGATGCTTCAAAATCATTAATCAGCGACTTAGATTCTCCGTTAATTATAGATGTTTTTTTAGAAGGTGATTTCCCTTCTGAATTCAGATTACTTCAAACTGAAGTTAAACAAATTGTAGATGAATTTCAATTAGCATCTAACCAAATATTTGTCAATTATATTGATCCTGTTGAAGATGAAACCACACGCCAACAATATATTGAACAACTTACAAATGCTGGCCTAGAACCCTACATCAACACAGATAACAGCACAGGCAAAGTCACGCAAGACATTATTTTCCCATGGGCTTTTGCGAGTTATAAAGATCAAACATTAAAAATTCCACTTCTAAAAAAAAGTATCACGCAAGGTTTACAAGAACAAATTAATAATTCGGTACAAGCTTTAGAATATGCATTCGCAGACGGTTTTAGTAAACTGGTCAATGCAAAAGCTAAAAAGATTGCAATCTTAAAAGGTAACGGGGAATTAGATGATTTATACATCGCTGATTTTCTAAAAACTGTAAAACCGTATTATAATTTAGCGCAATTTACTTTAGATAGCGTCGCTACGAATCCACAAGGCACCTTAGATAATCTTACATACTACGATTTAATTATTGCGGCAAAACCAAGTGTTCCGTTCACTGAAAATGAAAAGTTAGTTTTAGATCAATATACTATGAATGGGGGTAAAAGTCTATGGCTTACTGAGTCTGTTGTTATGGATAAGGACAGTTTGCTAAATGATGCTGGTACTGGTGTTTCAATTATGCGCGATTTACATTTAAATGATTTCTTCTTCAAATACGGTGTAAGAATCAATCCTACTTTAGTAAAAGACCTCTATTCTGCTCCAATTATGTTGTCTATTGGAGAAGGCAGCCAAGCACAAATGCAACCTATACAATGGCAATATTCGCCTTTGGCAGCATCCAACCCTAATCATTCCATTACTAAAAATTTAAACTTAGTAAAATTTGATTTTGCGAGTCCGATTGACACATTAAAAAATGGTATTAAAAAATCAATCTTATTACAGAGTTCACCAAAATCAAAACTAGAAGGTGCACCAACTACAATTTCATTAGCAAATGTCACTAACTCACCAAATGAAGAAAGTTACAGTCTAGGCCCACAAAATTTAGCTGTGCTTTTAGAAGGTGAATTTTCTTCGGTATATGATCAGCGTGTTCTTCCTTTTAAGGTGAAGAACTTTAAATCTAAAAGTACTGCTACTAAAATGGTAGTGATTTCTGATGGAGACCTTATAAAAAATGAAGTCATTAGAAACAGACCACAAGAATTGGGCTTTGATCAACTCACCGGAAAATCATTCGGAAATAAAGAATTTCTGCTAAATTCGGTGAATTACCTCTTGGACGATTCTGGACTTATAAACATAAGATCTAAAGAAATAAATGTCGCTTTTTTAGATGCGGAAAAAATTAAAGATAATAAATCCACATGGCAATTTATTAATATTGCTTTGCCACTCATACTTTTAGGACTGTTTGGTTTTGTATTTAACTATTTAAGAAAACGTAAATATGCCGCTTAAATTTCGGTCATTTTCACCCTTGATTTCAGACCCTAAAGCGCATAATTTGTTAATAAGTTTGTTTTAAAAAACCCTTCTATTAGGATATATTTGTAATACCAATTAAAAGTATAAAACACATCTATTCAGCATGAAACATCTAACCAAATGAGGTCAGATTTTATATTAAACTTTCATTAAGGTGTTCTTTGTGTCGGATACAAAACAATTAAGATATAACACATGAAATTCATTGTTTCAAGTACCTATTTATTAAAACAGCTCCAAGTATTAGGAGGGGTTATTAATAACAGTAATACACTACCTATTTTAGATAATTTCTTATTTGAACTAAGCCTATCAAAATTAACGATTTCGGCTAGTGATTTAGAAACGACAATGTCTGCAACAATTGATGTTGAAAGTGATTCTGAAGGCAGCATTGCGTTACCTGCAAGATTACTTTTAGATACCTTAAAGACATTTCCTGAGCAACCTTTAACCTTTGTTGTTGAAGAAAACAATACGGTAGAAATTAGCTCTAATCATGGTAAATATGCTTTAGCTTATGCTGATGGTGCAGAATTTCCAAATGCTGTATCTATTGAAGATGCTAGTACAACAACCATTATGGGAGACATCTTAGCAACAGCAATTAGTAAAACAATTTTTGCTGCTGGTAATGATGACTTAAGACCAGTAATGAGTGGTGTATTCTTTCAGTTTTCTCAAGATAATTTAACCTTTGTAGCAACGGATGCTCATAAATTGGTAAAATATACTAGAAACGATGTTAGCGCAACTGAAACAGCAGAATTCATTATGCCTAAAAAGCCTTTAAATCTTTTAAAGGGTATTTTATCAGGAAGTGATGATGATGTATTAGTAGAATACAACGAATCTAATGCCAAGTTTACTTTTGAAAACTCAGTATTAATTTGTCGTTTAATCGATGGAAAATATCCTAATTACGAAGCGGTAATTCCTAAAGAGAACCCAAATAAATTAGTAATAGATAGAACACAATTTTTAAACTCTGTACGTCGTGTTAGTATTTTCTCTAACAAAACAACGCATCAAATTCGTTTAAAAATCGCTGGTGCAGAATTAAACATCTCTGCGGAAGACATCGATTACTCAAACAAAGCAGAAGAGCGTTTAACATGTGATTACCAAGGTGATGATATGCAAATTGGTTTTAACTCGCGCTTCTTAACAGAAATGATAAATAACTTAAACTCAGATAACGTTCAGTTAGAAATGAGTTTACCAAATAGAGCTGGTATTTTAACGCCAATTGATGGTTTAGATGAAGGTGAGCATGTTACAATGCTTGTTATGCCAGTGATGTTGAATAATTAAGAGCTTATTTCTTGCAACTTAATTCAATACAAAAAGGCTCACCAATTGGTGAGCCTTTTACTTTCCATATCTTTAACTACTAACTAATAAAATTAAGAGACAATGGATAGCTTGGTAATTCTCCGTTACTAGCTTTTATTGCATTTATAATTGGCATAACAAATGCCAAAATAGCAACTAATATTAAGGTTAAAATTCCCAATCCAACAACAAAGATTAACGGAATACTAATTATAGAATAGATAAGCATGCTTAATTGAAAATTCAGAATAGATTTTCCATGAGCATCCATACCTTCAACTTGATCTTTTTGAGTTGCCCAAATAATTAAAGGTGCTAATAGCCCTCCAAAACCTGTAACATAAGTTAATAATTGCGATAAATGTGTTATAACTAATAATTGATTGTCTGTGCGTTTAAGCGTGTGATAATTTGATTCCATAATTGATGATTTTACATTTATATGACGCAAATGGATTTAATTTGTTACACTTCATATATAAAATTAACAAAATTAAGAAATTCCATCCCACTTCCCGAAAACCTCACTTTACTAAAATAGTTTCAGATATGCGTAATCTTTATTAGTTCTTCCCTTTCCGAATGGCAAAATATCCTTAAATTTATTCTCTTATTTTTTTTTAAAATTCTTAACAAGACATCTTTTCACTTTTTGGATATCTTTTAAAGATATAATCTAGATTCTTATGAATATTACAGCTGCATATACCGACCTCTATCAAATCACAATGGCTCAAGTTTACTTTGGCACTAAACCCGATGGACGAGCGGTCTTCGATTATTATTTTCGACATAATCCATTTAAAAGTGGTTATTCTATTTTTGCAGGACTAGAAGATGTTTTGGAAATTCTTGAAACCCTTGAGTTCTCATCATCAGATATTTCATATTTAAAACAAAAAGGGTTTGAAAGCGATTTTCTAGATTATTTAAAGAACTTCCGCTTTAAAGGAAACATTTATTCGAGTAAAGAAGGTGATGTGGTGTTTCCCAACCGACCTATCTTACAAGTGGAGGCTAATATTATAGAAGCTCAGATTATTGAGACGCTTTTACTAAACATTCTTAATTTTCAAACTTTAATTGCTACAAAAGCTAGTAGAATAAGATTTAGCGCTAAAGACGGAATTCTATTAGATATGGGCTTACGTCGTGCACATGCTACTGGTGGCTATTATGCCTCTAGAGCAGCTGCAATTGGTGGGTTTGACAGCACAAGTAATGTTAAGGCTGCTGAGGATTATAATATACCTTCGTCTGGCACCATGGCACATTCTTTTATACAAAGTTATGACGAGGAATTACAAGCTTTTCGAGATTTTTCTAAAATGCGACCAGAAAATTGTGTCCTCTTAATTGACACCTACAATACGCTTAAAAGCGGACTACCAAACGCCATAACTGTGGCCAAAGAAATGGAGATACAAGGAGAGCGATTGCTAGGCGTACGTTTAGATAGTGGTGATTTAGCGTATCTATCTAAAAAAACGCGTGCTATCCTCGATGATGCTAATTTAGGTTACGTAAAAATTGTAGCATCGAACCAATTGGATGAATATGTCATAAAAAGTTTGAAAGAACAAGGTGCACCTATTGATATTTTTGGTGTGGGCACAAACCTAGTCACCGGAAAACCAGATGCTGCCATGGACGGTGTTTATAAATTAGCAGAATATAATGATACACCAAGAATTAAACTTTCTGAAAATATTATTAAAACATCGCTACCATTTAAAAAGCAAGTTTACCGAATGATAGACGACAATGGCATGTTTTACGGTGCTGATGCGATAGCACTTTTTTCTGAAGGCGACGTTGATCTTATGGAACACCCTTTTGATACAACAAAAAGTTTAGACCTTAATTCTTTTAAACATGAACCGTTGCTTGAACAAGTCATGAAAAATGGAAAACGAATAGTTCCATCTCGAACCGTGACTGAAATTTCGAAATATTCTCAATCGCGTTTAGAACAACTTCCTAATGAATACAAACGTTTTCAAAATCCACATATTTACAAAATCGGACTTAGCTCAACACTTAAGAAAGAACGTGATACTTTAATAAAAAAACATAAATTCTAAACGAGTCTAACAAATCAATTCAAAATAAAAAATCTACTGATGAAAACGCTACTGATAATTGATGTACAGAATGATTTTATGCCAAGTGGATCGCTTCCTGTTCCCAATGGAGATGAAATTGTACCTGTAATTAATAAGATTCGAGATAAATTTGATTTGGTAATTGGCACACAAGATTGGCACCCAAAAGATCATATAAGTTTTGCTAGCAATCACGAAGGAAAATCTAATTTTGATGTGATTGAAATTCATAATCAACCACAAATCTTATGGCCAGATCACTGCGTGCAAGGCACAGAAGGCGCAAAATTTCATCCCGGTTTAAATACCGAAAAATTTGAAGCTATTTTTAGAAAAGGAACAGATAAAACTATTGATAGTTACAGTGCCTTTTATGATAATGGCCATTTAAAGTCAACCGGATTAACAGGTTATTTAAAAGAAAAAGAAATCACCCAATTGTATGTTTGTGGTTTAGCGGCGGATATTTGTGTTTACTTTTCAATAATTGATGCCTTGCAGGAAGGTTTTTCTTGCTATTTTATTGATGATGCTTCTAAAGCTCTAGATACTAAAGAATTTGAAACGCTTAAAAAAGAAATGATTGCTAAAGGAATTCAAATCGTAAGGTCGGAATCTTTATAATAGAGACAGCACAATTAGTTCTCTGGTTTTTTATTCATTTTTAAGTAAATCCATTTGGCAAATACAAGTCCTAAAAGACCTCCCAATGCAGATACTACTATATTAATCAATAATCGAAGTCCATCAAAATCCCCATTATTCATTATAGACCAAGGATCAAAACCTAATCTGCCAAAAGACTTGATTAATAAAACACTTCCAAAAACGCCAATTAAAGTATTTCCCTTAAACCCAAACGTATATTTTTTATTAAAATAACCGAATAGATTCGCAGCAATTATTCCTACCAGAATACTAATTAATGAAATTAAAGTGCCTGTCATAATAACAACATTTTATTAATGTCCATAATCCATGTGATCTATTTTCCCACCCATTAATCTTTTTTGAATAATCATATATACAAAAAGAAGAATAAAACCAATAATTCCCCAAGTCATAGCCACAGACAAACCATATTCTGATGCAGCTGTATTGTATATGGTTAAATCCTCGTGAGTATCATTAATAGAAGGTAATATTACAGGAAATAATGATGCCAATGACGATGTGATTCCTCCCAATATTAATAAGGTTGACAATACAAAAGCATGACTATCTTTTTTGATTTTTTTTATAAAAAACAACCCTACTAATCCTATTATATAAATAAAAGGAAACACTAATAAATAAGGCTTATGAATAAAATTATCTAATGAATTAGGGTTCACTATTTGCCATACATATAATGAGAATAATGTCAGCACAGCAAGCGCGATATTCAACTTAAAAATAACACTTTTTAGCTTTGAATTGATTGAGGAATTCGTTTTTAAAATCACCCAATTAGCACCATGAATTGTTAAGGTGACTACAGCAATAAATCCTATAATAATTGTAAACCAATCTATAACTCCAGGGTGCTCTGTTAACGGACTAAAACTACTATCCCATAAAGGCAAGAAAAAATAATGCCCTTCATGAGCGGAAACTCCGTTTTCTACACTTCCTAAATTGACTCCTCTAACAATATTACCCAAAGCGATACCGAAAAACAAGGCTAATAACAAGCTAGAAACTCCAAAGGATTTATCCCAAATATCTTTCCACATTTGATATTTAAACTGTCCTCTAAATTCTAAGCCAATAGCTCTAAAAATAATTAGCCATAAAACAATTATTAAAGGCAGATAAAAGCCACTAAAAACAGAGGCATAAAATGTGGGAAACGCCATAAAAAGCATTCCGCCAGCTGCCACTAACCAAACTTCATTAGAATCCCAAAATAACCCTGCAGACTTTGTAATTACCTCTTTATCCTCTTCTTTTTTAGCAAAGAACAAATGAATGATGCCGGCACCAAAATCATAACCATCTAAAATAAAAAATACAGTTAAAACAATTCCTACCGCGATGTACCAAAATATTTCCATAATTAATGTGTTTTAGGCGTTGGACCTTCGTTAATTGTTTTGCCTACTAAGACTAGAAATAATAAACCTAGTAACATATATAAAGCAACAAAACCTAATAATGTAAATAAGGTATTACCAGATGATACTGTAGGCGAAATACCATCGCTTGTTCTTAATAAGCCGTAAACTAAATACGGTTGCCTACCCAGTTCTGCTGTGTACCACCCCGTAATGTTTGCGATATATGGAAAGGGCACTAAAAACATGATTGTCCAAAGTAGTGGTTTGATATTGTAGAGTTTTTTTCGCCATAAAAAGAACAACGCTAAAGCCATAACACCAATAAATATAGTTCCTAGACCAACCATTATGTGATACGAATAATATAAGGCAGGTATATTATCTGGCAATTCATCGGCATCAAACTGATCCATACCAGGAATTTGTTTGTGCCATTCTTGATAGGTTAAAAAGCTTAATATATTAGGAACTGCAATCTTATTATCTAACTTTTTTTCGACCATGTTAGGTTGTCCTATTAGAACGATTTCGGCCCCTGCTTCTTCGGTTTCAAAAATGCCTTCCATAGCTGCAAATGTTCCTGGTTGGTATTTTGCAACGTTTTTAGCATTCCAATCTCCTGTCGGAAAAGCAACTAACACACTAGAAATAAGTCCAAATACCACACCTGTTTTTAAAAACAATTTTCCATATTCTGAATGTTTGTTTCTTAAGATATAAAACGCACCTATACTAGACATCACAAAAGCGGACGTTACAACCGATGCCATTTGATTATGTAGAAAAGCAGGCAATAACCAAGGGTTTGTAAAAAGAGCAGAAAAGTTTTCTAATACAAATTTTCCATTGTCTAAAATTTCGTATCCAACAGGGTGTTGCATCCAAGCATTAGTAGCGAGGATAAACCAACCACTTGCCCAAGAGCCCAAGAATACTAAAAAGCCTGTTAGAAAGTGTAGCTTCTGCCCCATTAACTTTTCACCAAAAATGAATAGCGCTAAAAACGACGATTCTAGAAAAAAGGAGAACATACCTTCCATGGCTAAAGTTTGTCCAATAATGCCACCTGTTAACTCTGAAAATTTTGCCCAATTGGTGCCAAATTGAAACTCCATCGGAATCCCTGTTACCACACCCATGGTAAAATTAATAGCAAAAATTTTCATGAAAAATTTTGCTGCATTGTTATATTTATCAATTTTAGTTCTAAGAAATTTCCATTTAAAGTAGACGATCATCAACGATAGTCCCATGGTTAATTGCGGAAAAATGTAGTGAAATGTGATAGTAAATGCAAATTGCAATCTATCGTAAAAGATCATGTCTTCCATATCTGGATTTTAGACTATAAAAATACGAATGAAAAGCCAATAACTACGCAACTTTTGCGACATAAAAAGGCCACCTAAATCACTTTAGATAGCCACAGTTTTTCAAATGATTGCATTTATAATTATCTTTCTATTGAATCGTCATCTTTAGGTTTTCCGCTCATCATCATTTTAAGAACAACTCCAACTAAAGTCAGACATACTAATGCAAAAATAGCAATCATTACAACTCCGTTATTCCAATTATTAACAAGTGTCACTGCAGTATTAATCATAATCATGTGTTTAAATTATTACAACAAAAATATAGTACGCAGCTTAATTTAATTATGACATTTATCAGTAAAACCAACTTTAATTAATGTGTATTAATCACATTAATAATATCACTTTCTTGAAGTACACCCGATTGTCTCCAAACTTGCTTACCATTTTTAAATAATAACATTGTTGGCACTCCTCTCACTTGATATTTTGAAGCCAAAGCTTGATTTTTATCAACATCTATTTTTAATATAGTAATACCATCACCCAATTTATCTTTTACTTGTTTTAAAATTGGACTCAACATTTTACAAGGTCCGCACCAATCGGCGAAAAAATCAACTAAAACGGGCTGCTCTTGATTTATTATTTCTGAAAATTTACTCATATCTAACTTAATTTTTTATTGCTAACCAATATATAATATACTTAAGACTAAATTAAACTCCTTATTTCATCTACTGTTGGACTCGGATAGAACGCTATATTAGCGTTACTTAAAGTTTCATTTGTTAGCGCTAATGCTCCTATATGATTTTCGTTTACTTTGAAACTTATAACACTTACATTTTTAAAATTACAGACCAATGCACTCAATATATTGTGGAAACCATCTGTAACAGGGATTTTAATTAAATCCTCATCAATACCTTTTCCTATGGCTTTAACAATCGCTTCTTTTCGAGTCCAAAATTTATAAAACATAGATCTACTGTCTTTACTGCTCTGAATAGTGTCTATTTCGATAATATCGTAGACCACTGGAATAATTTCAGAATAATCAAAGTGTTGATCTATTTTTTCTATATCAACTCCTAACTCACAATTACCAAAGGCAATAATTGCAAAATCACCTGCGTGAGAGACATTAAAAAACAACGTTTTATCTAATGGAAAATACGGTTTATGGTTCTCTCCTTTTTCAAAATAGACTTGTGATACCTCTATACTTTTCTGTTTCGCAATTAAAATTTTAAGAAAACTTCGACAGATAATAAATCGATTTGAATCTCTTAATTGATGATATCTCTGCGCTCTTAGAACTTCTTGTGGTGATAAAAATTTTGATAAAACCTCTATAATATTATAGTATTGCGACAATTCTATTTTAAATAATTTAATAACTGAATTGTCATATACTGAAGCCTCACCTTGTGCCTGCACAACCTTAGACAATCCACAAAACAAACGACTTTCTAAATTCTTAATCTTCATTATTTAAAAGTGTTTGAAGTGTTTTACCAAATTCTTCAACAACAGGTGATAAAAACATTTGAGAATGATTTCCTGGTAATATATGATTTTGAACACCTCTTAAGGCTATTTTTTTCCAACCTAAATATTTGTAGTCGTGCGCAAAGTATATTTTATTAGTCGACCTAAACAATTCTACTTTTATATTTTGCGGAATTATATGGTATCTTTTATAAGCCAACGTATGCATCTCATCAATTGTTGCGGAGCGATTAAACTGTAATTGGTATTGTTTTTCACTTCCATGTTTTAGTTTTAAATATAAGCCAGAAAATTTTATTTTCAATAAGTTAACCCTACGTTTAAAATTAGAAACACTGCTAAACATGTTTAGGCCCATAAAACCTAATTGTCCTACCGCATACAATAAAGAGACTATTTTTTTCTTTTTGGGGTGTGAATAGAAGTAACTTGGATAGACATAACTATCAAATAAAAATAAGCCTTTAATATGTTTCCCTGAAGCCTTCAATTGTTTTACCATTTCAAAAGCGATAATGCCTCCAAACGAGAAGCCTGCTAATGCATAAGGTCCTTCTTTAGTTATATGAGTAATTTCTGAGATATATTGAGATGCCATAGCTTCTACTGTTTCATGTGGCTTTACATCTCCTTTCAACCCTTTAGCTTGCAAAGCGTAAACGGGCTGATCATCGTCTAAAACATTAGCTAAACTATTAAACTTTAAAATATCATAATCAGCACCATGTACAATAAAAAGTGGCTCTTTATGACCATTTTCTCTAATAGGAACCAAAGAATAAGACGTGACGTTGTTTTCAGAATTAGAAAGGTCTGAGGCTTTTAATGAACTATTTCCTTCAGATATTTTCATGTTAACTATCTAATATATTTTGTAAGATTCGTCCTAATTTTTTATCGTTTGGTGGTGAAAGCATGTTAATATGATTTCCTGGGATTTGATGCTTATTAACACCTTTGGTCGCTATTGGTTCCCAACCTAGTAACTCTGTATCATGCGCATAAAAAATATCATTCTCAGCGACTCTTAATAGATCGACTTTAATAGCTAGTGGTAAAATTTGATAATTATTTACAGCTTTATTGTGCATCTGATCTAACTTATAGGGCCAACTCTTAACTAGCTTATGCTGATTTTCTTTTCCTAATTTCAGCTTTAAATAGCTGTTCTTAATACCACCTTTAAACAATTGAATTCTCCGATCAAAATTTGCCTTATTACTAAACATTGTTTTAGTCATAAAAACAGCCATTGCCATTCTGTATTTGGTCTTAGCTATTTTCTTTGCAGTAGTGTTAGAACTGTAATAATGTGGGTACACATAACTATCTAATAACACCACCCTTTTAACATCCTTATTTTGTGCTAATAATTGTCTTGCCATTTCAAAAGCAATGACTCCACCAAAGGAATAACCAGCTAAAGTATAAGGTCCTTTAGGATTAGATTTAATAATCTCTGAAATATAATGTGTCGCCATTTCTTCAACTGTACCTAGTGGCTCATCTATACCATTAAGACCTTTAGCCTGAAGGCCATACACAGGTTGATCTGCATCTAAATTATTAGATAACAATTTAAATATCATCACATTATGATCTGCTCCATGCACCAAGTACAATGGTTCTTTTTTTCCTTTTGGCTGTATAGGTACTAATGAATTCCATGTTATAGAATTTTGATCCATATCTAGATAAAGCGCCAATTTCTCTATTGTAGAATGGGTCATTAAAGCAGCCAGTGGTAATCTTTTTCCTGTTTCTTTTTCTAAAAGAGACATTACTCGTACGGCGATTAACGAATGACCACCAAGCTCAAAAAAGTTACTGTAAATACTAATGTTTTTAATCTTTAAACAGTCTTCCCATATGTCCGCAACTAATTGCTCAACAATTGTCCTAGGTGCTGTATGTTCCTCAGAATTATTTATAGATAACGTTGAGTTTTTTAATAAAGTTTTACGATCAATTTTACCGTTTAGCGTTTTAGGAAACTCATTAATAAGGTTTATTTTTTGAGGTACCATGTGAGACGGTAACAAGGCTTTTAAATTAGTTTTCCATTTTTGATCTGAATTCTCTGAAGGACTATAGGATGGACTTGCGATGACAAATGCTTTTAATTGTTCTCCATCCATCATTACAACCGAAGATTCAATATCTTCTAGTGTATTCATAACCTCTTCTATTTCGCCTAACTCAATACGATGCCCTCTTATTTTAACTTGATCGTCTATACGCCCTAAACACAGAACTTCACCTGTATGAAGTAATTTTCCTAAGTCACCGGTACGATATAATATTTTATTTGAAGTCGTTTCAAATGGATTTGGAATAAATTTTTCTGCAGTTAAATCTGATCGTTTCCAATATCCCATAGAAACACCATCACCTGCAATACATAACTCTCCAATCGCACCTGGACTTACTAACATGTTTTGGTCATTAAGTAAATACAATTGCGTATTAGCTATAGGTTTACCGATAGTAATTAAATCATCATCCGCTTTAATTTGTTTTACGGCAGACCAAATTGTAGTTTCTGTTGGGCCGTACACATTCCAAAGTTCATCAACCTTGTTTAGAAGCTTTTTTGATAAAGCTAGAGGTAAAGATTCTCCTCCACATAATGCTTTTAAAGGAAAAGCAGTTTCCCATCCCGAATCTAATAACATTTGCCATGTTGTAGGTGTTGCCTGCATTATGGTAATATTTTCTTTTTTAAGAAGATCTAACATTAAACGACCATCTTTTGCGGTATCATCATCAGAAATAATTAATTCAGCTCCTTTTAAAAGGGGAAGAAATAATTCTAAACCGGCAATATCAAAAGAAATAGTTGTTATTGATAATAATCTATCAGATTCCTTAATACCAGGCTCTTTGGCCATGCTACTTAAGAAATTAACTAAATTTTTATGAGAAACTTGTACTCCCTTTGGTTTTCCTGTAGAACCAGATGTATAAAGTAAGTATGCTATATCATTTTGATTAACCTCAACATTTAATGAATCTTGTGAGAATTCATTCAAATTTGAAAACAAGTCTTCTATTAGTAGTGTTGATGCTGTTGTTTCTAATTTTGAAGCTAATCCTTGTGTGGTTATTAAAACTTTGGATTCAGAATCGTTTATCATAAAATTTAAACGATCATTAGGATAATTTGGATCTAAGGGCAGGTACGCTGCTCCGCATTTCATAATAGCCAATAAGCTAACGACAAGCTCTATAGAACGCGGTAAACAAACACCTACAAAATCACCTTTAGCTATTCCTTTTGACTTTAAACTGTGTGCTAATTGATTTACTTGTAGCTCTAAATCTCTATATGAAATCTCAGTATCTGTAAATTTTAAAGCCTTTTTATTATGAAATTTTTGAGCTTGTTTTATCAATAACTCATGTAATGGTAAATCAGAATACGAGGTAACTGTAGCGTTTAGTTTTTTATAATCAGTATCATCCGTTTTAATTATATCCGAAATAGAGTTTTCTGGATTTTCTACAATTTTTTCTATGATATCCTCTAGAGAATTCATCATTTTTTTAATTGTTGCCCCAGTAAAAAGAGATGCATTATATTGCCATTCTAAAACAAAATCATCTTCTGAACCACTCGCATTTAAAAATATTTCAAAAGCTTCATACGTTCTAGGATTAGCCTTTAATTTAAACGTCAAATCTTTAAAAAAAACTTGATTGCTCATCCCCATATCAATATTAAAGACAACGGGTACTAATGGAATACGAGACGGGTCTCTTGCAATAGGCAATTTTTGAAGTAGTTGACCAAAACTTAATTGTTGATGGTCATATGCATCAAACATTAAAGATTTGCGATTTTTTAGATAAGCATTAAATGGCTGATCTAAAACAACTTTACTTCGTAATGGTAATAAATTAACACAATGTCCTATTAATTGTGTTTTCCCTGTGACTGCTTGTCCGGCTGCAGGCAAACCTAAAACAATATCACTCTGCCCTGTTTGTTTACAGAGAAACAATTCAAAAGCAGTCATTAAAGTTGTTACAAAACTACTACCAACACGTACACCTGTTTTTTTAAGCTTAGCTAATAAATCACTATTTAAAGGAAAGTCTAGGCGATCACTTTTATAATTCCGTACCTCAGGCCTTGGAAAATTCGTTGGCATATTTAGCTCTGGTACGTTAGGCTGGTACTGCTTTAGCCAAAATTGTTCTGTGTCACGAAATTCCTCACTAATTAAAAACTGTTGGTGTTCATCTGCATAATCACTATATGGTATGGGATCTGGAATTTTTAGATTCTCGCTAGATACATTTGAAGAATACAACAACCCCAATTCTTCAATCATAATACCAGTAGACCAACCATCGCATATTATATGATGTGCGGTTAGTACTAATTGATGCTCATTTTTGTTTAATTTAATCAATCCTGCTCTCAATAATGGTCCACTAACCAAATCAAAAACTTTATTAGCATCTGTTAAAATATACTGAGCAACTTTATTCTTTTTTTCGGAATCAGTAAGGTGAGAAATATCATCAAAATCTAAAGGAATAGTCACCTCTTCTAAGACAGTCATAAAACGTCCATCTGTACTAAATATAGCACGCAAAGACTCATGCCTCTTAATCAACTGGCTTATAGCGTCCTCTAAGGCTAATTTATCTAAATCACCATTTAAGACAATAGAAACAGACTCATTATAGGATCTATTAGCGTCCTCACCTCCTAATCTACAACCAATCCAAATTTCAGCTTGCGATTGGGTAGCGTAAATGACCTTTTCAACTTTTGGTCCATCAAAAGGGTTGAATGCTTTTTTATTTATAGTATCAGTTGGTTGTAAAATCATTTTTATAAAACGGGTTGGGCGTATTATTTAAATTCTATCTCTTATAATTCTATACGAAGAAATTCTCCTTCATTCTTTTCATCTTTAACAAACCATGCTGGGTTACCATTATCATCAATTCCTAAACGCGCGTTAGAAACAGGCGGGTTGTTTAATTCTTTAGTTGAATAATTATTTTCATCTATTTTAGCACCACTATGACCATTTAACTCTGAATTAAAAATTCCAACAGCAATAAGCTCTTCAATACTTAAAACGATATTCTTAATTAACTTATCGATATCATTTTCAGAAAATGCTTCTGTCATATAACACGGAAAGCCATCCCAAATATGGAATCCTTTTTCTCGCATTAACACGAAGAATAACTCTGAATAAGGAATCTCTTCTAAAAATTTAAGTCGCCATAAAGAACGGTAATAGGTGATTTCTATTGGAAGACTATTATTTTTAAAGTATCCATTAAGTTCTGTAGCTAAGCGTTCTGTTAGTGCTGCCAAACCATCTTGAAGCGCAATTCCTTTATTTTTAAAGTGATGTAACGACGCTTTTGCTGCCGCTAGAGCTAGAGGATGACGTACAAATGTACCTGCGAAATAAGTGACTCCTATTTCGGGGAAAGAATCATCACCAAATTTCCAGAAACCACCATCTAGCGCATCCATGTATTTTCTTTTACCACATATTGCACCTATAGACATGCCTCCACCGATCACTTTTCCGTAAGTTGCAACATCTGCCTCAATACCAAATATGGCTTGCGCACCACCGGGATGCATTCTAAATCCGGTTATAATTTCATCAAAAATGAGAACTGTATCAGATGCTGTAGTCACTTCCCTTACTTCCTTTAAGAAATCAATCGGCTGAAATTCTGGTCTACGACTTTGTACTGGTTCTACAAGTACTGCTGCTATTTCGTGAGCACGTTCTTTGATAATTGCTAAACTTTCTTCGGTTCCATAGTCTAAGATTAGCATATTCTGAACAGCACCTGGAAGAATCCCTGGAGCCGCTGGGAATGTTCTTAATTTTTTTGATCCTCTTACAATAACCTCATCGTTAATACCATGATAAGAACTAGAAAAGGCTACAATAAGTGAGCGACCTGTTACAGTCCGTGCAATACGCATGGCGCCTAACACAGCTTCTGAACCTGTATTACATAACGCTGCACGATCATGACCAGTAAATTCACAAAGTAGTTCACAAACCTCACCAGCTAATGGATGTTGAGGACCAACCTCAAAACCTTGTTCTATTTGATGGTGTAAAGCTTCTTTTATAAAATCGGGTTGATGACCAAATAAACAGGCCCCAAAACCATTTAATATATCCATGTATTCATTGCCATCTAAATCCCAAAGTTTATTACCTGACGATTTTTCGATGACCAACGGATAGACCAACTCTTTAGTTAATGGCTTAAAACCAGAAACAACTCTTGGATCTGCCATTTTAGAACGATGGTGTTGAGCATAAGCTTTACTCTTAGCTGTTTTAGCATTATAACTTGCTGTTAAATTCTTTAAAAACAAGCTTTGGTCACTACTTAATCCTGAAGATTGTTTATCTATTTTAGGAGATGCTCCAAAAGGTTTTTGATGTTCTTTCTTTTCTTCTTCTGTTCTAATATCATCATTAGAGTTAACTAAAGGCGAAACGGTCTTTGTGTTATTTTTCACTTCAGCCTCAGGTGTATTTGAAACAACTGGTGCAGGAGCATTATTTGCATCTCCCTGAAGTAATTGCAGTTGTTGACCTAAAAGTTGCAACTGTTGTGCAATAAGGTTCAATGCCGGATTTTGATCTCTTTGAGGTGCCACATAAGTATTTTGTATGGTATTGGTACTAGGTGCTGACTGTTGAATTGGTGCTTGTTGCTGTACTTGTTGTTGTTGTTGTTGTACTGGCGCAAAAGCATCTGCTGGCAACACGCTGTCTAAATGCGTGGCCAATAGATTAGGTGACCCAAACTCATCATTAAGCTGTCTGAATGTTATAGGTACATTAAATTCATTCTTACACGTAATAGCCATTTGTGTTAGAACGAGCGAGTCGAGACCAAGTTCTAAAAAACTCTGATCTGCTTCATTTTCTTCAATTTCTATTCCTGAGTTATCTTCAATGATATCTGATATTTTTTTAAGAAGTAAAGGCTTTCTCATAATCTTAGTATTGATATTCGGTATGGGGTCAATAATTATATTTTCTTCAATTTTGATATTACTTTTAACGGTATTAATATCTGTAACAGCATTAACCGTAGTATCTACCACTGGAGGGTCTAACCAACACGGCTTACGATCAAACACATAAGAAGGCAACCAAACTTTTTGTCTAGCTTGGCCATCATAAAAAGATTTCCAATTAGGTTCTATACCATTCAACCATAAATCTCCTAAGGCAGATAATATGGTATGGTAAGCGTTTTCGCCTTCCTTTGGAATAGTTAAACTAGCGATAGAAGCTAAGGATTTTAATCCTTTCTTTTGCATCGATAAGGTTGTTAATGCACGACCAGGCCCCATCTCTAATAAAACAGGATCTTCTAAGCCTAAAACCGTTTCCATAGCGCCAGAAAAGTTTACTGCTTCTCTTAAATGGTTCGTCCAATATGTAGAACTTGTTGCTTCAGCATCAGTAAGCCAATCTCCTGTAACCGTAGATACAATTGGTAAACGCGGCACGCTTAAAGTCACCTTTTTCACCTCTTCCTCAAAAGCTCCTAAAACAGGGTCCATCATTGTAGAATGAAAAGCATGACTTGTTAATAAAAGCATATTTGCAATACCTTTATCATTTAAGACTTTTGCAAAATCTTCTACATCTTTATCAGGTCCTGAAATAACAATTAAGCGATCGGAGTTAATAGCTGCAATTGATAATGTCTCTGGCAGTAATCCTTCAAGGCTTTCAATATTTGTACGTACCGATAACATACTTCCGCCAGGTAACTCACTTACCAATTTTCCACGAACTGTTATTAAGTGTAATGCATCTTCCAAAGTGAAAATACCCGCTAAATGAGCCGCAACAAATTCACCAATACTATGTCCACAAAGTAAAGTTGGTTTAATTTCCCAGCTCATCCAAAGTTGTGACAGTGCATACTCTACAACAAATAATGCTGGTTGGGTAAACTTGGTATCCTTTAATTGTAATTCGGCCTCACTGCTATTATCATCTGGATAAATAATTTTTCTTATGTCTAATTTTAATTCCGTTTTTAAAAGTTCAGCACAATAATCCACGGCCTCTCTAAAAACAGTTTCGCTATCATAAAGCGCTTTACCCATTTGCAAGTATTGTGAACCTTGACCTGGAAATAAAAATGCAATTTCACTAGGAATAACCTTCAATGTATTGCTTTTAACAGCTTTAGAATCCTCGGAACTTAACAAATGACTAGCTTCTATAGCATCATTACCTGTTATGGCAAAACTGCGATATTGAAAGACATCTCTTGTTTTATTTAAAGAATACGCGGTATCAGCAAGCGCTATTTCTGGATTCGTCTTTACATAATCACCTAACGCCTTTTGGTAACCCTCTTGACTGTTTTGTGATTTAGCAGACCATGTTAGTAATTGTAACGGTCTACCTGAATCTGTTTCTTTTTCATTGGCTTCATATTCTTCTAGAACAATATGCACATTTGTACCACCAACTCCAAAAGAGCTCACTCCTGCAATTCTTGGAGTTTCAGATTCCCAAGGTCTTAACTTATTATTGACAAAAAACGGACTATTTTCAAAATCTATGGATGGATTAGGGTTTTCAAATCCTAAAGAAGCAGGAATCTGACGGTACTTCATTGCTAAAGTCGTCTTAATTAATCCTGCCACACCTGCAGCTGCTGTGAGGTGCCCTATATTACTTTTAATTGAACCTACGGCGCAATACCCATTGGTTTCTTGATCACCGAAAGCCAAACGAAGACCTTCAATCTCAATAGGATCACCTAGAGGAGTTGCTGTTCCGTGTGCTTCTATATAACTTACCTGTGAAGGTTTAATACCTGCATCTAATTGCGCACTGTTTATAGCACCTGCTTGTCCTTCTACACTTGGAGCTGTAAAACTTCCTTTATCACTTCCATCGTTATTAACACCTATTCCTTTAATAACACCATGGATTATATCACCATCGCGTTTTGCATCCTCTAAACTTTTAAGAAGTACCACGCCAGCACCATCGCAAAACATAGTTCCTGTACCATTAGCATCAAAAGATCGACACTGTCCATTAGAACTCAACATCGATCCTTCTTGATATAAGTGACCACTATTCATTGGCGACGTTACACTAGCTCCTCCGGCTAAAGCAACGTCACATTGCCCATTACGTATAGATTCTACAGCCTGAGCAATTGCTAATGAAGACGTGGAACATGCCGAATGTACACTTACCGCTGGTCCTTTTAAATTTAAATGGTATGCTGTACGTGTTGCAATGTAGTCTTTGTCATTAGTTGTATTGGCCTGTACTTCCCCGATTTGACTCATCAACTCTTTGTTCGGAAATACATTATTAAGAAAATATGTGTTGATATAAACACCTGCAAATACACCAATTTTACCATCGTAAAGATTTGGTAAATAACCAGATTGTTCTAATGCCTCCCATGATATCTCTAGAAATAATCGCTGCTGAGGATCCATTGCAGATGCCAATTTAGGGTTGAGTCCAAAAAATTTAGCATCGAACGTTTTTGCTGAAGGCACAATACCTCTCGCACCAACGTAAAGTGGATTATTACGTATCGATTCGGGAATACTTTTATCTAATTCTTCAGGTGTGAAAAATGAAATGGTTTCTTTGCCATCTCTTAAAACTTCCCACAATTCATTTATTGAAGAAGCTCCTGGAAAACGTCCTGACATTCCAATAATGGCGATATCACTATTGGAATGTCTCTTATTTTTTCGCTTTGATTGCGCAAATGTCGATTTATTCTGATCTAACTCAAAAAAATTAGCGAGTCCAGCAATCGTAGGATATTGATAAATCTTTGTTACTGGTACTTTTACTTTAAGGTTTTCAGCTATTAAAACGGCCACTTTTTGAGTTAAGAGAGAATTACCTCCCATTTCAAAAAAGTTATCGTCAATACCAATCTGTGGTATATGCAAAGCTTTACTCCAAATTTTTGCAATATCTTTCTCTATTTTAGTTCTAGGTTTTCTTAAAAGTGGAGCATTAGTAGATCTTTGAAACTCTGGAAGTGGCAGGTTCTTTTTATCAACTTTACCATTTGTTGTTGTAGGAAAATCGTCTATCCACATAATGAGCGACGGTATCATGTATTCTGGGAGAATTTCAGAAAGTTGATGGCGTACACTATTCGAATCTTTTATCGTATTTTCAGATTCTATATATGCTACTAATTTTGCTTCACCTGTATGATTACTAGAAATAACAGTGGCACGTTTAATATTTGGAAGTGTGTTAATTGCCGCTTCTACTTCACCTAATTCTAAACGATAACCGCTAATTTTAACTTGGTCGTCTTTCCTTCCTATAAATTCTATAGTACCATTAGGAAGCCATTTGGCTAAATCACCTGTTTTATACATCCTATCATTTTCTTCAAATGGATTTTCAATAAAGCTTTTTGTAGTCAGTTCTGGCAAGTTTAAGTACCCTTTTGCCAAACCTATACCCGACATGTATAAATCACCTGCAGTACCTACAGGTAACATTTCCATATCTTTAGACAAGATGTAAACTTTTGTGTTTTGTATGGGTTTTCCTATTGTTAATACAGTATTATGGTTATCAGTGGAAGAATATTTGTATAACATCGAGGTTACCGTAGTCTCTGTAAGTCCATACGCATTGTAAAAATCACATATTGTGCTTAATTTTTGAGCTAAGGTTAACGAGCATGTCTCGCCACCTGCGACAATTCTTTTAAGTGATTTTATTTCAGATAAGCCCTCAATAGTTTCGAGATAACTAGGTGTGCTATTAAGGTGTGTTATAGAATGTTTTTTTATAAAATCTGTAACGGCATGATCTTTTATGGTTTGCTTATCAACAATTACCGTTGTAGCACCATTGAATAACGCTAAAAATATTTGTTCTATTGAGGCATCAAAAAAATAGTTAGAAAATTGTAATATTCTATCTGTACTATTTAAACCATAATTTTGAGTTTCGCCGAGTATAAGACTCACAACAGATCTTTGTTTAATCATTACACCTTTTGGATTACCTGTGGTACCTGAAGTGTACATGATATAAGCAAGATCATCAGATTTAGATCCTACGTCTCTTAGAAGTTTATCACTGTATTTTTCTTTTGAATTGATAAAATCTTCAATAATTGAATCATCGATAGTAAATTTACAATTACTATCTTTTTTAATAAATTCTTTCCTAACAAGAGGAGCTTCAATATCAATGGGAACATAGGCTGCACCTACTTTAAGTATACTAAGAATACTTATTACAATCCATTCGCTTCGCTCAATCATTAGACCGACAAAGTCATTTAAACCTATATTGTGATTAGCTATTAAGTAGTTTGCAAATTGGTTAGAAATAGCATCTAATTCTTTAAAACTTATTTCTTTAGCACCAAAAATAACTGCTATATTGTTAGGAGTATTCTCTGCTTGTATTAAAAATAAGTCTACAATTGTTTTGTCTATAGGAAACTTAGCATCCGTATTATTAAACTCCCTTAATGACTCAACTATCTCTGGTTTGGTTAAATCCATAGTATAAAATTATAACTTTTAAAGAATTAAGCGTTTAGCTAATTCTTTAACATCAATTAATATTAAAAACAGAGGGGGTTTTTATTAGGGAAGAATAAAATTAACGTAATTCTTCATTTAGATGAAAAATTTTAGTCATAAAACAATTTTCTCTGTTAAAGAACACCGATTTAATTCATAAAAATATAACTAACATTAAAACCTATTAACCTGCTGACTAATAAAGCCCTAATATAAAGGTTTTTTATCATAAAAATATTCCAATTACAGCATTCTAAGTAAATATAGTGATGATAATTTACAACCTAACGCTATAGAACAAAACGTAAGTAAATTTCTATATTTTCTTTGATAAATACAAGAAGTATTATTAGAAACACATTCTCATATTAACACTCAAACATATACTTTATGAATAAATTTGGAACTTAACAACCGAGCAACAGCCATATAGTTTAGTCTAAACTTTATTTTATCTCCAACCTTGTACTTTATTGTATTTGCTTCTGTTTTATTGTCGCCCACATCAATAACGACCATATCTGAAGTTGCGCCTACAAATAAAAAATTATCTTCAGCCTCTAAATCATTTTTATCCACATCTAATAAACCGAAGTCTAAAATAGCTTTATAAGATTTAAGCGTACTACGATTACTATCATTATGAATTGCCTGTCCGTTGTTAGAATCAGTTATGACATCTCCTGGCACTACATTTTTTTCAATGAGCTCTATAATATTTGCATAGAATTCAAATGTGTCTTTATGCAAGCCTTTAAATTGTTGTCCTTCTAATGGACAAACACCTAAAAAAGCAGCCTCTCCTATCCTAAAGTGATTGATATCTTTTGGTACTAAATTATCTTCAATTAGCGGAAGGGTAATAGATGTACCACCAGATATAAGTTTTAGGTTTTTATTGAATTTTGAAGCAATAAGCGCTTTACTATAAGACAATTGCTCTAACTTATTATAGCTTGGCTCTATACCAAACATACATCCTAAGTTTGAACCAATACCTACGACTTCAATATGAGATAAATTGAAAACACTTTGATAAAATGCTACAACATCCTCATTATTTATGCCTTCGCGTAATTCACCCAATTCGATCATAATAATGATTTTATGAATCCGATTTTTTTGCTTTGCAGACGCATTTAATGCTTCAATTGTAGAAATCGACGTGTTCAATGAAATATCAGCATAATCAATGACATCATCAACATGGGCTAATGCTGGTGGATTAATATAAATAGTTTCTAAATTAGGATATACTGCTTTCAGGGTTTTTAAACTGCTTAATTTTGAGTCACTAACCGATTTTATTTTTTCAATAACATCTTTAGTTAAAATCGTCTTAATGAAAGTATTATCTCCAGAAAACACTTTGGTAACTAAACTCCATTCAATATTATGAGCTTCAAAATAATGACTTAAAAACTTAATATTTTCTTTTATTTTTTCTGAATGTATAATTAACTCTGCCATTGCAATTTGTTTTTGTCTATAGATTGAAAAAGCGTAAACTACTTAATGCTTAATACTTAAGCTACTTAGCATTTTTTTGTTGTCGCAACTTTTATTTTTCTAATCGCATTTCCAAATACTTATTAGTAAATCCTAACTTTTCATATAGCATTTTGGCAGGATTATCTTTTTCACAGTGCAAGGCTATACTACCTTCACAATTACTAATAGCATACTCCATTAATTTTTTCCCAAAGCCTTTTCTCCTATGGTCTTTATGAGTTGCAATGTAGACCAAAATATTCTCTGGTATATACTCATCCATTCCTGTTTTATTGATAACGACAACACCTACAATCTTCTCCTCCTCTTCCATTACAAATACATAACCTCCTAAACTAGGACGATCTTTTACAGCATAGTCTATTGCCTTTTTTATAGCAGTTATGGGGTCACCATATTTCTCTAAATGCGTAAATATAAAATTGGCAACGCGCTCCCTTTCTAAAGCGGTTATTTTATTTAAAGCATCGTATGTCGTTGTCTTCATTTTTAATTATTATGTTATTATTCAATAACCTCTAAAGAATTTATCATTCAAAATGATTGAATGAAAATTATTATTAAAAGTTTTTTGACCCTACAATTTTTATAATATAAGGGTGTCCTGACTCACTTTTCGCATCTGAATACCAAACGTTGAATCCCGTGTCTTTAAAAAGTTTTTCGTAATTATGAGAAAAAGATCCTTCTACTCCATAGACTTTAGAGTTTGGATTGGTCTCATAATTATGCTCTGAATCCGTAGGTTCTATCGCATAGAATATAATATTACCTAAAGTATTTAGTTTTTTAAAAAAAGTAATGAGCTGTTGTTGTGTAAAATATTCTAAAACTCCTCTAAAAGTTAAAAACACAAAATTACCTTGTTGCTGATTTTCTAACCAATCGAGAACATCTCCACCAATAAATTTCAACTTAGAATTATCTTTATAGTTGATTTGATTAATTTTGGTTTGTTCTTCACTTAGGTCTATTCCAATAAAATCTTTTATATCAGGATAATTTAATGACAAGTAATTTAAAACACTACCATTACCTGTTCCTATTTCTACTAATTTCTCGAATGCAATAGGTGCATTTGAAATTTCATTTTTAAGAACATCGAGTGTATCCTTATAAGCAGGCAAGTGAATATTCTTTAAATTATCTTCTGTGTTGTTTACAAAATGATCTCCTTGCTTGGCCCAATACGTCTTATGTAATTGCGCCAACTGATCATGGTCTTCATTCTTTTCAATTTTTTTAAGAATGGCTCTACGCATTAAGCGTTCAGATAAGCTTAAATTATCTCCCAACACTAGGGTTAATCCTTTTTCTGATAATTGCTTCACTTTTTGGGGGCGTAAGGTAACAAGCAGACTACCAACAGTATTTGTAAGAAACCCAACTAAAACAGACCTGATTTTTCCTTTCATAATAAAAGCTTAAACATTAATATTAGACATTATTTATGAGCGTTTTAATTGCAGCTTCTTCTTTTTATTATTTTTTATAAGGTAATCGGCACCCCATAATCCTAACATTGTTAAAAAATAAATGATACCAAAGGTCGTATATGTAGGTGCGCCTCCATTTGTTGGCGCTATTGGGAATGATACCAAAGTTAAATTCACCATAGATTGTAATAGCAGTACACAAATACCACTTTTAGTATGACTATAAATAAAAGCACACATTCCTGCAACACCAAACATAAAAATAAACGCAGATACTATTGGGATTTCAGGTAAAATACCCTCACCTAGAAGAATTACAGGAATAAACCATAACGTCCAAAAAACAGCTACAATTTGACCTGCATAAAATGGCTTTATACTTTTAGATAATTCTCGGATACAATAACTAACCCATACAACTTCACCTAGAAAAGCCCAAACAAAGAAAGCGAGATAAGCCCTAAGAGTTGTGGTTTTAATACTAATGAACGCATCAACCTCAACATCATAATAGGTACTTTTTAATACCAATGTAATAAGCGCTATTGTTGATGGAAAAATTAAACTTAAAAGATACCATTTAGGATGAACCTTCCAAGTTAGCATAGGCTTAAACAAATTAATTACACCTTTCAGCCCTCTAGTATACAGCAATAAGCAAATTAAAATAAATAATAGAATGCAAAAGCGACCTGTCATATATATAGATTCTGAAATAAAACCTTCAATTCTTGCCTGTACAAAAGGTACGTTTACCACAGGACAAAGAATTAGAAATATCCAAACTTCATATTTTTTTACAAAACTTCTCATACTTTATTTACATTAATTAATGCTTATAGATTAGAATTTCTTGTTATTTTATTTGTGCTTTTTTTAGAAAGAATATCATTCATTTTACAACTATAGATAGTGAATATACTTCAATAAAGTAGAAACTTTTACTTTCTTTATAACATTATTCCAACTTTAAAATAAGTAAATCAACTCTCCATCAAACAACTCAAAATCAAAAACTTAAACTCAAGCGACACACAAATGGTGAAAGTTCAAAAAAAAGTTTAAAACAACAATACATTTCCTATGAAAAGCGAGAATTTAGGCTGAGTGACTAAGAATCAATTAGCACACAAACAATCTGATCTTTTTTCAATACACAATGTAAACAACAACCTCCTTCTTCTATAAATTTAAAAATGCAAGTACCAAATTCTCGTTTACATCTTAACTAGTTTTCGTAGTATTTTCATTCTAAAGATTATCTTTGAACATATTATGGATTCACTCACACAAATCGTTTTAGGAGCTGCCGTAGGCGAGGCCGTTTTAGGTAGAAAAGTTGGAAATAAAGCTATTTTATACGGTGCTATTGCTGGTACTATACCAGATTTAGACATTTTTGCATCCCACTTTACGGATACCGTTTCTGCATTAGCCATTCATCGTGGCTTTACTCATTCTATTATATTCTCATTGCTCTTTGCCCCTATTTTTGGTTGGCTCGTCTCACGCTATGAAAGCTATAAAGATTTTAAAGGTTGGTCATGGCTGTTTTTCTGGGCTTTAATTACGCACCCGATGTTAGATGCACATACCACTTGGGGTACACAATTCTTTTGGCCTTTAGATTTAAGATTGGCCTTTAAAACCATTTTTGTAATTGACCCATTATATACATTGCCCTTTTTAGTGTTTTTAATTTTGACCATGTTTCAAAAGCGTACTTCTGAAAAACGCCGACTATATAATGGTCTTGGTCTTACAATCAGTACCGCATATTTAGCCTTAACGTTCATTTTAAAAGATGTTGCAATAACTCATTTTGAAGACGAATTACTAATGCAAAATATTGATTACAATGAATTAGACACGCGACCATCTCCACTTAACACCATATTATGGAATGCGAATGTGGAAACGAAAAACGCCTATTTATTGGGGACTTATTCCTTTTTTGACACTAAAGACATTACGTTTGAAGCCTACCCTAAAAATCATGAATTATTAGGAGACTTAGTTGAAAACGAAAAGGTAAAACGTATGATTGCGATTTCGGAAGGTTGGTATACCATTAATAAAGTTGATGACCAATTGTACTTTAACGATCTTCGTTTTGGATTACTAAGTATGGCACCTCAATCTCAAAATTTTGTGTTTAAATATTTAATAGATGTAGATTCCTTTGGAAATGTGAGCTTTATTGAACAAGAAAAAACACAGCGAGACGGTAAACAATTGATGTTAGATTTATGGAAACGTGTTAAAGGAAATTAAGCGGTTTGCTATTTACTTTTTTCTTCCATTAAACCATCTAAACTCATTAGTTCTAATAACGTAACCAATTCTAATCATACTTTGTGATTGTTGATAGTTTAGCAAACCTTCAGCTTGGCCAACATACCATTCTAACATTAAGTATTGATTAGAAATATTATTACTAAATGGGTTGTAATAAACTCGTGCTCTAACAGATCCTTTTCCTTCAAAATTTAAACCTTTCCGCAATCTTAAATCAAAAATTAATTTATCTGGTCGATAGGTATGAGACACGTTAATTTGCCCCAACCCAACGTATTCTAAAAGATCTGGATTACCTTCTTTATAAGTAAACGGCAACCAAGCTTTAAAACTAGCTACTGTATTTTTATAAATACCAGTAGTATATTCTACATTTATACGGTTCCAACTACGAGAGGCAATACTATCTCTACCGTTAGACTCATGCTCAAAAGATAGCGTCCCTACTCCTTTTAAACGATTCTCTTTATCATAGAAAAACTTACCTATCGCTATAGAAGGATTAAAATTAATATCCTTAAATGGAAACGAATCTTCATAGATATTCCAAAATGACTTCTGAGTGTAGGTTAAAAACAAATAAGTGTCTAACGGTAATTTACTTCGCGTCAAAATTTGTTTAAAACTTATTTGATATTTCGCATTAGCTGTGGCACTATTTATTGACTTATTGGTAGGTACACCTGTAACTAAAAAATTGTCTTTGTGTATAGAAAAATAAGGCTGCTGAGCAATAGAATCTTGTAGTTCTTCTTTCGTGTAGGCTTGTGAATGTAATGCGGTTGTAGCAAAAATCATCAAAAGAATAAGGCTTGCTGCTTTAAGGAATTTAAAGTTGTGTATAAATTTAGTCATAGGACGTTGTAAAATTTCAGATCGTATTAATTTTAAGAAACAAAGATGATTAATAGTAACCAACTTACTTAACTCAAATACAGATTACACTAATCTAAAACAAAAATATGATCATTTTTTTCAGTTTGTAATTAGAGTAATCAAATTTCTAAATGAGCACCCCTTCTATTTTTTCTGTAATTACATTTATATTTTATCTCAAAATTTTATGGAGCTCTCAATAATTCTAGTCTTTATCATCATTGGTGTAAGCATACTACTTTTTATCACAGAGCTCTTTCCTGTTGATAAAATTTCATTTTTCATCATAGTCGCGCTAGTTTTATTACAACTAACGACACCTGAAGAAGCGATTAGCGGTTTTGCAAATCCGGCAACAATCACCGTTTTAGCCTTAATGATCTTAGCTGTTGGACTCGAAGAAAACGGAGTAATTCAGCTGCTTTCTGATGGTATTAAAAAACTAAAAATATTACCACTCATTTTGTTAACGCCTGCGTTTATGATTATATCTGCTAGTATCTCTGCATTTATCAGTACAACGGCTGTAGTTATCATCTTTATAAAAATAGTAACAAGATTATCAGAAAAATACGGGTTCTCTTCATCGCGTTTATTAATGCCCATTTCCTTTGCTGGAATTCTTGGTGGGAGTTGTACATTAATGGGAACATCGACCAACCTAATTGTAAATGCCATTGCTAAAAAACATGGTGTAGAGGCTTTTAGCTTTTTTGAATTCACTTGGTATGGTATTATATTTTTCCTAATTGGATTGGTTATAATGACCTTTGCATCACGATTTTTACCTAAGAACAAAGAACGAAATCTATCTAGTGATTATAAAACTGAATCTTATGTTTTTACGGTTAAAGTAACGGAAGATTCACCGTTGATAGGCAAACGGTTTGGTGAGATTGAATTTTTAAACCAAGAGGATTCTAAGTTGCTCAAATTAATTAGAGACAATCAAGTTATTAATGACCCCGGAAAGTACATAAAACTTATGGCTAAAGATAATTTAGTATTGATGAGTGATTTAGATAACTTCCAAGCTCTTATGAAGGAAAACGGTTTTGTTTTAAATGAAGAACGACAAAAAAAACAACTCGAAAACTTAAGCGACATTGATGGAGATAAAGATCTAACCTATATTGAAACGCTTATCTTACCAGGTTCTAATCTTATAGGAAAAACGCTAAAAGGTTTACGTCGTATGTCTTTTGAAGGTGCGTTTCCTATCGCCATAAAAAAACGTAGAAATCTAAGAAATACGCAAGAGCGCCTATTACGTAAAAACATAGATGATATTAACCTTAAACCTGGTGACCGCGTATTACTAGAAATGCAAGAACACAAGATTTCAGACTTATATAATATTGAAAATATTGCCATTTTAAATGAGCATGAGTTTAAGCCCAATGTCTCAAAGTCTAAAAGAATGTTAGCGTTGCTGATTCTGTTAGGTGTAATTTCACTAGCCGCAACTAGCGTAATTACCATATTAACGGCATCACTTGTTGGAGTTTCAGCGATGTTACTTACCAATATTATTCAGCTAGAAAGTGTGTATCAAAAGGTGAATTGGCAAATCATATTTTTACTTGCTGGTATGATTCCTTTGGGAATTGCGATGACCAATAGTGGAGCCGATATTTGGTTATCCAATCATTTACTAAATATAATGAGCAACCAAGATCCAACCATTGTTTTAGGCTTACTATTTGGAATCACCATAATTTTGTCTGGCGTCATATCTAATAACGCTACTGCAATTATTATGGCACCTATTGCCATTGCTGTTGCGAGTGGCTTAAACCTAGACATAAAGCCATTTTTATTGGCTGTAATGTTCGGCTCTAATTTTAGCTTTTTCACACCTGTTGGCTACCAAACCAATACGCTGATTTATGGTACGGGTGCTTATAAGTTTAAGCACTTCTTAATCATTGGGGGTATTTTATCTATAACACTTTGGATTGTTGGTACACTTTTACTTTCAAGTAATTTGTAGAGCGTTAAGTAGTAAGAAATTTAGGTCGAGGTATTATTACTTCTCAACACTATTTCCTTTAGCCATCTCTCTCCTCATTTGTTTAATAGTCAATGTACTTCCATCATGACTCCAACCTGGAGGTCCAAATATATACATCAGCTTGTGATACCAATTCTTAGACTTTTTCATATCCTCCCAAATATTTTTGTATTCGTGAGTAAGAATAACGTATAAATTATAGGAATTTGGAGGAGTAGACACTCCGTATTCAATCTCAATAGTTTCGTCTAATTCTTTCCAAGTTCCAAAAATTCTATCAAAAACATTTAGAAAACCACCGTGGTTTTTGTCCATATATTCGATATTTCTAGCATGGTGTACTTGGTGCATCGTATGAGTATTTACAAACTTCTCAATAAAACCCATTTTCTTAACATACTGTGTATGCAATTGAAATTGCCATAAGGCTTCAATACCTAAACAAACAACAAGCATTTCTGGTGGAAAACCAATCATTACAATCCAAACATAGAAAAACGGCTTATAAAATATAGTAAACCAACCGTTTCTAACAGCAGTTCCTAAATTAAAATTATCTGAAGAATGGTGCACAATATGTGCCGCCCAGAAAAACCGAACCATATGATTTTGTCTGTGAAACCAGTAATATGTAAAATCATCTAAAAGCATGCAAATTACCCAAATATACCAGACATACCCAAAAGATTCGTACCCCATTATATTCGTACGGACACCATCAACGATAGGATTAAAAATATCATAGGCAAAATTAAAAATCACGACTATAGATACCGTTTTTATTAACGCAGCAAGCACAGCAGACCCAACACCAAGCGATACACTAGATATTAAATCTTTCCATTTGTAAAGTTCCTTATTATCTAAAACCTTGCTGTATGTAAGCTCTAAAGCAATAAGACCTAAAAAACACGGAACACCGTAAACTAAAGGGTTTGTAAAATCCATTTACTACTAATTTTGAAAAATTGGGTTGTTTATATGAGTCTAAATTCTGAAGAAAACAATTCGCTAAAACCTTTCATTAAAATTTAATAAAAATGATTAATAAAAAAAAATAAACGTCGTGTTACTAAAATTAATTTGTGAAGATACATCAACATCACTAAAAATCCGAATTTTTCAATCTTGGTTTTTTAAATTTCAAGAATTAACAAGAAAAATCAGTATCCATCTAAGGAGTTAACTGTTTGAGATTGATTTTATTTTAAATGAATAGTAATATCTACACTGCTACTAAATTTATAAAATCCAAAGAAAATTTAATTATGCTGATGATTACTTTAGACAGAGAGCAAACCTTTCACAAGGGGCAAAATTCAAATTAATTAATAGCATAAAAAAAGCCCTAAAAAGGGCTTTACTATTTATAATCTTGAAATTATGATTTTAATAATTTTCAGTGTCTAATTAGACGATTTATTCATTGCCATCTCGTGATCATATTTACAACAACCCGGTAAACCCTCATACGCTTCTAAATCTCCTGTAACTTTTTCCGTATCATAACCCGACGCTGCAATGGCGTTATGAATTGCCATTTCATCTGTTTTAGAATCATCAAAAGACACCTCCATTTTCTTTTTATCTACATCCCAAATAGCATTTGAAACACCTTCTACTCCATTAGCAGCTTTTTCAATTGTTGACTTACACATTCCACAGTTACCTCTAACACCAAAAGAAACATCGGCCATTGCGATGTCTTTCGATGCTTCCGTTGTCGTTGTCTTTGTGTCTTGTTTGGTTTCGTTTTTACAACTTGTGAAACCTAATGCCATTATTATAGCTACACTTAAAATTACGTTTTTACTCACGTTGTTTACATTACTGTTTTTGTGTTCGTGATTTTTCTTTGAAAAATTCATTGTTTAAAAATTTAATTGTTATTAATTGATTTCTGTTTATTCTATTATTTGTTTCACTTCTCCGCAAGTCAGCATTTCTCCTCCAAAATAAGGGTTAATCACTTTTTCTTCTTTACTCAACCAATAGGCTCCTTTATTATCATCTCCCATTGGGCAAAATTGATGATACACTTTTTCATTGATTCCAAATACTTCAATAGCATTTGTTAAGTGAGACGAAAGACTTTTAAAATAGCGACGTTGCTCTTCTATTTTAGAGCTCTTTGATAGTGAAGTCGCATCAGCTTTTATCTTTTTTTCAATATCCATCCAATGCTTATGCGTCTCTTTATCTGTTAATAATGCCATATTTACGTTAGATAAATTAGTCAGTAGTTGTTTTGACGCTACCACAACGTTTTTTAAATCATCTTTTACCAAAACATCTTTTAATTTGATATAATCATCAAAAACTACTTTTAGTTGCTTTTGAAATTCTTTTGTTACAGGTAATCTTTCATTAAGATTCAAAGGCTTTTCTTTAGCTACAGAAGCAGTCGTTTCCATGCCAAGATGCCCTTCGTGACCAGTCGTCATTTTACCTCCTGTTTTATTCATCATCGATTTTTTGCCTTGCAATTGTGCTGCTGCATCAATAGTAAACGTACCGTTCGTAACAATCTCGTCTCCATCATTTAAACCTTCTAAAACTTCATAATTATCTCCAATAGAATTGCCTAGAGTTATTTGTCGCATTTCAAAAATAGGTTCATCAGGGTTTGCTTTGATATAAACAACAGAGCGTTTTCCTGTCCATAAAACAGCCGTGGACGGTATTATTAATACGGTTTCTTTAGTTATAGAAGTGTTGCTTTTAACTTTACCTTCAACAAACATTCCCGGTTTTAATACATCATCAGTATTATTAAGCACGACTCTTAATTTTACAGTTCGTGTGTTAGTATCTAAAATAGGATCTATAAAATCGACTTTCCCCTTAAATACTTTATCTGGATAAGCTTTCGTAGAAACCATGACCTCTTGACCTACTTTAAATTGCCCGATTTGATTTTCATACACATCAAAATTTGCCCAAACGGTTTTTAAGTTCGACACTTTAAAAATGGGTTTCCCATCCATAATATGAGACCCTTCATTAATTGAAATTTCGGTAACCACACCAGAAACATGCGAGTAGATGGTAAAACTTGTTTTTACCTGTCCGGTTTGCTCAACCTCATCCAATTGGTTGCCATGGATCATCCAATTCTTAAACTTATTTCTCACTGCGTTATAAAGCTGCGGTTGCGACGCTTTTAACTTATAGGCTACAATTAATTCTTGTTGTGCTGCTATAAGTTCTGGTGAATATATCTTAGCAACAGCTTGTCCTTTATTGACCTTTTCTCCTAACGAATTCACATACAACTTCTCTACTCTACCATTAAAATGCGCCGGCATCGTTGCTGTTTCATTTTCATTCTCGGTAATTTTTCCAGATAAAACAAAACCTGCATCTTTATCTAAATGACCATTACCAACAGTAGACGTTTGGATATTAGCTAAGGCCAGAGCGTTTTCTGACAACTTAAATTGATCTGCCATTAAACCAACAGCACTAGTCTCTGCCGGAATTAAATCCATGCCACAAATAGGACAATCCCCAGCTTCGGGCTGCATAATTTGCGGATGCATAGAACAGGTCCACATTTGATTAGTTTCCGCTACGGCATTGTGATTATGAACCGGTTCTTTAGTTGTATTACCACCAAATACTAACCATCCTAATAAAACACCTACAGCAAGAATACCTAGATATATAATTATCTTATTATTTTTCATTTTCTAATCGTTTTATCATGGCTTTCATATCTTCTATTTCTTTACGCTGTGCTTTAATAATATCTTCCGCTAATTGTTTTACTTCTGGGTCTTTAATATCTGCGCGTTCACTTGTTAATATGGCTATAGAATGATGAGGAATCATACCTTTTAACCAAAGCACGTCTCCAACAATTGGTGCTTGTGTTCTTACCAAACTTAACGCGCTAATAAAAAGCACTAAGCTTCCAACAAGTATTGCTGTGTTCTTCTTTTTATTTTTATACATTTTCAGCATAAATAAAAGCATTATCACTGCCATTGCTGAAATACCTAAGCAGACCATATAAAAACGTGTCATACTAAAATACACGTGATCTATGGCATAAGTGTTTAAGTACATTGTAACGTACATAGCGACAAATGATAGCCCTAACATTAAAAAAAATGTATTGTAATTTCCTTTGTTTGAATGTTGATTTGAATGTTCCATAATTTTATAATTAAATTTTAATTCTTCGTAATCGTAAGGCGTTCGTAATAACAGAAACCGAACTAAAACTCATGGCTAGAGCTGCAATCATCGGTGACAATAAAATCCCGAAAAACGGAAACAAAACACCTGCTGCTATCGGAATACCTACAGTATTATAAATAAGTGCAAAAAACAGGTTTTGCTTAATGTTTTTCATCACAGAGTGACTTAAATTTTTAGCTTTTACAATACCATGTAAATCCCCTTTTACTAAAGTGATCATTGCACTCTCAATGGCAACATCTGTACCTGTACCCATGGCAATCCCGACATCACTTTTTGCTAAAGCTGGCGCATCGTTAATACCATCTCCTGCCATGGCAACGACCTTACCTTGTTTTTGTAGTTGCTCTACTTCTTTCATTTTATCTTCAGGTAACATACTCGCCTTAAAATCGGCTAGATTCAATTCTGAAGCTACAGCTTGTGCTGTATCATGGTTATCGCCGGTAAGCATCACAACAGCAATCCCTTTATCTTGAAGTTCTTTAATCGCTTTAGCACTTGTCTTTTTGATTTTATCTCCGATGACCACATAACCGCTCACCTTACTGTCGATTGCTAAAAACGATACTGTTTTACCTTGTTTTTGGTAGGTTTTAGCTTCTTCCTCCATTTGTGATGAGATGTCTGCATTCGCATGTGCCATCATTTCAGGATTACCTAAGGCCACTTTTTTACCATTTACGTTGCCTTCAACGCCTTTACCTGTAACGGCACTAAATCCGTCCGATTTTAAAACTTCTGTTTTCTGCGCTTTACCATATTTAACAGTTGCTTCTGCTAAAGGATGTTCACTATGAGCGTTAAGCGATACTATATATTGTAGTATCTCATTATTACTAAAACCATCATTAAAAGCCCCAACAGTTTCTACCGTAGGTTTCCCTTCAGTTATGGTTCCTGTTTTGTCAATTATAAGCGTATCTACCTTATCTAATTTCTCAAGGGCTTCAGCATTCTTAATCAATACTCCATTTTGAGCACCTTTACCCACACCTACCATTACTGACATTGGTGTTGCCAATCCAAGTGCACAAGGACAAGCAATGATTAAAACAGCTATCGCATTGACTAGTGCATAAACATAAGCAGGTTCTGGTCCCCAAATAGCCCAAACTGCAAAGGTTATTAACGAGATAATGACAACAACAGGCACAAAGTATCCTGAAACTTTATCGGCTAAATTTTGAATTGGTGCACGACTTCGACTAGCATTATTCACCATATGAATAATTTGAGACAATAAGGTATCACTACCAACTTTCTCCGCTTTCATTAAAAACGATTGATTGCCATTAATAGTCCCGCTACTGATTTTATCACCTGTCGATTTATTTACAGGAATAGGTTCTCCTGTAATCATAGATTCATCGATACTGGTATCACCTTCGGTTATAGAACCATCAACTGGAACTTTTTCACCTGGCTTTACTTTTAAAATGTCGTTCAGTTCTATCTTATCAATACTGACCTCAACCTCTTCGCCATCTACTATTTTTATAGCTTTATTTGGCGCTAATTTTAATAGTTCTTTTACTGCGGAATTAGTTTTACTATGTGCACGCGCTTCTAAAAGTTGTCCGAGTAATACCAATGTAAGTATAACCGTCGCTGCTTCAAAATACACATGTACGGATCCAGATTCTGTTTTAAACTGATTTGGAAAAAAGTCCGAAAAAAACATCCCAAAAACAGAAAACAACCAAGCCACTCCTGCTCCAATACCAATAAGCGTAAACATATTAAGATTCCATGTTTTTATACTATTGTAAGCACGTTCAAAGAACATCCACGTCGCATAAAACACGACAGGAATGGATAGTGCAAATTGAATCCAATTCCAGTTTTTTTGTTCCAAAACATCATATAATGGATTGTTAGGAATCATTTCACTCATGGCTATTAAAAATATTGGCAGTGTGAATACCACGGCAATCCAAAACTTTTTTATAAGCTTTTTATAGGTTTTCTCTTCTGAAGACATATCGGGTTGCATAGGGACTAAATCCATACCGCATATAGGACACGGACCAGACTCATCTTTTACGACTTCTGGATGCATAGGGCAAGTCCATTGCTCTGAAGCGTACGTGGACAGATTCTGTTCTTCAACTAAATCCATTCCACAGACCGGACAATCTCCTGCCTTATCATAGGTTTTATCACCTTCGCAATGCATCGGACAATAGAATGTGCCTGTGCCTTTTCCTTTTTCAATTCCCACGGAAGTAGGAATCTCATCCTTCACATGATGATGCTCACCTAGTTTATGAATACTATAACGTCCACCATCCTTTTTTAAAGCCTCTTGAAATTTTTCAATAGGAATATGGGATTCCATTTCAATAGTAGCTTCTGCGGTTTCTAAATTGACAGTTGCCTGGGAAACACCTTCAACTTTTGATAATGTTTCCTCAACATGACTGCGACAACCGTTGCAAGTCATTCCGTGTATGTGGTATGTGTGTTTCATTCCCATTCCCACGGAAGTGGGAATCTCATCCTTCATATCATGATGCTCACCTGGTTTATGAATACTATATTGTCCATTATCGTTTTTTAATGCGTCTTGAAACTTTTCTATAGGAATATGGGATTCCATTTCAATAGTAGCTTCTGCGGTTTCTAAATTAACTGTGGCTTGCGAAACACCTTCAATTTTTGAAAGTATGTCTTCAACATGACTGCGACAACCGTTGCAAGTCATTCCGTGTATGTGGTATGTGTGTTTCATTTTATTTGTTCTTTAAAATTTAATAACAAATGTATTACCGTTTTAAAGCATACGTTTTTCTAATTCTGGTTATAATTTATACAATTTGGTCTAATGCTTTCCGATCCCAATCTTGTAATTTTTTATAGTCTGTCATAGACATTCCTGTTACCGATTTAAACTGTTTTGCTAAATGGCTACTGTTGTTATAATTGAATTGGTATGCTATTTCAGAAAAATTGAGTTGATTCAATTGAATGTATTCTTTTACTTTTTCAATCTTTAAATTGATAATATATTTCTCAAGTGTAAGGCCTTCCGACTTACTAAAAAGCTTACTAATTGCCGAATCATTCTTACCAATCGCTTTTGTGATTTTTGAAATAATAGGTTCCGAAGTGTTTTCAGATATAAACTGAATGACAAGAACTTTAATTTGTTCTATCAATGCTTTCGATTCATCTTCAATTAACTCAAACCCTAAGTCTTTTAGTTCACTTTTAATAACGTCGTACTTGGGGTTGAAATCCTGTTTAACAACCGCTTTTCCTAGCGTTATAGATTCAATATCTAAACCATGACGTGTTAATAAGTCTACAATCGTTGATTTGCATCTCGCACAAACCATGTTTTTTATGATTAAGGTATGTCCCATTTTATTGAATTAAATAGTTAATACGCGTTGTTTGAATATAATACGAAAAGATCGCTTCAATTTGATTCATTTGAAACTTTAATTGTAATTCCTGAATATCTAATACATCATTAAAATCAATAGTTCCTGTTTCATAGCTTCGCATCAAAATGGCTTCTGCATCTTTGGCTTGTTTTAAGTTTTTAACCTGTGTATCATAACTTATTCTGGCAGAAATTCTATCGTTTATAGCAGTGTCCAAAAGCGTTTCTAAAGCGTTTAAACGTTCTTGTTTTTGGGCTTCAATTTCTTGTTGCTGTAAGTCGTTTTGCTTCGTTATCGATTTGTATTTCTTATTAAAAATAGGAATAGAAAGCGCTACCGTTGGCATAAAAATATCTTTGCCTTTTTCGCTAAACGTAATGTCAGAACCGGCTTGAATGTTAATATAATCAAAGCCAAAGCCAAATGACGGTTGACTTTCTTTCTGATTCAATAATTCGGATTGTTCTACCGATTGAAACAGTTTATCGTATTTCAACAATTCAGGATGTAATGCTAAATTTTCTGTATTAATTTCAAAATCATCAGAAGGCATTATTAGTTCGTCTACAACAGCAATTTCAATAGTTTTTTCTCTATTCAAAAGCTTATTAAGCGCAGTTTGTTCTGCTAAATATTGTTGTTCTAAAACCAACCTTAGTTGCTCTAATTCATTCTGTCGCATTTGCAATCTAAAAACATCTACAGCAGAAGCTTTTCCCACTTCAATCGAGGTTAATGCCAACGTTTCATAGGTTTTAAGCAGTTCACTGTTTTCAACCAAAACGGCTTGTTTTGCTTTGTTGACGTATAGTTTGTAATACGATTGCGACACAGAAACCATAAGTTTACGTTTGGCAATTACAATGTCTTCGTATTTGGAATCTGCCAAAGAACTTGCGTAGTTTTCGCGAGACGAAATCGTTCCAAACCAAGGTAACATTTGTTTTGCTGACACTTTAAAACGTTGTGTTCCTGTTCGGGTTTCTGGTTCTAAAACAAAATAGCCTGCACTAAATTCGGTGTTTGGCAATGTGTTGACTTCATTCACTTTCTCCGAAGCAATACGATACTGTAACTCGAATTTTTGAATTTCAGGATTGTTTTCTAGAGCCTCGTTTATGTAGGTTTCTAATTCTTGACTTTGAGCTGGAAGAGCAAAGAGTATAGAGCCAAGAACAAAGACTGTTCTGAGTATGATATGATAATTGTAGTTTCTCATTAGTGTTTCCTTTAAAATCTATATTCTATTCTCTTTTTTCTCTAATCTTTTTAATCGAAACTCTTCTCTCCAACTATATAAAACAGGAACGATAAAGTACGAGGTAATATCAATCACCATACCTCCAAAAATCGGGATGGCCATCGGAATCATAATATCACTCCCTTTTCCTGTGGACGTCAATACCGGAAGCAAAGCCAAAATGGTAGTTACGGTGGTCATTAAACATGGACGAATTCGTTTTTCAGCAGCTTGTAAAGCGGAAGCTCTAATGCTCATTTTATCTGATGGTTTTTCTCTATCAAACGTTTGTGTGAGATAGGTTGCCATCACCACACCATCATCGGTAGCGATTCCAAATAATGCAATAAATCCGACCCAAACGGCCACACTTAAGTTGATCGTTTTCATGTTGAAAAGATCTCGCATATTCTCACCAAAGAGACTAAAATTGAAAAACCAATCTTGTCCATATAACCAAATCATAATAAAACCACCTGCGAAAGCCACTGTGATTCCGGTAAAGACCATTAACGATGTGGTTATCGATTTAAACTGAAAATAGAGAATTAAAAAAATAATGGCTAATGCCAATGGCACCACAACAGCCAATGTTTTTTCTGCGCGTAACTGGTTCTCGTAGGTCCCAGTGAATTTATAACTGATCCCTTTTGGAACTATTAATTCACCAGAATCTATTTTCTCTTGAAACAAGGCTTGTGCATTTTCTACAACATCAACTTCTGCAAATCCGTCTATTTTATCGAACAACACATAACCGACTAAAAAGGTGTCTTCACTTTTTATCACTTGCGGACCTTGCTCATAACGAATCGTTGCCAATTCACTTAAGGGTACAGGACTACCTTTTTCAACAGGAATATAAATATCTTTTATATCTTCTGGATTGCCACGCAACTCTCTTGGATAACGCACACGAACTCCGTAGCGCTCTCTCCCTTCTACCGTTTGCGTTAATGCCATGCCGCCAATAGCAACTTTTAGCACACTTTGAACATCTTCAATAGAAATTCCATAACGCGCTATTTTTTCTCTATCAATATCGATGAGTAAATACGGTTTCCCTACAATTCTATCCGCAAAAACGGCTTCAACTTTAACACCTTCAGCTTGTTTTAAAAGTGTTTCTAATTGCAATCCGAACGCTTCAATTTGTTTTAAATCTTGCCCCTTCACTTTGATTCCCATTGGCGCACGCATTCCTGTTTGCAGCATGACCAATCGGGTTTCAATAGGTTGTAATTTTGGCGCCGACGTCACTCCTGGTAATTTGGTGACTTTTACGATTTCATTCCAAATATCATCAGGACTGTTAATTTCTGGTCGCCAGTTACGATAGTATTCACCATCAGCATCTTCTATAAGTTGTTTTGCTTTAATTGATGTTCCAGAAGTAAGAAAACGTCCATCTTTCAATTCAAACAATCCTTCGTCATTAACTTTATAACGTTGTCGTTTCCCTTCTGCATTTCGCATGTATTCAGATTTATACTGAATCATATTTTCATACATGGATAAAGGTGCCGGATCTAAAGCAGATTCTGTTCTACCCGCTTTTCCGACAACGGTTTCAATCTCTGGAATTGTCGCTACAGCCATATCTAATTGCTGTAGCACCCGCTTATTTTCTTCCGCACCAGAATGTGGTAATGAGGTTGGCATCAGCAGAAAAGAACCTTCGTTTAAGGATGGCATAAATTCTTTTCCGGTGTTATTCATAATCCACACTCCAGAAACCAATACGAATGTCGGAATTAATAAAAACAACAATTTATTAGCTAAAGCCCATGCTAAAATCTGACCATAAAAACGTCTTAACACAGAGAATATCCCTAATATTCCGAAGCAGATAATGGCCACGAAAACCAAGTTAATAAGGATGCTACGATCAAAACCTAAAGGCCTCCAATATTCAGCGAGAAGAAATACAATAGCTGCCGAAGAAATGATGATGTTAATGAGGTTACCTTTTTTAGTATCTAATTTTCCTAATAGCGTTAGTAATCCTGTGACTCCAAATGCCATCAGAACAAGGCCTAACCAATAACCGCTTATCACGACAGCAAGTCCTGCAACGATTAAGACGCCATTTAAAATATGTCTAAATGATGTTTTAAGCGTCGTTTTTCTAAATAAATAGGCTGCGAAAGGTGGAATTAAAAATAAGGCAATCACTAAGGAAGCCGTTAACGCCATTGTTTTAGTAAAGGCTAAAGGTCTAAACAATTTTCCTTCGGCACCGATCATAGTAAAGACAGGCACAAAACTGATAATTGTGGTTAATACGGCTGTTAAAATGGCACCAGAAACTTCGGAAGTGGCGTTGTAAACAACTTCGTTTATGGTGTATTCTGAACCATCATCTCGCAGTCGTAATTTTTTATCATCGAGGTGCCGAATCATATTCTCAGCCAGAATCACTCCGACATCCACCATCGTTCCTATGGCAATCGCAATACCAGAAAGTGCCACGATATTGGCATCCACATCAAATAATTTCATGGCCACAAAAACCATTAAAACAGCCACAGGTAATAATCCGGAAATTAAAATGGAAGCACGCAGATTAAAGACCATCACAATGATGACCAAAATTGTAATTAGTATTTCGAGGGTTAAGGCCTCATTTAGGGTGTCTAATGTTTCTACAATAAGCTCGGTACGATCGTAAAAAGGCACGACTGTTAATTGAGAGGTGCGGCCGTCTGCCAAAACTTTGCTTGGTAAACCACCTTTAAGTTCTGCTATTTTTTCTTTAACATTGGTAATCACTTCCATCGGATTAGCACCATAACGTGCTACTACAACTCCACCGACAACTTCAGCTCCTTCTTTATCTAAAATACCACGTCGTGCTGCAGGACCTAATGAAACGTTAGCAATATCTTTAATTTTAATAGCGGTGTAATCTTCGGAAGTCACAACGGCGTTTTCAATATCTTCTACCGACTTTACATAACCCAATCCACGAACTAAATATTCCGCTTGGTTAATCTCTAAAGTCTGAGCCCCTATATCTTGATTACTTTCTTTGACCGCTTTTACAACTTGGCTTAACCCGATGTTGTATTGACGCATCAATTCCGGATTCACATCAATTTGATATTCCTGCACATAACCACCAATAGAAGCCACTTCAGAAACACCACTTGCAGACGATAAGGCATATTTTACGTAGTAATCTTGAATGCTTCGCAGTTCGTGCAAATCCCAACCACCAGTAACGTTTCCGTTTTCATCGCGTCCTTCAAGAGTATACCAATAAATTTGACCTAAACCAGTGGCGTCTGGTCCTAAAGCAGGATTAACATCTTGAGGCAATAAGCCACTTGGTAAGGAATTCAGTTTTTCTAAAATTCGGCTACGCGACCAATAGAATTCAATATCTTCTTCAAAAATGATATAGATGCTTGAAAAGCCAAACATAGACGAACTACGAATGGTTTTTACGCCAGGAATACCGAGTAAAGACGTGGTTAATGGATAGGTAATTTGGTCTTCTATATCTTGTGGGGAACGACCATCCCATTTGGTGAAAACGATTTGTTGATTTTCGCCAATATCTGGAATAGCATCTACAGCGACAGAATCACTTGGCAAAAAGCCAGTATCCCAATCAAAAGGTGCATTTACAGTTCCCCATCCTACAAAAAGGACGAGCAATAAAACGGGTACGAGTTTATTCTCTATTAAGAATTTGATGCTCTTATTTAGCATGAAGTTTGATATTTAAAACAATTAGACATTGATGTTAGGAAAACATCGAATACAGAAAATCATCCTAATGAATGACATCACCGGATAATACAGTCTATTGTTTAAAAATCAAATTAAATACGTCTCGTCGAGCTTGAAGAGTTGCTTGCGGACGAGTGGCGGTTTATAGTCTTCATAAGACGATGTATTGTCATCTAAACTTTCGAAAAGATTGATATACGTATAAACAAATGATGCTATAAAAACCTGCTGTTCTATAGAAATTTTATCGAGTGCCAACTGTAGTTCATCTTGGCCATCAACGACGGATTGTTCATTTTTACAACAATCCTTTTTGGTAATTGCACAACCTTCTGTTGAAGGATTTGCCATGTCCATACCACAGCCTTTGGTTTTATTAAAAACCGCTGTTTCTACTAAAGCATCTCCACAATAATGCATATTAATAGTGAACGACAATGTAGAAAATAAAACTACAAACGCCATCACTAAAGACATTATTTTATGAGAGACTTTTTTCATATGAGTTGCGAAGTTACAAAAATTGAACAACTTATTTTTTTATTTAACAGAAGTTTAAATTATATAGCGCACTTTGAGGACATCTTGAAACGGTTTAAAAGTATAAAAAAGCTGCACCCACTTTTAAACTTATAAAGCGATTCCAATAAAAACGAACCTGTCTATAAATCATTAATTATCATAACACTACGTAAAGTTACGTATATAAAAACCGAAAGGATGTTGTAACTTTATAAACTTATAACAGCGTGTTAGAACATATCTTATCCGTAACGCATAAAGGGATGTGAAATGGAATTGAGTTGATATGATATGATACGTTGTAACCAATATAAAACCAACTATATGAAAAAATCAATATTAATTCTGACAACAATTATTTTATTTGTGCTTCCACAAATAGTTATCTCTCAAAGCAACTCATTTGTACCTGCCGATTTTAAAGTTCCAGATACATTAGAGAATGAACATTTCAGAATTAGGATGCTTACAGTTAACGATGTCGTAAAAGATTATGATGCGGTTATGACAAGTCTTAGCCATTTACAAGAAATGTTCCTTCCACTATGGAACTGGCCAACAGAGGATTTATCATTCGAACAGGATTTGATTGATTTGGGATGGCATCAAAAAGAGTTCCAAATGCGAAGTTCGTTTGCGTATACTGTTGTAAGCCTTGATGAAAGTCAAGTCCTTGGCTGCTTATATATTGAACCTTCTAAAAAGGCTGATTTTGATGCTGAAATTTATATGTGGGTACGACAAAGTGAGGTTGCAAACGGACTTGACTCAATTCTGTTTAGCACAGTAAAGAAATGGATTGACAACGAATGGACTTTTAAGAATCCTGCATATCCCATTAGGGAAATAAGTTTAGAGAAATGGATGTCAATGAAATAAATAATTACTGGCTACAACAATGGCTATAATTCATTGCTTGTTCTCGCCTACTTCTGAAAATCCTCACTGATATTTTATTCGGTTTTTATTTGCTAAATTAGGTGCTTAAACACGCCACTAATCATACACAAAACCGTTCTATGCAATTTAAAAAACACCGTGAATGAATTACAAACTTTTGATATTTAGCCTATTTATAATCCTTTCATCTTGTAAGGATCAAAATTATCAACCATTAGAATTAATAGATATTAATTGCAATAAAGTTCCGGAAATTTTGCAAAATGTTTTTGATAGTGACCAAGAAATGAGAACAAATAGAAGAGAAATTAACCCTAAAATAGATAAAGAAAATCTGATAACAGTAGTTAGTTTAATTGAAAAATGTGGGATGCCTACATTAGAAGAAGTTAACGATGTGCAAATGAGCGCAATTTGGGTAGTTTTCCAACACGGAGACAATACTAATCGAAAAAAATACTTACCTCTTTTAGAAAAATCAGCAAAAAATGGAGATTTAAAAGCGTCGCAAATTGCTTTGATGAAAGATAGAACAATGATGAATGATAACCTACCTCAAGTTTACGGAACTCAAGTAATTAAAAATGGGAATGAATGGATTTTATACGACCTTGCAAATCCTGAAACTGTAAATAAGAGGAGAACGGAAATGGGACTTGAACCTTTACAAGATTATTTAAAACGTTGGAATATTGTGTTTGACATTAAACAATCTGAATAAAAACTGCATAGAACAACGTATATAATTTATTGCTTGGTTCTCGCCTACTTCTGAAAATCCTAGCAGATATTCTATTCGGTTTTTATTTGCTAAATTAAGTGCTTAACCAGGCAATGAGTCCTATACAACAACAATTGCAACACTATTGAAAAAGCCAACTTCAAGCATTTAAAATTTTCTCAATTAAAGAATATTTAACGCTTTCTAAAATTAAATATATGTTCATTTATATGCTATAAAATCTAAAACTTATATGAAAAATAAAATACGTCTTATACTATTTTTATGTATTGTTGGAAATTCAATAAATGCGCAAAATGGGTTAACAGCAACTGAAAAATTAGCTTCTTTTGGAAAAATTTATGGATTCCTAAAATACTATCATCCAGAAGTTGCAAAAGGAAAATTTGATTGGGATAAAGAATTTATGAATTACCTTCCTCAAGTTGTAGCAGCTACAAATAAAGAATCATTATCAAAAGTATACATTGATTGGATTGAAAGTTTAGGTGAAATTAAAAAATGTAAAAAATGCGATTCCGATGAAAATTATTTTGATAAAAATTTTGATTTATCATGGACACAAGACACTGCGATTTTCACAAATGACCTTTCCTCAAAATTAAAGTATATAGAAAATAATAGAAATCAAGGAGACAACTATTATGTATCTACTGAACCAATAGGATATATTAAAATTACAAACGAACCTATTTATGAAGGTATCGAATACCCAACAGAAGAATACAGATTATTAGGGCTTTTTAAATATTGGAATACTATTGAATATTTTTACCCTTACAAATATCTCACAGACCAAGATTGGGATGCTGTTTTAAAAGAGATGATTCCTAAAATTCAAAACACTCTAAATAAAAGTGACTATCAATCTACGCTTAAAGAACTCGTTGCTAAATTAGATGATTCTCATGCTTGGATAAATTTTGGCGATATAGCAAATATCAAATCATTGCCTGTTAAAATCTCCAATATTGAAAATCAAGCCGTTATTTCCGGTTTTTATAACGATTCTATTGCAGACTTAAACAATTTAAAATTAGGAGATATTATTTTGAAAATCAATGGTTCTGATGTTAAATCAGAATTAGAGAAAAAACTAAAATTTGTTTCTGGTTCAAATCAGAATTCTAAAATCAATAAAGCTTATGACTATCTCTTTATTGGTATTGAAGATGCTGTAAAATTAACAGTTGCGAGAAACAGAGATACCTTAGAGTTAACAGCAAACAGATATGACTTTGGTGTTTTTAACTATTTAAAAAACAAGAAAAAAACAAAGTTGAAATCAATAACCGAAAATATAGGTTATATCAATATGGCTAGTGATTTTATCAAAAAAGATATTGATGACATATTTAAATCTTTTGAAAACAAAAGAGCTATCATTATCGATTTAAGACATTATCCTCAATTGAAATATAATTTATTCCTAAGACACTTAAATTCCGTTAAAAAAGAAATTTACAAAGCATATGATCCAAGTATTCATTACCCCGGAAACTTTATTTTTAGAGAAACTTTGAAAACAAGTGCAAGTAGAAAAACATATAACGGGAAAGTAATAATTTTAGTTAATCACGAGTCATTAAGTCGATCTGAATTTACAGCTATGGCTTTTCAGACGGTTGACAATGCGATAACGGTTGGGAATAAAACGGTAGGTACTGATGGATCAAATAAGATGATTGAATATATGGGTGGTTATAAAACGGCATTTACTGGTACTGGCATACTATACCCTGATGGAACAGAATCTCAGAGAAAAGGCGTTAAAATCGATGTAGAAATAAAACCGACAATAAACGGATTAAGACAAGGTCGTGATGAAGTTTTAGAAAAAGCAATTGAGATTGCGAATGAATAAAAATTACTGCTTCCAACAATTGTGTATTATTAATTGCTTTGGCAAATGCTTATTTGAAAAATTTCTTCAGAATTTTATCGTATTCGTATTTTTTTGCTAAATTAGTTGCTTAACCACGCCACTAATTATACACAAGATCGTAAGGTATTACTAATCTAAAACACGTTATAGTTCGCCTCTTTTTCTAAATAAAGATATTTAATACAAATTGAAGAAACACGTTGCCATTCCTTGAAAAACGAATAAATAAATTAAAATATGGAAAAAATGAAACCTTTATTCGGATTTGGCATTGCAATCGGAATTGTATTAGGGGGAATATATTTACTTAACACTAAAGATACTCTTCTAGCAAAAATTATTGGAATTGCTTGTATTGTATTTTTCGGAGGATTAATGATATGGGCAATTTTCAAAAAGATACAGCAGAACAAACAGAAAAAGTAAAAATAAGTTACGTCAAATTTTCAACGCGATTACCAACTCAACACTAAACTAATAATCAAAAGATGACTTGAATCCGGAATTTAGCAGATTATAGAATTGCTCACTATCGGAATTTAAAAATAAAACAACGAAATGGCAATACCCAATAAAAATCCATTGCCAACTCTAGCTTACTCACAAAAATCTTCTCGGATTTTTACTACGCACAGTTCGCTACGCTCGTGTCTATTCGGTTTTTATTTGCTAAATTACGTGCTTAAGCACGCAACTCGTCATACATAACATAGTTAGCGGTTATACGAAGGCGCAAACTTCTCAACAACCACTTTAACACTACTAATTTAGAAACTACCAAAGAAAATAAAGTACGAACCGCTAAGTTTGATGTATTACCATAAAAGAATAAAATGATTATAGAACAAGAACAAAAATTTAAAGAAGTCCTTACTAAAATAGAAGGAAAAATTAGTGAACAAAGTTTTTTCAATATGTTCTTGGAACTGTATCCTGACGTATGGAAAAAACATAAGGCTAATTATTTTAAATTTAATAGAAGTAAACAATTTGGACAAACAATTCCGTTGGCAAATCCTGAAGTTTCATTACGAAAAGAAATTAGGATATGGTTACGAAAGCAATAAAACCATTGTAACTAATGTTAGAAAAACGTAAAAAGTTACTACATTAATCAATGTGATAATCCTTAATTTAGAGCGCAAGAAGGCCGTTATCTAGAAATGATTTAAAATGAAGAAAAGATCTTAATCTTTTAGACTTCAGTAAACATATCAGCGAAAGTAACAATGGTCTAAGTAAAATATATATGACCGCTCTTAAAATTGAATAAAACGATTCTCAACACCACCTATGATTCGACATTTAAAACAACAAGTAATAAGGCATTATTTTTTAACTAAAGTACTTTTATCAATTTTGAAGCTCTATAAAAAAACGATGTTTCAAATTTAAAATAAAACACATCACATTACCGCTTACAATCGTCCAAACCCCATGCATCTAACCGCTTTAAAATATCCTCGAGCGATTTCCCTCTAGCGCTTAACGTATACTCTACTTTAGGCGGCACTACAGGATAAACTTTTCGAGAAATAAGGCCATCTTTTTCTAAATCCCTTACCGTTTGGGTAAACATTTTATTTGAAATCCCTGGGATTTTCTTTTGTAATATTCCCGATCGTAAACCACCTTCTAATAAATGAAATAATACTAAGGGTTTCCATTTGGTTCCTATTAAATTCATGGTGTAATTCAATGGGCAATTCGACTCTTTATTCAAAAATATATTTTTATAATATTGATTATCATTATTTTACTCGTTTAGGTAACTATACCACTATTTAGTAAGTTATTGCCCAAGAGACAAATATAGCTTAATTTTGCAATCTAAAATATAAGTTATGACAACTAATAAAAATTATCCAAAATCATTTTCACATATCGGACTCACAGTGCCAAATATAAAAGAAGCTGTAAAATTCTATTCCGAAGTTATGGGCTGGTATGTTATTATGGAACCTTCAACAGTAAAGAAGGAAACGGAAACCGCTATTGGACAAATGTGTATTGATGTCTTTGGCGACGATTGGACGGCATTTGAAATTGCACATTTGGCAACTTCTGATGGCATTGGCATAGAATTATTTTCTTTTCCGAATGGCATTAAAGAAGCACCAGACTTTAATCCTTTTAATACCGGTTTATTTCACTTTTGTATTCAAGATCCAAATATTGAAGATCTTATTGCTAAAATTTTAGTTTATGGTGGTAAACAACGCATGCCAATTAGAGAATACTACCCCGAAGACAAGCCTTTTAAAATGTGTTATGTTGAAGACCCATTTGGAATTGTATTTGAAATCTACACCCATAGTTATGAACTGACCTATTCTTCTGGTGCTTATTCAAAATAAAAATCTATCGGCTAGAGCATAAAAATTAAGAGTAGTTTTAGCCGATTTACACTACCACTCCAGCATATTATATCTGTGATTTATGTGCGACTTTTCAACACATTTCCATGACTTCAACTTTAGACCTTGTCTTTATAAAACAAATAGATCCAAATAGACCTCGACAATTTAAAATTAAAAGTACTTAATAGAAATGCCATCACCACAATAATTAAGAAAACACGTAAGGGCGAAAAATCAATAAGACTCCAAAATACAACCATACACGCCATCATTTCTGCTGCTGCAAGTGCATAACTAACAAACATAGCTCCAAAAAAGAAACCCACTTCACGTTCAAATTTATAATCACATATTTGACATCTATCGTTCATTTTAGGAATCTTCAACAATAGGATATTTCCACTCACACTAAAAATCTTACCGTCTTTACAATTCGGACATTTACAATTTAAAGCATTAATAACTTTACTCATCACATCGTGTTTATTAGTCCGCAAAATTCAGATTATAAATTGCTTTTAGACATATAGTATAAACACCAATTTTTGTACTTTTAGGACATTATTATGAAAATACCAGTTCTAAATATTAGTCAGTTTAAAGAATCCGCATCACTAAATGATGTGTATATCAATTCGTTTTCAAATCATATACAGCTCAATAAGCACTTAATAAACAAACCACACAGCCATAATTTCTATTTGTGTGTGCTCTTTAGTGAAGGCACAGGAACCCATGAAATCGATTTTAATTCTTATGATATAAATCCGGGGACAGTATTCTTATTAAAACCAGGACAAACACATTTCTGGAAATTTGAAACCCCTCCAGAAGGTTACATCTTTTTTCATTCTCAAGAGTTTTATGAACTCAAATTTTTAGAACATAAGCTTCAAACGTTTCCTTTTTTCTACTCGAATCAAAATCCACCTGTGCTAGAATTAACGGTAGATAAACGCATACAATTACAGCTCAAATTTCAGGATGTCTATACCGAATATCTGCAAACTAATCTATTAAGAGAGTTAAAAATAGTCAACTCTATAAACCATATTTATATCGAATTAACAAGAGCTTATACCGTTAACACCAATTTAGAAAAACTAAATTCTCCGCACTATGCTAACATTCTCGAAAAGTTAGAAACCCTAATTAACTCTCATTTTTACAATGAAAAATTACCAAAATTTTATGCGGATAAATTACATATAACCACAAAGCATCTTAATAGAGTCGTAAAAGAAACCATAGATAAGACCACAAGCCAGTTAATTTCTGAAAGAATAATCCTAGAAGCAAAACGATTGATTGTACATTCTAAAGACAATTTGGCCAATATAGCTTATACACTGCAATTCTCTGACTATGCCTATTTTTCAAAGTTTTTTAAATCTAAAACAGGTATGACGCCTTTAGATTTTCGGAAAAAGTATTTTTGATAATACCTCACAATTTCATAATACAGCACACAATTATAGACGCTATCACATTCATTTTTTAACTAAATCTTGTGTAATAGTCCATCTCTTGTTTATTTACTAAATTAGTTGCCCAGCCTTGTAACACCCAAAAAAGGAGAAGCAAACTGCCCAAAAATATTTTGTACGAAATTTGACTTACCCAAAATTGAAACCGATTGAGAAGACTATTACTTGTTTTAGGAATTATAATAATTAGTTTAGAAATCGTGCTTTATACATATTGGTATAAAGTGTTAGAATTTATGGAATTCTTTGTGGCTCTTGGACTTTGTCATTTGGCGAATTCAGCTATTATTCTTGGCTTGCTGACAGAATTACTCCCCAAAGACAAAAGAAAACTGAAACATAATATAGTACTAGGCGTTGCGATGACTTTCTTTCTCATCCTTTTTTTTAATGCTTCTAGAGTTAGAAATCGAATAGATAAAGATGGTATTTTAACACACGGCATCATTATTAAGAAAAAATATGGTGCTAAAACATCTCCATATGTCATTACTAAATTTAATTATAAGGGTACAAATTACAAATCAACCTTAACCATACCCGACTCAAGAACATTTGAAAAAATAAACTTAGGGGATTCAGTGGTCATCAAGTTTGTAAAAGAATACCCAAAAATGATGAATAGAACTGTAAGCTTATTGAACTAACCGCAGATCATAATGTTGCATATTTGAAGAATTACCTTCTTCTAGTCTACTCACAATCAAAGTACGCAAAGTCAGACACCACAACCTTCAAACCGTAAAATACCCGATACTAGGTATTGAATTCAATATAATTTAGCTCTAATATTGACTATTAACTAAATCTTATATCATGAAAACAAAACTACTTACACTTTTACTATTTGCATTGATTTTAAACACAATGCAATCGCAAACAAATACTACAGACTATGTTTCTGGTGTTATTGGTGCAAAATCCTTAACGATAAACGGAACCACAATGTATGCGCTAGGTGCTGAAAATATTTACAGCATAGATACGACATTAAATAACCCTGTACCAACGGTAATTTACACAGTACCACCAGACTTTTTTTTGGTAAATTTCACAATTAATGGCAATTTAATTTACATAATATTAGAAAACTATATACAAGCTACAGATACCTTTTTAGGTGGTAAAATTGTAGCCTTAGATGTAAACAACTTATCAAACCCTGTTCAAGATATTTATACCAGTAGTGAATACATCAGCGCTATTGCAAATGATGGTTCTACATTATACATTACCGCAGAAACATTAACAAATCCACCGAACTTTGACCCTTTTATAACCCATTTAGATGAAATCGATTCTAGCATATCAAACCCAACAGCGCAATTGGTGGTGAACAATGTAACGGATACTAGTGTTATAACAGGTATTACTTTTGATAACGGTGACATTTATTTAGCATCGAGTGATGCTAATGAAATTTTAAAAATAGATGTTAATCAAAGTAATCCAACGGTAGATCTATTAACGGACTTTACATTTTCTAGAGGTCTTTTTAAATCTGGAAATGAATTATACCTGTCTTACGGAAGCTTAATCACAAAAATTGATATCACAGACCCATCAGCCGGATCAACTGCTATTGCTGTAAACGCAACCTACCAAGATACTAACCCAAATGATGGCACTCAATTCTTCGCAAATTTCAGAGATGTTATTCTTGTCGGTAATAAGGTATACGCAACATTAGCCAATCAAAATAAAGTGGTGCAAGCGATTGATGTAACATTATCTACAAATGAATTTAATGTTCTTGAGACCAGTATCTATAACAATAAAAATTATGTTTATATTAATGGTTTAACCACTCCTAAGGACACACAGATTTTTAATGTCTCTGGCCAATTGCTAATTAATAAAACAGTATCACCAAATAGCAACTCAATTGATATTAGCACTTTATCTAACGGAATTTATATGGTAACTATAGACAATCAAAAAACATTCAAGTTTGTAAAGTAAACTTGTGAAAATTTAAAGAGTACCACCAATGACTTTTAAGGATTTGTTGGTGCTTTTTTACTCCTTCTAATTCCACTTATTTTGCTTGTCCACTTCATAATACTCGATTCTATTCGTTTTTTATTAAATTAGGTGACTAAAGTAAATTTGCAAAGCACAGCCATACACAAAACCGTTGACATCTATTGCAGGAACGCATTCAAAATCATAAAATATGAATAAAATAAAATTGACTTTAATTTTTGTACTAATATTCTCTTTAGACTGCTTCAGTCAAAACTCTGATAACAACGGAATAAGAAATACAGCAATTAGCAGTGGAATTGGATTAGGAAGTGTATTAGCTGTTGTCGTTTCTTGGGAAAGGAACAAGTCTGTTTTATTAGCATTTTTACACGGAATTTTTAGCTGGTTATATGTTTTATATTTTGTGCTAACAAGAAAGCCTGAAGAAAGGCAAAAAAAATAAGCCCGAACTTATACCAATTTATCTAAGCTGAATTGTGTGTATGAAAGGTAAGTTGCGGAATTAGATGAATTTGACCATTAAAAAGCCTGCAGGTAACCTCGTATATAAAGTATTGCTAGATTCTTGCCTACTTAGAAAGTCCTTGCTGATTTTGTATTCCGTTTTTATTTACTAAATGAAGTACAAACATCACACAATAAATCATTTATAACACCTTTATGCTTCATTACTAGAAACCGCTAACCAATCTAACATAATGCAATGCCCTATTCTTTGATCTAGCTTTAGTACAGAAATCGGTCTCGCAAATCATCCCTTAAACACATAACAGCACAAGCAGTTTTAAGCAAATCGTTCTCGGCATAAAAGATGCTTTGGTGTTCCCCAAGCAAACCCTTAAGTTTCTATCTAAGCCCTTAATAGACCATCTCATACATCGTATGCCTTCAAACCATTTTAAAGAAGAAATACAACTGTTTTCTAAGTAGTTATCACTTTGAACATAACTAATAGCTGGTTCAAAATGTAATATAAAAAAAGGAACCCTATTTTGTAATGTCATTTAACATTAAACAAAATGGGTTCCTAATCAATTTTAATTATTAAACAAAAAAGAACGCATCAGTTATAAAACGTTTAGGGAGACGTTCTAATACTAATTAGACTTTAATAAGCGTTTAGTAATTGTACCGTTAATAGTTTTTACCTTAACCAAATACACTCCTGAAGCTAAATCACTAACATCAATCGCAGCATTAGGCTGAGTAACTGTTTTAACGTTTTTACCCGAAATAGTATAAATAGTAACAGCCAATACATTAGTATCACTCTGTACTGAAAAACTAGTGTTTGCTGGATTAGGGTATAATTGAATTGGGTTATTATATAACACTTCTGAAGTAACCGATAAAGTTATTAAGTCAATATCGTATTTTATTAATCCTAAATCGTGTACTCCTAAGTAAACACTTACCTCATCTTCAGTAAAAAGAAAAGCAGAAGATTCTGTAAAAGGATAGTTTAACATCTCAGGTGATATTTCACTCCAAGTCTCTCCTAAATCAGTAGTAATCTTAATTTTTGCTTTCGCTATTGGCAACGGCACGTTAAACCCATCAGAGTAATGTGTAACTCCTACAATGGTGTTCTCGGTCACAGATGAAAAGGCAACATTATCTGTAAATTCCGCAGAAATAGAAACCCAAGAATCACCTTTATCTTCAGACAAATAGATACCATCAGTACTAGACAGCAACAATTGGTTTGCATTTAAAGGGTTTTGCTCTATATCTAATATTAAATGATCACGAGCATCCAAATGTTCTAAACCACTATTACTTAAAGTCCAGTTAGCACCATCATCAGTTGATTTATAAAAATCAACCCCTTGCGTAATAAAAATAGTAGTTGCAGCGTCACTATCTACTTGTACAGCTGTAATAACTTCTCCTAACTCAGGAATAGCAATATTCTGATCAATAATATTATCCATATCCGTTAAATCTACTTTGTGCACCTCTAAACCTGTAGATATCCAACTAATATTTGGATTAGCAATAGAAGTTGATACGTCTTCAAGAATTAAGAAGAACATAGAACTCGCTATCAATTTAGGATCTAATCCATGCGCTGAACTCACGTTAATGTAAGATGTATTCAGTGACCTATTCCCTGTAAAAACACGTCCAGGAACAACAGGATCCGCAAATACTTTCACTGCTGACCCAAAACCTTGTGTTAAAGATTGAAGATAATGCCCTTCCTCCGTATCGTTTTGCAAATCTTTATGCATATAACCTGAACGCATACCATAATAGACGTGATTTTCATCTGCCGATGAGTAGGTTGAAATAATTCCTGTTGCATTCACAAAAGGATTTTCTAATTTTTCAAGTGTTAAACCACCATCTGTAGTTAAGAACGTATAAAAGTTTGTTGTAATTAATAATTCATCTGCCGTAAAAGGATTATACGAAGCCGTTAAACCATAGTAATACGCCTCCGGATCTATTGTGGTGTAAACATAGTTTTCCCAAGTCGTTCCGTTATCAGAAGATACAACCATTTCATTTTCTTCTAAGATTATGATTTCATTAGAATTGTTAGGATTAAATTCAATTTTATTAATGTGATCAGAAGACATAGTTGTCCATGTAATTGGCACAATCGCCCAAGTATCTCCACCATCTAAAGAACGGTATAAATTTTCGACATGAGTATCGTAACCATAACTTGTACCTAATAAGATATCATCCGAATTATCTGGATTAAAAGCTATAGCATCGTAAGTGTTTCCTGGTATTTTATTTTCCCAAGTTTGCCCTGCGTCTGAAGACACAAAGACTCCTCCTAATTCTCTAGAGGTAGAACCACCACGCATTAGGAATAACTTGTCGTCATCTTCTGGTGAAATACTCACATTGTTTATAGCAACATTATCGTTAATAGCACTATAATAAATTGAGTTCCAATTAAGACCACCATTAGAGGTATAAAACACCTCATGAGTATACGCTCCAAGCAAAGAATACGTTGTATGCATCAACACCACATCATTATTAGAATCAGAAATATCATACGACTCTATTAAGATATCAGATTCAAAAGAGTTAGGTGGAGAAAACGTTTGAGTAATGGAAGCTGTAGCTAAATTAAACATTACTATTTTGTTGTAATCAGTACCTTCAGCTCTAACATTAAAACTTAAGACATCTCCATCATTAATAAGTTTTAAATCTCTTAATATCGCATAATTATCTAGTGGATCTGAATATAAAACAGTCCAAGTGTCACCTCCATCTATAGAAGTTACAACATGATTTGTTAATGTAAGAGCATAAATAACATCCTCTTGGGTTTTACTATACGTAACATCGAGCAATTGTCCATAAGCTTTTGAAGCTTCTAATTGAATTTGAGCAGTCGCTGTAATTGAAATAATAACGCTTAAGAAAAAGAATAATAAAGTAGTTCGTTTTTTCATAATATCTTATTTTAGATTAGGGTGATAAATATAGATACAAGAGATCATTAGAGGTGTATTTTAAGCGTGACATTCCGTGACACCATTAAGTTTTTAACGTGACACCCCAATTAAATCATTGACAAATAATTATGAAATGTAGTGTCTTCTGGGATATTTAACTTATTGGAAAGTCGCTCTTTACGCTTCCTGCAGGATTGCGGAGTGATGTTTAAAAGCGATGCGATTTCTTTATTTGACAAATTCATGTACAAATAAGTGATATAACGAATATCACTTGGAGTCAATTTTTCATGTTTACGCCTAAGTCGGTCTAAAAACCCTTGATTGATTTCCTCAAAGTGCGTAAAAAAACTATCCCATTGTGTATCTGTTTTAAGATGTTTTTTTAATTCTCTTATGTGTTGTTTTAATTCTGGGTTTTCTGAGATTAAAGTATTTTGAGATAATGATTGCACGACCTCTTCAATTAAATCATTTTTACTAGACAAAGACAAAGCTTTTGCTGTGAGCTTTCTATTTTTTACTTCTAATTCGTTTTTAAAACGTTCTTGTTCTAATAGCGCTAAGGTTTCTTGCTCTCGTAATTGTTTTTGGATAAGCAAGTAATCACTTTTCTCTTTCGCTAATTCTAATTCTACAATGGTTTTACGTTGTCTATGCTTAATAGAATTACTTCTAAAAACCCACAAAATAAAGCCCATACTTAATACTGTAATCCCAATGATGCTATAAAAGAAGCGACGTTCTTGTTTTAATATTTCTTTACTTTCGGAAAGTTCATGCTGATAATTTTGAATTTGAAACTTTACTTTTTCGGTTTCAAACAATTTTCTATTTCTGGTGGTCGTTAGTGAGTCTGAAGCCATAATTACAGAATCCTTATAAACTAAGGCCTTTTCTAGCATCCCCATTTTACCATATAAATTAGAGAGATAACCATAAATTTCTGAGCGGTTCTCTATGCCAACTTGCGTATACCGAGCTTCAATTACATAATGCAGCGCTTTATCTAAACGGTTTTGTTCTTCATTAATCTTTGCTAAAACAAATAGAATAAAAACCTTATTCTCTACTTGTGATATATCTTGAAACTTTTGTAATAAATTAAGAGCAATAGCTTCGGATTTAGCATATTGCTTTTTTAAAAGATACATTTCAGATTGGGCCATTTTTCCTTGTACCAAAACCTTTGGCTCGTTCTTTAATAAAGGAAAGGCCTCTTCAATATAACTTTGAGCAGAATCTGGTGCTTTCATTTTATTAGACACCAAAGCCAAATTTACCGCGTAATAACCAACTTTAACCTCATCTTCTATGTCTTTTGCTTTTTGATAAGCTTTGAAGAAATAATCCTTAGCTTGTACTAAATCCTCTTCTTGAAAATAAAGTATCCCTATGTTATTGAGCACCGTCATTTCCTGACGAGAATCTAAATGCGCAATCGCCACTTCATAAGCTCGCAAATAATACAACACCGCTTCGCCAAAATCTGAAAGCAAATAATAATTGGAACCGATATTTAAGGTTGACCTAAAGACCTGTTCATACCATTCATTTTTCTTGGCTATCGTTTCGGTAGTGATCAATAATTCAATAGACTGAGAATGTTCTTTTTGAAACATTAAGGCAATACCCTCTTCTATTTGAACATCTAAAGCCTCAGGAGTCTCAACTTGAGCGTAACTATGTATTGCCATCAATAAAGCAATACATTTGATGTATAAACGTCGTTTTTTATGCATTAAATCGTAGCCTTTTTTAAGGCTAAATGTAACTAAAATTTGAAGAATGCTTTATTAAAAACCTATTCCCCTATTTACAAACAGGTTATCTTTACATAAAATAGAAACTCTTAGCTACAATAATGTTCTTAGACGTAATTCCGGACAACTTAATATGAATTTAAATGATCAATTTAGTCTATTGAGCACCTCAAAATGATCTATGAGGATTCTACTTCCCGATACAAAAATTAGCAAAAATATTACCCAACAAATCATCATTAGTAATCTCACCTGTGATCTCTCCGAAGTGATACAACGCCTGACGAATATCAATCGCTAACAAATCTCCAGACAAGTCAGTTTCTAATCCATATTGAACTTTCTGAACTTCTTCAAAAGCTTTTAACAACGCATCATAATGACGAGAATTCGTGACAATAGTTTCATTATTTCGAAGGGCTCCTGTGTTTATTAAATCGAGAAGCTTATTAGTTAATTGTTCCACACCAAAACCAGATTTCGCCGAAATAGGAATCACTTGCGTATCTTTAGAGTGCAAAGCCGTTCTAATATCTGCCAATTCCGAATCCGTTATCTGATCTATTTTATTCAAAATAATCAATAACTGTTTTTGTGGGAACTTGTTTTTTACCTTTTCAATTTCAATAGTTATAGTTTTAATAGCTTCTTTATCTACAGCTAAATGTGCACTGCTCACTAAAAACATCACCACTTGGGCTTGTTCTATCTTTTCAAACGTCTTTTTAATACCAATGCTCTCTACCACATCTTCAGTTTCACGGATACCTGCCGTATCTATAAATCTAAACCCGATACCTCCAATGGAAATTTCATCTTCAATGGTATCTCGTGTAGTTCCTGCAATTTCAGAAACTATGGCTCTATCTTCATTTAATAACGCGTTCAATAAAGTAGATTTTCCAACATTGGGCTCTCCAACTATAGCCACTGGAATTCCGTTTTTAATCACGTTTCCAACCGCAAAAGAATCTATCAAACGCTTCAATACAAAATTGATGCGCTCTATTAATTGTTTAAATTGTGTTCTATCTGCAAATTCTACATCTTCTTCTGCAAAGTCTAATTCTAGTTCTATTAACGATGCGAAGTTTAAAAGCTCTTCACGAAGCTTAGCTATTTCAGAAGAGAAACCTCCACGCATCTGCTGCATGGCTATTTGATGCGACGCTTCATTATCACTAGAAATAAGATCTGCTACAGCTTCTGCCTGACTTAAATCTAATTTGCCATTTAAAAAAGCGCGCAGCGTAAATTCACCTGCTGTTGCCATACGACAACCTTCTCTTAAAAATAACTGAATAATTTCTTGTTGAATATAAGATGAGCCATGGCATGAAATTTCCACCACATTCTCACCCGTATAAGAATTAGGATCTTTAAATACGGATACCAAAACCTCATCAATAGTGCGATTATTATCAATAACATGCCCTAAATGAATGGTATGTGTCGCTTGCTTGTTTAAATCCTTATTAGAAACAGATTTAAAACATTTTGAAGCTATAGTTATGGCGTCATTTCCAGATAATCGTATAACAGCAATGGCACCACTTCCTGATGGTGTTGCTAAAGCGACAATGGTATCGTTATGCATCTTCTAATTCTTTGTTGCAAAAGTATTGTAAATTATGGGATTCTTTAACTATTAACGTCAACAACTTTAAGAGTTACCGTTTTATATTTTCCGTATTAAAGCTTTGTTTTTATATTTGTGATACACAAAAATAGTATTATGAAAAACGTATTTATCTTCACAATTATTGGACTTTTATTTTTAAGCTGTAAACCTGAAGAAAAACGAACAGATTACATTATTAATGGGAATGCATCAGGCGTTTATAATGGTGTTAGAGCGTATTTAAAAGAAAAAGACAGAACTGGTAGAGAACGGGTTGTTGATACGGCTGTTGTTGTTAATGAAAAATTTACGTTTACAGGTAAAGTTGATATTCCTAAACCTTCGGTAATATCTATTAATTCTGTAAATGGAAATCTCAATTTTATGTTAGAAAACAGTGTCATTGACATCTCTATTGACAAAGCAAATATATCACAATCACAAGTTTCTGGTTCGGCTTCACAAACAGATTTTGACGCTTATAACCAAGGTTACGCAAAACTTAAAAAGGAATCCGTAGATCTACAGAATGAATTACGAAATATACACAGACAATTAAGTAGTGGTAGCTCTGAACAATTACAGTCTAAAAAAGATTCTTTAACAAACCTTTTTATAGCTGCTCAGAAGAAACAGCAAAACTATCCTCTTAGTTTTATAAAAGCGAATACCAATAGCTATTATAGTCTCACTTTAATTGAGCAAGAAATCAACAAAAAAAATGCTAATATTAAAGATTACCAAGAGGCTTTTAATAATCTTAACTCAGAATTACAATCGACTTCTAAAGGTGCAGGCATCAAAATAAATCTAACTACACTCATGGTTGCTTTTGAAGCCAAATCTAGGGTTGATATTGGAAAAATAGCCCCAAACTTTAAAGCTCCAACTCCTGAAGGAAAAACAGTGAGTCTAAATGATATTAAAGGCAAAGTAACTATTATCGACTTTTGGGCAGCTTGGTGTGGCCCTTGCCGAAGAGAAAATCCAAATGTCGTTAACATTTACAATAAATATCATAGCCAAGGCTTAGAAATAATTGGGGTATCTTTAGATGGGACGCGTTCTCAAAAAGATCCAAAACAAGCTTGGGTAAATGCTATAGAACAGGATAAATTAAGCTGGACACAAGTATCTAATTTATCTTATTTTCTAGATCCTGTTGCACAACTCTATAACATTCAAGCTATTCCTGCGGTGTTTATATTAGATGCTGAAGGCAAAATTGCTGCCAAAAACCTTAGAGGAAACGCTCTAGAAGCTAAAGTAAAAGAACTCTTAGCTCTATAAACAGCTTACAATTCTATAGCTCTAGACTCGCAAAAAATAAAAGAGGTCGTCTAAAAACAATTTAGGCGACCTTTTAATTTTTAATCATGTTGGTTTTATTGTTAAGATACT